>CAWJTR010000009.1:0-606737 GCA_963845735.1 uncultured Alphaproteobacteria bacterium | reverse complement strand
AAACTCTATTAGTTGTAGGTCGAGCGAGGCGACGCGCGATAAGTTGGACGGAAGCAAGGTAAAGCCAAGCCTCGCTGCTGGCCTCCGTCATCTCGAAGTCTTTGGCGAGCCTGCGACTTCGGTTGAGCCAAGAGCAAAGGTTCGTTCGACCACCCAGCGCCGCGGCAGGAGGTAAAATCAGGTGGCGCCGATGAGAACACTAGACGATTTCGATCTGCCACTGGCCGTGTCCGGCCAGGTCGAGGGCCAGTTGCTCGCCCGGCGTCACCGCCGTCAGGCGAAAACAATGTCGCAGCCAAGGAAAGAGGAAGCGGATCGAGGCCAGCAGGTCTCCGCGCCGTCACGATCCTGGATGTCGGCAGCGTGGACCTTTGCCGCCACCAGATGCCCCACTGTATCGGTGATGATGTGGCGCTTGCGACCGTTGATCTTCTTGACGCATCCCCCGGGTCGCGGCGATGCCGCGCCCGAGGACAGGCTCCGCCGCGCGGGCCGCCGCTCTCCGTCGTCTTGACCGATTGGCTGTCGATTACCCCGGCCGAAGGGCTGGCTTCGCGCCCTGCCCGTTCGCGGGCCTGTTGCAGCAGCAGGACGTTGATCGTTTTCCACACCCCTGCGGCTTGCCAGGCGTAGAAGTAACGCTGGACCGTCGAGCGGTTCGGGAAATCGCGCGGCAGCAAACGCCAGGGTGAGGCGGTGCGCAACAGATAGAGCAACGCCTCCACCACCGCGCGCGGTGCCACGCAACGTGGCCGGCCGAGCCGCTTCGCCGCCGGCAAATGCGGCTCGATCAGCGCCCACTCCGCATCGGTCATGTCGCTTGCATAGCGCGGATCGTCTTGCCGATATGCCGACGAGTGGTTTCAGTCCACATGTTGTCTCCCCCGTGCGTTCTGACACACCGCGTACCACAACTAACTGAAATCACTCAATCCATTTCGAGCCCGCCTCTAAGAGACCGGATGTAAGCGAGCGCAGGACGACCCTGAGCTGACGCGTACAGCGTGGCCTCGATCAGCCCGTTCAGCCAGTCAGCCGACGCTGATCGCGTGGACCGCCATCGGTCATTAGGGCGCCGCGCCGGAACCGCTTCGCGAGGGGGCGGCGCTGCCGCGGCGGCGGCGACAGCTATCCGCCGGGTGACGATTCGCGGAAGATGACGTATTGCAGGCCGAACGCCACCGCCTTGGCGCCGAACGCACCGAACGAGATGAACCAAGCCCACGTCGCGATGCTACATTCGAGCGCGATGAACACGTTGCGACCGCGTCGACGCCAGCAGCGCGGCCCAGGCATAGCCGGCCGCGTCGATCATCGGCTGGCCAAGATGTTGCTGGGCGATCGGTGGCAGATAGCGGCGCATCCAGCCGCGCCGCAGCATGACGGCGGCGATCGACAGGTGAATGATGCTCGGCTTGAACATGTTAAAGCGCGGGCTGTGGAAGAGGATCGTTGCGCCGCCGAGCACGACGACGAGCGCGAGGCTCATCCATTGCATTGGCTCGACCGGCCGGTGCGCGAGCTTGCGGCGTGCGACCTCGGCGATCCCGACCGCGATGGCCACCGCCGAGCCGAGATAGAGGCTGCCGTCAGCGCGTAGAGCGCGAAGAACAGGATCGACGAGAGAAAATCCTCGAACAGCTGGCGAAGCGCTTGCCTCATCGCGGGACCCTCCCGTTGGCGAGCAGCGTTTCGAGATGTGCAACATACCCGCGCAGCGCCTGACGGCCCGCCGCGGTCAGGCTGTAGAGGGTTTGCGGCTTGCGGGCGACGAAGCGCTTCTCGGCGGCGATGTAGCCGGCCTCTTCGAGCTTCCGCAGATGCACGCTGGCATTGCCGTCCGTGGTCTTGATCGCGTTCTTCACCGCGGCGAACTCGGCGTGCTCCCGGCGCCGGCGAGGGACGCGACGATCGCCAGGCGCACGCGGCTGTGCAATACCTCATCGATCGCCGCATGGTCGTAATCGGTCATGCCGCGGCTAGCAGCTTCCGCCGGCGCAATACCAGCGCGATGCCCGGCCCGGCCAGCAGCGCCAGCATCAATCCGGCGGACAGCAGCAGCGCCTCCGGCCGGTGGCGCAGCGCAACCAGCGCCAGTTCGCCGATCCACCAAGCGACCGCCACCCAGCGCAGCCACAACAGACCGGCAAGCCAGGCCGTCGCGAACACGGCCGTGCCGATCGCCCCGGCGGCGACCGCAGAGAGCCAGTCCGCGGAACCCTCGCCGCTCCACAGCACGGCCAGGGTCAAGGTCGTCAGGAAGATGCCGAGGCCGAGCCACAGCATGCGCAGCGCGACGACCATCGGGCTGCGCGACGGGGCCGGCGCGTCGCCTTGGGCGCGGCCCCACACCCGCCGCAGCCAATAGGCCCACGGCACGGCAATCGCCAGCGGCCACAGCGCCGGCGGCGGCAGCGCCGACTGGTAGCCGCGGACAAAGGCATAAGTGGCGACAAACCCGGCCGCGAGCGCGATCCCCCACACCACCAGACCTTGGCCGCTGGCGGTCGCGTACCCACGGCCCTCCTCGATCGCTTCGCGAATCAGCGCGATGTCGTCACGCACCCGGTCGTCGATCATCGAGTTCCCCACAACGCAGTATACTTTGAAGTACAAAGTACCTTGCGTTTTCGGGTCTTCAACTATCGGCGTAACAAACTTGAATGGACGGAATCGGGCGCATTGCCGCCGTATTTGACGACAGCAACTCACGCCCAGGCGGACGCTGCCGTTAGCCGAAGGCGGGCTCGGAACGTTACCGGACGCGGGTGGTATCGCCGGAGACCCTGTCAGGATCGTCTGCGCTGTTTCCTGGCCGCTGGCCAGCGCCGCCTCGACCGTGCCCATATCCGGACCGGCATAAAGCGCCTCGCCAGAAAAGAATATGGCGTCACCGTTCGATTTTCTCAGCAGCGACTGCGCTTCGCGTGTCCTGGCGTGGCATAGGAATAAGCGCCGCGCGCGAACGGATCGTTGCCCCAGTTGATCGCTCGCGCCGCGACGAGATCTCTCCTGATGCGGTCCGCAGGAAGATCGAAAATCTCGCCGAGCGAGGCGAGCCCCATGTCGATGAGTTCGGCCTCGGCAAGTGACGACACCCTGTCGGCCTTGGGTCCCGCCAACCAGCCCGTCAGCACCGGATATCCGTCTGGATACTGGGTCCACCAGGTCGGGACCGTTGCATCGGAAAGCAGGAACGACAGATCGGCCAGATCTCGCCCGCCATGATCGGCCCACCACTTCGTGGCGAAGCGAAACAGAATTTTGACGACGTTGCCGAACCCGATATCGTCAGTGGCCGCTGCCGCTCGCGCGCCGCCGACGGAAGCGCGATTTCGGCCAGGAGCGGGAGGTGGCACGGTGAGGATCGCGGCATCGGCCTCGAACGTGGCGCCGTCGTAACAGCGCACGGCAATCCGCCCGCGGGCCTCGTCGATCGCCGTCACGGCGGCGCCGAGATGGAGTGCCGCTCCATGCCTGCGGCATTCCGATGAGAGATAGTCGATGAGCGCGCCGTAGCCTTTCGCGATCCGCCCGTGTTCGCCGTCGTCCCGGGCCATCCATTCGTCGCGAAGCGCCAGAGTGCTGGCGCGGCGCGGGTCAGCCGCGTCGTAGCCCTCGACCGTCCGGGTGATTGACCGCCGCAGCTCGTCGTATCGCCGATCGGCAAAATGCGTCTGCAGAAATTCGGCGATGGGCAGATCGGCTTTCACCTCGCTCAGAGCTTGGTAGAACCGACCCAGATGAGGCAGCGAAGGCTCGTTGGGCAATAACTTGCCGGTGCGGGCGCTCCATCGCGTGCCGCCGCGCGGCAACAGCGAAATCTGCGCTTCGCGCATCAGAGCTCGCGTCACCGGCGCGGCGCCGTGGACAAACTCGGCGCCGCCCTCTGCCGGATAGCCAAATTCCTGGGCGGGCAGCGGGTAGATGCGTCCGCCGCATCGGTCTCGCGCCTCGAGGATCGTGACTCGTTTGCCCGCGCGCACCAGCTCGCAGGCCGTCATCAAGCCCGCAGCGCCAGCACCGACGACCACAATATGCGTCAGATCAGGAGAGCCCATCGATTACCCTTCAAGACCAACCATCATATGATGGTCAGAGAGCCGAGGCCGTGAGCGGCCCTAAGACAGGTTGGCCCTGGCGGTCGACCCACGCCTTCAGAACCGTTCGAGGTACGCGTGATCGTCAAGGAATTTGCGTCCCTTCGGCAGCCACAGCCTTTTGAACAGCGGGACGCGCCAGCATGCGCGCGCGATGTTCCATGACGCGGGGCAGTTTGGTGGTGTCGACGCCGTCGCCCTCTATCCAGGAAGCGATGGTGAACAGGTACGGATCGCAGATCGTGTACTGGTCACCCATGACCCACGGGCCCTTCATGAGCTTGTGCTCGATCAGCTCAAAGCATTCCGTCACGTTCGCCGGCACTTTGCGCTTCATCGCCTCGATCGCTGCGGCGTCATCGGCCCACCGGGCGCCCCGCCTGCCGTGCGCATGCGCGACATGCACCGTCGAACACAGATAACTGTTGAACTCCTGAACCCGCGCAAGAGCGAAGGGATCAGCGAGGGGGGCGAGTTCGGCCTTCGGAAATCGCTGTGCCACAAAGCACAGGAGCGCCGGCGTTTCGGTAAGCGTGCCGCTCTCGGTTACCAGTGCGGGAACGCGCCCTTTGGGGTTTACCGCGAGGTATTCGGGGCTCCGCTGGCTCTGAGTGCGAAAATCGACCAGAACCGCCTCGTAGGGCGCACCAGCCTCTTCAAGCGCGATGTGCGTCGCGAGCGCACACGTGCCGGGGGCGTAATAAAGTCTGAACATGTTGTTCGTCCTTCCATCGACCACGGACCGCGCTCAGCGCGCCGTCCCTTTCGGCGGGATCCGACAGACCTTTGCCGACCGTCCACAGATCAACTGATTTGGGCGGCGAACCGGTCATTTGCGGATTCGCTCGCCGGGTGGATTTTCCTGATTTGCTCCGAATTCCCGCCCCTCATTCCCGCAGCATCGCCGCGGCCTGGTCGAGGGTTCGGATGCGCGCGTACATTTTCATCGCCTTGTCGAGGCTGTAGGCGTGGGCGGCCGCGTCGCCGCTCCAGCAGCATTCGCGCACCACGACAGAGGCGATATCGAAGTTGAACGCCTCGCGCACGCTGGTCTCGACGCCGCGATTGGTGGCGCCGCCACCGATAATGATCGTATCGCGTCGCAGCATATGCAGCAGCTCGGCCACACCCGTCCCGTAGAAGGCGCTCGGCCGGCGCTTGAGAAAGACATAATCCTCGGGTCGCGGCGCGATCTCGTCGGGGAAGCCGGCCTCCGGCGAGCCCTCGATTCCGTTGGTCAGCGGCGGCACGCCGGTCTCCGCCGAAAGGTCGGTCGGCAGCAAGACGACGTCGGCGCCGTCAGCGCGGCTGACCGGCGTCGTGTAGATCACCGGCACGCCCGCCGCCCGCGCGACCGCGATCATCCGCACCCAGGCGTCGAGCACCGGGCGCATCGCGGCCCTGCGTGCAGAATCCGACGGAGTGAGCGCGCGCCGGCAGACGTCGTAAGCGATCAGCGCCGCCCGGCGCCGATCGATATGTTCGAGTGCGGGCATCGCCACCTCCTCAGGCGGGGGAGAACTGCCCCGAGCGTAACCGTCCGATGGCCGAAATCAAATTGGCTTCGCAAAGGAAACCATGACCACGACAGTCGTGGTCCCCGCCAGTTGCCCGGACTGGCATGACTTCGATGGTCAATTTCGTCCGCCCTTTCCGATGCACGCTTGTGACCCGTCCGGTTCTGCCCATAGCCGACATTGGTCAGGGGGGCTCGCGCGTGCGGCGCCGCAGGCGGGAGAGTGTTAGCGAGGGGACGAGCAGGAGACATCCGGCGTTATTTCGACCGGCGATCTCGCACTTTGCCGATGACACATCGGCGTCGCGGTGTTAGGCAGGGACTGATGAGGGTCGGATAAACCGACCTCGCAGGTGAACAGGCGCGATGCGTCAGCCCGCGGGCAGCAAGCAGCGGCCCCAGCCTCCTTCGTTCGGGTCGTCGCACGGTGTCCGGGTTGCCACAGCCCAGGGAGGCATCATGACTGCGCAATCGGCGATGGAGATGTCGGGCTCTTCGGCCAGCCGGGTGCTTGGCCGCAAGATGGACAGCATTCCGTTCAGCACCTACCAGGTCTTGATCATCTTCATCCTCGCCCTCGTCGGTTTCATCGAGGGCTACGATCTGTTTATGACCGGCTCGCTGATCGTGCTGGCCAAGGCGCCGCTGCATCTGACCGGGACCGACATCCAGTGGCTGCTCCTCGGCCCCGCCATCTTGGGGACCATCGGCGGCTTCGGCTTCTCGGCGGTCGGCGACCAGTTGAGCCGCAAGGCCATGCTGGTGATCGGCGTGATTGCGACGACGTTCTTCACCCTTCTGATCCCGTTCGTGCAGAATGCCGAGCAACTGCTCATCCTGCGGGCGTTGACCGGCCTCGGCGCCGGCGGCGTGTGGTCGGCGGTGTTCCCGATCGCCGCCGAATTGATGCCGGCGCAGCACCGCCGCACCTATGGCGCGATCTACGAGATGGCGCTGGCCTCCTCGTTCACCGTCTTGCCGTTCGTCGGCGGCCTGCTTGCCGGCAATCCCGATGCGTTCCGCCTCCTGGCCTTGCCGGGCGGGCTCGCGGTGCTGGTCGTGCCGGCGATCGTCTATTTCCTGCTGCCGGAGAGCCCGCGCTGGCATCTGCGGCGCGGCGAGGCGCGGATCGCGGTCGACATCGTCAACCAGATCATCAGGCGGTCCGGCAATCGTGTGCCGCCGCTGACCGTGGCGGAACTCGGCGACGTTCGCGCGACTGCTCGCGAGACGCTGCCGCCCTACTGGGCCTTGTTCGCGAAGGGCCAGCTGCGGTGGACCGCGGTCGGCGTGATCACCGGCACCTGCGCCGCCTCCGCTGCTTTTATGACTGCGGCGTTGCTACCGAAGGCGCTGACCAACCAGGGCTATGCCGTCAGTGTGAGCCTGGGGATTACCTCAATCATTTATGCGACGAGCTTTGTCGGGAAGGGGTTTACCGGCTGGCTGATGGAGATCATCGGCCGGCGCTGGACAATCTTCTATGTGATGGCCGGGTCGCTGCCTGGATTCTGCCTGATGCTGCTCTCGCATACGGCGGGAGAGTACGCCCGCGTGTTGATGATCGCGGGCGGCGTGATCATCGGCTTCACGGTGGTGTCGGCGTTCAGCGCGACCCGGGTCTATTTGTCCGAGCAGTTCCCGACGTCATTGCGCGGCCGCGGCCACCTCTTCGGCGAATTGTGTGGAAAGCTTTTCGCCGGCGGCCTGCTGCCGTTTTTCATGGCGCCCCATACCGGCTCGCCGACGATCTTCTTCGGCACGATGTTGCTCTTTGCCGCAATCGGCGCCGTCGTTCCGATCGTGTGGGGCAAGGAGACGATCGGCCAGATCGAGGTGATCGCATCCGAACCGGCGATGGAACCTGCCTGAAGGGGCGGCTCGGCCGCCTCCGCACTTTGCCGGTGACACACCGGCAGCGATAGCTGGCGTTAGCTAAAACTCGGTCGAACCGCGCGGTTCGATGCGGGAGTTGCGCGAACGGCCGGAATCGCGACGCCGAGCCGCCAACGCAGCTACGGGGCAACGGTGTCCGCAGTTGCCCCTTAAGGGCCATTCCTAGCCGCGCCCGCGGATCCCGCTTTCAGCCGTTCCCTCGGGTTTCCGTCAGCGACTGGGCGCTCGCCGTCATTCGCCGAGCCGCCGCAAAATCGGACTCAAAGGCTGCGAACGTAGGCGGCAATGTCGCGGATCTGCTCGGCGGTCAAATTTTTGGAATTCGCGTGCATGATTTCGTTGGCCCGAGCATTCGATGCAAAGGCCTCCAACTGCCGCTCGATATACGCGCATGCTGGCCTGCGAGCCGCGGAAACGCACTGTTCCCCTCGCCTTTCTCGCCGTGGCAGGTGATGCAAGCGGGCACGTTCTCGGCGGGAATACCGTGGATGTATATCGTACGACCGGCTGCCGCTTCCGGCGAGTTATCTGGCGTACCAGGAACTGGGGGCTGAGCCGCGTAATAGGTCGCAAGCGCCACGATCATCGGATCGCTCAGCCGCGCAGCCATGCCCCACATATAGGTTTGCGCGTGCGGATCAGCGCGTTTGTGGTCACGAAACGCCGTGAGCTGGGCGATGAGATAATCCTTCTGCTGCCCGGCGAGACGGGGAAAAGTCGAGGAGATGCTGTGACCGCCTGGCCCGTGGCAGGAAGAGCACACATGCACCGTGTCGGCCACATCCGAGGGTCTGCCGGCAGCCTGAGGACTTGGGTTTGTGCTACCGCACGCCGCGAGCCCGAGTGCGGCGAGAAGCAGCGCGAGAGCCGGTATCACATCGGCTGGATGCGCCCAGCCCCAGCCTCGAACCGCGGGCTGCTCGATCATCGTTCTTGCCGCGCGCATCAAAACGCAAACCAGGCAAACGCGAACAAGGTGTTGTTGGCCGACGCATTCGTGCCGGCCCCATCATAATTCGTACTGGCGCCATCGAACTTGCTGTAGCGTATGTATTGCAGTCCTAATTTCATATTAAGCCACGGCCAAAATGCCGGACCGCCGTAATTAAATGGAATATAGTCAAGTTCCAATGTCCACCCGGCTGAATTTGGACTGTTATTGACCGAAACGTCGCCATAGAGAAGTGGGTCGCTGCTACCCTGGAGATTGAAATAGCCGGCTGTAAATCCGATCATCTGCTTGTAAAAATAGGTTCCCTTGATGTGAAAGCTATGTAAATTATTGAATGAGTTGGTGGACAGGCCGAGCGTCTGACTGGCCGACAAGTCCTGGTATTCGAGAATGTAGCGGGCCTGCAGCGAAAAGCTATCGCGGGCGCCAAGGAACTCGTACTGGGTATCAAAGCCGACATCCGTCACATGGTCGCTGCCGCCGCCGCTGATTCGTTGCGGTACCAGCGACGCGGCAAGGCCGAAGGTCCCGGCTTCCCACGTATTGTTCCCCCATGCCGGTTCGACCGCAAGCCGCCACGAGGGCGCGAGACCGTCGATTGAACTGGTCCCCGGCGGGGGAATGCCGAGCGCGCTCAGCGACCACGGACTCGAAGTGCGGTATCCGCCGATCTCGGCGTAGACCAGCCGGTTCCAATAGATATACGGGTTGAGGCCCAGCACCTGCTGCGCCAAAGGTCCTTCCACCAGGGTGGTTGCGGCCGGGGTCGGCGCCACCTGAGAAGCAACGTAGGGGTAGCCCCAGGCGGGTGTTGAATTCCACACATCATTGACGGTCGGGTTGTTGTTGAGGCTCGTGCCATAGACCAGTTCCGCGCCAGACAGCTGGCCGGTGTTGGCATAGCGGATATCGAGATTGTCCCAGTGGATGGAGTTGGGGACCTGGTCGTAGGTGCCCTGGATGAACGCCCCGACATGGTCGAAGATCTTGCCGCCATAAAATAGGCTGCCGGTGAAGGCGACATCGTTGTTGTTCCCAAATCCCGGCGCCAAGCCGCCAGGCTGAGATTGGGCAACATGCGTGAAGTTTGGAATCGCCATCATCGCGAGCGGCGGCCAATTCGAATCCCCGCCGGTAAAGGTGTAGCCGTTCAGTTTGAATAATCGCCCGTAGGGCGTCAGTTCGGGGAAGCCGTTGTGGCACGCAGCACATTGCTGGCCGGTCTGGCGGGCGTAGCTCGGCAGGGCGCGCGCCTGCCTGAAGTTCAGGATGCACACTATGATGCCGACAAAAACCGGCGCGGTGCAGAGTACGGCGTGTGCGACGGCGGTAAGTTTTGATGCTGCATGGGATGCGCGGCGCTTGCCAAGCAATGTTCCCTCCCGGGTGCGCTCAGGAGATCATCGGCAGATCATTTTAAACCGGACGTTGGCCTCGTGGTCAAGGCCCGGTAATACCCAGCTGAACCGGGATAAGCCGAGTCTTTGCGGGTCCCATCGTGGCAATCGGTCGCGGCAGATCCGTCGCTTTAAGGCTTGCGCCGGTTCGGAGGCGCGTCGTCAATCGCAGCCCCTTTGTCACCCCTGCGGCCACCTGTTTCGGCCTGCCACGGTGATCCTATAGAACGCGCGCCTGAGAAGCCGTCATTCTGTCCTCATCTACGGAGAAGGCAATGCACGAAATATTCAAAACCTGGTCGGCGGCGCCGTCGCGGCGCTCGATCTTGCGGAAGGTCATGCTCACCGCCGGAGCCACCGCCGTCACCGGTAGCATCCTCGGCGAGAATAGGGGGGCCATCGCCCAAACCAAGGCAGCGAAATCGGTGGTCGCCTACCAGGACACACCGCACGAGGGGCAGAGTTGCGCAACCTGCCTGCAATTCGAACCGCCCTCCGGCTGCAAGGTGGTCGAGGGCACCGTCTCTCCGGCTGGCTGGTGCAAGATCTACGTGAAGAAACCGGCTTGAATCAAACCCGCATTTGGACAACGGCGAAATCTAAAATTACGCCGATCCCGGCGGGTATCGAGAACGGCTCAAAATGGCGGCGCGATTCGGCTATACTGGCAACACTGTCGACTAAGATCTACAATACATGATCTTACGCAAAAAAACTCTTTGGTAAAGGTGAGCGTGATCTCTTCGCCGCCCCTTCAAATTATTTTATTTAACCAAGGTAACCGGTCGGCGAGCAAGCTGGATTACTTTCGTCGAAACTGAGCCGAGGACAATCCCCTGCAAAGGACTGAAACCTCGCGTCCCCATTATGATCTGATCGGCCGCAACCTCGCGAGCAATCTTGTTTATCGTCTCG
Source organism: uncultured Alphaproteobacteria bacterium (assembly GCA_963845735.1). Lineage (GTDB taxonomy): Bacteria > Pseudomonadota > Alphaproteobacteria > ATCC43930 > CGMCC-115725 > AP-15. The sequence continues at coordinate 595,961 of CAWJTR010000009.1, read as the reverse complement.
GCGATAGGACCGAAGGTCGAATGGGTGTCGAACTTTACCTGCGCATCGCGACAGAGCTCAATCGCCTCGGCAAATGCTTTTTTTGACTGGTCAACAGCGCGATGCGCGTCGGCACCCACTGACGTTACATGCGAGATGTCGGATATATCGAGGGTTTGCTGATTTTGAACATTCACTAAAATGATTTCGGCATCACCACGTCCCTTAACGAGCGCCACCGCGTGTGCCGCAGCCCGGTTCGCGCTGGCAGAACCATCAACCGGAACGAGAATCCGCATGGGTAATCCTCCGTGGACAACGTGGCTCTAAATCATACCTGAAGCCGTCAGGTCGTCATCATTCCGCCTGCCCGCCAACGACCGTTATGTGTCGACGCTTGCGAATTTATCGTGATCCCGCGAACGGCCGGAGACGGCGCGAAGCGGCGGTCCGTGCGGATCCGGTGTGGTCTGTCTAGGCCAGCGCCAGCTTGCGATAACCGTCTGCCATCACCGCGTCGCAATGCGCGCGGAAGGCGGGGTGGCCGCCGCTGTAGCGCATGATCTTGCGGGTCTGCTTGCCCTCGACGTTGCGGTTGACGCCGGTCATCCATGAATCGATCTCGTTCATCAAGAGCCCCTCGCCCAGCGCCTTGACGTGGTCGGTCCAGTCGGCGACGCCGGCGGAGGTGGCCTCGATCCGCGTCAGGCCCCGCTCTTGGGCAAAGCGCACCAGGCCGGTCACCCACTCGACGCTGTATTCGGCGGCGCGCGGAAAATTGCCGAGCCCGGCATGCGGGCCCATCACCATCAGCATGTTGGGGAAGCCCTCGACCAGGATGCCGAGATAGGTCTGCGGCCCCGCCTGCCACTTATCCTTCAGCCGCTGGCCGTCGATCCCGCGGATATCGATCCGGTCGAAGCTGCCGGTGATCGCGTCGAAACCGGTGGCGTAGATGATCATGTCGAATTCGTATTCGGCGTCGCTGGTCTTGATTCCGGCGGGCGTGATGCGTTCGATCGGCGTCTCGTTGATGTCAATGAGCTTGACGTTGGGCTGGTTGTAGACCTCGTAGTAACGGGTCTCCAGCGGCACGCGGCGGGTGCCGAAGCCGTGGTTTTTCGGGATCAGCTTTTCGGCCACCGCCGGGTCCTTGACCCGCTCGCGGATCTTGCGCGCGATGAAGTCGGAGACCAGCGCGTTCGCCTCGCGGTCGACCAATATGTCGCGAAAATTGCCCTGCCAGATGCCGAAGCCGGGCTCGCCGTAGAGCTTTTCCCAGAAGGCCTCGCGCTCCTCCGGCGTCACCTCGAAAGTGGCGCGGGGGTCGGGGGCGTGGATGAAGCAGCCGGGGGTCTCGGCGCAGCGCGCCAGGATCTCGGGGTAATTGGCGCGGATCTGGCGCATCTCGTCGGCGCCGATCTTGCCGTTATGCAATGGCGCGCACCAGTTCGGGGTGCGCTGGAACACGGTCAGCTGGCCGACGGTCTTGGCCACTTCCTGGATCGTTTGTACCGCGGTGGCGCCGGTGCCGATCACCGCGACCCGCTTGCCGTCGAAACTGACCGGTTCCTTGGGCCAGTAATGGGTGTGGCAGGACTGGCCCTTGAAGGTGTCGACGCCGGTGATGCGCGGCATGGTCGGCGCCGAGAGCACGCCGATGGCGGTAATCAGGAAACGCGCGCCGTAATGCCTGCCATCCTCCAATATGACGTCCCAGCTGCGCGCTTCCTCCTGGTAGTGCGCGGCGGTCACGCGGCTGTTGCACTGGATGTCGCGGCGCAGGTCGAACTTGTCGGCGACGTAGTTGAGATAGCGCTCGGTCTCGGGCTGCCCGGCGAAGCGCTCCTCCCAATCCCATTCCTCGAGCAGCTCCGGCGAAAAGGAGTAGCCGTAGGTATAGCTCTCCGAGTCGAAGCGGGCGCCGGGATAGCGGTTCCAATACCAGGTGCCGCCGACGCCGGTGCCGCTCTCGAACACCCGCACCTTGAGGCCGAGCTGACGCAGCCGGTGGAGCTGGTAGAGACCGGAAACGCCGGCGCCGATGATGACCGCGTCGAAATCCTCGGCGGGGTCGGCCGCGACATTGCGCGCTACCGTCTGCAAACCGGTCATTTTGTCTTCCTGACGCCCGAGTTGGACCACCTGGAGAGTTGCGCTCCCGACAATGTCGGGTGACGCGCGGCGTCGCGGGCCCGGATCAGGGCCCGCGACTGCAGCCGCCCGCGTCAGTTCATGCCGTAAAAGCCCAGCGCGCCGCCGGCCATCACCTGATGCCTCGCCTCGGGCGACAACGGCCCGAGCCGCTCGCGGACCATGTCGGGCGCGCCCGGGAAGAACCCGTCCTGATGCGGATAATCGGTCGCCCACATGATCTTGTGCGGGCCGATATAGTCGGCCAAGACGGCGATGCTGTTCTCGACCGGCTCGAACGAGATCCAGCAATTGCGCTGGAACAGCTCGCTCGGCCGCATCTTCGGGGCGGTCTCGTTGAAGCCGTGGTCGTCGAAATGCCGGTCCATGCGGTCGAGCCACGGCGCCATCCAGCCGCCGCCCGACTCGAGGAACGCGACGCGCAATCGCGGGTGGCGATCGACCACGCCGCCCCAGATCACGGCCATCGCCGCCAGCATCATCTCCATCGTGTGGCTGATCATGTGCCGCGCCGCGCGGTCCGCCGCGAAGCGGTCGACGCCGACGGTCGGCATCGCGTTGGTCGAGCCCTCGTGAAAGCCGATCGAGAAATCGAGCTCCTCGGCCATCGTCCAGAACGGCTCGTACATCGGGTCGCTGATCATCTTGTTGCCGTGATACGGGTTCGGCCGCAAGAACCCGCCGCGCATCCCGAGCTCTTCGCGCGCGTAGCGCATCTCCTCGATCGCCAGCTCGACCGACTGCATCGGCAGCATCGCCACCCCGAACAGGCGGTCGGGATAGGGCTTGCAGTAATCGGCGAGCCAGCGGTTGTAGGCGCGGCACATCGCGGCCGCGAGTTCGGGGTCCGCGACGGCGCCGGCGAACAGGCCGAGGCTCGGGTAGAGGAAAGCGGCGTCGATCCCGTCGGCATCCATGTCGACGATGCGGGCGTGCGGGTCGAACCCGCCCTTCTTCCCTTCGGCATATTTGAGGGTGTCGGGCTTGACCGCACCCTGCCGCACACCGACCGAGCCGAGGCTGCCGATCCCCCGCGGGTTGCCCAGCATCTTGCCCTCGACCGTGAGGCGCTCCTTGCCGTTCTCGTCGATGGTAAACCGCGGGCGGCGCTCGCGGAATTTGGGATCGATGTATTCGTCCCAGAGATCGAGCGGCTCCAGTATGTGGCCGTCGGCATCGACTACGTCATAGGCGCGGGTCATCGACATTTCCTCCGATGCAATCTGATCCTGCGGCATGGTAGCGCAGCCGCACCCGAGGCGCGAGGCCGAACGCAATTCTCACAATGGCGAACCCGAACGCTGATAGCGCGATGGGACGGCAGCAGGGTCGTCGGCGCCGCTCGGCTCGGCTGGACAGGCCGATAGCTTTGCCGACGATTTTGCAGAAAACCATTATTTATATGGGAAATAAAACCTCATCCACCGGTCGATCTTGTAATCACGATTGACACCCGTCCGATGACGTGGAGTAGTGGGGCTTGGCGATGCATCGTGACGCGCTGAGGCTGAACGCCGCCAAAAGAGAGCCCAAGATCGGAGGAGCCCAATCATGCCGCTGGATGTTGCTGTAGCCCCGAAAACCCTGACCTCGACGCTTCATTACCTTAAACGCGGCGCCGAAAAGCCGGCCTATTATCGCATCGAACCACCGCCCGGGGTGCCGCGCGCGAACGGCATCGACGATCCGCACGAGGTCACGATCGAGGACGCGCGCGGCCGCGAGTCCGAGTTCACGCTCGACCGCAACGGCTTCGCCCTGGTCAAGGCGCCAACCGCGGTATCCGATTTCTATGATCCCGAAGAGATCAAGCGCGTCTACTACCCCGAGGTCGAGCAACTCTTGAAGGACAAGCTCGGCGCCAGCCGCGTTTTTGTCTTCGACCACAACGTGCGCAACGCCACGCGGGACGGCTTGGCCAAGCCCTCGCGGCAGGTGCACAATGACCACACGGTGAATTCGGCGCCGCGCCGGGTGCGCGACCATCTCGGCGCCGACGCCGAGGAGCTGCTGAAGCACCGCTTCGGCATCGTCAATGTGTGGCGGCCGATCCGCGGTCCGGTGCAGGATTCGCCGCTGGCGCTGTGCGACGCGCGCAGCTTTACCGACGACGATCTGATCGCCAGCGATCTCGTCTATGCCCATGTGCGCGGCGAGACCTCACGGGTCGAGTATAACCCGAAGCATCACTGGTACTATTTCTCGGACCAGCAGCCCAACGAGGTGCTGTTCATCCGGGTCCACGACAGCGCCAATGACGGCCGCGCCCGGCTGTCCTTCCACACCTCCTTCGAGAACCCGCTGACCCCCGGCGCGCCGCCGCGGGAAAGCATCGAGGTGCGCAGCTTGGTGTTCTTCCCGCCGGCTGCCTGACCCGTTCTTCTGACCGGGCCGCCTTGCTCCGAGCGCATTCGGGGCAAGGCGGTGGGCTTAGCGGACAAACTTATGCGATCGCCGCCGACGCGGTGTCGGGGGGTCTTCGTCGAGCGGGAACTAAGTCACGCCCGATAGACGTCGCCGCGGGTCATTACGAAGGCCACGCGCTCGAGCACGGACACGTCGTCGAGCGGGCTCGAATCCACCGCGATGACGTCGGCCGATTTGCCCGGCGCGATCGTTCCAACTTCGTCGGACAGGTCGAGCAGCTTGGCGGCATTGACCGTCGCCGCCTTGATCGCTTCGCGGGAGGACATCCCTGCTTCGACCATGTAGCCGAACTCGCGTGCGTTCTGCCCGTGCGGCCCCACGCCCATATCGGTGCCGAACGCGATCGTCACGCCGGCCTTGTGCGAGCGGGCGAGGGCCTCCTTGATCTTGACGCCGACGATCATCGCTTTCTCGATTTGCGCTGGCGTCAACACGCCGTCGCCCTGCGCCATCTCCAAGACCGTGACGCCGGCAATGATCGTCGGCACATGAAACGCGCCTTTGGCGATGAACAGCTCGAGCGAGCGAGCGTCGAGGAAGCTCCCATGCTCGATTAAATCGACACCGGCTTCGAGCGCCGCATTGATGCCGGCAGCGCCGTGCGCATGGGCGGCGACGCGCCGGCCCAGGCGATGGGCCGTTTCGATGATCGTGCGGATTTCGTCGTCGGTGAATTGCTGGTCGAGGCCGGCCTTGATGTTGGAGAGCACGCCGCCGGTCGCTACGAATTTGATCGCGTCCGCGCCATAGCTGACCTGGCGGCGCACCGCGCGGCGACATTCGTCGACGCCGTCGCAAATTCCCGAGGTGGATTGCACGCAAGCGCAAACGTCCTGGCGATAGCCGTAGGTCTGGCCATGACCGCCGGTGGGCGAGAGAATGGCGCCGACGCAAAGAATTCGCGGCCCGGCAACCTTCCTCTCGGCGATGGCGGCCCGCAATGCGAAAATAACATCGGGATTACCGGCAGCGCCGACGTCGCGCACGGTCGTGAAACCGGCGCCCAGCGTCATGGCCGCGTGGTGCGCCGCATTGAAGCCGATCTTGGGGTCGGAATCTTCGACCCTGCGCAATCGGGATCCCCGGTCGAGCTGCGATGTCAGGTGCACATGGCAATCGATCAGGCCGGGAAGGACGAATTTCCGGCGCAGATCGATCAGCTCACTGCCCGGCGGCGGATCGATGAAGCCGTCCGACACCGCTTTGATCCGCTCGCCGTCGATCAGAATGCTCTGCTCCGACTTGGGCGGTATATCCGGATCGGCGAGTAAAGAGCCGGCATGAATAACCTTTGTCTTTGCCGAGTCTTGTTGAATTGTTTGCCATGCCCTCGCCGTCTGAAATTGACGAATTTTGCGTTCGACAGCTCCATCAGGACATCTATCAGATCAGGGGTCAAGGCCTCGGCGGGGATGCGCAGCGCTCGCCAGCTTCGGCGGCGGCGGCGAGCCCTGGCGGCGGACGGCGCATCAGGGATGCGGCGTCGTGCCTAGTCGGCGAAGATCAGATCGCCGATAAACAGATCAGACAAAAAAGGTAGGGAAGGAAACGCGATGTTGGCCTGGCTGCGCGATCTGACCTCGCGGGAACGCCGCACGATGCTCGCCTGCTGGGGCGGCTGGACCTTGGACGGCTTCGATCAGGGGCTCTACAGCTACGTCGTGCCAACGGTCATTGCGGTATGGGGCATGTCGACCGGCGCCGCCGGCACGATCGGCACCGTCACCGTCGTCGCCTCGTCGTTCGGCGGCTGGTTTGCCGGCGCGCTCGCCGACCGTTTCGGCCGCGTGCGCATGCTGCAGATCGCAATCCTGTGGTACTCGGTCTTCACCTTCCTGTGCGGCTTCGCGCAGAACTTCGAGCAGCTGTTCATCCTGCGCGGCTTGCACGGGCTCGGGTTCGGCGGCGAGTGGGCCACCGGCGCGGTGCTGATGGGCGAGGTCATCCGCGACAAATATCGCGGCCGCGGCGTCGGCTTTGTGCAGACCGGCGCCGCTTTCGGGCCGGGCCTGGCGGCGCTGGTCTATGCCGGCCTGTTCGCCATTCTGCCCGAAGCCATCGCGTGGCGGGCCTTGTTCTGGGTCGGCATCTTGCCCGGCCTGTTCGTGCTGTGGATCCGCCGCAGCATTCCTGAATCGGAAGCTTTCGAGGGACGGCGCGACAGTCGCGCAGCTCGGGATCGCCCAGCTGCTCTCGGCGTTTCGCGCGCCCTATTTATGGTTGACGATAAAAGTGTCGCTGATGGTCATGGGCGCGCAGGGCGGCGTGTGGGCGGTCGGCTTCTGGATGCCGACCTATCTGCGCACGGTGCGCCATCTGACCGCCTCCCACACCGGACTCTATGTTGCGGTTCTGGCAGTGGGCTCGCTGATCGGCTTCCTGTGCGGCGCCTATCTGGCGGACGCGATCGGCCGCAAAGCGACCTTCATGATCTCGGCCGTTGCGTCGATTGTCATGGTGTTCGTCTACATCTACGTGCCGGTCGGCAACACCGGTCTTCTGTTTCTCGGTGTCCCGCTCAACACCGCGATCCTGATGAAATTTGCGCCGATGGGCCCGTTCATGACCGAGCTCTACCCGACCGCCATCCGCGGCACCGGCCAAGGGTTCTGCTACAATGCCGGCCGGGCGATCGGCTCGGTGTTCATGACCGCGATCGGCTTTGCGACTGTCGTCATGCCGCTCGGTACCGCGATCGCGCTGTTCTCGACCTTGGCCCACGCGCTGATGATCGTCATGCTGCTGCTGCTTCCGGAGACGCGCGGCCGCGCCATCGCGGACCTTGAGCCCGAGGCGCCGGGCGCGGCGGCATATCCTTCCCGGCCGGCCGTCGGGCGCGGCTAGCCAGCATCGGTGCTACGCCATCGTCAGCACCATCCGGAAGCGCGCTTCGCCCCGCATCATTCGCGCATAGGCCTCCGCCGCGCGCGGGAGCGGCATTGTCTCGATCATCGGACGGACGCCCGTCAGCGCGCTGAAGACGAGCGTGTCCTCCGAGTCGATCGACGCGCCGGCGGCATGACCCACGACGCTGCGGCTGCCGCCAATCAGTTGCAGCGGCGTGACCTGGATCGGCTCGGGGTCGACGCCCACCACGATGAGCCGGCCGTGCACCGCGAGCCCGTCGATCGCGGGCGTCATCGCCTTGGCGCTGGCGACGGTCGCCAGCACGGCCCGCGCGCCGCCGAGGCGGTTGAGTGCCGCCGCGACGTCCTCGCTCGCATTGTCGATGAAGTAGTGTGCGCCGAGCTTGCGGGCGAGCGCCTCCTTGTCGGCGCCGCGTGCGATCGCGACGGTGCGGAAGCCGAGCTTGTTCGCGAACTGCACCCCGAGATGGCCGAGGCCGCCGATACCGAGGATCGCGACCACGTCGCCCGGCATCGCGCCGCTGTGGCGAAGCGCATTGAAGGTGGTAACCCCGGCGCAGAGCAGCGGAGCGGCGTCGGCGGCCTCAAATTCGTCCGGGATCGCGGCAAGCGCGTCGGCGGGGGCCACCATCGCTTCGGCATAGCCGCCGTCGTACGAGATGCCTGGAATGCGCAGGTTGCGGCAATCGATCAGCCAGCCGCGCCGGCACGGCTCGCAATGCCCGCAATGTCCGCCAAACCAGCCGACACCGACGCGCTGCCCGGCGCTCCAGCCGACCACGCCGGCGCCGACTGCGTCGATCACCCCGGCGATCTCGTGCCCGGGGATGCGCGGGAAGGAGAGGCCGCCGGGCCACTGCCCTTCGACGGTGAGACTGTCGCTGTGGCACACGCCGCAAGCCTCGATGCGGACGCGCACCTCGCCCCGCGCCGGCTCGGGCACGTCGCGCTCGACGAGTTCAAGCGGACCGCCGCCCCGCGCCACCTGCACCGCCCGCATCTTTGCCATCGCTGCCTCCTGACTAGGTCGAACTTCCTGGTTCCATCACCTCCCCCAAATGCCGGCTTTTGCCGCCGGGCTGCCGATTGCCCCTGCGCTAAAACGTCTTGCACGATCCGTCGCACTCGTCGGGGAACAGGCTGTGGCCACAGGCGCAAGGGCCACGATGACCCACGAGTTTAGTGTCGGCCGCCGGGGTGGGCTGCCCGGGCAGCTTCTCCCGCCGCAACTCCTCCATGCGAGTACGGATCGTCTCGAAATCGTCGGCTGCCCGGGGCCGTGGCATCAAATCCTCCTGGCCTCGCAGCGACATGCGTTAGCACCGTTCGCCAATCAGAGGGCTCCTTCGGGGTCGATAACGGCCGTTCCCAATCTCGCGCCGTTAACGCGTCCGAGGCCCTCGATGTCAAGCGGCTTTTAGACGCCGCCTCCCGCATCCGGCGTGACGGATGCGGTGCCAATCAAGGCCATCAACTGCGTGATTGTACCTGATGGCCCGCGGCGAGGCTCATGTCGGGAGCGAACGGGCCGGACTCGATAACGACGTCGCGGATCGTTCCGCTGTAGCGGAAAATGCCGTGGCGTTCCCACAATGCCCAATCGACCGGGGCGCGGCGATCGAGACCGATGTCGAGCCCCTCGTGAAACCCGCCCATCAGGGTCGGGCTGAGATCGTGCCATTCGCCGGCGTCGCTTCCATCGAGGACGAGCCGGCCGCGGCCGCGCCGCCTGCCCAGCGCCTCGAATTCAAGCGCAGCACTGCGTTCGCCCTCCGCCATCGCCGGGCCGGCCAGCGCGTGAAATCGGCCAAACCCGTTATAGGTGAGCCGCAAGGTGCCGTCCTCGATGTAAAGCACCAGACCGCCGGCGACGTCGCCGATCGCGAACAGCACGCCCTGGTCGGCGGCACCGTGCCGAAAGCGCGCGGTGATGGCGAAATTCCGGTTGCCGATCAGCGGAGCGATCACATTGCGGTGCACGGTCTGGCCGTTCGGCAGAAACCGTCGCCGGCCGATGGCCGCAGGCCGCTGATGCGGCGGCACCTCCAGGAATTTTTGCGCCGGTGTACGGTTGTCGAGCGGATAGACCATGTTCGCCCAGGCGGCCGCGTCGAAGGCGGCGACCAGCTCCTCGAGCTTTTGCGGGTGCTGGCGGCGCAAATCCATGCTCTCGGAGAAATCCTCGGCATGGGCGTGCAATGTCCAATTGTCGAAATCGATGGCCTCGCCGCGCTTCTGTAGCGAGACCGCGACCCAGCCGTCACGGTAATAGGCCCGGTTGGCCCAGCATTCGTAATACTGCTCATTGCGCGGCGCCGGGGCATCGGCATCCCGCAGCAGCGGCGCCAGGCTCTTGCCCTGCATCGGCTTGGCGGGGTCGCCGTGCGATGTTTCGAGAGCCGGCACGCCCGCGAGATCCAGCAGGGTCGGCATTACGTCGATCACATGGCCGAACTGCCTGCGGACAGCCCCGAAATCCTTGAGCTTGTCGGGCCACGAAACGACGAGGCTCACGCGCCGACCGCCGCCGCCAGTGTAGGTCTTGTAGGACGGGAAGGGAGTGTTGGAGACCTGCGCCCAACCCATCGGATAAACGGCGGAGCCCCGTCCGGTGCCGATCCAAGCCTCGCGCTCCAGATCGACCTCCACCGGCAATCCCGGCAGCCCGGCATAGCGCCGGTTGAAATGCAGCGCGCCGGCGGGCCCGGCGGAGTTGGTGCCGCCATTGTCGGAAGTGAAGACAAAGATCGTGTTGTCGAGCTCGCCGAGCTCCTCGAGCAACGCCACGAGGCGGCCGATATTCTGGTCGGCGCAGTCAAGCATCGCGGCATAGGTTTCCATGTGCCGCGCAAAGAGGCGCTGCTGGTCGGCGGGAACATGGTCCCAGGCCGGCACCGCCGGATCACGCTCGGCAAGCCGGCTCCCCGCCGGGACCAATCCCATCGCCATCTGGCGCTGAAAGCGCGCGGCGCGGAGCGCGTCCCAGCCGGCGTCGTACCGGCCGCGGTATTTCGCCAGATCGGCTTCCTTGGCTTGCAATGGCCCGTGCACGGCGTTGTTGGCGACGTAGAGAAAGAACGGCCGGCTCGGGTCCTGGTTGCGGATCTCGGTGACGAAGCCGATCGCCTTTTCCATCCAATCGTCGGTCGCGTAGTAGCCCTCGGGATAGGCGTCGATCGGTGCCACGGTGTTGTTGTAGACGATGCGCGCCGGAAAGAAATATCCGGTCTCGCCTTCGAGAAACCCGTAGAAACGGTCGAAGCCGCGATGGGTCGGCCAGGTGGGATTGGGTGCCGCGCCGTCCGTCGAATTGTGCCACTTGCCGACCGCGGCGGTCGCATATCCGGCCGCGCGCAGGGTTTCGGCGATCGTCGGCGCGTCGCGGGGGATGTCCCCGAAATAGCCCGGGAAGCCCGGATTGTTGTTGGCGAGCCACCCGGTCGCCACCGAATGGGCGTTGATCCCGGTCAGCAAGGCGGCGCGCGCCGGCGAACAGATCGGATGCGTCGTATAGTGGCTAAACCGAATGCCCCGGCCGGCCAGCGCATCGATGTTGGGGGTGGCGATTTCCGAGCCGTAACAGCCGATATCCGCCCAACCCATATCGTCCATCAAGACGATCACGATGTTCGGCGATCCCGGCGGCGGGCGCACCGGCAAATTCCAATGCGGCTCGGATTCCTCGCGCGTGCGCCCGATCTTGCCGGGAAAACCCGGATAGCCCCGTGGCTCGCTGGTAATGGTGATGTCCTCCCGCTGCCCGCCACGCCCCCGGATAGCCCGGCGTCACCGACGATGGTCCACCCCTCGCCGTTCTTCGGCAACAAGATTTGAGCCCGATAATGGGCGCAGGTCCGGCCCCGGCCACACAAAGCGATCAGCTTCGGCCAATACCACCCAGGAGCGTTGGTCGTTCGAGTGTTTGTCGACCGCCTTTGGTGCGCCGGTAGCGCGCCTCCGCAGTTGACGTACCATGCTCGCTCCCGCTCCGAGGCTAAAGGCCGCCGAGGGCCGGCAGGCACGACGGATGCGGGGCAGCGCAGGTGATCACGGCATTGAGGTTTGCGCCGATATTAGTCAGCCTGGTCCTGGCGATCTCCTCCGTGCAGGCTCAAACGCCGCCGCCGATAAACCCGGTACCGCTGGGTTCGCCGATCCCGCGCATTCTGCCGCCTCCGCCGCTGACGGTTCGGCCGGGTGCGATCGCGCCGCCGCCATCGGCCCCCGGCAGCGCGCTCCTCAATCGGACCGTCAAAGTGGCGGGCGTCACGGTCGACGGCGTGACGGCCTATACGACCGCCGAAATCGTACCACTCGTCACCGGCCTGACCGGACCCGCCGTGCCGTTGTCACGGATCGAGGCAGCACGCGAAGTGATCCTCGAGCGCTACCGCGCCGACGGCTATGTGTTCACCGCCGTGTCGGCGCACATTGATGCCGCCGGCCGGCTTCGCTTCCTGGTTACCGAAGGGCATATCGTCAGCGTCAGGCTGGACGGCGATATCGGCCCGGCCGGCGTTCAGGTGCTGCGTTTTCTGAAGCGGCTCACCGAGGAACCGGTGATCGATGCCGCGACGCTCGAACGCTACTTGCTGCTGGCGCAGGATGTCCCTGGCGTGACCTTGCATGCCGTGCTGGAGCCGGCGGCCGGCCAGCCGGGCGCGCTCGATCTGGTCGCGCAGGTCGAACGCAGCCCGGTCTCCGGTCTTGTGGTCCAGGGCGACAAGGCGCTCGCGGCAACGACCGAGCTGCAGCTCAATACCAGCATCGGGATCAGCGTGCTCGGCAAGTCCGCGCAGATTCCGGCACAGTGGTACGGGTTCTATGATTGGGGCGAAACCTGGCAGAACCAGCCGATCGATTTCGCCACAAGGATCAGTTCGGCCGGCGTCGGCGTGCGTAGCCAGGTAACGCGCAACCTCGAAGTCGATGCCGAAGCCGTGGCGAGGTTCAATCGATTCCCGACCGGCGCCGGGAATGGCGTCCTGCCGCTGTCCGAGGCCGCCTTCTACTGGCGGGCGGTGACACGATTTTAAATCCGGACCGCGTTGAACCAGATCAATCGTATTTTTGGAGGCCGCTCCAATGGAATATTCTTGCGCCGGGATATGCCGGGGATCAGGATCGCTGTCACCCGCCTGTTTCCGACATCGGGCATTCGACATACTCAACCAGGGCGGGCGATCGCACTCGCAAGGCCGGAGGATCGAAATGCCCAGGCGATTGCATATTAATCAGGCGAATCGGGCCGGGCTCGCGCGCCGTGCGGCCTGGATGTTGCCGGCGGGCGTCGCGCTCCAAGCCGCTGCTCTGATGCTCCTGTCGCTGTCCGCCGTGGCGCAGCCCGCGCAGAATGCGCGGCCCACGGGCGGAGTGGTAGTGGGGGGCTCGGCAACGATCAGCTTCTACGGCCCGACGGCCACAACCACGATCAACCAAGCCTCGCAGCGGGCGGCGGTGAACTGGCAAACCTTTAACGTCGGCAGCGACCAGTCCGTTCAGTTCACCCAGCCGAGCTCCAGCTCTATGATCTTAAACAATGTCCAGGGGGCAAACCCATCGCAAATCGCCGGAAAAATCGATGCGAACGGCCAGGTCGTGCTGGTGAACCAATCCGGGGTCATCTTCTACAATGGCGCTCAGGTCAACACAGCCGGCCTGGTAGTCTCCGCCGCGGGCGTCAGTAGCCAGAGCTCGCAAAATTTTATCAATGAAAACAAGGCCTTGGCGTTAGACCAAGCTGCCAAACCGAACGCGCAGATCAACAATGCCGGCATGATCACAGTTAGACAGGCCGGACTGGCGGCGCTGGTGGCGCCGAGCGTGACCAATTCGGGGGTGATTAGTGCCATACTCGGGCACGTCGTGCTGGCGGGAGCGAAAACCGCAACGGTCGATCTGACTGGCGATGGGCTCGCATCGCTCGCTGTCACCGGAAAAGTGACGCAGGCGCCCGTTGGTTCGAACGGGAGTCCGGTTGCGAAGCTGGTGAGCAATACTGGCACGATCATAGCGGATGGCGGCACCGTGAGACTGACCGCCCAAGCCGTGGACGGGCTCGTACAGACGCTGCTTCAGGCAGATGGCAAAATCCAAGCGAACAGTGTGGGGGCGAAAACGGGTAAAATCGTGTTGAACGGTGTCGGCGGCGCGCTCGTGGTCGATGGACAGCTGTTGGCGGAGGGTAACGCACCCGGCACGACGGGCGGCAACATCCAGGTCGACGGACCTGGCGACGTCGTGGTGAACCCAACCGCCAAAATCAACGCCTCCGGCCCGGGCGGCGGCGGGGTCGTGGCGATCGGGACGACGCTGGCGCGGGCAGAGGGAGGCCCGTCGGTCACCGCCGCCGTGACCGCGGCCGACACCACGATCGCGTCGGGGGCGCAGATCGCCGCCGACGCCACCGTTGCGGGCAACGGGGGCACGGTCTCCGTGCTGTCGGCCGGGCAGACAACCATGGCGGGCAGCATCAGCGCGAGGGGCGGCTCCCAAAGCGGCAATGGTGGGAAAGTAGAAGTGTCGGGCCAGACTTTGTCGCTGACCGGACAAATCGATGTCACGGCGCCGCACGGCAACACCGGCACGATACTGCTCGATCCGGGCGGCAAATGACCCTCAATCCCGGCGTCGGCGAGGAGTTACAGAGTCTTAAAGCTAAAGCAACTCAACGCACAACCAATCACACGAACGGCGGCACCACCCATCAGCGCGCACTTGTTAAGTAGAAGCGGATATTGGCTTCCACTACTGGACCGTTAGCCGTCGCTACAACAGTGTTGCGCACCCGGTTTGGCGGCGCTTGCTCCAATGCGGGCGAGTTCGGTGCGCGGCTGGGTGGCGGGCCGCATGTACAGGATGTTGGACCTACCGGGAGGTTATCGAAAGCTGATTAATCATCGGCTCCGGAGGACATTTATCGCGCCAATCCAACGGGTCCGTGAGCTACCGTTACCGCGCCGTTGTCGCCGCCTTCGCCAATAGGTGGGACAAACCGACCCGGTGCCGCGACGAGACCAAAAGCTTCCCAGGCAATATGACCGAAGGTTTGCCGCCGCCGATGATCAGGGTGCCGGGTCCATTGAACAACATCACGCCCTTGCCGTTCGGGGCAAACGGTGCTCCTCGCGGCGTGATCAACAGGTCCTGCAGCCCCTCGTTCTCGAGGTCCCAGTTGCGCACCGGGCCGGTGTCGAGATGGATGAAACCGGAATGCGGGTACCAGCCGACGCCGCCGCGCCGCATCGCGCGCGCCGCGGCCATCGCGTCGGCAAGCCTCATGGGGAACCGCACATCGAGCGCGCGCCCGTAAAGATGCTGGCTGTTCTCGGCAACCCCGAAGGTGGTGCGGGCTAGCATCGCGTTGGTTTCGGGCGTGCGATAGGCCGACAGGATGACGGCACTGGTCTGGCCCGTAGCCGCCATGACGTTCGCGAGAAAGTCGATGACGCCGACGTCGATGCTGGTCATCCGGCCGGAATGCTGATCGCGCAAGAAAACGCACAATTCATCCATCACCCGTGGGATCGGGCCATTGGCATCGCGATAGGCGCCATCGAAAGTGCCACCTGTATGGGCATCGATAAGCCGCAATCGGGGCAACGCGCGCGCGACCGGCATCGCCCATCCACGATAGGGTGCCGCACTCAACAATGCAGCCGCCCGCAACAGGAAGCGCCGTCGGTTCATCGGGATATTTTAGGCGGTGGATCACGCGGCCATCCGCCCCCGCTCGCCGCGGCCGACATTCTCAGTCCGACCCGTAGAGCTTTGCTCCCGCACCCGCGGACCGCAAAAATTTCGCCCTGAGCTGTGGGAAGGGCTGCTCAATCGGCGGCGGCGGGCTCGCGGTGCCGTTCGTAGCGCCGGGCGGGGGTATTGACGGGCTCGGTTAACGGGGCGGCGGCAAACGAAGCTGCGCGGCGCGCCGGCGGCGCGTCGCCGTAGAGGGTGGTGCGCTGACGCGGCCTGCGGCCGATGCCGCGGATCAGCTCCTCCATCGCCTCGGGCGGCATCTCCTGGCCGTGCACCGCCCCGGCGGCGCGGGTGATGCTCTCGTTCATCAGGGTGCCGCCCATATCGTTGGCGCCGGCATCAAGGCAATAGGCGGCGCCGCCATAGCCCATCTTGACCCAGGAGGTCTGGATGTTGGTGATGACCGGGTGCAAGGTCAGGCGCGCGACTGCGTGCATCAGCACCGCCTCGCGCCAGGTGGCGCCGCGGCGGGCGCGGCCCTTCAGATAGATCGGCGTCTCCATCGGCACAAACGGCAGCGGCACGAATTCGGTAAAGCCGCCGGTCTTCGCCTGCAACGCACGGATGCGCAGCAGGTGCCGCGCCCAATGCTCGTAACGGTCGACATGCCCGTACATGATCGTGACGGTGCTGCGCAGGCCGACGCCGTGCGCCGCTTCCATGACCTCGAGCCACTGGGCCGTCTTGATCTTGTCGGGGCAGATCACGGCGCGGACCTCGTCGTCGAGGATCTCGGCCGCGGTGCCGGGCAACGAGCTGAGCCCGGCCTCCTTCAGCTCGCGCAGGAAGTCGGGGAGCGTCCGGCCAAGGGTCTTGGCGCCCTGCCAGATTTCGAGCGGCGAAAAGGCGTGGACATGGATGCCGGGCGCCACCTCCTTGATCGCCCGGCACACCCCGAGATAGGTCGCCCCGGTGTATTCGGGATGGATGCCGCCTTGCAGGCAGACCTCGGTGGCGCCGCGCTCCCAGGCCTCTTCGACCCGACGCTGGATCTCCGGGAGATCGAGGTTATAGGGCCGGCCGCGCAGATTTTCGCTGAGCTTACCCTTCGAGAACGCGCAGA
The DNA here is from genome assembly GCA_963845735.1 of uncultured Alphaproteobacteria bacterium. Lineage (GTDB taxonomy): Bacteria > Pseudomonadota > Alphaproteobacteria > ATCC43930 > CGMCC-115725 > AP-15. Next base: position 579,716 of record CAWJTR010000009.1, on the reverse strand, counting down.
ACTGGCAGCGGAAATAGCAGACGTTGGTGTAGTTGATGTTGCGGGTGACGACATAGCTGACCGTGTCGCCGTTGACCCGCCGCCGCAGCCGGTCGGCCGCCTCGCAAACCTGCGCGAAGCCGTCGCCGCGCGCCTGGAACAGCCGCGCGATCTCGGCCTCGGACAGAGCCCCGCCTGCCGCCGCGCGGTCGAGCATGGCGGCGAGAGGGTCGCCGGCGGAGGCCGGCCGTGCTTTCGTCTCAGCCGGCGGCTCGCTGCCCGAGCCCGCCACCCATTTGTCCGGGCGGGCGAACCCTTCGGCGTCCATCGCCTGCAGCACCGGGGCGCGCAACGCCGGATCGAGCCAGCGCTCGGGTTCGCGCGTGTAGCGGGGATAGATCGCGAGGCGCGGCACCAACAGCTTGCCGGCGGCGGCGGTCTGCCGCGCCAGATGGTCGAGCGCCGGCCACGGCGCCTCGGGGTTGACGTGGTCGCGGGTCACCGGCGACACGCCGCCCCAATCGTTGATCCCGGCCGCGATCATCTCGGCCAACGCGCCGGGGTTCAAATTTGGGCGGCGCCTGGATGCTCATTTCGGGGCCGAAGACCAGCCGGGCGACGGCAATCGTCCACAGATGGTCGTCGAGATCGGGCTCGGGCGCATCCGCCATGCGGGTGCCCGGCTTGGCCCGGAAATTCTGGATGATGATTTCCTGGATATGGCCGTAGCGGTCGTGGAGATCGCGCAAGGCCAGCAGCGACTCGATGCGCTCGCGCCGGGTCTCGCCGATGCCGATCAGGATGCCTGACGTGAACGGCGCCGCCGCCTCGCCGGCCATCGCGGATCGTGTCGAGGCGCACCGCCGGGTCTTTGTCGGGCGAGCCGAAATGAGGGCCGCCGCGACGGCGCAGCCGCTCGGAGGCGCTTTCGAGCATGATCCCCTGCGACGCCGATACCTTGCGCAGCATCTCGATGTCGGGGCGGGTCATGACCCCGGGGTTCAGATGCGGCAACAGCCCGGTTTCGCGCAGCACCAGCCCGGCCATCTCGGCGAGGTAGGAGAGGGTGGTCTCGTGGCCGAGCCGGTCGAGCGCCTCGCGCGCCGCGGCATAGCGCAATTCCGGCTTGTCGCCCAAAGTGAACAGAGCCTCATGGCAACCGGCCTCGGCCCCGGCGCGGGCGATCGCCAGCACCTCCTCGGCGCTCAGGTAAACCGGCTCTCCGTGGCGTGGCGGATGGGCAAAGGTGCAGTAATGGCAGACGTCCCGGCACAGCTGGGTCAGCGGGATGAAGACCTTGGGCGAATAGGATACGAGCCCGCCGTGTCCGGCGTCGCGCAGGGCCGCGGCGAGCGCCATCAACGGCCGCTGATCCCCAGCTTCGGTATCGGCGAGCGCCAGGGCCGCGTCAGCGGAAAGACGCCGCGCCGTTCGGGCCTCTTCCAAAACCTCGTCGATCGTCATTCCCAAAACTCTCCTACAGGCGCTCCCCGGCGCGCAGCAATGGCGGCAACATAGCATTCTCGGCCAGGAATGCGCGCGTGCGCGTGCGCGATGGCTGAAGCGCAAAGGCGGCGAGATCCTCGGGATTGTCAATGTCGAGGGCGATCCCCGGCAGACGCAGCACGGTCGGCCTTATGCCTCGCGCTTCGGCGGCCCGCAGATGCGGGAAAAAGCTGTCGACGCCAAAACGCAGCGGCACCGCGTCGGGCGGCGAGCATAGGATCGCGTTCGAGCCGCCCTCGTCATGCGACGGAACGATCGTGAATGCGGGCGCCGGGCGGTGCGCGGCAACCAGCTGGCCGATCTCGTCGGCGGTGACGAGCGGGACGTCGCCGGGCAAGGTCAGCATGCCCGCGCGCCCTTCGGCCGCGAGCATCCGCATCGCCGCGGTGACGGCGCCGGTATGGCCGTCACGGGCGCCGTCTTCGACGAGGCGCGCACCGTAGCGTAAGGCCAGCTGGCGCGCGGACGGGTCGACGGTGACGACGAGGAGGCCGGCGAGGTCCGCAGCGGAAGCCAAGGCCGTCAGCACATCTTCGAGCATCGCCAAAGCGAGCGACTGGCGCATCTCGGGCGGCAGCAGTGGGGCGAGGCGTTCCTTGGCCCGATCCCGCTCCTTGACCGGCACGACCGCCCACAAATCCATCTGAGCCCGCATTTCCCGCAGTTGTCAGGCGCATCGGGCCGCGGCATCGACAAAAAGTCGTAATGCAGAAGCGGCTTGGCCGGTCACCCGCATAGCCCGAATTTGATCGAGTTTATCCCGGACCAATTCTGATTTACAGCGGTCACCGCACGGGGAGGGCAAATCGGCGCCCAATCACCCGGGCGCCGAAGGGAGCCTCGCGATCACATTATTGCCACGACCGGCGGGATACCCGAGAGAGCGATAGGCCGGCGGCGCGATATGGTCGGCGGCCGCCTCGCTCGCCGAAGGGTTAACGCACCGCGCTGGCGCCCCCGCCTCGATAGGCGGCGAGAGTTGGATTTGCTGTGGCGCTGGCGGCCGCCCCGGCCGCCAGAGGCTGGACCGCGACGGCCGCTACCCCGGCTTGCCTCATCCCTAACTCCTCGGCGGCGCGTGGCGACAAATCGATGATGAAGCGGCGATTATAGGGGCCGCGATCATTGATTTTGACGATCACCGAGCGGCCGGTGTCGAGACTGACCACCTTGGCGCAGGAGCCGAGCGGCAGTGAGCGATGCGCTGCGGTGGGGGTGACCGTGTCGAGCGGTTCGCCGCTCGAGGTGCGATTGCCGACCAGGCCGTACCAGGCCGCTTGTCCGATCTCCGATGTCCCGGCTGGATGCATCGGACCCCAATCGGGATTGAACAGATTGCCGCCAGCCTCGGCGAAGAGCCGCGAAGCCAGGTGCTGATAGTGGGCCCGCCCGCCGTGGCGAAAGGCCGCCCGCATCGTTGCGCGGGCGTGTGCGACCCGATGCGGAGCGCGGGCTTTTCCGGGGCGATTTTCTGATTGTTCCGGTTCGAAGTTGGCGGGTGAGGCAGGATGGTGGGAGGTGCTCTTCTCCACCGTTTTGGCCATCGCGCCGGCGGAGGCCATCAACAGGGCAAGGGAAATGCCGATCGTCTGACGCAAGGGCATCCGGCGTCGTCTCCTTCTTGTTGGGCATCCCCCGGCCGCAGGCAACAATCAGCGTGTCGCCATACCAAGATATTGGATGGGCTGAGGGATGAGATCGGTGTCGTCCCGGATTGTTGCCGACGCATCCGGGTAGGACAGGGAGGAACAACGTAAGCTAAACAGGGTAAATCGACCCTGTCAACCCGTCCGTGCACTTTCTCGTCGAACGCCTTTTGCCGGTTCAGCTAGGGACCGCCCAACCGTCCTAACCGGGTTTCTCGGAACGTTAATTTCTATTCTTCACATGTGCGATGTCTCCTTTGAAAGACATGATGTCCTTCAAACCGTCAAAGGGAGATCGGCGGCCCTAAAAACATAAATCTTTAACATTTGCTAACGAAGTGTCGGAACCTGCGCGAAGCGGCGGTTTAGTTTTCCAGATTTCTCTCGAACCGCCGAGGAGTTCGCCCGCCCGAGCCGGGTCGCTCCGCGGCTGCCTCGCGCCGGTTTCGACCGGCCCGAAAAGCGATTTCGCGTGCAGATTCTGGCCCCTCTGTGAGCTCCCCCACACTAAAAATCAAACAACATCGCGACAATGATCCCGGTGGGAGCCTCCCCACGGCCGACGATGTCGAGGGTCCGGATGCCGGGTATGAACGACAAGGCGCTCCAGGCGCTGACCAAGGCGTGGATTATGACGGTTATCGCGACCGCATTGCTGAGCATAGCGCTCGCTGTGTCACCGGTGTGGGACAGTGCGGGCTATCTAAGCGCCCTGCCGGGAGCGTTGAGCATCGGCCAGTGATCGCGTGGAGCGCGCTCCTGTTCAGGCCCAGCGAGCAACCTCGGCAAAGCCTAGACGGGGCAGGCGCGGCCGCAGGCTCCCACGGTCGCCATAGCCGATGTTCAGCAGGAAGTTGCTGCGATAGCGGCCCTCAGGAAAAAATGCGGCGTCGACCTTGGCTGCATCAAATCCCGACATCGGCCCGCAATCGAGCCCCTGCGCGCGTAACGCCAGGATCAGGTAGGCGCCCTGCAGCGAGCCGTTGCGAAACGCGGTCTCGAGCGCCAGCGCCGCGTCGGTCGTGAACCAGCTGCGCGCGTCGGTATGCGGATAGAGGCGCGGCAGATGGTCGTAGAATTCACGATCATAAGCGACAATCACAGTCACCGGGGCGGTCCGCACCTTCTCGAAATTCCCGGCCGAGACGCAGGGCAACAGCCGCTCCTTGCCGGCCGGGCTGCGCACCAGAACGAGCCGCATCGGCTGGCAATTGCCGCTGGTCGGCCCGAGCTGCGCCATGACGAGAGCGGCTTCGACGGCGTCATCCGGCACCGGACGATCCTGCCATCTGGTGAAGGTTCGCGCCTCGCCGAACAACGTCGCCAGCGCCTCCGCCGTGATCGGCGTCACGCGGGCAGCGCCTCGACGCGGCTCGTGGTTTCGGGCTGGATGCGCTGGCCGAATGTCCCCATGCCGCCGGATCGCTCCCTGCAAATGACGAAGTCGTCGAAAGTCAGCATCACGGCCCTAACACAAGCAATATCCGCGGCCGAGAAGTGGCTCCAGTCTGAGAAGGTTTATCACTCCGCGACGGAAAAGACCCGCAAGCCGACCAGACCGGCGGCGATCAGCAGCAGGGAACAGACGCGGCCGAGATTGGTGCTCTCGCCGAAAAATGCGATGCCGACGATCGCCGTCCCCGCGGTTCCGATGCCGACAAAGGTGGCGTAAACCGTCGCCGCCGGCAGCCGCTTGACGGCTTCGGCCAACAGGAAGTTGGCCGGAATAGCGAAAATGATCACCACAAACAGCGGCGCCCATCTCGACAGCGGCGCTGACCATTTCAATACGAAAGGCCAGGCGATTTCGAACAAATCGGCGAACAGGATGAAGATCCAAGCCATTGGCCCGGGATAGCATTGCCTGAGTCGGCGTGTCGAGAATGGATGATCGGTGGCGCGCGAAGTAGCGCGGGCCGGCCGAATGTCCTAAGATCGTCCGACAGTCTGTTTCAGGGAGAGTGTCATGCCGGTAATCAAAGCCTTCGATCTCGCTTATGGGCGGCTGCGCTCGCCCGATCTCGACAAGCAGGAAGAATTTCTGACCGATTTCGGGATGGTTCGCGCCGACCGGACCAAAACCGCGCTCTACATGCGCGGCACCGATGCGCCGCACCACCTCCACGTCACCGAACTCGGCGAGCCGCGCTATGTCGGCATCGCGGTTCATGCCGCCGGCATGGAAGACCTCGAGCGGGTGGCGCGGGTCGAGGGCGCCTCGAAGATCGAGGACATCGACGAGCCGGGCGGCGGCAAGCGGGTCCGCCTGACCGACCCCGACGGCTACCAGGTCGAAGTCGTCCACGGCATGCAGATGCTCGCTCCGATCCCGGTGCATCGCCCGAAGGTCAATTCCGGCGAGGACAAATACCGGCGCAAGGGCGAGTTGTTCCGGGTCGATCCCGGCCCTTCGCACATCAAGCGGCTCGGCCATTTTGTCGTGATGAGCAAGAATTTCGAGAAGACGCTCGGCTGGTATCGCGAGATGCTCGGCTTCCGCTGCTCGGACGAGTTTTACGCCGGCGACCCGAACAATGTCGTCGGCTCGTTCAACCGGCTCGACCGCGGCGACGACTATGTCGACCACCATGCATTCTTCTGCATTCGCGGCGACAAGAGCGGGCTCAACCATCTGTCCTACGAGGCGGCCGACATCGACGACGTGATGGCCGGCCACGAGCAGCTTGAGAAAAAGGGCTATCAGCATATGTGGGGCATCGGCCGCCATCTGATCGGCAGCCAGCTGTTCGATTACTGGGCCGATCCGTGGGGCCGGGTGCACGAGCACTGGGCCGACACCGACGTGCTGAACGCCAGCACTCCGCCCAATCGCCTGGAGCGCGGCGCCGGCGCCGGCGGCCCGTGGGGCCAGCCGATCCCGGCGATCTTCATGGGCCACGCCTCGCCCTGAGCAAGTCCAGGATAGCGCACGAACGCTCCCTCTCCGCCCGCTTGCGGGGGGAGAGGGCCGGGGTGAGGTGGGTGGCGGCGCACCGCCTGAGCTGTCGGAAGACCACCTCACCCTCCCCATCGCTCGCGCGACGGGTCCCCTCCCTCTCCCCCGCGATGCGGCGAAGAGGGAAATCGCATCTTGCGCTCACACCGTTTGCTTAGACGGTGTTGTGCAAAACGAACTGGGATCCCGAATATGACCAAATACGGCATCGGCCAGCCGGTCTCGCGCTTCGAGGACCCGCGGCTGCTGCACGGCTCCGGGTGAAGTCGCCGGCACGCTCGGGCCCTGCCCGACAGTGCTGAACGCGCCTGCGCCACGAGCGGTGCGCGCGCGCCGGACATGCCGGCGACTAGCGAAAGATTAGGTTGCGGGCGCGACTCGCCAGCGTCGGAAAATCTGACATAAATTTGTTACGTTAAGCTTAAAATGAGCAGCCGCATCCCATAAGAGCATCGCAAATTCGGATTTAAGCTGAGGATACTAAAACAGGTAACAACTGCTTAGATCCGTTGTCGGAAATTTTTACAAAATGTCAAAAAAAAGTCATAAATCGGTAACCTTAACATCAGCCGCCCCCCGAAATGGCCCATTTAATCAGCATATTAGGGAGATTGGCACGAATTCTGCTTAAGATATTGGGCAAAGGGGCGAGCCGGACGCTCAGTGAAACTCCCGGCGCGACAAGCCCCAACGAAGATTTTTGGGGGGAACCATGCGCCAAGTCTCGATCTCGATCGCTTCTGCCCAGGTCCGTGCACCCATCGGCTTGAGGGCCACATCCGCGAAATGCGTGAGACGGTCACGCGACAGGTTCCTGCCGGCCGCGCTGGCGGTCTTCGCATTCCTCTTCGCTGGGACACCTGCCGCCTACGCCCAATTCACCTGCTCCTGGACCGACGCCAGCGATAATTGGACGACGACGGCGGATTGGTCGAACTGCAACAGCACGCTTCCCAAATAACGGCCAGCCGGTTGCGGGCGACACCTACGATGCCACGATCGCGACCGGCGACCCGACATTGACGACGACGATTACGATCGGCTCGGTCACCATCACCAGCCCCGGCGCTTGGACACTTACCGGCGCAAGCACGGCAGCGACGCTGACCGGAAGCCTTAGCAACGCCGGCACTCTGGGTGTCGACAACGCCGCGCCGTCGGGCTTTTTCCCCGGCGACCCGGGGGGCAGCAGCCTGGCGATCGGCCAGACCTTGAACAACAGCGGCACGGTCGGCATCGGCAACACCGGGCTGACGACGGCGACCACGGTGACGGCGACCGGGTATTCCAACACCGGCACGATCGACCTGACCGGCAGCACCACCGCACAAGCGGCGCTGAACATCCTCGGGCCGGCGCCGGCGACGTTGGGCAATGTCAATCTCTTTGGCGACGCGCTGCTGCAGTTCGCCAGCGGCGCGGTCGGCGGCATCGCCAGCGGCACGACGTTCTCGCTGCGCAACGATCCGACGCCGATCTCGCTGAACCCCGGCGGCGTCGTCAACGCCACCTTTAGCAACGCCGGCACTCTGGGTGTCGACAACGCCGCGCCGTCGGGCTTTTTCCCCGGCGACCCGGGGGGCAGCAGCCTGGCGATCGGCCAGACCTTGAACAACAGCGGCACGGTCGGCATCGGCAACACCGGGCTGACGACGGCGACCACGGTGACGGCGACCGGGTATTCCAACACCGGCACGATCGACCTGACCGGCAGCACCACCGCACAAGCGGCGCTGAACATCCTCGGGCCGGCGCCGGCGACGTTGGGCAATGTCAATCTCTTTGGCGACGCGCTGCTGCAGTTCGCCAGCGGCGCGGTCGGCGGCATCGCCAGCGGCACGACGTTCTCGCTGCGCAACGATCCGACGCCGATCTCGCTGAACCCCGGCGGCGTCGTCAACGCCACCTTCAGCAACGCCGGCACTCTGGGTGTCGACAACGCCGCGCCGTCGGGCTTTTTCCCCGGCGACCCGGGGGGCAGCAGCCTGGCGATCGGCCAGACCTTGAACAACAGCGGCACGGTCGGCATCGGCAACACCGGGCTGACGACGGCGACCACGGTGACGGCGACCGGGTATTCCAACACCGGCACGATCGACCTGACCGGCAGCACCACCGCACAAGCGGCGCTGAACATCCTCGGGCCGGCGCCGGCGACGTTGGGCAATGTCAATCTCTTTGGCGACGCGCTGCTGCAGTTCGCCAGCGGCGCGGTCGGCGGCATCGCCAGCGGCACGACGTTCTCGCTGCGCAACGATCCGACGCCGATCTCGCTGAACCCCGGCGGCGTCGTCAACGCCACCTTCAGCAACGCCGGCACTCTGGGTGTCGACAACGCCGCGCCGTCGGGCTTTTTCCCCGGCGACCCGGGGGGCAGCAGCCTGGCGATCGGCCAGACCTTGAACAACAGCGGCACGGTCGGCATCGGCAACACCGGGCTGACGACGGCGACCACGGTGACGGCGACCGGGTATTCCAACACCGGCACGATCGACCTGACCGGCAGCACCACCGCACAAGCGGCGCTGAACATCCTCGGGCCGGCGCCGGCGACGTTGGGCAATGTCAATCTCTTTGGCGACGCGCTGCTGCAGTTCGCCAGCGGCGCGGTCGGCGGCATCGCCAGCGGCACGACGTTCTCGCTGCGCAACGATCCGACGCCGATCTCGCTGAACCCCGGCGGCGTCGTCAACGCCACCTTCAGCAACGCCGGCACTCTGGGTGTCGACAACGCCGCGCCGTCGGGCTTTTTCCCCGGCGACCCGGGGGGCAGCAGCCTGGCGATCGGCCAGACCTTGAACAACAGCGGCACGGTCGGCATCGGCAACACCGGGCTGACGACGGCGACCACGGTGACGGCGACCGGGTATTCCAACACCGGCACGATCGACCTGACCGGCAGCACCACCGCACAAGCGGCGCTGAACATCCTCGGGCCGGCGCCGGCGACGTTGGGCAATGTCAATCTCTTTGGCGACGCGCTGCTGCAGTTCGCCAGCGGCGCGGTCGGCGGCATCGCCAGCGGCACGACGTTCTCGCTGCGCAACGATCCGACGCCGATCTCGCTGAACCCCGGCGGCGTCGTCAACGCCACCTTCAGCAACGCCGGCACTCTGGGTGTCGACAACGCCGCGCCGTCGGGCTTTTTCCCCGGCGACCCGGGGGGCAGCAGCCTGGCGATCGGCCAGACCTTGAACAACAGCGGCACGGTCGGCATCGGCAACACCGGGCTGACGACGGCGACCACGGTGACGGCGACCGGGTATTCCAACACCGGCACGATCGACCTGACCGGCAGCACCACCGCACAAGCGGCGCTGAACATCCTCGGGCCGGCGCCGGCGACGTTGGGCAATGTCAATCTCTTTGGCGACGCGCTGCTGCAGTTCGCCAGCGGCGCGGTCGGCGGCATCGCCAGCGGCACGACGTTCTCGCTGCGCAACGATCCGACGCCGATCTCGCTGAACCCCGGCGGCGTCGTCAACGCCACCTTCAGCAACGCCGGCACTCTGGGTGTCGACAACGCCGCGCCGTCGGGCTTTTTCCCCGGCGACCCGGGGGGCAGCAGCCTGGCGATCGGCCAGACCTTGAACAACAGCGGCACGGTCGGCATCGGCAACACCGGGCTGACGACGGCGACCACGGTGACGGCGACCGGGTATTCCAACACCGGCACGATCGACCTGACCGGCAGCACCACCGCACAAGCGGCGCTGAACATCCTCGGGCCGGCGCCGGCGACGTTGGGCAATGTCAATCTCTTTGGCGACGCGCTGCTGCAGTTCGCCAGCGGCGCGGTCGGCGGCATCGCCAGCGGCACGACGTTCTCGCTGCGCAACGATCCGACGCCGATCTCGCTGAACCCCGGCGGCGTCGTCAACGCCACCTTCAGCAACGCCGGCACTCTGGGTGTCGACAACGCCGCGCCGTCGGGCTTTTTCCCCGGCGACCCGGGGGGCAGCAGCCTGGCGATCGGCCAGACCTTGAACAACAGCGGCACGGTCGGCATCGGCAACACCGGGCTGACGACGGCGACCACGGTGACGGCGACCGGGTATTCCAACACCGGCACGATCGACCTGACCGGCAGCACCACCGCACAAGCGGCGCTGAACATCCTCGGGCCGGCGCCGGCGACGTTGGGCAATGTCAATCTCTTTGGCGACGCGCTGCTGCAGTTCGCCAGCGGCGCGGTCGGCGGCATCGCCAGCGGCACGACGTTCTCGCTGCGCAACGATCCGACGCCGATCTCGCTGAACCCCGGCGGCGTCGTCAACGCCACCTTCAGCAACGCCGGCACTCTGGGTGTCGACAACGCCGCGCCGTCGGGCTTTTTCCCCGGCGACCCGGGGGGCAGCAGCCTGGCGATCGGCCAGACCTTGAACAACAGCGGCACGGTCGGCATCGGCAACACCGGGCTGACGACGCCGACCACGGTGACCGCCGACCGGGCTGACCAATTCGGGGACAATTGGGGTGACCGGCAATTCGAGCAATGCCGCGAATCAGGCCAGCGTGACGGTGAATGGGGCGGCGGGGAATTCGGGGACGGTCAATATCGCGACGCAATGCCAGCTGTCACTGTGACCGGGGTGGGGAATGCTTACACCCAGACCACCGGTTTCACCAATCTGAGCGGCGGGACGTTGGCCGGGCCGAATGTCAACATCTCGGGCGGGGCGCTGCAAGGGATGGGAACGGTTACCGGCGCACTCAACATTTCCGGGAGCGGCAGCATTCAAGCGATCAATCTCGCCAATAGCAGTTTGGCCGCGGTGCTGACTGTTAACGGCAATTACGCCCAGAGCGGCGGCATGTTCGATGCGCTGCTGCACGGCACCGGGGTGCAGATCGACAAAGTCGCGGTCGGCGGCGGCGACAGCGTGCACCTCACCGGCGGCAATCTCCAGGTGTCGGGCGTCGCCTTTGCGCTGGGGCAGATGTTTAATGACATCATGACCTTTACGCCGAACGACCTGAGCGGGACCTTTGCCACCCTCCAAGGCGGCGGCAACGGCAACATGGTCAATCTCGGCGGCGGTCTGACGCTCGAGGCATTATATAATAACGCGGCCGGAAACATATCGCTCGAGGTTGTCCCGACGCCGCCGGGGGAAATCTGGATCGACGCCACCGGCAATTGGACGACCGACACGGCAAAATGGTCGCAAAACAGAGCACCGATCCCAACCGACGATGTCACGATCGGCAGCACCGACAACGGTAATGTGACACTCAACAACGATGCGACGATCAACAGCTTGACGATCAATCCCAGCAACGCACTGACGAATACCAGCGGGACGACCTTGACCGTCAGCACCACCGTGGGCAACAGCGGCAGCCTGACCCTGGGCGGCAACCTCACCGCGACAGGGGCGGTCACGAATAATACCGGCGCCACGCTGACGATGCAGGGCGGCACGTTGAGCGCGGCGAGCTTGACCAATGCCGGGACGACGGGCGGCTTTGGCACGATCAATCCGGCGATCGCCAATACCGGGCTGGTGCAGGCGAATGGTGGCACCTTGACCGCGCAGGGCGGCATCCAAGGGACCGGCAACATCGCTGTTAATCCCGCGGCGGCGCTCACGATCGGCGCCAACAGCACCGCCGGTACGTTGACGCAGAATGGCACACTCAATTTGGGCGCGAACAACGTCACGGTATCGAGCGACTATACGAACACCAACTTCGGCATCGGCAACAGCTTCAACAAGCTCGCCGGGGTGACCGGCACCGGGCAGATCCCCGCGGCGGGTCCAACCCCGGCGAATATGGAGGTGATCACCGGACCCGATGTTACGGGCGGCAACACGACGACGCCGACGCTGGGCCTTGGCATCCTCCATGTCGGCGATTCGACGGCTTACCAGATCGCCAACGAGGGCACGACCGCGAACCCATCCTTGCGCGGCGCGATCCAGACCGATGTCAACGGCGGCAACATCACGGGTAACCTGCTATCCGGCATCGGCGTCACGGCCGCCAATTTCGGACCGCTTGCGCCGGGAACGAGCACCACGAACTACACGGTGACCGCAGCCAATCCGGGGTTGTTGAATGGACAGGCCGTCCATTTCGCCAACGACTTCGGCAATGTTCCCGAGCAGACGATGAGCATCACCGGCCAGGTCAACCGCTACGCAGCGCTGGCCCTTGAGCAAACCGGAGGCGATGGCATCCTGACCGGAGGCGGAATGAGCTTTAACCTCGATTTCGGCAATGTGACGCGGGGAAGCCCCACCCAGGAGGCGCTGCTTGCCATCCTCAACGACAATCCGCTGGCCGACCAGGCCTTCACCGACCTGTTGTCGACAAACCCATCCGGAGCGGCGGCCCCCTTCAGCCTCGCAGGTTGTTCGGTCAACGATCTGCCGGGCGGTGATAGCCAAAGCTGTAATGTCTTGTTCGACACCAGCAGTCTTGGCAGTTTCATGGACAGCGTCATCTTCGATGTCGAAAGCAGCAATGCGAGCGGTTACGACCAGATAATCGGCGATGTGACACTGAACCTCGAGGGCGACATCGTGTCGGGCTCGACCGTACCTGAACCAGGCTCGATCGCGGTGCTTGCTATCCGGTCTCTTCATGTTATTCTTCGTCGTCCGCCGGGGAGCGGCGGGGGCGGTGATGCAGGGCCGGGCGGATGCTGGCAGGCGGGTGGGTCTATCGGATCGTTTTGGCGCTGTCGGGGATCACGCTGGTCCTGGTTGTCGTCTATTTGTACCTCGTGCAGGCAAACCGCTCGGTCCAGGCAGAAGTCAATCAGCGCCAGCAATTCATCAACCAGAGCATCCAATTCAACCGCATTAATGACGCCCTGATTCGGGCGCTCGCCGCCACCGCCGTCAGCGACAAGGACGACAAGCTGCGCGATTTGCTGGCGCAGAACGGGATCACGATAAATCCCACGACCGGGGCGCCTTCGATGAAGGCGGTGTCGCCGCCATCCGCGGCGCCGGCCGCACCGGGCAAATGACGATGGCGGTCGGTCGGAGCGGCGGGCGGGATTGGGACGGGTTGTCGCCGCCGGTCATCCTCGTCGTCGTGTCGCTGTTCGTGTTGATGGCCTTCGAGACCGGCCAGGCAATCCATGACCGCGGCGCGCTGGAGGAATTGCGGCGCTCCCAGGAAACGACCGTGCAGGAGGCGGTCAAGTTGCGCCAGCAGCTCCAGGCGCTCGCCGGCAAGACCGCCGAACTCGCCGCCGCGGGCGACGCCGGCGCCAAGAGCGTCGTCGATCAGATGAAGCGGCAGGGCGTTAATTTGTCGGTGCCGAAAAAGTAACGCCGGCTGCATCTAATCCGCTATTCGCCGCTCCGCGGGTTTAGGCTTCCACGTCAACATCCGCCCCTTACGTAGGGCCCCACATAGACAGCAGCTACAATTGGGCACAATTCAAGACCTGAGGCCTATCACGGTAGAACCACGATAAGCGGCCTCGCATGACGAGAAGGACCTCGTGAGGGTCGTCCACAACATCGCAAAATCTGCGCGCGACACTCTTAAATATCCGCGTTTCAGGATATGGCGGCACATTGAGTTCCGAGAACGCCAAGTCCACAAGCGGCAGAAAGTTTCTGCGGTGGTCATCGATTTTCACAAGCCGTTGAATGGAATCAGGAAGCTGCGCTCTCACATAATTCGACATATAAATTGTCGCCATGTTCGTCGTGCCTGAATAGAGAGACCACGACAAATACGAATCCCCGACATTGAAAAAGTAAGAGAGGGGCAAGAGTGCAAAGAGAACCAAAATCGCTTTATAAAACATGTGGTTCGGGACAACGAGCATGTCACCGAGCGAATTCGTTCTCAACCTTGCGAAAAGAACCACGACCAACAACGCCATCGTAATATTCCACGGCCATACAATGCTGTCCCAGTTGTGTCCGAAGGGGCCGAGTGTCCACAGAACGAAGGCGCACATTGCGAGCGCCAACGTGATCGCAGCGGTCCGCGTTCTTGTGAACAGCAGTCCGACGCCGATCCCCATCTCAATAAAGGGTGTGATCCTGGCGAGGACGTAAAATAGGCGCCATGCCTGCAACGGAAAAAATTTCGCTATCGGCGCAATCATCCACATGAAGTCGCCATTGACAAATTGCGGGTTCACTTTCTGCAGGCCGCTCCAAAAATAGATACTTGCAACAGTCAATCTACAAATATTAAGCGTTAACTCTCTGCCCACAACGTCGTCGAAGCGCCACGAAAAGAAGCCTAATGCGGCAAGCATAAATGAATACTGATAGACCCAGGGCTGCAATCTCTCCTGGTCAAGAAAAACCATCAGTGATGCGAGTGCGACCGCAAGCCAGATGAACGGCCTCGGCTTGGAGGTCGCAATGACTGCTGCTAAGACACCCAAAAACACGAGTAAAATCACCCAATCGAACGGGTATGGAATGGGTGGAAGCACGTTCAGAACGGGCGTCAGCGGATAAAATCGGGAACTAACCCACAGCTTCGGCGAGAGGAACAATTCAAATAAAAATCCAATACTGACGATTATTTTTACCCAATAGACCCGGCTTGCTGGACCAAACACAAAATGCCTGTTCGCAGCGACGAAGTTGTATCCGACGGGCAATATTTGCTTGAAGCCCGGGAGCCGGCCGACGGTCACAATAAACTTCCAAGCTGGATACGGCTCCAAAAGCTTTAGAATGGCTTCGGCATTCTTATAAATTTTGCCGTCGGCACCAACGACGTGCATTTCCCGTTCGACGGCCTGTCGCGTAAAGGTTGACGGAAGCGGCTCCTTTGTTATGTCCTTCATTGAAAAATCGGCGCCTTTCGATGAATTATCGATCTTGCCGACAATCGCCACGCACATCGGGCAGGTACCATCGTAGTACACGGCGTCCTTGTTGTCGGCGTTGCTGTCGCATTGATGAGTTATAGAGGATGGCTTACCAGGACGATTGAGGTGATTGAAGCGTGCTGAGAATGGCAAAGTGTCAATAATTTCGACGCAGCCCTGTAGGTCACGAGCGCACTATTTCGTGCCACACTCATGTCAGCCTACAACCGCAACCCAGCCAGAATGAGAGCACACCATAATTGATTAGCGGGTCTGGCGCTGCCAAAAAGGCGCCGTTGGCCGCATGACGTGTAATTGGTGGCGAGGTGCTAGCCGACATTCGCCAGATTCCCGTCGGTTCCAGGGCCAGGATCGCGCCTCTGAATGGCTTGCGCAATGGCAAGTCGCACCTAGCAGCGGCAAAAGTCACGTAGCGGCTGTGGTTGACGGCCTTCGCTCCGATCTTGATGAGCTTCTCGCGCAGACTGGTCAGCGACCACTGCGCCGTCTTCGGCATCGCCAGAGTCCGCATGAAGTAGCCGAGGTTGTATGCCAGCGCGTGGAGCTGGGAGGCGGACGGCGTTGGCGGAAAGAACCGCCGTAAGCGCGCTCAAAATCGCAGCTCCATCCGGCGAATGCGGGCTAATACATCTCGGGCGTGATCACGTTCTGCGGGCGGTTGGTCAGCAACGCCGCGCGCATCGTCTCGGCCGATTTGACCCGGGTATCGTGCTCCGATTCCGGGGTGAACCAGGCGGCGTGCGGGGTGATCACCAGGCGGCCTTCGAGGCCGGGCTCGCGGTCGCGGTAGGCGCGCAGGATCTCGGGGATCGGGTCGACCGGCGGCTCGACCGGCAACACGTCGAGCCCGGCGCCGGCGATATGGCCGTCGCGCAGCAAGGCCAACAGCGCGTCGAGATCGATGATCGGCCCGCGCGCGGCGTTGATCACGACCGCACCCGGGCGCAGCAAGGCGAGCTGGTCGCGACCCAGCATCAGGCGGGTTTCGGGGGTCAGCGGGGCGTGGACCGACAAGGTGTCGGTCTGGCGCAGCAGATCTTCGAGAGTCGCGGCGCGGCCGATGCCGAGAGCGAGGTCGGCGCCGTTCGGCAGATAGGGATCATAGAACATCACGCGAAAGCCGAAGGCGCGGGCGCGCAACGCCACCGCCGTGCCGATCCGGCCGAGCCCGACAATGCCGAAGGTCTGCACGCCGAGACGCCGGATCAGGTCGTTCTTGACCGCGCCCCACGGGGCGGGCGGGCTTTGCCGCAGCCGCTCGTGATAGAACACGACGCCGCGGCGCAACGCCAGCGCCAGCGCCATCGCATGATCGGCGACCTCGGTCGTGCCGTAATCCGGCACGTTGCAGACCAGGACATTGCGCGCCGCCGCCGCCGCGCGGTCGATCTTGTCGTAGCCGACCCCCATGCGCACGATCGCGCGCAGCCGCGGAAACCGCCCGATGTCCTCGGCCGAAACCGCGTAGCGCATGATCATCAGCCCGTCGGCCTCGGCGCAATCGGCGGGGTCGAGCTCGGACAGCGCCTTTTTGGTGCGGCGGATCAGGCGCACCTCCGGGCCGAATATCTCGCGCTCGAGACTGTCGTCGGGGATCTGGCGGTCTTCGGGATAGAGCACGGTGACGGGCATCGGGGGTTCCCTCTCTTCAGCGCGCGACCTTGACCGGGCGATCGGTTGCCGCCGAGCGCACGATCGCCTCGAAGGCGGCGACGCCGTGCAGGATCTTCGCCGGGGGTGATCGGGTAGGGGCGCTTGCCGTTGATCGCCGCGGCAAAGCCTTCGAGTTCGGCGGCAAGCGCGTTGAAGCCCTTGTATTCGATGATCTCGGGCGCCGGCGCGGTATGGCGGCCGACGGGCATCGATTCCGGCACCGGGGTGAAGCGGAAATCGGGGTCCTGGCCCGAAAGCTCGGCGCGGCCCTTGGCGCCGTAGACCGCGAAGCGGTAGGTCGGGGCGGTCACCAGCGAGCAATAGAGGCTCGCCGACATGCCGTTCTCCAGGCCGAGCAGCACGCTCGTGGTATCTTCGAACTGCGCCATCGCGCGGCTCAGGCTGAGGCAATAGACCTCGTCGATTCGGCCGAAGAGATAGATCAGCGCGTCGAGATTGTGCACGCCGGTCGCGGTCATCGCCCCCGCCGGCGCCTCCTGTGGATCGGCCCGCCAGTAATAGCCGCCGGGCATGAAGTGGCCGGCCGGCGAGGCCTGCGCGCTCTCGCAATGGGTCGGGAGCCCGAGGCGGCCATCGTCGATTTGCGTCTTCAGCTCGATCATCGCCGGGTGAAAGCGCCGGGGATAGGCGACCCCCAACGTGACCCCGGCGCGCGCCACCGCATCGAGCGCCCGTTCGGCGCTTTTGACGTCGAGGGTGAACGGCTTCTCCATGAAGACGTGCTTGCCGGCGGCGGCGGTGCGCTCGACCTGCGGCCCGTGCTGGCTGTGCGGGGTGGCGAAGACGACCGCGTCGACCGCCGGATCGGCGAGGATCCGCCCGAGATCGTCGTAATAAGCGATGCCGTGCTCGGCGCAAAACGGCTCGGCGGTGGCGCCGGTGCGGCTGTGACCGGCGGTGAAGCGAAACTCGGTGCTCTTGTCTTGGATCGCATTGACCAGGGTGCGGCCCCAGCGGCCGAGCCCGACGATCGCGGCGCGGATCATTTGCGCGCCGCCAGCATGTCGCGCACCCCGAGCAGCGCCACGTAATAGCCGGGCAGGCCGAACCCCGCGACGATGCCGTGGCTGACCCGCGCGGTCTCCGAGGCCGGGCCGCGCCGGATCGGGTTCGAGATATGGACCTCGATGGTCGGGAACTTTACCTGGGAAATCGCGGCGACCAATGCCGGGTAGCCGCTGCCGAACGCGGCCGGATTGAACAGTGCTGCGTCATAGCCCTTGTCGTTGGCCTCGTAGAATTTGTTGATGACCTCGCCTTCGACGTTGGAATGAAAGATTTCGATGTCGAGGCCGAGCTCGGCGGCGTAGCCGCGGATGCGCTCGTCATATTCGGGCAGGGTCATCGGCCCAAAAATCTCGGTCTGAACCTTGCCGCGCATGTTCATGCCCGCACCGTGAACGATCAGGATTTTCGGCATCGCACTGTCCTCGAATATCAGTCGGGGGATCGGGTAAGGCGGATGCTAGCTGACGGCTTGAATTCGCTGACAAGCGTCGGATCCCAAGCACTTGACAAGGAACGCTCCGATCTTGCACGAATTCGCCTATGAGATGTCGCAATCTGCTCGTCATGATCGCGGCAGTAGTGGCGTGGGCGATCGTCGCCGGTCCGAGCGCCGGAGCGGCGGTCTCGTCCAAAGCCAAGCCGCGGGCGGTCGCCGCCCAAGTCAGGGCGCTGATCCGCAGAAATTCGAAGAATACGGAAATCGTCACCTTTGCCGATCGCCGGCTGGCGTCGGTCAGGATTGTGCGCGGCGAAAGCGAGCCTCCATCAGCGCATGGCAGTGTCGCCATCGTCACCTTTGCCGGGAAGAAGATGAGGCCGGTGAGCATCTTGCGCGGCGGACCCGTGTTCGCGGCCGTCGCTGTCGTCCCGGCGCCAGAGCCGGCGCGACCGGCGGCCCCCGGCAAAACCGAGACCGTCAGTTTCGCCAATCCACGGCAGCGCCCGGTGACCGTGCTGCGCGGCTCGACCGCGCCGTGGTTCGACAGCACTCCATTCCCCGTCGCGACGAACGCTACCTTCGAGCTGTTCCCGGCGGCTCGTGGCGCCGACCTCGATCGGGTCGCCTTTGCCGTCGACGGCGCTGAATCGAGCCACGGTATGGACCCGGGAATGTGGCGTCCGGAATTCTCCGGGCCGCAGGGCCCGATGCAGGTTTCCGCTGCCGCGGCGATTGATCTGGGCGGCGGCGACCGGTTCGACCTGGCTCAGAATCGGCTGCTGGGCCGGGGCTATCTCGCACGGCTTTATCGACGCTACGGCGATTGGCCGGACGCGATCGCCGCCTATAATTGGGGGCCGGGCAACTTGGACGCGTGGATCGGGCGCGGCCGCCCGGCGACAGGGTTGCCGCTCGAGGTCGAGCGCTATCGCGACCGGGTGCTGCGCGACGGCAGCATAGGGCCAAGGACCTAACCAGTCGCTGCGATAATCGCGCGGCTGCGGGCGGCGCCTCGCGGGAGACATCGATCGCAGCAACGCGGCAGCGCAGATCGGCCCGCGCTGCGAGAATTGGGATCTTGTTCCACGCGCGCTCGTTACGATGTGCTAGGCTGCCTACGGGTTGGGCAGTTTCGCCCCCGCTTTCGGACGTGACCATACCGTTCTCTTAAGGAGTTTTGCGTTACGAGCCAGACCATGCGCGTGTTCCGGTTTTTCGAAAATCTGCTCGAACCCACGGCGCTTCCGCCCGGCCCTCCGCCGGCCGGGCTCGGCGCGTTCTATTGGCATCATGCGCGCCAGGCCCGCGGGCTTGGTCGTGGCGCTGTTCGCCGCCGGCCTCGTCGTCGCGCTGCTCGACACGACGATACCGGTCTTTGTCGGCCGCGTGGTGACGATGGTGTCGAGCCGCACCCCGCACGCGGTGTTGCACGATTCGTGGCCGCAGCTGCTCGCCATGGCGCTCGTTCTGCTGGTGGTCCGGCCGGCGGCGATGCTGGTGCAGAACCTGATCACCAACCAGGCGATCATCCCCAGCTTTTCCAATTTGATCCGCTGGCAGAGCCACTGGCATGTAGTGCGGCAGAGCTGGACGTTCTTTCAGAACGATTTCGCCGGCCGCATCGCCAACCGGGTCATGCAGACCGGCCCCGCCCTGCGCGAAAGCGTGGTCTCGGCGACCAACGCGGTCTGGTACATCCTGGTTTACGGCGGCGGCGCGATCCTGCTGCTGGCGTCGAGTGACGTTCGGCTGGCGATCCCGGTGCTGCTGTTGGTTTTGCGGCTATGCGGCCTTGCTGCGCTGGTTCGTCCCGCAGCTGCGCAACCGCTCGCAGCGGATGTCCGCGGCGCGTTCGCAGCTGTCCGGCCGGGTCGTCGACAGCTACACCAACATCTCGACGGTCAAGCTGTTCGCCCGCCCGCGCGACGAGGACGCCTTTGTCCGCGAAGCGATGGACGAGCTGACCGACGCGCACCGTGACCAGGTGCGGCTGATGACCGTGCTGGGGCTGAGCCTCGGCGTCCTCAACGCGGCAATGGTGGTCGGCACCGCCGGCGCCGCGATCTGGCTGTGGAGCGACGGCCGGATTTTGGTCGGCACGGTCGCGATGGCGCTGCCGCTGACTTGGCATATCGCCAGCATCGCCGGCTGGGTCGCGCAGAACGTGACGACGATCTTCGAAAATATCGGCGTGGTGCAGGAAGGCATGCGATCGATCGCGGTGCCGCGTCAGATGCCGGACCGGGCCGATGCGGTGCCGTTGCGGATCGACCGCGGGCATGTCCGGTTCGAAGATGTTCGGTTCGGCTATGGGACAGCGCGCGGGGTCTTGCACGGGATCGACCTGACGATCGCACCCGGCGAGCGGGTCGGGCTGGTCGGACCGTCGGGCGCCGGAAAGTCGACCTTGGTCAACCTGCTGCTGCGCTTTTACGACCTCGAAAGCGGTCGGATCCTGATCGACGGGCAGAACATCGCCGCCGTCACTCAAGAGAGCCTGCGCGCCCATATCTCGATGGTGACCCAGGATACCTCGCTCTTGCACCGCTCGATCCGCGACAACATCCGCTATGGCCGGCCGCGTGCGAGCGAGTGGGAGGTGCGCCGGGCCGCGGCGCAGGCGCAAGCGCTCGAATTCATCGAGACCTTGGAAGATTGGAACGGGCGCCACGGCTTTGACGCTCATGTCGGCGAGCGCGGGGTCAAGCTGTCGGGCGGCCAGCGCCAGCGCGTCGCACTTGCCCGCGTGATCCTCAAGGATGCCCCGATCCTGGTCCTCGACGAGGCCACCTCCTCGCTCGATTCGGAAGTCGAGGCAGCGATCCAGGAGCAGCTCGAAAGCCTGATGCGGGGTCGCACGGTCATCGCCATCGCTCATCGCCTGTCGACAATTGCCCGCCTCGATCGGCTGGTCGTGCTCGACAAGGGGCGGATCGTCGAGGAGGGGACCCATGCCTCGCTGCTCGCCGCCGACGGCACCTATGCGCGGCTGTGGCGGCGGCAATCGGGCGGGTTCCTCGACCCGGTCGGCCCGCCGGGGCTCGACGCCGCCGCCGAATAGCTTACTTTGTTGGCGCGGGGCGAGGTGGAGGGTGAGGTGAGCGAGCTGGCCGAACGGCGTATGTCGCTGGATGAGTTCCTCCGCTGGGACGACGGCAGCGACACGCGGTATGAGCTGGTCGATGGCTTCCCCGTCGCAATGGCGCCGCCGGCCGAGGCACATCGCATTTTGGCGATGCGACTGGGCTTGCGGATCGATACAGCTCTCCAGAACCGTCGGCCTTGCAACGTCCAGATCGAGGCTGGGGTACTGCGCCCCGATCGTGCGGATTCGTACTATGTCGCCGACCTCGCGGTCACTTGCCGGCCGAACGAACCCGGCCGGCAGGCAATCGTGGATCCGATCCTGATCGTTGAAATCTTGTCTCCGAGCACCGAGCGCCACGACCGCCGCATCAAGCTTCCGGTCTATCGACAGATCGAAAGCGCGCAGGAGATCCTGCTGATCGACGCCGACGGCCATTATGCCGAACTGCATCGCCGCGAAAACGATCGATGGGTAACCGAGCTGGTGCGCGGCTCCTCGGCGATACTGTCTCTGGCGTCGGTGGAGCTTCGGGTATCGATGGCAGAACTCTACGAGGGCGTCGCCATCTCGGCCACGGCTTCCTGATCGCGTGAGGCTGCCGCCGCCTGCTCCTACCACTAAACCCCGCCCCCATTGCACACCTCGCCCTTTTTGCATGCTTGACCGCGTCTATGCCCGGACCTTGGCGCTTGCCGCCAGCCGCTATGCGACGGCGGCACTGGCGCTGGTCGCCTTCGCCGAGAGCTCGTTCTTTCCGCTGCCGCCCGATCTGCTGCTGATCCCGATGATCCTGGCGCGGCCGCGCCGGGCGTTTCTGCTCGCCGGGTTTTGCACCGTCATGTCCGTGCTCGGCGGCTTTCTCGGCTATGCGATCGGCTATTTCCTGTTCGACGCGATCGGCCGGCCGATCCTCGAATTCTACCATGCGATGGGCCGCTATGATGCGCTGAAGGCGGCGTTTGCCCAATGGGGTGTATGGATCATAATCATCAAGGGGCTGACCCCGATCCCGTACAAGCTGGTAACGATCGCCAGCGGCGTCGCGCAATTCCCGATAGTTCCCTTCGCTCTCGCCTCATTGGTCTCGCGCAGCCTGCGCTTCTTTCTCCTCGCCGCATTGCTGTGGCGTTTTGGCGAGCCGGTACGCGAGTTCATCGAGCGTCGGCTGATGCTGGTGACGAGTTTGTTCGCGGCGGCCCTCGTTGGCGGCTTTGTCGCCTTGCGCTATCTATGACCGCATGACAACTCAGGCCCGCGCCTTTCCGATCTTCGTATTGGCCGCGAGCGCGGTGGTGCTCGGCGGAGCGCTGCTGTCGCAATATTGGGGCGGGTTGGCGCCTTGCGAATTGTGCCTCAAAGAGCGCTGGCCGTGGACCGCGGCGATCGTGATCTCATTCGTCGCGACGATGACCGGCAGCCGGCGGGCATTGCCGCAGGTCGTGTTGCTGCTGGCGCTCGTCTTTGCCGTCGGCAGCGCGCTCGCCTTTTATCATGTCGGCGTCGAGCAGCATTGGTTCCAGGCCCGAGCGCCTGCACCGCGTCGGCCGGCACCCCGACCACGCTTGGAAGCGCTGAAGGCGCAGCTGCTTCATCAGCAGCCGGTGCGGTGCGACGAGCCGGCATGGTCGCTGTTCGGGATTTCGCTCGCCGGCTGGAACCTTCTCGCCTCGCTGGCGATGGCCGGCATCTGCCTCGTGATGTTTTTCCAGCTTCGCGGAACGGGGCGCACCGGAATCGGCCGGAGGATCGCGTGAGCGAGCGCTCCCCGACATCGCTTGCCCGGCGACCCTGTACCCGGCGGCGGAGATGGCGCGCATGCTGCGGGTCGATCATGCCGGCGAATTTGGCGCGACACGGATCTATCAGGGCCAGCTCGATGTGCTGCGACGGGGCCGCGCCGCCGGAGAGATCCGCCGAATGGCCGAGGCGGAGCAGCGCCATCTTGCCGCCTTCGAGACATTGCTGCACGAGCACCGAGTGCGGCCGACCTTGCTGCATCCACTGTGGTCGGTTGCCGGCTACGCCCTCGGCGCGGCGACCGCCCTGCTCGGTGAGCGGGCGGCGATGGCCTGCACCGTCGCCGTCGAGGAGGTTATCGACGAGCATTACCGTGATCAGGCCGAACGCCTCGCCGACACCGATCCCGCGCTGACCGAAACGATCCTCTCCTTCCGCGATGATGAGATCGCGCATCGCGACATCGCGATTGCCATGGGCGCCGCGGACACGCCGGGCTACGATCCGCTCAACGCGGTGATCAAGGCCGGCTCGCGGCTGGCGATCTGGCTCTCGACCCGCTTCTAACCGGCCTTGCGATCGACCGCGGGCCTTTCGACAAGCCGCGCCTTACGGCCACAACTGGCTGGTCGCGAGCTTGGCGCCGGCGACCAGCGCTTCGAGCTTGGCCCAGACAAGCTGCGGATGAATCCGCCCGCCGAGGCCGCAATCGGTGCCGGCGATCACGTTCTCGCGCCCGGCGACCCCGGCGAAATTGAGGATGCGGTCGGCGACGACCTCGGGATGCTCGACGACGTTGGTGGCATGGCTGACGACGCCCGGGATCAGGATCTTGCCGTCGGGCAGCTTGACGTCCCGCCACACCTTCCACTCGTGCTCGTGACGGACATTGCCGGCCTCGATCGAGAACGCCCCGGCCCGAACCTTCAGCAGCACGTCGACGATATGCTTCAGCGGCAGGTCGGTGGTATGCGGCCCGTGCCAGCTGCCCCAGCAGATGTGATAGCGGATCCGGTCCTCGGGGAGGTCGCGCAGGGCATGGTTCAGCGCCTCGACCCGCAATTCGGCAAATTTGCGGTAGTCCGCGACGCTCGGTTCGGGGCTGGCCATGTCCCAGGTATCCGGCAGCCCGGGGTCGTCGAGCTGCAAGACGAACCCCGCCTCGACAATGGCCTGGTATTCCTCGCGCAACGCCTCGGCGAGGGCGTAGAGGAACGCTTCGTCGGAGTTGTAATACCGGTTCTGCCGCCGGGCGAAGCTGCCGGGTGCCACGGCGGTGATGAACCCCTCTTCCGCCGTCACCTTGGCCAATGCAGCCTTGAAGTTCGCGAGGTCGGCGCGCGCCGCCTGCTGGCCGATATAGGCGATCGGGCCGGTGAACACCGGAGGCCGCCCGCCGAGCGAACTCGACGACCGAAAGCTCGTGGCGTCGAGCTCGGCATAGAACTCGGCAAATTTCTGGCGGTCGCGCCGGCCGGCGAGCGCCGGCAGACGGCCCGGCTCTCCCGGCTCCCAGCCGCTGAGGCGTGCCCAGGCATAGCTCGACCACGCGCCGTAATCGATGGCGCCGAAACTCGCCTTGCCGAACTCGCCATCGTTGATCACATCGATGCCGGTTTCGGCCTGCTTGCGGCAGATCTCCTCGACCGCGGCCGACAGCCGTTCGGCGTAAAGCTTCTCGTCATAGGCCTCGCCGGTAAGTTTGGGGCGGTTGACTTCGAGCAGCGCCTCCGGCCGCGGCAGGCTCCCGGCATGCGACGTCAGGATGCGGCGATCGCTTCGCTTCATGGTATCCGGCCCTCCCAGACAGCAAATCCCGTTCTTCGGATCGCGGCCAGTCGCGGGAAGCGGTCATTCCGGCATGCCCGCCTTCCTCAGCCCCTCGTCAAAGCGGTCTCGCACCGCCGGAGAGAATGGGATCGCACCGCTGATCTTCGATATGGTCAGGTCCGGGTATTCGTTCAGCAGCCGAGCGAGCCCGGCCCGCGCGTCGGCCACCCTGCCCAGCAGGGCATAGATCGCCACGAGGTCACGATAGACCCAGGTGGCACCGGGGCGCTCGATCAATCCACGCTCCTGCCAGAGGGCGGCATCCGCGACGCGTCCGGCAACGAAGTGAGCTGCACCGATGCCGATGAAGGCATTGAATTTCATCGGATCGAACGGGCTAAGGCGCAAGGCGCGCTCGAAATGCTCGATCGATGCCTCCGCTTGTCCGAGATAGGATTGCAGCCAGCCGCTGCGGTTCCATGCCCAAGCTGAGTTGGGATCCAGCGAGAGCGCCCGTTCCAAAAGCCGCGCCGCGATCGCAAGATTGCCTACGATCGTGTGTGCTGCACCTAACACCGTCAGTATCGTAGGATCATCCTCTCCGCCGGCGTCGGCAGCTATTTGTGCCAAACGCAGCGCCTCGGTTCGCGCATCCGCCGGGTCCGCCGCCCAGTTGTAGACGACTTGCTGTGCGCGGCACCACGCGGCCAGTGAAAGCGCCAGCGGATAATCCGGCTCGATGGCGATGGCTTGGTTCAGCAGTTTCAACGCCTCGACATTGGCGGAGCGGTCCAGCGACCAGACGCTCGGATAGGCGCGCAGAACGAGATCATAGGCGTCGAGGCTCTCCGGTCGCTTGCGCCGGGATCGCTCGATCTCCGCCGAGCGGACCGAGGGTTGGATGGCGCCGACAGCGGATTCGGTTATGCGGTCCTGCAGATCGAAGATGTCCTTTACCACCCCGTCGTATCGGTCAGCCCACAGGTGGTTGCCCGTGGGGCCGTCGATCAGCTGGGCGGTGATGCGGACACGGTCGCCGGCCCGCCGCACGCTCCCCTCGATCAGGTAGCGGACGCCCAGTTCCCGGCTCACCTGTTGGGCCGGAATTGCCTTTCCCTTGTAGCTGAACGCGGAGTTGCGGGCGATCACAAAGAAGTCGCGGACGCGGCACAGTGCGGCGGTGATCTCCTCGACCATCCCGTCAGCGAAATATTCCTGCTCCGGGTCGC
Source organism: uncultured Alphaproteobacteria bacterium (assembly GCA_963845735.1). Classification (GTDB taxonomy): domain Bacteria; phylum Pseudomonadota; class Alphaproteobacteria; order ATCC43930; family CGMCC-115725; genus AP-15. The sequence goes on along the minus strand of CAWJTR010000009.1, from coordinate 553,857 downwards.
CCGACATGTTCTGGAACGGCAGGACCGCGATCGACGGTTTGTCGGGCAGCGCTAGCACCGGCGGAGCCGGCGCGGATGGGCTCTTGCCTGTGCCGACGTCGCGGACCCGGTAGACCTGCACCGGCCGGGCGATGTTCTTGACCTGCTGCTCGCCCAGATCCTCAAAGACAAAGGGCAGCCGGTCGCGCACCTGGTCATGGACCGTATTGGAGACGAACACCCCACCGGCATCGGCCAGGGATTCGATCCGTGCGGCGATGTTGACGCCATCGCCATAGAGGTCGTCGGCCTCGACGATCACGTCGCCGAGATTGATGCCGATGCGCAGCTCGATGCGGTTATCCGCCGCGACACCGGTGTCCCGCTCGGGCATCGCCTGCTGCACCGCGACCGCGCAGCGCACCGCATCGACGACGCTGGCAAACTCGACTAGCAGGCCGTCGCCGGTGGTATTCACAATCCTTCCGTGGTGCTCGGCGATCTTCGGATCGAGAAGCTCGCGGCGCAGCGCCTTGAGACGTTCGAGCGTGCCTTCCTCATCCGCCCCCATCAGCCGCGAATACCCCGCCACATCGGCAGCGAGGATCGCAGCCAGTTTGCGCTCGACACGACCTCGCCCTGCCGGCTTCATCGGGTTCGCCACCGTCAGGCGGCAGCCTTTGCCCGCGTCATGCGCTCGCTCAGATCAAGCACTTCGATGCCGATCACGTGCCCCTCGCTGTCGAGATCTAGCATGATCCCCGGCGCCACCTCTTGCGTCTCGACGGATTTGGCGCCTTCTGGGCCAAACCAGACGAACATCGCGTCGGCCTCTGGGTCATAGGAAGTTCTGATCATCGCCGGGCCCCGCGATCGAAGTGCACTGTGATGATCAGGATATCATCGCCCTCGGGTCGATGCACAACCCGCAACACCCGGCCACCATGTTCCGCGATCGCCTTATAGGATCGGATGCGATCGGGATGACGCGGATCGGATTCGATCCAATCCGGCGCGCTGACCGCCGCCCCGATCCAATCGACAGCGATGCCGCGTGCGCTAATTGCCTCGTGCGCATGCTTGGTAAAGCGGATCATCCCTCGTTAGCTGTGGTGCGCGGCGATATTCGGATCGACAAGCTCGCGGCGCAGCGCTTTGAGGCGTTCGAGCGTGCCTTCCTCGTCCGCCCCCATCAGCCGGCGAATACCGCGCCACGTCGGCGGCGAGGATCGGGGCGAGTTTTCGTTCGACCGCTGGGACGGGCACCTTGCGGCTCCTCTCGATGCCGAGTATAGCCGGAGCAATCGCAGAATCGGAATGTCCCCGATCGGCCTCCGGGAGGCGACGCCAGCGGCGACGAATGCCGTTTGCCGGCGTTGGCTCATTGCCCGGGTCATGGCACCCGGAGCTGCGGGGATTTCGCTGTAATGATCAAAATCCGTGTCGGCTATCAGGTCGCTTATAAATTGCCGCAGCCGACGGCGATGGTGCTGACGTTGCGGGTTCATCCCTCGCGCGCCGGCGATCTGGTGACCCCCGACCCGATCGTCACCGACCCGGCGATCCCGATCGGCGAGTACCGCGACAGCTTCGGCAACATCTGCAGCCGGATCGTGGCGCCGGCCGGGCGGCTGACCTTATCGACCGAGGCGATCGTGCACGACAGCGGCGAGAGCGATGCCGTCGCCCCCTCGGCGGGCGAGTCCGCGATCGCCGATCTGCCGGCCGAGACGTTGCTGTTCCTGCTCGGCAGCCGGTATTGCGAGACCGACCTGCTCTCCGAAACCGCCTGGGCGCTGTTCGGCAATACGCCGCGCGGCTGGGGGCGGGTGCAAGCGATCTGCGATTTTGTCCACGCCCACGTCACCTTCGGCTACGAGCACGCGAACGCCACCAAGACGGCGCTCAACGTGTTCGAGCAGCGCCGCGGCGTGTGCCGCGACTTCGCCCATCTCGCAATCACCTTGTGCCGCTGCATGAGCATTCCGGCCCGCTACTGCACCGGGTATCTCGGCGATATCGGCGTCCCGCCGGACCCGGCGCCGATGGATTTCAGCGCCTGGTTCGAAGCCTATCTCGGCGGGCATTGGTACACGTTCGACGCCCGCCACAATCACCCGCGGATCGGCCGGGTTCTGATCGGCCGCGGCCGCGACGCCGCCGACGTGGCGCTCACCACCAGCTATGGGCCGACGACCCTCGCCGGGTTCAAGGTCGTGACCGAAGAGGTCGCGGCTTAAGCTCAAACCGCCCCGGCTTCGCGCAGTCCCGCGATGTCCTCGGCCGAAAAGCCCAGCTCCCGCAAGACGTCGTCGCTGTCGGCGCCGAGATCGGGGGCGGGACGGTAGAGGCGGCACGGCGCCTCGGTGAATTTGATCGGGAAGCCGAGCATCTTGACCTCGCCATGGCCGGGGTGGTCGATGCCGACGACCATTTCCTGCTCGATGATCTGCGGGTCGGCAAAGACCTCGGGCAATGTCTTGACGCGCTCGCAGGGCACGCCCGCGGCGTTGAGCCTGGCGATCCAATAATCGCTGGCGCCGCCTTTGAGCAGCGCCTCGATCGCCGCGTTCATCGCCTGGCGGTTCCGGACGCGCAGATCGTTGGTGCGGAAATCGGGGTTGTCGCGCAATTCGGGCGCGCCCAGCGCGTCGATCAGGCGTTGATAGGATTGCTCCTGCGAGGGGGCGATGGCGATCTCGCCATCGGCGGTGCGAAACATGCCGTAAGGCGAGACGATCGCATGGTCGTTGCCGCTGCGGTCCGGCGCCTCGCCGGTGGCGAAGTAATTCGCGGCGAGGAAGCCCAGCACACTGACCATCGCGTTGTTGAGGCTGGCGCCGACGGTATCGCCTCGCCCGGTACGGCCGCGGCGCACCAGGGCCGCGCACACGCCGAGTGCCCCTTGAAGGCCGGCGATCAAATCGGCGATCGGCGGCCCGGCGCGCATCGGCGGGCCATCGGCCTCGCCGGTCACGCTCATAAACCCGCTCATCGCCTGGGCGATGAAATCGAAGGAGGGCCGGTCGCGATAGGGCCCGCTGGCGCCAAAGCCGGTCAGGCTGCAACACACCAGCGCGGGGTTCAGCGCCTCGAGCCGAGCCTTGTCAAAGCCCATTGCCGCCATGACCCCGGGCCGGAAATTCTCGACCAGAACATCGCTGCGCGCGATCAGCTTTTCGAGCACCGCGCGGCCTTCGTCGCTGCGCAAATTCAGGGTCAACGAGCGCTTGTTGCGGTTGAAGGCGGCGAAATACCAGCTCAACCCGTCGCGCACCGCCCCTTGCCGGCGCACCGGATCGCCCGCGCCGGGGGTTTCGATCTTGATCACCTCGGCCCCCATATCGGCCAGGATCATCGAGCAGAACGGCCCGGCCAGAATGCGCGTCAGATCGACCACCCGGATACCCGACAACGGCATGCCCGCCCCCCGGTTTAGCTAGAAACTAGTATCATGAGCCAGAAATTCGTAACCTAATTCCTTGCCGTCATTGGAGCGAAGCGAAGCAATCTCGGACGCAAAACAATACCTGTACTCCAGATTGCTTCGTCGGCCTACGGCCTCCTCGCAATGACATACATTGAAATTATGAAACGAACTCAAGCACCAGGACACTAGCTAGTCAGTTGTGAAGGCGACCTCGGGGATTTGCCCATCCGCGGTATCGATCAGCCGTGTCGGCACCAGCAGCAGGACCGGGAGAATCAGGGCGTAGACCGCCGTGATCGCGATCACGCACACGGTGAAGCCGCCGAATTGATCATAGAGGTTCGTGCCCAGCACGTTGCCCAGGCCCGAAACAATCGAAATAAGCGTGCCGGACATCATCAGCATCGGCCGCCACATCCAGGGTCGCCTCGTGCGACGTTGGAACGAGCTGACCCGGCCGATGCCGCCGCCGGCTGGGGATCGCTGACACGTGACCGGCGGGACAGCGCTGAAATCGTTTGCCGGCGCAGAGTCATTGGCGATGCAAAACACTCTCCGATGACTTCCGGCCCCCGAAGAGCTGCGGCCAAATTCCGGACCCGAAGAGGTCGCACCCGTTTACTTCGTGCTGCACATCCCTAAAACGGCTGGCCAAACCATTCAGACCCATTTTACCGAGCATTGCTCTCCCGGCGTCTACTTGTAGCCTCAGCGAAGGCTGCGACCCGGACCCCACATGCGTGCTACCGATTTTCCTGGTTTCGGTCGGGCTCGGGTGATTTCCGGACATGAAATAAGCCGCTCGCTCGAACAACTTTATCCCCCGGCGCGAGATACGCCGCATCGTTTTGTTGCGTGACCCGCTGCAGCAGCAAATTTCGCTTTATAATTGGCGAATGATGGACTACTTGGCCTAAGGGTTGGGGATCTACAGTTTCGAGCTTCACCTGCGGGTGCCGCCGCGGGATTATATCGCCCATTTCCTGCTGTCACGGTGGCTCGAGATCCCTTGGCTCAGATTGAAAGGAAAAGTTCTGGTCGCTGGTGACAAGAACCTCGAAACCGGCCTTTTCGGCCTCAATCAGCAATTGCCTATTCGCGATCGGGGCCCAGCCCATCTCGGAGGCCGTCCGCCACGTCATGGCCGGCCAGAAATGCGGCGCAGGCCTCGCGGGATGTTTTCGTCGAGCACAATCCTCATCCGTTCGAGGGGAAGCGATTTTGGCGAAACGGAGGACCGCTTTCACCCGCTCACGGGCAACTCGAATATCTCGGTCGCAATCTCTTCAGCGGTAAACCCGTCCCTCGCGTTATCGACGACGGCCTGAGCTTGAACACGCGCGCCCTTGATGACCCACGCGCCGGACGCCTTGCCCGGGACGCTCTCCACGTCCTCGCATTTTGACCAGTTGATTGGTTGTTCCGGCATGATGTAGGTCTTTGCGGGCTCAGTTGAGACGGGATCGCGTAGATTGCAGCCTGCGTCCATGCAAGGGCTATCAGGGGCGCACTCTCCGCGCAGCCCGCAATCGCGCGGACAGCGAGTGATTATGAAACGGCGGCGGCTCGATCGGCGTCGTTTAAGCATCTCCAGGGCGGCCGCTTCTGCCGCTGCGGCTGTCGGTGAATATGTTGCGTCCATCACCCATCCTTCCTTCGAGATTAATAGTGACCAAATATGGCTCCCAGCCTTCTGCGGGATAGTGGCAGACGCGGACTTCGAAACCCCGGCGGCGAGCAAGGAGGTGTGGTCTTGGTCGGCAAAAATGAATCGCGTAGCAAGGACGTCTGGGTCCTCAGTCCGCCATTCCGCCACGACGGCGGTGCGGCTTGGATCGCCGAACTGCCGACCGAGTTGGGGAGCGAGACGGACAGCAACGATGCGCCTTTTCGATCGCCGTTGCGGCTCTTTGAAGATGGGCGGGGGCTCGGTCCGGCGCACGCTGTACACGCCACGATCCAGAACCCCGGTGAGGGCAGATACTCCTTCTGGACCACGGTGGTCTATTTCTCTAGCTCGGACGGCAGCGATCCCAATATCAATGGCCGGCGTTATTCCGTCGCGCGCGCTGAGAGGCGCTCGGATGCGCGTACGGTATTGCGGGCGATTGAGCCGGCGCGCTACTCGACTGATTGGTTGGCCCCGGACCGCCCGTTGCGTTGCGCCATCCTGGGGTGCGGCAACCGCGGCTGGAGCCTCGCTCGAACTCCTCACAGGCCTCGAAGGCGTCGAGATCGCTTGGCTCGCCGACCGTTCGGAAAACCGCATCGCAGAGTTGCGCGCGCGATTGCGATTGGGCAACTCCGATGTTGCGGTGACGACGGAACTGTCGAGAGCGCTCGCCGACCCCGGCACCGATATCGTGCTGGTGACGCTCCCCGACCACCTCCATCGCCACGCCGCGGAAGCGGCCTTTCGCGCCGGCAAACACGTCTATATCGAAAAGCCGATCGCCACCACCGCCGACGATGCGCGAGCGATCTTGCGGGCGTGGAAGGAAAGCGGGCGGGTTCTGCAGATCGGATACGTATTGCGGGCCGCCCCATTCTACCAGGCGGTGCGCAACGTGGTCCGGCAAGGCCGCATCGGACCGGTGCGGATCATCAGCCTCAGCGAACAGCTCGACGCTTTGCACGGCGCCAGCTTCATGCGGCGATGGCACGCGCAGAGCGCGCATTCGGGCGGCTTGATTGTGCACAAATCATGCCACGATCTCGATCTCGTGTGCTGGCTCCTCGACACCCGGCCGCGGTATGTCAGCAGCCTCGGCGGGCTCAACACGTTTCGCGGGCCGCCGCCCGCCCCGTTCTGCTCGCAATGTCCGGTGCGCACCAGCTGCGCTTATGTCGACAACGGACTGCACGAGCGTCGCACTTCGGCCGAAAGCCTTGATCCGACCGCCTTTGGCCTCGACCGCTGCGTCTATCGCGCCGACAAGGATATCGTCGACAACCAGGTCGTATCCTTCGAGCTGGAATTGAGCGCGAGAGGCACCTTTTATCTGGCGATGCAAGGACCGCTACGCACCGAGCGCCGGATCACGCTGATCGGCGACGCCGGGCGGCTCGACGGCACCTTCGAGCGCGGCAGCTTTACCCTCGCCTTTGCCGAACCCGAGCACGAACCACTCGAATGGTCGGCCGCCGACAGCCGCGACGCCCACGGGGGCGGCGACTGGGGGGTCATCGCGCACTTCCTCAACGCCTGTGCCGGCCGCGCGCAGCCGCCGATCAAATCGACATCGGCGGCGATGTCCGGCCTCGTCTTCGCTTTGGCGGCGGAGACGGCGCGCATGACGCGTTCGGTAGTAACGCTGAACGACCTCGACTACCAGGTCGATCGATAGTCTAAGGCTTAACCTTGCGCAGCACGGCTGAACTGCGGCGCAACCTTCACAATACGCGCCGATGCGGTTCGGCCGCGCCCGCCAGCGGCGCTAGGTTTCGCAAGTATTCGGCCACCTCGGCCGCCTCACGCAGTTGTGGATCGAGGCGCAGCGCCGCCTGCGCAGCGGCCAAGCCTCGGTCCCTGATCTTGAGCGAGCGGCAGCACCGCGCCACCTGCAAATGGAAATGACTGTCGTCAGGGCTCGACTTGCACAGCCCTTCCCACACCGGCAACGCTTCGGCATAGGCGCGCGTTCCCATCAGGGTACGGCCGAGCACCGTCGCCGCATACCGATCGCTCGGCGACTTTTCGAGATATTGCCGGCACAATGCCGCTACCGACGCCGATTGCGCCTCCCACAACTGGCGAATCTGCTCCCGCAGAGCGCGCAGAAGCCGGCGTTTCAGGCGATCGATGCCGCTGTTGTCGGGGCGGATCGCGCCCGCCGCTTCGCAGCAGCGCCACGCGAGTTCGAGATCGCCCGCGTCAGCAGCCTGTTGCGCGTCGCGGACCAGCTGAGGGTGAAGGGCGGCGATCGAGGACTCGGCCTCGCTACGCAACTCGGCGTCGGCCGGTCCGCTGAACTGCTTTGCTTTCTGGAAGGCCGCAAGCGCCGCCGGCCGGTCGCCGGCGTGGTTCAACATGAGGCCCTGGGTGAGCCAGTTGCGCCCGTCCTCGGGCTGCAGCATCGTGCAGTGGCGGAACGCATCGAGCGCCTTCGTCACGTCGCTGCGGTTGAAATGCGCGCGCGCGACGGTCCGCCACGCTTCGAGACAGTTGGCATCGATGCGCGTAGCGGTGCTGCCGTGCTCGATGGCCGCCTCGAAATCGCGGCCGTTGAACGCCTCGCGCATCGCCACCAGGCTTGGCCGATTGAGCCGCTCAAGTCCGTTCTGGGGATCTGGGAGGTCCGGTCGCAGACGCCGTGCGGCGCGATAGAACGCGGCGGCCTCGAGATCGTTCGAGGCAAGCTCCTGTTCAAGGCCGGCAAGCACCCACTCCGGATAGGTCTTGGCCACCAACTCTGCCACACCCTGGTCGCTCGGATGGTGCTGGACCAGCAATGACAGCACCCGCGCGGCGCTCTCGTTGTCCAGCTCTATCATGAGCTGCGTAGTTATTCGCAGCGCTCGGGTCCGATCCATCGTGAAAAGCCGCGACAGCAGCACGTCGCCGACCTCCGGCCAGCCGAGCTCAAGTCCGGCGGCAGCTGCGATCTGCAATGGCTCGGGACTTTCCGGACGCAGCTCAGCGGCCCGCCACGCCCAATCGAGCGCCTGTCGGTGATCCTGGCGTCGGGCGCGAATGCGGGCCGCCTGCAACGCCGCTTCCGGATCGGCGGCCGACACTGCGGCGAGGCGCTCCCAGTGCCACAAAGCAACGTCGTCGTTCTTCTGGAGATTGCCAATGCGGCCGCCGGTGCGCAGCGCCTCCGTGTTGTTCGGGGCCAGGGCCAGGATCATATCCACTGCCTGCAGTGCGCTCGGATAATCGTCGGCGCGGAAGCGCAGACGCAGCGTGAAAATCAGCGTTTCCAGTCGCAGCTTGTCCTCGCGCTCCAGCCGCTCGATAAGCTGCAGCAGTGCCTTATCGTTCTTCTGCCGGTCGAGCGCATCGAGAACGGGAAGGATGGCGCGGGGTTCTTGGGCGAGATCCCCCAGCGACTCGGCGACCCAAGCGGCGGCCTCTTCCGCGCGGCCCTCATCGAGGAACTTGCTCAACTTCGTCGATATGTCTTGGGTCGTCATACCACCCGCCTGATTTCAGACAGTTTAAACGGTTCCGCGATGTGCTCCGGCTGACCATTTTTGCGGCGCCACCGGTACCAACCGGCCTTCTTCGACGGTGCCTCCGTGTATCGATGCCTCGTGTGTCCGTCAAGGTGCGGACCGGTTCAACTTCAACTAATCGCCGGCCAAACCGGCCGAAATCGCTCGCGGCGAGGCAGGAGCAAATCCGGCTTGCTGCCCCGCGGGCACGTTATTAGGGTGAAAGACAGTGTTAGGGTACAAGAAGATGCCGCCCGACGGATTTTCCGAATAAGATGAGTTTTGATAGCGACAATGGCGCGCCAAGGCCGGGGAGTGGGGCGGCCCCGAGCCACGTCGGCCTCGACCACCACGCTAATGCTAACAACCGCTGGCCGGGCGCCCGCCCGGTCAGCGCCCGGCCCTTCCCCCTGTACTACACCCTCTATCACTGCATCTTTGACGCCCAGAACTGGCAGTTGCGGCTCGCCCGGCTGCTGGAGCGCGCCGGTCGCCCCGCTGCCGCCGAGACCGGATACCGCAAGGTCCTGGCGCGCCGGCCGAAAAACCCTGATGCGTTGGCCGGGTTGGGCCGCCTGTTGCTGCGGGCACGGCAATTCGACGAGGCCGTCACGATCTGGAGGCAGGCCACCGAGATCGATCCGCAGGCGAGCGCCGCCGCCTTCCAACTGGCCCGCGCGCTGCACCGCCGCGGCCAGATCGAGGAAGCGGCCGAGCAATACCTGCGCGTGTTGACCCTCGATCCCAGCCACGACAAGGCGTTTGCCGCGCTCGAACAGTTGAGCAACCGCCTTGCCCGGGGCGTCCGTACCGCGGGCGAAGCCAGCGCCGCCGCGCGTATCGGCGAACGGCTGCTGTCGCTTCGGCCGGGTTCGCCGGAAGCTCGCCGCGGCACCGAACGCATCGCCGAGACGATTGTCGCCGGGGCGTTGACGCTGGTGACGCGCGTCCCCGACATTGCGCTCGAACAATTCAACGCCGCCCTCACCCTCGCCCCGAATCTCGCGAGCGCCATGAGGGGAGCGGCTGATTGTCAGGAGCGGCTCGGCCGCTTCGACGACGCGCTGGCGCAATGGCAGAAGCTCGCGCAGGCGAACCCCGAGGCGATCGAGCCCTGGCTGCATCAGCAGCGGCTTCTCGTCCTGCTCGGCCGCATTCCCAAACGGGAAACGACGCGCCTAGAGGAGGAACGCACGGCGGCGCTGGAAGCGGGTGGCTCGGCGGCGGTGCTCGACCCGGAGCTGCGAGAGGCGGCGCTGGCGCGCGCCCGCGGCTTGATGGCGGCAGAGGCGATCGAGACGCTGCTCCTCCGTCAGGCGCGATCGGCGTATAGCGGGGGCCGGCTTGGCGAGGCCGAGGCCCTCTACCAGAGCATCCTGGCGCTCGATCCGCTCAACCGTGGCGCGCTTTCCCTGCTGTCGCGCATCTATATGCGTCAGGAGAGATGGGCCGACACTGCCGCCGCGGCGACCCGGCTATGCGCGCTCGAACCAAACGCGCCGGAGCCAAGGGAGACGTTGGCCCGGGCGCTACTGCAGGGCGGCGAGTTGGAGGGCGCCGCTGCCGCCTATCAAGAATTGCATCGGCTGCAACCGGAAAACCGCGAGACGCTCGAAGCGCTTGGGCGGCTCTACACCCGGCTGCACAATTGGCAGGCCGCCTGTCAGGTGCTGGCGCGCTTGGTCGAGCTCGACCCGTCGCAAACGCCATCGCGGGTCGCCTATGGCCGCGCCCTGCAGCAAGCCGGGCAATGTCGCCGAAGCCGAAAGGCAGCTGCAGATCGTGCTCGCAGCGAACCCCCGCGAACCCGACGCCTTGACACTGCTGGGGCGGCTGTGGACGAAATCCTATCCCGAACGCGCCTTCGAGTGCTGGTCAGCGCTCGCCGAAATCAAGCCGGCGGCGGTGGAGCCCCCGCTGCAGATGGCTCGGCTCCGGATGCGCCAACAGCGCGTCGGCGAAGCAAGGCAATTCTTCGCAGCGGTGCTCGAGCGTGATCCCGATCATACCGAAGCCCTGATCGGCCTTGGTCATGTGCTCGCCGCAACCGATCGCGTCGAGGCGATTCGCCATCTCACCCGCTGGGCCGACCGGCGGCCGGAAGCGATCACGCCCTGGCTGGAAATCGCCCGCCTGCACCAGCAGGCGCGCGAGTGGGATCGCGCCGAGACGATCTATCGCGAGACTTCTCGAACGCGACCCGCATAATCGCGAAGTGCTGTCGCGCTTTGCCCATCTGCTGTCGCGCGACCCGGCGCGGCTCGATCACGCGCTCGACCTGTGGCGCCGGATCGGCGAACGCGATGCGGCGGCGCCGTTCGCGTTTGTCCAGCGGGCTTATCTTCTCGAGCGCGCCCGCCGCTCCGATGAGGCAGCGGAGGAATACCGCGCCGCTCTGGCGCGCGCCCCGAACGACCAGATGGCCTTGATCGGCTTGGCGCGGTTGCTGTCCACACGGCCGAACCCGGTGGAGGCGGCCGAACTGTTCGCGGCCGTACACCGCCTTAATCCGGCGCGGACCGACGCGCTTCTCGGCCTCGGGCGCGCGCTCGAACGCCTCGACCGGGGCGAGGACTCGCTCGCGGCCTACGAAAAAGTGCTGGCGCTCGAGCCGGCCGACGCCAACGCGCTGCTCTACCGGGGGCGCCTGCTGCGGCGGCTGGGTGCGACCGAGCAGGCGATCGAGCAATGGCGCCAGGTCTGCGCCCGGGCGCCGCAGAACGCCGACGCCTGGCACGAGCTCGTCTTCATGCTGGCCAGCGCCGAGCGTGAGCCGGAGGCGCTCGCCGCGCTCGATGGCGCCGAGACGGCGCTCGAGCCCTCGGCGCAATCCTCGATGCGGCTCGGTCTCGCCGCGGCGGCGGCGCAGTTTCACGATCGGGCGGTCGGCTATTTCGAGCGGGCGATCGCGGCCGAGCCCACCGAGGCCGGCCACCAGGCGCAGCTCGGCGAGTATTATTTCCGCCAGGGCATCATCGACGGCGCCTTCCATCGCCTCCTCGACAGCCGCGAACTGAAGCCTACCGACCTGCCGGTCGCCAAGCGCCTCGTCGAGACCGTGCACATTTTAAACGATCTCGGGTACGACCACATCGCATTGCGGGACGGCCCGCGGACGGTCGGCGAGATTCTCGTTCCCGAGGGCCTGTTCACGCTGGTCCGGCACATCGCCGAGCGCGAGATCGCGCCCTACGTCCCGGTTGCGCGCCGCATTGTCGTCGTCAGCGCCTCGCTCGCCCCAGGGGGCGCCGAGCGCCAGGTGGTCAACATGCTGCGCGGGCTTGCCGCGCCGGCTTTCGGCCTCGACATGTCGCTGTTCTGCATCTCGTTGTCGAGCCGGGGCCGCCGCGACTTCTTTCTGCCGATGCTGGCGGATACCGGGGTGGAGGTTGTCGTCCCCGACGAGCGGCCGATCGAGGACTACCTCGCGGCCCCGGAGGCGGCGCCTTATGCGCGATTGATCCGGCGCTTTCCCGAGGACATGGTGGTGCCGATCGCCCATTGGCTCACCGAGTTCCGCCGCCGCCGGCCGCAGGTCGTGCATGCCTGGCAGGACAGCACCAATCTGAGCGCGGTCGTCGCCGCCCTGTTGGCGGGGGTGCCGCGCGTCATTCTGTGCGCGCGCAGCGTGCGGCCTGATAATCCGCGACGGCGGCTGAAGCGGTTCATGCAGGAGGCCTACCAGGCCGTGCTCGGCCATCCCGCCGTCGTGCTGAGCAACAACAGCCGCGCCGGGGCAGATGATTATGCGCGCTGGCTGGGGCTCGACCCGGCGACTGTCGAGGTCGTCTACAACGGCATCGATTTCGACGCGCTGGAGGCGAGCGTCGATCTCGGGGCGGCGCGCGCGGCCCGCGCGAGCCTTGGCATCCCACCCGATGCGCCGGTCCTCGGCAGCGCCTTTCGCATGAGCGAGGAGAAACGGCCGTCGCTATGGGTCGAGGTGGCGGGTGCGGTGGCGCGGCACAACCCGCGCGCGCACTTCATCGTCTGCGGCGACGGGCCGGAGCGCCGCGACATGGCCGAGCTGGCGTTGCGCCTCGGGATCGGCGATCGCCTGCACCTGCCCGGGCCGCAGGCCAACATCGCCTCGTGGTACAAAGCGATGGACGTCGTCATGCTGACCTCGCGCCACGAGGGCCTGCCGAATGTGCTGCTCGAAGCGCAATGCCTCGGCGTGCCGGTCGTGGCGCCCGATGTCGGCGGCATGAGCGAGACGGTGTGGCAGGGGGTGACCGGGTGGACGATCAAGGACGCCGACGCCGCCGCACTCGCCGAGCGGGTCCTCTATTGCCTCGGCGATGCCGGGTGGCGGCAACGGGCGCAGGCCGCAGCGCCGCCCTTTGTCAAAGAGCGCTTCGGCATGGCGGCGATGCTGCGCCGCACCCTCGAAGTCTACGGCATTGCGCCACTCGCGCTTTCGAGCGGCCGGCCGGTTCCATCTCCCTTTCGAGGTAAAAATACATGAATGCGCGTCCCTCGCCAAATTGGGAACTCCCTATCGAAGAGCAAATCGACCGAATTCACACTTTTTTGGCGCCGAAACCTGATCTGCGAGACGCTTATGACGTGCTGATCGCGCGTCTGGACATCGCGGCCAATAAACGGGCAGTCGAAGAATTCAAGGAAGCGGGCGAATATGCCGGCCTTCGTCAACAACTCGACTGCGCCTATTGGATCTTCCAGCGGATGGAAGCGGCCTTCCAGCTCGGGCTCCACAAAGGCGAGCGCTTGAACATCCTCGATCTTAACATGCGCGGTGGCCAGTTTGCGTTCGTGTGCCAAGCTTTCGGCCATCGAGTTCAGGGCCTCGACAGCAACCATGTTGTTTACAAGCGCATCGGTGAAATTCTTGGAATAGAACGAATTCGAATATCCGATCCGATATCGCTAGTTTATCCCACCATTTCGCCAAAAATTCGATCTTATTACCGCATTACAGGGCCAGTTTGACTACATAAGCGGGGGGACATATTGGGAAATAGCTGATTGGGAATGGTTTCTACATTATCTGATTGCGACCCATTGTCAGGCGCCAGGCAGAATACATTTTACCTTGATACCGCGGCGTAAACCCAACCACCGGCGAGACATTGCCCAAGGATGCGCCGGCGGCCGCGTTCAGCCGATTTGGGGGAACCTCGGACGCGGCGAGCGGTGTCATGCACCTCTCGTTCGACGAAGCCTTGCTGGAGCGGATACGATCAGGAGGCGGCCGGAGACCAAATCTTTCGCGAGTGAACGCCGAGAGCGCGGCCGATGCGGCCGCCCCGCCGAATTGAAGCTGCCGAGGCGTGTATGCGATTTTCGGAAACTCCTACTCGGGCAGCACCCTCCTCAACGCGCTGCTGGGGTCTCACCCGGACATTGCTGGCGGGGGCGAACTGCACTGGCTCACGAGCGATCCTAAAGAGGCTATGTGCAGCATCTGCGGCGAGGGCTGCCCGATCTGGACATCGGAACGCCGCCAGCATGCCTCGCTGGTGAATTTATACGATCTTACCGCCGAGGCGTTCGATCGGCCGCTCGTTGCGGACGCCTCCAAAATGCCGGATTGGTTCAACAAGATCCTCCCGCTCTGCGAGGAAGCGCACCTCCGATCAGGCGCATTCTGTTGGTTAAGCATCCGGTGCGCCACGTCGCGTCCTATCTGGAGAAGGCGCGACGATTTAATCATCTGCGGCAATATCGGAGCGTTGAGGCGGTGCTAACCGCGCTGCAGAACTGGTACCTTTACGCGTTCAGGTCGAACCGTTTCGATCGCATCATCAAATACGAGGAACTTGCCACGGCGCCGCAGGCGGTGGTCGCGGACGCGCTCGGCCTGTTCGGCCTCGATTACCGGCCGCAGATCGACGATTGGCAATCGCAGCCGCACCATCACGTCGGCGGCAATGCAGGACCGCGGACCCAGATTGCCCGCCATCTTCTGCCGGCTGGCGAATTCTTGCGGGAGAAATACCGTCGCGACGGCGTTTTTCTCGACGACAGTTACCATGATGTGCTGTCGACAGAAGAAATCGAAGGCATCCAGTGCAGCCCTGCGGCGGTTTCATCCGCGAGATTTTCGGGTATTCGCTCGACCCAAGCCAGCCGATGAGTACCCTTGGCACTTAGACGCACCCCGGCCTCTGTTGTGATTTTGCGGAGGCTGCAGGCTGTATTTCCCTTAGAGATACAACGACTTACTTGGACGGATGATCCGCGGGTGCGAAGTCCTTGACGGGGGCTCTAGGCTCGCCGGGTAGTAAAATCATACCGGTAAGTGGGTGAACTTTAATCAAGCCGGTAAACTCCCGCCCGTCTGAGTTGTGATAGATGTTCGTTTCCAGATCGAAATTGCCGCTCTTCGTCGCCGACGGGTTGAGCAGCGCCAGCGCATTGACAAACGGCCGGTACCAAACACCCGACGGATTTACCCGCGCGATATCGGTCGCCGGGCCATGAACGAGATAAAAATCATTAGAATTATCGTCAAAAAACCCCTTCCCTCCCGGTCCCGCCCTATAAAATAGGGCTTGATAAGTGTGAGATCCTTTAATCAAAAGATAGGTTGCAAGATTAAATAATACCTCTGGTCTAGATTTCTTGATGTCGGTGCACCCTGCTCCCAGGAGCACCAGAGGTTTCTCATTGTAAATGTAGTCACTTGCCTTGGTAATCCACTTTTGATCGTAGAAGCGATAGCGAGGACCGCCTCCAGGCGAACAATCCACTGGATCGGCGCCGAAGCCCTGTTCGTCAAAGATGATGTCTGCGGTAGACGCGACCCGCGACCAGTTGCCGCGGTCGTACCCATTATAAGAGAGATTAATGCTCAAGCACAAATTTGCCTCGTTGACATAATCTTTGAGCTCGCTGAGCCACGTTACCCAGTCCCGGGCGAGTTGATTGTCAACCCAACTATAACCTTCTACCGATGCATCGGATGCGATCTCGGTGGCTATCGCTGGAGAAAGCGACAAGTCGTCACCGGCGATGCCCACGATCTTGCCTCTGTAGGTTGCCCCGTGGATCCCATGCACCTGAACATTCATACCCTCGGCAAAGCCAGTCGTGTTGGTAACGGCAATCCGCTTGGCCCCGGCCGCGATCGGGCGAACGGTGGTGCTGTAGGCGGTACTATAGCGCTGGGTCCAGATGCCGCCAGCGTGGGCGCAACCTAGTTTGTCCGGCACTGTAGAACATGTGCCAGCCTTGACGAAGACATTGCTGGGCTGCACGTTGTCGGCGCTGATCCCTTGGTAGACGCCAGCCGACAGGCCTAGCTGGACGTCCCCGCTCTCCATATGCGCGCGTACGTCCGGCTTCCAAATTGCCAGCGGCACACCACCCGGTTTGTCACAGGAGGCATCGAGCGTTGAGCAGAACTCCCAGGCCGGCGTCGTCTGATCCGGCCGGTAGACAATCCAATCCGGATGGTTCAACTCATACCAGGCGAGCTTGTGGCCGGCATTTGGTCCTTGGTATGGGGCGCGGTCGCCGGTCACATAAAATCCGGAAAAAATCCCCACCGGGATTGCCCCTTTACCGGTATTACCGTCCCAAATGTAGTCGCGCTTGCCCTTGAGTACTGCAAGGTCAGGAATATTGTAGACGAACGTCTGCGCACGACCTATTCGATTTGAAACGTCCACGGGAAGTGTACAGCCGCCAGCGAAAGCTTCGCCGGCGATGAATACCATAACCACCGCCAGAAGCGTGGTGCGGAGTATGAGCCTCGGACCAACCGGGTGCATGCTAGTGGATGGCTTCTAACGCTTGTCTCCCGCGGGTGACGGCGGCGAGGATGGCATCTGGGGATTTGGTCCAGACGAACGGCTTGGGTTTGCCGTTGGCTTCGGCGATGAAGCGGTTGATCGCGGCCTGCAGTTCGGCGATCGAGGTGAAAACGCCGCGCTTGAGGCGTTGCCGGGTCAGTCTGGCAAACCAGCCTTCGACCGCGTTGGCCCAGGAACACGAGGTCGGGGTGAAGTGGAAGCTGAAGCGCGGATGGCGGGCGAGCCAAGCGTTCACCTTAGGGTGCTTGTGGGTGGCAAAATTGTCGAGCGCCACATGGACCGCGGTGTCGGCCGCGACCTCGCGCGCGACGGTATTGAGAAAGCGGATGAATTCCTGATGGCGGTGGCGCTGCACGCAGTGCCCGACGACCTTGCCTTCGAGGATATCGAGAGCGGCGAACAGGGTGGTGGTGCCGTTGCGCTTATAATCGTGGGTCATCGTGGCACAGCGCCCGTTTTTCATCGGCAATACGGGTTGGGTGCAGTCGAGGGCCTGGATCTGGCTTTTCTCGTCGATGATGAACAGCACGGCATGGGCCGGCGGATCGTTTCGGTCGCGCCGATCCGGGCAGGGCTGGTCGTATGGCGGCTCCTCCTGATGCCGGGACGCATAGCGAGCGAACCAGGGTGCTGACGGCCGAACACGTCCCGGATCTCGGCTGCGCGTCCTGCCGGCAGGTCCAGCGACACGCAGCACTCGCAAGTGTTACCTTAAGATCCTGCTCGAAATAGCCACCGAACAGCATAATCGGCTCCTCAGGTTCACCATCGAAATGCGCCAAAACGGGAGCGTAGCCACCGAATCACGACTCTTTCCCCATCGGCCATTGCCTCGGCAGGACCGGTTGCCCCAGCTGCCAGTCGATCAGCCCGCGATCGGCAACGACCCGGGAGCCATGTGCGGCGCAAAATTCGATCAGCTCGGGGTTGAATACCACTTCGCCGTTGCGACGCTCACGATCGAGGTCGATCCATATACGGCCGGGGTACCGGAGCTGGTTCCACATCAGGTCCGAAAGAAAGAACTGCCATTGCGCCAGCGACCAGTAGCGGTTGCCTACCGAAGGACCGGGCCGCAGGCGCTCGAACATCGTCGCTATCGCCGTCACGAGGGAAAAGCGCCGGCCGAAATCGGGCAACAACACCATCGGCTCGACGCGCACCATCAGCCGCTTTACCCCGAGAATCCCGGCAATGTCTCCAAAGCACGGCTGCTCGATGTCGAGGCCGATCACATCATGCCCGTAATGGCGGCACAAGAACGGGAAATAGCCGGGGCCGGTGCCGATGTCGAGGATCGTCTGCGGCTGGTTCGCCTCGTCGAGGCCGATGCGGTTGGCCGTGAACCAAGCGCTCAACATCCAGAATGTGGCATCGAGATATTTGGGCCACCTCATCGGCTCGGTGCTGATCTGATCGGCATGACGCGCCTGCAGGCCCACAAACTGATCTGCCAGGGGCAGCAGCAAGTCCTGCAACAGCGGGTAGATCCGGTCGCGTTCGCTGAATTCGATGCAGAAGTCGCGGAGCCGCTGCTCGATCGTCTTGCTCGGGTCGGGGCGCAAGTTCCTATCTCCCCTAGGAGGTGCGAGTTGTTTTTTGGCAGGATCGCGCTTTTTGACCGGCTCGCGCAACGGTAAATCGCGGGCACCGTCTACCTGTGCGGCTGCGGTCGAGGCGATGCGCGCGGCCTCGACTGGGCGCGCCGGGGACGGGCTGATCCCGGTGCCCGCGGCCATCGCCGATGCGGTCCAGTGGGTTGCCTGGTGCGGCGGCGCTTGGTTAGTCAACCAACCACCCGATCGGTGGTTTCGGCCGCAGCGGCGCGATGCGGGCGGGCCGGGTCTTGTCGCGGGTGAGACCCGCGACCCCTCGTGCATGAAGCGCTCCTGCCAGCGCCAGACCACGGTCTTGCCTTTGCCAACCGCACGCATGATCGCCATGGTGCCCGCGCCATCGCCGGTCAGCAGCACGATCCGCGCACGTCAGACGTGCTTTTGCGGGCTGTTGCGATCCCGGATGATCGACTGCGCAAGCAAGCTCTATCCGCCGGCGTGACCTCTATGGTTATCCCTTTGTGCATGCCGCACAATTGCACAAACCACACCATCAGAAAACTGTAATCTGGACTCTTTTGTCAGGTGTTATCCACTAGTCGTCATTATGCCGGTCCACTATGGCGGAACAAGGGGCCAGGCCATGCCTTTCGCTATGCAGGGGAGAGACAGCGGTTCCGATTGACAGGGCCTTGTGTGATGATAAAAGGGCGGAATATGCCGATGGCTGGCGGCCCGGAGGATCGGACAATATGGGGGCAGCTGACGTGTTGGAGCTCGGAGCGTGCTTGCTTAACGCTCCATTTGGCAACCTTTTAAAGCAAAGGCTCGTAACTGCGACATGGCGCAAGGTTGGCCTTACGTATTCACCGTCGGTCTATACGCTGGACGAGGCCATTCAAGCCGTGAAATTTTTCCGCGGCGAGCTCGATGTCCGGCGAGAGTTGCGACCGCTTTGCTCGCTTCCGATCGATTGGCCAGAAGAGAAAGTCGCGGCAGGAGCCGAAATGGCCCCCGATCTGGTGCTGGTTGAAGTAAACTCACCGGTCAGGATTTGTTATGATTTTTATTCGCTATGCCGGGCGGAGATCAACAGCAGATACCTGGTTTCTCTCGCGCGCAAAAGCGATGAGCTGCATCGTATCGGCAACGAATGGTATTTTCACGGGCTGATGAACGGCAACCATTCCGTGCGGGTGGCCGCAGCCGAAAAGCTGGTCAAGGCGATTGCTGAGGACGACGAGTTTCCGGACGCGGAGCTCGCCCGCTCGGTTTTGCTGGCTGCGGTCCCGCACCAGCGGGACTTTTCAGAGATCGTCGAGGGTCTGGCTGCGCTGCGCGATCTCGTCAATGGGCCGCTGGCGCTGGTCACTTATACGCACCAATACATGCCCGACGGACGACCGCTGCCATGGCCGCCCGATTTCGTTGAGCTGCAAATGGCCGCAGCCGACTGTCTCGGCTTGCCGATCTTCAGACCGAGCGAAATCGTCAGGCTGCATGGGGTGGCGAGGGCCATGCGTGATGATCGCGTTCATTATCAGGACGAGTTCGTGCCGGTGCTGGCCACGGCGTTGTTTGGCTTCATCACCGAGGCTACAGCGCTGCTTCCCGCGGAGCCCTAAGCGGCTATGGATTCTGCGATTGAGGCATCTCTTAATCGTGAGCTCCTTATTTTTTTGAAGGAGGAACTGGCGGCACAGGGCGATGGGCCCGACGGGTTGTATCAATGGTACCGGAACCGCTTCATCCCAGCCAGTATCGGGCTGGCGCCGTATGATCGTGCTATCGTCAGATTCGTCCTTGAGAATTGCGGGTCGTTCGATCGGTTTATTGAAATCGGGGCGGGGATTGGACAAGAATGCATGCTCCTGGCATTGAACCGACGACGCACCTGGGCGGTCGAGACCGGCCACATCAATTTCGCGATGATGAAGCGGGCAGTCGCGCGGGTAACTGAACGAATTGACCCCGATCTGCCGAGTTACATGACAATGATTTAGGATTGGTATCCAAGACGAGCGTCGGAGTACGTTACTCCCAACTCAATCCTGTGCTTCCCGACGTTGAGCTTCGGGCTCACTGCGGAGCAGGAGAGCGCGCTGTTCGAACTCGCTGCGCACCGCAGGCGCTGTGATCCTTGGTTTGCGGACATTCTTTCGCCTGAGAGATGGCGAGGAGGAGCAGCGCGCGCTTGTCGAGCAAATCCGTGAGCGCGGCTTCGATGCTCCTGTCGATGTTCACGCCTGGCGAGAGCCTGAGTTGACCTTTCAGCCCGATCGCATCGTGTTCATGAGAAACACGGCCATGAGAAACACAGCACGTTAGGAAGGTGCGCGGGTCGTTACTCGCAATCCGCGTGAGGGCACCCCGTGGCGGCGATTACCAACCGAGATCGAGTTCCGGCTCGGCCGGGGCGAGCGGCGCGAAATAGGCCTCCACCTCACGCTCACCAAGCGCCTCGAGACGATCCGGTTGCCAGTGCGGGCGGTTGTCCTTGTCGATCAACGCGGCGCGCACCCCCTCGCGGAAATCATGGCTGCCGGTGACTTTTACACAAATCCGGTATTCGGTCCGCAACGCCTCTTCGATCGATAGCCCCCGGCCCTCCCGCAGCATCTTTAACGTCACCTTGAGGCTGCGCGGCGAAGCATGGCGCAACACGCCGAGTGCCGCCTCGGCCCAGCTTTCCTTGGCCGTTTCGAGCCCGACGACGATCGCTTCCACCGTGGCGCCGCCAAACAGTTTGTCCACGCGCTCTTGTCGCGACATGAGCGCCGATGCCCCGGGATCGCTGACGAAGCCGGCCAGAATCGCATCCACGGCCGCCGCATCCAATTGAGTTTGGCCCGCGAGCGCGGTGGAGAGTGCGGGCAGATGATCCGAGCCGACATAATGGGTTGCGAGTCCGAGCGCTACAGCATCGCTCGCGCCAAGCCGCAAGCCCCTGAGGCCGATATACACACCCATTTCACCGGGTAGCCGGTTGAGGAACCACGTAGCGCCGACATCGGGAAAGTGGCCGATTGTCGTTTCGGGCATAGAGATCAGCGTGCGCTCGGAGGCGACGACATGGCTGCCGTGCAGCGACAACCCGCAACCGCCGCCAATCGTCAGCCCGTCTATGACCGCGATATAGGGTTTAGGATAGGTATGGATGCGGTAGTTGAGCGCGTATTCAGCAGCGAAATAGTCGCGCCGGAACCGCTCGAGTTCGGGACCCGGGGTGTAGCTCAGGATCGCCAACACATCGCCACCCGACGAAAAGGTCCGCCCCTCGGCCCGGATCAGGACCGCGCCGATCTTCGGGTCACGCGCGAAATCGGCGAGCCCGGACGCGATGCCGCGGATCATCCCGAGCGAGAGCGCATTGGCGGTCTCCAGCCGGTTCAATGTCAGGATACCAAGTGCGCCCCGCCTGTCGATCAGCAGTTCCAAATCATCGCTCACCCTGATCTCCCTCATGGAGGATTGTTCGCATTTATGTCCCCGCGCGGGAAATTATGTCCAGGGATGGGAATCCCGGTTAAATCGGCTCTCGCCACCGCGTTGTCAGCGACGGTTGCTCTGCGGTACCATGGCCGCGACTGCTGATCGACACAGCGTTTAGCATCTGCAAAGGGGGGCAACCGATGGTACAAGATGGCCTCGGCGCGGCGCTGCTTGCCGCGGCCATCCGGTACGCCGACAGGGCCGCTTTGTGGGCGCACGGTGAGGTACTCAGCTATCGCGAACTTTTCGAGCGCGCCGGCACGACCGCAGCCGGTCTGGTCGCGCGCGGGATCAACGCGGGGGAACGCGTCGCGATCCTGTCGCATCGGTCAGCCACCGCTTACGTCGGCGTTCTCGGCGCGCTACTTGCCGGCTGTACCTATGTACCGTTGAATCCGCGCTTTCCGAAGGAACGCAATCGCGCAATCCTGGACGAGTCGGGGGCGGCAGCGCTCTTCCTCGACAAGGGTTGCGCGACGCAATTCGACAGCTTCCTCGGTGAAATCGATCGGCGCATTCTCGTTCTGACGCCGGAGGCTGGCAGCCCAAGGTTGCACACGGAGGGGCCGCAACTTGTGGGCGCCGATCTCGTATCGGTCAGGCTGCCCGATATCAGGGCCGTCCCGTGCCTCTGCACGGATCAGCCATGTTATCTGCTGTTTACCTCGGGTACCACGGGTACACCAAAAGGCGTGCCGATCAGTCACGCCAATTTAGCCGCTTATCTTCCAGCAGTCCATCAGCTAGTGCCGATCGCCGCCGAGGACCGCGTGCTGCAGTGCGTGGACCTCACCTTCGATCTCTCCGTGCATGACATGTTCTTGACTTGGCTCAACGGGGCAGCGCTCTACAGCGCCCCTGAGAACGCCAGCATATTCGCGCCGCGACTGATAGAGCGGAATGAGCTGACCGCGTGTCTGCTCGTTCCGTCCACCGGGGCGCGCGCCTTTCAGGACGGCCTGCTCTCTCCCGGCAGCATGCCGACCCTTCGCTACAGCCTCTTTGCCGGTGAGGCGCTCCCCGTCTCCTTGATCAAGGCCTGGCGGCGGGCAGCGCCCAACAGCGCGATCTTCAATCTCTACGGCCCGACCGAAGGCACGATCCACGTTAGCTATTACAGGATCAACCCGCAACGAGAGCTGGATATGCCGGTCGTGCCGATCGGTTGGCCCATCGGCGCGCAGCGAATGGAGCTGTTCGATGGCGAACGTCGGGTAGCCCCGGGCGGAACTGGCGAGATATACTTGAGCGGCCCCCAGATGACGGTCGGCTATTGGCGCGCGCCTGCGCTGGACGCGGAAAAATTCGTCATGATCAACGGGACCCGCTGGTACCGGACTGGAGATCTCGGCCGTTATCTCGAAGGTCATGGCATCCTATTCGGCGGGCGTGTCGACCGTCAGGTCAAGATCCGCGGCTACCGCGTCGAGTTGCAGGAAATCGAGGGCGAGTTGCGCAGGGCGTGTGGCCGCGAGCAGGTTGCGGTGCTGGCATGGCCGCGTAGCGCGGAGGGCAATGCGGAAGGCTGCGTCGCCTTTGTCGCCGGGCCCCAGCAGGATATCGCCGCCGTTCAGCGCTTTTGTCGCGCCGCGTTGCCAGCCTATATGGTGCCGAGCGCGATCTTCTTTATCGATCAGCTACCACTCAATTCGAACGGCAAGATCGATTACCGGTCGCTCTACAAACATCCAGTACTCAACCCGCCGCGCGAGACCGCCGATCGAGCATGGCATCCGATCGGGTTGAGCGGCAAACGTGGCTAGCTGATAGGTAGCCGACATCGGGAGCGGACATGGATACGGTCGCGAAACTTAGAAAAATCTTCGAAACATATTTCAAGCAGCCGATCGACGGCTTCGGCGAGACGACCTCCTCATCGCAGATCGAAAATTGGGATTCGATAGCTCATGTGGGGCTGGTGCTCGAGATCGAGAGGCAATTTGATCTCGAGTTCACGCCCAATGAGCTGGGACGCCTGAGCAGTGTCGGTGCGATCCGCGAAGTGCTCGAGCGAAAGCTCGCTGCCTGATTGGATGGCAGGTGTTTCCGGGCCTGTGTCCGACACCCCTGACCATGGATCATCCGCGGTGGCATGCGCTAGGCAGGCCCAATGAACCTCGATGATCTCGCCGATCTGTTGAAGAGCCGGGAATGCGAGGCGGTCTGGTATTTCCATACCGACCATTTCGAGCCCTGGTCGTACGATATCGACGACGACAGCGCGCGGGCCGTCGAACGGTTCGCGGCGATGGCGCGCTCATCGCGTTACGCGCGCAAGCTGAGCCTGTTCTATAGCGTGTTCATTCCCTATCGGCTGGCAACCGGAGGAAACGACGACGGCGATGCGTCGCACGCACCCGGCGACAGCGTTCTTTTCGGCGGCCGCTCGCCGCGCCAGGAGGCGCTGGCGCGCGAAGTGATCCGACCGCTGGTCGATGCCGACGAGCACGAGATCCATCTGCATGTCCATCACGAATTCTGGACGCGCAACACCTCCGATTTCGACAGTCCGGTGTCGCGCTGGGTCAACCAATCGAGCACCCCCGATTTGGACCGGGCCCGGCTCGACCTCTATTTCCGCCTGTGCAACGAGGTCATCGGGCGCGAATTGGGGCGGCCGTTCGAGCGCTGGGCGTTCGTCCACGGCAATTGGGCGCTCAACGCCTCCGACCCGCTGATCTGCCATGTCGAGGACGAGATCGCGATGATGATGCGGCATGGCGGGTGGGGCGATTTTTCGTTTCCGGCCGGCCGCGGCTATTGCGACCCAAAGATCGAGGCGCCGTTCACCTGCCTGCCGCTGGCGCTGCCCCGCGTCTACGACGATCCAGCGGCCGATCCGCGCCCGATCGGCGCGGGGACCGGCCTGTTGTCGCGCGACCGCTTTTTCATCTGGAACTCGCCGATCAAGGCCAATTTCTCCTCCATCGACTACTATTCCCCGGCCAATTGCGAGCTGTTCAAGTCGCCGGAACGCGTAGTGCAGGAGTGGCTTGCAAAATCCGTGGTCCTCGACCGGCGTCTCTTTCTGAAGACCCACGCCCATTCGATGAAATGGGAATACAAGATCGCCGAGCCGGGCTCGGTCATTCCGCATTGCTACCCGGATGTCGTAAGGACGTTCGATTGCCTGGCGCGGGCGTGTGATCGGGCGCGGGTCGAGTTTAAGCCGGTTACCGTCAACGAGGTCATGGCCTTGCTGCGGGAGGTGGACGGCGCCGGAGACGGGCCACTGCCCGCAGCGGGTTCGGTTGGCGGCGCGGCTTCCGGCGGGAAGGCTGCGCCCGTCGGCGAAAATCCGCCGGCGGCGAACGACCCGAACGACCGAGGAAATCGACGGCAAACGATGCCCAAAAATTCCTGCCGTGGCGTATTGGCGATCTTCGGACCGGCCTATTCGGGAAGCACGCTGCTGAACGCCATGCTCGACTGTCATTCGCAGATTGTCGGCGGCGGTGAGCTGCATTGGCTTACCACCCCGGATGCCGGGCCTGACGGGGTGTGCGGTTTCTGCGGCGGCGACTGCCAATATTGGTCACAACAAATCCGCGAGCAAATAAGCCTCGACAACCTCTATGATGTGACCAGCCGCCTCTTTGGCAAGCCGTTTGTTGCCGATTCGTCCAAAATGCCGGATTGGTTCGCCACCGTCTCACAATATTATCCCGACTTGCGCTTTGGCAAGGTTTTGCTTCTGAAGCATCCATACCGATTAGTTGCCTCATTTCTCGAGAACTCGAAGGCGGACGGCAACGCGCGTTTCTATACAATCGGAGAGATATTGAGGCATCTGTGCGTGCTATATAATAATTGTATTTCCAGCCACAAATTCGATTTGTTTTTGAGGTACGAAGATTTGGTCCTGGCGCCCGAGGCCAGCCTTCGGAAGGTACTGGCGACGCTCGATCTCGCCTACGAACCGGCCCTCGTAGGCTGGCAGCAGGTGGGACATCACTATATCGGCGGGAACGCCGGCGTGCGATTTCAAGTTAACCGGAACATTCCACCAACGGGTGAGTCCCGCCAAAGGAAATATCGGCGATCCGGGCTGTTCCTCGATGACAGCTATCGGGAAATCCTCTCGGCGGAGCAGCTGGATTTGATCCGGCGCGACCCCAATGGCAGGAGTCTCTTCGAGTTGTTGGGATATCCGCAAGACCTCATCGAGCCTGGCGACGCTGGGGCCCCGGATGCGAGCGACGAGATGGCGTCTCTGCGCTTGCCGCTGTCGGGCTGCTTCTACCGACCGATCGGGTTCTGCTGGCAGGTTCGGCTGGACCGGCTCGCGGGTGGCGAAAAGTTGGCGGCGATCGGGGATAGCCGAGACTTTCCCTTGCGCTCACCGGTCGGAGTGCTCGAAAACGGCATGCCGCTCGGCCCGGCGCATGCGCCCCATGAGATGATCAGGACGAGCGGCGGCGGCGCTTATTCTCACTGGGGGGACACGCTGTACCTTTCGAGTTCGGACAATTCGTCTCCAATCACGAACGGCCGGCGGTACGAGCTCGTCACCGGAAGCAAGTTGCCCGACACAGCGGACGCACCTGCGGTAGCGCGACAGTCCGACGCGGTCGTGCAGGCTGCCGCGGCGGTGCCGGGCGGGCGGGAGAGCGGCCCCTTTGAGCTCAGGACCTTCACCCCAGAAGCAGGGTTTTGCTTCACGACAAACCTTGCGGTGGCGATCGTGGGTGACAGTCAGCAGCAGCACGATCGCTCTACCCTTCAGCTGCTCGAGAACGGTGCGCGCCTGGGACCCGCGCATGCGCCGCATCGGGATATCCGCGAGAGAGGCGGTGGGCGCTATTCGCACTGGGGTGACGCGATTTACCTGTCAACGAGCGACAACTCTGACCCACGAACAAATGGACGCGTCTATTATGCGTACATCACCGACGACGCCGACCTCCCGGTTCCTCTGCGATCGTTACCAGACCAGACACTAGAAGCCGGACCACCAACGCCGATCGTCCACGATGCGGTCGCGGCGAAGCCTGCTCGCCGCCATTATGCAGAGCGGACTCAAGGGGAGGTTGAGATATTGGAAACCGCGATCGAGCGTGGCAGTGGCGCACCGCGTTATATCCTGAAACCGCCCTTTGTTGCGGATGGCGGGGCAGCGTGGATGGCCGCGTTGCCGGCCGAATTGCATTCGCACACCGACATCGACGGCGCGCCGTCTCGATCTCCGTTGCGCCTGTTGGAGGATGGAATATTACTCGGCGCCGGCCATTCACTGCATCAACGCATCCGCGATGAAGGGCGCGGGCTTTATTCGTTCTGGAAGACAGGCTTGTGGTTTTCGACCTCCGACGGCAGCAATCCGAATACCAACGGGCGCCTCTATTCGGTGGCTCCGGATCCCGATGCCCCGCCGCTCCGGTTTCCCGAGCCTTCGGCCGCTGCGGAAGCGGCTCCCGAGAGGCCGAATGTCGCGGCCTCGGACGCGCTCGATCAAGTGTTTCCGCTGCGCCGCGGTGCCGAGGTGCTCTACCGGGTGTTCGGCGAGCGAAGGCTGACCCGATGTCCGGTGTGCAATGGCGGCGACGCCACGCAGTTGTGGCGCATTCCGATGGCGAATATCGACCCGCCGATTAGCCTGTTTGGCGGGTATTTCAACCAGGTGCCGACCTTGCAGGTGCCGGGCGTAGTCTTCTGTTTCGATTTCTGCCCCGACTGCGAGAGCATTTTTCTGAACCCGGTGCCAGCATCCCAAAAACAGGAGTACCGCGACACCGATCATTATATCCGCAAGATGGAAACGGCGGCCGAATGGCAGGGCTATGAAGATGTCTACGACAGCTTTGCGAAATGGATCCCGTCTGAGGCCACGGTGATGGTGGATGCCGCCTGCGGCATCGGACAGTATCTGCACGTCGCGCGGCGTCGCGGCACCCATAATTGGCGGCGGATGATCGGCCTCGAACTCGCCGAGAAGTACGTCGATCGTATGCGCGCTGAGGGGTTCGAAGCCCATGCTTTCGACATCGACAACGACGATCTGTCGGTGCTGGTTGCCCCGAACAGCATCGATTTTATTACCTTTTCCGAGGCCTTCGAGCATGTCGAGCGGCCGCTTGAAGCGCTCAGGAAGCTGGTCGGCGCGCTGCGGCCGGGCGGTCGCCTGTACTTCTCGGCGCAACGCTACGGACGCGATGTCCAGGCGGCGGTGCGCCCGGCTGAACCGATCTATATCGGCGAGAAGGTAGTGAAGGAAATGCCTGATCGGCTTGGCTGCCGTATCGTGGACATCCGCACGAGCAGCATGAGGTATTTCATCGTGCTCGAAAAATAGTCAGCGGAGTTCGATTCCGATGTGTGGACTGGCGGGGGTCGTGCTGATGGCGCCGGAGGCGGCGCCGCAATCGGTGCTGGCGCGGCGCGGGACGGCGATGGCGGCGATATTGCGGCACCGCGGGCCGGACGGCTGGGGCTGCTGGACCGAGCCCGGAGTGGCGCTGGTGCATACCCGCCTAGCGATCATCGACACGACCGCCGCCGCCGCGCAGCCGATGCACGACGACACCGGCACGGTTCACGTCGTGTTCAACGGCGAGATCTACAATTTTCTCGATTTGCGCGCCGAGCTGATCGCCGCCGGTTATCGGTTCAGCAACCGCAGTGACACCGAAGTTATCGTCAACGGCTACCGGCACTGGGGCACCGCGGTCTTCTCCCGGCTCGTCGGCATGTTCGCGATCGCGATATGGGATTCGCGGCGGCGCTGTCTGATCCTCGCGCGCGACCGGTTCGGCGAAAAACCGCTCTACTACCTGGAACGGCCCGACGCGCTGCTGTTCGGCTCGGAAATCAAGGCGATCCTGACCTGGCCGGGCGTGCCGCGGGTGCCCGACCTCGCGGCACTGCACGATTTTCTGAGCTACGGGTACATTCCGGGACCGGATACCGCCTTTGCCGGAGTGAAGCGCCTGCAGCCGGCCCATTTCATGGTCTGCGAACCTGGGCAGCGGCCGGCGATCCGCCGGTATTGGCAGCTGCCGGAGCCGGGGGAGAACCCCGTCCGCGCTGGCGTCGAAGACCTCAAGGCCGAACTGATCGAACGCGTGCGCGCGGCGGTCGAGAGCTGCTTGATTTCCGACGTGCCGCTCGGCGCCTTCCTGTCGGGCGGCGTCGATTCGAGCTGCGTCGTCGCGATGATGGCGCAATCGCACGGCGAGGCCATCGAGAGCTTCTCTTCGGGGTTCGGCTTTGGCGACTATGACGAAACCCGGTTTGCGACAATGGTGGCCGAACGCTACAAGACGAACCACCACGTGTTCACTTACGGCCCCGAGATTATCGGCAGCATGGCCCGGCTTGCCTGGCATTATGGCGAACCGTTCTCCGATTCCTCCGCGCTCGTCACCTATGCGCTGTCGCGCGAAACTCGCCAATCGGTGACGGTGGCGCTGACGGGCGACGGTGCCGACGAAAGCCTGCTCGGCTACGCGCGCTATTTCCGTTTCGGCGCGATGCGTCGGCGCACGCCGCCAGAGGGCGGGCGCCGCTTGGCGGAGCTGTACGACGATACCGGTGGGGCGCCCGACGCGCGCCGCCAGGCGAGCGACGCCTACGGCTATTTGATGGAGACCTTTCGCGAGGGCCACAAGCTGGCCGGCTACGATCTGGCGATGCTACCGTATCTCGACCGCTGCTCGTATGATCGGCTGTTGCCGCATGTCGTCGATGGCCTGACCCCGGAAGAGCAGGCTGGGCGCTTCGACGTCGCCACCTATCTGCCTGACGACCTGCTGGTCAAGG
Organism: uncultured Alphaproteobacteria bacterium; assembly: GCA_963845735.1. Lineage (GTDB taxonomy): Bacteria > Pseudomonadota > Alphaproteobacteria > ATCC43930 > CGMCC-115725 > AP-15. Next base: position 524,704 of record CAWJTR010000009.1, on the reverse strand, counting down.
TCGACATCGCCGCTATGGCGCACGGGCTTGAGACGCGGGCGCCGTTCTTGAACCACACGCTCGTCGAATGGATCGCCCGTATCCCCGGGGATCGCAAGGTGTGGAACAGCGAAGGCAAGGCGCTGCTCAAATCGGCCCTCGAGCCCTATCTGCCGCATGAGTGCATGTACCGTACGAAGGTCGGCTTCCGCGTTCCGGTCGCCAAATTTATGCGCCAGGAGATCCGCGATCAGACCGACGCAGTGCTGCTGAGCGAGCGCTTTCTCGACCGGCGCATCATGCGCCGCGAATTCGTCAAGGAAATCCTCGTCGAACACCGCGGACAGCGCGAGGAGCACGGAACGCGGCTGTGGAACCTGCTGGCGCTCGAGATGTGGTTCAGGACCTGGATCGACGGCGACAGCAACCTCCCGCTCGCCGGGGACGAGGATCCCTTCGCCGGATTTGCCGCCGACGACCGGACCTTCCAGCCCCCGCGGCCGTCGGTACCGAGCTTTGACGACGCCGACCTGCTGCTCTTGGCCGGCGCCGGCGCGGCGGGATCGTCGGACGTCGAATTGCCAATCCAGTAGGCGATCGCGCTGCTGGGCGGACAGCGTCGCCGCGGCGCGGTCCGTTTCCGACCTGGCCGATCCCAATGTCGCTCACCACCGCGATGCCGAGGCGAACGGATAGGGCAGCAGGCGAATGCCGTTGTCATCCATCGCCGCCTTCAGCCGCATCTCCTCAGCTTGGCTCAGCCTGTTTTAGTTCATCGCACGCCCGGCATCGCCCGGCGCCGAGGCTGCGATGCGGCGATCACCGCCGACGCCCCTTGCATGTCGCCAGCGGCGGTAGGCTTGGCCGCCGCCGTGGGGGACCGTTGTTTTCTACGCCACCGGACGACCACTCGCGACAACGCCGCCCTGACTAGGCAGCGCCGCGCCGGGGATTGGTTACGGAAGAGCGCGAGGGTGTAGTCGTTACCCGCCGGGTCGCTGGTCTCCATGGGCGGAGCGAAACCCCTGGCGCGCAACTCGTCGATGAGCGTGAGTTGCGCCTCGCGTGTCTCCCGCCGGACACAAAATCGCCGCAGATCGAGCAATACATAGCGATACCGGCACAGGCCCGTGAGAATTGCTGCCACCTGCTGGGGGGTCTGGGTGGTGATGAAATCGGTAACGATGGCGATCGACTGCGACACGTCGAGGCGCCTGAGCGCGCGGGGAAACGATCCGTTTATCAGCCGGCAATCGCCCTCGGCCACGCCGGAGAGTGCCGCCAGCTGCTGCCAAATCGCCACCGCGGTGTCGTGTCGGCGGCGGTCGCGCTCGACCCCGGCGGAGCGAAGACCGTTGAGCGCCAACAGGAATGGCAAGCTGCCGATGCCCGAGCCGATCTCGTGATAGCCGGCGAGCGAGGGCACCTCATGCTGCACGATATCGAGCGCCGCAAGCTCGTAATTCGGGATCGGAAAGCCTAATTGCAGCTTTGCGCTGTAGTGCTCGTAGGCGCCGGAACCGCGTATCCCCAGATCGCCGATGCGACGGCCGAGAACCTGGCCAATGGTCTCGCGCACCAGTTCCACCGTTGACGGCACCGATCGAGCGTTAACGGCGCGCTGTTTCGCGCCGTCGCGGGCCGGGTGCCGATGCCCGAGTGCGGCGAGGGGGGCGTCGCGGAACGGGTTCGCAGGACGCATGTAAGAGCCGACGAGATCGACCTCGCCGGCCGGGTTCGGCGCCGCGTCCAACACGCGATCGTATACCTCGCTGGCCGTCAGAAACTGCACGTCCAGCCCGGCCAACGCCGCGGCGTCAAAAATGACCGCGAGCAGCGTCTGCGCCGCCGGGTGTTGGTGTGGAAATACCGGCGAACGCACTCCTGGAAATAATAGGAATGCATCGAGTGCGCGTGCGTCTTGATGAAAAGCTGCCGTCCGGCAACGTAAGATCCGTCAATGAGCTCCTTCGCCGCCTTTTCGGTATTGGCAAGGTGGCGGCGACTTGCTTCCGACATGTAGTCGAGGGAGCATTGCTGGCCGGTGGCGGCCGATGCCCAGATGAAGAACTTGGCGGTTGCGGCGGCACGATTGCCGCAGGCGAGTTCGGGTGCGGCTTCCGGCCGGTCATAGCCCTTGGGTTCGCCCAGCGGACGGCAGAGATACGGCACCTTGATCCGCGGATCGACCTGTGAGTTCCCCGCTGGAAACGTGAAATCGCCGCGACAGCCATGGCGTTGCAACAGCGCGATTTCATTGCTGATCGTGCAGCCGCGGTCGTCCGAGGCGTTCAGCGCCCATTGCCCGTGAACAAAGAACCACCGCTCGGACGTTTGGCCGGTTTCGCGGGCGATGATCTCCCGATTAAGGCGGATCGCCAGATCGAGCCGCTGCTCATCGAGCGATCGCCCGAAGCGGACTAGCAAACCACTCGATCGCCGCCGAATCCGTATGCACGCGAGTTGCGGTATAATATTCGTGATGGATGTGCAGCTGGATTTCGTGCCCTGACTCTCGGGCAAACGGCTGCATTGCGGCGCGCCCAAAGCTCTCCTCGGATTGGGTGCGCGGGAGAAAGCCGACTAGATCGGAGGGATCGACACGAAGCAGGTCGCGATCGTGGCGCAATGCGTAATTCAGATGCGGCTTGTAGAAGAGGGTCAATCGCCGCGCGAAATCGATGCGTTCCGTCACCCGCAGGAAATCGTGCATGCCGTCGACAACCGCCTCGCCGACCGCGGGCGTATCGCCAATGGGACGCCACGGCTCGAAATGGTCGGCGTGGAAATAGACGACCGTATCGATGTCCTTGCCGCGGAGACGATCCGCGAGATCGTTGATCAACGGCGTGTACCGCATCGGCAAGTCCTTTTTTGTCGCAGGCGGTCACGCCGGACCGCGCCGGGAAAGGCGCCTGTCTTATCGCTTTTGCAACGTCACGCGAAATTTGATGTCCTCCGTCCGGTGATAAACATCGGCGTCGAGTTGCGAGACGAGCCAATCGAGCCCATAGCGGTCGATGTAAATCGGCTCGCCGACCCGCACTTGCAGTTCGCTGTCGGGCCCGTAGTACTGTGCGGTGAAATGCAGGCGGCCGCCGCGCCGCAGCGTCCGCACCAATTTCCGGAGGACCGTAAGCGGCTTGCGGACGTGCTCGAAGGCCTCGTAGAAGACGACGAAGTCGACGCTGCCTGGGGCGAGGACCGGGTCGAGGTCATCGAGGTCGAGATCCACGGCCATCGCCTCGATGCCGAGCGAGCGAATGTAGTCAACTGATGGCCGCGACAGCTCGAGCCCGAGCAGCTTCAGCCCGGGATGACGCTCGCGCAACAGAGCCAAGACCTGTCCCGACCCGCAGGCGGCGTCGACAACGACCTTGGTGTCGCGCGGAAAGCGTTTCTCGCACAGCTTGGTGATGCCGTCGAACGGGGCGGTGCCGTGCTCCTTGAACGCCGCGATCTTGGATACGTCCTTCAGGTAGGAGCTGTGGTCGTCGTCCTTCGGATTGCGGAAAATCGAATGGCAGCGGCGGCAGATGTCGAAGACGAAGATCTGCTGCGGGACTTTCAGCAGCGGCAGGTAATCGAGATACAGATCATGGAAGGGCGCGCGCCCGGCGAGTTCAGGTAGGTGGGAGTCCCGAGGCGGGTTTGCGGGAGTTGCCAGAGCCGGCCGATCTCAGCACAGTCGCAAACCGGGCAGGCGTCGAGGGCAATCGTGCCGGCCAGCGGGAAATTTTCGCGGAAGATCTCCAGCGGGTCGAATGTTTTCGCCGCTATCGTCACCGGCAACGGCATGCTCTTGCGCGACCAAAACAAAGCCACCCTCGTCGCTAGTGAATCAGATGGTCCCTTATCGCATAGGTGATCAGCACGCTAACGCACCAAGCCGCCGCCGCGATCAGCACGATAATCGCGATCCCTCGCAGGCGGTCCGGATAAAGCGAGTCATGCGCCAGCCTCGGCTGCACGAAGAGGGCCAGGTAGGATTGCTGCTGACGGGCAGCCAGATAGGCCGCCTGGCGCAATTGCAGGGCGTCGGAGTACACACTTTCGGCCATTTGGCGCTCGGTGTCGAGCGACTGGTAGCGGCGGAGCGCCTCGGGCGTCGTGATTCTCGCCACCATCGTCGGCTGCGAGAGGTCGGCTGCCGCGATCTGGCGCTTGAGCGCGTCGATTTGCGACCGCAGCACCGGCAGCAAGGGCGATTGCGGGGACGTTGCCAGCGTTGCGTCATATTGGGCCAACGCGGTCCCCAGCTGCTCCCGCATACTGTCGACGATTGTCGCGCTCGATTGGGCGACGGTGTCGGGAGACAGTACTCCATGTTCGCTGCGAAACGCCTGCAAGGCCCCGCGCGCCGCGCTCACCCGATCCTCAGTGTTCTTCAGGTTGTCCTCGGCGACCTTTACGAGATCGCGCTGGGCTTCAGCATTCATCTTCTGAAACATCATATTGGATTCTTTGATAATCGCGTCGGCCAGTCTCAACGAATCTTGGGGTGTGAAGGCTCGTACCGACACGTAGACATTGCCTGAAATGACGTCAAAATATGCATCCACCATGCTGGTCCAGTATCGATCCAGCCCTTCCGGAGTCACCTGAGGATTGAGTTCGTGCCCAAAAATCGGCGATCGGACGCGAGAACATCGCCCGCAGATCGATGTCACGTTCGATTTGCGTGACCGCCTGGTCGCTCTTGATGAAATCCGCGACGACAAACGAATTGGGCGACATCATGCCACCGCTGCTGCTGATCAAACTTCCTGCCGACCCGCCCTTTGGCCGTGAGGTCTCTCCCGAAGCACTCCGCACCGCGAAATCGAAAGTCGTGACATACTGGTTGGCGGCCCAAAGGCCATAGTAGATGCTGCCGAGCAGTGTGGGAATCCCGATCATCAGCAGCGCCGACAGGCCAAGCGCCCCGCCAAACCGTCGACGCTTGATTCGCTGCGGCCGCGGCGGTAACAGTGGCGCCACTAACCGAGCCGGGGCCTCCTCGGCCGGTACGCGCGCCGGCTCTTCACTAGCGGGGGCGTCGATCAAAGCCGTCCCGCTCGTGGCGTGCGCGCCCGGATCGGGCGGGTGCGGCTGCGCCGTCGTCATCGCGCGCTCCTCGCCCGATTTGGTCGAGAACAGGCGATAGCAGCCCTCGCTGCCAAAATCGAGTTCATCGGGAAATGGTGAGAGGCCGTAAGCGGCAAGTTCCTCGACCAGGATTTGCTGTTCCTCGTCTCCTTCCCGTTTGCGGCAGAACCGCTGCAAATCCAACAGGACATACCTGTAGCATGCTAGACCCTGGCACAGTCGGACGAGTTCCCCCTCGCTGTGGGTCGAGACGAAGTCGGTCAGGATTGCCATCGATCCCGACACGTCGAGATCGGCAACGGCATCTGGAAAAGCAGCGCCGATGAAGCGGCAATTGCTTCCGATTTTTGGCACATGCGCTGCCAGATCGCGCAGAATCGCAGTCGCTGTCAGATAGCGCGGCTCGTCGCGCTCGATGCCGACCGCGGAAAAGCCGTCATGCGCCAGCATCAGGGGCAGCGTACCGAGGCCGGAGCCGATTTCGTGGTAGGAATCCAGCTTGGGAAGCCGGCGGTGCACCATTTCGAGGATTGCGATCTCGTAGCGTGGGATCGGCAGCCCGCGCGACAACAAGAGCTTATAGTGCTGATAGGCACCCGACCGATCGACCCCCAGCAGCTCGATCCGCTCATGCAAAATGCGCAGCGTCGCTGTCTGAACCACCGCTGGGGCGGCTGAGGCCTTGCCGGGCTGGCCGAGCGTTAGCAGCTTCCACGTCGGGGAGGGACGTCCCGCCGGCAAGCGCGTTCGCCGGAGCGGCGGCGTGATCCGCGCGTTCGTTCGCCGCAATCGTCGCGGCCGACCCGCGCGACGGCGCCCAAAACCTGTGCAACAAGGGCTTTTGCGGCATGCTTCGCTATCCCGCTATCGCGGTCTCGTAGGGTAGCTTTACAATTTCGTTATAACCGGCAATGGCATCTTTGATGTCGTCATAATACGTCAGTTTCCCATTGTGCAGCGTCGCGCCGATATCGCAGTAAGTCATCAAGGTTTGCGTGGCGTGAGACACGATTATAACGCGGCTATCCTGGAGCCGTTCTTCAAACGCGGCTTGACAGCGGGCAACAAACCGGGCGTCTCCTGCCCCCATACGCCTCATCGATCAGATACACGTCGAAATAGAGGGCAATGCTAACCGCAAATCCGAGCCGCGCCGACATGCCGCTCGAGTAGGTGCGAAACGGCTCATCGAAATAATCTCCGAGCTCGGCAAACGCGTCAACGAATTCGATCACTTCCTTGACGTCGAAGCCATAGATGCGCGCCACAAAGGCGGCGTTCTCCCTCCCGCTCATATTGCCGGCGAAGCAGCCGACAAAACCGAGCGGAAAGGAGACGCTGACGGTGCGCCGGATACGCCCTCGCTCCGGCATCTCGATACCGCTGATGAGGCTCAGAAGGGTCGATTTGCCGGCTCCGTTGAGACCCAGGATGCCGATATTCTTGCGCGTGTCGAATACGATGTTGAGCCGGTCAAGAATGATTTTGCGGCCGGCGCGCGTCCGATAGCTCTTGTGGACGTCCTCGAAGATAATCATTCCGGCTCCAGAAGCTTGCGGTGCGCGACGCGCACCAAAACAAGCCCAAGCACCAGACACGCCGTACTCCATACCAAGGCGTAGCCGCGGTCGAGGTAGGTGTGACTATAGCCGAGGTAAAATCCGCTACGGAACCATATGATGAACTGCAGGATCGGGTTGTAAAGGAGATATCCGCGCGCCGGTTCGGGAACCTCGTCGACGAATGAAAAAAATACCAGAAAGAAGCCACAAAGGACCTAGGAAAAAAGCAAACAACGTCAGCCAGTTCGGGATGAACTCACGCATCACGGCGTTGATCATGCCGACCCCGAAACCGAAGGTGACGATCCCGCCGATCGCCTCGGCCACGGCCAGAGGATCTCGGGGAACCGCCTGCGACACTCCGGCGAGGTATAAGGCAAAAAGCATGATAAAGCCGACGAATAGGTAGGTCGCCGCTTCGAGGATAGCACGCGCCACCATTATATCGAAGGGCTTGACAAGCGGCAAATTGAGCAGTGACTTGTTGCTGACCACCGAACCAGCTACGTACGTCGCCTGCTTGTAGTATAAAAAATAGGGCATTATACCAGTGACGATGAAAAAGGGGCAGGCTGCCGCCGACCGGGTTATGGCGCCGCAGGATGTAAGTAAAAAGCACCATATACACAAGCAGGTGCAAGGCCGGTTCGATCACGGCCCATAGATAACCCAACCGGCGCTCGCCGAAATGCGCCCGGGTCTCGCGACGCACCAGTGCGGCGAGAACCCGCAGCTGCAATCGTAACGCTTCGACCCAATCGCGCCACGAAAAGCCGTAATCGCTCGAGCTATCCGACACGCCGATCCTCGGCTTCCGCCTTGACCCGGTCGGCGGCAACAGTTTCGAACAGGTAGAAATGGCCCTCCTGGCCGGCGTCGCAGAGCAAGCCGAGATTACGCAGCCCGCTCCGCTCTAGCCGCGCCAGAAACGCGGGGTGATCCTCCGGCCGACGCAGCGCGCAGAAACGGTCGACGTCTATGAGCGCATAACGATAGCGCCGCAGCCCCCAGAGGATCTGATCTTCGACGAACCGTGGATTCTCGGTCACGATGTTGGTCGCTATCACGAGGCTTCGCCCGGGATCGGCGCGATCGAGCGGCGGAAAAAACTCGTGGCGCAGCATCGCGCGGCTGGCGCGGGTCTCGTCGATGCGGCCGAGAACTTCATGCAAGCATAGGGCGCCGGCGAAGCGGCTGCGATCGATCTCGAACCCGGTTGCCCGATAGCCTCGCCAAGCCAACAGCAACACGAGTTGACCCCAGCCGCAACCGATCTCATGCACCTCATCCACCGGCAGCTGCCGGGCGATGATGGCATCAACCAAGCGCAGTTCATAATCGCCAAAGACGCGACCACTGGCAAGTCGCGTTCGATAAAACTCGTACGCCCCTGACCCCTCTACCCCCAATAAAGCCACACGATAATGCATTATCGGCAACAGCAGCCGTGTCAGCCAGGACGCGGGATCGGCATCGATCGATTGTATCGGCGTCGCCACACGACGCCCGTCAGCCGAGGGATGCGGGTCCATAAGCCGCTTCTCCAACCGCGCGATAGAGCTTCAGGGTCTTTTCGATCATCGGCGCGATTGGAAACGCCGTCTCAGCCCAGGCTCGCGCCGTCGCCCCCATCGCCGGCAAGCGACCCGGTGCGGCAGCCAGGTCGGCGATCAGGGTGGCGACCTCGTCGGGCGTCGGCTTACGGCTCGTCACCAGCCCTGTTACCCCGGGGATCAAGGTTTCGGCAGCGCCTCCGGCTGGGCTCACCACGACCGCTAAGCCCGCTAGTTGTGCTTCGATCAGGGCATTGGGCAACCCCTCGTGCTCTGACAGCAGCAGGAACACGGTCATCTTCGACAGCCAATACCCCACGCAGGATGACCGTCCGACAAACAAGATGCGATGGAGCACCGACTGTGCCGCCGCGTGCCGGATCGCGGCGGCGCGCAGCGGCCCGTCGCCGACCACAATAAAGCGCGACGTCGGCATCGCCCGCAGCAACCGCGCCGCCACGTCGACCCACAGGATCGGCCGCTTGTTGGCATCAAGACGCATCACCGTACCGAGCGTCAGTGAGCTGCCGGCGGTGCGCGCTTCGAAGGCGGCGAACATCTCCTCCGCTTCCATGTCCGGCGCAGCGGCCGCGGGTTGGACGCCGTTGGCGATCACCGCGATGCCATCCCGGTCAATGCCGAGCCATTCGGCGTACCGGCCCGCGGCGTGCCGCGAATTGACCGACAGCTTGACTCCGGGCGCGCGCAGCATGGAGCGATAAATCACCTCGTATTCGACCGGGTAATGCGTGCGCCGATCTGGTTGGGGAACCGATCGCGGGTTCAGGATGATCCGCGGCACGCCAGCCAGCAAGGCGGCGAGGCCGGCGGCGTAGATCAGCCCGTCCTGCCAGATGTGGACGACCTCCGGATCCAGCGCGCGCAGTAGGTCGGTCGTCTTTGTCATCGCCTCGGCGATCGGCCGTGGCAGAAGCTTCAGGGCTGTGCGCATGGGGCGAACCACCGATCGATCGGGGTTGCCGTTGAAATCCGGTAGGTCTCGGTAGCAGTTCACCGGGATGCCGGCCCGCTGCAGATCCGCAAGAAAAAACGCTCCGTCGCTGCGATCACTCAGCGATCTCGCGAGGACGCCGACCGGCTGCGGCGCGAGATCACTCGCGTTGGCGCTGTCAGTCGCAAGTGCGTCGAGGCCGATCGCCGTGGTCACGAGCTGACGCTCGGCCCCGCCCGGTCCTAGGGAGCCGACGAGAAATACGACGGGCGCCCTCCGCCGCTGTTCGCGCTGCAGCGCAGCGGAACGAGAAGCGAGGACCTGTTCGAACAGCGTTTCTAGGGCAGTTACCGACGCGGGCGTCGGGCCGGCGCGACGCGGGGTGATGGCAGCCTCGATCACGGCGCGCCTCACTGCGTCGCCATCCGCTTGGCGCCTGGTGCGCCAAGAAGTTATGCGCCGGACGCTGGCGCGCCGCGCCGACAATTGCGAAAGGCGCTCGACGGCGGCTCTGGCTTCCGCAGCGGCACCTACCAGCTCGCAACCGTAGGCATAAGCGAGGAGCTGCTGAAAATCGGTCGGCATTTTGGGAAATCGCGAGCGGATCAACAGACCAGCTGCTTCCGGGCCAGCGCGTCGATGCGTCAACGTAAGCAAGGTGCGGAATGTGTCCATCGAATTGGGAAAGCGCCGCGCAATCCCTGACCACGCCTCCAGCGCCCGTTCGTCGTGCATCTCGTGCAGCAGCCGGGCCACAATCTTCTGCGGTGGTTCGGCACACGGGTAGAGCCGCACGATCGGCAGCAGTTCGACGATTGCCGCCGCGCGATCACCGGAGGCCCGTGCGCGATCTCGGATCATCAGCAGGCTAGCCCGCCGCCGCGCGGGCAATCGGCGATGGGCATGCCCGGCAGCAAGACCAGCCGCTACGGCTTGCTCCAGCGGGTCGGAGCAGTTCGAGTCGGACGCCACCATCGGCGGTTCCCACGACGGCCGAATCCCCAGGCGCAGCATCGATCGAGCATCGCGCAACCGGAACACATTATCCCTCCAGACGAGGCGTGACCGCCTTCGACGCGAGCGGCCGCGTCCGTCAAATGCCGTAATAGTCGCGGTACCAGCTCACAAACTGACGCACCCGGACCGACACCGGGGTTTGCGGCCGATAGCCGACCAGCGGTCAAGAAGCGCGGTCGACGCCTCGGTTTTGGGAACAGCGTCGGGCCGCCCCTCCACGTAATTCCGCTTGGCTCGCCGCTCGAGTGCCGCTTCGATCTCCTCGACGAACGTGAGGAGGCCGACGGGATATCCACCGCCGATATTCACCACGCGGTACGGGGCCACCGGGCTCGCCGCCGTCTTTCCGTCCGACGGCGGAATTTCATGGCACAACCGGACAACTCCTTCGACAAGTGTCGACATAGGTGAACTCGCGCTCCATGTTGCCGTAATTGTATACGTCGATCGATGGGTCGGCCAAGATGTTCTGGACGAACTTGAACAGCGCCATGTTCGGACGTCCCCAAGGGCCATATGCGCTGAAGAAGCGGAAGATCGTGGTCGGGATCCGCCACAGGTGGGAATAGCAATGGGCGATCGTCGCACCAAGGTGGATCTGCTCAATGCCGGAAGGTCGCATATTCGTCACATCAACTCCGACAGCATTGCGCCCTTACGGGCCACGGGACGGCTCTGTGCAACCGTCGATTTCTCCCGCATCGCCAAGAGCAACGCCGTCATCCTGTGCATCCCGACCCCTCTGACGCGGCAACGCAAACCCGATCTTAGCTTTGTCGCGCGGCGACGACCGAAGCGGTCGCGCGCCATCTGCGACCGGGACAGCTGATCGTGCTGGAGTCAACGACCTATCCCGGTACATCGCGCGACGTCATGCGGCCCTTCCTCGAGCGATCCGGCCACCGCTCGGGCGACGATTTCTTCCTCGCCTATTCGTCCGAGCGGGAGGATCCCGGCAACCCCAATTACGCCACGGCCGACATCCCAAAGGTTGTTGGCGGCGACGGACTCGAGGCCTTGCGGCTTGCCGTCGCCCTCTACGACGCTGTCGCGGCGAGCACCGTGCCGGTGAGTTCGCTGGAGGTCGCTGAGGCCGTCAAGTTGACAGAAAATATATTTCGCTCGATCAACATCGGCCTCGTCAGCGAGCTCAAGATGGTCTACGAGGCGATGGGCAGCGACGTCTGGGAGGTCATCGAAGCCGCCAGAACCAAGCCGTTCGGCTACATGCCTTTCTATCCCGGACCGGGGCTCGGCGGACATTGCATCCCGATCGACCCGTTCTATCTGACGTGGAAGGCGCGGGAATTCGATATCACGACCCGGTTCATCGAACTCGCCAGCGAGGTTAACGCCGCGATGCCGCGCCGCGTCGTCGAGAAGGCGAGCGAGGTTTTCAACGAGCGAGCGGGGCGGGCGCTCAAGCGCTGCTCGCGGGTCTGGCCTATAAGCGCGACGTTGAGGATACCCGAGAGAGCCCAGCATTGAAGATCATCGAACTCCTAGAAGTGCGAGGCGCCGCTGTTTTCTATTACGATCCATTCGCCCGGAAATCCCGCCGACGCGCGAACACGGGAAGCTGGCCGGGCGGCGCTCCATCTCATGGTTGGCGGCGGCGATTGCGCGCTTCGACATGGCGATCATTTGCACCGATCACAGCAGCGTCGATTACGGCCTGTTGGTCGAATCCTGCCCGCTGATCATTGACACGCGCAATATCTGCGCGCGTCGCGGGATCGTCAGCGACCGCGTGGTCAAGGCCTGACCGGCGACCGGCTCGGCTAATCAGTGACGACGACGGGGTTTTCCCGCCACCCGCTGCGGGTCGAGGCTGACCACGCCGGGCCCGCCGGCCATCAGAGTGAGAGTGCCGCGCAGCATCTGCGCCATCGAAAACGCTCGGACTGCCCAATTGCCGGCCGCCCTACCCATCTGACGCAGCCGATTGGGCTCGTTGACCAGCTTCATCACCGTTGCCGCGATATCTTCGGCCGACGGGTTTGGCTCAGTGACGATGCCGGTGACGTCCGCAATCACCGCCTCGGGCGCACCAGCAGCGGGCGTCATGACCACCGGAACCCCAGCCAGCTGCGCCTCGATCACCGCGTTCGGCAACCCCTCATGCTTCGACAAAAGCATAAAGATGTCCATTTTCGAGAGCCAGAAGCCTACATTGCGGGAGAGCCCGACGAACAGGAAGCGATCGGCGATCCCATGCTGCTCGACCCATTTCATGGTCTGACGACGCAACCGCCCATCGCCGACCAAAATGAAGCGGGCGGTCGGCATCTGCTCCAGAAGGCTCGCTGCCGCCGCCACCCACAGCAGCGGGCGCTTGTTCTCGTCCATGCGCATGACGACCCCAACCGTCAACCGGCTGTGGCCGGTTCGCGCATCGAATTCCTGGAAGAGGGCGTCTGACGTCTTGTCGCCGTCGGCGGGCAATCGCGCCACGCCGTTGGGAATGATCGTGATCCGCGCTGGATCGATGCCAAGCCATTGCGCATACCGGGCTGCACTAAATCGCGAATTACATGACAGCTCGACACCGCGCGCGGCCAATAGCGCGTTGAAGACGAGCGGGTACTCACACCGGTACCGCTCTGGGCGATCGATTGCCGGCACCGAGCGTAGACACAGGATGATCCGCGGGACACGCGCTAAAAGCGCAGCCAACGCGGCTTCGAAGACGGTCGGCTCCTGCCAGATCTGCACGACCTCCGGCCGCCACAGGCGAAGCGCGTCGCTGAGTTTGAGAACGCTCCTCAGCATCGGCAATGGTAAATATCTCAACGCGCCCGCGATCGGGCGAACGGCAGAGGACGCGAAACGTCCACCGAATAGCGGCAGCTCCTCGTATTCGACCACCGGCACGCCGGCAAGCCGAAGCTGCGGCCGAAAGAAGCCGCCGTGCTTGCGCGAGCGGCACGATTCCGCTACCACCGTGATCCGATTGAATGGCGGCCGCTGCGGATCAGCACACAGGGCCCGCAGCCCACGAGCGGTGTTCAGCAATTGCCGCTCGGCGCCACCGGCACCGAGGCCGCCGATGATCATCACGATCGAGCCCGGTACAGAATTGATCGCTGGCAAAACCTCGTTGCGCGCGGCGACGACTTGGGAGAGAAGCCCGCCGAGGACGGCGAGCGACCTGCGTTGCCGCGAGCGCGCCTTATCCCGCGACAACCGTGCCGGCAGATGCGAGATGATGTCTTCGATTACCGCCAACCTTTCCAGGTGCTGTCTCGCCGGCCTGCGCCTTGCAGCGGCGCGCGCCAAAACCTCCGCGGCACCTCGATAGAACCCTTGCGCTTCCAGGCGCGATGCCGTCTCGCTCCAAGCGTCGTCGTGGTCATCAAACAGTGTTGTGATCGCTTGGTACGCGGCATTTGCCTTTTTCAAATCGCCGATTGCGTCCCAAGCCTTAGCAACCGTAAGCAAATTGTCGAAGGTGGCCGGATCGATACAAAATCGCGCTGCGATCTGGGAACGTGCCGCCGCGAAACCCGATTGTCGGGCAACTGCCATCACCAAGCCGAGAAACGCCTCCCGGGATTGGGGAAACCGCGCTACGATGCCCTCCCAGGCCAACGCGGCCTTTTTTCTCTCTCCGATTTCGCCAAGTACGCGCGCGACGATGCGCTGGAGGACCTCGTCCGCGGGGTAATCGCGCACCAGCAACAGCAGGGTGGCGAGTGCGTGCGCGGAATCGCCCAGCGCAAAGGCATTGTCGCGCGCTCTCTGCGCCGTGAGCCTGGCGCTGCACGACGGCGCGCGATAGGCGAACCCCGCGGCAGCACCTTCGGCTACGGCATCGCCGACCGGGTCCGCGCTCAGCGCCGGCAGCCGCCCGGCTCGCGTCCGACGCAGCAGCAACAAATAAGATAAAAGGAATACTCGGGCGTTGTTTAGCGTCAGCAGCATCGGCCCTGGCACCAAGCGACTAAGAGAGGTCGGAAATTGTATCCCGAACGCTTCCCAGCCGGGCGGCGCGTCGTTGGTGCCGACGAGTGCGTTCGAAGGGGCGCACCTTCGATTTGGCCGCATCTCGTGCATGATCCTTAGACGAATGTCGGAAGGTTGGGTATAGCCCAGCTCAAAAATCGTGGACGCTGGGATCGCTCAGCCGTGGTTCTCGGAGAATTTCGAGCAGAACCATCGCGCACCCCACCATCTCCTTTACGCAATATCGCGAAGTGTCGCCAGCTCGCCGCTCGGTTGACACAGCAGCACCTGGTCGTAGGCACGGCCCGTGCGAGCCCAACGCTCGCGCGTTTGCCCGACATTTCGGGTCGGCCCCCCGATTCCAACGAAGCGTTCGATGCGCACTGCCGCTGTTCGCTCTATTTGGTGACGGCGACTCCCGAGATGATCGGGCCGCTCAGCGTGTTGAGGAGCGTCAGGAATTTCTGTGTCACGGTCAGCGGCGCGTTCGCGACATACAAGACGTCGTCGTCCTGAATCGGGAACGACTGCGCGAGGAGATAGCCCTGGGGGTCGCGCAGATCGAGCCGAAAGATCACTGGCGAGCTGCCGCCGGGGCCGCTCGCCAATTCGGTCGTGTGCAGCACCTTGACGACCGATGACGGCTCGTAGCGCAACAAGAACACGCCGGTCGGGTCGGCCCGTTCATCGAGCAAGCCGCCGGCCCTCGCCACCGCTTTCGCAAGCGTGAAATTTTTCCGGTCGATATTGATCAGTGCGTTTTGCCCGGTCCCGTTTTGCCCGGTTGCGCCGAGGGCGATGAAGGAGCGCGGCCGGCTGATCAAGGTCAAGACGTCGCCCGGCCACGCATAGATGTTCTCGGCAGGGTTCGATACCAGCTGTTCCATCGGGATCGTGACGGTGACGCCGTGGCGGGAAAGCTGGACATAGGTATCAAAGACCGCCGCCTTCGCACCGCCCGCGGCGGCGATCACGTCGAGGAGACGTATGCCGTTGAGCGGCAGCGGCACGCGGGTGCCGTTTACGACCTCTCCGCCGACGCTGGCGACATCATAGACGCTGGTTACGGTGACGATCGCCTGAACCCCGGCTATCTTGCTCGACAGCCGGTCCTCGACCATCCGCTGCACCTCGAGCGGCAGCCGACCGGCGACGTGGATCCGCCCACCATAAGGGATACTTACCCCGCCGTCAGGTCCAACCACCTGGACCGGAAGCGCGATGGTGCTGATTTCTGCGGAGGTCGGGGAAGGGGTTGTGCCGGCCGCTGGCGCCCCCGTGCCTACCTGCCAAATCGTGACCGAAACCGAATCGCCGATTCCGATCTTCGATGCCAGAGGTTTCCCATATTGCCTGAAGCTCTCGTGAAAACTCGGCTGGGCTTGCGCGGTGAGAACGCTAACGACGTGCTGATCGACTTCGACCAGATCGTAGCGGAGGTGATTGTTCTCGACCTGCTGCTCGACCACCTCTTTTGCCGTCGGACCCGCAATCGGCAGACCCGAGCATGCGGTGAGCAAGGCAAAAGTGAAGCAGCAAAGGATCGGAATGGCTCGCATCGAAGCGCAGATTTCGTTTCCACGGCGATTTTCTACCCCCGCGAGACCAATCTGTCCATATTGCTTCGTCATAGAGGAGCTTTCGGCAACGAACGCACGCTACTGCCAAAGGCGACACGAAATGTCAGTGTCAATAGTCGGCGTAGTCCCCCGGAGGATAGACATTCCAGTTTCAGCGGGCTTGGTAGTTCGCTGCTCTGCGAGTGGCAGCTGAAGCGCCGAGACCCCTTTCGGGCCGGCCACCGCTGCTCGGCCAACCGACGCACTCAAGAAAATCCACCATCCGCCAAATACATGAGTTCGCTTGAGACAAGATCGACGAAAACCCTCGAAGGATGAGAATTGGCCAAACAAAAGGCATTAATAAGGTTCGAACCATGGCACGCATTCGGGCTCCTCCTCTTTAATGGCTTTAACGGTGTGGATCGCTCGATCGAGATGAAGATGTTGAACTCACAAACGCTGGTCCAAGCGTTTTGGGGGCACGCCCACGCCGCGGGACAAGAGGATCCTGAAAGCGCTGGATCAACGAGGGACTGCTGTTTCTGACGTCGGTTGTGGCGTCCCAGTTTGTTGTATTATTCCAATCTGTGGTGCCCCCGTTTGTGGCATTGTCCCCAATGTCGTGCCCGGGAATGCCGGCGGCGTCGTCCCGGGGCTGATGCCCGCCGTCGCAGGAGTGATCCCTATCGCCCCTGAAATGGTCCCGGCGACCGTTCCCGAGATATGTCCTGAAATTGTCCCTGAATTCACCCCTGGTATGACGCCCGAAAGGCCGCCGCCACCAACGACTCCCGCAGCGCTGGATCCGCCCGCCGCTGCCAAGCTCCCCAACATGCCGAGGCCAATGGCCAATGTACGTAGCGCATATCCCATCGTTTCCTCTCGTTTTGAAGGAGAATAGCGCTCTCAAACAGATTGGCAGCTCGTCGAGGTCGCGCTGACAAGCCGACCATATCATGCCTTCGGCTTCTTCACGGGGTACCGCCTTCTCGTGCTCAGCGACCGCCTCCACTCGCAACTCGTGCTCCCAACGCGCCGAGTGGTTGTACACGTAGGAGAAGGGCGCGCCGGCGCGGAGCTGGAAATCGGGAAAACGGACCTCGGAAGACCGCCTTCGCCGACAGCGCTGCCGCTGCTGGGCGAAACAGTTGTGGCGATCTTACGAACCGGCTGCGGCCGTGGCGCCGAATTCTTTGACCGCCTGCCCATCGTAGCTCAGCAAGGCAAAGGTTCCGCGCAGCATACGTGCCATGGAAAATGTGTCGGCAGCCCATTTCGCGGCCGCCTCGCCCATTTGGCGCAGCCGGTCCGGTTCGTCCAGCAGGCTCATCACCTGCATCGCGGTCTCGTCGGCAGACGGGTTGGGCGCCGTCACGCTCCCCGTGACGCCGGGTACCATCGCCTCGGGCGCACCGCCGGCCGGCGTTGTCACGACGGGGACGCCGCTCAGCTGCGCCTCGATCAGCGCATTGGGCAGCCCTTCGTGTTTCGAGAGAAGCATGAGGAGATCCATCTTCGCGAGCCAGAAGCCGACACTGCGCGAAAGGCCGACGAATAGGAACCGTTCGGCGATCCCGCGCTGCTCGACCCAACTGGTAGCCTGCCGGCGTAGCCGGCCGTCGCCGACCAGAATGAACCGCGCCGAGGGCAGCCGTTGCAGCAGGCTGGCGGCGGTCTCGACCCACAGCAGAGGCCGCTTGTTCTCATCCATGCGCATGACGACCCCGACCGTCAGCCTGCTGGGGCTGGTGCGGGCCTCGAATTCTCGGAACAGAGCGTCCGAGGCTTCGTCGCCGCTCGTGGGCGGTTGTGCGGCTCCGTTCGGAATGATTGTGATCCGCGCCGGATCGATGCCAAGCCATTGCGAATAACGGCTGGCCGCGTAGCGCGAATTGCATGAAAAATCCACACCGCTGGCGGCCAGCAGCGCCTTGAAAATGAGCGGGTATTCCGGCCGGTACCGCTCGGGCCGATCAATTACCGGTACCGAGCGCAGACATAGTATGATCCGTGGCACCCGCGCCAGCAGCGCAGCCAGCCCAGCTTCGAAGACCGTCTTCTCCTGCCAGATCAGCACGACGTCCGGCCGCCATTGGCGCAGTGCGTCGCTTAGCCGGACGACGCTCTCCACCATAACCGTCGGTAGAAACCGGAGCGTCTCTGTGATCGAGCGCATGGCGGAGCTAGCAAACCGTCCGCCAAACAGAGGCAGCCCTTCATATTCGAACACCGGTATTCCCGCAGCTTCCAGTTGCGGCCGGAAGAACCCATCACTTTTGCGGACGCGGCATGATTGGCGACGACGGTGATCCGGTCACACCCCGGCCACTGCCTGAAGCCGGTCGGCGCCCGCAGGCCGAGGGCGGTGTAGAGCAACTGCTGCTCGGCGCCGCCAGGGCCGAGCCCGTCGGTGACCATCACCACCGAACCAGGGTAGACCGCCGCCGACGCAACCTCGTTGCGTGCCGCGACGAGTTCGGAGAGCAGCCCGCTTAGAGCCGATAACGATCGGTGCTGCCGAGGGCGCAACATCTCGGCAGGCACGCAATCGGCGATACTTTCGATTTCGGCCAGTCTCTCGCAATATTGCCGTGGTTGCGGCGAGGTTGCCGCGGCGCATCGCAGAACCGTTGCGGCCTGTCGATAGAAGCCGAGCGCTTCGAGCCGCGATATCGCAGCGCTCCATGCCTCATCGCGGTCCTTGAATAGCGTTATGAGCGATCCGAATGCAATGCGAGCCTCGTTCGCGTCGCCGATCATGTCCCAGGCGCGGGCGATAGTGAGGAAGTCATTGAAGGTAACGGAACACCGGGCTTTGATCAGCGCCCGTGGCGCCGTGGTCCCCGATCGGCGGGCAACGGTAGCGACCAAGCTGATGAATCCTTCCCGCGAGAGGGGGAAACGGGCGACGATGCCTTCCCAGGCCGATACCGCCCGGGTTAGATCGCCCATTTCATCGAGCACGCGAGCCGTGATGCGTTGCAATACCTCATCGGAGGGATGGTTGCGCACGAGTGACAGCAGAGTGCCAATCGCGTTGCCCCAGTCGCCGCTGGCAAATGCCTCGTCGCGCGCCCTTTGCGCCCGCAGGTGCACGTCGTGCGAGGACGCACGCCCACCCAGGCCAGCCGCAGTTCCTTCGGCAACGGCGTCGCCGATCGGGTCGGCGCTGCGGAGCGGCGGTGATATCGCGCATAGCCGCCGCCGACGCAGCAGCAGCCAGTGGGAAAGAAAGAAGACCTCGATTCTGCTCATCGTCGGCAGAAGCGATCCCGGCACCAGTCGCACGACTGAGGCGAACAGCGGTACTCCGAACAGCCGCACCGTCACCCTGCGAGTTCCTGCTTCGAAGGGACGGCGCGCAATCGGGCATTGGTGATTGTTGGGTTCACTGGCGATTTATTATGAACGCCAACTCAACGAAACGGCCGCCCGAACCCATTCGCGCGATGGACCTCCATCTCCTTTCTCCATCCCCGACAGCCGACGGCCCAGTGTTGGAGGCTATCCTGAGCGGACATGCGCGGCAAGTGCTTGATCGGCAGGTGTAGCTGACTCGTGATCTGTCCGGTTTTTGCATCGCGTGGTCTGTCCGGTTTTAGAACCGCTCGAAACGGGGGCGGCGGATGGTCCGGGCGGAGGTGTTGCAAGGGGTACGGCAGATGCGGTTTGAGGGGTTGCTGGAGCGGCATGAGCGAGGTGATTTGAGCCAGGAGGAGGCGGCCGAGATGCTGGGGATCTCGGAGCGGACCTTTCGCCGCTGGCGCGATCGGCGGCGCGACGAGGGTCCGGCGGGGCTGGTCGACCGGCGGATCGGCAAGCCGTCGAGCCGGCGCGCCGCGGTGGAGGAGATCCAGCGCATGCTGGGTCTGTACGAGGAGCGCTACGGCGGGTTTACGGTGAAGCATTTTCACGAGCAGCTGGTGAAGCGGCACCACTACAAGCTCGGCTACACGGTGACCCGGCTGTCGCTGCACGGTGCCGGGCTGGTCAAGCCAGCGCCCAGGCGCTCGGCGCACCGCCAGAAGCGGCCGCGGCGGCCGATGGTCGGCATGATGCTGCACCAGGATGCCTCGCGCTTTGCCTGGCGGCCCGGCGACGAGCGGCAATACGACCTGGTGGTCACGCTCGACGATGCGACGAGCGCGATCTACTCGGCCTTGCTGGTCGCGGAGGAAGGGACGGCGTCGAGCTTTCGCGGGCTGGCCGAGGTGATTGCGCGGCACGGCCTGTTCTGCGAACTCGACACCGACCGGGCAGCCATTATTTCCACACCCCCAAGGCTGGCGAGCCGGTCTCGAAGCGGGTGCACACGCAGGTGGGCCGGGCGCGGGCGCCGCTCGGCATCCGCCATATCGCGGCCTATTCGCCCGAAGCGCGCGGCCGCTCCGAGCGGGCCTTCCGCACCTTGCAGGACCGCCTGCCCAAGGAGCTGGCGCTGGCCGGGATCGCCGGTCTGGAGGCAGCCAACCGGTTTATCGCCGAGCATTACCTGCCGGAGCACAACGCCGCCTTCGCGATCGCGCCGGCCGAGACCGGCCGCGCCTTGGTCCCCGACCGCGCCAACCACGCCGGCGAGATCCTGTGCCTCCAGGAGGAGCGGCGGGTCGGCAACGACAACACCGTCAAGTGGCGCGGTCTCGCGTTGCAGATCCCGCCCAGCCCGCTGCGGCCCCACTTCGTGCGCGCCACGGTACGCATCCACGAATACCCGGGCGGCCGCCTGGCGGTCTTCCACGGCCCACACCGTCTGGCCGACTACGATGCCGAAGGAAAGCTGCGCAATGACCAGAAACTGGCTGCCTGAGCCGCTTCGACAGCCATTTCCTGTGGATTTGTCGACAACGCTGCGCGTTGCCCACAAATCCACAGGCCCAACCACCACAGAAGCGGTCAATTGATGCGCTACAAATACCGGTCAACTTGACGCGTCCGCGACAGTGCTTGATCGACAGTGATGAAGAATGTCCCAATTTCAAGGTCCCCTGCGGCGCCTTCGCCTTGGGTCGAGCGATGGACGCCACTGATCAGACCGGGTGGGTTAGTGCTCGACCTGGCAGCCGGTACAGGCCGCCATGTGCGGCTGCTGCTAGACTGCGGCTTTGCCGTCCGCGCGGTCGACTGCGACGCTTCGGCTTTGCTCCCTTTGGTCGGACCGAGCTGCGAAATCATTGAGACCGACCTCGAAAGTGGTGCAGACTGGCCGCTCGGCGGTGGCTACGACGGGATCGTTGTCACCAACTACCTTCATCGGCCGTTGCTGCCGGCGATCGGGCAAGCGCTCGCCCCCGGCGGGTTCGTGATCTACGAAACTTTTGCCGTCGGCAACGAGAGGTTTGGGCGGCCGCAAAATCCCGATTTCCTGTTACGGCCAGGCGAGTTGTTCTCAGCCTTTGCAGCGTTGACGATAGTTGCTTTCGAACAAGGCCCGGTAACCGAGCCACGGCCCGCCGTCATCCAACGCATCGCCGCCGTCGCCGGCCCGCTGGACCGGGTACCGAAAATCCCTGTTTGACGATTCCCGGGGCGGACAGCGTCAGTGTCGAGCGAGGAAACCCGCTGCGGCGCGCTACTCGGCCGCCACAGGACGCCCGGCACGATTCGGGCGCGCAAAAGGCCGGTCGTGGCCGAGCGACGGCACCATGCGCCTAGCCTCTGCAATTCGTGCAACCTCGATGCGCTCGATGATGATGTCCACGCCTTGTCCGCCATCGGCCAGCACCTCGCCCCACGGATCGACGATCAGCGAGTGGCCGTAGGTGTGCCTGCCCTCCGCGTGCTCGCCCCACTGCGCGGGAGCGAAGACAAAGCATCCATTCTCGATCGCCCGTGCACGCAACAGCACGTGCCAGTGCGCTTTTCCGGTCGGCACCGTGAATGCGGACGGGATCGCCAGAAACTCTGCGCCGGCCTGTGCCAGCGTGCGATAGAGCTGCGGAAAGCGGAGATCATAGCATACCGTCATCCCGAGCACGCCCCACGGCGTCTCGGCCAGCACCACTTCGCCGCCTGGCCGGAACGCATTGCTTTCGCGGTAGCTTTCACCGCCGGCAAGGTCGACGTCGAACATATGGATCTTGTCGTAGCGCGCGACGATCGCGCCGCTCGCGTCGATTAGATACGACCTGTTGGCGAGCCGCCGCTCGCCGCTCGGTATCCCTGGCTCGCGCGAGATGTCGACGGCGATCGAGCCGAGCAGCAGCCACACCCCGGTCTCTCTCGCGACAGCCCGCAGCGCCGCCAGCACGGGATGGTTGGCTTCGTCTCGCGCCTTCTCGCGCCGGAGTTTCCCGACCGGCTCCATCAGCCCGGTATTCTCAGGCGTAAGGACAAAATCCGCGCCGCCGTCGCGCGCCCGGCGGACCAAATCCGAAACCGTCCGGATATTGGGCTCATAGTCGCGCGCGGCAGTAAATTGAACGCAGGCAGCAGTAAAGACGCCGCTCATTCTAGAATTCCCAACTTGGGATCGAGTTCCCCGGCGCGGTCGAGCGCCGCGAGCTCGTCGTAGCCGCCGATGTGCTCGCCGTTGATAAAAATCTGCGGCACCGTGCTGCGCCCTTGAGCGCGCCGGATCATCTCGTCTCGTCTGGCTGGCTCTTCGGCGATGTCGATATCGACATACGCTACCCCCTTGCGTTGCAGCAAGGCGCGAGCACGCGAGCAATAAGGGCAGTACATCGTCGTGTAAAGCTCGACCTCAGCCATCGTCCTCGCCTCTCCCCGTGCCATCCGGGAACCTGCCGATTATGCGCCGGTCCGCAGCGCTCGCGCCAGGGTCAGCACACCGACAAACTCGGCTCCGGCCCGCTTCAGCACGCGCGCGCATTCATCGGCCGTGGCGCCGGTCGTCATCACGTCGTCTACAATAACGACTCGCTTCCCTGCGACGCTGCGATCCCGGCGCAGGGCGATGGCGCCGCGCACGTTGTTCTCGCGCGCCGTCGCGCCCAAATGACCTTGTGACCGCGTGCGCCGGCGACGAACCAACCAGTCAGCCGCGACGGGCGGCCCTCCGGCTGCGTGTATCGCGTGCGCCAACAGGGCGGCTTGGTTATAGCGTCGCTGGAGGAGCCGGGTCCAATGCAGCGGCACCGGTACGGCGAGGTCGGCACCGAGGAGGACTTCGCCGCCGGCGCGGTGCATCCATCGCCCAAAGGCGTTCGCCACGTGGGTGTGATCCGCGTGTTTCAGCCCAAGAACGAGGCTGCGGCTGTTCTTATCGTAACGGAGCACCGCGCGAGCCCGATCCCACGCTCGCTGCTCGCGGGCACAGTCACCGCACACCGCGTCGTCGCCCATCGGATGCGGAAACGGCAGGCCGCAGCCGATGCACCATGGCGGCGTGAAAAAGGTAATCCCGCCCCAGCACTTCCCGCACAGCGCATCAGGCTCTTCGACGGTCTCCCCGCAGGCAAGACAGCGCGGCGGCAGCAGGATGTCGACGAACCCACGACCGATCCGCCGTAATTGGGTAAATGTTGCCGACGCCGTCATCGGCACGCATCATCAAAGTGTATTCGCGTTCGTCAACCCCATCTGCAGAAAGGCCTCGGATGGCCGCTGTTGAGTTCGAAGCGACAACGCTGTTCGATCGCCGCGCCTGGCGGCTGCACCGCGAGCGTGCGGCGCGTTGCGGGTGCGTCGACTTTTTACATGTCGAGGTCGCCGATCGGATCGTCGATCGCCTGGACGACGTTGGCCGCCAATTCCGCACAGTCCTCGATCTCGGCGCGCACCATGGCGCGCTGTCTAGGGCGCTCGCCCGTCGACCGGGGATCGAGCGCATCGTCGCCGTCGAACCCGCTATCATCCTGACGACACCGACTTCGGCCATCCCGATCGCCGCCGACCCGGAACTGCTCCCCTTTCATGACGCCGGCTTTGATCTTGCGGTCAGCGCCCTTGCCCTCCATTGGGTCGCCGATCTCCCCGGCACGTTAATCCAACTGCGCCGGACTCTGAAACCGGACGGGTTATTCGTGGGCGCGATGCTGGGCGGCGCCACCCTGACAGAGCTGCGGACTGCGCTGATCGAGAGCGAGCTGATCGAAGAAGGTGGCGCCAGCCCGCGGGTGTCGCCCACCGCCGACCTCCGCGATGCCGCCGCCTTATTGCAGCGCGCCGGCTTTGCGATGCCGGTCGCCGATGCCGATACGATCACCGTCACCTACCCCGACGCTCTGGCGCTGATGCATGACCTGCGCGCGATGGGCGAGACAAATGCGCTGTCGGCACGCCGGCGCACCTCGCTGCGCCGCAGCACTCTCGCTCGTGCGGTAGCGCTTTACGAAGAGCGGTTCGGCCTCCCCGGCAGACGCATCCCCGCCAGCTTCGAGATCCTGTTCCTGACCGGCTGGGCGCCCGACGCGAGCCAGCCGCAGCCGCTGCGGCCGGGTAGCGCCGCGCACCGCCTCGCCGACGCGCTCGGCACCGTCGAGATTTTGACCGGCGACCCCACCGCGCCGCCAGACAGACGGGACCGAAGAGGCCGCCAACAGTCAAAGTAGATCGCGCAACATCGCGACCAGCGGCTTGTCGGCGGGCGGCATCGAGTAGTCGACAAGCCGGGCCGGGCGCACCCAGGCGAGGCGCTGCCCCTCGCGCGCCAGCGGGATCCCGGACCACTTACGGCAGACATAGAGCGGCATCAGCAGGTGAAAGTCGGGATAGGCGTGCGAGGCGAAGGTGAAGGGAGCGAGGCAGCTCGCGGCAACGTCGATGCCAAGTTCCTCGCGAAGCTCGCGGATAAGCGCCGCCTCCGGTGTCTCGCCCCGATCTACCTTGCCGCCGGGAAATTCCCACAAGCCCGCCATGGATTTGCCATCCGGGCGCTGGGCCAGCAGAACGCGCCCGTCGGCGTCGACCAGCACCACCGCGGCGACCAGGACGAGGGCAGGCTCCGGCTCAGCTGCGGTAGCTGCCATTGATGTCGATATAGCCGTGAGTTAGATCGCAGGTCCACACCGTCGCCCTGCCGCGGCCGATCCCGAGATCAACGGCGATTTCGATCTCGCGGCCCTTCATGTGCTCGGCGACAGGCGCCTCGTCATAGCCGGGCACCGGCCCGCCATGGGCGGCGATCTGGATCCCGCCGACCGAGATCGACAACAGATCGCGATCGGCCTTCTCGCCGGCCTTGCCGACAGCCATGACGATGCGGCCCCAATTGGCGTCGCCGGCGGCGATCGCGGTCTTGACCAGCGGCGAATTGCCGATTGCCAGCCCGATCCGCCGCGCCGCCCGGTCGTTCTCCGCCCCGATGATCTCGATCGTGACGAATTTCTGGGCCCCCTCGCCGTCGCGAGCGATCTGCTGGGCGAGGTCGGTCATCACCGCCTCCAGCGCGCTTCGGAACCCCGCGAGCCGCGGGTCATCGGGGTCGGTGACCGCGTCATGACGCGCCTGGCCGGTCGCGCACAGCAGCACCGTGTCGCTGGTCGAGGTGTCGCTGTCGACGGTCATAGAGTTGAACGACCGCTCGTTCGCCGCGACCAGTAACGGTTGCAGCACCTGAGGCGACAAGGTCGCGTCGGTGAACAAGTAGGCGAGCATCGTCGCCATGTCTGGTGCGATCATTCCCGAGCCCTTGCAGAAGCCGTTGATCCTAACGGCAACGCCGTCGATCGTCGCGGTCGCGGTGGCCGCTTTCGGAAAGGTGTCGGTGGTCATGATCGCGCGGGCCGCCGGCTGCCAAGCCGCGGCATCAAGCAGACCGGCGACGCTCGGCAAGGCGGCGCTGATGCGGTCGGCCGGCGGCGGCTCGCCGATGACGCCGGTCGAGGCGATGTACACTTCGTGCGGGTCGCAAGCAAACAGCTTTGCGGCGGTTGCCGCCGTGCTCTCGACCACCTGCCGCCCGGCGCGTCCGGTAAAGACGTTGGCGTTGCCGGAATTGACGACGATCGCGCGCACCTTGCCGCGCGGCAGGCATTCGCGACACCAAATCACCGGCTCGCCTGGCATCGTCGATTGGGTGAACACGCCGGCGACGGTGCTGCCCGCCGCCAGCTCGACCAGCATCAGATCATTGCGCCCGGTGTAGCGGATGCCGGCGGCGAACGCGGCGAGCCGCACCCCTGAAATCGGCGGCAGCACCGGAAAACCGGCCGGCGCCAACGGGGAAACAGCAGCGGCGGTCATACTTCTCCTTATGGAAACTGGGCAAACGGGGCCTGGGCAAATTGGGCCTGGACGAAGCTATTTGCCTGGGGGAAGCGGTTTGCCGTCAAGCCCGAAAGTCTCGATCTTAGCGGCCTCGCGCAGCTCTTTAAGCTTCGCCTGGATTATATCCCGCGCCAGTAGCTGGCTTACTTGCTCGCGCGCTTCCGCGAAACTTGGCGGCTTTTTGACCCGGTGGTCCTCGACCAAGATCACATGCCAGCCGAACTCGGTCTTGACCGGTGTTTCGGTATATTTGCCCACCGGCAGCGCGAATGCCGCTGCGGTAAATGCAGGAACCATGTCGTCGCGGCCAAAATAGCCGAGATCGCCGCCGGAGGCGGCGCCCGGGTCGGTTGAGTCCTTCTTGGCGAGGGTGGCGAAATCAGCCCCTTTGTCGAGCTGGGCGATGATCGACTTTGCTTCGGCCTCGGTCTTTACCAAGATGTGACGAGCGTGCACCTCCTCACGCGCCGGCTTTTCCTCGAGGAATTTCTGATAGCGCGCCTTGAGCTGGTCCTCGCTCTCCGCCCCCTTGATCAACTGCTCGACGTAAGCCTGCTGAATCAGGCGGTCCTCGTAGAGCTTCAGCCGGCGCTCCACCGCCGGATCCTGGTCGAGATGCTCCTTGCGCCCGGCATCGACAACCAGCGCCCCATCGACGAGCCGGTCCAGCAAAATCGGGTAGATCTGCTTGAGAGGCAGCTTTTGTGCCTGCTGCGGCAGGCTCTGTTGCATAGCTTCGACGTCGGAAAGGCGGAACTCGGTCCCGTCAACGCGAGCGACGACCGGATTCCCCGCTGGCGGCCCACCCGGCGTTACCGGAATCAGCGCCGAAGGCGCCACCGTCGGATCCGCCGCACGCACCGGACCGGCAGCGAGCCCGGCACCCAGCACTATGAGAAGCGCCGCGACGAGCGAGAAACGGGACGGCATCACGATCCCCTTGTAGAGGTCGAGGGTGGCGGTCTTTACCCAGCTGAAGGCGTCCATCAATACATATCCTCGGCGTGCGAACAAGCGAGCTAACGGATTCGCCGCGCCGGGCATCCCTCGCGCATCGGCACGGCGCTGTCGAATTGACAGGTTCGGCCGGTCGGCCTATCTCTGAGTGGTCGCCGTGCGAACTCATCCCACTTCTTCCAACCGTTTCCCGAGGGTTCCATGCTTGGCGCCTTAGCCCGGCGGCTGTTTGGCTCCGCCAATGACCGCTATGTCAAAAGCCTGGGGCCGATCGTCTCCGCAATCAACGAGATCGAGCCGCAGCTCGAGGCCATGTCGGATGACGAGCTGCGGGCGCGGACCGCGCGGTACAAGGAGCAGCTCGCCGACGGCGCCGAGCTAGAGGATATCCTGGTCGACGCCTTTGCCACCGTGCGCGAGGCCGCCAAACGCACTCTCGGCCAGCGCCATTTCGACGTGCAGCTGATGGGCGGCGTCGTGCTGCATCGCGGGATGATCGCCGAAATGAAGACCGGCGAGGGCAAGACCCTGGTCTCGACGCTGCCCGTCTACCTTAACGCGCTGAGCGGCAACGGTGTGCACGTCGTGACCGTCAACGATTATCTCGCCCGCCGCGACGCCGAATGGATGGGTCAGATCTATCGCTTTCTCGGACTGACGGTCGGCTGCATCGTCCACGACCTCGACGACATGCAGCGCCAGCAGGCCTACTTGGCCGACGTCACCTATGGCACCAATAACGAGCTCGGCTTCGACTACCTGCGCGACAATATGAAGTTTCGGCTCGAGGACATGGTCCAACGGCCGTTTCATTACGCAATCGTCGACGAGGTCGACTCGATCCTGATCGACGAGGCGCGCACGCCGTTGATCATTTCCGGCCCGACAGAGGACAATTCTGAACTCTACATCCGCGTGGACAAGCTGATCCCGGCGCTTGAACCCGACGATTACGAGAAGGACGAAAAGCAGCGCACCGTCACCTTGACCGAATCCGGTGTCGAAAAGATCGAGACGATGCTGCGCGACACCGCGTTGATGGTGACGGGCTCGCTCTACGATATCCACAATGTGGGGCTGGTCCATCACGTCAATCAGGCATTGCGCGCGCATAAGTTGTTCGCCCGCGACACCGATTACATCGTCAAAGACGACAAGATCATCATCATCGACGAGTTCACCGGCCGGATGATGGAGGGTAGGCGGTACTCCGAGGGGCTGCATCAGGCGCTCGAGGCCAAGGAGCGGGTCACGGTCCAGAACGAGAACCAGACGCTTGCCTCGATCACCTTCCAGAATTACTTCCGCCTCTATCCGAAGCTTGCCGGCATGACGGGCACGGCGATGACCGAATCGCAAGAGTTCGGCGATATCTATAAGCTCGAGGTCATCGAGATCCCGACTAACGAGCCGGTGCGCCGCGGCGATACCGATGACGAGGTCTATCGCAGCACGCGCGAAAAATACGATGCGATCGTGCAGCACGTCTTGGAGTGCCGCGAGCGCCAGCAACCGGTGCTGGTCGGCACCGTCAGCATCGAAAAATCCGAGGCGCTGGCCGCGCAATTCAAAAAGCACAAAATCCCGCACAACGTGCTGAACGCCCGTTATCACGAACAGGAGGCCCATATCATCGCTCAGGCCGGCCGGCCCGGGGCGGTGACGATCGCCACCAACATGGCGGGCCGCGGCACCGACATCCAGCTCGGCGGCAATCTCGTAATGCGGCTGCAGACCGAGCTGGCAACGATCGACGATTTGAACAAATGCGAGGCCCGGGGCGCCGCCATCCGGCAGGAGATCGACACGGCGCATGAGGAAGTCGTGCAAGCCGGCGGGCTGTTCGTCGTCGGCAGCGAGCGGCACGAGAGCCGGCGGATCGACAATCAGCTGCGCGGCCGCTCCGGCCGGCAGGGCGATCCGGGCGCCTCCAAAT
Source organism: uncultured Alphaproteobacteria bacterium (assembly GCA_963845735.1). Lineage (GTDB taxonomy): Bacteria > Pseudomonadota > Alphaproteobacteria > ATCC43930 > CGMCC-115725 > AP-15. The sequence goes on along the minus strand of CAWJTR010000009.1, from coordinate 495,986 downwards.
TCTTTGTTTCGCTCGAAGACGATCTGATGCGGATCTTCGGGTCCGAGCGGATGGATTCGATGCTCCAGCGCCTCGGCCTCAAAGACGGCGAGGCGATCATTCACCCGTGGGTCAACAAGGCTCTCGCCAAGGCGCAGCAAAAGGTCGAGGCGCGTAATTACGACATCCGCAAGCAGCTGCTCAAATTCGACGATGTCATGAATGATCAGCGCAAGGTGATCTATGAGCAGCGGCGCGAAATCATGAACGCGCGCGATGTCGCGACGACGATCGCCGATATGCGCAACGAGACGATCGAGGAGGCGGTTCGGGTGGCGATCCCGGAAAACGCCCTCCCCGAGCAATGGGACATCGTCGGGCTCCACGCCGAATGTTTGCGTCTGCTGGCAGTCGATCTGCCCTTGGCGGAATGGGCCAAAGAGGAGGGAATAACCGGCGACGAGGTGACCGAGCGGGTTGCCGCCGCTGCCGACCGCCGAATGGCGGAGAAGACGGCTAATTACGGCCCGGAGCTGATGCGCATGGCGGAAAAGAGCCTGCTGCTGCAGCTCCTGGACCAGATCTGGAAAGACCACCTGCTGTCGCTCGACCATCTGCGGCAGGGGATCAATTTGCGCGCCTACGCCCAGCGTGATCCGTTGAACGAATACAAGCGTGAGGCGTTCGAGCTGTTTGAGGGAATGCTGGTCAGCCTGCGCCAGCATGTCACCTCGGTGCTCTCGCATATCGAGCTTCGTACGCAGCAGCCGGCTTTTGCCGATGCGACGGCCGAGCCCGAGGAGGCGATGGCCGGGGAGATGCTCGCCACCGGCACCGCCGGGCGGCCGGTCGCAGCGCGTTCCCGCCCCCAGCGGCGGCCGGGCCTGGTAAACGGCGGTGACCAAGACCGGGGCGAGCCGCGGCGGATGGCGGGTTCCCGCGCGCCCTGGGCAGGAACACCGCGCAATGCCTCTTGCCCTTGCGGCTCGGGCAGGAAATTCAAGCACTGCCATGGCCGCGTCTGAGCGGCGGGGCAGGTCGACAAGCGCAGAGCTCTTTGCTATAGAGCGCGTCCCGCGGCGGGTGCATAGCTCAGTTGGTAGAGCAGCTGAACTCTTAATCAGCGGGTCCGTAGGTTCGAGTCCTACTGCAACTCTTAATCAGCGGGTCCAAGGTTCGAGTCCTTGTGCACCCACCATACAAATCAAATAGATAGGGGATATGGCGGCGCGACGATTGGTTGGTTTAGGTATCCCCAAGGCATCCCCGGACCCGAACTCGCGCCGGATGCGGCGTGGCGCACCAGTCGAGGCCGGGAGAAGTTGCACCTTGCAGCGGCAAGACGGTCAGCTGGCGACCCTCCGCCGACGATTCGGCCGGAAGGGGACCAACTCCGAACGCTCACCAGATGAGCAGCGTGAGATTGCACAAATCCTCGATGCGATCGACCGGAAGATCGATCTGCACCGCAAAAGCGCGTGGCGCTCGACGAGCTGTTCAAGGCGCTGCTGCACAAACTTATGACTGGCGAGATACATGTCGGTGATCTTGACCTATCAGCGCTCACCCTGGCCCGGGCAGCGGAAGCGGCGCAATGAGCCAGTTGAAGATCAGCGAGGCGGGGACGGTGCAGTTTCCGATGGTGGCGCGCGCCGCCGCGATCGGCTGGGCCGCTATCCCGCCCGAGGTCGCCAAGCAGAAGCGCGGCGGCGAAGCCGGCATGCTGTTCCGCGACGAGCTGGAAACGGTGCTCGCTCGGTTCAATCCGTGGATCTCGGCCGACGCGATCCGACAAGTCATCGAGAAATTGGAGGCAATCGCGCCGACTGTCGAGGGCAACCGCGAGATGCTGGCGTGGCTGCGCGGCGACCGGCAATGCTATGACGAAGCCGAGAAGCGGCACCGTCGCGTCCAGCTCGTCGATTTCGACGCGCCCGCCGACAATGCGTTCCCGTCACCTGGGAATGAGCGCTGAAGCCACCGGCCCGCAAGGGCAACCGGGCGGATGTGATGTTCGTCGTCAACGGCGTGCCGGTCGCGATTGTCGAGCGAAAGAACCCCAAAGACGGCGCCGCTATAGAGCGCGGCATCACGCAATTGCGACGCTACGAAAAGGAAACGCCCGAGCTGGTCGGTGCGCCGCAATTGTTCAACGTCACCCATTTGCTCGATTACCGGGTATGGCGTGATTTGGAACGCCAACCGGCGCTTCATGGCGCGCTGGAAGCAGGAACGCGAGGAAACCTACAAATTCGCAGTGCAGGCGTTCTTCGAGCCGACCGACTTCCCGCGCACGCTTCAGCACTGGATTCTGTTCTATATCGAGATCGAGGACGGCGAGACCCGGAAATCGGTGCTGCGCCAGCACCAGCGCATCGCGATCGACAAGGTTGTCGCGCGCTGCGAGGACGCCGCCAAAAAACGCGGTCTTGTGTGGCACACCCAATGCTCGGGCAAGACCGTCACCTTGCTGACCGCGGCGCGACTAATCCTGGAGGAGAAGGAGCGCTTCCACAACGCGACCGTGATTCCTCGTCGTCGATCGCATCGAGCCGGAAGGGCAGCTAAAGGGCTGGGTCGAAAAACTTCTCGGCGAGATGCAGCAGCAGGACATCCCGGTGTGGCGAGCGAACTCCAGAGCGGAGGTTCAGGATCAGCTGAAGACCGACAAGCGTGGCCTGATCATTTCGATGATCCACAAATTCGAGGGGGATAGATAAGGACGCGAGCACGCGGGACAACATTTACGTCTTCATCGACGAAGCGCATCGCTCGGTCGCTCACGGCCTCGGCACCTACATGATGGCGGCAGTCCCCAACGCAACGATCATCGGCTTCACCGGCACGCCGATCGCCCGGACCGCGCAGGGCGAAGGCACGTTCAAAATCTTCGGCACCGACGACGCGCAGGGCTATCTCGACAAGTACTCGATCCGCGAGTCGATCGAGGACGAGACGACATTGCCGCTCCGGCACACGATGGCGCCGAGCGACATGACCGTGCCGGCTGACCGGCTCGACAAGGAGTTCTTTGACCTGGCAGCGGCCGAGGGCATCACCGACATCGACGAACTGAACCGGGTGCTCGACCGCGCGGTGGGCCTGCGCACCTTTCTGACCGCCGACGATCGGGTCGAGAAGGTTGCCACCTTTGTCAGCGAGCACTTCAAGGAGAGCGTGCTGCCGCTCGGCTACAAAGCCTTCCTGGTCGGGGTGAACCGCGAGGCCTGCGCCAAATACAAGCGCGCGCTCGACAAATTGCTGCCGCCCGAATGGTCGGAAGCCGTCTATACCGAAAACGCCGCCGATGTCATCGACCGACCGCGGGCCTTGTGATGATGACGATCGCGATTCGGGTTAGTTTTCTTTCCAGCTCCGCCTTGTTTGTGGTCATTGGGCGTCGGACGGCCATTCTCGCCCAGATCTCCCGGGCCTTCGAGGCAAATCGGCGGGGTTCCTAACCTGCTGGTGCCGGACAACACCAAGCTGGCGCACGGCGAATTGCTGGAGCGGTGCGATATTTCTGCGATTGCAGCCGTGCGCGAACGAGGCAGCCAATTTCGCCGCGTCTGGGATACGGGGCCGGCATCGGACAGATCGCGATAATGCTGGCGGCCGACGGATCGCAGGTCGTGGCCGTCGATCACAATCGTCGCCGTTTTGCCGCGCTCGGCGCCATGCTCGACGCAATCGAGCGAAATGATGCGGACTCCGCCGCCGCATCATGTCCCGGTTCGGTTCATTCCCCGAGATCGCCGCGGACGAAGACGTTGCCGAAGATCTTGCGGTTGCCCTTAACTGCGCCGTCACCGCGCCGGAGACCAAGTACGCGGCGTTTTCCGCCGCACTTTGCCACTTCAAGGCGACGCTCGTTGATGTGACCAGGCTCTTTTCCCGCGTCGATACGCCGGAAGCCTCATCCGAACGAGCCGCCGCCCTCTGTCGCGGGCAGCCGACCGACGCAGCGCCGGCGTTCTCCTATACGGTCGCGCGCACCGGCCGGCGCGGCGAGGTTTTCCTATTTAGCCGCCGCTAGAGCCGCAGCAACCACCCTCCCCGAGATCGGATAACAAGTCGTCAGCACGTCGGGGGTCGAAACGGACGGCAAACTCGGTTTTGCGTGCCCTCTCGGCCGCCAGGGCAAACGCCAAGCCGGTGATCGCATCCTCGGCGTTCTCGATCGGAGACGGCGACCGGCCCGTACATGCGTTCAGAAACTCGAGCACTGTAATGCGATCACCGCCGCCGTGACTTCCATGCCCCTGTTCGTCAACCGACCAAATGATTGGTGCGCGCTCGGGATCGGTAAAAATGACGATAAACCGCCCGCCCTCAAAGACGCCATCCAGACGGGCATCGTCGCCAATCAGGGTGATCCGGCGCTCACTGCGGAGCGGCCCTTGCATGGCGAGGTAGAATGTTCCCCGTGTGCCATTATCAAGTTCAAATGAAACCACCTGATTATCAATGATGTCCTTATCCGTCCCGAAGACGCATCGGTCTAGGCGGTGGGCGGTAGGGTCCGCCATTTCCGCCGGGGTGCGGTGCTCGTACAATCCGGTATCGACGTATGGGCATGTGTGACGCAAACGACATTGCGAGCAGAACTCGGCCGGCGGCGGGCGGCTAAAGGTGTCTAACCCCCCGAAGCTGCTCACGACCCGCGGCTTCGCGTCCAGCAACCAGCAAATGATATCGAGATCATGACATGCCTTATGGACGATTAACCCTCCCGATCGGGCACTCTGGCGATGCCAGCGCCGCATGAAGCTGGCGCCGTGCCGCACATCGAGCTGTTCACTGAGGGCCGCGACCCGCACCGGCCCAAGCACGCCGTCACGAACCAGCTTACGGATTGCGGCGTAAAAGGGTGCCTGCCGAAGCACATAGCCGAGTTGAAGGATGCCGCCGCTTTCCCGCCACGGTCCTGCCGAAGCACATAGCCGAGTTGAAGGATGCCGCCGCTTTCCCGCCACGCCGAAACGATTGCCTTCGCATCAGTAGCGGTTGTCGCGAGCGGCTTTTCGAGGAAGACGTGCTTTCGCGCGAGAAAGGCCGGCTCAGCAATTTGCCGATGTAAGTGGTCGGGCACAGTCACGAAGACGGCATCGACACTCGGATCGGCCAATGGGCGCCAAATTTCTGTCGTTCCCCGGGTACCGGGATTTCCGAGGGCATCGAGCGCCGCGGCGATCCGATCCTCCGAGCAATCAACGACCCAGGCGATTTCCACGCCCTCGAAGCCTTGTGTGAGTTTCGCCAGCCCTACACCGCGATTGCCGACGCCGAACAGGGCGCAGCGCAGAGGGCGTTCGGGTCTCACCCAGGGGACTTGGTGGGGAGCCAATTCCTGCTGGCTCGGCGTGTGCTCGTAGCGAAGCGGAACGAGGGCTGCCGAGTAAGACCGGCCATTGGTATTCGGGTCGGTATTGTCGGATGTTGAAAAATAGAGAATGTCGACCCAAAAGGAATACGAACCACCCCCGCGCCGGCGGATAGTATCGTGGACAGCGTGCGCGGGCCCCAGCTCGCGGCCATTTTCAAAGAGTCGCAATCGTGAGCGATGCGGTTCCTCGTTGCTGTCGGTCAGCGCGTGAAAGTGGGTTGGCAACCTGGCGATCCAGCATGCAACGCCTTCCGACCGAAACGGCGGCATCAGAATCAAGTTTTCGCTGACTGCGGGATCATCTGCGGTAATCATTATTTCGCCTGTCATGATAGCGGCCCGGTTGCCTTGTGATGCGGCGGCGGTCGTCGTGATCGGTCCTTTACTGTTGCTCGCGACCGCAATGCGAGCAAGGGCACGGTGGGGCAGCGGCAGCTGTCTCTAGGGCATCATTGACGCTGGCGGGCGACCCTTGTCAGGGAGCTTGCAGCAGCAAGCAAGATCAACGGCCAAGGCGCGTGTTCCGCAGAGAGGAGGCCCGTTGCTAGCCGCTCCAAAAGCGGCACGTAAGGGTTCCGATGGGACAAGCGTCCGGCGGATGCGCGGGTGCCGATCCAGTGATTGCAGCCCATGCGTGCGTCGGATAACGTGTACGCGGACCGGACGCAAATTTTGAGCGATTTCCGACAGATCGTCGCCGACAGCGCCGAGCGGCTGCGCCGCCTCGAAGTCCGCGGGGTCGTGTACTTTCACTGCGATCACTTCGAACCTTGGGATTTCTCGCGCCAGCCGCCCGAGCGCGCAGCTGAGCAGGTCATCGATTTCGTCGACGCCGTGCAACGGGTGGATTTCGCTCGTCGGCTGACGCTGTTCTATAGCAACCCGTGGAGCACGCGGTTGTCCGAACAGGACGACCTGCGCCGCGCCGCGGCGGATGACCGGCTCGGGTTTGTGCCGCGCAGCGAGGCCGACCACGAAACCCTCGGCGCCCCGTTCCGCTACCTCCGGGCGCACAGTGGGCATGAGATCCAGATCCACATCCATCACGAGAACTTCACCCGCACCCGCGGCATGCGCGATCCGCAGCGCGCGGCCTATCTCAACAGCGAGAGGGGCCGCGGCGGCGACGGGTTGCGGCTCGAATGCGCGGTCGAGCAATGGCTCGAATCGGCCCGGCGCGAGTTCGATTATGTCCCCGAGCGGTGGTTTTTCGTGCATGGCCTGTGGGCGTTGAACGGGTCCGACCCCGAGGGCTGCACGATCCACGATGAGATCGCTCGGCTGATGAAATGGGGCTGCCGCGGCGATTTCACCTTTCCGGCCGGACGGCCACACTGCGATCCGCGTTTCGAGGCGCCCTATTTCTGCGCCCCGGCGATCGGACCGAAAAGCTATGACAGCGAGGCAGCCTCTCCCGAATTCGCCTGGGGCAACAGCGGGGCTGCCGCCGAGAAGTTCTTCATCTGGAATTCGCCGATCAAGGCGGCCGGAGCCTCGCTCGATTGGGGCGATCCGGGGTTGCGACGGAGGCTGGAGCGGCCGGAGCCGTTCGCCCGAGAGATCATCGAAGCCTCGTTCCGCTGGGACGGCGTGCTGTTCATCAAGACGCACGCCCATTCGATGCACCACATGAACCGTGACGACGACGGCCTGCTCGTGCATCCGCATTGCTATGGCCCGACGCGCGATCTCTATGGCGCGATCTTCGAGGCGGCCGGTGCCGCGGGCGCCACCGTCACCCTGGCTACCGCGGGCGAGGTCTACGATCGGTTCGTCGAGGCCCAGAGCCCCGCCGACAGGCCGCCGATGTCGGCCTTCCGGCCGAGCCTCGCCGGGAAGACGCTGCGCCACGTCGAGCCGACGAGCGAACGCGTTCTGGAAACCGCGGCCGAATTGGACGGCATCGCCGTAGCGACGCTCACGGCGCGGATTGCCGAACTAGGTGTCGACGGGTCGGGAGCGGAATCACACTACGCATCTCTTGCCGCTCGCGGGTCGCTACTACCCAAGCACGATTTGCGAGCGGCACAGATTTTGTTGTCGCAATTCGCGGCGCGCCATGCCGTGCACGAGATCGGCTCCGGCGTCGGCATGCTGCCGCTGCTGCTCGCCGCGCTCGGGGTTCCCGCCCTCGGCATCGAACGATCGCAGCGCCGTTACGATGCCTCGCGCGCCATTGCCGCCGCCATCGCCCGCTACCGGCAGGCCGCGTTGGCGCCGCACGATTTTCTCCTGGGCCGCTTTCCCGAATGCATCGACGGGGTAGATCTGTCGAATAAGGTTTCGGTGATCACCGACTTCACCTGCACGATGACGGCCGAAGAACGCCAAGATCTGATGTGGGCGTTGCGTGGCTATGGTGCGGTGCTCCTCGACCTCGACCGTTTTGTGCGCCGCATCGGCTCGCCCGAGGAGCGTCAGGAACTCATCGCGGAATTCCGCCGTCTCGGCTTCGCCGCGATCTACGATGCCGAAATCTCAGCCGATTTCGCCTTTATATTGCTGATCAATTCCACCGGCATGCTGAGTCGCGAGGACTTGCCGTCGGGAGTGGCCGCAGCGGCTTGGGCCGAGAATCGGATCGCTGCCTCGAACGGCGGCGACGCCGCATTCGACGTGGGCGTGTCCGCTGCGGGCTCGCCCGAGCCGCTGCGGATCGCGCTGTCGCCGCCGTTCGAACAGGAACTCGAATATTGCTGGACGTACCGGCTCGGCACGCTGGCGGAAGCTCCAGCGCTGGCAAACATGGCCGATTTCGACGCCGAACCAGCGCAGTCGCCGGCGCGGTTTTACGAGGACGGAAAACTCCTCGGACCAGCCCACGCCGCTCATGCCCAGATCAGAAAATTCGGCGGCGGCGTGTTCTCCCACTGGAAGGATCGTCTCTACTTCTCGACCTCGGACAATTCGGATCCCAATCGCAACGGCCGGAACTACGAGCTTGTCGTCGGCCGCGAAGACAAGGGGTTTGAGGCGGCCGCGGCGGAGGCCAGCTTGGCCGGGGTGCCGAAGGACCCGGCGAGCGACGAGGCGCGGCCTGATCGCGTTCTCGCCGGCCGGGAGGCCCGAAGCGGCCAGTCCCTATTTCACTTGACCGGCTTCGAGCCTGACGGCGGTTTCGCGGTCGTCGCCAAATTGGCGATTCCCGGCGATGGCGAGGAGAACCCGCATTCCTCGTCGCTGATCCTGTTCGAGGATGGTGTTGTGCTGGGGCCGCCTCATGCGCCGCACGCGGCGATACGCGACCTCGGCCTTGGCCGCTACTCGCATTGGAGTAATGACATTTATTTCTCGTCGAGCGACGGTTCCGATCCGCGCGCCAACGGGCGCGCTTACGATGCCTACATGCCCGGCGAGGCGGGTCAGAGCGCGGCGGCCTCGCACGCGATTGAGGCGTTGCGCCGCCTGCCGGCCTCGTATGCGCCCGAAGAGGCCTATGCCGCCGTCGAGACCGCGCTCGCGGCGCTGTACCCGAAGGCGGTGCTTGGCGATCCGAACAAAGCGTTTTGGCATGACACGGCATTCACGCGCGCGTACCGCCGCGTCTGCGGCCGCGATCGCCGCGCAATGGAGCGGAAATATACAGTCTATCAGCTGGTTAAGGCGCTATACGGCATCGCCGGGGAGATCGCCGAATGCGGCACCCGCAACGGCGAGACCGCCTATTTCATTGCACTCGCGGGGCGCGAGATCGGTCGCGAGCGGCCGCTGCGGATTTTCGATTCGTTCGAGGGCCTGTCGCAGCCGACCGAATATGACGGAGCCTTTTGGACCGCGGGAGCGCTCGCCGCGCCCGAGACGAACCTGCGCCGCAATCTGGGGGAATTCGACGACATCCATATCTACAAGGGCTGGATCCCTAGCCGCTTCCCCGAAATTGCCGACCGACGCTTCTGCTTCGTCCATGTCGATGTCGATCTGTTCGTGCCGACTCGGGATTCGGTCGCCTTCTTCTACGATCGGCTCGAACCGGGGGGCATCCTGCTGTGCGACGACTACGGATCGACGCTATGCCCTGGCGCAAGGAAGGCCATGGACGAGTTCTTCGGTGACCGGCCCGAGCACGTGATCGACCTGCCGTCGGAGCAAGGCTTCATCATCAAATCGTAGCCGGAAACGAAATTTTTTCAGATCGAAACGCGTCCCTCCCAGGTTTACTGGGCGGCACGAATCTCGATGCAACGCTCAGCGCCAGCACTGGCCTACAGCCGGCGTAGATAGCCGTTAACGTTCCAGGTCACATTCTCGCCGAAGTAGTCGCACAAAGATCGATCGATGACGTAATCCTTATTACCGGTCAAGAACTCTACCAGCGCGCGACGCGGTCCACCATCATATTGGAAATCGGAGCCCATTTCGTAAGCCACGCTATCCTCGACGATCAGATATTCCCCCGAGCGCAAAAGCGGGCCGAAGTGCCGAAGGATGCTGGTCGTCATCTCGAAATCGTGCCCTGCATCGTCGATGACGAGAATTGGCCGGGGCAGATTGCTTACCCAGCCCGGCGGCGCGACTTCGGCTAGCTGCAGAACATCCCCCTGGCGGAACGTGATGCGCGGGTCAGTCCAGCTTGGTACCTCCGAGAGGTCGAAGCTGTGGACGTGGCAATCGAGGCGATAGGTCGTCATCACATCGGCAAACCAGAGGGCACTGCCGCCGCGCCACGTCCCGAATTCCAGAATTGTTCGCGGCTTCGTATCCCAAAGGAGGCGTTCATAGATCGCCAGATCGAACGGACATTTGAAACAGTCGATCCCGCGGTATTGGTAACGCATAATCCCGCGCTGAATATGGAGTAGCGCACCCTTGGGCAGCGACGAAACCGGAAAACCGTCAGGGGCTGCGACGGCCTCCTGCGATAGGACCTGATACAGGCGGCCGTTCTGAGAACATGACGAGTTGTCGCTGCTCGAAAACAGCAGCTCGTTTTTCCAGTGAGAATATCGGCCGCCACCACGGCCAACGATGTCGACATGGATCGAGTGGGCGGGACCGAGCTCGACGCCCTCCTCGAACAGCCGCAGGCTCGACACTCCCGGATGGTCATCCGAGTCTGACCGCCCGCAATTGAGCGTCTTGACGACGTAACAGTTCCCCGAGCTATGCTGGATAACCCCGCGGGGGAGTGTCACGAGTTTGCCGACCATTTACCTCAGCCCTCGACAGGTCAGTCAGGAGCGGCCGACCATGATGGTGTTCACATGCGGTCAACGGCATGCCTTTGCGAAGATAGCAGTGCACTTGGTCCGGCCCACAGCGCTCACGCGGAAATCCGACGCGTCGGCGGAGGTTATTTGCGCTTGATGGGTGTGGACGACGAGGGAACACCGAGCGGCTCACGGCGGATATTGGCAAACTGATCGCCCCCAAGATCGCCGAACACCGTGGCCGAACCCTCAAGCGTTTGAAACTTGCAGGAATGTCTGGCTTCCGCCACCCTCTCTTCGCCGGTCCCGTGGCTCCGACGAAGGTCGGAATTGGGGCATGGGCCGTGGTCGTCGTAGAACGGACCGATCGTCGGCAAAGGGGTCGGGAGAGGCATCCCTCTGCTGGCGGAGGGGGGAACCGAGGCCGCCCAACCGGTTCGCGTGAGCACCTTCGGGGCGTGATCGAATTGAAGACGCGCGCCGTCAGCGGGCTAGCAGCCTGGCGCCGGTCCATATCGTTCCATAACGCCGAGCAGCAACGTATTCGCCCACGGCCTCTTGCCTAGCTACCGTCTCGGATGCACGCTGAACCAGAAGCGTGAAACCGAGGCAACCACGGCCGCATGCCTGATGCGAACCCCATGACGCGCCGATTTTGTAAGAAACTCCGACAGGCATGGCAGCACCCCCAACCAAGCCAACCTCATCACGTCGGCCGAACTCCGCCAAGGGACGATTTTATTAAAAAACTCCCAAAGCGGTGGACGGACGAAAGATTAAGTTCTTATTGTCGAATAGCACCGTCGTGAAAAATTAGGGAAATCTCCGGTTGCTTCTAATATTGCCGCTCGCGACAGCCGAACAACTGTTTCAATGAAATCCGGCAACTGCGGTCTATAGCGGCTTGCGAGGTATTGTCCGCTCTCTGACCCCACCGTAATCCTTGCGGTCGTCGGCTGCACAGCACCCGATAGTGGCCGTTGCGTCCCAGCGCGTCCAAACGCCAGATCCACCCATGGCGGCGATTTCGCCGAGAAAGGCCCTGTGTAAGGTGTTTCACCGAGAAGGCCTGTGTAAGGCGCTCGTTACAACCTACGATTAACATACATTAAGCCTATGCCCTAACATATTGAGAACGTTTGCACGCTTTAGGTTGGCACGCGTATTGCTTACAGCCATGTGGAGTGTAATTTTCATCTTCACGGTGTGCAAAAATGACTCAGCGACGAATGAGGCGGGCCCTGCAAGCTGTGGTTGCCGCAGGCGCTCTCGCTTTGGGTGCAAGTGCGGCAAACGCGGCGGATATAACCTGGAATTTCGGGACCAGCGGTTACTCGCTTGCGACAGCGCCGAGCTTGATCGCCACTTCCGGACCCTTTTCCGCAACGGCTTCCGGGAACACCGCGACGATCACCGCGAATGGTCAGGACGCCCTCTTCACGAGCGGCGGCTTTACCGTTGGCGCATTTGCATGGGGTAACGGTGGCAATACCGAGGGTAAGGTCACGCAATCCAATAATTACGCAACCACCATCAATGGTGCCTCGGTCCATATCACCGGCTTAGGTGATTGTGAAAGTAATTGCACGGGCGCCTGCACGACCCTCGGCGATACCGAATGGCTAACCCTCGCCTTGGGGAGTCACCCGAGCTGGTCTTTGCAGTCGATCGTGTTTGGAGACGTCATGATATCTCCAGGCGAACAGGTTGAGTTTTGGTTTGACAATGATGCTACCCGGTCTGCCGCTATAAGTGACAAACACGACGATACCATTTTGCAGATGGGTTCTGACGTATGCGTCGGCGGTATCGGCGCTAATGGCAGCTGCCTATTCGACTTTTCAGCGCTCGGCGTGGATCCCGATAATTATGAATACTTGTGGGCCACGGCAGTCAACCCGAACAGCAGTACCGCCAACCAACCGGCGATCCTGATAACCCAGTTGACGGCGACGACCGACGCGGTGCCTGAACCGTCGACTCTGTCTGTGTTGGGCATCGGCTTGTTGATCCTTGGCGTGGCCTGGCGGCGTCGTGAGGCAGCGTAAAGAACGCCGACACCTAACCGCGAGCCTTGGGCGGCGCCTCCCCTTGGGCGGTGCCTCCCCTTGCGGTTTCGTAGCAGATATTCCGATCCGATCCCCCGAAATTCGTGTCCAAGAACCGCATGCGAGGGACGCCTGACGAAAACGCGGCCGCTCTACAAGGCAGCCTTGCCTACTGTGATACCTATTCGGTTGATGAGGCCAAACGGACCATCACGACAGTAGTCGAGGGCAGCACCTTCCCGAATTCCGAGGGAGAGGACGCTGGAAGCGATTCGTCACCCGCATGACGGCTGACACGCTGGTCTACGAAAAGCCGTCGACAACTCGCGGCGAGCGGGAGGGCCGCTCCATCGCCGGGTGGAACCGGCAACAAGCCGGCCCGAACGCCGAGCGGGTGGCAAAGCGCCGCATCCTGATGACGTTGATACGCCACGCGCGGCAGTGCCGCGATTAATTCTGGCGTCCCGTCTGTTTGCAGCCGCGCTTGTCCGCGCCGACGGCTCCATTCGCCTGACGGCAGTTCTGCCGGGTGTCCCGGCGCTCCTGGCCGTTGGTTTGGGCGATGGTGAACGAGCCGTCAATTGATGCCTTATCCAACACCTTGACAGTTTCTGCGTTCGTCGAGATGGATATGCCAACGACCATGCTTAAGATGATCATGGAAGATCTAATGATCATGAACGATTTAGAGACGAATTCAGGCGTCACGTCTTGTTCCTCCTTTGGAGACGATACTTATGGCCTTCAGCCACAACACATTTCATCTGGAAATGTAGTTTCTTGCCGTCATCGGCTGTGGTTAGCCCCGGTTGATCCGGTATTCCCCGAATGAACAACCAATTTGGCGGCCACGAAGGCATGATAGCCACCAATCCGAGCGTTCTGCAAGGGCTAGACCGCCTGCGGGACCCGCTGGAACCCGATCTGTGAAGGTCCACTTTCGTGGGTTAGCGGTATCGCGGGCCGAACAATCTGGGGATAACCGCTGTGCAAACGACCTCATCGTTCGCGAGGGTGATCATGGGTGTCGGCTTCGGGGCACGGGCCGTCGTCGCCGTAGACGGAAACGATGGTCGGCAAAGGGGTCGGGAGCAGGCATCCCCTCTGCTGGCAGAGGGGGAACCGAGGCCAGCCAGCCGGTTCGCGTGAGCACCTTCGGGGCGTGATCGAATTGAAGACGCGCGCCGTCAGCGGGCGAGCAGCCTGGCGCCGGGCCATATCGTTCCATAAGGCCGAATAGCAACGTATTCGCCCACGACCTCTTGCGTAGCCACCGTCTCGGATGCACGCTGAACCAGATGCATGAAACCGGAGGCAACGGCGACCGCATGCCTGATGCGAACCCCATGACGCGCCGTGACCAAGTCTCGATCTCGGGCGACGACAGCGCGCTGCCGGAGGACGAGCGGGCGGTGCTGGAGCGGGCGCGGGGGCTGATCCCGCGGCTTGCCGAGCGCGCGCCGGAAGCGGCGGCGGCGCGGAAGCTGCCGGCGGAGACGATCGCCGAGTATCGCGCGGCGGGCATCCTGCGCATTCTGCAGCCGCGGCGGTTCGGCGGCATGCAGGGGCGGTTCAGCCTGTTCTCGCGGATCGTCGAGGAGTTCACCTTTGGCTGCGCCTCCTCGGCCTGGGTCTATGCGGTCTTGGCCGAGCATCAGTGGATCGTCGCCCAGTACCCTGAAGAGGCGCAGATCGATGTGTGGGGCGCCGATCCCGAGGCGGTCGCCGCGTCCTCGCTGGCGCCGCGCGCCGCCGCCAAGCGCGTGCCGGGCGGCTGGCGGCTCAGCGGCCGCTACTCGTTTTCGAGCGGCTGCGACTATGCGCAATGGGCGATTATCGGCGCGTTCCTTGGGCAAATGGGCGACCCGCGCACCCATGCCTATCTGCTGGTGCCGTTCGCCGAGATCGAGATCGTCGACGACTGGCAGACCTTGGGCCTCGCCGGCACCGGCTCGAAGTCGCTGGTCCTCGATGATGTGTTCGTGCCCGAGCACCGCGTCGTGATGGTCAGCGACCTGTTCGCCGGGACCCCGCCGGGCGCCTTGGTCCATCCGGACTATCCGGTGTTGCGGGCGCCGCGCGGTTACCTGGTCTCCTATTCGCTGCCGCCGGTGCCAGTGGCGCTCGGCCGCCGCGCGCTCGATGTCGCCTGCCGGTCATTCGCCGGCCGGGTGTCGCGCGGGGTGCGAAGGTTGGCCGATTCCGAATTCGTGCAGATGACGCTCGGCGAGGCCGCCGCCGCGATCGATGCGGCGACGATGCTGCTGCACACCGGGCGGGAATCCAGCACCGCCGAAGTCAGTTCGGGCCGCCGGATCACCGAGGCCGAGGCGTTGCGCGCGCGCCGCGACATGGTCTACGCACAGCATCAGGTCGGCTGGGCAATCGACCGGCTGTGCGAATTGGACGGCGCCCGCTGGGTCTACGACAATGACGAGCTGGGCTCGATCCGCCGCGACGTGATGACGGTGTTGACCCACACCGCCGCCAGCCGCGTGGCCGGGCTGGCGCCCTACGGCCGCATGCTGCTCAGCGACGGCGCCGAATAAACGGCGGCAGGCTGCTCGCCATCGTCCGACCACATCTCGCCCGCATAATGGCTCGCATGGACAGGGAATGCTCGTGCCAGAATGGATCGCTGGTGAAGCGGATTGCGCCGGGTCTGGCCGGTCTTTGGCAATTCCCGTGTATTCCCGGTTCTGCGGAATTCTTTCCCGGTTCGGTCGGAAAAATTCCCGGTTCGGCGCTCACGGGAATTCCTGTGGAAGCGATTGATTCGAAACTCGGATTTAATGCGATTTGGGACCGTAAAGTGGCCAATGCGCAGATTTCCCGGTTATTTTCCCGGTTCACGGGAATTTGGCCGCTGACCCCGGAACGGTGACGTGCTGGTAGAGATCGGCCATTTCGCGCTGGTCCTCGCCCTGCTGGTCGCGGCGGTGCAGGGAACGGCGCCGCTGATCGGCGCTGCGGCGCGCAGCCGGGCCTTGATGGATCTGGCGCGGCCGGCGGCATTGCTGCAACTCGGCCTGGTGGCGTTGTCCTTCGCGGTCTTTATCCACGCCCACATCGTTTCCGACTTCTCGGTCCGCAACGTCTTCGAGAATTCGAGCCTGTCGAAACCGATGCTCTACAAGGTGACCGGCGCGTGGGGCAGCCATGAAGGCTCGATGATGCTGTGGGTCTTCATGCTGGCGTTGTTCGGCGGGCTCGTCGCCCTGTTCGGCCGCTCATTGCCGGCGAGCCTGCGCGCGCGCACCCTGGCGATCCAGGGCCTGCTCGGCTTTGGCACGCTGTTGTTCATCATCGCGACGTCGAACCCGTTCGAGCGGCTGTTCCCGGTCCCGGCCGACGGCCGCGACCTCAACCCGCTGCTGCAGGATCCGGGCCTCGCCTTTCATCCGCCGTTTCTCTATTTCGGCTATGTCGGGTTCTCGATCACCTATTCTTTCGCGATCGCCGCGCTGATCGAGGGCCGGGTCGGCGCCGCCTGGGCGCGCTGGGTCCGGCCCTGGGCTCTGACCGCGTGGTGCGGGCTGACGATCGGCGTCGCGATGGGCAGCTGGTGGGCCTATTACGTGCTCGGCTGGGGCGGCTGGTGGGCTTGGGACCCGGTCGAGAACGCCTCGTTCATGCCGTGGCTGCTGGGCACCGCGCTGCTGCATTCGGCCGCGGTCGTCGAAAAGCGCGAGACGTTGCAGCGCTGGACCGTGTTGCTGGCGATCATGACCTTCGGCATGAGCCTGATCGGGACCTTTCTGGTGCGCTCGGGGGTGCTGACCTCGGTCCATTCCTTTGCCCTCGACCCGGCGCGCGGCGTCTTCATCCTGGTGCTGGTCGGGATCGTGATCGGCGGCGGCCTGATCCTCTACGCGTTGCGCGCGCCGGGTCTCGAAGCCGGCAACCCGTTCGCGCCGGTCAGCCGCGAGGGCGCGCTGGTGCTCAACAACCTGCTGCTCGCGGCCGGCATGGCGACGGTGTTCCTCGGCACCTTCTACCCGCTCTTCGCCGAGGTGTGGAGCGGGGTCAAATTGTCGGTCGGGCCGCAATACTTCGATGCGACCTTTGTCCCGATCGTCGTGCCGGGTCTTGTAGCCATGGTCATCGGCCCGGTCCTCGCCTGGCGCCACGGGAATTTGCGGGCGGCGCTGCGCCGATTGTCGCCGGCATTCGCCGGAGCGCTCCTCGCCCCGCTCGCCGTGTTTTTGTTCAACCGCACCGCATCCCCGGCGGCGCTTGCCGGAGTGGCGCTCGCCGCCTGGGCGATGCTCGGCGTGCTGGCCGATCTTGCCGACCGGACCGGACTCGGAAAGCTGCCTCCAGGCACCGTGTGGCGCCGCCTGCGCCATCTGCCGCGCGGCACCTGGGGTTATGCAATCGCCCATTTCGGCGTCGGCGTCTTGATCGCCGGGGTGACGGTCTCGATCGCCTGGCGCAGTGAGCGGATCGAGACGCTGCGCGCCGGCGACAATTTGCAAATCGCCGGCCGAACCCTGCACTTTGTCGGGGTGACCGAGGGTAATGTCGAAAACTACCAGTTTCAGCGCGCCGAGATCGTGGTCGATCGGCCGGGCAGCGCCCCGTTCACCGTCCACCCCGAGCGCCGCTGGTATCCGATCGCCGGCAGCATGACGACAAATACCTCGATCTCGACCAACGGCTTCGGCGATCTCTATCTGGCGCTCGGCGATCCAGATGGAAAGGGCGGCTGGGTCCTGCGCGCGTATTACAATCCGCTCGTCCCGTGGGTCTGGTTCGGCGCGGTGCTGGCGGCGCTCGGCGGGCTGGTCTCGCTGAGCGACCGGCGCCTGCGAATGCGGCTGCCGAGATCCCGCACCGCACCGGCGATCGTCCCTCGACCGGCGGATCCGGGATGATCGGGAGGCTACTGGTTGCGGCGGCGTTGCTGCTGATCGCGGTCGGGGCGGCGGCAGCCTGGGCGGTCGAACCCTCCGAACGGCTCGCCGATCCGGCCCTGGAGGCGCGCGCCCGCACGATCAGCCAGGAATTGCGCTGCCTGGTGTGCCAGAACCAGTCGATCGACGAGTTCAACGCCGACCTCGCCCACGATCTGCGCGTTCTGGTGCGCAAGCGGCTGCTCGCCGGCGACACCGACCAGCAGGTGCTCGACTACATCGTGGCGCGATATGGCGTGTTCGTGCTGCTCGACCCGCCGTTCGCAGCCGGTGACCTGGGTGTTGTGGCTGGCGCCGCCGGTGCTGGTGCTGGGGGCGGGCAGGCGTGCTGCTGCTGCGGGCGCGCTGGCGGCGTTTCGACGCCAGCGTTGCCCGAGCTGACTCGGGAAGAGAGCGCTCGCGCCGCGGAATTGCTGAGCGATCGGGCATGGTCTGGTTCTGGATCGGCGCCGGGTTCCTGACCCTTGCGGCGCTGGCCGCCTTGCTGCGCCCGCTCGTCCACCGCCCGCGGCCGGGCAGTGGCGACGAGGAAGCCGTCGCCGCGCTGTTTCGCCGGCAGCTCGCCGAGACCGATGCCGAGCTGGCTCAAGGCCGGATTTCACCCGACCAGGCCGCTGCGGCGCGCACCGAGATCACCCGGCGCATGCTGGCAGCGGCCGAGCGCGGCGACGCCGGGGCGGGAGCGGCGTTGGACGGCGGAGCGGAAACGTTCTGGCGGATCGGCGCGGCGATCGGCATTGCCGGGGTGCTGCCGGCGGCGGCGATCGCCGTCTACTTTGCTGTCGGCTCACCGTCGGCGATCGATCGGAGCGCCGCGATCGAGGCCGCCATTCCCCACGGCGCGGCCGAACTCGCCGCTGCCGCCGACCGCATAAAGGCGCATCTACAACAGACGCCCGGCGATCTCAAAGGTTGGACCCTGCTGGCCCGCACCCTGGCCGCGCTCGACCGCTTCCCCGAAGCGCGCGAGGCCTACGCCCATGCGATCGCCTTGGCGCCCGGCGAGACCGGCTTGCACGCCGAACTGGGCGAAGTCTTGCTGCTCGAAGCCGAGGGCACGGTGACGCCGGCCGCCGAGGCCGAGTTCGCCAAGGCGCCGGATGATCCACGCTCGCGCTATTACAGCGCCGAGGCAGCGCTGCAGCATGGCGACAGCGCCGGGGCCAGGCAAAAATTGCAGGCCTTGCTGGCCGACGCCCCGGCTGGCGCGCCGTGGCGCCAAACCGTCGCGGACAGCCTCGCTGAACTGACGCCGAACGGGCCGGCAGCCGGGGCCGCGCCGGCTGTGGCGCCGCCCGGCCCGAGCGCGCAGGACGTCGCCGCCGCCCGAGACATGTCGCCGGAACAGCGGCAGGCGATGATCCGCGGCATGGTCGAGCGCCTTGCCCAACGGCTCGAACAGCACCCGGACGACAAGGAAGGCTGGGCACGGCTGGCCCACGCCTACGATGTGCTCGGCGAGCCCGACAAGGCGCGAGCCGCGCGCGCCCGGGAAGCGGCGGCCGCCGCAGGGGCGCCGGAAGCGCTGCCGCATGCCGCGCCGGATGACGCGCAGGGATGGATCGCACGCGCCCGCTCTTATCAGGGGCTCGGTCGCACCGCGGATGCGCTCGCCGCCCTCAAGCAGGGAAACGCGCAATTCCCCGGCAATCTCCCGCTGCTCGAGGCCTATATGAATGCGCTTTCTGTCGGGACCAAAGACGACAGGCCGAGCCCCGAACTCGTCGATCTGGCGACCCGGATCAACGCGCTCGACGGCAAAGAGCCGGACGCGCTGTGGTATCTGGGTCTCGCCGCAGCTAACAGCGGCGACGGCTTCCGGGCGGCAAGTTATTGGACAACGCTGCGAGACGAACTGTCGCCGGCCGACAGCCGGCGCGCGTTGGTGCAACACAAGCTCGACGCGCTGCGTTGACCTCGACGCCGGCCCTCGCGCCGCCGCAGGCTCGGCGGGCCGGTGAATAGTGATGTCGCTCGCGCCGGGTTTGTGCCTCGTTACCGGGGCGACCGGGTTCGTCGGATCGGCCGTGGCGCGCGCGCTGTTGCTCAAAGGTCATCAAGTGCGGGTGCTGGCGCGCCCCGGCGGCGATCGCCGCAACCTCGGCGATCTATCCGTCGAAATCGCCGAGGGCGCGATGGAGGACGTGCCATCCCTCGCCCGCGCGGTAGCCGGCTGCCGGTATCTGTTCCACGTCGCCGCCGATTACCGGCTGTGGGTTCCCGACCCGGCGGCGATGTTCCGCGCCAATGTCGACGGCACCCGCGACCTGATGACCGCGGCATTCGCCGCCGGTGTCGAGCGCATCGTCCATACCAGCAGCGTCGCCACGATCGGTCTGGTTCCCGGCGGCTCGGCCGACGAGAAGACGCCGAGCCGGCTCGACGACATGATCGGGCCGTACAAGCAGTCAAAATTCCAGGCCGAGGAGGCCGTTAGCCAGTTGATCGACGAGCGCGGCCTGCCCGCGGTCATCGTCAATCCGTCGACGCCGGTCGGCCCGCGCGACCTCAAGCCGACGCCGACCGGGCGGCTGATCCTCGAAGCCGCACGCGGCCATCTGCCAGGCTTTGTCGACACCGGGCTCAATATCGTGCATGTCGACGACGTCGCCGCCGGTCATCTCGCAGCGGCCGAAACCGGCCGGATCGGTGAGCGCTATATTCTCGGCGGCGAAAACATGGCGCTGGCCGAGATCCTGGCCGAGGTTGCCGCGCGCCGTCGGCCGGCGGCCGCCGCGCCTCAAAATCCCGTATGCGGTGGCGTTCACGGTTGCCGTCGGAGCGGAGCTGATGGCGCGGGTCACCGGCCGTGAGCCATTTACCACGCTCGACGGGGTTCGCATGGCCAGAAAGAAGATGTATTTTTCATCGGCGAAAGCCTCGCGCGAACTCGGCTATCGTCCGCGGCCGGCGCACGAGGCCATTGTCGACGCTGTCGGCTGGTTCGCGGCGAATGGGTATCTGAGATGATTGCGGCGGCAGCGCCGGAGACGCAAGACCGCGAGATCGTCGAGACGCCATCGGGCAAGTGGCGCGACGGCGAGAATTTCCCGGTCGGGTCGTTGCTGATCCGGCGCGATTTGCGCGTGCATGTCCATGCCTTCTATCGCTTTGCCCGCAACGCCGATGACATCGCCGACAACCCTGGGCTTAGCGCCGCCGAGAAAATCCGCCGGCTCGACCGCATGGCAGCAGTGCTCGGCGGTGCCCCGGGCGACGATGCGCCGGCCGCTTCGGCGATGCGCCAAAGCCTGGCCTCGACCGGAATGACAGCGCAGCACTGCAACGACGTTTTGCGCGCCTTCCGCCAGGACGCCGAAAAGCGACGCTATCGGGACTGGGACGAGCTGATGGAATACTGCCGCTACTCGGCCTCGCCGGTCGGGCGGCAGCTGCTCGATCTGCATCGCGAGAGCCGCGAAACCTGGCCCCCCTCGGACGCGTTGTGCTCGGCATTGCAGGTGCTCAACCATCTGCAGGACTGCGCCGAGGATTACCGCCTACTCGACCGGGTCTACCTGCCGACCGCCGATCTTGCTGCTGCCGGAACCGACGTCACAGCTCTGACCGCGGCGCAATCGACCCCGGCGCTGCGCCGGGTGTTCGACACCCTGCTCGACCGGACCTCGGATCTTGTCGACGCCGCGCGCGGGCTGTCGCCGCGCGTCGCGGCGCCGGGTTTGCGCTGTGAATGCGCGGTTATCACCGAGCTCTCGGCGCGCCTGTTGCGCCGCCTGCAGCGCGGCGACCCACTGGCCGCCCGGGTCGGGCTCGGCAAGACCGATTTCCTTGCGGCTTTTCTGTCCGGCGTCCTGCATGGGATCCGCCGGTGAGCGACGCAGCGTTCGGCGCCGTCGCGGATCGCCTGGGCGACGCCGCGCTGCGCCAAACCATCCGCGACCGGGTCGAGGCGGCCGGAACCTCGTTCTATTGGGCAATGCGGCTGTTGCCCCGAGAGCGCCGCAACGGAATGTACGCGGTTTACGCCTGGTGCCGCGAGGTCGACGACATTGCCGACGGCGAGCGGCCGGCCGCGCACAAGCTCGCGGCGCTGGCCGCCTGGCGCGACGAAATCGAGGCGCTCTATGCCGGGCGGCCAAGCCATCTCGTCGCGCGTGCGCTGCATGAGCCGATGCTGCGCTATCGCCTGCGCCGAGAGGATTTTCTCGCCGTCATCGACGGCATGGAGATGGATGCCCGCGAGGACATCCGAGCCCCGGATCTAGCCACGCTCGATCTTTATTGCGCCCGGGTGGCGAGCGCGGTTGGTCATCTTTCGGTCCATATTTTTGGCGACACCAGCGAAGCGGCGCACCGCGTCGCCGACTCGCTCGGCCGGGCATTGCAGTTGACCAACATTCTGCGCGACCTCGACGAGGATGCCCGCCGCGGACGGCTCTATTTGCCGCGCGAGATCCTGGACCGCCACGGGATTTACAATGCCGATCCGATTGCGGTGCTGCGCCATCCGGCATTGCCGGCAGCCTGCCGTGAGCTGGCGGCGATTGCCGAAACGCATTTTCGCGACAGCGCGCGGGCGATGGCGCAATGCCGTCGCCGGGCGATGCGCCCTGCGGCGGTGATGGGGGCCGTTTACCGGGCGACCTTGCAACAACTGTTGCGCGGGGAGTGGCGCGATCCGGCCGCGCGGCTGAGCCTGCCGAAACCGCTGAAGCTCTGGCTGGTTCTGCGCCACGGTCTTGTATGAGCGGCGCCGTGCATATCGTCGGCGCCGGTCTGGCCGGCCTGGCGGCTGCGGTCGCATTGGCGGCAGAGGGGTGCCGGGTGCGGCTCTACGAAGCAAGCGCGCATGCCGGCGGCCGCTGCCGTTCCTATTTCGATGACGAGCTCGGCTGCCGCGTCGACAACGGCAACCATCTGCTGCTGGCGGGAAACCGCCGGGCGCTCGACTATCTCGATCGGATCGGCGCACGCGACACGTTGGAGGGTCCGGAGGATACCGTCTTTGCGTTCATCGACGCGCAGACCGGGCAGCGCTGGAGTATCCGGCCGAACCGAGGGGCCGTGCCGTGGTGGATTTTCCGGCGTGCCAGACGGGTCCCGCACACCCGTGCGGCTGACTACCTCGGAGCGCTGGCGCTGCGCTGGGTCGGCCCGACGGCGACGGTCACCGAGGCGTTGGATCGCAGCCGCCGGCTTTTCCGCAGGCTGTGGGAGCCGCTTGCCGTCGCTGCGCTGAACACCGCTGTCGAGCGCGCGTCTGCCCGGCTGTTTTGGCGTATTCTGGTTGAGACACTTGGCCGCGGCGGGGCGGCGTGCCGGCCGTTGGTGCCGCGCGAGGGGCTTTCGGAGACGTTCGTCGATCCGGCGCTTGCTGTCTTGCGCGCACGCGGCGCCGAGATCCGCTTTGGCGCCAGGCTGCGCGCGTTGAACTTCGGCCCGGATCATGTCTCGGGGCTGGTGTTCGAAGCGGACGCAATCGAGATCGGCCGCGATGATCGTGTGATCCTCGCCGTACCGGCGGCTGTTGCCGCACGGCTCGTGCCGTCACTGATCGTGCCCGACGCCTTTTCCCCGATCGTCAATGCCCACTTCCGGTGCGCGGCACCGCCCGATTCTCCGCTGTTTGTCGGCGTCGTCGACGGCGCCGCACAGTGGATCTTTCGCAAGCATGGGGTGTTGTCGGTAACGGTCAGCGCCGCCGACCGCGTCATCGACCTCCCAGCTGACGCGTTGCGCGAGATGCTGTGGCGCGACGTGGCACTGGCCTATCGGCTTCCCGCATTTCCGGTGCCGCCGGCGCGAATCGTCAAGGAGCGGCGGGCGACGTTTCTCGCCAGCGCGGAACAACTGCGACGCCGGCCGGGGGTGACGACGCGCTGGCAGCAGCTTTTGCTTGCCGGCGATTACACGGATACCGGCTTGCCGGCGACGATCGAAGGCGCTATCGGGTCGGGCTTTGCTGCGGCGCGGCGGGCGCTGGCCCGCGGCCATGGAGAGCCCCGGCCGGCGGCGGGCGGCGGCGACATTGTTACCGAAACGACCACCAGGACCGACAAAGAGGCTCAGCGTATCCTTTCATGAACAGCGCAATAAACGAGCAAGCGGCGGTCGCGAAAAAGCCCATCAACGCCGGCCGGGATACCCACGGACTCGGTCAGGCGATCACCCGCGCCGCCGCGTCTTTGCTCGCGCTGCAGCATACCGATGGCCACTGGGTCTTCGAACTCGAAGCCGACGCGACAATCCCGTCCGAATACATTCTGCTGCAGCATTACCTCGGCCGAAGCGAGCCCGAGCTTCAGGCAAAGATCGCGCGCTTCCTGCGCGTCCAGCAGGGCGAGGATGGCGGCTGGCCGCTATTCCACGGCGGCGCGCTCGACGTCAGCTGTTCGGTCAAAGCCTATTTTGCGCTGAAGGCGGCTGGCGATTCGATCGACGCGCCGCACATGGCGCGCGCCCGCACCGCGATCCTGGCGCAAGGCGGCGCCCGGCGCTGCAATGTCTTCACCCGCATCATGCTCGCCTTGTTCGGTGAGGTGCCGTGGCGGGCGGTTCCGGTCATGCCGGTCGAAATCATGCTGCTGCCCGGATGGTCGCCTTTTCACATCGGCAAGGTGTCCTATTGGTCGCGCACCGTTCTGGTGCCGTTGCTGGTGCTGATGGCGCTGCGGCCCCGCGCCCGCAACCCGCGCGGCATCACAATCCGCGAGTTGTTCGTCGAACCGCCCAAATCGGTGCGTAACTGGATCGCCGGACCGACCGCATCGCCGCTGGCGACGGCTTTCGGCCTGCTCGACCGGGTGCTGCGCGCGGCCGAGCCGTGGCTTCCCGCGGGGCCGCGGCGACGGGCAATCGACAAGGCGGTCGCCTTTGTGACCGAGCGGCTCAATGGCGAAGACGGTCTCGGCGGAATTTACCCGGCGATGGCGAACTCATTGATGATGTTCGACTGTCTGGGCTATCCCCGCGATCATCCCGATTGGCTGACCGCTGCATCCGCGATCGACAAGCTTATCGTCCGCGATGGCGAGCGCTGCTATTGCCAACCCTGCCTGTCTCCGGTCTGGGACACGGCGCTAGCCTGCCACGCGCTGCTGGACGTGGATGACCAGCGGCTAGACTCCGCGGTTGGGCGGGCGCTCGACTGGCTCGCGGAAAAGCAGGTGCGGGAGGTGGTCGGCGATTGGGCGATGAGCCGCCCAGGCTTGCCGCCGGGCGGGTGGGCCTTCCAATATGAGAACCCCTATTACCCCGATGTCGACGACACCGCCGCTGTCGCCCTGGCACTCGATCGCTTTGATCGTGAACGGTATCGGTCCGCCATCGAACGGGCAGGCGAATGGATCATCGGCATGCAGAGCCGCAACGGCGGGTGGGGCTCCTTCGACGCCGACAACACGCATTATTACTTGAACCACATTCCATTTGCCGATCACGGCGCGCTGCTCGACCCGCCAACCGCCGATGTCAGCGCCCGGTGCCTCGGGTTACTCGCCCAGCTCGGCTACGGCGCGGACCACCCCGCCGTCGCCGCTGCCATCGCCTTTCTGTGGCGCGAGCAGGAAGCCGACGGCAGCTGGTTCGGACGCTGGGGAACCAACTACATCTACGGGACCTGGTCGGTACTGGCCGCCGTCAACGCCGCCGGCATCGATCCTGCGGCACCGGAAATCCGCCGGGCCGTCGGTTGGTTGCTTGCCCGGCAGCGTGCGGACGGCGGTTGGGGCGAAGCCGAGGAATCGTACTGGCCGGGCATGCCGCGAGGCGAGGCGCGCTATACCACGTCCTCGCAGACGGCATGGGCGCTGCTCGCTCTGATGGCCGCGGGCGAGGTCCACAACCCCGCGGTGGCGCGCGGCATTGCCTATTTGGTTGCGACCCAGAACTCGAGCGGAAGTTGGGATGAGCCGTGGTTCACCGCGGTCGGCTTTCCGCGCGTGTTTTTTCTGCGCTATCACGGCTACCGTGCCTATTTTCCGCTTTGGGCTTTGGCCCGTTACCGCCGTCTGATGAACGGCAATTCGGCCCGGGTCCCGTTCGGTATTTGAGCCCTGGGTAGGGCTTTGCTCGAGACGACAGGACCGGCCGCTACCCTCTGCATCTGCGGGCTCGCGGCGGAAGCGAAGATCGCGCGCGCCGCAGGCTTTTCGGTGGTAGTCGGCGCCGGGGATCGGAGCCGCACAACCACGCTTGTCGAAAGCGCGGTCCGGCAGGCGAATTGTCTGATCAGTTTCGGCATTGCCGGCGGGCTCGCGCCCGAACTGCGAACGGGTGATGTGATCGTCTCGACGAATGTGATCGCAGCCGACAAACGGTGGTGGGCAGAGAAGCAGTTTCGCGACCGCATCGCCGATTTCGCCCGCGGCATCGGCGCGCTGGAAGGTCCGGTGCTTGGGGCTGCAGGCCATTCTGGCGACAGCTGCCCAAAAAAGTCGGGCATGGAACGAGACCCGGGCGGTCGCGGTCGATCTCGAAAGTGACATCGTCGCCCGCATCGCCACTTCGGCGGGGATGCCGTTCGTCGTCTTGCGCTCAATCGCCGACGCGGCTTATCGCGAGCTGCCGCCTGCGGCGCTGATCCCGCTTTCGGAGGACGGAACGCCAAGGCTCTGCGCGGGTACTCGCATCGGTGCTGCGCCAGCCCCGACAGCTCGCGAGCCTGGTTGGGCTGGCGCGCGAGGTTCGGACGGCGCAGTTGGCCCTAGCCGGACCCGCCCGCGCCCTGCATGGGCTCCTGGCTGCCGGCTAGCCGCTCCATCGCCTCGGCGACATGGCGGGAGAGCACGTATTCGGCCGGGCGCTGCCGGTCGAGCGAGATTTCCGGCGCCATATCGCCTTCGGTGCGTACGCCACGCAGCGCCACCGCCGCCGCCTTTAGCGGGTGCCGCACCGTATCCATAACCGCGGTCGCCTCGTAGCCGCTATGAACCATGCAATCGGCGCATTTTTCATAATTGCCGGTGCCGTATGCGTCCCAGTCGGTCTCGTCCATTAGCTCCTTGAAGGTCTTGGCGTAGCCCTCGCCGAGCAGATAGCACGGGCGCTGCCAGCCAAAGAAATTGCGCGTCGGATTGCCCCACGGCGTGCAGCGGTACGATTGATTGCCGGCGAGAAAATCGAGGAACAGGCTCGACTGATTGAACGACCAACTGCGGCGGCGGCGCGCGAAGATGGCGCGGAACAATTCCTTGGTGCGTCGGCGATTTAGAAAATGCTCCTGGTCGGGCGCCCGTTCATAGGCGTAGCCGGGCGACACCGTGATCCCGTCGAGCCCGATCTCGCTGACCCGATCAAAGAACCGGGCGACATGCTCCGGATCGGCGTTATCGAACAGGGTGGCGTTGATGTTGACGCGGAAGCCGCGGGATTTCGCCAGCGCGATCGCGGCGACGGCGCGGTCGTAGACCCCGTCCTGGCATACCGAGCGGTCGTGCTCCTCGCGGTCGCCATCGAGATGTACGGTCCAGGCGAAATAAGGGTTGGGCTGGAACTGATCGAGCTTTTTTTCGAGCAGCAGCGCGTTGGTGCACAGGTAGACGAATTTCTTCCGTGCGGTAATGGCTTGTGCGATCTCGGCAATGTCGCGGTGCAGCAGCGGCTCGCCGCCGGCGAGGACCACGATCGGGGCGCCGCATTCGTCGACCGCGCCGAGGCATTCGGCGATGCTGAGCCGCTGATTGAGGATCGCATCGGGATAGTCGATCTTGCCGCAGCCGGCGCAGGCGAGGTTGCAGCGGAACAACGGCTCCAGCATCAGCACCAGCGGGTAGCGTTCGACCCCGCGCAAATGGCGCCCGAGCACATAGGCCCCGACCCGGATCGTTTGGCGCAACGGAATGGCCACGGTAGACCCTCGTTACAAAGTGGGATGTCGAGCTGGCATCATTCGGCGGCTTCGGCGAGCTGCGGTGGCATTCGGAAGCGCACGTTCTCGGTGACTCCCGGCAGCACTGCGAGCTCGATTTCGGCGATGTCGCGCAGCCGGTCGATCAGCGCCTCGACCAGTTCGGCGGGCGCCGAGGCGCCGGCGGTGATGCCGACCGCGGTGACGTCTTTGACCCAGCGGGGATCGAGCGCGCGCGGCATCTTCGATCAGATAGCTCGGTACGCCGCTTTCGGCGGCGATCTCGCGCAGCCGGTTCGAGTTCGAGCTGTTGGGCGCGCCGACCACCAGAACCACATCGACGATCTTGGCGAGTTCGCGCGCCGCCCGCTGGCGATTCTGTGTAGCGTAGCAAATGTCCTTTGTGTCCGGGCCGACGATCGTCGGAAAGCGCGCCTTCAGCGCCTCGATTACCGCGCGGGTATCGTCGACGCTGAGCGTCGTTTGGGTGATAAAGGCAAGCTTGTCGGGGTCGGTGACTTGAAGCCCAGCAACCTCCTCAGGCGTCGAGATCAGATGCACGCGGCCGACGATCCGCCCCATGGTGCCGACGATTTCCGGATGGAAGGCATGCCCGATCAGGATGATCTCGCGCCCCTGATTGGCGTAGCGCTGGCCCTCGATATGGACTTTAGAGACGAGTGGGCAGGTCGCGTCGATGACCGGCAGGCCGCGCGCAGCGGCCCGATCCTCGATCGTGCTGGCCACGCCGTGGGCGCTGAAGATCGTGACGCTGCCTGGCGGCACCTCGTCGATCTCGTCGACGAAATGCGCGCCTTTGCCGCGCAGCCGCTCGACAACGTGCCGGTTATGAACGATTTCATGACGGACATAGATCGGCGGGCCGTATTTCTCGAGCGCCCGCTCGACGATCTCGATCGCCCGTTCGACCCCGGCGCAAAATCCTCGCGGTTGGGCTAGTACGACCCGCATGATCTCCCCTCGTCGCCTCACCCAAGCAAGGCCGGCCTGCGACAGCCTGGATATAGGTGAACGCCTGATCCGTGCCACTACTCCGTTCGCATCTCACGCGCAATCCTCACCGGGTGTGACGCGCTTGCCATGAACCCGGCGCTCGCCATCGTGCTGCTGCTTCCGGGCTGGGTGTATCTGTTCGGTGCGGCATGGGCTGTCACGCGCTTCGCCCGACGCGAATTGCCGATATCGACCGAGCAGCCCGCGATCTCGATCTTGAAGCCGCTCCATGGCGCCGAGCCCGGGCTTTACGAAAATCTTCGGTCGTTCGCCGAGCAGGATTACCCGGCGCGCCAGATCGTGCTCGGCGTCACCGACCCGCAGGACGGCGCGATCGAAGCCGCCCAAGCGCTGGTTCGCGAGTTTCCCGGCGATGACGTCGCCCTGGTGATCGAGCGCCGCATGCGCGGCAGCAACGGCAAGGTGTCGAACCTCGAAAACATGCTCCCGGCGGCGCGCCACGACATATTCGTCCTCGCCGACAGCGACATGCGGGTCGATCGCGGCTATCTCGCCGCGGTCACGGCGCCGCTCAACGATCCGCGCGTCGGGATCGTCACCTGTCTTTACAAAGCCGTCCCGACCGGCGGCATCTGGTCCGAGCTGGGAGCGATGCACATCAATTTCGGGTTCTTCCCCGGCGCTGTTGTCGGTGAGGCGCTGGGCGTGGGACGTGGCTGCTTTGGCGCGACGATCGCCTTGCGCCGCCAGACCCTCGAGCACATCGGCGGCTTCGCCCGAGTGCGCGACGAGCTGGCCGACGATCATCGGCTGGGTGACGCGGTGCGCTCCGCAGGTCTCACGGTGGTGCTGTCGCGCTACGTCGTCGAGGCCCGGGTGGCCGAGCCTTCGTTCGTTGCGCTGTGGCGACACGAACTGCGCTGGGCGCGCACGGTGCGCGGGGTCGCCCCGGCGGCCTATGCCGGATCGATCGTAACCCATCCGCTGATGGTCGCCGTGTTCGCCGCCGCAGTCACCGGATTTGGCTTGACCTCCTGCACCTTTGTGGCGATCACCTACTTGGTCAGATGGGCTTGCGCGAGGGTGACGGCGCGCGCGCTCGGGCTGCGGTCGGCCAGGCCGGCGTTGCTCCCGGTGCGGGACGCCTTGTCTTTCGCGGTGTTCGTCGCCAGCTTTTTCGCACGGACGGTGTTCTGGCGGGACCAGCATTTCCGCGTCGCGTCGAGCGGCCGCATGACAGCCGACGGAGACAAGGTTTGATGATGAAGACACTGTTCCTGCATCCGCCGTCCTTCGACGGTTTCGACGGCGGCGCCGGCTCACGCTATCAGGCGCGGCGCGAGATCCGGTCGTTCTGGTACCCGACCTGGCTCGCCCAGCCGGCGGCGCTAGTTCCAGGAAGCCGGCTCGTCGACGCCCCGCCGGCGCGGTTGAAGCTCTCCGACATATTGCCGCTCGCCAGCGAGTACGAGCTTGCGGTGCTGCATACCTCGACCCCGTCCTTCGCCTCCGACGTCAAGGTCGCCGAGGCGCTCAAGGAGATGAACCCGCGGCTGAAGATCGGCATGGTCGGGGCCAAGGTCGCGGTCGAGCCCGAGGACAGTCTGAAGGCGTCGGCGGCGCTCGACTTCGTCGCCCGCGAGGAGTTCGATTTCACGATCAAGGAGGTCGCCGAGGGCCGCGCCTTGGCTGCGATCGACGGCTTGAGTTATCGCGCGGCCGAGCGGTGCGATCAGCCATAACCGCGACCGCGCGATACTCGAAGACATGGACCAGCTGCCCTTTGTCAGCGAGGTCTACAAGCGTGACCTTAGGATCGAAAATTATTTCATCGGCTATTTGTTGCACCCCTACCTGTCGCTCTACACCGGGCGCGGGTGCCGCTCGAAATGCACGTTTTGTCTGTGGCCGCAGACGGTTGGCGGCCATCGCTACCGGGTGCGCAGCGTGGGTCACGTGATCGAGGAGATCCGTCTCGCCAAAAGCTGGTTTCCGCAGGTCAAGGAGTTCTTTTTCGACGACGACACCTTTACCGACGACCGACCGCGCGCCGAGGCGATCGCGCGCGAGCTGGGCAAGCTCGGCGTCACCTGGTCGTGCAACGCCAAGGCGAACGTGCCGCGCGCGACCCTTGAAGTGCTGCGCGACAACGGGCTGCGGCTCTTATTAGTCGGCTACGAATCGGGCAACCAGCAGATCCTCAACAACATCAAAAAGGGGATGCGGATCGATATCGCCCGGCGTTTTACCAAGGATTGTCATGAGCTCGGGATCACGATCCACGGCACCTTTATCCTCGGCCTGCCCGGGGAATCGAAGGAGACGATCGAGGAAACCATCCGCTTTGCCGGCGAGATCAATCCGCACACGATCCAGGTTTCCTTGGCCGCCCCCTATCCCGGCACCTATCTGCATCGCCAGGCGGTCGAGAACGGCTGGCTCGATATCGGCCATGCCGAGCTGATCGACGAGCAGGGCGTGCAGATCGCGCCGCTGCATTACCCGCATCTCTCGCATACCGAAATCTTTCAGTCGCTCGAGACCTTCTACAAGCGCTTCTATTTCCGCCGCAAAAAGATCGCCGAACTGGTCGCCGAGATGCTCAAGAGCCCGCAGATGCTGCGCCGCCGCCTGCGGGAAGGGGTCGAGTTCTTTCACTTCCTGCGCAATCGGGAGATGGCAGGCTGAGGCGGCTGATCGTCTGCGCCGACGATTTCGGGCTCGACCCGGCCGTCAACGAGGCTGTCGAGGAGGCGCATCGGCACGGGATCCTGTCGACCGCGAGCCTGATGGTCGGTGCGCCGGCAGCGGCGGATGCGGTGGCGCGCGCCCGGCTGTTGCCTGGGCTGCGAGTCGGACTGCATCTCGTGCTGGTCGATGGCTGCCCGGTATTGCCCACCGCCGAGGTCGCGGCGCTGGTCGGCGGCGATGGCGAATTCGACCGCAATTTGGTCCGCGCCGGCATCCGGTTCTTCTTTCTGCCGAAAGTGCGGCATCAGCTGGCGCGCGAAATCCGCGCGCAGTTCGAGGCCTTTCGGGCTACCGGCCTGCCGCTCGACCACGTCAACGCCCACAAGCACATGCACCTTCACCCGAGCGTCGCCGGGCTGATCATCGAGATCGGCCGCGACTATGGCATGAAGGCAGTGCGCGTCCCGGCCGAACCGGTTGCGGCGCTGCGCCGCGCTTTCCCGCAGGAGCGCTATCCGACGCCGCTCTACCGGCCGTGGGTCGAGAGACTACGGCGGCGCTTGCGGTTGGCGGGATTGCGCGTCAACGACCATGTCTTCGGCCTCGCCTGGAGCGGCGGTATGACCGAAGATCGGGTGCTGCGGCTGCTCCCATGCCTGCCCGATGGCGTCAGCGAAATTTATTTTCACCCGGCGACCCGGCGCACCGCGCGGCTGGCCGCGGCAATGCCGGGATACCGCCACCCAGACGAGCTGGCGGCGCTGTTGAGCCCCGCCGTTCGCGAGCGCATCGCCGCGCTCGGCATCGGCCTTGTCACCTACGGCGATCTCCAGCCTAAGATCTCGTCGCCGCGGCCCAGCCGCCACTTTACGATTTGTCAAGTTCTCTGCCGCGCAATGCGCGTTCGTGGCTACGTGCCGCCGGCGCTCTATCGCTGCGGGAAAAAAGGCGGAGGATACGGACTAATGCCGCGAAATTTCCGATCCAAGGACATAAAGCGGTCATGCTTTCCGTTGATGGTGCATAGAATAGAGGAACACGGAGGGATCATCATGGACGAGCGTCTCGATTGCTGCCGCTACCGGCCGAGCCTCGACGATCTGCTCGCCGACGCGGTGATGGAGCCTGTGCTGCGCAGCGCCGGGCTCGATCAGCATGAGCTGCGCGAAATGATGGTGGAAACCGCGCGGCGCATCGAAGACCGCGACCGGCAGAACGACGACGCCGCCGACACGGCGGACGAATAGTCAGGCGGGCAGCGCGGGGAATTCGAGCCGGACTCGCAGACCGGGCCGATTATCGGCGAGCGCGACGGCGCCATGGTGGCGGTGCGCGACCGCACGCACCAGGCTGAGGCCGAGCCCGTTTCCCGGCGTGCTGCGGCTGGGCTCTAGGCGGACAAAGCGGTCGAACACGGTCTCGCGATGCGCCTCGGGAATCCCTGGTCCGCGATCGGCGACTTCAAGAACGGCGCGCGCCTCGTCACGAAAAACGGTAATCAGGAGATCGCCACCGCCCGCATATTTGAGGGCGTTGTCGAGCAGATTGGCGAGCGTCTGCGACAGCAGATGCCGATCGCCGCGGATCCTGATACCGGGCTCGACTGCCACCGACATAGCGAAGCCCTTTTGCTCGGCGACCGGCTCGTAAAATTCCGCCGCCGAGCGGACGACTTCCGAGAGGTCCAGCGGCCCGGCCTGATCGCGCCCGGCCTCGGCTTCGGCGATGCCGAGCAACGCGTTGAAGGTCGCCAGCAGCCGGTCCGCCTCATCGATCGCGGCCCGGATCGCCTCGCTCTGGCCGGCGGCGTCCTGCGGCCCGATCAACGCCAGTTCGAGCCGGGCGCGCAACCGTGCCAGCGGCGTCTTAAGATCGTGGGCGACATCGTCGGTGACCTCGCGCATGGCGGTCATCAGCCGCTCGATCTGATCGAGCATCCGGTTGAGATTGGCGGCGAGCTGATCGAACTCGTCGCCAGTGCCGCCGAGCGGCACGCGATCGGATAGATTCCCCGCCATGACCCGCTCGCTGGTGCGGTTGACCAACTCGACCCGGCGCAACAGGTTGCGGCTCATCGCTGCGCCGCCCAGCAGACCAACACCGAGCGCCACCAAACCGGACCACAGCAAGGTCATCTTGACCCGGTCGCGGAACGCCGCCGCGTCGCTGATGTCGCGGCCGACCAGCAGGCGGTAGCCGCCGGGGATGATGATCAGGCTGCCGCGCGCGGGGTGGGTCTCGATGTGGCCTTTGACCCTCGCCTCGATCGTGAACGACAGCCACCCGGTCCGCGCCGGCACGCCCAGAGGCCATCCCGCGATGTTGCCGGCGAGCGGCCGGCCGTCGGGGTCGGTCACCAGGTACAGCATCGCGTCGCCGCGGTCGCCGGCGCTGCGCGCGGCGACGATCTGCACCAGCCCGCTCAACCCGCGCTGGTCGTATTGCTCGGCCAGCCCGTTAATCTCGGCGTCGAGCGTCGCCTCGGTCTGGCGCTCGACGAAATTGGCGCTCGTCCAATAGACGAACAGCAGGACGCCCAGCACCGAGGCGGCAAACACCAGGAAATAAAGTGCGGCGAGACGAACCGCGTGGGTGCGCACCAGCCGCCGCAGATTCGCCGGAAGGCGGCGCGGCCAGGACCACGATCGCGCGGCGGGAAGGGACAGCTTTTCGGCGACCATCGCCGGCCGAGCGCGAAATTATTCCGCCAGGCGCAGGCAGTAGCCGGCGCCGCGAACCGTGTGCAGCAGCGGCCGCGCGAAGTTCTTGTCGATCTTTTGGCGCAGCCGGCTGACATGGACGTCGATCACATTGGTCTGCGGGTCGAAATGATAGTCCCAGACATGCTCGAGCAGCATCGTTCGGGTCACGACATGGCCGGCGTTGCGCATCAGATATTCGAGCAGACGGAATTCGCGCGGCAACAGTTCGAGCCCCCGGCCGCCGCGTTTGACGGTCCGGGTCAACAAGTCGAGCTCGAGATCGGCCACCCGCAACGTCGTCGTCGCCGTCACCGCCGAGCCCCGCCGTAACAGCGCCTCGATCCGAGCCAAGAGTTCGCTGAAGGCGAACGGCTTGACCAAATAGTCGTCGCCGCCGGCGCGCAACCCTTTGACGCGGTCGTCGACGCTGCCGAGCGCGCTCAGTATCAATGCCGGAGTGCGAATGTCGGCGGCGCGCAAAGCTCCCAACAACGCCAACCCGTCCATTTCCGGCAGCATGCGGTCGAGCACGATCGCGTCGTAGCCGCCCGAGCAAGCCATGAACAGCCCGTCGCGCCCGTCGCCGGCGCGATCAACCGTATAGCCGCTCTCGCCGAGACCTTTGACCAGATAGGCGGCGGTTTCACGATCGTCTTCAACGACGAGCAGCTTCATATCCGAAACGGGAATGTCGAGGCATTTGCCGGACCCGATAGAGAAATGGCATCGCTCGGCAGGGCCCGCAAGCGCTCGGCATTCTCCCCCGGACACTTGCCCGCCGAACGGGGCTTGACCCAGGCCGCATTAACGACGATTTATAACGGACCAATTCGGTCCGAATTCGGTTTGTTCGGCCATTATCGGGCAGCTCGAAAGCGATGATCATCCTCAGCAAGCTCGCCGATTACGGCGTTATCGTCGCCACCCATCTGGCGGCCGATGCCGACCGGCAGCAGACCGCCGCGGCAATCGCCGACGAGACCCGGCTGCCGCGGGCGACCGTCGCCAAGATCCTGAAAGGGCTGGCCCATGCCCGGCTGGTAACGGCGACGCGCGGGGCGGCCGGCGGCTATCGCCTGGCGCGCCGGGCATCAGCGATCTCGGTCGCCGAGGTGGTCGCCGCGATCGACGGCGATATCGGCCTGACCCAATGCTCGGTCCATGTCGCCGAATGCGCGCGCACCAATTATTGCCCGACCCGGCCGCACTGGACGGCGATCAACCGCGCCGTCGAGCAGGCGCTGGCCGCGGTTTCGCTCGATGCGATGATCACGCCCTCCGCGTTTGTGCCGCGCCGGCCCGCCGCAACCGTCCACGCCGCTACAAACTGACGAGCCCAGATAATCCATATGACTGCTTCGATCGATACAATCGGCACCGTCCGCTCGCTGTCGCAAGAGGGCTACAAATACGGCTTTGTCACCGATATCGAAGCCGACGAGGCGCCGCCCGGCCTCAGCGAGGAAACGGTTCATTTCATTTCGGCCAAAAAGGGCGAACCCCAATGGCTGCTCGAATGGCGGCTCGCGGCGTTTCGCGCCTGGGAGAAGATGACGCCGCCCAATTGGGCCAAGCTCAATCTGGCGCCGATCGATTATCAGGCGGCCACCTATTACTCCGCGCCGAAACAGAATGCCGGCCCGAAATCGTTGGACGAAGTCGACCCCGAGCTGCTGCGCACCTATGAGAAGCTCGGAATCCCTTTGCGCGAGCGCGAGGCATTGGCCGGGGTCGCGGTCGACGCCGTGTTCGACAGCATCTCGGTGGCGACGACGTTCAAGGGCGAGCTGGCGAAGCTCGGCATCATCTTCTGCTCGTTCGGCGAGGCGGTGCTCGAGCACCCCGAACTGGTCCGCAAATACCTCGGCACGGTCGTGCCGCAGAACGACAATTTCTTCGCGGCGCTGAATTCGGCGGTGTTCAGCGACGGCTCGTTTGCCTATGTCCCGCCGGGCGTGCGCTGCCCGATGGAGCTCAGCACCTATTTCCGCATCAATGCTGCCAAGACCGGACAGTTCGAGCGCACCCTGCTAATCGCCGACAAGGGCAGCTATGTCAGCTATCTCGAAGGCTGCACCGCGCCCCAGCGCGACGAGAACCAGCTCCATGCCGCGGTCGTCGAGCTGATCGCGCATGAAGACGCGCAGATCAAATATTCGACGGTGCAGAATTGGTACCCGGGCGACGCCGAGGGCAAGGGCGGCATCTACAATTTCGTGACCAAGCGCGGCGCCTGCCGTGGCGCCAGGGCCAAGATCTCGTGGACCCAGGTCGAAACCGGCTCGGCGATCACCTGGAAATACCCGAGCTGCATCCTCGAAGGCGACCACTCGGTCGGCGAATTCTATTCGGTCGCGATCACCAACAACCGCCAGCAGGCCGATACCGGGACCAAGATGATCCATATCGGCAAGGACACGCGCTCGACGATCGTCTCGAAAGGGATCTCGGCCGGTCATGGCCAGAACACCTATCGCGGGCTGGTGCGGGTGCAGCCGCGGGCAGAGGGCGCGCGCAACCACACCCAATGCGACTCGCTGCTGATCGGCGAGCGCTGCGGCGCGCACACCGTGCCCTATATCGAGGTGCGCAACCCCTCGGCCAGGATCGAGCACGAGGCGACGACTTCGAAGATCAGCGACGACCAGCTGTTCTACTGCCGCCAGCGCGGGTTGAGCACCGAGGATGCGGTGTCGCTGATCGTCAACGGCTTCTGCAAGGAAGTGCTGAAGGAATTGCCGATGGAATTCGCGGTCGAGGCGCAAAAGCTGCTGGCCGTCAGTCTCGAAGGCAGCGTCGGGTGAATGACGCCTCCCCTCGGATGATGCCGATGTGTCGCCGATCGGTTTCGAGACGCTTCGATCTTGCGCCGGGCTTGGCCGCAGTCGATGCGCACAGCTTTGGCGTATGCCCGGCTAGGCGATATCGAGCGCCGTCATAGACGCTGAGGATGCCGCGGATGCAAGTGCGCGGGCTCGAAAGCGGATTCGCGAACGGCGGATCTGCAGAACGTTGCGGTACTCGGATGATGCTCGAAATCTACAATCTGCATGCGCGGCTCGCCGATGGCCGCGAGATCCTCAAGGGCATCGATCTCTCGGTCGAGAGCGGCGAGGTGCATGCGATCATGGGGCCGAACGGCTCGGGCAAAAGCACGCTCGCCGCGGTGCTGGCCGGCCGCGACGGCTACGAGGTCACCCAGGGCGCGGTTCGATACCTCGGCCGCGATCTGCTGGCGATGCCGGCCGACGAGCGGGCGCGTGAGGGCCTGTTTCTGGCGTTTCAATACCCGGTCGAGATCCCCGGCGTGAACAACATGTATTTCCTGCGCACCGCGCTCAACGCCGGCCGCCGCCACCGCGGCGAGCCCGAGCTCGACGCCGGGCAGTTCCTGCGCGCGGTCCGGGCCAAGCTTAAGGAGCTCGACATCGGCGAGGATCTGTTGCAGCGCGCGGTCAATGTCGGGTTTTCCGGCGGCGAGAAGAAACGCAACGAGATCTTTCAGATGGCGATGCTGGAGCCGCGCCTGGCGATCCTCGACGAGACCGACAGCGGGCTCGACATCGACGCGCTGCGGACCGTCGCGACCGGCGTCAACCGGCAGCGCGCCCCCGACCGCGCGATCGTCATCATCACCCACTACCAGCGGCTCTTGGATTATGTCGAGCCCGACCGGGTGCATGTGCTGCAGGACGGGCGGATCGTCGAGTCGGGTGACAAATCACTGGCGGTCGAACTCGAACGGCGCGGCTACGGCGCGTTTGGCGACGCGGCATGATGCCGCGCGAAGCCGGACCGACGCAGATGAGCGCTGTCGTCGATTTCCCGGTCAAGCCCGAAGCGCGGCCCTATCTGGACGCTGCCTTGGGGCATGCCGGCGAGCCCGATTGGCTCGCGCGCCACCGCCGACGCAGCCTCGCCCGCTTTGCCGAGCAAGGCTTTCCAAGCCGCCGCGGCGAAGCTTGGCGCTACCTCGATCTGCGCCCGCTCGAACAATCGCCCTTGCTTCCGATCCGCGCAAGCGGCGCCATATCCCCGACGCAGCTCGACGACATCAGCTTCGCCGGCGGCGATCATCGCCTGGTGCTGGTCGATGGGCGGTTTATGCCCGAACTTTCCGCGATCGAGGGGCTGCCCGCGGGCGTTTGGTTCGGCTCGACGGCGGCGGCGATCGACGCGCGGCCGGAGCTGGTTCGCGAGGCGCTGGAGATACCCTCGCCCGACCGCGATCGGGGTTTCGCCGCGCTCAACGGCGCCTTTTTCAGCGACGGCTTTGTCCTCGATGTCGCGCCCGGCGTCATTCTCGACCGGCCGATC
This sequence comes from uncultured Alphaproteobacteria bacterium, assembly GCA_963845735.1. Classification (GTDB taxonomy): domain Bacteria; phylum Pseudomonadota; class Alphaproteobacteria; order ATCC43930; family CGMCC-115725; genus AP-15. The sequence continues at coordinate 458,017 of CAWJTR010000009.1, read as the reverse complement.
GAAATCGTCCATCTCGCTTCCGGCGAGGTTTCGGGTTCGCTGCACACCCGCAGCCTCGTCGCGCTCGGCGCGGAAAGCCGCATCCGCCTGATCGAGAGCTTTAGCGGAGCGGGTCGCTATTGGCGCAACGACGGGGTCAGCCTGCGGCTTGCCGACGGGGCCGATCTCGATCGCGTGGCATTGGTCGAGGAGGCGGCGGACGCCCTCCATCTCGGCGATGTCAGCGCGGTGCTCGGCAGGAACTCGCGGCTCGCCAGTTTTGTGCTGTTGCTTGGCGGGCGCACGGTGCGGCACGAGGTTGCGGTGCGCAGCGCCGGCGAGGGGGCGCATTGCGGGCTCTACGGCGCCTTTCTGCTGGCCGATCGCCAAGAGGCCAACATCGTCACCACGGTCGAGCACATGGCCGAGCGCGGCGAGACCCGCGAAGTCTTCAAAGGGGTCGCGGCCGGACGGGCGCACGGCGCCTTTCAGGGCCGGATCACGGTTCGGCCGGGCGCGCAGAAAGTCGATGCGCACATGCTGAGCCGCAATCTGCTGCTCGGCGCGCGCGCCGCCATCGACACCAAGCCCGAGCTCGAAATCTTTGCCGACGACGTCAAATGCAGCCACGGCGCGGCGGTCGGCGACCTCGACGAAGCGGCGTTGTTCTACCTGCTCGCCCGCGGCATCCCGCGCGATGAAGCGCGGCGGATGCTGATTGAGGGCTTTTTGCGAGAGGCGGTCGAGATCGTCGAGCCCATGGCGGTGCGCGAGCACCTGCTGTCGCGGCTCGCTCGTCGCCTGACGGTATTGGAGGAATGAGCATGACGACGGCCCAGCCCGCGGATTGTCGATCACGGAAGAGACCGTCCTGCGAGCGGGGGTGGGCGGGGTTCGACCCGCGCCGGCTGCAGGCAGCGAATTTCCGATCTTTGCCAACAATCCCGGGCTGGTCTTTCTCGATTCGGGCGCCAGCGCGCAAAAGCCGGCCTCGGTCATCGACCGCATCGCCGATTATTACCGCACCGACTACGCCAATGTGCATCGCGGGGTCTATCGGCTGAGCGCGCGCTCGACCGAACTGTTCGAGGAAGCGCGCGTCAAGGTGCAGCGCTTTCTGAACGCCGCCGACCCGCGCGAGATCGTCTTTGTCCGCGGCGCCACCGAGGCGATCAACCTCGTCGCGCAGAGCTGGGGCGCCGCCTTTCTCGAAGCCGGCGACGAGGTCGTGATCAGCGAACTCGAACATCATTCGAACATCGTGCCGTGGCAATTGCTGCGCGATCGGATCGGCTTCCGCCTCGTCGTGGCGCCGATCGATGCGACCGGCGGGCTCGACCTCGCCGCTTTTGCCGCGCGCCTGTCGCCGCGCACCCGGCTCGTCGCGATCACCCACCTCGCCAACGCCACCGGCGCGCTGGTCCCGGTCGAGACCATCGTCGAGCTGGCGCACCGGGTGGGCGCCAAGGTGCTGGTCGACGGCTGCCAGGCGGCGCCCCGCCTCCAGGTCGACGTGCAGGCGCTGGGCTGCGACTTCTACGCCTTCTCCGGCCACAAGACCTATGGGCCGACCGGGATCGGCGTGCTGTGGGGCCGCCATGAGCTGCTGGCGGCGATGCCGCCCTGGCAAGGCGGCGGCGAGATGATCCTCAACGTCACCTTCGAGAAGACCGTGTACCAGGAGCCGCCGCACCGCTTCGAGGCCGGCACCCCCGATATTTCCGGCGCAATCGGGCTCGGCACCGCGCTCGATTTCATCGAGAGGCTGGGCCGCGACAACATCCTCGAACACGAGGAGGCGCTGACCGGGTACGGCGTCGACCGTCTGTCGCGCATCCCGGGGTCTGCGGTTGATCGGCGCCGGGCAGCGCCGGCTCGGCATTTTGTCCTTCGATCTCGAAGGAGTGCACCCGCACGATCTTGCGACCGTGCTCGACCGCCACCATGTGGCGGTGCGCGCCGGGCATCACTGCGCCCAGCCGCTGCTCGAAAAGCTCGGCTATCCGGCGACGACCCGCGCCTCGCTCGGCGTCTACAACGACGAGAGCGACATCGACAAATTGGCCGCCGCGATCGAAGCCGGCCGGGAGCTGTTTGCGTGATGGATCTGCGCGAACTTTATCAGGACATCATTCTCGATCACGGACGTCACCCGCGCAATTTCCGGGCGATCGATGATGCGACGCATACGGCGCAGGGCTACAACCCGCTATGCGGCGATCGGGTCACGGTCTACCTGACCCTCGACGGCGACCATATCGCCGATGTCGCGTTTCAGGGACGCGGCTGTGCGATCTCGACCGCGGCGGCATCGCTGATGACCGAGGTTCTGAAGGGCAAGACCATCGCCGAGGCGCAGGAACTGTTCGCGCATTTTCACGCGCGGGTGACCGGCGGCGAGGACAACCCGTTGCCCGAGCCCTTGGCCGAGGAGATGGAACGGCTCGAACCATTGACCGGGGTCAAGGCGTATCCGGCGCGGGTCAAATGCGCGACCTTGTCTTGGCATGCGCTCGAAGCTGCGCTGAAGGGCGACGGCGACGCCCCCGTTAGGACGGAGTAGCAGAATGGACCGCGACCCGTTCGATTTCGGCTCGGCCGAGCCGGCTGCTGAAGCCGGCGCGGAGGTCGAGCGCCCGGAAGGCGGCGAGGACGATCCGGCGCTGATGGCTCCGGTGCTCGCGGCGCTGAAGACCGTGCGCGACCCGGAAATCCCGATCGACCTTGTCGAGCTCGGCCTGATCTACGAGCTGATCGTCAAAAAGGGCGGCATCGGTTTATGTCGAGATGACCCTGACGACACCCTCCTGCCCGGTCGCCGCCAGCATGCCGGGCGAGGTCGAGGCGGCGGTCCGCGCGGTGCCCGGCGTCGACGACGCGCGGGTCAAGCTGGTGTGGACCCCGCCCTGGACGCCCGAGCGGATGAGCGAGGAGGCAAAGCTTGAACTCGGCATGCTATAATGGCCGGTTCGAGCGGCGAGCCTAACGCACGCTCGATTGGCTCCAACTCGCCAACGCGTCGTCGACAAATCCGCGGGCCTGGTCCGACAGATCGCCGGCCCCGATCGCCCAGGCCAGCGCACCGATCACAATCGCCATTCGGAACATGCGCAGCAACCAGCGTTCCATCTTCGTCTGATTGGCAAAATTATCTACCAGATTTAATAATAATTTATGATAGTGATGCGGTCAACACTTGCTGATCTCGGCGACGACCAAATTTAGTTCAAATTTTATGAGTTTTTGAGCCTAATCTTGATTAATATAAGGGTCGGGATACGAATAGCGGCGAGGGCGCCGTCCGGTTGCCGTTGACATTATCGAGTTCGTCCCGGATGGTCGCGTCAGCGGCTAAGCCTCGTCGGCGGAACCGCGCCCACTGTGCAAAGGGGAGCCAAAAGAGTGCGACTGACCGATCTGCCTCCGGCACAGGCCAAGCGCCTGGCCGAACTCGAGTGTCCGAATTTCACGACGACGCCATGGGTCGGCGGCCCGCCCCTGGCGCAGCGACGGGTCGCGATCGTGTCGTCGGCGGGCCTCGTCGTCAGAGGCGAGACGCCGTTTCGCGGGCGCGACCCCGATTATCGCGTGATCCCCGCGACGACCCAGCCCGACCAGTTGTTGATCAGCCACATTTCGATCAATTTCGACCGCACCGGCTTCGAAGAGGATTGGAACGTCGTCTTCCCGCTCGACCGGCTGAACGAGCTGGCCGCCGACGGCGTGATTGGCTCGGTGGCGGCGACCCACTACTCGTTCATGGGCGCCACCGATCCGGTGCAGATGGAAGGCTACGCGCGCGAAGTCGCGGGCCATCTCAAACGCGACGCTGTCGACGCCGTCCTGCTCTCCCCCGTTTGACCGCTCTGCACGCGCGCCGTGAGCGCGCTGGGGCACTATCTCGAGGAAGAAGGCATTGCGACGGTCTCGATCAGCCTGATCCGGCCGCAGACCGAAAACACCCGGCCGCCTCGCGCGCTGTGGGTGCCGTTCGAACTCGGGCGCTCGTTCGGCCCGCCGAGCGACCCCACGTTCCAAAGGCGCGTGGTCCTGGCGGCGTTGCACATGCTCGAACTTGCCGACGGGCCAGTGGTGATCGAGGATTTCCCCAACGACGATCCGCGCGAGCGGGCCGATCCGGGCTGGCGCCCGCCGGTTCGCGCGACCGCAGTCACCACCGGCAGCTCAGCTGCGGCTATTGCCGACGCGCTCGAAAGCGAGATCGCGCGGCTCGACGGCGCCTATCGCCGATCGGTTGCCGAGCGCAGGCGCACGACGGTGGGCCTCAGCGGGTTGTCGATTGTCGAAATCGTCCATTACCTCGCCGCCTGGCTGCGCGGCGAGAACCCGGCGAGCCCGCATGCCGAGATGTCAGCGCCGCTGACCCTGCGCTTTGCGGTCGACGATCTGAAGGCGTACTGCCTCGAAGCCGCGCTCACCGGCCCGGCCAAGCCGTCGAGCAAACAGCTCGCGGACTGGTTGTGGAACGAGACGGCGGCCGGAGCGGCGATCTTCGCGCTGCGCCGGGCCTATCGCGAGGCCGAGGACGATCGGCTCAAGCTGATCGCCGGCAATTTTCTGGTTCCCGGTCTCCGCGTACCGCCAGGCGGCTGAACCGGCAGGCTCCTATAGGCGGAGCGCATCGTCGAGGTCGGCAATCAGGTCGGCCGGGTCCTCGATCCCGACCGAGAGGCGCAGAAGGTCGGGCGGTGCGGGGCTGTCCGCACCTTCTATCGAAAAGCGGTGCTCGATCAGGCTCTCGACGCCGCCGAGCGACGTCGCGCGCTGCCAGACCTCGACCTTAGCGGCGGCGGCGATCGCCGCCTCGGCCCCGCCTGCGACACGGATGCTGAGCATTCCGCCAAAGCCCCCGGTCATCTGGCGCGCGGCGACCGCGTGTCCGGGATGAGTGGGCAGTCCGGGATAGAGAACTTCGGCGATCCGAGGATTCGCCGACAGCGCTTCGGCAATCTGCTGCGCCGAATGGCAAGCGCGCTCGACCCGCGGAAACAGGGTGCGCATGCCGCGCAGCAGCAGATAGGCCTCGAAGCCGCCGAGAATGGCGCCACCGCCGCTGCGCGCGGCGACAAGCCGCTCCCAGAATTCATCCTTGCGCGCCGTCGTCAGGCTGCCGGCGATCACATCGCTGTGCCCGTTCAAGTATTTTGTCGCCGAATGCATGACGATATCAGCGCCGAGCGCCAACGGCTGGGTCAAAACCGGCGTCGCCGCGGTGCTGTCAACCGCCAACAGCGCGCCGGCACGATGCGCGATTTCGCCGGCGCCGGCGATGTCGGTCACCGACCATAACGGGTTGGCAGGCGTTTCGATCCAGACAAGGCGGGTCCGGCCCGGCCGCATCGCCGCCCGCAATTCATCGAGCGAGGTCATGTCGCAGAAGGTCGCTTCGATCCCCCACCCCTCGGCGAAAGTCCTGAGCCAATTGCGCAAACCCCAATACATGACCCGCGGTGCGACGACATGCGCCTCCCGCGGCAAGCAGTGAAAAACCGCCGCAGCCGCGGCCATCCCGGATGAGAACAGCAGTGAGTCGGCGCCACCCTCGAGTGCCGTCAGCAGCGCCTGCGGCTGATCGTAGCTAGGGTTGTCGGCGCGCCCATAGCTGCGCCCGCGGCGATACTGGTTGTCGGGATCGCGTAGAAAAGTCGTTGCAACGTGGACCGGCAGCACGACTGCGCCGGTCGTGGCATCGGCCCAGCCCAGCGCCTGCGCCGCGATCGTCGACGGATGGAGTCCTTTGCCAGTCATCGGGAACCTCTGGTTGCAGCCGAGTGGGAGCAAGCCGCTGCGGCCACCCGACGCAGGCGGAGCGCATCGCATTCCCACCATTGCCTCAAATCCTTCATGGTTTTCTGGTGGCATGGGTTATGCGTGCTGTCGACCGTAGGCGGTAAAGCCGACCGCGGCCTGTCATATAAACCGCGCGCCTAGCGAAGATCGAGGGGTCGTTCTCGCATGCCCAATAGCCGGCCGTCGAACAGAAAGACTCACGTTGCGATCGAGCGTCCGCCTTTCGAGCGCATAGCGCTGCTCTTGCAGGGAGGCGGCGCACTCGGCGCCTATCAGGGCGGCGTCTATCAGGCGTTGACCGAGGCGAACCTCCATCCCGACTGGGTCGCCGGAATTTCGATCGGCGCCATCAACTCAGCCCTGATCGCAGGCAATCCGCTGGAAAGGCGGGTCGAGAGACTACGCGCATTCTGGGAAACCGTCAGCACGCCGCCGCCCGGCGTAGTCTATTTCGGGCTCGATCTCGGGGACGAGACCACCCACCGGCTCGTTAATCAGGCGCGAGCTTTCGGCACCCTCGTCGCCGGGGCTCCGGGCTTTTTTACGCCGCGGCTACCGCCGCCCTACCTACACCCGCCCGGGTCGCCAGGAGCGCTTAGCTTCTATGACGTCACGCCGCTCAAGGCGACGCTGGAACGCCTCGCCGATTTCGATCGGATCAACAGCGGCGAAATGCGGTTCAGCGTTGGCGCGGTCAATGTCCGCAGCGGCAACTTCGTCTATTTCGACAATATGACGCATCGGATCGGGCCGGAACATGTGATGGCCAGCGGCTCGCTGCCGCCCGGCTTTCCGTCGACGGTCATCGATGGGGAGCATTATTGGGATGGCGGCCTGGTCTCCAATACGCCGCTGCAATGGGTGTTGGACAGCCGACCGCGCCTGGACACGCTCGTTTTCCAGATCGATTTGTGGAACGCGCGGGGCGAATTGCCGCGCGATCTGATGGAGGCGGAATTACGCCAAAAGGAGATCCGCTACTCCAGCCGAACCCGAGCGGCGACCGATCAATTCAAGAAGCAGCAATTGCTGCGCCGTGCAGCTGCCAAGTTGCTGCCCCTAATTCCTTCAGAGTTGCAGCAGAGCTCAGAGGCCGAGCTTCTTGCCAAGGAGGCCGATGAGAAAGTTTATAATCTAATTCAGCTGATTTACCACGCGAGAAATTACGAGGGTACTTCCAAGGATTATGAGTTTTCGCGCGCATACTATGAACGAGCACTGGCAATCCGGTTACAACGACGCGGTTCGTACCTTGCGCCATCCTGAGGTGCTGTCGCGCCCGGAGAACATGGACGGCGTCTTCACCTTCGACCTCGCGGTCGACGGGCGCGATTAGTCATCGGCATAGAGGAGATCCGACCGATGAAACTCACCGAAGTGCGCGACAAGGCCTTCGCCATGCCGCTCAACGATCCCGCCTATCCGAAAGGCCCGTACAAATTTTACAACCGCGAATTTGTCGTGATCACCTATCGCACTGACATTGACGAACTGCGCCAGGTGGTGCCGGAGCCGTTGGAGGTAGCCGGCGACACCGTCGCCTATGAATTCATCCGGATGCCCGATTCAACCGGTTTTGGCGACTACGCCGAAACCGGCCAGGTGATCCCGGTACGGTTCAAAGCCAAGGACGGCACGGTTCAGGAAGGCGGCTATGTCCATGCGATGTATCTTGACGACAACGCGCCGATCGCCGGCGGGCGCGAGATTTGGGGGTTTCCGAAGAAGCTCGCCAGGCCGAAAATCTCGCATGAAAGCGAGACTGTGGTTTGCACGCTGCATTACGGCTCGGTGCTGTGCGTCTGCGCGACCATGGGCTACAAGCATCGCGAGATCGACCCGGCGCCGCTGAAGCAGGCGCTGGCCCGGCCATCCTTCATGATCAAGATCATCCCGCACGTCGATTGCACGCCGCGCATCTGCGAGCTGGTGCGCTATTACCTCGAGGACGTGACGGTCAAGGGCGCCTGGTCCGGCCCGGCGGCGATCCAGCTGTTCGAGCATGCGATGTGCGACGTAGCGCGGCTGCCGGTGCGCGAAGTGGTCGGCGCCAGCCATTATGTCACGGATCTGACGCTCGGCCTCGGCGAGGTTGTCTTCGACTATCTGAAAGACGCGTGAACCATTCTGAAAGGACCCGGCAATGTCTCGTTTCGATGGAAAGGTCGGCATCATCACCGGTGCAGCCAGCGGCATCGGCAAGGAGATCGCGTTGCGCTTTGCCGCCCAGGGCGGCGTCCCCGTGATCGCCGATCTTAATCTCGACGCCGCCGACGCAACAGCTCGTGAGATCAAAGGGAATGGCGCGGACGCCTTTGCCGTCGCCATGAACGTCGCTGACGAGGCCGCGGTCGAGAAAGGCGTCGCCGACACCGTGGCGAAATACCACAGGATCGACGTATTGGTCAGCAATGCCGGCATTCAGATCGTCAAGCCGGTCGTCGATTTCCCGTTCGCAGAGTGGAAGCGGCTGCTGGCGATCCACCTGGACGGGGCGTTTTTGACGACGAAGGCCTGCTTGCGCCATATGTACCAGGCGAAGTCGGGAAGCATCGTCTATATGGGATCGGTGCATTCGAAGGAGGCCTCGGTTCTGAAAGCGCCCTATGTCACCGCGAAGCACGGGCTGATTGGATTGTGCAAGGTCGTGGCCAAGGAGGGCGCCGAACACAATGTCCGCGCCAATGTCGTCTGCCCCGGCTTTGTCCGCACGCCGCTCGTCGACAAGCAGATCCCCGAGCAGGCCAAGGAGCTCGGCATCAGCGAGGATGACGTGATCAAGCACGTCATGCTGAAGGACACGGTCGACGGCGAGTTCACCACCACCGAAGACGTCGCCGAGGCGGTGCTGTTTCTCGCCGGTTTCAAGACCAACGCGTTGACCGGCCAGTCTCTCGTCGTCAGCCACGGCTGGTTCATGCAGTAAGCGCGGCCGTTCGGACCGCCGCGTGCCTGCAAAAGAGGTTTGGTCGACGCATATCGAGCGGATAGCCTGACCCCTCCTGGAGGAAGGTGATGGCAACAACTGCAGCGACGGGATCGGGTGGAGCGGCGGCCCGAACGGCCGAAGGCGGCGCGTCTGGCCGACATCGGCAACGGCATAAAGTGGCAGCGGTGGGGACCGTATCCGAGCGACCGGCAATGGGGCACGGTGCGCGAGGATTACAGCCCCAACGGCACCGCTTGGGAATATCTGCCGCACGACCATGCGCGCAGCCGCGCCTATCGCTGGGGCGAGGACGCGATCGGCGGCTTTAGCGACGATCAGCTGCTGCTGTGTCTCGGTCTCGCGCTGTGGAACGGCCACGACCCGATCCTCAAGGAACGGCTTGTTCGGGCTCACCAATTCGGAAGGCAATCACGGCGAGGACGTCAAGGAACTCTATTACTACCTCGACGGCACGCCGACCCATTCCTACATGCGGATGCTTTATAAATACCCGCAGGCGGCATTTCCCTACACACAGCTGGTCGAGGAAAATCGGCGGCGCGGCAAGGGCATGGCGGAATTTGAGTTGATCGATACCGGCGTATTTGCCGAGAGCCGCTATTTCGATGTCGAGATCGAATATGCCAAGGCCGATCCCGACGACATCCTGATGCAGGTGACGATCTACAATCGCGCACCCGAGGAGGCGCCGCTGCATGTGCTGCCGCAGCTTTGGGCGCGCAATATCTGGTCGTGGAAGCCGGAATTCGATGAAGCCGAGGCTATTGGCCCGCGGCAGCGACTCGATCTCGATCGATCATCCGCATGCTGACGCCGATGCGGCTGCGCTGCGAGGGCCGCCCGCAATTTCTCTTTTGCGAAAACGACACCAACATCCGGCGGCTCTGGGGAATCGAAGCGCCGGGTCAATATTTCAAGGACGGGATCAACGACTACATCGTCAATGGCGATCCGGCGGCGGTGAACCCGGCACGGCTCGGCACCAAGGTCGCGGCGCATTACCAGTTGACCTTGCCAGCGGGCGGCGACGCTCGGTTGCGCCTGCGGCTGACGCGTGACGGCGACGATCCCGGGTTCGACGATTTCAGCGACGTCTTTCACCGGCGTCGCGCCGAGGCCGACGAGTTCTATGCCGAGCTGCAACGGGACATCGACGATCCCGACACGCGACGGGTACATCGCCAATCGCTCGCCGGCATGCTGTGGACCAAACAGTTCTACTATTTCGACATCCCGGAATGGCTCGATGGCGACCCGCTGCAACCGGCGCCACCGGAATCGCGGCGGCACGGGCGCAACTCGGACTGGCGCCATCTGAATAACGCCGACATCATCTCGGTGCCCGACAAATGGGAATATCCGTGGTATGCGTCATGGGATCTCGCCTTTCATAGCGTGATCTTGGCTCGCGTCGATCCCGGCCTACGCCAAAAAGCAGCTGGTTCTGCTGACGCGCGACTGGTACATGCACCCCAATGGCCAGTTGCCCGCCTATGAATGGGCATTCGGCGACGTCAACCCGCCGGTGCATGCCTGGGCGACCTGGCGGCTATATGAAATCGATCGCGAGCGGAGCGGCCACGGCGACCGGGCCTTTCTCGAAACGGTTTTCCACCGACTGATGTTGAATTTCACCTGGTGGGTCAACCGCAAGGATGCCGAGGGACGCAACATCTTCCAGGGCGGTTTTCTCGGTCTCGACAATATCGGCATTTTTGACCGCAGCGCGCCGTTGCCGACCGGCGGCACGATCAACCAGTCGGACGGCACCGCCTGGATGGCGATGTACACGCTCAACCTAATGCGTATCGCCCTTGAACTGGCGCTTGACGACCGCGTCTACGAAGACCTCGCCACCAAATTCTTCGAACATTTCCTGTATATCGCCGAGGCGATGACCAATATCGGCGGCGAGGGCATCGGGCTGTGGGACGAGACCGACGAATTCTACTACGATGTTCTGCACCTGCCCGACGGCGAGCGGATCCCCCTGCGTCTGCGCTCGATGGTCGGGCTGATCCCATTGTTTGCGGTCGAGGTGCTCGACAGTTCGGTCTTCACCCGATTACCGCGCTTCACCGCACGGCTGCGCTGGTTTCTCGACCACCGGCCGAAGCTGGCGCGGCTGGTCTCGCGCTGGGTTGATCCCAGCGCCGGCGAGAGGCACCTGCTGTCGCTGCTGCGTGGCCACCGCATGAAGCGCCTGCTCGCCCGCATGCTCGATGAGACCGAATTTTTGTCGGATTACGGCGTACGATCATTGTCCAAATTTCACGAAAGCAACCCTTATGTTTTCGAGCACGCCGGCAACCAGATCAGTGTCCATTACGTACCGGGAGAATGCGCAACCGATGTTTTCGGCGGCAATTCGAATTGGCGTGGGCCAATCTGGTTTCCGGTCAATTTCCTGCTGATCGAGTCGTTGCAGAGATTTCACAGCTATTACGGCGACGATTTCAAGGTCGAATGTCCGGTCGGCTCCGGCATGTTGCTCCACCTGGGCGAGGTCGCGGCCGAGTTGGCGCGGCGCCTGTGCCGGCTATTTCTGCGCGACGAGAGCCGGGCATCGGCCGGTATTCGGCGATTCCGCGCTCGAGCAGAACGATGTGAATTTCAAAGACAATGTCTTGTTCTACGAATTTTTCAACGGCGACACCGGCAAGGGTCTCGGCGCCGCGCACCAGACCGGCTGGACCGCTCTCGTTGGCGATGCTGATGCGCGACGTATCCGACCGCCTACACCACCGAAGCGCAACCGCCGGAGGCGATCGAGGCCGCCCTGCCTGAGCCGGTCGGCGCGCGCTGAGGCGGGCCTGAGCCAGGTGCCGCCAGACCCGCTCGCCCGGCTTCCGCCGATCCGCTTTGGCCGCGCGGTTTGCGGCGATCTCGCCGCCGCCGAGCGGCGCGAATGGTGGATCGCCAACGGACGAGGCGGCTATGCCGGCGGCACCATCGCACTGAGCCTGACCCGGCGCTATCACGCGCTGCTGGTGGCGCCGGTCGAGCCCCGCTCGGCCGCGTCCTCGTACTTGCCAAAGCCGATGCGCGTTTCATCCAGGGTGGCGCGTCGCAGCCTCTGTTCACCAATCGCTGGGCGAGTGGCGCGGTCGAGCCCGAGGGGCCATCTGGCGCTCGAAAGCTTTCATCTCGACGGCGCCATCCCGGTGTGGCGCTTCGCCTTCGGCGGCCGTGTCGTCGAGGAGCGGATCTGGATGGAGCCCGGCGCCGACACGGTCTATGTCGCCTGGCGGCTCGAAGCCGAGGCCGACGAGCCGGCGGCGTATCTTTCGGTCTCATTGCTCGCCAATGGCCGCGACCACCACGGCGACACCTGGCCGCCAGGCTTTGCGCCGCAGATTACCGCCGACGGACCCGCGCTGACGGTCGACGTCGCGAACCGGTTCACCTTGCACATCGCCGCGACCAGCGGCGCGATCGCGGCGTGCGACGACTGGTATCGCGACTTCGATCTGCCGGTCGAGCGCGAGCGCGGCCTCGCCGCGCGCGACTCGCATCTCCACGTCGGCGATCTCGAATTACCGCTGGCGGCGGGGGTTTGGAGCGGCTTTGTCGCGAGCCTCGGACGCCCGGTCGCACCCGATCTCGACGCGGCGCTCGAACGCCGCCGAGCCCACGATCGAGGGGTGCTGGAGCGGGCGATCGCCGCCGACCCGGTTTTTGCCGGCGCGCCCGGCTGGGTGATGCGGCTGGTGCTGGCGACCGATCTTTATCTGATCGCCCGGCCGCTCGCCGGCTTGCCCGAGGGACGATCCGTCATCGCCGGCTATCCTTGGTTCGGGGATTGGGGCCGCGATACGATGATCTCGCTGCCCGGGCTCTGTCTGGCGACCGGCCGGTTCGCCGCAGCGCGCGAGATCCTCCAAACCTTCGCCGGCTTTGTCGATCGCGGCATGCTGCCCAATGTCTTTCCCGGCGCTGGAGCCACACCCGACTACAACACCGCCGATGCGAGCCTGTGGTACATCGAGGCTTGGCGCGCCTATCTCGAGGCGTGCGGGGACGAGGCGGCGTTGCGCGAGGTCTTTCCGGTGCTGGCCGAGATCATCGGCTGGCATCTCAACGGCACCCGTTACGGCATCGGCGTCGATCCGGCGGACGGGTTGTTGCACGCCGGCGAGAAGGGTGTCCAATTGACCTGGATGGATGCGCGCGTCGGCGACCGGGTAGTCACCCCGCGCATCGGCAAGCCAGTCGAAATCAACGCCCTGTGGTACAACGCTCTCACCGCGATGGCGGCGATGGCCCAACGGATTGGCGCGCCAGACGCCCGCTATCGCGACCGCGGCGGCCAAGGCGCGGCAGGGATTTGCCCGGTTTGTCCTGCCCAAGGACCAGGGTCTCTACGATGTCATCGACGGGCCGGACGGGGCTGATTCGAGCCTGCGGCCCAACCAGATTTTCGCCGTGAGCCTGCCGGCGAGCCCGCTCGATCCGGTAACCCAGCGCGCGGTTTTGCGGCGCTGTGCCGGCCCCCTGGTCACCTCTTACGGCCTCCGTTCGCTGGCGCCCGACGAGGCGGCCTATTGCGGCGCCTGCCGTGGCGCCGTGCCCGAGCGCGACGGCGCCTACCACCAGGGCACCGTCTGGGCCTGGCTGCTCGGTCCTTGGGCGCTGGCGCATTATCGCGTCCACGGCGACGCGATCGCGGCACAGCGGTTTTTGGAGCCGATCGGCGACCATCTGGCCGATGCCGGGCTCGGTCAGGTCAGCGAGATCTTCGACGGCGACCCGCCACACACCCCGCGCGGTTGTCCGGCGCAGGCCTGGTCGGTCGCCTGCGTGCTCGAAGCCTGGTGGCGCCTCGAACGGGCGAAATCTGCCGGCACCTAATCTGAGCCTCCTTCACGCTCTGTTGATCCGCAATGCGAACGGGCTGCCCTAAGATTGCGACATGATCAAAGCATACGTGGCGCTCGCATCGCTCTTTCTGTTGTCCGCGATACTGCCGCTGCAGGCAGGCGAGCGACCGGTCGTGGTCGAGCTGTTCACCTCCGAAGGCTGTTCTTCGTGCCCACCGGCCGATGCGCTGCTCGCCGAACTGGCAAACCGCCCGAACGTGCTGGCGCTGTCGTTTCATGTCGATTATTGGGACCGGCTCGGCTGGAAGGATCCGTCCTCCAGCCCCGAGGCGACCGCGCGTCAGGAGCGATACGCCCGGCTCCTCGGTATTGACGCCGTATACACGCCACAAATCGTCGTCGACGGCCGGCGTGAGGCGGTGGGCTCGGATCGCGCCGCGGTCGAGCGCGCGCTCGACGCCGCCAGCCGCGAGCCTAGCGCCGTGCCCGTGACGCTGTCGTTCAATAACGGCCAGGCCAGGATAACCCTGGGTCGAGGCGGTGTCACGGCAAGCGCCTCGGTCGTGTTGATCGGCTTCGATCGCCGCCGTGTCGATACGGTCGAACGCGGCGAAAATTCCGGGCGCACTCTGACGCATGTCGATGTTGTGCGCGGCATTGAAGAGGTCGGGCGATTCACCGGCCAAGCAAGTCAGATCGTGTCAACGCCGCCCTGGCAGAGCGACCGCTTGGCAGTGATCGTCCAGGCCCCCGACGGCCGTATCCTCGGCGCCGCCGTTGCCGACCGCGAACCGCTTTGAGCTCGGTGTCGCCGATATGGTCGGCAATCGCCGCTGCGGCTGGCGGGGTGACAGCGCTCGTGACATTCTCGGCGGTCCGATAAGCCGGAGCCCGTCCCATGCAGATCGAACGCCTCGACCATCTGGTCCTCACCGTGGCCGATATCGCGCGCACGTGCGAATTTTATACGCGGGTGCTGGGGATGGAGGTCACCACCTTCGGCGAAGGGCGCACCGCACTCAAATTCGGCCAACAGAAGATCAACCTGCATCCGGCCGATAGGATTCCCGGCCTCGTCGCCGACCGGCCGACTCCCGGCTCGGGCGATCTGTGCTTCATCACCGCCGTGCCGCTTGCCGAGGTTACGGCGCATCTCGCCAAATGCGAGGTGCCGATCGTCGCCGGGCCGGGTCCGCGCGCCGGCGCCATCGGCACAATCCAGTCGGTGTATATCCGCGACCCCGATCAGAACCTGATCGAGATCTCGAATTACTGACTAGATCGCCTTCGCGCCGCCGGTCGAGGCCAATTCGCTCCTGTTAAAACGATCCTATTACGCCGTGAAAGAACGGTGCGCATAAAGAAAACCCGCCGGCATAACCGGCGGGTGCCGAGGTTGCGTGTAGTTTTTGTTTAGAAAGCCACGCGCCACTTGGCGATCAGCACTTGCTCGGTGCCGTAGGCGTTCGAGACGACGACGCGCTTGCCATACATGTATTCGATACCGGTGGTGATGAACGCGACCGGGTTCCACACCAGGTTGATAAAGGTGTTCCACTGCTGCTTGTTCGCCGAGTTGGACTCGGTCGGCCCGATAATTTGCGAGGGGACGGCTTGTTGCCAATTGCCGGCGGCGATGGTCGACCGCAGGTTCGGCGTCCACCAATGCTGATAGCCGCCTTGCATGCTGTACCCGAAGATCGGCTTGACCAGGATGTTGGAGGCTGCCGCCATACCCGGTGCAGGTCGGCGTCGGCGTCGCGCACGAGGTGGTGACGACTGAAGTTGCTTGCCAGCGAGAACGCGGTGGCCGACCCGCCGCTGGTATTGGTGCCGAGCGCTTCGCCGATGACGGCGCTGAACAGGAAATCGTCCTTCTGCCAGCCAAACCAGCCGGGGTGCACATCGCCGGAGAAGTGCCCGCCATAGCCGAGGAATTCCTGGCTGAGGTAATGGCCGTCATTGACAAACAGCGGCATCAGTTCGCCGGCAAAGTCGATATGCCCCCAGGGCTGCGACCAATAGGTGGCGGCGGTCAGAGTGGGCGCCCTAGTCTGGGCCGGGTTGGCCTGCGTCGTGGTCCCCGTGGTGATCCCGGTCCCGGTGCAGGGGACGCCGTTGCAGATCGCGGGGATCAGTGGCGCCGTTGGGCTGGTGGCGCCGAACGGGCTGGCAGCAAGCACCTGGTCATTGGATATCGTGCCGCTCGGCACGATGATGCCGGTGACCGGTTGTTCGGCCGACACCGAGAAGGCGCTGCCATACGGACCGGCAAGGGTATAGCGCACCTGCGGGATGCGATTGCCGCCGGTCGAGCCCATCGTGCCGCCGAACTCCATCGATTCGGTGTCGGCGTCGGCATCGGAGAAGTTCGAGAGGGCCTGGCCGCCGAGGAACCCGCCCAACGTGCCATAGGCGAAGCGGAGGCGCGGCAACAGGCTGTCGCCGCCGGCCTGCTGCACGCTCAGGGCGCTGAAACCGTTGCCGCCGGCCCAGTCGAAGGAGAAAAACGTCCGCGACTCGCCCCAGGCCGTCGGGGTGCGGGTCTCGACGTCGAGCCGCGATTGCTGCGGGCTGAACATGAACACGCCGTTGCCGCGCGAATGGTTGGCCGACTGCGCAACGATGCCGCCATTGGCCGCGCCGGGGATGAAGGCTTCGCCGACCGGTATCCCAGCCAGGTTGCCGTTTTGGCCGGCGTTGGAGACTGGGGGTGCCGGGGTTCCCGCTGTTGGCGCCCTGCAGAAAGTCGAGCGCGGTGATGTCGACAAAGCCGCCGACGCGGATCGAGGTGTCGGTGCCCGGGATCAGAAACGACCGCGGAAAGCTGCCGCCTAGCGACGGAGCGGTCGGCGCCGGTTGGCTGCCCAGGGTCAACGCCTGGCCGCCGCCGGCGCCGCCGCTAAGCGGCGGCGGCGGATGATACTGGGCCTGGGCCTGCGCCAGCTGGTCGATCCGCTGCTGGAGGAGCTGCTGGTTGGCGCGCAGATCGGCGAGCTCGTCAGCGCGCGCGCCGGAAAGACCCGTCAGCAACGCGACCATGGCGGTCGCCCCGCCGATCGCCGCCACGTTGCCGATATTCCGCTTTCTGGTCATTGCTCCCCCCGAGAAATCAAAGGTTGCGGTCAGCTCGGACGATAGACACCCGTTCCTCTCGCGTCATAATATTGAAGCCTGGACCGCGATCAAGCGCCCTTTGTTACCGGCGTGGTGTTTTCGTCGCAGCGTGTCCGGTATGCCACACTATCTCTTAACATAATGATATATAAGAGATAATATTAGGTAGATAAATTCCTCAAGGTGACGCGGCGGATCTCGCAAGCGCGCCGAATCGCTCTAGCGGGTTGCGCGAGAACGATCAGGATGTGCCCCGGCGAACCAGGTGCCCGTATCGATCATGCCATCATTGTGCGGCGGGTGACGCGCAACCGTCAGCCGACGGGTATCAGGGTGCTGCGCGGAACGGGTTCAGCTTCTTCACCCGCGCCGACCAGCGATGCCGGCCGAGTTCGCGGCGGACCACTTCGGCGTCGGTCACCCAGTTCAGCTGCAACGCGCGGCGCGGGCCGGTATGCGGGCGATGCCCGTGGAACGAGCACCCGCTGCGCCGGAACGCCAGCATGGTCCCGGCGAGCGGCGCAACCTCGCGGGCGTAGTCCTCGAGATCGCCCGGACCGCGCAACAGGCGCAGCCGGCCCTCGGCCGGCTCCCACACCGGGTTCAGGTACAGCAGAAGGGTGATGATCTTCGTTTCGGAGTCGGTATGGATGCGGCCGTCCTTGCCGTCGCTGTTGCCGCGCACGGTCAGCATCGTCGGCCGGCCGCGAAGGTCGACGCCAAACTTCTCCGCCACCGCCTGGCCGAGCGCCGGACCGGTCAGCGCCGCGACGAGGCCGGCAAAAGCCGGCCCGTAGTCGAGGCTTTCGACCGGATAGCTGCCGGCGCCGCGGATCGGGGGAAAATCGGCGAGGATCGCGGGCAGCGCATCGCCGCGCACAAACCCCGGGACGACGACGAAGTCGAACGGATGGCGTTCGAGTGGCGCGGCGCGCAACAGCTCAAGATCGAGCATGGTCGGAGGATCTTCCCGAGTTCGAGCTCGCGCGAAATATACAAGACGGATCGCCCCAGGAGCAATTTCGGCGCGGCGCCACGGCGGCGCCGATGCCGGTTTACGGGCACGCCAATTAACGCTTCGCCGCCGCCGGAGGTTGGGTTAGAGGTAGACCTCGCCGCACGTCCAACCGAACTTCAGAGGGGGCATGGAACAGCGCTGGGGCCTGCCCCTCGTCGCTTGGCCGCGACGCCTGCGCCCAAACACCTGGGACCTGGTGGCGCTGCCGCTGGTGCTGGGGTTGCTGGCGCTGATCGGCTGGGGCAGCCTGGCGATGAGCGCGCGGTACCACTTGGGCCAGCCGCTGGTGATCAGTCTCGACCCATGGAGATTGCCGGAATACGCGCTGCGAACGGTGTTGCGCATGGCCTGGGCGCTGATCGCCTCGCTGATCTTCAGTCTCGCCTATGCCGCACTGGCCGCCAAGAGCCGCCAGGCAGAAAAGATCCTGATCCCACTGCTCGACGTCCTGCAGTCGGTGCCGATCCTCGGCTTTTTGTCGATCACCGTAACCGGGTTTATCGCCCTATTTCCTGGCCGCCTTCTCGGCGTCGAATGCGCGGCGATCTTTGCCATCTTCACCTCGCAGGCCTGGAACATGACGTTCAGCGTCTACCAGTCGCTGCGCACTGTGCCGGCCGAGCTGATCGAAGCCGCGCGCATGTACCATTTGTCGCCCTGGCGGCGTTTCTGGCGGCTCGAAGTGCCGCATGCGATCCCGTCGCTGGTGTGGAACATGATGATGTCGGTCTCGGGCGGCTGGTTCTTCGTGGTCGCCTCCGAGGCAATTACCGTCGCCGGCCAGACGATCCTGCTGCCCGGCATCGGCTCTTACATCGCCGTGGCGATCGAGCAAAAGAACCTGGCCGCGATCGGCTGGGCCGTCCTCGTCATGTTCGTCGTTATTCTGCTCTACGATCAGCTGCTGTTCCGCCCGCTGCTTGCCTGGTCGCGCAAATTTCAGCCCGAATCGTCGGCCACCGAAGAGAATGTTCGGCCGTGGTTTCTGATCATGCTGCAGCGTGCCCGCCTGTTCGATCTTGTCCAGGCAGGGCTGCTCGGGATCAACCATGGCATCGACAGCGCTATCGCTCGCCTCTCGCTGTCGCGATCGCCTTCTTCAGGTCGGCGGCCGCAGCCGAGCTTTGAGCGTCTGTATGACATCATGGTGTTGGCCTGCGCCCTCGCCGCAGCGGCGTGGCTCGTCGTCTTCATCCGGGCGCATGTGGATGCCGCGGAGATCGGCTGGGTGTTCGTGCTCGGGATGATAACGGCGGTACGGGTGCTGGTGCTGATCGCCGTCGCCTCACTGATTTGGGTTCCGATCGGCGTCGCGATCGGGTTGCGTCCGCGTCTCGCCGACCGGGTCCAGCCGATCGTCCAGTTTCTCGCCGCCTTCCCGGCAAATCTCTTCTTTCCGGTCGTGGTCGTGCTGATCCTGAGATTTCACCTCAACCCGGAAATCTGGCTGAGCCCGCTGATGATCCTCGGCACCCAGTGGTACATTCTGTTCAACGTCATCGGCGGCGCCGCGGCGTTGCCGGCCGAACTGCAGCGCGCGGCGCAAAATCTCGGGGTCAGGCGATTGTTATGGTGGCGGCGGGTGATGCTGCCGGCGATCTTCCCGGCCTATGTGACGGGCGCGGTGACCGCCGCGGGCGGGTCATGGAACGCGAGCATCGTCGCCGAAATCGTGCAATGGGGGAACACCGTGCTGACCGCGACCGGCATCGGCGCCTATATCGCCCGCACCACCGCCGCCGGCGACGGCGCCCGCATCGCTCTCGGCATCAGCGTGTTGTGCCTCTATGTTCTCGCCTTCAATCGGCTGTTGTGGCGACGGCTCTACGATCTCGCTGCCGAGCGCCTGCGGCTCGACTGACGTCTGGCAATTTCTGACCTGGAATCCTTCACGATGCCCGCTCCACTTTTGCGCTCCGGGGCCGTCTGCAAGACCTATCAGATGCCGGACCATCACGACCGGCTCGTCCTCGATCATTTGGACTTTACCCTGGGCGATGGCGAGATCGTCGCAATACTCGGCAAGTCCGGTTCAGGAAAATCGACTTTTTTGCGCATCCTCGCCGGCCTCGTGCCGCCAAGCGACGGCGTCGTCGAATATCGCGGGCAACCGGTCGGCGAACCGGTCCACGGGATCGCGATGGTGTTTCAGAGCTATGCGCTGTTTCCGTGGCTGACCGTGCTCGGCAATGTCGAGCTCGGCCTCGAGGCGCAGGGCATAGCCGGCGCCGAGCGCCGCCGCCGAGCGGTCGACGCGATCGACCTGATCGGACTCGACGGGTTCGAAAACGCCTATCCGAAGGAGCTGTCGGGCGGCATGCGCCAGCGGGTCGGCTTTGCCAGGGCGCTCGTCGTCAATCCCGACATCCTGTTGCTCGACGAACCGTTCTCCTCGCTCGACGTGCTGACCGCCGAAACCCTGCGCGGCGACCTGATGGATCTGTGGGACGACCGCCGCATCCCGACCAAGGGCATCGTGCTGGTCTCGCATAATATAGAGGAGGCTGTCGAAATTGCCGACCGCATCCTGATCTTCGGCAGCGATCCCGGCCGCATTCGCGCCGATATCCCGATCCCGCAGCCGCGCCCGCGCGCCGCTCAAGGCGCCGGATTTCGCCAGATCGTCGACCAGGTCTATACCTTGCTGACCGAAACCGGGCGCGATGGGCGGCGCGGCGCCAAGCCCGAACCGATCGGGATCGGCTATCGCCTGCCCGATGCCGCGGTCCAGCAGCTCTCCGGACTGATCGACAGCCTGACCGAGGCGCCCTATCACGGCCGTGCCGATCTACCGCACCTCGCCGACGAGGAAAACCTCGTCATGGACGAACTGTTCCCGCTGATCGAGACCTTGCAACTGCTAGGCTTTGCCCATGTCAGCGGCGGCGATATCGAATTAACCGCGCTCGGTCGCGCTTATGCCGAGGCCGATATGCTGACGCGCAAGCAGATGTTTGCCGAGGCCGTGCTCAACCACGTTCCCCTCGCCGCCCATATCCGCCGCGTTCTCGACGAGCGCCCGGGCCACCGCGCCCCAGCCGCGCGGTTTCTGCGCGAGCTCGAGGATCACCTATCCGAGGAAGAGGCCGAGCGCGTGCTCGACACGGTCATCAATTGGGGCCGGCACGCCGAGATCTTTGCATACGACTATGACAGCGAGGTTCTGAACCTGGAGAATTTCTGAGCTTTTGTCTGGGGTGCCGTCCCGGGGCCGCTACCGTCAGATGCCGGTGCGGTCGCGAGCGATCTCGACCTCCGCGACCTGTGGCGGGATCAGCCAAGCGTAAAACGTATCGCGCGCCATATTCTTAGAGCCGGAGACGCTCACCCCCCAGCTTCCCAGAGAGACGATCTTGACATAAAGCTGCTGGCCGGGGGTGAGATCGACATCCCTGTCTTGGTTGACGTCGCGGCCGAAACTCTCGGGGACGATGCGATAATGCCCAGGCGGAACGTCGAGATAGAACGCGTTGCCGTTTGCGACAGACCCGATATAGCTGTCATTCATGTCGATCCGAGCGAGGTTGAGGCTCTCGTAGGGTTCCAAGGGGCGGTAGAACCAAACTCGGGCTTGGCCCGCCGGGACCGGCGGTGCTGTAGCCGCGACTTGCGCTGTCGCCCGCGGCTCGGCGCACCCCGCCACGATCAGCAGCAGCCCGCTCGCCCATTGTAGCCATCTTCTCGGCCGCGATGCAGGAACTCTCCTCATCGGCCCCTCCTTCTTGGCTCGCGCCTATGGGCGGCTTCAGCCATACGACTCGCCAAGCGGCAATTTATTCCGCAAGGGTGGATATGCCTCATCCGGCTGCGCTATCAAGCTTCGATGAACCGAAGACAGCGACGAGCCGAATCCCGGCTAGGCGAGCAGGCGCGCACGGCAGACAGTCCGGCGGCATCGATCCCCGGATGGTTCAGCGGGGCGCTCGCCTATCAACGTGCCGGGCGGACAGCCGAGGCGGAGCGAACTTGCCGTCAGATTTTGTCCGTTGACCCCGGTCATGCTCAAACCCTTCATCTGCTCGGTTTAATCGAGCATCAGTGCGGGCGCTCCGACGACGCTATCCAGCATATCCGCATGGCGATTGCGCGGAACGGCCGAGACCCGGCTTTTCACCACAACCTCGGCAATATCCTCCAGAGCGCAGGATAGGCCCGCGGAGGCGTTGACATGCTACGAGCACGCGATCGCCCTCGCGCCAGGCTCGGTCGACACTCTCTATAATCTCGGCAACATCTGCCAGGATCTCGGCCGGACGGAGCGGGCGATCGCCTTTTTCGAACGGGCTCTGCGCCTTAAGCCCGATGCGGTCGAATTGCACAACAACCTCGGTACGGCCTTGCAGTCCGTCGGCCGGCTCGACGAAGCGATCGCTTGCTATCGCAGGGCGCTGGCGCTGCGGCCCGATACCGTCCAGACCCTCGACAATCTCGCTGGCGCGCTGCAGGCGCGGGGGCAGCTGGATGCGGCGCAGGCCTGCTACGAGCGCGCGCTCGCGCTGCGGCCGAAGCGTGTCGAGAGCCATATCGGGCTCGGCGTCGTATTGCGCGCCCAAGGCCGGCTGGAGGAGGCCGTGGTCCGCTATCAGCGGGCGCTGGCGCTGGCCCCCGACCACCCCGAGACGCACAACAATCTCGGCGTCGCGCTGGTCGATCTCGGGCGGCTGGACGAGGCGATCACGCATCATGAGCGGGCGCTTGCCGTGCAGCCGGCTGGCGCCGAAATGCACTACAACCTCGGCAGCGCTCTTCAGCGCCAAGGCCGGTACGCCGAGGCGCTCGCCTGCTACGGGCGCGCGCTGGCCCTAAAACCCGATTATGCGCGGGCGCACCTCAACCGCTCGCTCGTTCTGCTGCTGACCGGGAAACTCGACGAAGGGTGGCCGGAATACGAGTGGCGATTTGCCGTCAACGGATACCACCGAAATTTCGACCGGCCGCTGTGGTCCGGCAAGCCTCTCCTGGGACAGAGCATCTTAGTCCACGCCGAGCAAGGGTTCGGAGACACGTTGCAGTTCATCCGCTTTGTCCCGGCCATTGCGGAGCGCGGCGGCAGTGTCGTGCTGGAGGTGCCGGCATCGCTCGTCCGTCTCGCCCGCACGGTCGCCGGCGCGTCCCAGGTCGTCGCCGCCGGCGATCCGCTGCCGGCTTTCGACTGCCATTGTCCGCTGCTCAGCCTGCCTCGGGTCCTCAAGACAAACCTGGCGACCATCCCCAATGCTGTGCCCTATCTGAGCGTCCCGGCCGAGGCCTCGGCCGTCGGGGCCGAGCGGGTCGCCACCGCGCCCGGCCTCAGGGTGGGTATCGTCATGGGCCGGCACAACCCAAGGCGCAATTGATCTACAATTACTCCAACCACTATGGGAAATTGCCGGGATAAGCTGGTTCAGTCTTCAGGTCGGCGCCGAGTCTCGCGGCCTATCATCGCTCGACGGCGTGAAAATCGTAGACCTGGCGCCATGGCTGACGGATTTCGCCGAGACCGCCGCCGCGATCCGTCAGCTGGATCTGGTGATAAGCGTCGATACGTCGGTCGCGCATCTGGCGGGCGCGCTCGGTCGGCAAACGTGGGTCCTGTTGCCACATGTTCCGGATTGGCGTTGGCTGCTCGACCGTGACGACAGCCCCTGGTACCCGACGGCGCGACTGTTCCGCCGGAGGAAGGCGGACGATTGGCCGGGCATGGCGCACGAAGTTGCCGCGGCCCTCGCGCAGCTATCCCCTGGCTAAACCCGCTCGCAGCAAAGCACCCTATGGTGCGATGATACGCGAGCGGATACATGAGTGCCGCCGCGTCAACCCTTTGCGTGAGCCGGAATGCGCCCGCTACTGCTGCTGACATTGCTCGCTCTTGCCGCCTGCATCCAACCAACTTTGAGCAAGATCGACTATCGCACCTACGTGATTGGCTCAGGGGCCATTCCAGGAGGCTCCGACGCCCCGAACCGTCGCCTGGCCGAGCAAGTCTGTCCCGGCGGTTACCGGGTTTTGGACGAGAGGGTTCACAACGGCTCTCCCGATCGGGCCCGTGACGAGCCCGGCGTGACCACCGATTGGACGATCCGTTGCCTATGAGCCTCGCCCTGCGACGAGCTCACCGTGGACGCAAGGTCGGAAAGGCGATGACGTCGCGGATCGACGGGCTGTTCGTCAACAGCATGACCAGGCGGTCGATGCCGAGCCCGAGCCCGCCGCAGGGCGGCAGCCCGTATTCGAGCGCCGTGACGTAATCCTCGTCGAGCGGCTGCGCCTCCTCGTCGCCGGCAGCGCGGGCTTTCATCTGCGCCTCGAAGCGAGCGCGCTGATCTTGCGGGTCGGTCAGCTCGGAAAAGGCGTTGGCGACCTCCCACCCGTAAATGTAGGTCTCGAACCGCTCGGCGAGCCGGGGGTCGGCGCGGTCCACCTTGGCCAGCGGCGAGATGTCTCGCGGGAACCCGGTGACATGGATCGGCGCGATCAAGCCATCCTCGACGCGCGCGGCAAAGACCGCCTCCAGCGCCTGCCCCCAATTCTCGCCACCCGCCAACGCGACGCCGAGCGCGCCGGCGGCGATGCGCGCAGCCTCGGCGCCGTCGAGCGTCAAAAAATCGACGCCGGTCGCCTCGCGCACCAATTCGGCCATGCTGCGCCGCGGCCAGGGCGGCGACAGATCGATCCCGCTCCCACCATAGTCGATCCGCAGGGTCCCGAGCACAGTCTTCGCGGCGGTGCTGATCAGCTCCTCGGTCAACCGCATCATCGCGGTGTAATCGACATAGGCCTCGTAGAGTTCGAGCGTGGTGAATTCCGGGTTGTGCCGGGGCGAGAGCCCTTCGTTGCGGAAGCACCGGTTGATTTCGAACACCTTGTCGGCAAGGCCGCCGACCACCAGCCGCTTTAAATGCAGCTCGGGCGCGATCCGTAGATAGAGTTCGATATCAAGTGCGTTGTGATGGGTGACAAAAGGCTTCGCCGAGGCGCCGCCGGGGATGGTGTGCAGCATCGGCGTCTCAACTTCGAGATAACCGTGCTCGACGAGGTGACTGCGCAACGCCGCGACAATCCTGCTGCGCCGGCGCAATGTCTCGCGGCTCTCCGGGTTCATGATCAGGTCGAGATAGCGCTGGCGGTAGCGCAGCTCGACATCGGCGAGACCGTGATATTTCTCGGGCAGAGGGCGCAAGGTCTTGGCCAAGACCGTGACCGCGCCGGCATTGACGGTCAGCTCGCCGCGCGGGGTACGGCGCACCATTCCCTCGACCCCGATCAGATCGCCGATGTCGAGCAGTCGCACCGCCGCCAACCCGTCGGGATCGAGGAAGTCTCGGTGGCAGAAGATCTGGATCTTGCCCGAGGTGTCGTGCAGGTCGATGAACATGCCGCTGTTACGGATGGCGCGGATGCGGCCGGCGACACGCACCCGCTCGTCGGTCTCGGCGCCGGCGGGCAGCCCGGCATGGCGTCGCTCCAGCTCGGCCGCTTCATCGGTGCGGGAGAAAGCATAGGGATAGGGCTCGATCCCGAGCGCTTTGAGCCCATCGAGCTTCGCCAGGCGGATAGCGCGCAGCGGATCTTCTGCGTCGTTCATCGCCAACTCCTACCCGCGAAAGGTCCTCATCCGGCCGCCGCCTGGGACACCGAATGCGGCGCGAGCTCGACGATCGTGTCGTGAAAGCGCCGCAACGTCCGGTGATGGCCGACGCTGACGATCGTCGGCTGCCAGGACGCGTCGCGCAACAGCCGATAGAGCGACATTTCCGCTGCCTCGTCGAGCGCCGAGGTCGCCTCGTCGAGAAAAACGATCTCCGGGCGCGCCAACAATACCCGTGCAAAGGCAAGCCGCTGCTGCTCGCCGATCGATAGGCGCTGCGCCCAGTTCCCCTCCTCATCAAGACGCTCGGCCAGCTGCGGCAGCCCAACGGCGCGCAAGGCTTCGACGAGGTTCTCGCGCGCCAGCCCGGCGGCCGCGCGCGGATAAGCGAGCGCGTCGGCCAACGTTCCCAGCGGTAGATACGGCCGCTGCGGCAAAAACAAGGCGTCGCCGTCGGCGACCCGGACGCGGCCACGCCCGAATGGCCACAATCCGGCGAGCGCGCGCAACAAGGTGCTCTTGCCGGCGCCGGACGGCCCGGTGATCAGCAGCGCATTGCCCGGGCCGGCAGCCAGCGCCAAATCATGGCGCAGGGGTGACCCATCCGGCAGGTTGAGATCGAGCGCTTCGACTTCGACGCCGACGCCGCCGCGTTCGATCGCGATCGGTTGGACTGCCTGCCGCTGCGCTGT
This sequence comes from uncultured Alphaproteobacteria bacterium, assembly GCA_963845735.1. Lineage (GTDB taxonomy): Bacteria > Pseudomonadota > Alphaproteobacteria > ATCC43930 > CGMCC-115725 > AP-15. Next base: position 432,063 of record CAWJTR010000009.1, on the reverse strand, counting down.
GATCTCGTCCATTCGCTCGCCGAACCCGGAAAGCCGCTGAACCACCGCCTGATATTGCGCGATTTCGGTATAGGAGCTGATGATGAAGGACAGCGAGTCCTGGACTTGGCCAAAAGCCGAGGCGATCTGCATCAGTCCACCGAGCTGGATCACCTTGTTGAAATAGCGCGGGGCGGCGACGATGAATGGGAACACGATCGCCAACTGGCCGTAGCCGGTCGTCAACCAAGTCAGTTTTTTGCGGCGCCTGATGATACCCCACCAATTCTCGATGATGCGTCCGAAGCGGGTTTGAAAGGTGTCCAGCTCGCGGGCTTCGCCGCCATAAAAAGCCACGTTTTCGGCGTTCTCGCGCAGTCGAACCAGGCTGAAGCGGAAATCGGCCTCATAACGCTGCTGATTGAAGCCGAGACGGACCAGCGGATAGCCGATCCAGCGGGTCAGAAATGTGCCGGCGACGGCATAGATCAGCGCCGCAAAGACCATATAGCCTGGGATGCTGATCCTTGCTCCACCACCGAGCGGGACAATCAGGGCACCGGACAGCACCCATAGGATCGACAGAAACGAAACCAGGGTCACAAAAGAACTCAGAAGGCCGAGCGATAACCCCAGGCTCATCGTTGCGAAGCTGTCGAGGTCGTCGGAAATCCGTTGATCCGGGTTGTCGGTGACGCTCTGATCCAGCTGCATCCGGTAATATTGCTGATCGTCGAGCCACCTGTGCAGAAAATGCTCGGTCAGCCAGCGGCGCCAGCGTATATGCAGTATCTGCCGTAGATAAAGTGAATAGACGGCATCCACAATCAATGCGAAGGCGATAATTCCGAAGATCCCGAACTGCCGCCAGAACTCATCCCAATTATACTGCTGTAGAGCATTATAAAAATCTTTGTTCCATGTATTGAGCCGCACATTGAGCCACACGGCAAACAGATTGAGCGCGATGACCGAGACCAGCAAACCGATGGCCGACCATCTCTCATCCGATTTCCAATAAGGCCAGGCAAGGTCCCAGGCCTGACGCAGGAATCCCCGCTCGGTTGCCGCCGTCATCAACACCCTCCGTCGGTCCCGCCCGGTCTATTCGCACGACATCTGTGTCTACACGATTTAGGATGCCGTGGCTGAAATGTCCGTTCCGTCCATCACCGCCGCGCTACTGGCACGCGGGGTTTGCCGTGCCTTGGACCAGCTCGGGTATGCCAGTCTGGTCGAATTCCCGCTCGCCAATGGTCGCCGCGCCGATGTTGTGGCCCTCGGCAAGGGCGGCGACTTGGTGATCGTCGAGATCAAAAGCTCGGTAGCCGATTTTCGGGCAGACCAGAAGTGGCCGGCTTATCGCGAGTTTTCCGATCGTCTCTACTTCGCCGTGGCGAGCGGGTTTCCAACGGTGCTCATCCCTCAGGAATGTGGCTTGATGGTGGCGGATGCGTTCGGCGCCGCGGTACTGCGCGACGGCGGCACGATCCCGCTCAGCCCCGGCCGGCGCCGTGCGCTGACCTTGCGTTTTGCCCGCATTGCGGCGGCACGGCTGCGCCGTTCCTTCGATCCCGACGCCAGCCCTCTCGAGGGGATCTGATCCGCCGCACCATCCGGCTCAGGCTGAGCGAGCAAAGCGAGCGATCGTCGCACTGGTGCTGTAGCCTGGCATCACTTCGGCGAGTAGAACCTCGCCGCCGCTCGCCTTGACGATGTCCGCCCCAACCACTTCGTCGAGGCGATAATCCGCGCCTTTCACCAGCAGTTGCGGGTGCAGCGCCCGTATCAGCTCGATCGGCGTGTCTTCCTCGAAGATTACGATTAGGTCGACCGCGGCGAGCGAGGCCAACACAGCAGCCCGTGCGGTATCGCTCTGCACCGGACGGCTCGGCCCCTTGAGCCGCGCCGCCGACGCGTCGCTGTTGATACCGACGACGAGCCGGTCGCAGGCCGCCTTGGCTTGCCGCAACAGCGCCACATGGCCGGGATGCAGCAGATCGAAGCAGCCGTTGGTGAAGCCGATCTTCAACCCCTGGCGGCGCCAGCGCTCGACCTCGTCGATGGCGTGCGCCCGCGGCATTACCTTATCGGCAGTGTAAAGATCGTGGCCATTGAGACACGCGGCCAGCTCGCTCGCGTAAACGACCGCTGTGCCGACCTTGCCGACGACGATGCCGGCGGCGATGTTGGCGAGGCGCGCGGCCTCGACCAGGCTAATGCCGGACCCGATCCCGGCCCCCAGCACCGCCACCACAGTGTCGCCGGCGCCCGAGACGTCGTAGACCTCACGTACCTCGGCGCGCTGGACATGCACCGTACCGTCGGCGGTAACCAGTACCATGCCTTCCTGACCGAGCGAGGCGAGAACGGCGCCGAAGCCGCAGCGCTCGATCAGCGCATTGCCGGCGGCGGCGATTTCACTCTCGGTCGCCACCGGCAGGCCGGTGGCATGCGCCAGCTCCCGACGGTTCGGCTTCAGCAAATCGGCGCCGCGATAGCGGATATGGTCGCCGCCTTTCGGATCGACGATGACAAATGCGCCGGCCTCGCGCGCGGCGCGGATGATTTCGAGCGCCACCCCCTCGGTCAGCACCCCTTTGGCATAATCGGAGACGATTACTACCGAATGGGTCGTCACCAGCTCGCGCGCCAGCCGCAACAGGTCTTCGCGGATGAAGGGACCGAGCGGGACCGCAGTCTCGCGATCGGCCCGCAGCAATTGCTGGTTCGCCGCGACATAGCGCGTCTTGACCGTGGTCGTGCGCTGCGGCTGGACCAGGACGTGAACCTCGGCGCCGTCTTGGGCTTCCAGCAGCCGGCCGATCTCGCGGCCGGCATCGTCGCTGCCGATGACCGACACGAAGGAAGCCGAGGCCCCCAAGGCCACGAGATTGCGCAGCACATTGCCGGCGCCGCCCAAGGTTTTCAATTCGCGCTCAACGCACAACACCGGGATCGGCGCCTCGGGCGAGACCCGCTCGACCTGGCCGTACACGTAGTGATCGAGCATCACGTCGCCGATGCATAGGACGCGGGCCGATTGCAGGCGTTCGATGTGCGGAAGTAGGTCGCTGTTGTCGGCCATCGCCAATTCGTCGATCGCGGAGGGTTCGCCTCTCTTTTGGCGGGAGCTGCGAGCGAACGCAAGCTTCGCGGGTACTCGCACGGTCAGGCGCTCACCGCTGCCGTCGCAACAGCAGGTAGAGCGCTCCGGCCCCACCGTGTCGTGGTTGGGCGGCCGCGACCGCGAGAATCCGCCGCCGCAGCCCGGCCTCTTCGAGCCAGCGCGGCACCGCGCTTTTCAACACGCCGGGCCCGTCCGGACCGAGGCCGCGCCCGGTGATGACCAGCACGCAGCGTCGGCCGATCTCGTGCGAGGCTACGACGAAGTCGATGAGTTACCGATGGGCTTCGGCCTGGGTCATGCCATGGAGATCGAGACGCGCCTCGATCGCATGGAGACCGCGCTTCAACCGCTCGGCATTGGCCCGATCGATGCCGGCAAATCGATCGAGAGGCTGCTCAACCTGGCTCGGGGCGGGACCGGCCTCGGCCCGGGCGGGTGCGCATTGCAGCGGCGGCGAGGACCCGGCGCGGCGCCCGGGAAGCGGGATCACATCGCGCATCGCCTCGGACCACAATGCCCGATCGTGGTGTGCGGGCGCTATCTCACTCTTGGCCCTGGCCATCCTTCCCTTTCTGCCGGTCTTCGATGACGACGATATGGAGACGCCGCGGCCCGTGCGCACCCAGCACGATACGCTGCTCGATATCGCCGGTACGCGATGGCCCGGTGATGAAATTGACGACTCGCGGCAACGACCTGTCGACGCGTAGACGGTCCCAACCGTCCTCATAGGTAGCGACGACCTGGTCGGCGCGGACCACGGCGATATGGGTATCGGGCAGAAAATTCAAAGTGGTCGGCGTTTGCGGCCCCGACAGGAGCATCAACGTGCCAGTCTCCGCCACCGCGGCAAAGCACGGGGTCAGGCTGACTGCGTCGTCGGGCTCGGCCCGACCGCGGCGAATCCGCAATAGTGGCCGCGTCTCCCAAGGCACATCGTCGAGGCCCGGGTCGGGCGCCATGACCAGCTCGGCCGGCAAGTTTTCGGCGGCCAGATAGCGCGCCACCGCCTCCGGCACCGCCTCAGTCGAAGGGACGCGGGTGACCGTCGCCTGCACCTCTTCGGCCATGGCGACAAACAGGTCGATTTGCCCGGCATGGTCGAGCGACGTCGCCCGAGCTGGGACGAGGTTGCGGCGATGCGCCGCAACTCGCGCGCGCAGCTCAGCCTCGGTCCGCGGGTCGAGCCGACCGCGTCGCAATGATTGACGGATGCCCGCGAGAATCTCCGCCCGTGCCGCGCTCACCGGCCGGCCCCGCGTCTGATCCGGCGGGCCCACAGGCTGTGGAAGCTGCGCCCCTCGGGTGCCGGCAAGTCGCGCACCGCGGTCCATCCGGCGGCGAGCGGCAGGCTGCGGAATCGGCCGCGGCGGCTTCCGGCCCAGCCGAGCGCGCGGCTCGCGACCTCGGTCAGAGCGTGATAGAGCGCCGGCCGGCGCGCCACCCAAGACCATAGCGAGAGGCCAGTCCGCCAAACCGGCGGAGCGAGCTTTTTCGCATGTTCGCGCTCGCGCCAGTGGCGCAGCATCTTCGGCAGCGGGATCTTGACCGGGCACACGCTCTCGCAGCGCCCGCACAAAGTCGAGGCGTTGGGCAGCGGAGCCGCTTCATCGATGCCGATCAGGCTGGGAGTCAGCACCGCCCCCATCGGCCCCGGATAGACCCAGCCATAGGCATGACCGCCGACCGCGGCATAGACCGGGCAGTGATTCATGCATGCGGCGCAGCGGATGCACCGCAGCATGTCGTGGAACTCGCCGCCCAGCATCGCGCTGCGGCCGTTGTCGAGCAGCACGACGTGGTAGGCCTGCGGCCCGTCAAGATCGCCCTGCCGCCGTGGCCCGGTCGAGACCGTCGTATAAGACGAAAATTCCTGCCCCGTGGCCGAGCGCGCCAGCAGGCGCAGCAGGCTCGCCGCATCCTCGAAGGTCGGCACCAGCTTTTCGAGGCTGGCGATGACGATATGAACACGAGGCAGGGTCTGGGTCAGATCACCGTTGCCTTCGTTGGTGACGATGATGCTGGAGCCGGTCTCGGCAACGAGGAAGTTCGCGCCGGTGATGCCGACATCGGCGGCGAGAAACCGCGGCCGCAGCAAGGCCCGCGCCTCGTCGCATAGCTGGCGCGGCTCGGCCAATGGCCGCCCCGGGTCGAGCGCTCGGTGCGCGGCGCGAAAGGTGTCGGCCACCTGCTCCTTGACCAGATGCATCGCCGGCGCAATCAGATGGCTCGGCGGCTCATGGCGCAGCTGGATGATGTACTCGCCGAGATCGGTCTCGATCGGGGTGATGCCGTTCTGTTCGAGAAAGTCGTTGAGCCCAATCTCCTCCGCGATCATCGACTTGCCCTTGGTCACGGTCTTGGCGCCGGCCGTTTGGCAGATCTTCAGCACCGCCGCGCGCGCCTCTTCGGAAGTGCGCGCCCAATGCACCTCGCCCCCCGCGGCAACGACGTTCTCTTCGTAGAGTTCGAGGTAGAAATCGAGATGGGCGAGCGTATGCTCCTTGATCGCGCGACCGACGTCGCGCAGCGCCTCGAATTCGGGCAGCCGCGCAACCGCATCTCGGCGGCGCAGCGGAAACCCGCTCTGCGTCATCATCGCCAACGCGCGTTGGAGATTTTCGTCGGCCAGGCCGGCGCGGGCGTTCGCCTCAAAATTGCGACTGGCCGCGAGCATCGGCGCTAGCGTGGCATCCCGATCGGCGGGGCGTCACCGGTCATGCCAGCGAGCACCTCAGCAACATGACGAACCTCGATCGACCGCCCCTGGCGAGTGAGCTTGCCGGCGATGTTCAACAGGCAGCCGAGGTCGCCGGCCAAGACGGCCTCGGCGCCGGTGGCGGCGATGTCCGCTGTCTTGTCGTCGACCATTTTGTCCGAGATGTCCGGGTATTTGACGCAGAAGGTGCCCCCAAAACCGCAGCAGATCTCCGCCCCGGAGAGCTCGCGCAGCCCCAACCCCGCGACCGAGGCGAGCAGCCGGCGCGGCTGATCCCGAACGCCGAGCTCGCGCAACCCCGAGCAGGCATCGTGATAAGTGGCGGTCCGCTCCCACCTCGCGGCGACTGCCTGCATGCCACGGACATCAACAAGGAACGAGACCAGTTCCCAGGTTCGCGCAGCCAGTTCCTGTGCCCGCGGCAACAGCGCCGGGTCGTCGGCAAACGCCTCGGGGTAATGCTGACGGATCATACCGGCACAAGACCCGGACGGAGCGACCACATAATCATAGCCGGCAAACGCATCGATAACCTGCAGCGCAATCGCCTTTGCATTAGCGCGATCGCCTGAGTTGTAGGCCGGCTGACCGCAACAGGTCTGCGCACGCGGCACTTCGACCGTGCAGCCGGCCTCTTCCAGCAATTTGACGGCGGCAAACCCCACCGTCGGCCGGAACAGATCGACCAGGCACGTTACGAACAGCGCCACCCGCACCCGCTTCTCCGCCATCCACAGCTACTCCCGATCGGGGCAGGTGCGCGGAAATTACGGCTTGCATCCGCGGCAAATCAATCCGCCGACCGGTCAGCGACGAGCTTCTTCGGCAGTGAGACGGTCGGCAAGGCTGCGCGGCAGCAGCAGGTAGTAACGGCCGCGGGCATCCATCTCGCCGGCCCGGTCGCCGGCGGCGCGGCCGGCGCCCCAGAACAAATCGCCGCGCACCGGGCCCTTTATCGCCCCGCCCGTGTCCTGAGCGACGAACAGACGATGCACGCTCTCGTTCGGCAAGAACTGCTCGTCGGCATCGAGCCAGATCGGGGCGCCGAGCGGGATATAAGCGCGGTCGACGGCGAGGCTGCGCCCGGGTGTCAGCACGATTTTCTCGGCCCCGATCGGGCCGTCGCCCTTGACCTCGCGGAAGAACACATAGGATGGGTTCTCACGGCGCAGCGCAGCCCCGGCTTCGCGGATGCGCGCGCATCCACGCCCGGATCGAGGCCATCGTCAGTTTCTCACGGGGGATCTGCCCGCGTTCGATCAGCAGCCGACCGACCGCAACATAGGGCAGCCCGTTCTGGCCGTCATAGCCGAGCCGGATGGTTTGGCCGTCCTCCAGCCGAACCCTCCCCGACCCCTGGATCTGCAAAAAGAACGCGTCGATCGGATCATCGACCCAAAGGAGCTCGAGACCGCGACCGGCAAGCGCGCCATCTTCGATCTCTGCGCGGGAATAGCGCGGGCCGGTGCCCAAATCGGGCGGGCGCCGGTAGATCGGCGTCTGGTAGGACCCGTGCCGGCGCCGCGAGCCGTTCAGCTCGATCTCGAAATAGCCGGTGAACAAGCCTTCTCGGACGCCGTAATCGGCGACTGCCATCGGCGTAAATTCGCCTTCGAAAAACCGGCGCGCAGCCCCATCGCTACCCGATAGCACCATCGCGGCATCGCGGCACACTGCCCGCCAGTCGCCGGTCTGGCCGAAATCTACGCCGGCTTCTATCGGACCAAACAGGGCTGAATTAGGCTCAGTCAAAAACCGGGTACAGGATTTGACAAAGGCCGGAAGCGCTGCCGCGACGTTATCATCCGCCCACCCCGCCAGCCGGTCGAAGCCGACAGGCGCCAAGCTCAGACGCGGGGGGCCCGCGTCGCGAGCGAGGCCGATCGCCAGCGCGGTAATCGCAGCGCCGATCGTCGCGCGACGCAGCCGGTGTTGCGCACGATTATTCGCTGCTTGTGGCGACGAGGACCCAGTTTGGATCGGCGGATCGGGTGTCGCGAGCAAACGTCCAGTAATCGGTCTTTTCGACCGGATGATCGGGATCGCCGTCGACGATGCTACCATCCATTGCGCGCGTAACGTTGATTTGGCGCGACGCGAGCTTGACCGTCACCCGAGCAGTCCGCCCCGCCAAGTCGGCGTCGACAATCTCGGCATCGTCAAGACGTAAATCGCTGGTCTCGAATGTCTCCTTAGCGGCGGCACGCTCATCGATCGTTGCGGCGAACGGTTTGTACACCTCATCGCTCAGCAGCGGCCGCAATGCCGCCTTGTCGCCTTTGGCGTAGGCGCTTACGATCATCTCGAAGGCGGTACGCGCCCCTTCGAGAAACTGTGACGGATCGAAGCTCGGATCGGCGTGGCGAATCCGGCTCAGCCCGTCAGCCACCGCGTCGGCGGGTTTACCCGCAGGCGCGAGGCTCGCCATGTCCTTGTCCGGGTCGCCAGGCGTCGCCACTTTTTCAGGCGCCGGCTTCTCGGCGATCGGCGCAGTACGCCGGACGAACAACTCCCGTCGCCGCTCGTTGCCTGTGCGCCGTCCGAGAACGCTGCGCAACCGGAGCACCAAGAATGCAGCGATCATCGCGAATAGGATGATGTCGAAATATTGAAAATCGCCCATCGATTCGCGCGCCCCGCCACTCTCCGGCTAGGGCCGGGGAACGGCCCTCGCATTTTCTTCACATGGGGGGCCGTCCCTATCGTGGCAAGCGCACCTGGTGCGCGCCAGGCATGAACAGATGCTGAAACTCGCCCATACAGCATATCTGCTGATCGAGGCTTTTCTGACCTTGGCCGTCGGGTCATGGCTCGGTCCCGGGCCGACCTTGCTGCTGCTCGCTCTTGGCGCCGCTGCGGGAATCGCGGTTCTGCGCACCGAACAATTCTCGCTGCTGTCGGGGCTGCACCGCAGTCTCGCCGCAGGCGAGCCGCTGGTGCCAGGGCTGCTCGACGCCTCGCTTCGGGGAGCCGCAGGTCTTCTGCTGATCATCCCCGGCTTCGTCAGTGACCTGGCGGCGCTCGGATTGCTGATCCCGCAGCTGCGTCGCGGGATAGTCCGCCGCCTGTGGGGTTGGTTGGATAATGAACCGGCCGCGTCAGTCGTGATCGAAGGCGATTATCGCAGGGTCGACGACCCGATGCCGGCCGCCCGGGAACGGGGCTCTGGTGATACTGGTCCGGCACGGACAGACTTGGTTCAGTCGGATCTTTGCCGCGACCCATCGCGACCCGAGCGCTGACCGGCTTAGGGCGCCGATAGTCGCATTCTACGCGTCGACTCGACCGCGAGGCCGAGCTGCTGTGCAGGCCTCCCTAGCGTCGAGCACCGGCAGCGAAGATTGATGCACCTTCCCGATCCATGCTAGCCAGCCAGCTCGTCGGGGATCGGCGCGGGAGGGGATGATGGCGGGAGAGACCCGAGGCAACGGCGAGACCGATGCATTGCCGACCGCCACGGACGGCCCTCAATTATTCATCAATCTCCAATATATCAAGGACTTCTCGTTCGAGAACCCGCGCGCGCCACAAAGCCTGATCCAGCAACCAGCCCAGCCCGAGGTGGCGATAAACGTCGACGTGACGGCGCACAACCTCAATCCCGACACCTACGAGGTCGTGTTGACGATTAACGTCACAGCCCGAATGCAGGAAGAGCCGGTGTTTCTGGTCGAGCTCATCTATGCAGCGGTAGTGACGGTCAGAAACGCGCCCGAGCCGATGCTGGCGAGTTTGCTTCTGGTCGAGTCGCCGCGGATCATCTTCCCGTTTGCTCGCGCCGTGATCGCCAACGCGACTCGCGACGGGGGTTTTCCGCCACTGATGATCAACCCGATCGACTTTGCCGAACTGTTGCGCCGCCACCAATCCCCACCGCAGCCTGACACGGACGAGGACGAGGCGGCAGTTTGAACTTCAGGTATCGGCGAGCCACAGCGGCGCCGTCAGCAGCGCCAGCAGCGCTTGGTGCGCGGCGAGCTCCTCGACCGAGGCGGCATGCGGGCGCGGAGAGCGGGCGACCCGAATCGCGGTGGCGTCAGCCGACGCCGGGGCTACAAAATCGAGGCCCGGCTGGCGCCCACCGATCAACTCGAGATAGACCGCGGCGAGCAGGCTGCAATCGATCCTCGCCCCATGACTGACGCGGTCGGACGCGTCGACGGCAAAGCGCCGACACAGCGCGTCGAGGCTGGCCGGAGCGCCGGGATAACGCTGTCGGGCCATCGCCAAGGTATCGACGTGCGAGATGGCAATCGGTGGGCGGTCGAGCCGAGCCAGCTCCATATTCAGAAACGCCAGGTCGAATTCAGCATTGTGGATCACCAGCGGATCCAAGCCGACAAATGCGAGCAAATCGTCGGCGATCGCGGCAAACGGTGGATGCGGAGCGAGAAATTCCGCGGTTAGGCCGTGCACTGAGAGCGCGTCCGAGGGCATGTCGCGCCCCGGGTTCACGTAGCGGTGAAAATCGCGCCCGGTCGGGATGTGGTGCCAAAGCTCGATGCAGGCGATCTCAACAATTCGGTGGCCGGCCTGGGGGTCGAGCCCCGTCGTTTCGGTGTCCAAGACGATTTCGCGCATTACCGGCCCCGCCGCCGCTGGTTGTGCGCCACCCGCCAGTCCCTGCCGGCGAGCCGCAGCTTTCCACGATGCAGAACTCTGACAATCGCCCGCAGGCGCCGCAAGCTCGACTTTCGGTCGAGCCCGGTCGGCACGACGAAATCGGCGCGCCGGCGCTTTTCTGCATCAGGCATCTGCTGTTTGAGGATGGCGACAAAACGCTCCTCGGTCATCCCCGGTCGGCGCATCACCCGCTGCCGCTGCAGCATCGCCGGCGCTGAGACCACAACGACGTAATCGCAACGCCCCGCTCCGCGGCTCTCAAACAGCAAGGGCACATCGAGTACGGCGATCGGTTGTCGCCGGGCCCGCGCCAGCGCCAGAAACCTCTTCTCACAATCGGCCACCATCGGATGGATGATGTTTTCCAATCGGGCGAGCATCTCGGGATTGCCAAAGACCCGTGGTCCGAGAAGTCGGCGATCGATGCCACCTGCTGCATTGCGAACCCTAGGAAACGCCGCAGCCACTGGAGCCACCGCGGCCCCACCCGGCGCCAACAACTGGTGTACCGCCTGGTCGGCGTCGAACAACGGCACCCGCATCCGCCGCAGCATCGCCGCCGCGGTGCTCTTGCCCATACCGATCGAGCCGGTAAGCCCGACGATTATCACCGCGGCGGCGCCAGGGTTGCCACAATCGCGCTCCGAAGGGCAGGGCTGACCCGCACCTTGGCGCCAAACCAAGCCTCGAAACCCGGGCGCCCCTGGTGCAGCAACATGCCAAGGCCATCGACCACCGGGTGGCCATGCTGCCTCGCAGACCTGAGCAAACCAGTTTCAAGCGGCACATAGACGATATCGGCGACTGGCGCCGAAAGCGGCAGCAATGAGAGATCTAGTTCCAGCGGCGGCTCGCCGCTCATCCCGAGGCTCGTCGTATTGACCAGCAGCCCGGCGCCATCCTGGACCGCGACCGCCTCACCCCACGAATGAACCGAAATTCGCGCCTGGGCAGTCGCCAGATCGGCAGCAACCGCCTCGGCCCGGCTGTGCGTGCGGTTGACAAGGCGAATCTCGCCGACCCCGGCGTCGATAAGCGAAGCCACTATCGCCCGCGCCGAACCGCCCGCGCCAAGCACCACAGCCGGCCTCGCCGATGGGTTCCAATCCGGCACAGCCTCGCGCAAGCTTTCGCGAAACCCATAGGCGTCGGTGTTGCTCGCTTCGAGACTGCCATCCGCAGCGACGACAATGGTATTGGCCGCCCCGATCCGCCGGGCCAGCCGATCGACCCGATCGGCCACCTTGAGCCCTGCCTGCTTGTGTGGAATCGTCAGATTGCAGCCGCGAAAGCCCAGGATTGGCAGCGCCCGCAACGCCGGCTCGATGTTCTCGGGCCGCACGGGCAACGGCAGATACGCGCCGTCGACACCAGTCTCATCGAGCCAGAAACCATGCAGCAGGGGCGAACGCGAATGAGCCACCGGCCATCCCATGATGCCAGTGAGCCGCGTCGCTCCGGTAATCTTCATGCCGAGGCTACTATCACGATGATCGACCTCGAAGCCATCTTCATCCGTTTGCTTAGCTGGAAGAGCGCGGCGTATTCGCGCAGAAAGGGCGACCGCACAATCTGCCGGCGTCCCCAAATTGGCGCGAAAGACGCGCTTTAGCGGCGCTTCACCGATATCGGTGAACTCGGCTCGAACACCGACCCAGCATCGGCCAACAGGCGGGCGCGAACCGGGCCGGCCAAAGCAAGAATCAGTGGCTCATTCTCCAAGGCCATGGCGCCGCGCCAACAGCTTCAGGATCCCCGCCGCCGTCTCTTCGATTGAGCGGCGGGTCACGTCGATAACCTGCCAGTGCCGTTCCGTAAACACCCGTCGCGCCTCACGGACTTCGGCGCGCACCGCATCGATGTCCGTGTAATCCGTGGTCTCATCATGATGCAGCATGTTGAGCCGATTGCGGCGTAGCTGGATCAGCCGTTCGGGATCGTTGGTCAGCCCGACTATCAGCGGGCGTTTGGCATTAATCAGCTCAGGCGGCAGCGGTACGCCGGGGACGAACGGCACGTTTGCAGCCTTGACTCCACGATTTGCTAGATAGAGGCAGGTCGGCGTCTTTGACGTGCGCGACACGCCAACAAGACAGACATCAGCATCGTCGAGCCCCCAGCTCGACTGCCCATCGTCGTGGTTGAGGGCAAACGTCATCGCGTCGATGCGGGCAAAGTACTCGCTGTCGAGAAGATGCTGCTTACCCGGCACGCCCCGGCTCTCGCGATGAAGGTAGGACGCGAGCGCTCCGATCACCGGATCAAGGATTGGAATAGCCGGCAGTTGAAGCCGGCGGCAACCTTGCTGCAGCAGTTGGCGAAGTTGATCGCTGACCAGGGTAAACAGCACCACGCCCGGGTTGGCCTCAACGCCGGCGATAACCCGGTCAATTTGGTTGCGCGTACGCACCATGCTCCAGACATGCTCGACAGCCTGCGCATCGTCAAATTGAACGAGGCAGGCGCGAGCCACCGAATGCACCGTTTCCCCCGTGGAGTCAGAAACGAGATGGAGATGAAACCGGGTCACGGCGAGCCGACCCGATCCGGCAGGCTCGTCCCCAGGGCGGTGTGAATCATCGGCAAATTGCCCACAGAAAGTGGTGATCCGTTGACGGTGTCGATTTTTGCCCTCGCTCCGCTTTCATCACCACCACTTTTCTCCCACCTGGGGATACAGTGGTGCGGCTGCCCGGAAACTCGGGGATTATGCGGACTCTGCAGCCGTCTATCCCCATTTTGCCTTTCAGACACAGTAGCTGAAAAGTCCTCGATAATGGTGGGAATCATCGCTTTCACACACAGAATCATCGCTAGGCATTATCAGGCTGTTTCCTCAGTGCACAAATGCGGGAGAGATTGCAATCCCCGTTATCCACTGCACCCACTATTTTCTACTATCTAAGAAACCCTATATGAATGAGAGGAGAATATTCACGATGATATCCGATAAGGCCAAGCCATTGCTGCGCGCGCTGGCTGGTAGAAGCGTCACGCCAACACCATGGTGGCTCATGCGACAAGCTGGCCGCTATTTGCCTGAGTATCGCCAGGTCCGGGCGCAGGCCAAGGATTTTATCGCCCTGTGCCTGACCCCGACCCTGGCCGCAGAGCTGACCCTGCAACCGGTGCGGCGGTACGACATGGACGCTGCGATCTTGTTTTCGGACATTCTAATGCTGCCCTACGCGTTGGGTCAGAGCGTGGGCTTTCGCGACGGCGAGGGACCAGTGCTTGAGCCGATCACCGATAATATCGGAGTGGCTCAGCTCGATAATGCAGGCGCTATAGGGCGCCTCGAACCCGTCTTCGACGCAGTACGGCGGGTTACCTCTGCACTTGGCTCGGAGACCGCGCTGATCGGTTTCGCGGGCGCGCCTTGGACAGTCGCAACCTATATGGTCGAGGGCGGAACCAGCCGGGACTTTCGCAGGGTCAAAGCCTGGGCCTATCGGGACCCCGAAGGCTTTACGGCGCTGATCGAGATCCTGGTCGAAACCACGATAGAACTTCTGTCGGCGCAGATTTCAGCGGGTGCGGAGATCGTTCAGCTGTTCGACAGTTGGGCCGGCGTTTTGCCCGAAGCGGCGTTCGCACGATGGGTCATTGCGACGACAAAGGGGATCGTCGCCGCGTTGAAAAGCCGGCATCCCGACTGTCCGATCATCGGCTTTCCGCGTGGCGCAGGCTTGCTCTATGAGCGGTATGTCGCTGAGACCGGCGTCGATGCGGTGGGGCTCGACACTATGGTGCCCACAGCGTTCGCTTGCGCACAGCTGCGCCCGCTCGCAATCGTGCAAGGCAATCTCGATCCGGTCCTGCTCCTGACCGGCGGCGTTGCGCTCGAACGCGCCGTCCGCAAAATATGTCGGGCCTTTGCCGGCGGACCCTGGGTGTTCAATCTCGGTCATGGGGTGCTGCCGGAAACACCAACTGAGAATGTTGCCTTGCTCGCTCGCCTGCTTGCGGAGCCGGTCGCCGTCGACTGAGATGGCGCGCACGGCGATCATCTTGATGAATCTCGGCGGTCCCGATTCGCTCGATGCGGTCGAGCCGTTCTTATTCAATCTGTTCAAGGATCCTGCGATCATCCGCCTGCCAGCGCCGTTGCGGTTGCCGCTGGCATGGCTCGTCGCTCGGAGGCGTACCGTGACAGCGCGTGAAATCTACGCACGGCTGGGTGGAGCATCGCCGCTGCTTGCTAATACCGAGGCGCAGGCGCGGGCCCTGGAGGTGGCTCTTGGCGGTCAATATCGCTGCTTCGTCGCGATGCGCTACTGGCATCCGACGAGTTCGGAAGCGGCGCGTGCAGTCGCCGAATGGGGGCCGGATGAGATCGTCTCTCTGCCGCTCTATCCGCAATTCTCGACCACGACGACGGCTTCCTCGCTTGCCGACTGGCGGCGAGCAGCGGCGCAGCAGGGGCTCAACCGGTCGACGCGGATCGTCTGCTGTTACCCCGCTGAGAGCGGATTTGTCGACGCCGTTGCCGAGTTGATTCGGCCAGAGCTGGCCACAGCCAGCTGCCACGGTAAAGCGCCGCGGCTGCTGTTGACCGCGCATGGCCTGCCAAAACGGATCGTGCAGGCCGGGGATCCCTATCCCGGTCAGGTCGAAATGACAGCGCGTGCGGTTGTCGCGAAGCTCGCACAGCCGGGTCTTGATTGGCAGGTGTGCTACCAGAGTCGAGTGGGCCCGCTCGAATGGATCGGCCCGGCGACCGATGCGGAAATCCGGCGCGCCGGGAGCGAGGGTGTTCCATTGGTGGTGGCGCCGATCTCGTTTGTTTCGGAGCATTCCGAGACGCTGGTCGAGCTTGACATCGACTATCGCCATCTTGCTGAAAGCAGCGGCGTCCCAGCCTATCATCGAGTCGCAACCGTGGGGATCGAGCCCGGGTTTATTGCCGCTCTCGCCAATCTCGTCCGCGGCGCCGGCTCAACCTCGCGGCGGGTGGCTTGCCCTGCCGTCTCCGGAGACTGTGCGGTTGCCGGAGGCCGCGTGTGAAGAGTTGGCTGATTGACGCCTATCCCTGGGTCAAGTCGGCCCATATCGTCTCGGTCGTCGCCTGGATGAGCGGACTGCTCTACCTGCCGCGGCTATTCGTTTATCACGCGATGGTGCCGGTTGGGTCCGATCGGTCGGAGACGTTCAAGATTATGGAACGCCGTCTGCTGCGCGGCATCATGAACCCCGCGATGCTGGCGACGTTGGGCTTCGGTCTGATGCTGGCGGCCACGCCCGATGTGGTCGACTGGCATCGAGGCTGGATCTGGGCCAAGCTTGTTCTGGTTGCTGGGCTGGTTGCCTATCACGCATGGCTGGCGTGCTGGCGCGGGGCCTTCGCTGTGGATCGCAACAGGCACTCGCCCAACTTTTTTCGAGCGATCAATGAGTTTCCGACTTTGGCGCTGATCGCCATCGTCGTGCTCGTCGTGGTCAAGCCGTTTTAAGGGCGTTGTTGATTTTTTCACGAGTTCGGGGGATCTTGATATCGGGTTTGACACGCCTATTTGCCTTGGCTAAGGGGAATGGCCTACGGGCATCCGTCTTTCTCTCGTCTTCCCCGCCATCCCTCGCCTGACCTTAGAGCCTGCGAATCTGTCCGCAGGAATGCCCTGGACGGGCGAGCCTTGTCCCCACCGCGATACGAAGCTCCATGAATCTCCAGGAACTCAAACGAAAAACACCAGCCGAGCTGCTGGCATTTGCCGAAGAGCTCGAAATCGAGAACGCATCCTCGCTGCGCAAGCAGGATATGCTGTTCGCTATTCTGAAGCAGCTTGCCGAGAACGACGTGCCGATTTCCGGGGACGGCGTGCTCGAGGTGCTGTCTGACGGGTTTGGTTTTCTAAGATCTCCGGAAGCCAATTACCTGCCCGGCCCCGATGACATCTATGTCAGCCCGAGCCAGGTGCGGCGTTTTGGATTGCGCACCGGCGACACGGTCGAGGGCGAGATCCGCTCGCCCCGCGATGGTGAGCGGTATTTTGCGCTCCTCAAGGTGAGCGGGATCAATTTCGACGAGCCCGACCGCCTGCGCCAGAGGATCAACTTCGACAATCTGACGCCGCTCTACCCTGAAGAGAAGCTGCAGCTGGAATTCGACGATTCGGCTCGCAAGGATGTGACAACTCGGGTCATCGACCTGATCACGCCGCTCGGCAAGGGACAGCGGGCGATCATCGTGTCGCCGCCGCGCGCCGGCAAGACGGTGATGCTGCAGAACATCGCCCACGCAGTCGCCGCGAATCACCCAGAGGTCTATCTGATCGTGCTGCTGATCGACGAACGGCCCGAAGAGGTCACCGACATGGCCCGCTCCGTGCGCGGCGAGGTCATTAGCTCGACCTTTGATGAGCCGGCCCAGCGCCATGTCCAGATCGCCGAGATGGTGATCGAGAAGGCCAAGCGACTGGTCGAGCACAAGCGCGACGTCGTGATCCTGCTCGATTCGATCACCCGCCTCGCCCGCGCCTACAACACGGTCGTTCCATCCTCCGGCAAGGTCTTGACCGGTGGCGTCGACGCCAACGCTCTGCAGCGGCCAAAGCGTTTCTTTGGCGCCGCGCGCAACATCGAGGAGGGCGGCTCGCTGACCATCATCGCGACGGCGCTGATCGACACCGGCTCGCGAATGGACGAGGTAATCTTCGAAGAGTTCAAAGGCACGGGCAATTCCGAAATCGTGCTCGACCGCAAGGTCGCGGACAAGCGCACTTTCCCGTCGATCGACATCACCAAATCCGGCACCCGCAAGGAAGAGCTGCTGGTCGACCGCGGCGTGCTGTCGAAGATGTGGGTGCTGCGGCGGGTGCTAACGCCGATGGGAACCGTTGACGGACTGGAGTTTCTGATCAATAAGCTCAAGGAATCGAAAAGCAATACCGAGTTCTTCGATGCGATGAATACGTAAGACTAGTTCGACCGTCTATCATTGCAGAGCGAAGCGAAGCAATCTCATCCCGCTCTCACTTAACTACTTGAGATTGCTTCGTCGCGATGCTTCTCGCAATGAATGAATGATATTACTGGTCTCTAAACAGTAAGCACGGTCTGGCCGGTCGTCTTGCGGTCTTGCAGGTCGCGATGCGCGCGCGCGGCCTCGCGCAGCGGATAGGTCTGGTTGACCGCGATCTTGACCGCGCCGCTTGCGACCACCTCGAACAATTCACGCGAGGCGGTCAGCCAGGTCCTCGCGGCTTGCCGTGTAGGTGTTCAATGTCGGCCGGGTCAGGAACAGCGAGCCTTTGGCGGCGAGAATGCCGATATCAACCGGACCGATTGCCCCCGAGGACTGCCCGAAGGAGGCCATCAGTCCAAGCGGCGCCAGGCAATCGAGCGATTTGTAGAAAGTATCCTTGCCGACCGAAGTCGTAGACGACCGGCAGCTTTTTGCCGCCGGTGATTTCCGCGACCCTGGCGACGAAATCCTCGCGGCGATAGTTGACCGGATAGTCGCACCCGTTTTTCTTGGCGAGTGCGGCCTTGTCATCGTCGCCGACGGTGCCGATCACGGTGGCGCCGAGATGCTTGGCCCATTGGCAGACAATCAGCCCGACTCCTCCCGCTGCGGCATGTATCAGGATCGTTTCGCCGCGCTTCACCGGATGGGTGCGCCGGACCAGGTACCACGCGGTCATGCCTTTGAGCATCATCGCCGCGGCTTGGCTGTCGGTAATGCTGGGGGGAACCGGGACGAGGCGGTCGGCCGGCATGACGCGGCCCTCGGCGTAAGCCCCGATCGGGCCGCCGGCATAGGCGACGCGGTCGCCGGGTTTGAGCCCGCTGACCCCCGGCCCAACCTCCTCGACGACGCCGGCCGCCTCGGAGCCAAGCCCGCTCGGCATCGGCATCGGGTAGAGCCCGCTGCGCTGATAGGTGTCGATGTAATTGAGACCAACCGCGGTGTGGCGCAGTCGCACTTGGCCGTGCCCGGGCTTGCCGACCTCAACCTCCTGCCACGACAAGACCTCGGGGCCGCCAGCCTGCTCGAAACGGATCGCGTGAACCATAGCGCTTCCTTTCCCGCTTCAGATCAATGATGAGCCGGTAAAGCGGCTTTCTGCCTGCCGGCTTCGAGCGTACAACATAGACCGGCTTGATCAGCGCGTTCCAGTTCCAAGAGAATGCGCTCGGCGGCAGGACCTCTGCAGCTGTAACGGTCCTCCGCGACCCGCACGGATAAAGCCATACCAGAACGTCTGTGTTATTCGACAAGGTTGGCGAGCAGTTTCTCGGGGTCGGTCAGCGGCAGCGAGCACACCGGGCCGAGGCACACATAGGCGGCGGCGCGATCGCCTACGAGACCCTTGCCATGCGCTGGATGATCGGCCGGCAACTCGCGGCCTGACGGCAGCGAAAGAACCACCCGGTTCGGCAACGAAGCGCTGTAAACTGCGCGGTGCAGGGCGTCGAACGCCGCGTCGCCGGGCTCGCCGACAATCACGATCTGCAACGGCTCGGCCAGCACTTCAGCGTTATTGAGCAGTGTCGCCAGCGGAAAGAAATTGCGCGCGAGTTCCCCGGAAAACGTCTCGACGATCGCTTCGGCGCGGCGGCGATAAGCATCGTCGCCGGTTAGGATCGCGAGCCTGGTCAGCATCCCGACCAGAGTACCGTTGCCGGCGGGGACAGCCGCATCGGCAGCAGTCTTCGCGCGGGCGATCAGCGCCTCGGTGTCGTCGGCCGAAAAGAAATACCCGCCGCCCACCGGGTCCCAGTAGTGGCGGTCGAGGATCGCCACCCAATCGCGCACCTGCACGAGAAGACGATCGTCGTTGGTCGCTTCGTAAAGCGACAGCGCGGCGCGGCAGAGTTTGGCGTAATCGTCGACGCTGGCCGGATGGCGGGCACGGTTTTCTCGCCAGCTGTGCAGCAGGCGCGCATTCGACACGGTCATTTGCTGACAGACAAAGTCGAAGGCGGCCCGCGCGGTTTCGATCCAATCCGGGCGCTTGAAAACGAGGCCGGCATTGGCCATCGCCGCGATCATCAGCCCGTTCCAATCGGCTAGCACCTTGTCGTCCCAGCCGGGCCGCACCCGCGCCCCGCGTGCCCGGAGCAGTAGGTCTCGGCATAGAGTGAGTTCGCGTTCGGTCTCGGGATTTGCCATCACCGGTGCGTTTATCCGGTTGAGAATCGTGTGACCCTCCCAATTGCCCGCCGGCGTTACGTCGTAAAAACCCTTGAATAGAGGCGCGCGGTCGCCCAACACCGCATCGATCTCAGCCTCTGACCAGACGTAGAATTTGCCCTCTTCGTGCTCGCTGTCGGCGTCCAGACTGCTCGCGAAACCGCCCCCCGGCGTCCGCATCTCGCGGGCGACCCAGCCCACCGTTTCGTCGATCCGCTGTCGATAGAGCGGGCTCTTGGTCTCCTGCCACACCAGGGTCAACAGATCGATCAACTCGGAGTTGTCGTAGAGCATCTTTTCGAAATGCGGCGCCAGCCAGCGCGCATCGGTCGAATAGCGGGCGAAGCCGCCGCCCAGATGGTCATAGATGCCGCCCTGGCACATCGCGTCGAGAGCCTTTGTTACGGCGTCGCGGTAGGGTGTGCTGTGGGTACGTTTCCAGGCCCGCCAAAACAATTCGAGTATCGCGCATTGCGGGAACTTTGGTGCGGTGCCAATGCCGCCATGGATCTGGTCGATCTCACGCAACAGCCGCTCGGCGATAGGGTCGAGCTGTTGGCGCAGGATGGCGCCACCTTGCTGCGGCTGGCCCAGCCGCTGCAGCGCCTCGCGCAAGATGACCACATTTTTCGCCACATCATCGCGTTTGCTGGCGTAGGCCTCGCTGATCGCCTCGAGCACTTGCGGAAATCCGGGGCGTCCCCAGCGTTGATCGGGCGGGAAATAGGTCCCGCCCCAGAACGGCTCGCCGTCAGGGGTCAAGAACATCGTCAGCGGCCAGCCGCCCTGCTCACCCATCAACGCTAGCGCGTGCTGATAGATCTGGTCGAGGTCGGGCCGCTCCTCGCGGTCGACTTTGATGTTGACGAACAGCCGGTTCATCGTCGCCGCGATCTCAGGGGCTTCGAAGCTCTCCCGCGCCATGACATGGCACCAATGACAGGCCGCGTAGCCGACCGATAGCAGGATAGGCTTGCCGGCCGCTTTGGCGGCGGCGAGTGTGGCTTCGCTCCAAGCTTGCCAGTGAACAGGATTGTCGCGGTGCTGGAGAAGATAGGGGCTCGTTTCCTCGCCGAGGCGGTTGCGCTCCATTGCGGCTCCTGCGATGCAGATAGTCGGGGCTAGGGCAGCGGATGCATTTGCCCTCTGTGCCGCGACGGGTTAGGTTCGGCACTCTACTCTCACCACGGCGGTCTGCATCATTCACTCCGCCGCGCGCTATCCAAACCGGAGAAACGACAAATGGCAGACGCACCCGGAGATCCGCGGCTCTTCTACACGCGCCATATTTTCATGTGCAACAATGTGCGGCCGGACGGTCATCCGCGTGGCTGCTGCATGGCTCGGGCCGAAGCGGCCGGGGGTTTCGATAAGGTGCGCGGCTATATGCGCGAGAAAGCACGCACCGCCGGCGTCGAGAACATTCGCGTCAACGCCGCCGGCTGTCTAGACCGCTGCGAATTTGGCCCGAATATGGTCATCTACCCCGAGGGAACTTGGTACCGCTACGAAACCACCGCGGATGTCGACGAGATCATCCAGAAGCATTTGGTCGAAGGCGGCCGGGTCGATCGGCTGATGCTGCGGCCGGACCAGCTGCCGCCAAAGCACTGACGGCTGCCGAGTTCACGACAGACACTATTTTCGCCCCGGCGACGGCGGCAGGCCGCGCTGCCATCGCCATCTTGCGCCTATCGGGAACCGACGCCGCGCGAGTCCTCTCCCTGGTCGCGGGCGATTTACCACCGCCGCGATCGGTCCGGCGCAGGCGGTTCGTCAACCCGGCGAACGGCGAGCTGCTAGACGACGGATTGGTGCTGTGGTTCCCGGCGCCGAACAGCGCCACCGGCGAGGATGTCGCCGAGTTTCACGTGCACGGCAGCCGTGCCGTGCTCGCTGCATTCATCGAGGTACTGAGCCGGCTCGGGCTGCGCCTCGCTGAGCCCGGGGAGTTCACCCGTCGCGCGTTTCTGAACGGCAAGCTCGACCTCACTCAGGCCGAGGCGGTCGCCGACTTGGCTGCGGCCGAGACCGAAGCTCAGCGCCGCCAGGCGTTGCGCCAGCTCGACGGCGCGCTCGGCGGCCTTTATCACGACTGGTCGCGCCGTCTGACCCATATCCTCGCCCATCTCGAAGCCGCAATTGATTTCCCCGACGAAGATCTGCCGCCGGAAATCGAAGACCGCATCTGCGTTGAGACGGGCGAGCTCGCCGCCGAAATCGACCGGCATCTCGCCGACGGCCATCGCGGCGAGAGGCTGCGCGACGGCATCAGCGTCGCAATCATCGGCCCTCCCAACGCCGGCAAGTCGAGCCTGCTGAACCGGATCGCCCGGCGCGAGGCGGCGATCACTTCGCCGACTGCCGGCACCACTCGCGACATCGTCGAGGTAGCGATCGATCTCAACGGCTATCCGGTCGTACTCGCCGACACGGCGGGATTACGCGATAGCGACGATGCGATCGAACAGGAAGGGCGGCGCCGTGCCTTATGCCGCGCCGAGCGAGCCGAGATCCGGCTTTTCATATTCGACGCGCGGCACCCCGCCGAAGCCACCGGCGCCGCTGCGTGGCCCGGCCCTGACACGATCCTCGTCGCCAACAAGATCGACCTGTTGGTGCAGGTTTCAGCTTACTCTACTTCGCCCGTGGCTGGACCGGAGCGGGAGAACGGGACAGGTTTCAGGGTGAGGTACGCGCCACCCAAAACCGTCATGCCCGGACTTGATCCGGGCATCCACGGGGCGACGGGTGATCTGGGGCGGCGCGAGGAAGGCGTGGATAGCCGGGACAAGCCCGGCCATGACGACAGCAGGTTGTCGTTGTCGACAGACCCTTTTTTCCCTCCGATAGCAGGAGAGGAAATGCCCGTGCCAACCGGAAGCGTGGGAGCGGCGATCCCAGTCTCGGCTCTGACCGGCGCAGGCCTCGACGCACTGCTGGCAGCTCTATCCGATCGGATCGCCCAAGCCTATCGGATCGAGGCCCCGGTTCTGACCCGCGCCCGCCATCGCCAGTCACTCGAAGAGGCCGCAATATCGCTGCGCCGAGCCCGCGAGGCGACCCTGCCGGAGTTGCGGGCTGAAGACCTTCGCTTGGCATTGCGCAGCCTCGGCCGGATCACCGGCACGGTCGATGTCGAAGACCTGCTCGACGTGATCTTCCGCGACTTCTGCATCGGCAAGTGACCCGCGAGTTTCGCTCTCCGGCCCGCTTGCACGGAGAGGGTTGGGGCCGAGGTTCATCGTGTCTGCAGAACGGAGAGCCCAGCGTAATGGGCTTCGCAATGGCTCAGTCCATCCTACGCGGCTACGCAGCGGGCTTGCCGATGGAGGTGCAAGAGATTAGCTCTGCACAGGAGGCGGCCATGTTCTTCAGAATGTTTTGGACGGCCTTCGCTCTGCTGTTCGCGATCCTGGCGTTTTGCGGCGTCGGGCCGATGCAGGGCGGGTGGCTGCGCATCCCTTTCGGTTTGGCATTCCTGTTCATAGCGTTCGTGATCTGGCGCGCCTGGCGCTTCATCAACGGAGACTACAGTCCCGCGGCGATGGACGGGTTCGCCCGGCCCTACGTTGATCCGGGGAGCCGCGACGAGCATTATCGATGATCCTGCAGCTTGACAGGCCGTCGTCGTAGGATGGGTTGAGCCCGGAGAAAGCCGGGCGACACCCTATCGTGCCGCAAAACCGCGATGGGCTTCGCTGACGCTCAGCCCATCTTACTCACGTGAAACCTCGACAGGGTTAAGTGGTCACCATACATTCCGCGGCCATGAACAAGGTTTTCGGGCGTTACGACGTCGTCGTGATTGGCGGCGGGCATGCGGGGTGCGAAGCGGCCGCTGCGGCGGCACGGCTGGGAGCGCGCGCCTTATTGCTGACCCACAAGCGGGCGACGATCGGCGAGATGTCGTGCAATCCGGCGATCGGGGGGCTCGGCAAGGGGCATTTGGTGCGCGAGATCGATGCGCTTGACGGCGTCATGGGTCGCGCGATCGACCGCGCCGGCATCCAGTTCCGCATTCTGAACCGCAGCAAGGGACGCGGCGGTGCGCGGGCCGCGCGCCCAGGCCGACCGCAAGCTCTATCGCCGGGCGGTCAGCGAATTGCTGGCCGAAACCGCCGGCCTCGACATCGCCGAGGGCGCGGCCGAGGATCTGTCGCTCGACCGCGACGGGCGAGTTTGCGGGGTTATGCTCGGCGACGGCCGTGAGATCGCGGCGGGCCGGGTGGTGTTGACCACCGGCACCTTTCTCAATGGCCTGATCCATATCGGCGAGGAAAAGATCCCGGCTGGAAGGGTCGGCGAAGCGCCATCGCGCGGGCTGGCGCAGACCCTCGCCCGCGCCGGCTTCGCCCTCGGCCGGCTCAAGACCGGCACCCCGCCCCGGCTCGATGGGAAAACGATCGACTGGGCCGGGCTCGACCGCCAGCCGGGCGATGACCCACCGCCGCCGTTTTCGTTCATGACCGAGCGGATCACGACGCCGCAAATCGCCTGCCACATCACGACGACGACCCCGGCGACGCACGCGTTGATCCGCGCCAATCTCGAGCGCTCGCCGATGTATTCGGGCGACATCACCGGCATCGGGCCGCGCTATTGCCCTTCGATCGAGGACAAGATCGTGCGCTTTGCCGATCGCCAGCGGCACCAGATCTTTCTCGAGCCGGAAGGGCTAGACGACGACACGATTTACCCGAACGGCATCTCGACCTCATTGCCGCGCGACGTGCAGGAGGCGATGCTGCAAACCATCCCCGGGCTCGAACACGCGGTGATGCGGCGGCCCGGTTACGCGATCGAGTATGATTTCGTCGATCCGCGCGAGCTGTATCCGAGCCTGGAGACCCGGCGGGTTCCCGGCCTCTATTTCGCCGGCCAGATCAACGGCACGACCGGCTATGAGGAGGCGGCGGCGCAAGGGGTGATCGCCGGGCTCAACGCGGCGCTCGCGGCGTCAGGCGCGGAGCCGCTCGTGCTCGACCGCGCCGACGCCTATATCGGCGTGCTGATCGACGACCTCGTCACCCGCGGCGCCAGCGAGCCGTACCGGATGTTCACCTCGCGCGCCGAGTACCGGCTGGTCCTCCGCGCCGACAACGCCGATCAGCGGCTGACCCCGATCGGGGTGCGCCTCGGCTGTGTCACCGCCGGACGCGCCGAGAAATTTGCGGCAAAGATGGCGGCGCTTGGCGAGGCCCGCCTTCGGCTTGCCCGGCTGCGGATGACGCCGCCGGCCCTGAAGCGCCACGGGATCGCGGTCAACGAGGACGGCATCTCCCGCAGCGCCGCGGAATTGCTCGCCTACCCCGGGATCGACCTCGCGAGGCTGGCGGCGATCTGGCCCGATCTCGCTGGACTGACGCCGGAGATCGCCGAGCAGGTCGAGATTGATGCGCGTTATGCCGGCTATCTCGAGCGCCAGGAGCGCGACATCGCCGCGTTCCGCCGCGACGAGTCGCTGCTGCTGCCGGCGGATCTCGACTACGCGACGATCGGCAGCCTGTCGCGCGAGATCTGCGACAAGCTCGCGGTCGCCCGGCCGGCGACCTTGGGCGCAGCGGCGCGGATTTCGGGAGTGACCCCGGCGGCGCTGGTCGCGCTGTTGAAGCATGTGAGGCGGCGTGCGGCATGACGACCCGCCGCCGCTGAGCGCGCAGGGCTTCGCCGAGATCTTTCCGGTTTCACGTGAAACACTGGCCCGCCTCGAGGCCTATGCGGAATTGCTGACCCGATGGTCGGCGCGGATCAATCTCGTCGGGCGCGACACGATCGCCGATCTGTGGCGGCGCCACTTTCTCGATTCGGCGCAGCTGCGGCCGCTTCGTACCTGATGGTACGCAGAGCCTGATCGATCTCGGCAGCGGCGCCGGGTTTCCGGGTCTGGTGCTGGCGATTCTCGGCGTAGCCGGGGTCGAGCTGGTCGAGGCGGATTCGCGCAAAGCGGCGTTTCTGCGCGAGGCCGCGCGCATCGCCGAGGCGTCTGTGACGATCCGCCCCTGCCGCGTCGCCGCCGTGCCGCCGCACTCGGTCGATGTCGTGACCGCGCGGGCATTGGCGCCGCTCGACCGGCTGCTCGATCTCGCCCAGCCGTTTCTGGGTGCCGACACGGTCTGCCTGTTTCCCAAGGGCGAGCGGGCTGCGGAGGAATTGACCCTCGCGCGCAAACGCTGGACAATGACCGTGGCACTGCACAACAGCATTGCCGATCCGCGGGGGGTCGTTCTGCGCTTGCATCAGGTTGTCCGTGAGCCTCACGACGGTTGAGGCCGGGCCGGAGTCGCGTCCGGTTGCATATCGCGCCCGGATAGTCGCCGTCGCCAATCAGAAGGGCGGAGTCGGCAAAACCACGACCGCAATCAATCTGGCGACGGCACTGGCTGCAGCAGGCCACCGCGTTCTGGTCATCGATCTCGACCCTCAGGGGAACGCCAGCACCGGGCTCGGCGTTCCCCGCCGGGCACGCCGGGTGACCAGCTACGAGCTGATCCTCGGCGAGGCCGAACTGGCCGACGCCGTTCTCGGAACCGAGATTCCGGGTCTGTCGATCATCCCGGCCTCGGACGATCTGAGCGGCGTCGAGTTCGAGTTAATGACCCGCGAGCGCCGTGAGTTCTTGCTGAGCCGGGCGATTCGCAGCCGGGTGCGCGACTATGACGACGTGCTGATCGATTGTCCGCCATCGCTGAATCTGCTGACGATCAACGCCCTCGTTGCCGCCGATCGGGCGCTGGTGCCGATGCAGTGCGAATTTTATGCGCTCGAAGGGTTGAGCCAGCTGATGCGCACGATCGAACGAGTGCAGCGGGCCTTGAACCCGCGCCTCGAACTGCAAGGCGTGGTGCTGACGATGTATGACCGGCGCAATAATCTGTGCGATCTCGTCGCTCTCGACGTGCGGGAGCATCTCGGCGCCAAGGTGTTCGACACGGTGATCCCGCGCAATGTGCGGGTTTCCGAGGCGCCATCGCACGGCAAGCCGGTGCTGATCTACGACCATCGCTGCGCTGGCGCCCAGGCCTACATCCAGCTCGCTGCCGAATTGTTACGCCGCGCCGCGCTCGGCATGCCGCAATGAGCGAGCGGATCAAGCGGCGCCCGCTCGGCCGCGGCCTCGCCGCCTTGTTCGGCGAGACGGAGACCGATGCGACACCAGACCTAGGCGCTCAACGGCGCGTTCCGATCGAGCTGATCCGGCCCGGGAGTTTGCAGCCGCGCCGACGCTTTGGCGAGGCCGAGCTCGAGGCGCTCGCCCAGTCGATCCGCGAAAAGGGCGTGCTGCAGCCCTTGCTGGTGCGGGCTATCGTCGAGGACGATGCCGCCTTCGAACTGGTCGCCGGCGAGCGCCGCTGGCGCGCTGCGCAGCGCGTCGGGCTCCATGAAGTACCCGTCATCGTCCGCGCGCTCTCCGATCACGAAGTGCTCGAGATCGCGCTTGTCGAGAACCTTCAGCGCGAAGATCTGTCACCGCTCGAAGAAGCCGAAGCCTACAGCCGGCTGATCGCGGAGTTCGGCCGCACCCAGGCGAGCCTCGCCGAAGCCGTCGGCAAAAGCCGCAGCCACATCGCCAACACGGTGCGACTGCTTTCGTTGCCGGCCCCGGTGCGCCACCGGCTCGACGAGGGCGAGCTGTCGGCGGGCCATGCGCGTGCGCTCCTGGCCGCCGTCGACCCCGGCGCACTCGCCGAAGAGGTTGTACGCCGCGGGCTCAATGTTCGGGCCACCGAGCGCCTCGTGCAGCGCCGCGCACAACCAACGCAAGGGCGTCGCCCGCGCGTTCGCGACGCCGATACGGTCGCCCTCGAGCGCGACCTCGGCGCCCATCTCGGACTGCGCGTCACCATCGAGCCGAAAGCTCGTGGCGGCTCTCTAACCTTGCATTACGCGAGCCTCGATCAGCTTGACCGGGTATTGCGCCTACTGCGCGCCGGATAAGCGCCGGAACTACCCGGCGAGGCCGTTGAACGCGGTCGCCAAGGGCTGCGGGCCGCGTCCATCGGCCATAGCAGGCTGCGGCTCGTGGGCGCAGACTATCCGAGCAAACATGGATGGCGCCGCCAGCTGCGAGAGCCGCCGGGGGAGCCGATCATCGTCGGATACGAGCCAGACTACCCGCCAACCTTCGGAAGCAAGTTTGCGCGCGCGGGCGATCGCGGCGGATTGCGCCGGTGCGCAATCGGTGCCGCACGCGACCGGCTCGACGAAGGCGCCGTGCGGGACCAAGGCCAGTATCCTCGGATCGACGTTATCGTCATGGAGAACCGAATCGGCCGCGGCAAGCGCCGCGCGCGCGGGCCGGGCAAGCCGGTGCGCGTGTGCGGGATCCGAGCGAAGCAGAAAGATGCAGCCGCAAGCCCTGCCTGGCGAAACCGGTGACGAAGCCGAAAGCGCTGACAGCCGCGACTCCATTGCTTCCTCCTTATGCGGCCGGGGCTACGGGCCAGCGCAGGGCTGGCCGCCAGCTCGATGCTCCCCGGCGCTATAACAATTAGGCACGAAACCAATGTCAATAGTGTGAAAATAGCAGTATATTGATGTTATATAGAGATGCAGAGACCGTTTATGCTCCGCCGCCCGTCTGAGTTAAGCTCGTCACCGCGGATCACCGGCCGCGGATCCGGGATGGCCTTTCGAGAATGCCCGTGGTTTTTGAACAAATCCGAGCACGACCGGTTAGTCGCGTCGTATTTGCCTCAGCCCTGCTGCTCGCCACTGCTGCTGCGGCCCAACCGCCCCCCAACGCCGACCCTACGCTGGCGCCGTGGTTCCGCAGCCTACTGCAGCCCGGCACGACGATCTCATGCTGTTCGCTGGCGGATTGTCGCGCGACCGAATACCGGATTAAGGCAGACCGTTACGAGGCGCTGGTCGGCGGGAGCTGGCTCTCTGTGCCCCCAGAAAAGATCTTGCAGCGAACCGACAATCCGACGGGTCGCGCCATTGTATGCTGGACCCCGCAACGCGGGATCATGTGCTTTGTGCGGGCGACCGAATCCTGAGCCTGCGCCAGATCAGCCCTGCCACGGTTCAGGGCGTACCGGGCGGCTGTGGTGCCGGCGCCAGGCCTGCTCCCCCGCCGCGCAGGCCGCCGCGGCCCGGCACGCCGAAGGGCGGGGTCGGCATCGAAGAACCGCCGGGCGGAGGGGTCGGCAACGGCGGTGGCTCGGCGCCAAATATCGGTACGTTCGCCAACCGGCTGGTTTCACCGGGACTGGCTTCCGCCGGCCGGATCAAGGCCTCGAGCTGCCGGTCACTGAGCGCGACTCCGTAATACAATTGATAGAATTCGCGCGCATTTATGCGCAGATCTTCCTGATAGAGGTCCGGATAAAAGAGATTTGACAGCCAATACAGTCCGATGGCGCGGTTGACGCCGGGCGGGCTGTCGATCCAGCCAAACGGGTCGGCCGGCGCCAGATAGACCCGCTTGCTGCGGACCGCTGCCAGCCCGCGCCACTCCGGATCGCGCAACAGCGCATTGTAAAAGCTGCGCTCTTGCGCCACGATGATCTGCGGGTTCCACGAAAATATCTGCGCCCGCGTGACCCGGACAAGCCCGCCCCGGCCGAGGCCGGCCGCGACGTTGATAACGCCCGCCTGGTCGACATCGCTGATGGCCGGGGAGCCGGGGAGACCGGTTTCGAGCCCGTCGCTCCCGCGCCCGTAATAGACCAGCGGCCGGTCTGTGGCAGAGCTGATCAGCAGCTGTCCGCGCAGCATTTCGATTGCATGATAGGCATAGTTGGCGACAGCGAGGCCGTGATCGCCCGCCCCAACAATCGGGCCGACCTCGCGGAGCATCTCGGGCATTTGCTGGATACTGTCGTCGAGAAGGATATAGGGAACTCCGGTCTGTTGCTGGATGCGATCGGCGAGCATCACCGTCGGCGGTGAGAGGACGCCGTAACCGATGATCAAATCGGGATGCAGCCGCTGCACATCGGCTGCCGTGGCCGTCGGGGTCGGCCCGCCCAATTGTCCGATGACGGGAAGCCGCGCAAATTTTGCTGGCAACAAGGTCCGATGGGCGCGCGATAGTGGCTCCGTCCAGCCGATCAGCTTGTTCGGTACCAGCACATAGACAAAGACTGCTGAAGCCGGTCCGGCCGGCATGATCCGCTCGACCTGGTCCGGCAGCATCACCCGGCGTCCGGCCGAGTCGGTGAACACCGCCGCGCCCACAGGTGCCGAGACAAGCAGGAATATCAGCAGAACGGCAATCCGCACTACGAGCGAACGAAGCGGCATCTGCGTACCCGTTATTTCTGATGATGGCAGCGGCGACTATAGCGGCGCCTATCCGGGTGGCAAGCACCAGCCGGTGCGGTGCGCTTGGCGCGTGATGCGCCTTCACCGGGCCGATGCGGGGAGTAGACTGACACTTGCCAAATTGGGAGGCATCTTATGCGTGGCGATGTCGGCAAGGACGAGCCGGTCGAGGTGTCGGCCGGTGATCCGCGCCGCCGGCCGATCGTGCGTCTCGATCCCTACCGCTGGCGGCTGTCGGGCAGCTTCGCCGCGCATCTGTTCAAGGCCACGACGCAGCAGCACCATCGCGCGCTCGCTTCGACGATCGCGCGGCTGGTGCCGCGTGCGGCTGTTGTCTTCGATGTCGGGGCACATGCCGGCCAATACACTAAGCTGTTCGCACATGCCGCCTCGGCGGGCCGGGTCTATGCCTTCGAGCCGGGCAGCTACGCCCGCGCGATCCTGCGCGTCGTCGTATGGCTGCATGGGCTCGCCAATGTCGCGGTCGTGCCGATGGCGCTCGGCGCCGTATGCGGGGTCGAAACCTTGAGCGTGCCGCTCAAGAGAAGCGGAAGCTACGGCTTCGGCCTATCGCATTTGGGAACCCCGCAAGAACGGTGGCCGGCGGTCGCGCAGGAGCTGGTGGCGGTGACCACTATCGACGCGGTCGCCGCGGCGCTCGCTCTCGATCGCATCGATTTAATTAAGGCCGATATCGAAGGCTGGGAGCTTTCCCTGCTGCGCGGTGCGGAGAATACGTTGCGCCGATTCCGCCCACATATGCTGATCGAGCTGTCGGCGCCGCATCTGGCGCGCGCCGGCGATCGGCTCGACGACGCCTTCGCCTTTCTGAGCGGGCTCGGCTACACGGCATTCGAGCTTGCGCCGGGTGGCGGGCTAGTTCCAGTCGCCGCCGCGCACGACGGAGATTTCTGGTTCATTTGGCGCGACGACCCGGCGCTCTCGATGAGCTAAGCTTACCCGGTTTCCGGTTGATCCGACTGAGGAGTCCGGCATGACCCGACCGTTCGAGGGCATTCGCATCATCGACATCACCCATGTATTGGCCGGCCCGTTCGCGGCTTATCAGCTCGCCGTGCTCGGCGCCGACGTGATCAAAGTCGAGCATCCCGACGATCCCGACCAGAGCCGTGATGGCGGCACCGACCGTGCCCTGAACCGCCAGCACATGGGCACGTCGTTCCTGACCCAGGGTTCGAACAAGCGCTCGATCACGCTCAATCTCAAGACCGAACCGGGCCGTGAGATCCTCAAGCGGCTTGTCGCCGCTGCCGACGTGTTGGTGGAAAATTTCCGGCCGGGCGCGTTCGAGGCGTTGGGGCTCGGCTATGCAGCTATGAGTGCGATCAACCCGCGACTGATCTATTGCTCGATCTCCGCCTTCGGCCAGGACGGCCCGCGCCGCGAGCAGACCGCCTATGACCACGTCATTCAGGCGACCTCCGGCTTAATGGCGATGACCGGCACCGAGGAGGTCAATCCGATCAAGTTCGGCGCCCCGGCAGTCGATTACGCGACCGGCACGATGGGGGCTTTTGCACTGGCCAGCGCGCTGTTTCAGCGCGAGCGGACTGGAAAGGGTCAGCATATCGACCTGGCCATGGTGGGCGTCGCGATGATGCTGATGGGTTCGCATCTGACCGGCTACATGCGCACCGGCGCCGAGCCGCGCCCGCATGGCAACAAGCAGCCTTTCGCCACCAACAGCTGCTACGAGACTAAGGACGGACTTGTGATGATCGGCGCCAGCAATCTGGGGCAACAGCGCCGCCTGTGGCAGGTGTTGGAGCGGCCCGACATGATCAAGGACGACAACGAGACGCGTGAGGCCGATCGTGCCCGCGAGGCCGTGGTCCTCGCCGACATCTTCAAGACGCGAACCGCGGACGAGTGGGAGGTTTATCTACAGGCAAGGCACGTTCCGGCGGCGCGGGTACGGACGATGGCTGAAGCGGTGGCGGACCCACATTTCAAAACCCGAGGCGTGTTTCACCAGCACGCGTCGGCTCCCGGAATCGACGGTCCATTCGGGGTGCCGCTGGCCGCGTTCAAATTCGCTCATGGCGGCCCCAGCATCGAGACGCCGCCACCCGAATTCGGCGCGGATACCGTAGCCGTGCTCGGTGAGCACGGCTACGGTCCGGAGGAGATCGCCGTTTTCCGCCGCGAGGGTGTTGTCTGAACCGTTCGAAAAATCCTCAGCAGGAGGTGTTGTCGCTCCCGCCAAAATCGTCGCCGCTGAAATCCTGGTCCTGACCGCCGCCGCTGAAGTCTTGGTCGGAGCTGTAATCCTGATCGCCCGAGCCAGCGTCGCCGCCGCTGTAATCCTGGTCCTGACCGCCGCCCGCGCTTGAATAGTCCTGGTCGGCCGTGTCGGTGCCGCCCTGACCGCCGCCGACGTCGCCGCCGGAATAATTCTGGACGACGCTCTCGCCGAGCCCGGGGGTCATCGCCTGGCCGCCGAGGATGCCGGCGCTGGCGTGCTGGCCGAACAGCAACTCGATCCCCTGGAACAGCAAGGCGCCGCCAGCAATTCCGGCCGCAGTCGTGGCCGCCGAGCGCAGAAACCCGCCACCACCGCCCATTCCACCGCCCATGAAGCCGCCTCCCGCACCCGCCGGCTGGGCGTAGCCGCCGCCCTGCGGATTGGGCTGGCCCCAGGGCTGCGCCGGCGGTGCCGCGGCGACCTGCGGGGCGCGGGTCCAGGGGCCGGCCGGAGGGACGCTGCCGGCGCCAGGCGACGGCGGAGCCGGCTGGCGCGTGCCGAACAGACCGCCGAGAAAACTCGTCGCTGCTGGCCGCGCCACCTGCTGCTGTGCGTCGGTTAGCTGTTTTTCCAACTCGGCGATTTGATTCTGCGCGTTGTGCAGGCTCAGATCCTGGATTAGCACGGTTTGCGTCAGGAAATAGGGCGCGTCGGGCTGCTCCGTCATCGCCTGGCGGATCAGCGCATCGGCTTCCGGGTCCTTGGGCTGATTCGCGGTGTTTTTCAGCCGCGCCAGCAGAGTCGTGAGCAGGTCTCGTTCCTGGGGTTCCATGACGGCCTTCCACTGCGGGAAAAGCGGTGCCCTTCGACGAAGAGCAGCAGCGCTCTGACCCGTCCCTCGCGAGAACACTTCCCGATCGACTCGGGCCGCCGCGCCGGCCTAGATGTGGGGAGGAGCACGGCGCGGTCAATGATCCCCGAAATTAGGCCCATCCCGGGTCGATTACAGCCCATGGCCGCCCATCGCGAGGAACTTTTCTCGGCGTTGTGCGCGCAATTCCGCGCCGCCGAGGCCTAAAAGCGGCTGCAATGCCTCGTCGATCGCTTGACCTAACTGCTCCACTGCTTCTATCGGCAGGCGGTGGGCGCCGCCGAGCGGCTCCGGCACGATCCGGTCGACTACTCCCAGACGCAGCAAATCCCGGGCGGTTAGCCGCAGCGCTTCGGCTGCCTCGCGAGTGTGCTCGCCGTCGCGCCACAGGATCGAGGCGCAACCTTCGGGAGATATCACCGAATAGACCGCGTGCTCCAGCATCAGCACCGTGTTGCCGGCGGCGAGTGCAATCGCCCCGCCCGAGCCGCCTTCGCCGATGATCGCGGCTACCAGCGGCACCTTGATATCAAGACAGGTTTCGATCGCTCGGGCGATGGCTTCGGCCTGGCCGCGAGCTTCGGCATCGACCCCTGGATAGGCGCCGGCGGTATCGACGAAGGTCAGCACCGGCAGATCGAAACGATCGGCTAGCCGCATCAGCCGCCGCGCCTTGCGGTAGCCCTCGGGCCGGGCCATGCCAAAATTGCGAGCGATCCGGGCCTCGGTGTCGGCGCCTTTCTCGGTGCCGAGCACCAGCACGCTGCGTCCGCGAAACCGGCCGAGGCCGCCGACGATCGCCCGATCCTCGGCAAAGGCGCGGTCGCCCGCCAGGGGCAAGAATTCGGTGATCAGACCGCCGATGTAATCGAGAGCGTGCGGCCGTTCGGGGTGGCGCGCCACCTGCACCTTTTGCCACGGGGTCAGCCGAGCATAGGTTTGGCGCAACAGCCGCGCCGCACTAGCTTCGAGCCGTCCGACCTCGTCGGCAATGTTGATCTCGCCGGTCGTCGACAGGTGGCGCAGCTCTTCGATTTTGCCTTCGAGCTCGCCGATCGGACGTTCGAAATCGAGAAAGTGGCGCATCATTTGCGCCGCGCGAGCGGGTGCGCGGTATGCACCAGCCGGCGCAGCCGGTCGGAGAGGACGTGGGTGTAGATCTGCGTCGTTGCGATGTCGGCATGCCCCAGCATCTGTTGGACGCTGCGCAGATCGGCGCCGTGATCGAGCAAATGGCTGGCGAAGGCATGGCGCAGCACGTGCGGCGATAGCCGAGCGGGGTCGAGGGCGGCCTTCAGCGCCAGCTGCTTCAGTAATTGGCCGCAGCGCTGGCGGGTCAGATGCCCGGCCTCGCCGCGCGACGGGAACAGCCAGCGCGACGGCCGTTCCTCGGACAGGAAATGCTCGCGGCAAGTCGAGATAATCGGCGAGCGCCTTGCGTCCCGGTTCGCTCAACGGCACGACCCGCTCGCGACCGCCCTTGCCGCGCACCAGCACAAAGCGCGGGTCTCGCAAGGCCGCGGCGAGCGGCAAGGTCAGCAGTTCCGAGATGCGCATTCCGGTCGCATAAAGCAGCTCGATCAGGCAGAGGATGCGCACTCCCTCCTCGCCGGGCCAGGCGCGCGCTGCCGCGAGCAGACCTTCGACCTCGCTTTCCGACAGCAGCTTCGGCAACGGACGGCCGAGCCGCGGCGTGTCGAGACCGACCGTCGGATCGTCCTGCCGCACCGCGTCGACGACCAGAAACTTGTAGAACTGGCGGATTGCCGAGAGCCGCCGCGCCAGGCTGCGCGGCGCTAGCCGCGCGGTCGCCGCCGCCGCCAGATAGGCGTGCAGCGCCGCTTCGTCCGCGGCTTCGAGGGCGGTCCGGCGCGCCGCCAAAAACCGCGACAGGTCGGCGAGGTCGGTACGATAGGCGGCGACAGTCAAGCGCGTGGCGCCACGCTCAGCCGTCAACATTTCGAGGAACGCTTCGAGATGTTTCGAGAAGGCGGGCGCTGCGGCCGCCGCCGGCAAGGTTCCGCCGGCTACTTCGGGAACCGCGCATCCGGCAATACCTTTTCGACCGCCGCCGAGGGCGCAGGCGGGTTCCACAGGGCGAGATAGGCGGCGCCGCCGAGCGCCGCCAAGACGATGACGGCGACGAACCAGATGGTCAGCTTTCCCATGCCGCGGCTCGCATGTCCCCTGGCCGGAGAGTTTCGGCCGAATTGCCCGGCCGGACCAGCCCCACGCCGATTGACGACCAGGCAGCACGATATGCTAGTACGGGTCCCGGACGCCGGGAAAAAGAGCAATGTCGGCGGAGAGGATCGGGGTGCAGACTGACGCGCTCGAAATCGGACGGCGAACCTTGGCGGTGCGGCGCTTTGTCCCGTGCCGGACGGTGGTCCTCGTCGGACTGATGGGCGCCGGCAAGACCAAAATCGGCCGCCGACTCGCAATCCGGCTCGGTCTGCCGTTTTTCGATTCGGACCAGGAGATCGAAGCGGCTGCCGGCGAGACCATCGAGGAGATATTCGCCAATCGCGGCGAGCAGGCGTTTCGCGACGGCGAGCGCCGGGTCATCGCCCGGCTGCTCGCCGGACCGGTCCATGTGCTGGCGACCGGCGGCGGCGCGTTCATGGATCCGATGACCCGCGCAGTAATCGCGCGGCGTAGTGTGTCGCTGTGGCTGCGCGCCGATCTCGACGTGCTGGTCCAGCGGGTGTCGCGCCGCGCCGACCGGCCCCTGCTGAAAGCGGGCGACCCGCGCGCGATCCTGGGCGAACTGATCGAGCGGCGGCATCCGATCTATGCGAAGGCCGAGGTGACCGTCGACAGCGGCGACGGTTCGCCCGAAGCGACGGTCAATCGGGCGATTGCGGCGCTCGCGGCCTGCCCGTGCACGATGACACCGCCCGATACCAATAGCGAAGGATGACGATGACCTCCCAAACTGCATCCGAGCGCCTGCGCGTGGCGTTGGGCGAGCGCGCCTATGATATCGTCGTCGGGCCGGGTCTGGTCGAGCAAGCCGGCCGGGAAATCCTGCCGCTGATGCGCCGCCGGCAGGCGGTCGTGGTCACCGACGAGACCGTCGCCCGGCATTACCTGGCGCCGTTGCGCGACAGCCTCGCGGAAGCCGGGATCACACACCACACGGTTGTCCTGCCGCCCGGCGAGGAGACCAAAGACCTCGACCATTTCGGGCGTCTCGTCGAGGAGATCCTCTCCTGCGGCATCGAGCGCGGTTCGATGCTGGTGGCGTTGGGCGGCGGTGTCGTCGGCGACATGACCGGGTTTGCCGCGGCCACCTTGTTGCGCGGGATCGACTTTGCGCAGATCCCGACAACCTTGCTGGCCCAGGTCGATAGCTCGGTCGGGGGCAAAACCGGGATCAACACTCAGATGGGCAAGAACCTGATCGGCGCCTTTTACCAGCCGCGTCTGGTTCTCGCCGATACCGGAGCCTTGTCGACCTTGCCCCGCCGCGAGCTCCTCGCCGGCTATGCCGAGATTGTCAAATATGGCCTGATCCGCGACGCCGAATTCTTCGCGTGGTGCGAACGCCAGGGCAACGCCCTATGCGCGCTGGAGCCGGAACCCGTCAGACAGGCGGTCATGACGAGCTGCCGAATGAAGGCGGCGATTGTCGCCGTCGACGAGCGCGAGGAGGGTGAGCGCGCGTTGCTGAATTTCGGCCACACTTTCGGACACGCCCTCGAAACCGAAACCGGGTTCAGCAGCCGGCTGCTACACGGAGAAGCCGTAGCGTTGGGCATGGTGCTGGCCTTCGATTTCGCCGCGCGGCTCGGACTCGTCCCGGCGGCGGAGGGTGAGCGCGTGCGTCACCATTTCGCGGCGACTGGGCTGCCGACGCGGCTCGCCGATGTCGGGCTCTCCGGCATCTCGGCGGAGCGTCTCCTTGCGCATATGGGCAAAGACAAAAAGGTCCACGACGGCCGGATCGCCCTGATCCTACCCCGCCACATCGGCGATGCCTTTGTCATGAAAAACGCTCCCACCGCCGAACTGCGCGATTTCCTTAGCGCGGCGGCGTGACCGTGAGCCTCTCTCTACCTGTGGCGATCTTCCGCGGGCGTCAGCGTCGTCAGTGACAGTGCGTGGACGCGGGTAGCGAGTTCTTCGGCGAGGGTCTGATAGACGAGGCGCTGCCGAGCCACTCGGCTTAAGCCGGCAAATCCCGCGGAGACGATCGTCACGGTGAAATGGGTCTCGCCCTCGGGCCGCGCTCCGGCATGTCCGGCATGCCGATGCGAATTCGTCGATGACTTCTAGCCTCGCCGGCGTGAACCGGTCGGTCAGCTTGCTGCGGATTGTGTCTGCGACGGACACCACGAATGCCTCACGCGCAACTGCGGTCGAGCGATGCCGCGGACGCGAGAAAGCCGCCGAGATCGTCGACGATGTGGTGAACGTGGCCGCCATCGGCCCCGGCAGCGGCCCAGTCGACGGTGCCGCGCACCCAGGCCGTGGTCATGCCGAGGGCGGCGGCAGGGACCAGGTTCTTGGCCATATCTTCCACCATCAGCGCGGTCTGCGGACCGACCTCGTAACGCCGCAGCAGCTCATGGTAGCCGGGGAGCGCCGGCTTGGGCTCAAACCCGGCGGCGGCGATGTCGACGATACCGCAGAATGATTGGCTAATGCCGAGGTGATCGAGCAGTCGCTCGGCGTGGCGCACCGAGCCGTTGGTGTGCACGATTTTGCGGCCGGGAAGGGCGGCCAATGCCGCGGCCAGCACCGGGTCGGCCGGCACGCAGGCGAGGTCGACATCGTGAACATAAGCGAGGAATTCGTGGGGATCGACCCGGTCGACGGTCATCAGCCCACGCATCGTCGTCCCGTGCTCGCGGAAATAGGTTTTCTGCACCACGAGCGCCGCTTCCGGCGACAGCCCTAGCCGCTTGGCGATAAAGCCTTGCATTCGCGCATGGATCTGATCGAACAGCCGGCAGGAGGCGGGGTAGAGCGTGTTGTCGAGATCGAAAATCCAGGTCTCGATCTCGTCGAGCGCTCGGCCGCCGACGGCAGGCATCGCGGCGTCCTAGCCGCCCCGGATCAGGGTACCCGGCCCCGCATCGGTGAACAGCTCGAGCAGGAGCGCATGCGGTACGCGCCCGTCGAGGATCACCGCCGCCTCAACCCCGCCATCGACGGCGTCGAGGCAGGTCTCGACTTTGGGGATCATGCCGCCGGAAATGATGCCATCGGAGATCATCCGCCGCGCGGAGCCGGCGGTGATCTCCGACAATAGCCGTTTGTCGCCGTCGAGCACGCCCGCGACATCGGTCAGCAACAACAGCCGAGTTGCTTTGACCGCAGCGGCGACCGCCCCCGACACCGTGTCGGCGTTGATGTTGTAGGTCTCGCCGGCAACCCCGACGCCGATCGGAGCGATCACCGGGATGATGTCCGATTGCCTGAAGGTGTCGAGTACCCTGGCCGCCACATGCTCGGGCTCGCCGACAAAGCCGAGATCGATCTCGATCCTGGCGCCTCCTTCCACCCGCGTGCGGACGGCCTTTTTCGCCGAAATCAGCCCGCCGTCCTTGCCGGTCAATCCGATCGCGCAACCGCCCTCGGCGTTGATCGCTGCCACCAACTGTTTGTTGATCGTGCCGGCAAGGACCATTTCGACCACTTCCATCGTCTCGCGGTCGGTGACCCTGAGCCCGTCGACAAAGCGGCTTTCGATGCCGAGACGCTCCAGCATATGGCCGATCTGCGGCCCGCCGCCGTGTACCACGATCGGATTGATACCGACCTGCCGCAACAGCACAACGTCGCGGGCGAATGAATCGCCGCCTTCGCCCATCGCGTGGCCGCCGTATTTGACGACCACTGTATGGCCGGCGTAGCGGCGCATATAAGGCAGCGCCTCGGCCAACACCGCGGCCTTGAGCCGCGGGGTCGGCGTTGGCGCAGTCGGAGGATGACGAGGGATTGGCGGTGGGGCTCATCGCGGGGGCACTCTAAAGTCTTTGTTGAGACGCCGCCAAGGCAGGAGCTTCCGATGGGGCGATCGCTAGGTCGGCGAGCGTCGCGCGCAACGCGGCGATGCCGCGGCGCTCCTCGGCGCTGGTCAGCTGGATCTCGGGATGCGCGGCGGTGTGGGTGGCGAGTTCGGCTGCGACCCGTTCGGCAGCCTCGGCAAGTACCGTCGGGCCCAGCTTATCGGTCTTGGTCAACACGATCTGATAGGAGACACCGGCACGATCAAGCATGTCGAGCAGCGGTCGGTCGACTTCCTTGATGCCGTGGCGGGCGTCGATCAACAGACAAACACGCCGTAATGCTGAGCGAGTCTGCAGATAGCGACGCACCAACCCTGTCCAGCGCTTGACCGCAGCTTTCGATGCTTCGGCGTATCCATACCCCGGTAGGTCTACCAGCATCAGCGCGCCGCCGAGATCGAAGAAATTGATTTGCTGCGTGCGCCCGGGCGTGTTCGAA
Organism: uncultured Alphaproteobacteria bacterium; assembly: GCA_963845735.1. Lineage (GTDB taxonomy): Bacteria > Pseudomonadota > Alphaproteobacteria > ATCC43930 > CGMCC-115725 > AP-15. The sequence goes on along the minus strand of CAWJTR010000009.1, from coordinate 392,668 downwards.
GTGCGCGCCAGCACGCGCCTCCCGGTCAAGGCGTTGACGAGGCTCGATTTGCCCACATTGGATCGGCCGGCGAAGGCGATTTCGGGCAAGATCTCAGGCGGCAACGCCGCGGGTTCGGCGGCCCCGGCGACAAAGCGAGCTTCACGCGCGAACAGCCGCCCTCCCGCCGTGAGCAGATCCACGTCGAGTAGACGCGGGGGGAACAGATCCGCGGCGCCGTCTCCTGCCATCCGTGGCACTGTGCTCAGGCCGCCCCCGCGCGGCGCATGATCGCCCATTGCTGGGCAATACTTAGTGTGTTGTTCCATGCCCAGTAGATCACGAGCCCCGCCGGGAAGTGCGACAGCATGTAGGTAAAGACGATCGGCAGCAGCATAAACATCCGTGCCTGCATCGGATCGACCGGCTGCGGGTTGAGCTTTTGCTGCAGAAACATCGTCAGGCCCATGATCAGCGGCCAAGCGCCGATCATCAGAAAAGAACCGATCATCGGCACGGCGGAGGGTGTGAACGGCAACAGGCCAAAGAGGTTGGCGAAGGAAGTCGGGTCGGGCGCCGACAAATCACGGATCCAGCCGAAGAATGGAGCGTGGCGCATCTCGATCGTGACGAACAAGACCTTGTAGAGCGAGAAAAACACTGGAATCTGGATTACGATAGGCAGGCAGCCGGCTAGCGGGTTTGCGCCGACGCGCTTGTAGAGCGCCATCATCTCTTGTTGCTGGCGCGCCTTGTCATCCGGGAACCGCTCCCGCAATTTCTGGATCTCGGGCTGCAGCAGCTTCATCTTGCTCATCGCCTGATAGGATTTGTTGGCGAGCGGGAAGAAGAGCAGTTTGACGCAGAAGGTGAACAGCAGGATCGCCAAGCCAAAGTTGCCAAGCACCCGTTCGAAGATAAGTAGAATTCGAAAGATCGGCTTGGTCAAGAACCAAAACCAGCCAAAATCTATGGAATATTCGAATAGCGGGATCCCGGAGGCGCTATAGGCTTCGAGCAGGTTGAGTTCCTTGGCCCCGGCGAAAAAGCGAGTCGAGATCGCCGCCGTCCCATTGGGCTCTACCGTCATTTTGGGTCCGAGATAGTCGGTTTGATAGCGCTCGACGCCGCCTTCGAGCGTATGCGTGAAGCGAGCCTCGACCCTCTCGTCTTGCGGCGGAATCAGCGAGGTCAGCCAGTACTTGTCGGTGAAACCAAGCCAGCCGCCGGTGGACGAGAAGTCGTGCGGTTTGCCGGGACTCAACGCGGAATATTTGACCTCCTGTAGTGATCCTTCGAGGTAACCGATCAGGCCTTCGAACAGAATATAATAGCCGGCAACTGGCGGCGTGCCGGTGCGACTGACAAGGCCGTAGGACAGCAGCTCGGCCGGGGCGGTGCCGTTGTTGTTAACCGAGTCGCGCACCGTGAACATGTAATAAGGGTCGACTGAGATCGTGCGCGTGAAGATAAGTCCCTGGCCATTGTCCCATGTCAAAGTCATCGGGTTCGACGGGGTCAGCGGCCCGCCCGAGGCTTTCCACAAAGTTTCGGGTCCCGGAACTTTGACCTGCCCGGGCTTGGCCGCAACCCAGCCGAATTCGGCGAGATAGGGGCTCGTGGTCCCAGGCGGTGACAGCAGAACGACCTCTGGGCTCTTTGGGTCGACGGTCTCATGATAGGTCGCGAGTGTGAGATCATCGAACCGCGCGCCTAACAGCGCGATCGAGCCGTGCAGCCGCGGTGTGTCGATCTTGACGTGCGGTTGGCTGGCGATCGCCGCCGCCCGGGACTCGGCGGCGCTGGCCGCGACCGCTTTGGGGGCGGAGACGCCAGGCGCGGCGGTGCCCGGGGCTGCCGATTGGGTAGCGGGCGTGGTGGCAGTGGTTCCTACATGCGGCACTGGCGGTGGACGCAGCCGCTCGAACACGAATTGGAACGCAATCAGGATGCCGACCGACAGCGCGATCGCAATCAGGAGGTTGCGCTGTTCCATTTCGGTCTAGCCCAGTCAGCTTCAGTTTGCGACGCCGACATGCCGGCAGTCGACGGGTCTGTCGGCCGGTTTGCGTCGGGGCACTGGATCATAGCCGCTGCCGCCCCACGGATGGCAACGCGCGAGCCGGCACAGCGCGAGGCCGCCGCCGCGAAGCGCGCCGTGCCGTTCGAGCGCTTCGATCGCGTAATCCGAGCAACTCGGCAGAAAGCGGCAGGAGGGAGGCAGCAGCGGCGAAACGATAAGTTGGTAGGCGCGAACTGCTGCGCGCAAGCCCGCACTCAAAAACTTGCCACGGTATTGCGGTCTCATCGTGCTCCTTCCGCGCGACGCTCGGGCCGGTGTCCCGCTCGGCTGCGCTCAACCCTGCGGAGCGCTGCGGCGAGATCGGCAACGAGCGCCGCGTAAGGGCGCGCTGCCGTCGCCGCCCGCGCGATCAGCACGTAATCAGTACCTGGGCTCCCCTGAACCGGCAAAATCTGCGCGGCCGCCGCACGCAACCGTCGTTTGGCCCGATTGCGGATCACCGCGTTGCCAACTTTGCGGCTAGCGGTGAACCCCACCCGCAGCATCGGACCGCCTTCCAGATCCGGCGGCTGCTGCGTAACCTGCAAGACCAAGCCGGGCATGACCGCTTTGTGTCGATCCGCCGCGGCGCGCAGGAAATCGGCCCGAAGCTTAAGTGTTGCAAGTCTGCCGGCCACGAAATTCCCGACCGCCGCGGTCGAGCAAGGCCAGCTCGCCGCCTCAGGCGGAGAGTCGCTTGCGGCCCTTTGCCCTCCGAGCGGCAATCACGCGGCGCCCCGCGACGGTCGCCATCCGCGCGCGAAAACCGTGGCGGCGCTTGCGAACGAGGTTGCTGGGCTGGTAAGTGCGCTTCACGGTACCGGCTCCGATTGCGGCATCTCTCACGAGCGGAGGCGGCTATATAAGGGAGGCGATCCGCCAAGTCAACGACACGGCAGGTCCGTGGCATGGAATGGCCCGGTCTTCCGATGCGTTCGATTAGAGCGTTTTGCGGCGAACGTGGCATGTCTGAGATGCTCAGGGAGCAAAGTGGCGCCGATGTCGGATGATGCGACGGTCGAGGCTGCCGATCGTGCTGCCCGGGTGTGGGCTGCACCCGAACCCGGACCGATTGTTCCCGGCAGCGAGGCGCACAAGACGGCGTTTTGCCGGATGCTGCTCGACACCCATAACCGTTACAAGCCGTCCGTCATCGATTGGCCGGTGCTCGAGACCGGAGCGCGCGAGCGGCTGATCGGTCTGCCGATCTGGGACATCGCAGTACAAACCGAGGGAAAAGCCCGCCTGCGCGTGCTGAGCTACGCCGAGACCATCGCCGACCCCCTTTTGCGTCAGGCGATCGAGCTCGACGGGTTCGAGGAGGGCCGGCACAAGGAGGTCCTCTCCAACCTCGTCGCGGCCTACGGCATCCGCCTAGCGCCCGAGCCCGAGTACATCCGCCCGCGCGACCCCGAATGGGCGTTTATGGTCACCGGTTTCAGCGAGTGCATCGACAGTTTTTTTGCCTTTGGCCTGTTCGCTCTGGCGCAGCGGTCTGGTTTTTTTCCGCCGAGCTTGGTCGACACCTTCGAGCCGGTCATGCAGGAGGAAGGCCGCCATATCCTGTTCTTCGTCAATTGGGCGGCTTGGCACCAGCGTCGATTGCCGTGGTGGCGTCGTCCGCTGTTCGCGATCAAGACCCTCGCGGTTTGGGCGTTTCTGATCTGGGAGCGGATCGGGATTGCCCGCGGTGTCGGCGGCGGCGCGCAAGCCGAGACGGGCGTCGTGGGGACGCCGCAGGACAATAACTTCACCTTAACCGGCGGCAAGTCGCTGGCTGCGGTCGATCTTTCTCCGGCGGCGCTAATCGAAATCTGCTTGGCCGAGAACGAGCGGCGGCTTTCCGGTTACGACCCGCGCCTGTTGCGGCCGAATATCGTGCCGCGCCTGATGCGTGTCGTCCACCGCTTGCTGCGGTGGCGGGTCAACGCCGCGGCCGCATCATGACGATAGGCTTCGAGGAGCGCAAGCGGCGGTCGTGCGATCCGTTGTTGCGTGAATGCTTCATCAACTGGATAGCATCGAAGCAGGACGCCGCGGACGGGGCGCGTAATGGCTGCGGCCGACGCTCGACGCTCGCTCTTATTGCCGGGCAAGCGTTCGCCCCCGATCTGCTCCAGCCAGCTTTCTGCCGACGCTCGCCGGGCTCGACTTGGGGGGCTGCGTCTTGGAGTTAGCACGCGCGGTTCCCGCCAATCAGGCATGAAACCCGTGTCGCTTCTGGCCGCGGCGACCGGGATTGTCCTGATCGGCGTGCTTGTCGTCCACTTTGGTGCGGCTGCGGTGGCCCGCTCTCTGCTTGCGGTCGGCTGGGTCGGCTTTGCCGCGGTTTGTCTGATCCATATCGCGTTGATTGCGGTGATGGGGATTGCCTGGTGGACACTGCTGCCAGGAACCAACCCATGGCGCGCGATCTGGGCACGCCTGGTCCGCGATTCCGCCTCCGAGGTCCTGCCGCTTTCGCAGGTCGGCGGCTACGTCGCAGGCGCGCGGGCCATCGCTATCGCCGGGATCCCCGGTCGCACGGCCGCAGCGAGCACGATCGTCGACGTCACACTCGAATTCTTCGCTCAGATCGCCTACACGGCGATCGCGCTGTCATGGCTGGTGCATCTTGAACCACAGGTAAGGTTTGTGGTCTCGGCCGCAACCGGGATCGTCGTCGCAGGGAGTTTGGCCGCCGGGTTGCTTGCTGCGCAGCGACGCGGCTTTGGCTTGCTCGATCGCTTGGCCGGCGCGCTCGGCCGCGGATGGGCGGAGCGGACGGCGGCGGGGGCCGCAGCGCTTCACGCAGCCATTGCCGGTATCTATGCCCGGAGGGGTGCAGTGTGGACCAGCGTTGCCCTCCATCTTGCCTGCTGGATCGCGAGCGCGGCAGAGATCTGGCTGGCCTTGCGATTCATTGGCGCCCCGCTCGGCTTTGGTGCGGTCTTGGTAATAGAGAGCTTGCTCTATGCCATCCGCAGTGTCGCCTTTGCCGTGCCGAACGCGGTCGGCGTGCAGGAAGGCGCTTATATCCTTCTCGGAGCGAGCTTTGGTCTGACGCCTGAGATCGGGCTGGCGCTGTCCCTGTTGAAGCGCGCTCGCGACGCCGTGATCGGGCTGCCTGCGCTCGGCGCGTGGGAACTCATCGAGAGCGGCCGCCTGTATGGCCGTGCCGCCGGGGTACGACCTTCGCGACGCCTCGAAACGAAACCCCGGTCGCAATGACCGGGGTTTCTCTCCCTGCACCTGGAGGTAAGGCAGGACCGCGTGCATCGTTTGGGATGATGATCGGGGAGACAGAACGATGCAGGGACATATTGCAGCAGGTCCGGGAACGGGAACGTTGCAATAAATATCTTAACCGTAGTAAATATCCCTCTGAACCCGCGAAGCGGGAACAGATGCGGCCAGTTAGGCGGGCTTGCCACTTCGTCTCGTCCCCGAAGATTCTCGATTGTGCTCACGGGAAGGTGACCGCCCATTGACGGCCTGACCGCTACCATTGTGGTTTATGCTCCCTAAGCCGTACCCGCGATGCCCGACGATCCTTCGCCGCAACCCGGCTTTTCCGCACGCCGCCTGGTGCCGCTAGGGCTCCTCATTGTCGCGGGAATCGCCTTTTTTGTTTCCGGTGGCCATCATTATCTGACCTTTGCCACGATCTCCGACAACCGTGGCTGGCTGTGCGGTCTGGTTGCCCGCTGGGGTTTCGTCGCCGCACTTCTCTACATCGCGGTCTATGCCGTCGTGGTCGCTTTGTCGGTCCCTGGCGCGGTGATGCTGACAATTGTCGGCGGGTTTCTATTCGGGACTTGGCTCGGCGGGCTGTGCGCGGTTGTCGGCGCGACTTTGGGGGCGACGGCGGTTTTTGTTGCCGCGCGTGCCGGCCTTACCGGTTTGGCGCGGTACGCCGGGCCGCTGATCGGCAAGCTCGAGGCCAGCTTTCGTGCTGACGCGTTCAGCTATCTGCTGGTGCTGCGCCTCGTGCCGCTATTCCCGTTCTGGCTCGTCAACCTCGTGCCGGCCTTGGCCGGTGTCGGTCTGCTCACCTACCTGCTCGCGACGTTTATAGGCATCCTTCCAGGCACCTTCGTTTATGCCAGCCTCGGCAACGGTCTCGGCAAGGTGGTCGACAAGCCCGATCTCGAGGTCGTTTTTCGCCCGAGCGTGCTGCTCCCGATCGTCGCGCTTGCTGTGCTCGCCCTTCTCCCGGTGTGGTACAAACGCCGGCGCCGCAAACAGACCATATGAGCCGCCATCTCGCTCCCGATCTGTGCGTCATCGGCGCCGGCTCGGGCGGGCTGGCGGTCGCCGCTGCCGCGGCGCAGCTCGGTGCCGATGTTGTGCTGGTCGAACGCGGCACAATGGGTGGCGATTGCCTGAACTTTGGCTGTGTTCCGTCAAAATCTCTGCTCGCTTCGGCCCGGTTCGCCGATCTCTGGCGGCGCGGGCTCCGGTTGGGCCTCGCTTACGACCCGCCGCATATTGACTTCGCTGCAGTCGGCAACAGCGTCGAGCAGGTGATCGCGCGCATCGCGCCCAATGACTCGGTGGAACGGTTCGAAGGTCTGGGCGTTACTGTGCTGGGCGCCGAGGCGCGTTTCACCAGCCCGCGCACGGCGCTCGCCGGCGAGTTCGAGATCCGGCCGCGGCGCTTTGTTATCGCCAGCGGCTCGCACCCGGCCGTTCCGCCAATTCCTGGGCTCGATAGCACGCCCTACCTGACCAACGAGACCGTCTTTGCCAACCGCGAACTACCTGAACATTTGATCGTGATCGGCGGCGGGCCGATCGGCGTCGAAATGGCGCAGGCGCATCGCCGGCTTGGCGCGCGGGTCACCGTGCTCGATATTGGCCCGCTGCTGGCTCGCGACGATCCCGAGCTGGTTGCATTGCTCGCCCAACGGCTCGCCGACGGGGGGATCGCGTTGCGCCCGCGGGTCGCGATCGGTTCTGTCGCCGTAACCGGAGAAGGCGTGGTGGTCATGCTCGAGGGCGGCGAGCGGATAGCCGGATCGCATCTGTTGGTCGCCGCCGGCCGGCGACCAAACACCGCAGCGCTCGATCTCGCCGCTGCCGGGATCGCCGCCGGGCCGGAAGGGATCACTGTCGATGCGCGATTGCGCACGACCAACCGCCGCGCCTTTGCCGTCGGCGACGTCACAGGGGGGCCGCAATTCACCCATATTGCGCTGTATCACGCGGGGATCGTGATCCGGAATGCGCTGTTCCGTCTTCCGGCAAAGGTCGACTACCGGACCCTACCGTGGGTTACCTGCACCGAGCCTGAACTCGCCCAGGTCGGGCTGACCGAGCCAGCGGCGCGAAAAACCGCCCGGCCGGTGCGGATTCTGCGCTGGCCCTTTGCAGAGAATGACCGCGCCCAAACCGAGCGCGACACCGAAGGGTTGGTCAAAATCTTGACCCGACGCGACGGTCGGATCCTTGGCGCTTCGATCCTTGGCGCCGCGGCCGGGGATTTGATCTTGCCCTGGGCGTTGGCGGTCTCGCAAAAACTCAAGATCGGCGCGCTCGCGAATCTGGTTATACCCTATCCGACGCGCGGCGAGGCCAGCAAACGCGCCGCCGGCAGTTTTTATACGCCGGCATTGTTTTCGGCACGCACGCGTCGGATTGTACGTTTCCTGGCGCGGTTCGGCTGAAACGGACGATCCCCCGTGCTTCTAAGGAGCCTGTCAGCCCGTCTTCTCGTGTTGACCGTCTTTTTCGTGATGGTTGGCGAGGTGTTGATCTTCGTGCCGTCGGTCGCGCGGTTTCGTATGACGTATTTCGAGAACCGGATCGCTTCCGGTGAGCTTGCGACCTTGGCGCTGGAGGCAAGCCCGACTGGACGTCTCGACCGTGCTCTTGTCGAAAAATTACTTGCCCGAGTGGGCGCTCACGGCGTGATCCTGCATCGTGCCGATGGAATGGTGCTGATGCTCGATGCGCCGACTCCGCCAAAGTCAAACATCACGATCGACCTCACTCATCCTAGCATGCTGGCCGCCATTCGCGGCTCCCTGATGGCCCTCTCGCGCACCGATAATCGGATCCTGCGGGTGCTGGGTCCGTCGCCGACCGGCAACGGCGAAACCGTAGAGGTGTTGCTCGACGAAGCGCCGCTGCGATCCGAGATGTGGGGCTTCGGCATCCGCATCCTCGAATTGTCGATCGTGATCTCGCTGGTCGCCGCCGCCCTTGTCTATCTCAGCCTACAGTGGCTGCTAGTGCGGCCGATGCGCCGCCTGACCGCGAGCATGATCGAGTTTCGTGCGGACCCGGAGGACGCCTCACGGATGATCGCGGCTAGCCGCAGGAAGGACGAGATCGGGGTCGCCGAGCGCGAGCTCGCGGTGATGCAACAGACCGTGCGCCGCGCGCTGGGCCAGCGCGCACGACTGGCGGCGCTTGGTACGGCCGTGACCAAGATCAATCACGATCTGCGCAACATCCTGGCGACCGTACGGCTGGTTACCGACGGCCTGACCGCGAGCGCCGCCCCCGAAGTGCGCCGTATCCTGCCGCGCCTGCTTGAGGCGATCGATCGCGCCGTGGCCTTATGCACGAGCACTCTCGATTTTTCGCGCGAGGGCGCCCCGCCTCTGGCGCCGAGCCGGTTTCGCCTGGGCCCGCTGATCGACGAGGTAGGTTCCGGCCTGGCAATTTCCGAGCGCGATCTAGCGATCGAATGCGCGGTCCTGCCCGACCTGGAGCTCGAAGCCGATCGCGACCAACTCTACCGTGTTCTGTCGAACTTGGCGCGCAACGCGCTCGAGGCCGGGGCGCCACGTTTGCGCATTTCAGCGGCTCGCGACAACGGGTTGATCGCCATCGAGGTGGCCGATGACGGTCCCGGCCTGCCGCCAAAGGCGCGGGAAAACCTGTTCCGGCCGTTCTTCGGCTCAGCTCGCCCCGGCGGCAGCGGGCTCGGCTTGGCGATCGCCCGCGAATTGATGCGCGCGCATGGCGGCGATCTGACGCTGGTCTCCAGCACGGGCGCCGGCACAGTTTTCCGCCTGACCGTTCCTGCCCCGGCGGATCGGGCTGCGAGGATCAGTCAAGTACGAGTATCGTCGTCTTGAGGTAGGCGCTCTCGGGCAGCGAGGGATGAACCGGGTGATCGGGCCCCGCGCCGGCGTTGCGCAGGATGCGCCCGCCGCGGCCGGCGTCGGCGAGGCCACGCCGCACCGCCTCGGCGAACTCAGCCGGGCCGACATTATAGGAGCACGAGGCGAGAAACAGGATACCGCCGCGCGCCGTCAACGACGCCGCGAGGCGCGCAAGCTTGCGGTAGCCGCGAACTGCGGCCGGCGCTTCTTTGCGCGATTTTGCGAAAGCCGGCGGGTCGGCGACGACGATGTCGAAACGATCTCCGGTAGCGGCGAGCCTGGCCATTTCGCCGAATGCCTCGGCGCGGCGAAACCTGCAGATGCCGTCGGCCTCATTCATTAGCGCCGCCTCGGCGGCGAGAGCGAGCGCCGGCTCGGAGCGGTCGATCCCGAGCACTTCCTTGGCGCCCGCGCGCGCCGCTTGCACCGCAAACCCGCCGGTGAAGCAGTACAGATCGAGGACGCGGGCATTACGCGCCAAGCCGGCAACCAGCCGACGGTTGTCGCGTTGATCGAAAAACCAGCCGGTCTTCTGCCCCAGCGGGTCGATTGGAAAGACGGCCCCGTTTTCGCGAACCAGAACCGGTCCGTCGATCGCGCCCAGCGCTAACCGGATCTCGGACAGCAGGCCCTCCTGCGCGCGCGCTGGGCTGTCGTTGCGCAGCACGATCGCCTGCGGCTTCAATAGCGCGTTAAGCACATCGAGGATGAGCGGCTCGAGTTCGGGCGGTGCCCGCGGCGTTCGACTGCACAGCGAGAACTGCCCCGTAACGGTCGACGACGAGACCGGGCAGCCCGTCGGCCTCGGCATGAACGAGACGGTAATAGGGTTCGTCGAACAAACGCTCGCGCAGCCGCAGCGCACGTTCGAGCTGGCGCGCCAAAAAACGCCCGCCGATCGCGCGGCCGGCGTCGCGGTCGAGAAGGCGCGCGACCAGCAGACAACGCGGATTGAACATCGCCACTCCGAGCGCGCTGTCGTCGGCGCGGCGCAGGGTAACGAGCGTGCCCGGTGGCAGGGCCCGCGCCGCCGCGTCCATCCGCACCTCGTTCGCGTAGATCCACGGATGGCCGGCCTCGATGCGTTTGTGCAGAGTCGCCAGCAGTCCGACAGACGGCCGAGCGGCCGGGCCGTCGTCGATCGCCTCGCTGATCACAGCTGTCTCGGAGCTCATCCCAGCCCACTCACGGCTCGCCGCTGCGTCAGCCATTATCTGGCAACATCGCAGGTCGCTTGCGAGCCCCGGCCCAGCTTATAGCGTCTCCCTCGATCCACCTTGCGTTTTTGGGTGCCGCGGGAGTAGTTGTTGCCGCCAGCATCGCCGGCTCGCTTCGCCGCAGGCGCCCGTAGCTCAATTGGATAGAGCACCAGACTACGGATCTGGGGGTTAGGGGTTCGAACTCCTCTCGGGCGCGCCAATCTTCTCAATAAGATAACATTCGAACGGCGGCGGTTTAGGGGGTTAGCAATCACCTAGCCCGGATTATGCGTGTGGGCTGGCAGATGTAGCGCAAGATGTTGATTCGGTGTAGGGTTTTGGTGATGAGCCTGAACCTCCGGATCAAACCGGAGCTGCACCCGCCATGGTTGAGGCTACGCCGTTTCTTCCTGCTCTGTCACCGGTCCAAGGCAAGGCCGTTGTCGCCCGTTTTGATGGCGGTCGACTGTCTTCGGAAGGCGGTTTGTTGGCCTTGCGCGAGATCGAACGCCGGCTGGGTGTCGCCGAGCGCTTGGCGGCCTGCCTGAAGGACCCGCGGATGGCGGAGAAGGTTGTGCACCGCTTGGCGGAGATCATCGGCTTTCGCATGCTGATGATTGCCGCCGGTTACGCGGACGGCAACGACGCCGACACGCTACGCAGCGACCCGATGTTCAAGCTGGCCCTCGATCGTCTGCCCTCGGGCGAAGATTTGTGCTCGCAATCGACGATCTCCCGGCTGGAAAACCTGCCCGACATGCGGGCGTTGCTGCGCCTCGGCCGGGCGCTGGTCGAACAGTACTGCGGCTCGTTCCGGGCGGCGCCGAAGCGCATCGTGCTTGATATCGACGACACGTTCGACCGGGCGCATGGCGCTCGGCAGCTCCGCCTATTCAAGGCCTACCATGACGATTACGGCTTTCAGCCGGTTGTTGTGTTCGACGCAGAGGGCCGCTTTGTCACGGCCGTGCTGCGGCCGGGCAAGCGACCGAGCGGGCTGGAGATACGCCTTGTGCGCCGCCTGGTTGGCGCCATCCGGGCCCATTGGCCGCAGGTCGAGATCTTGCTGCGTGCCGACAGTCATTATGCGGCTCCGGAAGTGTTCGACTGGTGTCGAGCGAACCGGGTCGACTGGATCTTCGGCCTGGCCCCCAATGTGGCGATCCGCCGTCATGTCATGGCACTGGAGACGAGCATGAGCGAACGCTTCGAGCTGGCGCCGCCCCGCGGCAAGCGGCGCCGCTTCATCCAGTTCTACGATGCCGCCGCGAGCACGAGCCGGGTCGAGCGCATCATCGCCCGCGTCGAAGCCGGGCCCGAAGGCACTGACACCCGCTTTATCGTCGCCAACCTCGAAGGTGGGCGCGCCAAGCACCTCTACCAGCGGCTCCACTGCGCCCGTGGCCAAGCCGAGAACCACATCAAGGCGTGGAAAAACCACCTCGCTGCCGACCGCACTTCCTGCCATGCGGCCGAGGCCAACCAGTTTCGCTTGTTCCTGCACGCCGGCGCCTGCTGGCTGTTGTGGTCGATGCGCCGCGTCATGCCGCGACGGCCGCCTTGGCGGGTCGTGCAATTCGACACCTTGCGATTGCGTCTGATCAAAATCGCCGCCCGCGTCGTCGAGCTGAAAACCCAGCTCAAAATCCACCTGCCCTCCAGCACCCCCGACCAGGCGATCTTTGCCGTGCTCTTTGATCGCTTGCCGCGCCTGATGACTTGAAAGCCGGGGCAGCGCCCCTTCCACGCGCCTTCCCGTCAACCGCCAACGCCTACCCGATCCCAGCCACCTTTCCCGCCGCGGCGGGAAAGGATCGCCTTTGCCACTTCCTCGCAATCACAACCAACACGAGCAAATTGTGACCCACATTCCGGCACTGTGGTTTCTCGTCCAGCGATCGGGCTAGCAATCATGCGCGGTTAAGTGGTGTGGTTGCGAGCCCATTTGCGATCCATACGAAAGGCTCGCTGTTGTGCTGCTATTTCGCCTCGACGAGGAGCAGCGCGCTCTGGTCCGTGACTGCCTACGAAAACCCGGCTTAGTGCTTTCGAGCGCCGCCTTCGACCGGTTCGTAAGAGCCATCGAGGAAACGATCGCGGAGTTTGTCAAGCCGGACGCGACGCCCCGCGAGACGCATGATGAGCTTCGAGCGCTGTGGTTTCTCGCACATGAGGATGATCCACAGATTGGTGTCTTACGAGCCTGGGCAAGGGCGCTTTCAGGCGGCTACCACCGCGCGGTATACGCATCTAGCGAGCGATCCGGTGAAGGCCGCGGCCGCGGCCGTGGCCGGTAAGATCGCCACGGCGATGGCTGGCGGCTCGGGCGATGCTGGGAAGGGCCACGCGACGGTGCTGCCGCCGCACTCCGGCGCATAGCCGAACCGGCGGGGATAGGCCGGCCGGCCGACAAGCGCGGACACCGCACCGCGCTTCCCCACCGTCCTCTGCGGGCGTCGGGGGAGGCGCAATGTCACTGGTTTCCGCGCCATCTGCCTGGGATTGGGCAGCAAGACTTGCTGGCGAGTGCGATGAGCCATTCGATCTCGTCCTCCGTGAGATCCTCGCGGCGGTAGATCGCCGGGACCTTTCGGTTCGTCATCCGGAAGACCTCACTGAGACTTGGCAAATCTTGCTGCCGGTGATGATCGAGCGTATCGACCGGGATCGACGAGGATATATAGACCCTGAACCTGTCCTCGGCCCCGGCATCTTGGCGCCCGCGCATTCAATCATTATCAATGCGGCGGACCTGGAACGCTGGCTTTCTGCTCGGGGTATTGAGCCGCGAAGTGCGCCGGCTAGCGCGAAGCGGCCCAACGCGGGGCGATTCGAACACATCGTCGTAGGACCGACGTCGGCGCCCGGCATCCGCACCAAGCGCCGCCCGCCATCTCGGGAAAAGGAGTTTTGGCCAGCTGCTCGCGAGGCCGCGGTGGATTGGCTGACCGATAATGGCTGCCCGGCACCGAATGATGGCAACCAGGCGGCGCTTGAAAAGCATGTGACCGAGTGGCTCGAAGATCACCGTCACGAAGCCAGCGAATCGGCGGCATGTCGTGCGCTGGATCACGGAATTTCGCCAGGAACTCGAAGGTTCATTGGGTTCAATGACGCACCAATAAACCTCGTCCGACGCCGGCAGTACCAAAAGCCATCATTTCGCCACCGACACCTACGGCAGGTTTGCAGGTTTGGCGATGGCTGATTTTGTTGCACACCGGCGCCTGCGGACTCCCGCGGCGGCCGATTATCTCGGCTACGCCGGGAGCACCCTTGAAAAGAAGCGCCTGACCGGCGACGGCCCGCCGTTCATCAACCTCGGTCAGGGCGATCGTTTACGACACGCGCGATCTCGACGCATAGCTCGCCGCGCGCCGGACCATGAGCACCAGCGATCACGCCGCTTCAAACTGACGGCAGGCACGCAAGCCGAAGCGAAGCGGCGCATCATGACCGCGCTCGATGCCTTGGCTGGCGAGCGGCGCTGGGTAGCGTGGCGCAACGAACTGCGCGGCGGCAAACCGACCAAGATGCCCTATGCACCGAATGGCGGGAAAGCAAGGGCGGATGACCCTGCGACCTGGGGCACACGCGCCGAAGCCGAAGCGACAGCCAAAAGGATCGTCAATGGACAGGGCGGTGGAATCGGCTTTCAGCTCGGTGATCTGGGCGACGACACGCATGTTGCCGGCATCGATCTTGACAGCTGCATCGCCAACGACGGCAAACTCGCTCCTTGGGCCGCGGCGACCCTCAACGCCACGCCGACCTATACCGAACGATCACCGTCCGGCCGCAGGCTGAAATTGTTTTTCTACGTCGCGAGCGAGGACGTGCGGCCGTTCCTCGACCGCCTCGGAGTACGACACGATGCCTGGGGCACTCGCCGTGGAGTGACCGGCGAAGACGGGCGCGATCACGGCCCCGCGGTCGAAATCTATTTCGCTCGCAGGTATTTCACCGTCACCGCTGATGCATGGCCCGGCACCCCGGACACGCTTGCCACGCTCGACGCCACAGTGCTCGATCGGCTCGCTGCGCGATCCCGGTCGGTCGGAATGGCGGCGACAATTCCCGGAGTGCCATCGCTTTCCGCATGGGATTGGCGATGCACCGCGCGGGCCAGAGTTTCGAGGAATTTTCCGGATCGGTGCGCACCGATCCGCGGACAGCCGCTTGGTACACCGAAAAGGGCGTGGCCGATGGCGACCGGGAGCTGCATCGCATATGGCAGAAAGCAGCTAAAGCAAAACGAGACCCGCCCCGAGCCGGATGGATCTCGAGAGCACAAAGCGAACGCCAGGGTGAACCACGGCCGAACCTGTACAACGCAATGCTGGCGTTACGAGAGGATGCCCGTATCTCCGATCTGTTCTCGTATGACGAAATGCTGCGCGCGGTAATCCTGAGACGTCCCGTCCCGGGCGGAGCGATGAATGTGGAGAACGAGGTCTTCCAACCGCGGCCGGTTCGTGACCCCGACGTAACCGCCCTACAGGAACTCCTACAAGCCTCTGGGCTAGAGAAGGTGGGAAAAGACACGGTCCACCAAGCCGTGGATCTCCGTGCCGATGAGCGGAGATTTCACCCGGTCCGCAATTATCTAGACTCGCTCAGATGGGATGGCACACTCCGCCTCGCGAGCTGGGTCATCATCTATCCCGGCACCGAGAATACCGAATACCACCAAGGCATCGGTTGCATGTTCCTTGTCGCCATGGTCGCCCGCATCTACGAGCCAGGATGCAAGGCGGATTATATGCCGATTTTCGAAGGGTCCCAGGGCACGCTCAAATCGACCGCCTGTCGCGTGCTCGGCGGAGCCAGGTTCAGCGACAACCTGCCCGACATTCGAACCGCCGGGAAGGACGTGGCCCAGCACCTCAATGGAAAATGGCTGATCGAGGAGGCCGAAATGTCCGCGCTCGACAAGGCCGAGGCATCGGCGCTGAAGGCTTTTATCACCCGCTCCGTCGAACGCTACCGGCCCAGCTACGGTCGCAAAGAGGTAATCGAACCTCGGCAGTGCGCCTTCATCGGCACGACAAACAAGACGGCGTATCTCCATGATGAGACGGGGAGCCGGCGATTCTGGCCGGTCAAGGTCGGTATCATCGATATTGACGCCCTGATCCGCGGCCGCGATCAACTCTTCGCCGAAGCCGTGCATCTCTATCGGCCAGGCAATCGCTGGTGGCTGGACGCCGCTTTCGAGCGCGAGTTCATCGCGCCGGAGCAGGAGGCCCGCTACGGAGTCGACGCGTGGGAAGAGGAAATCAAAGGTTTTCCCGGGGGAAAAGACAAAACGACTGTCTTGGAAGTCGCACGAAAGGGTCTGCAGATCGAGCTTCCCAGGATCGGGACGGCGGATTAGCGGCGCATCACGGCGGCGCTTGAACGGCTGGGGTGGAGACGAGGAAGGCGCGTGGGAGCTGCCAGGTGGTGGGTCCCGCCGAGTGTGACGCATGACACACCTGACGCATTTCCCAATTGAGGCCTTGATCGAGGTGCGTACATATACATACGCGCGCAATGGCGACTTCCATGGCGGGTCCGTCACGCTGCGCCATGTGCGTCATGCCAGGTGCTTCGGCGATGGCTGAGGTGCGCTGCCTGGGTGCCGGGGGCCGTTTGAGCCTCGGCGGGGCGGTTCGCCCCAGCTCTTTTGGCGCCCCCCCATCGCACCACTGCAGCCAGTAAATGGGCAGAAAAAGCCGTTGCTGCCGGCGCTGTAATCATAGCCGACCTGCGGAATGGGTTGGACGAGCCGTGCACTTTCTCTCAGGCGGGCGAACTCCGGTCCGGCTACCCGACATAGTGCCGGCTCTTGGCACGCAGTGGCACGCGCTACAACGCATTGTATTCAGCACGCACGATGCCGGGACGGTGAACTCGCTGTGAGGAAAGTTACGGATGCGATTCTCCTGCACGCGTGCCATCGCGTGCCGCCTTACTGACTTGACAATTCCCGCGTCCCTTGATGAGCGACGCGGTACGCTGCGCCTGGTGCGATCGGCTATTCCGGCCGCGACAGGACGGCGGAAAACAGCAGAAGTTCTGTCGATCATCGTGCCGAAGAGCGTTTCATGGCGCAGCGCGGGCATGGGTGCTCGATCCCATCGCCAGCGGCGCTCTGACCCTCGCCGACATCAGGAGTGGTTCTGCCGCAACGCGCGCGTTGCTCTCAGAGGCAGAAGGGACCCTGCCGCGGGTGAGACACCGCCCCATGATCTTGAGGCTGGAAATCCTGCAGAACGCGGTTGACGATCTCCGCCGCCTGGGCTGGCCCGATGGCGCCGATCATCGGGTCGCCGCTGCCCTCCTCGACGCCGTGGCCGAGCTTGTCGAACGGGCGATTTGCCTTGAGGCTACGGCCATATTGACCGCTCGTCCGGTACGTCCTATCGCCGCTTCAAGCCCTTGGGGGCGCAACAGCGCTCGAGTGACGCGTCACGGATTCCTCTATCATCGTCCCATTTCGGTCGCCTGCCCGTCTGCTCCCTTCCCCCATCGGGATATTAGTGAGGCTTGCCCCTGCCGTCGTCGGTCGCAGCGTCCCGGTGCCGCCGCGCCGCTGCGGTCCGTGCGAGCGATGCCGCACCTTCGGCTCCAGCGCGGCGCGCTCGTCGAGCCACGCCTTGATCTCCTCGATGCTCATGTTCTCGAACTCGTCGACGATCTTGTTCTCGATTGAAGCAAGCCGCGGCTTTTCATAAGGCCGCGCGGCTTTCGCCGCTTCCATCCGCAGCCCGATTGGCTGGTTCAGATCTTTGTAGACGGTCATCAGCAGGGCGTGTGCGTCGCCGTGAAAAACCTCCGAGCCGAGTGTAGCACTGATTTGCTGGGCTGCCGTCGCCGTCGCCGTCCGCAAAGCAACAGTGCGTTTGTTCGGTGTGCCAGCCTTTCGGCCACCCGTTTCGGAGTTCCTGTGCGACGGCCTGCCATTTCTATATTTTTCTACTTTAGAAGACAGCGGACAAGCAAACATAAGTTTTCGGATAGCCGGCATAGATCGGGTTTTGAGCCGTCGTTATTCGGCGCGGATACTTGACCGCGCTGCCGCCGCCAAGCCCGAAGTCGCTCAACTTGACGGTGCCCCCTTATTTGATGAGGTGGACGGCGCCCGCCTCCGGCATCGCGATGTGCCACAGTGGCGGCCGTTGTGCGCACTAGACCCGATGTTCGCGGGGTGATCGGGGCGGCCCGTCTCTCGACATGCAGAATATCGAGGGTTGTGCCGGATGACCGGTACAGAGCCTCGTGCATGGGAGATGGGCCTGATGGATACTATCACCTACGTCGGGTTGGATGTGCACAAGGCGACGGTATCGGTCGCGCTTGCCGAAGGCGGTCGAGGCGGCGAGGTGCGGCAGGTCGGGGTTTTCGAAAACCGTCCCGAGATTCTGACAAAACTGGTGGCGCGGCTGAGCGCGGGCGGCCGTCGCCTGAGCTTCTGCTATGAGGCCGGCCCTTGCGGTTACGGGTTGCACCGGTTGTTGACCGGGTGCGGACATGACCTGCGTCGTGGTGGCGCCGTCGCTGATCCCGAAGCGGGCGGGCGACCGGGTCAAGACCGATCGCCGTGATGCCGCCAGCCTGGCACGGCTGCACCGGGCGGGCGAGCTGACGGCAGTGTGGGTTCCCGACCCCGGCCACGAGGCGATGCGCGACCTGGTGCGCGCCAGGGCGACGGCAGGCCGGGTGTTGTCCAAGGCACGCCAGCATCTGCAAGGCTTTCTGCGAGCGGATTTACCGCGGGACCCGCGCCTGGACGTTGGCCTATCGCCGCTGGCTGACCACGGTGCGCTTTGATCATCCGGCGCAGCAGATCGTGCTGCAGGACTACATCCACGCCGTGCAGGATGCCGAAGCCCGGCGCGATCGGCAGATGCGGCAGATCGAGGACTTGCTGCCGAACTGGTCGATGGCACCAGTCGTCACCGCATTGCAAGCGATGCGTGGCGTCGCGCTGGTGGTCGCGGTGACCATCGTCGCCGAGGTCGGCGACTTCCGTCGCTTTGCCAAAGCGCGGCAATTGATGGCCTATCTCGGCCTGGTACCGTCCGAGCATTCCTCCGGGAGCAGCGTCCGGCGCGGCGGCATCACCAAGGCCGGTAATGTGCTGGCGCGGCGGGTGCTGCTGATCGAAGGCGCCTGGACACCGCATGACGGCGCGGATCAGCCGCAAGCTGCACGACCGCAACGAGGGGCTGCCGCCGGCCATCCGCGACATCGCCTGGAAGGGCCAACTCCGGCTGTGCTCGCGCTATCGGCGCCTGGCCGCGGCCGGCAAGCCGAAGGTCGTCGTGACCACCGCGATCGCCCGCGAGATGGTCGGCTTCATATGGGCCATCGCGCAAATTGCGCAGCCGGCACTCGAGAGCTGAGCGATCGCGGAAAGGCAACCCAAGCGGGTCGCAGCACAATCGCTGGTGCGCACCGTCGGAGACAGGATCACGGTGGGGAACCCTCCTGGCCTGTTATGAGCCGGTCCCCGGACCGATGCTCGTCCCTAGAGCGAGGCAGCCCTAAGACGCAACCACGGTCATGTGGTAACCAACCCGCGCATGAGAGCTTGTTCAACCGGCGTCTTCAGATCCTGTCTCCGGCAGTGCGCACCTCCAAGCCGGCCCCATCCGCCGCGGCGGAACCAAACAATTGCGGCTGAGCCCCTTGAACGCGAACATGAGAGCCAGGCTGCTGAAAAAGGGGTTGCCGATTTTACGCGTTGTGCTCCCTTGGGGTAGGGATGGGGGTGGCGATGCGCGGCGACGATGGGATTTGCGGCAGCCTTTTCAGTTACATCGATCTTGAGAAACGGGTCCGGGCGGACCATCCGCCGCGCCTGATTCGGCAGATTGCCAACGCGGCGCTGCACGCGCTCTCTGGCGAGTTTGCCGATCGGGCGGGTGTCGATCCCGCCGGAGCGGCTGATGCGCGCTTTGCTGCTGCAGGCGTTCTATTCGATCCGCTCGGAGCGGCAATTGGTTGACCGGCTCGACCACGACCTGTTGTTCCGCTGATTTGTCGGGCTCGGCATCGACGACCCGGTATGGGATGCCACCACCTTCACCAAGAACCGCGACCGGCTGCTGGAGGGCGCGGTGGCCGGGCAGTTTCTCGCCGCGGTGCTGTCCCAAGCCAGGGTCAAAGCCTTGTTGTCGAGCGATCATTTCTCGGTCAAGCCTGCCCCGGCGCAGGCCGGGGGCACCTTGTTGGAAGCCAGGGCGAGCCTCAAAAGCTTTCGCCCAAAGGACGGCTCGGGCGAGCCACCCGGCCCCGGACGCAACGGCGAGCGGGACTTTCACGGCAAGCCTCGATCCAATGACAGCACGCCTCGACCACCGACCCCGACGCCCGTCTCTATCGTAAGGGGCTGGGCAAGGAGGCCCGGCTCTGTTTCATCGGCCATGCGCTGATGGAGAACCGTAATGGTTTGGTCGTTGGCGCGGTGACGACCCGCGCCTCGGGACATGCCGAGCGCCTGGCCGCCTTGGCGCTGGTCGACCCGCATGCCGATCGTCCACAACCGGTCACCCTCGGCGCCGACAAGGGCTACGATACCGGCGACTTCGTGATGGAGCTGCGCGACAAGGCGGTGACCCCGCATGTTGCCCAGAACCAAAACGGCCGGCGCTCGGCGATCGACGGCCGCACCACCCGGCATCCCGGCTATGCGGTCTCCCAGCGGATCCGCAAACGCATCGAAGAGGTTTTCGGCTGGGCCAAGACGGTGGCCGGCTTGCGCAAGATGCGCCATCGCGGGCTGCCCAAGGTCGATTGGCAATTCACCCTCGCCATGGCCGCCTATGACCTCGTCCGCCTGCCCAAATTGCTTGCCGAGCCCATCTCGTGACCGGGAATCGCACTCGCCGGCCAATATCCCCGCCCCGCTCGCCAACGCATACTCGCGACTTCACTCAAGAGCACATCGAGCGCTCATCGTAATCGCTCATTGTCAAGCCTTCCGCGACCAGAAAACCGCAAAGCTCTCTCTTTTTCAGCAGCCTGGCTCTCATGTTCGCGTTCAAGGGGCTCAGCCGCAATTGTTTGGTTCCGCCGCGGCGGATGGGGCCGGCTTGGAGGTGCGCACTGCCGGAGACAGGATCTGAAGACGCCGGTTGAACAAGCTCTCATGCGCGGGTTGGTTACCACATGACCGTGGTTGCGTCTTAGGGCTGCCTCGCTCTAGGGACGAGCATCGGTCCGGGGACCGGCTCATAACAGGCCAGGAGGGTTCCCCATCGTGATCCTGTCTCCGACGGTGCGCACCAGCGATTGTGCTGCGACCCGCTTGGGTTGCCTTTCCGCGATCGCTCAGCTCTCGAGTGCCGGCTGCGCAATTTGCGCGATGGCCCATATGAAGCCGACCATCTCGCGGGCGATCGCGGTGGTCACGACGACCTTCGGCTTGCCGGCCGCGGCCAGGCGCCGATAGCGCGAGCACAGCCGGAGTTGGCCCTTCCAGGCGATGTCGCGGATGGCCGGCGGCAGCCCCTCGTTGCGGTCGTGCAGCTTGCGGCTGATCCGCGCCGTCATGCGGTGTCCAGGCGCCTTCGATCAGCAGCACCCGCCGCGCCAGCACATTACCGGCCTTGGTGATGCCGCCGCGCCGGACGCTGCTCCCGGAGGAATGCTCGGACGGTACCAGGCCGAGATAGGCCATCAATTGCCGCGCTTTGGCAAAGCGACGGAAGTCGCCGACCTCGGCGACGATGGTCACCGCGACCACCAGCGCGACGCCACGCATCGCTTGCAATGCGGTGACGACTGGTGCCATCGACCAGTTCGGCAGCAAGTCCTCGATCTGCCGCATCTGCCGATCGCGCCGGGCTTCGGCATCCTGCACGGCGTGGATGTAGTCCTGCAGCACGATCTGCTGCGCCGGATGATCAAAGCGCACCGTGGTCAGCCAGCGGCGATAGGCCAACGTCCAGGCGCGGGTCCCGCGGTAAATCCGCTCGCAGAAAGCCTTGCAGATGCTGGCGTGCCTTGGACAACACCCGGCCTGCCGTCGCCCTGGCGCGCACCAGGTCGCGCATCGCCTCGTGGCCGGGGTCGGGAACCCACACTGCCGTCAGCTCGCCCGCCCGGTGCAGCCGTGCCAGGCTGGCGGCATCACGGCGATCGGTCTTGACCCGGTCGCCCGCCCGCTTCGGGATCAGCGACGGCGCCACCACGACGCAGGTCATGTCCGCGCGCCGACAGGTGACGTTGGATGCATACCCGCATGGCCCCGCCTTCTCTCATTCCGGCATTCAGTCAAGTGGGCAATAGCAGCCGCTGCAACGTCGGCCAGTGGGACAAGCGGCAGGGTATTTCGATCAAGGCTCGGATGCCTCTTTCGTTTGGCCGGGCTGTCACCTTCGGGAAGAGCGACTGAGTGTCCAACGATGGGCGATACCTATCCGCGAGCTTTCGGACATCATCTCGGCCCGCCGAATTGTCGTTCGGGCCGCGCCGGCGCCGTCAAGCCCTGCGCCTTCGGCGCACCGCTGACGCGGCTGTGGGGCTTGACCGCTCAGCCTTCTCTTCGCGCTTCGATGCAGGTGATCGACGCAGGATAGGGGAAGTTGGAGCGGAACGAAACCATCCTCGTAGTCGGCGTCGCACGGAGAGCCGCGCGCACCAAGCGGGTAGCCTCGCTCGCGTCCCACCCCGTCCCTCCCTCACGGGAGACCTTACCGCCGTCCCCGAGGGAACGACGTGAGCTCGGCGAAAGTCGGGGCGATGCCGGCGCGGCTTACGCTGCTGGCGATGCCGCAGACCGCCGCCACTGGAAGACCTGGCCGTCGCTCCACATGGCGTGTAGCACGACCGCGAGTTTGCGTGCCAGCGCAACCCGCGCCCGGCGGATCCCGACGCGCTGTGCGAGGCGCACCGCCCAGACTTTGAGTGCACACCACAGCGCCGCGTCGCGCCGCAGCATGCGGCTGGCCGCGACATAGAGCAGCCGCCGGACCTCGCGGTCCCCCATCTTGCTGATCCGCCCGCGGTAGCTCACCTCGCCCGAGCTGCACTCCCGCGGCGTCAAGCCAAATGCGCCCCGACATCGCGCGAGCGCGAGAACCGTCGGGGATCGTCGACAGCGACCTTGAAGGCGAGCGATACCAGCACACCTTCCCCAGGCGCGGTCATCAGCAGGCGACAGACCCGATCGGCACGCACAATCCGCAAAATTTGCCGGTCCAGTGTGGCACGATGCTGAAGCACGACCTTGCGGGTCTCAAGCAGCGGGTCGAGGGCCGCTTCCAGCAGGCGATCGTCGCCAATGGCCTCGCGCACCGCCGCCTCGAATGCGCTATGCCTGTCGGTCAGCCCGATGCCTTCTTGGCGGAGCAGGCCGCGGATCGTGTTCTCGAGGGCGACCAGCTGCGATTGCAAGGTTGCGCGCGCCGTCAGCAGCCGGCCCTGGCGCTGCGCCCCGGCGATTTGACCCAGACCGGCCGGTACTTGTTGACGCGCATCAAATCGGCGATGCCGCGCGCATCGTTGCGATCGTTCTTGTTGCGAAAACCGGCTTGCAGCGCCGCGGCCGCGCGCCGCGCATCGATGCAGATCACCGGCCAGCCATAGCGCTGCAGCCCGGCAAACAGCCAAGCGGCGGTACAACCTGACTCCAAGCCGATCCGCTCGATGGCAAGCCCGGTGTCAGCGATAAAGCGGGCGATAATCTCGGGATCGGTCGGCAGCTTGGTCTCGCGCACGATCTTGCCGTTGCCGTCCAGGACGCAGAGCGCGCTCTCCTTGGTCGAAACCTCAATGCCGATGTAGTACATGACGGGTCCTCCGGTTGATGCGACGGTGCACCGTCGCGCCGCAGGATCCAGCGAGTTCAGCGAAACCGGAACGGCGCGCCGGAATGACCCCATCCTCGTAGCAGAAGCTCAGGCGACGACCGCCCGCGCTCAGCCGCGCCACCAGTTTTGTCAGAATCTCGGGACGGTTTTCGAAAACCCCGACCTGCCGCACCTCGCCGCCCCGACCGCCCTCGGCAAGCGCGACCGATACCGTCGCCTTGTGCACATCCAACCCGACGTAGGTGATAGTATCCATCAGGCCCATCTCCCATGCATGAGGCTCTGTACCGGTCATCCGGCACAACCCTCGATATTCTGCATGTCGAGAGGCGGGCCGCCGATCACTCAGCGGACATCGGGTCTAGTTCCTACGACCGGGTTCGCACAGCTAATTGGGGGTTGAGGCTGCTTGCGGTCGGCACCGCGATCGCCGCCGTTGCCTATCTGCACCTTGGCGCGAGTTCGCCTACCTGCCGTTCAGTCATTTTGGCCATTGCTGAATTTTCGAATTGGCCTACAATACACCTACTCGACCAAATTCGATGGTGTCACCACAAATATCCATGGCACAGGACGAAATGTAAACGCTAACAATACATTCTTTGCATATGTCTGGACGATGTTCTGATAGGCAATAGACTTTAACGATTTTGTTACTGAGCATTTGGAATAAGCCACCTTCGCTTATGTGCGCCTCTATGGTTGCCCGCGATCTCTGGAGTCCGGTCACCACCAGGGAACAAAGACGATAGCAAACGGAGGCGCAATGTCGGAAAAGACAAGCCATCAAGCCATGGCAGCGCGCAGTCACTCGTGTGAAGCGCCAGTGCAACGGCGGAATACAGCGTGGGTCGCCGAGATAGAGCGACGTGCCCTAGTCTCGATCGCGGCTAGGCTTCCGACGGTGGTGACGCCGAACGCCCTAACGGCCACCGGCATGTTGGGCGCGCTGATTGTGATGCTCGGCTATCTCCTTGCCGCAGAGCGGCCCGCAATGCTGTGGCTGGCGAGCTTTGGGTACGTGTTGAACTGGTTCGGCGATTCTCTGGACGGCACGCTCGCACGTGTGCGCGGAATTGAACGCCCGCACTTCGGCTTCTTTCTCGATAAGTGCACTGACGTGATTGCGCATGCACTATTTGGCGTTGGATTGGGGCTTTCCACGCTTATCCGGTGGGACCTTGCGATGGCGGGGCTGGCCTCGTTCTTCATGGTTTCGATGCTCAGCCTGCTTCGCGTCCGCGCTGGCCGCAGCTTCGACATTGCATATTTCGGTATCGGACTGACCGAGATCCGCTGCGCTTTGGTACTTTTTAATAGTGCTGTTTTTTTCTTTACGCCGCAGCCGATCCAAGCGTTTGGTACGTCGTTCACATATCCGAACTTGCTTGGGGTCGTATGGATCGCGGGGCATGTGATCGTGTTCCTCGTTATCATGATCGCCGAAGTGCGGCGTCTCGCCGTAGAGGAGCCGCCACGAGTGATGGCGAGCGGCGTGCGTCTTCGACCCGAGCATCGCGGTACTATCCGTGCGAGCACGCCGCACAACGTGGATATCGGCGACCCCATTGTCGATGATCGGTAGGACCGTATTTGATGGTTCGTAAGAAGGGCTAACCTTCCGACGGCGGCTCAGTTTCTGACGTTCGTGTAGCCTCCGGTCATAGGCTACTGCGACGGGGTCGGACTTCTCGGGCGGGCCGCATCGCGTTCAGCCTGTCGATCAAGCACTGTCGCGGACGCGTCAAGTTGACCGGTATTTGTAGCGCATCAATTGACCGCTTCTGTGGTGGTTGGGCCTGTGGGGTTGTGGGCAACGCGCAGCGTTGTCCACAACCCCACAGGAAATGGCTGTCGAAGCGGCTCAGGCAGCCAGTTTCTGGTCATTGCGCAGCTTTCCTTCGGCATCGTAGTTGGCCAGACGGTGTGGGCCGTGGAAGACCGCCAGGCGGCCGCCCGGGTATTCGTGGATGCGTACCGTGGCGCGCACGAAGTGGGGCCGCAGCGGGCTGGGCGGGATCTGCAACGCGAGACCGCGCCACTTGACGGTGTTGTCGTTGCCGACCCGCCGCTCCTCCTGGAGGCACAGGATCCGCCGGCGTGGTTGGCGCGGTCGGGGACCAAGGCGCGGCCGGTCTCGGCCGGCGCGATCGCGAAGGCGGCGTTGTGCTCCGGCAGGTAATGCTCGGCGATAAACCGGTTGGCTGCCTCCAGATCGGCGATCCCGGCCAGCGCCAGCTCCTTGGGCAGGCGGTCCTGCAAGGTGCGGAAGGCCCGCTCGGAGCGGCCGCGCGCTTCGGGCGAATAGGCCGCGATATGGCGGATGCCGAGCGGCGCCCGCGCCCGGCCCACCTGCGTGTGCACCCGCTTCGAGACCGGCTCGCCAGCCTTGGGGGTGTGGAAATAATGGCTGCCCCGGTCGGTGTCGAGTTCGCAGAACCGGCCGTGCCCCGCAATCACCTCGGCCAGCCCGCGAAAGCTCGACGCCGTCCCTTCCTCCGCGACCAGCAAGGCCGAGTAGATCGCGCTCGTCGCATCGTCGAGCGTGACCACCAGGTCGTATTGCCGCTCGTCGCCGGGCCGCCAGGCAAAGCGCGAGGCATCCTGGTGCAGCATCATGCCGACCATCGGCCGCCGCGGCCGCTTCTGGCGGTGCGCCGAGCGCCTGGGCGCTGGCTTGACCAGCCCGGCACCCTGCAGCGACAGCCGGGTCACCGTGTAGCCGAGCTTGTAGTGGTGCCGCTTCGCCAGCTGCTCGTGAAAATGCTTCACCGTAAACCCGCCGTAGCGCTCCTCGTACAGACCCAGCATGCGCTGGATCTCCTCCACCGCGGCGCGCCGGCTCGACGGCTTGCCGATCCGCCGGTCGACCAGCCCCGCCGGACCCTCGTCGCGCCGCCGATCGCGCCAGCGGCGAAAGGTCCGCTCCGAGATCCCCAGCATCTCGGCCGCCTCCTCCTGGCTCAAATCACCTCGCTCATGCCGCTCCAGCAACCCCTCAAACCGCATCTGCCGTACCCCTTGCAACACCTCCGCCCGGACCATCCGCCGCCCCCGTTTCGAGCGGTTCTAAAACCGGACAGACCACGCGATGCAAAAACCGGACAGATCACGAGTTAGCTACAATCATTGTCGTCAGAGAATTGCTATAGCGGAGCCGTAGACGTAAATTAGTCGGTCAGGAGGCCGGCTTTATGATTTTGTACACGTTGCGCTGCTCTCGGGACCATGAGTTCGAGGGGTGGTTCCGTGACGGCGCCGGGTTTGAAGCGCAGCAAGCGGCGGGCGGGATCGCCTGTCCCCATTGTGGTGACTCCTCGGTCGAAAAGGCAGTGATGGCGCCTAGGGTCGGCCGCTCGCGTGAGGGAATGCCACCGGCAGCGGCGCTGGCCCAGTTGCGCAGCGCGCTGATTGAGATGCGTCGACGGATCGAAACCCATTGCGACTATGTCGGCGACCATTTTGCAGAAGAGGCGCGACGCATTCACTACGGCGAGACTGAACCTCGCGGCATTTATGGCGAGGCGAACGACACGGAGTCGCGAGAACTGGCCGACGAGGGGATCAGCTTTGGCCAAATTCCCTGGCTCCCGCCCAGCGACAGTTGAAGACGCGGGCGGAGCGTCACTGCCGCACCGCCATGGCGAGGTAGTTGACCTCGATGTCCTGCGACAGAACCCATTCGCCAGCACGCGGATCGTAGCTGAGCCCGGCGATCTCGGTAGCGAGGAGATGATTGCGGCGCAGGCCGAGGATCAGCTCTGAAGGGCGCAGAAACTTACGCCAATCGTGAGTGCCGCGCGGCAGCCAACCGAGCAGATATTCGGCGCCGACAATCGCCAAGGCGAAGGATAGAGCGGTGCGGTTCAGGGTGGAGGCGATCGCAGCCCCTCCCGGGGTGACCAGCAAGCCGAGGTATCGGCAAAAGGCATCGGGATCGCTGACATGCTCGATTACCTCGAGCGCCAATACCGCATCGAAACGCTCGCCGGCATTGGCAATCGACTCGGCGGTTGCGACCCGATAGCCAACCTCAAAGCCGGCCCTGTGTGCGTGCGCCTGCGCTGCAGCGATTGCCTCGGCCCCCGCATCGATAGCGGTCACGGTAAATCCGAGACGCGCCATCGGCTCAGCCGCGAGACCGCCGCCACACCCGATGTCGAGCAAGGTCAGTCCGGTGAACGGCCGCAACAGGTGGGGATCGCGCTCGAAATGCTTCAGCAGCCGGGAGCGGATGAAGTCGAGCCGCGGCAGATTGAGGCGGTGCAATGCGCGGAAACCGCCCTCGGAGTCCCACCAGGCATCGGCCTGCGCGGCAAAACGCCGGATCTCTTCATCGTCGACGGTGGCGCCGCTCGCGAGCACGGCTCTATCCTCCCCCTAATTCTTCGGCCGGATGGCCTGATCACCGAGAAAGGAGTATGTGGTGAGGCTCGCAACCCGGCAACTGCTCGGATGGTGTTCAAAAGCACATGGCGCGCCTCGTGCAAAAATTCGGCGGCACATCGCTCGCCGATACAGAGCGAATAAAAGTCGTTGCCCGGCGCGTTGAACGAGAGATCGACGCCGGGCACCAGGTAGCCGTCGTCGTCTCGGCGATGGCCGGGGTGACCAACCAGCTGGTCGACTGGACCCGCGAGACCAGCCGCCTGCACGACGCCCGCGAGTTTGACGTCGTGGTTTCCTCTGGCGAGCAGGTCACCGCTGGCCTGCTGGCGCTTGCGCTGCAGAATCTCGGGATAGATGCACGCTCGTGGCTC
The DNA here is from genome assembly GCA_963845735.1 of uncultured Alphaproteobacteria bacterium. Taxonomy (GTDB): domain Bacteria; phylum Pseudomonadota; class Alphaproteobacteria; order ATCC43930; family CGMCC-115725; genus AP-15. The sequence continues at coordinate 364,768 of CAWJTR010000009.1, read as the reverse complement.
GGATGGCAGATCCCGATCCGTACCGACGGGGTCCACGGCAAGGCTCGGATCGAGGCGGTCGACGTGACGGAAATCAGCCGCCGCTTGGCCGGGGGCCAAGCCGCTGTCGTGGCGGGATTTCAGGGGATCGATTTGCGGGGGCGGATTACGACCCTTGGCCGAGGCGGCTCAGACACTTCAGCCGTTGCGCTCGCGGCGGCGCTCAAAGCCGATCGCTGCGATATCTTCACTGATGTCGACGGGGTCTATACCAGCGATCCGCGGATCGTTGCGAAAGCCCGCAAGCTCAGTAGGATAACCTACGAAGAAATGTTAGAGATGGCCTCGCAGGGAGCCAAGGTATTGCAGACGCGCTCGGTCGAATTGGCGATGAACCATCGGGTACGGGTTCAGGTTTTATCGAGCTTTACCGATACCCCCGGAACCCTCGTTGTCGACGAGGACGAGATCGTGGAACAGCGGGTAGTGAGCGGCATCGCGTATAGTCGGGACGAAGCCAAGATCACCGTGCAGAAAGTGGCGGATCGTCCGGGCGTAGCGGCCGCCATCTTCGGCCCGCTCGCCGACAATGCGATCAATGTCGACATGATCGTGCAGAATGTCTCGGAGGATGGTCGCGCCGACCTGACATTTACGGTGGCGCGGGCTGATCTCGACCGGGCCGTATCGGTGTTGGAAGAAAGGCAAGCCCTGCTCGGCTTCGCGGCATTGAAGCCGGATTCGAACGTCGTCAAGATCTCGGTGATCGGCGTTGGCATGCGCAGCCATGCCGGCGTCGCCAAGCAGATGTTTCAGACGCTGTTTGAGAAGGGGATCAACATTCAGGTGATCTCGACATCGGAAATCAAAGTCAGCGTCCTGATTGCCGCCGAATACACCGAGCTTGCCTTGCGGGCGCTGCACACGGCCTACGGGCTCGACGCCGAAGGATGATCGAGGAAATCGCCGCGGCGGAGGTTCCGGCAGGCGGCGGGCGCGCGGCAACCCGGGGAGTTTCCGGGTGCGACCATTTTCGGGCCGAACTCGATCGGTTGTGGGCTCGCGGTACAGCTGTGCTCGGCTGCAAATGCGCCATTATGGGCGGTGCGATGACCTGGGTGTCGGAGCGCAACCTGGTCGCAGCCATATCCAACGCCGGCGGTTTCGGAGTCATCGCCTCGGGTTCGATGTCGCCCGAGCTGTTGTCCGCCGAAATCGCGGCGACCAGTTCGCTAACGGAACGGCCCTTTGGGGTCAACCTGATCACCTTGCATCCGCTGCTGATCGAGCTAATCGACATTTGCGCCGCCCATCGCGTCGGCCATGTCGTGCTGGCAGGCGGTCTGCCAACTGGCGCGGCAATGAGCCGGATCAAGCGAAACGGAGCACGGGTGTTTTGCTTCGCGCCGGCACTCGGTTTCGCCCGCAAGCTCGTACGCATGGGCGCCGATGCGATTATCATCGAGGGAAGCGAGGCTGGCGGGCATGTCGGGCCGGTTTCGACCGGGGTGTTGGCGCAAGAGATTCTACCGCATCTCGACGATGTTCCGGTTTTCGTTGCCGGGGGTATCGGACGAGGCGAATCTATGCTGGCCTATCTCGAAATGGGCGCGGCTGGCGTGCAGCTCGGCACGCGCTTTGTCTGTGCCGAGGAATCGATCGCCCATCAGAGCTTCAAGCAAGCATTCATCCGCGCCGCGGCGCGAGACGCCGTCACGTCGCCTCAGCTCGATCCTCGTTTCCCGGTGATCCCGGTCCGAGCGCTCGCAAACCTTGGAACCGAGCGTTTTCTCGTCGCGCAGCGGGAGATCATCGACCAGTTTACGCGGGGTGAGTTGTCGCAGAAAGCGGCACAATTGGAAATTGAGCACTTTTGGGCCGGCGCCCTGCGTCGTGCCGTGATCGACGGTGACGTCGAAGCAGGCTCTCTAATGGCAGGGCAGAGCGTGGGTTTTGTGACGCGGGAACAGAGCAGCGCCGAGATCCTGGAGGAACTGATCAATCAGGCGCTAGCCGTGCTCGCCGCCCGCAGCGAGCGCGTTCGCCATCCGGCGCCTTTGTCCGGGGAGGCCGTATCCAGGCGGCGGAACGCACCGGAATGAATGAGGTTCCAGGTAGCGTCAGCGGAATCCGCCGGCTGCTGCGCCGCCTCCGCGACATTATGGCCAGCGCCGGCAACTCGCAGGACCGGCTCGACACCATCGTTCGTATCATCGCGGCGGAGATGGTCGCGGAGGTCTGCTCGGTCTACATCATGCGCGCCGGCGAGGTGCTCGAATTATTTGCTACCGAGGGTCTGCGGCCGGAAGCCGTTCACCGCACGAGGCTTCGCGTCGGCGAGGGTCTTGTCGGGCTGATCGCCGCGACGGCGCGTCCTCTGGCGCTCGAAGACGCGCAGGCGCATCCGGCTTTCGCCTACCGGCCCGAGACCGGCGAAGAGATATACCGATCGCTGATGGGCGTTCCGATCATACGGAGCGGGCGGGTCTTTGGCGTGCTCGTTGTGCAGAACCGGATTTCGCGCCGTTATGCCGAGGACGAGATCGAGGTATTGCAGACGATCGCCATGATCGTTGCCGAGCTCGCGGCCAGCGGCGAACTTATCAACCCGCTTGAAATCGCGCAGAGCCAGGCCGGCGGGATGCTCCCCGTCCGGTTGGTCGGCGTTCGGCTCAACCCCGGGCTGGCAATCGGACCAGCCGTGCTGCACCAACCGCGGCTGGCGATCCGACAGGTTGTCGCCGAGGATGTCACCGCCGAGCTCGACCGCCTGCGGCGGGCGGTTGCGGCGATGCGCGAGTCGGTCGACGAACTGGTGGTAGCCAGCCAGGGGCTCGGCGCCGGCGAGCACCGCGACGTTCTCGAGGCGTATCGCATGTTCGCCGCCGACCGTGGCTGGATCGCGCGCATCGCCGATGCGATCCGGAGCGGCTTGACCGCCGAGGCGGCGGTGCAAAAGGTTCGCGACGAAACCAGTACCCGCATGATGCAGATCAGCGACGCCTACCTACGAGAGCGCCTGGTCGATCTCGACGACCTCGCCAACCGGCTACAGCAGCATCTATCAAACCGGTCGCCGAATGCTGCGTGGGCGGAATTGCCGCCCGAGTTCATTTTGGTGGCCCGCGCGATGGGACCGGCCGAGCTGTTGGACTACGCCCATAGGCGGGTCATCGGTCTGGTGCTCGAAGAGGGGTCGCCGACCGCCCATGTCGCGATTGTCGCGCGCGCGCTCGACATTCCCGTCGTCGGTCGGGTCGACGGCGCAGTAAACCGTATCGAGACCGGCGATATCGTCATACTCGATGGCGATCACGCTCAAATCCTGATCCGGCCGAGCCAGGACGTTCAACAATCAACGGTGGCAGCGGTCGAGGCGCGAACCCGCCGGGGGACGCTCTACGACAGTCTTCGCACCGCCCCGGCGATTACGCGCGACGGGATCGGGGTCAAACTTCTGCTGAATGCGGGTTTGCTCATCGACATGCCGCAATTGGCGGCAACCGGGGCCGAAGGTGTTGGGCTGTTTCGCACCGAGATCCCGTTCATGCTGCGTGACACATTTCCCGCGATCGAGGACCAGACCGAATTCTACCGCAGTGTGTTCGAGCAGGCGGACGGGCGGACGGTCGTGTTCCGCACTTTGGATATCGGCGGCGACAAGCTACTGCCTTATCTGCCGCATGCACCAGAGGACAATCCGGCGATGGGCTGGCGCGCGATCCGCATCGGACTCGACCGGCCGGCAATGTTGCGAGAGCAGCTGCGCGCTTTGGTGCGTGCTGCCGAGGGACGCGATCTGCTCGTCAAGTTTCCAATGATCGCCGAGATTCCCGAACTCGAACGCGCCCGTGCGTTGCTCGATATGGAGCTTGCTTACGCGGCCGATGAGGGCCGCGCGCTACCCGCATCGGTCAAGATCGGTGTCATGCTCGAGGTGCCTGCCTTGTTGTGGCAGCTGCCGGCGCTGTGCCGGCGGATAGATTTCCTATCGATCGGCACCAACGATCTGCTCCAGTTTCTGTTTGCCTGCGATCGCGGCAATCCGCGGCTCGCCGATCGCTATGATCCACTATCCCCGCCGATGCTGGCAATGTTGCGCGAAGTGGTTGTGCAGACCTGTGCGTCGGCGGTGCCGCTAAGTATGTGCGGTGAGATGGCGGGCAACCCGATCGAGGCCATGGTCCTGATCGCTCTCGGCTTCCGGACATTGTCGATGGCGGGGACTGCAATCGGCCCGGTGAAGATGATGATTCGTAGCCTCGATGCCGCTGCGGTCGCGGACTATATCGGCGAAATCAGCGCAAGACCGGACCATTCGCTCAGGCCAAAACTCGAAGCCTATGCCCATGACCATGCAATCGCATTGTAACTCCAGCCAACTCAGCGCCCCGCCGCCGAATTATGCGCCGGAGCCGATCCGAACCATCACGCGATCCGCGGATGGGCCGCTATCGGGTTCGCGAATAGCAGGTGAAGAGTTGGGTGGGCGATGGCGCGATTGGACAAATAGAAGCCTCTTTGGTTAAGATGTGTTTCTGGCAACCGTTCGATGGCTTTGTTTCAGCGGACCAAGACCCCTCTCGCGGAGGTGGGATTCGAAGGCGAAGTTCCACTCCCAGCGGGCCCGCGTTCTGCGGGTGATGCGCTGCGGCAACAGCGCGAAACGCTCGGCCTCAATTTCAGTGACGTTGCAGGGGCGCTTCGGATCAAGCCGGCCTACTTGGCCGCGATCGAGGAAGGGCGCCCCGATCGCCTCCCTGGCCCGGCCTACGCCGCCGGCTTCGTGCGCGCCTACGGCGATCACCTCGGGCTCGACGGCGCGGAGATACTGCGCCGCTTCAGGCTCGAGGCCGCGGGTCTCGACGCAAAGCCTGATCTTTCGTTCCCGATGCCGCTCGGCGAGCACAGCGTGCCGGGCCGCGCAATGCTGCTGCTGGCGTTGATCTTGGCAATCTGCGGATACGGAACATGGTACTATTTATCGACCGATGAACTTGCCCGGCCAGAGCGCGTAACGGAGGTGCCGGCAACGCTGCTGCCGCCAAAACCGCCAAAACCCGCGGCGCCGGCGCCGTCGGCTCCGATTGCGCCAGCTACCTCTGCGACAACCACCGGGGAGGCTGACGCCCCGCCGTCGGAACCCGTATCAGGCACCGAGATGCCGGCTGCAAGCGAGGCGGAGGCGACGCCAGGCGGGTCCCCTCCGCCTGCTGCTGCAACGATCCCCGGCATTCCGGCGACGCCGCCCGCCGCCGTTCCGGCAACCACTTCCGCTGCTGCCTCCGTGCCTCGCATTCCGAGCACGAGCGCAGATGCGGCGGCAGGCTCTGTGCTCGAAGCGGAGAGCGGGACGCCGCAGACCTATGGCGCTGCCGATGGGTCGACACGTATCGTTTTACGGGCCACCACCGACAGTTGGATTCAGGTACGCGATTCCGACCACTCGGTGCTATTCACAGGTGTGCTTAAGCCCGGTGAGAGCTATCGGGTGCCAGACCGGGCTGGCTTGTCCATGAGAGCCGGCAATGCCGGCGGACTCGATGTCGTGGTCGATGGCAAACCGGCGCCGTCTCTGGGTCCAATCGGCGCTGTGCGCAATGTGGCACTAGATCCCCAATTGCTGACGGCGGGGAGCACGAGTCACAATTGAGACCGCCTGGGTACCGCCCCTCCTTTTGTGTGCTGCCTAAACCGCCTATAAGCCAGTTTGCGAAATCACCCGAGCGAGGTCGATAATGAGTGTCAGACCGTATCGTGACATCCACCGCCGCGGCTGCCGCAAGATCCACGTGGGCAAGGTGCCGGTCGGCGGCGATGCGCCGATCACGGTGCAGTCGATGACCAACACGGTGACGAGCGACGTCAAGGCGACGGTCGAGCAGGTCCAGGCGCTTGAACGCGCCGGCGCCGACATCGTCCGGGTTTCTTGCCCCGACCAGGAATCGGCGCTGGCGCTCAAGGAGATCGTGCGCCAAGCCACGGCGCCGATCGTTGCCGACATCCATTTCCACTACAAGCGCGCGATAGAGGCGGCGGAGAGCGGCGCCGCCTGCCTGCGCATCAATCCGGGCAATATCGGCTCGTCCGCGCGCGTCCGCGAGGTGATCAAGGCGGCCAAGGATCATGGTTGCTCGATGCGGATCGGAGTCAACGCTGGCTCGCTCGAGCGCGATCTGCTCGAGCGCTACGGCGAACCTTGTCCCGAGGCCATGGTCGAGAGTGCGCTCAATCATGCTAAAATTCTCGAGGACAACGACTTCTTCGAGTTCAAGATTTCCTGCAAGGCCTCCGACGTGTTTCTTGCCGTCGCAGCCTATCAGCAGCTTGCCGAAGCTTGCGACTATCCGCTTCATCTCGGCATCACCGAGGCGGGCGGTCTGCGTAGTGGCACCGTCAAATCCTCGATCGGCCTCGGGATGCTGCTGTGGTCCGGCATCGGTGACACGATCCGGGTTTCGCTGTCCGCCGATCCGGTCGAGGAGGTCAAAGCCGGCTTCGAGATGCTCAAATCCTTGAACTTGCGTCGCCGTGGGGTCACCGTGATCTCATGTCCCTCGTGCGCGCGCCAGCAGTTCGAGGTCATCAAAACGGTCGAGCGGCTGGAGGAGCGACTTGCCCATATCACGACGCCGTTGACCATTTCTGTGATTGGCTGTGTCGTGAACGGTCCCGGAGAAGCGCGCGAGACCGATATCGGTTTTACCGGCGGCGGCAATGGCACCCACCAAGTTTACATCAGTGGCCTGACCGATCACCGTCTGAAGAACACGGACATTGTCGATCACCTCGTCGAGCTGGTCGAAAAGAAGGCGGCCGAGATCGAAGCCCAGCGGAACGGAGCCGAGCCGGTTCTGGAGCCCGCGGAGTAGTGCCGTTCGTGCCGGGTCCACGAGGCCGGGCCACGGTTTGCACGGTTTGGCACGGTCCTGCCTCTGCGCTCGCACGAGTTGGACCATCACTCATGCGACGATCAATGGTCCTAGCCGGCAGCGTCATATTTGCACCTTCAATCCTCCAAGTAGAAATCGCCGGTTGCGAAAACGCTTCAACCCCGCACCCACCTCTTCCGAGGGAGCTTCGTCGACCTGCGGCAGGATGACTAAAGGGTCACGTCCGTCAAGGTGGTGGAAAAACGGGTTAGCGAAGAGGTGGCCAAAGGTCAGGCCGCCATGGGTGGAAGTTTCGCTGGATCAGCATCGATCAGCGGCGGTGTAAGTTCGGCCATTCCCTCGATCTGCATGTAGCGGTGCTGGAGCAACCACTCATCGTTCTGTTCGAGCAGGACGGCGCCGATCAGCCGGGTGATGCTGGCCTCATTGGGGAAGATGCCGACGACGTCGGCCCGCCGCTTGACCTCCTTATTCAACCGCTCCAGCGGGTTGGTTGAGTGGAGCTTGGTACGGTGCTGAGCCGGGAAAGCCATGTAGGCCAGCACGTCGTGCTCACTGTCGTCCATCAGCGCGGCGAGCTTGGGCCAACGAGGGCGCAGCTGATCGGCGACATGCCGCCAAGTCTGACGCGCTGCTTCGGCGTCGGGTTGCAGGAAGGCCTGGCGGATCGCGGCGGCCACCATCGTGTGCTGGCCTTTCGGCACGTGCGCCAGGGCATTGCGCATCCAATGCACGCGACACCTTTGCCATGTCGCGCCCAGCACGCGGGTGATCGCGTGGCGCAAGCCATCGTGGGCATCCGAGATCACCAGCTTGACGCCCTTGAGGCCGCGCTTGACCAAGCCCTTCAAAAAAGCCGACCAGAACGGTTCGGCCTCCGACGGGCCGATGCCGAGCCCGATGATCTCGCGCCGGCCGTCAGTATTCACCGCCACAGCGATTATTGCCGCGACCGAGACGATGCGACCGCCATCGCGGACCTTGAGGTAGGTGGCGTCGAGCCAGAGATACGGCCAATCGCCCTCAATCGGCCGGTCGAGGAAGGCATTGACCCGCTCGTCGATGTCCTTGCACAGCTTGGAGACTTGGCTTTTCGAGATGCCGGCGAGACCCATCGCTTGCACCAGCTCGTCGACGCGTCTGGTTGAAACGCCGCCGATCCAGGCCTCCTGGATCACCGTGACCAGCGCCTTCTCGGCGGTCTTGCGCGGCTCGAGGAACGGCGGGAAGTACGACCCCTGGCGCAGCTTGGGGATGCGCAGCTGGAGCGAGCCGAGCCGCGTGTCGAGGCTGCGGTCGCGATAGCCATTACGGTAATTGAGCCGGTCGCCGGTGCGCTCGTGCCGGCCGGCGCCGATCAGACCCTCAACATCGGCTTCCATCAGGATCTGCAGCACCGCCTCCGCTACGGTTCGCAGGAAATCGCCGTCGCCGCTCTTCTGCAGCAGCTCGACCAGCGTCATTCTATCGTCGGTCATCGGGTCCTCGGTAAGTTCGGGGTGAAGTCTTGGCAACTCCACCTTAACCGCCCTTCCCGGTGACCACCTTTCGCTCACGCGCGCGCCGGGCTCCAAGTTCTGGGGCATTCCGCCCGACGCGCGCTTACCACCGAATTTCCACCACCACCGCGGACGCTAACGACTAAAGGCGAATCAGGCGATACTGAATTAGCAACTGAAAGTATGTAACGGGCAGGCGCGGCTGACCAGTTACACCTGGAATATAACGGTACAGATCCCCGATTTGTGCAACGCCCGCCTCGCTCGGTTGGAGAGGCCCCGCAATTGTCCTTATCAGCGGGAGCCGCACGGGTTGCGCAGGTCATCAGGTCATCGAGGTCCTCGACCAGACTCAGCAGCGGGTCGAAAACGCACAAAAGCCGATCAGCAAATTAGAACAGATCCGCCCGGCCGCCGTCGCACAGGAGGCTGCCGAGCTTCGCGCTGAAATCACTCGGCTGCGAGCAGCACATAATAGCGAATTGCCGACTGGGTAAATTCCAACAGCGAAGGCGACCGCTCGGCTCCCCCAGTCCATTTGTGGCCGCCGAAAAGCGCCTTGACGTGATCATGGCCAGTTTGGGCGACGCAGAGCAGCAACTCGCAATCGTCCGCGAAGGGGCTCGACGAGAGCGTCGATGGATTCGCCCCAAAGCTCCGTTGCGGCGTTGGGCCAGCACTCCAGCAAAATCGCAAAGTCTTCGGCTGCGATGCCAAGCGGAGATTCTGGCCATGAAAGCGAAACGCGTTCTTCCGGTGGTTCCTGTAAGACCGATAGAATTGCTGGGGCGCTGAAATGCGCCGCCAGCTGGACGAAAGTCAGAGCCTCGAGCTGTCCTTTCTTGAGTTCGGCCCAGAGCACCGACATGCGCTCGTCGGTCGCGAGCGCTATCAAGGCGGGGTGATTGGGCCATCGCGCCGAGTTGCGCGCGCAACCAATTCGTTACTTCGGGAGGCGTGTTTCGTGCGAATTCGATCATGCCGCCCCTCCGCTGGCGCCCGCAGAGGGTGGCGACGGAGGCGCGGTGCGGTGCCCGCGATTGTCGGGCCGTCGCCCGATCCCGCCGGTTCGTCCACGTGCCGAAGCGCAGGGGCAGCACCGTCGCGTCGCCCTGCCCGGCATTGCCAGATCCGCCAGCCATCGCCGCCTCGATCTTGCCGGCGACGGCGGCGGCGGCCTTCACCGGATCGCTAGCCAGGTGGGCATAGCGTGCGGTGGTGGCCGCCTGGGTATGACCGAGCGTCTTACCAATTCTCGGCAAGCCCATCCCGCTCGACGCCGCCACACTCGCGAACGCCTGCCGCAGATCGTGCAGCCGCACGTCATCAAGCCCAGCCATCGCGCGAATCGCTCGCCATGGCTTCTCGAGGTTGACCAGCGCGGCGCCTTCGTTCGCCCCGGCAATGACATGTGCGTTGCCGTCTAGCCGCGGCAGCCCGGCGAGCACGGCGAGGGCCGGAGGCGGGAGATGCAGGGTCTTGGCGCCGCTCTTGCCGTCTGGCAGCCGCGCCTCGCCGCGCTCGAAATCGATCCACTCCCAACGGAGCGCGAGGACCTCGCTCAGCCGTGCGCCGGTGAACACCAACAGCTTCACTGCGGCGGCGACATATGGCGAGCCGTCATAGGCGGCGAGCGCGTTGCCCAACCGCGTCAGCTCGTCCGCCGACAGCATGCGCTCGCGCTTGCGTTCTCGGAACTTCTCGACGTAATGGCAGGGGTTCGAGCCGTCCGGCCGCAAGCCCCACCGCTCGGCGAGATTGAACATCTTGGACAGCAACGCGAGCACACGATTTGCCTGGTAGGGCGCAGCGCGGTTGGCGTCGTGCAGCTTGGTGACGTCGGCCCGCATCACGTCAGCCACCTTCCGCTTGCCGAGCGCCGGCAGGATGATCTTGTCGAGCAGCCGCCGGTATTCCGCCGCGGTACTGGCCTTGCGCTTCGCCTCGGCATGCTCGGCAAGAAAGCGCTCGGCGATTTCCGCCATCGTCGGCGCTTCCTGGCGGGCGATGCGGTCGGCCGCCGGGTCCGCACCATTCTCGACCATGCCGAGCAGCCGCTTGGCTTCGCGCCGCGCCGTCTCGGGTGTCCAGAGCTCTTAATCAGCGGGTCCAAGGTTCGAGTCCTTGTGCACCCACCAAATAACCATCGACGCCGTCTAGCGCATTGTTCTTCGACGAAACAGCGCGCTCGAACGCTCGCGCAGGCTCTGGAAGGTGACGTAGAGCATCGGGATCACGAAAAGCCCGACCCCGCTGGCCGCGATCATGCCGGCGAACACCGGCGTGCCGACGCTGTGCCGGCTGATCTCGGCGGCTCCCGTCGCGACGACCAGCGGGAAGACCCCTAGGATAAACGCGAACGAGGTCATCATCACCGCGCGAAACCGCATTCGCGCGCCGAGCGCGGCGGCTTCGCGAATGTCCTTGCCGGCCTCGCGCTGATCCTTGGCAAAAGCGACTATCAGGATGCCGTTTTTAGCCGCCATCGCGATCAGTACGACCAGCCCGATCTCGGCGTAGAGGTCGAGCGACACGTGGAACAGCAGGATGCCGATAAAGGCGCCGAGCACGCCGACCGGCACCGAGAGCAAGACCGGCACCGGGATCATCCAGCTTTCGTAAAGACCGACCAGAAAAAGGAACGCGAACAGGATCGCCAGACCGAGGATGGCGCCGGTCTGCCCCGCGGCCGCCTGCTCCTGATAGGCCGTGCCTGTCCATTCGTAGCTGTAGCCGGTAGGCAAGGTCTTGGCGGAAACTTGGGCCATCGCAGCGAGCGCGGTGCCGGACGAGACGCCCGGCGCCGGGCTGCCTTGAATCGGGATCGCGCGGTAGTTGTTGTATCGGGTGATGACCTGCGGCCCGACGATGAAGCCGGCATGAGCGATCGAGGCGAGCGGCACATCGGTGCCGTATTTGTTGCGGATATAGATTTGCCACAGTGAGGAGATATCAGTGCGGTCGGCCGGCTCGCCCTCAATATTGACCTGCCAGACACGCCCGAACAGGTTGAAATTATTGACGTAATAACTGCCGAGCGTGGCCTGCAGCGTGGTGAACACATCACTCATCGAGAGGCCCAGCGCCTGCGCCTTCTGCCGGTCGATATTCAAAAAGATCGACGGGTTGCTGGCAGTGTAGGTCGAAAATACGCGAGTCAGCCGCGGATCCTGATTGGCGACGGCGAGCAGCGCCTGCATGACGCTGTTCATCGCCGCCGGTTCCTGACCCTCGAGGCCTTCGAGCTCGTATTCGAACCCGCCGGTCGTCGACAATCCAATGATCGGCGGCAGGTTGAACGGGATGACGGTCGCGCCGCGAATCTCCTGCCCGCCGGCAAACACGCGCCCGATCAGCGCCTGCGCAGAATTGGCGGCGCCGACGCGGTCGGCAAACGGCTTCAACGTCGGCACGATGAACGCAGCATTCGGTTCGTTGACGCCGTCGATGATCGAAAAGCCGACGATCGTAACGACGTTCTGGATCTGCGGCATCGAGTGCAACAATGCCTCGATGCGCCGCTCCACCTCGCTACTGCGGGTAACCGAGGCGCCGTCCGGCAACTGCACTGAGATGAAGAACGCCTCTTGGTCCTCTTCAGGCAGAAACCCGGTCGGGACGCGTGCCTGCAGCGCGTAAATCGCCGCTGCAGCGGCGACGATCGCGACGACACCCAAAAGGGACACGCGGACCAGCCGGGAAACGATCGCGGCATAGCCGTCCCGCACATTCTCGATCCGCCGCAAGACCCAGCCCATGAGCCCCCGCTTCGGCCCGCCATGCCGCAGAAACACGGCGCACAATGCCGGCGACAACGTCAGCGCGTTCAATGCCGAGATCGCCATCGCAACGCTGATCGTGACCGCGAACTGGCGGAACAGGGTGCCCGAAACGCCTGGAATGAAGGCGATTGGCACGAATACCGAGAACAAAACCAGTGTGATGGCGATGATCGGGCCGGTGATCTGGGCCATGGCTTTTTTGGTCGCGTCGGCCGGCGACAAGTCCGGCTCTTCTTCCATGACCCGCTCGACATTCTCGACCACGACAATCGCGTCGTCGACAAGGATGCCGATCGCCAGCACCATGGCGAGCAGCGATATCGTGTTGGCCGAATAGCCCATCGCCAGCAATACCGCGAAGGTGCCGATGACGCTGACCGGCACTGCTATCGCCGGGATCACGGTCGCGCGCAACGAGCCGAGAAACAGGAACACGACGATGACGACGAGGATAAACGCGATCAACAATGTGATCAGCACGTCGTGAATTGTGTCGAAAACAAACGTCGTCGTGTCGTAATTGACGAGGTATTTGAGGCCGGGCGGAAAACGCTGGCTCAGGCGCGCCATATTGGCGCGCACCAGCTTAGCCGTCGTGACGGCATTGGCGCCGGGGGTTAGATAAATGCCGATCGCGACCGCCGGCTTGCCGTTGAAGCGAGCTTCGATGTCCTGGTTCTCGGCGCCGAGTTCGACCCGCGCCACGTCCTTGATCCGCAACAGTGAGCCGTCGGGGTTGGCGCGCAACACGATGTTGCCAAATTGCTCGGGCGTGGTGAGCCGCCCTTGCGTTTGGATGTTCAACTGGAATTGCTGCTCGTTCGAGATCGGCCGCGCACCGATACGCCCGACCGGCGCTATCACGTTTTGCGCCTGAATCGCTGCAATCACATCGGACGGGGTCAACTGCAGGTTGTCGAGACGCTGGGTGTCAAACCAGATCCGCATCGAGTAATTGAGCGCGCCAAAGATATGCGCCTGTCCGACCCCCGGCGTGCGCGACAGCACGTCGAGCACATTGATGATCGCGTAATTGGTAATGAAAAGCGGGTCTTGTTTGCCGTTCTCGCTATACAACACAATAAATTGCAGGACCGCCGAGGATTTTTTCTGAATTGTCAGCCCTTCGAGCTGGACTTCCTGGGGAAGCTGCGACAGCGCGGTCTGGACCCGGTTGTTGACGTTGACCGTGTCGATGTCGGGGTCGCTGCCGAGATCGAAACTGACGGTCAGGTTGTAGCTGCCGTCATTGCCGCTCGTCGACTTCATGTAGATCATCTTGTCGACGCCGACGACCTGGGCCTCGATCGGCTGGGCAACGCTGGCTTCAACATCGGTCGCTGAGGCGCCCGGATACGTGGCCGTGACCTGGACCTGCGGCGGCACGATATCGGGGAATTGCGCGACAGGAATGCGGGTCAACGCGATCAGGCCAGCGATCGTGATGACGAGCGCGATGACGACCGCCAGCCGCGGCCGGTCGACAAAGATAGCCGAGATCACGGACTACCCCCCGGCGGCTGAGGGTGGCGGGCTCGCCGGACCGGGCGAGACGACCTCGCTGGGACGGGCGCGCTGCACGCCCTCGGAAATCACCAGCTCCCCTTCGTTGAGCCCGCTCGTCACGATCGCCGTCGAGGGCGTCGACTGGCCGAGATGGATTCGTCGGATCTGCGCCCGATTTTGCTTATCGACGGTGTAGACATAGTCGCCCTGCTGGTCGGACAACACCGCGGCGCGCGGGATCGCCAGTACCGAGACCGGCTGCACGCCTTCGAGCAGTACAGTGACGAATTCCTGGTCCGTGAGCTCTCGAAGAGTTGGTTCTCCGGGCTTTGCGGCGACCAGTACTGGGTTCGGGACCACGCCGCGCAGGGTGATCGTGTCGGTGTTCTGGTTGATGGTCGGCGACACGTAATCGAGATGGCCGACCTGCTTATAGATCTTCCCGGTTGGTAGCCGCAGCCGGATCACGACGGCGTTGAATCCGCCCTTTGGTACATATTTGTCGCGCAACTCGAGCGCGGTGCGCAGCGCGACCGGAAAGTTGACATACATCGGGTCCTGGCTGACGAGGGTTGCCAAGGTGCCGCTCGTCGGCGAGACGACATTCCCTTCGGTCACTTCGGTGGCGCTGATCTTGCCGTCGATCGGCGCCCGGATTTCGGTATAGCCGAGGTTGATCTCGGCCGTTTCCAATTGCGCCTTCGCCGCGGCGACCTGCGCCGCCAACGATCGTTCGTTCGAGACGGTTTGGTCAACTGCCTGCTGTTGTCCGGCCGGCGTATGCAACAGGTATCCGGCGCGCGCGAGTTGCTGTGCGGCAAAGGTGTGCTGCGCCTCAAGCTGGGCGACATTGGCCTTGTTGAAATCAACCTGCGCCTGAAACGGTGGCTGCTCGAGCAGGTACAGAAGGTCGCCCTTTTTGACCTCGGCACCCTCGACAAATTCCCGCTTTTCGAGAAAAGCGGTGACCCGGGCGACCAGCGACACGCGCCCGATCGATTGGATGCGGCCGACGAATTCGTTCGACTGGGTGATATCTTGGCGGGCGACGCGCACGACCCCGACTGCCGGCGGCCCGTTCGGCGCGGGTTGAGCTTCCGCCTCAAGCGCGAGCGTTGCGAGGAAAAGGGCCACCACGAGATGGCGAATGACCTTTTTGTGGGCCACCGTGATTCCTCCGAGAGGCATGGCTTGCGACCAGCGCCGCGAGGATGAACCGGCGGGGCAGGACTCGGTTGGGGTAGGCGCCATCATCGAGACCAGCCGCGAGGGCTACGCGGTCAAGATCGTCAGCGACATGGAAGCTTCTCGCCGAATCATAACCAAAAATGTCCGGCGGTCGCGGTGGCGCGCGCGATGTTTGCGCCAGGGGGCGGGGAAGCCGACATCTTGCGCCATCTCGGTTCTCCGTGCGTGCTGAAGCGGTTGCGACATGGTCTTCGCGCCGGGGCGCGAGTCGAGAAGCACGGCAACAACTACAGTAACGTAGCCTGCTCAGCCGGATACGTAATTCGCATTCCTTCCACCTGAGCAAATGATGTGAGCCGATGCGTCCGGTAATTGGTCTCGGAGAGGATTTCGACCACCGGTATGCCGCGCACACTGAGCGCATCGGCTACCAGCGAACGGTGGCACCGCCACGGCACCGCTTCGGCGCACATGATGGCAGTTCGTTTTGAGCGACCCAGCTGAATTAAGGTTTCGAGCCCGCCTAGAAACGCCTCGGTTTGCATATAGTCTGCAAAACCGCGAAAGCTGCCATTGCGCCAGCCGGTATTGCGAGAATCTTTATCCGCGCGCCGTAAACCGCCCAGCGCGTGAATATGAACAAAGTCGATACCTTCGGCTGAGAGTGTGTCGGCCAGCGCGGTGCCGTTAAATTGCGGGTTGTGCCGTGAACGCGGCACTGTGCGGATATCTACCAAAAATTCGATGCCATAGGTCCTGAGTAACGTGATAAAACGGTCTATCGGCAAGGTTGAATGGCCGATGGTGAAAACGACACCCGCCGGCCAGTTGGCGATTTCTGGAGCGGGGTGATCGCTCATTTCAGGCGGACTGTCCAAGAATTGTTTTTCCGCAGCGTCGCAGTGATTGAGGCCCGGGTTCAAGCAGTTGCCGCGCCGGCCAAGCAGGCCGTGTTTCGGGACCGGATTCGATGCCGCCGCGCGTCGGATTTGATCGCCGATCTATCGATGAACACTCGCGCACCTGCTACAGATCCAGTTCAAGGACAGGGGTTTTGGCGCGGGAGCAGCAGATCAGCACGTAGCGCTCGCGGTCTTTGGCGGACAGGATCTGGTCGCGGTGGTCGGGCTCACCGGTGCGGTACGGGGTGAGGCAGGCGCCGCAATAGCCGAACTCGCACGAGCTCCTTACCGTAACGCCATGGCGGCGCAGCACGTCGATGATCGTTTCGTTCGGCGCAATTTCGTATTCACCGCCGCTCTTGGCTAGCCTGACGCGGAACGCCTGGTCCTCGGTCAGCGGTTCCGGCGGGCGGGCGGCCGGCCCGGTGAAATATTCGAAATGCACGGTGCCTGGAGGCCAATCGGCGGCGGCCGCGGCGGCCGCCTTCATCAAGCCGGCGGGGCCGCAGTAATAAAGATGGGTCCCAGGCCGCGGCTCGCGCAATGCCGCCGCGATGTCGAGGCCCCGCCGTGGGTCGCCGTCGTCATGGTGAAAGCGGACCCGTCCCTGCGCCGCGAGCAGGTCCAGTTCCTCGCGGAACGCGGTCGCTTCGGGCGAGCGGGTGCAGTAATGCAGCAGGAACTCGCTGCCGCAGCGGCGCAATTCGGCGATCATGGCCATGATCGGGGTAATGCCGATGCCGCCGGCGAGGAAGAGGTGCCGCTCGGCCTCCTCGGCGAGTGGAAAATTGTTGCGCGGCAGAGAGACCTCGACCAGATCGCCGACGCGGACCGTCTCGTGCAGCCGACGAGAGCCCTCCCCTTCGCGCTCGCTCAGCACAGCGATGCGATAGCGCCGGCGCTCGGCCGGGTCGTTGCACAGGGAATAATCGCGCAACAGCCCGCCGCCCAGCCGCACCGCTATGTGCGATCCCGCGGCAAAGCGGGGCAGGTCGCGCCCGCGCGGATCGACGAGCTCGTAGCCGTTGATGGCTTCGGCGAGATAAGTGATCGAGCGGACGCGCAACTGCATGTCGGGGTCTCCGCGCCGGGCAGCCGACTATGCTCGGTTCACATGCCGAACGCATCCCCGATATTGCAGATCCCGGGTGTGCCGGGCGAAGATCCGCCGACAGATGTCACCATCGGCCGAGGAGACCCATAATGCCTCTCAAATTTCGCCGGGTTGTGACCGGCCACGACGCCAATGGACGCGCCATCATACAGATCGACGAGATGGCGAAAAACCTGGTCTCGGCGCGGCCGGGCGCCACGGCCGGCGTGGTCTGGACGACCGAAGGCTTTCCGGTCGACAACAACGGCAGCGAAGACGGGGGGTTGCGCCGGACCGGCACGACGTTGGCGAACGGCACCGTCTTTCGCGTGCTCGAACTCATGCCCGGCTCCGCCCCGCGCAACCATCGCACCGACTCGATCGACTATGCGGTCGTCATGTCGGGCGAGATCGATATGGAGCTCGACGCATCGACCGTCCATCTGAAGGCCGGCGACGTCCTAGTGCAGCGCGGGACGATCCACAATTGGGTTAATCGCGGCACCGAACCCTGTGTCATCGCTTTTGTCCTGGTTGCCGCCGACCCGGTGACGGCAGGCGGCAAGGTGTTGCACGCTCAAGGATGATCGGGGGAGAGGAGGGAGGAGCGGGCGGGGAGCCACGGTCCTCTCATAAGGGTTTTGCGAGGCCTCGCGCGTAGCCTTACCAGGCATTCTGACGGGTCGGAAATGCTCCGCCCGCTGTGGTTATATGATTCTCCCGATGTGCTCGCGCCGGCTGCGTTCGAGTGCTTTTCGGATCAAAGCCCCCAGGACATCGCGTCGGTAAGGCTTCTCGACTAACACGAACCCCTCGCCCGCCGCCGGCGACACGTACTGGCTGTAGCCGGTCGCCAGCAGAACCGGCAACTCCGGGCGACGCTTGCGCAGGATCCGCGCCAGCCCGAGACCACTCATTCGACCCGGCATGACGATGTCCGACAAGACCAGCGCGATCTTCGGATCCCGCTCGAGAGCGGCCAACGCCCTATCGCCGTCGCGCGCTTCGATTGGCCGATACCCGAGATCCTCCAGTAGCTCGGCCGTTACCGCGGCAACTTCAGCGTCGTCCTCGACAAAGAGAATGTGTGCTGATGTCGTCTCCGTTACAGGTCCGGCCTCTGAGAGTGGAATTGGGATGCCAGCAGTCGCAGTCGCCCGCGGCAACAGCAGCTTGACAGCGGTTCCTTGGCTGCGCGTGCTGTTGATCGTAGCGGTGCCGCCGCTCTGCTTAGCAAAGCCATAGACCTGAGAGAGGCCAAGACCTGATCCGAGTCCCGCTTCCTTCGTCGTAAAATAGGGTTCGAACGCTTGGGCGAGCACATCGGGCGACATTCCGGCGCCAGTGTCCGACAAGATCACCGCGACGAAATCTCCCGTCAGCCCGTCACTCTCCAAAGTGCCGGAGCGATAGGTGACGTTGCTTGCGGTGACCCGGAGCCGACCACCCTCCGGCATCGCATCGCGCGCATTCACCCCGATGTTCAGCAGCGCGAGTTCGAACTCTGCAGGATCGATCGCAACCGGCCAGAGCTGCTCCGGCATGTCCACGATCACCTCGATATCCGTTCGCAGTGACCGGGACAGCATGTCAGCGATTTCGCGCGTTCGCTGCCGCAGATCGACCGGCTCGGGGCGCAGAGTCTGGCGCCGCGAAAAGGCGAGCAGCTGCCGGGTCAATCTTTTGCCGCGCTCGGCGGCGCGCACGATCGCCGAGGCGCGCCGGAGCACTGCATCGTTGGGAGCGTTGTCAAGCAACAGCTCGGCGTTGCCGCTTACCACCGTCAGCAAGTTGTTAAAGTCGTGCGCGACGCCGCCGGTGAGTTGGCCGATCGCCTCCATTCTCTGCGCCTGATGCAGGGCTGCCTCCGCTTGCTCGCGCTCTTTGACCTCGATCTGCAGACGCCGGTTGGTCGCTTCGAGATCGTGCATGCGTTGGTCCACCACAGTCTCGATCCGCCTGGTATAGCCGGTGCCGAGCATCAAGAGCGCGCCCAACAAGCCGGTGCTGAAAACGCCGACGACGAGCACGCCCCAGCTCTGCCATCTGCGGTGCCGCGCCAGATAGGATGCGGTTGGCGTCGTCTGGACGTCGTAGCGGCGTCCACCAAAGGTGAACCTTTCGTGGTAAGAAGTCCCGCCGGGTATCGAGGGGGAGCTGACGAAGAGCGGCCGTTTCCTGTCAAGATCGACAATCTTGACCCCGATCATCGCGTTTACGGGGGCAAGCAGCTCTTCCATAAACGTGCCCATCTGCAGGGCGACGATCAGCACTCCCGGTCCGTTAGGCCCGTCACGCACTGCGAAGACCAGCAGCATGCCGGTCTGCTGCCCCTGTTTTTCGGTGACGCGGATAGGCGCTGTTGCCGCGACAGCCCCGGTCTCGACTGCGACTTCGGTGGCAGTTGCGCGGTCGGGGTCGGATGCGAGATCGAACCCCAGGGCCGCCTCGTTGCCCGCGATCGGCTCGACATAGGTTATGGGGTAGTAATGCGCCCGCGCTCCAGCACGATGGGAGCGCCCCATGGAATCGACCTCTCGAATTTCGAACCCCGGCTGATCAGTCTGCTGCGCCGCCTCGAAGGCGGCTCGGTGAGCGAGATCGATCCGGGGCGCCCACTTGACCGCCTGAATTGTTGGGACGCGCTGTAGCAAGTTTTGTGCGAGATGATGAAAGTCCAAACGTGACAGCGGTGCCGGCCCAGTGAATGATCGTTCCAATTGTTCCAGGAAGACATCTTCTTCTTCCAATCCGGTATGAACCTCGTCGACAACCTGGCGAGAGAGAAGCCGGAAATCCAGCAAGCCTTCGTCGTGCTCCCATTTGCTGACGCGAACAAAAATTGCCGTAAAGAGCGCGCAGAACAGCAGCATCGGCACTGCTACCGGCAGCGCGCGACTGCGCCATAATGTGCGCGGCTCGCCGGCAACCACGAACATCAAGGGCAACACGACCAGAACGCCAAGCGTGTCGCCGATCCACCAAGAAATCCAACTCGTTGCCAAATCGGGACGAGCGACAACACCAAGGACCAACAAGCCGGCCAGTGACAGGGTTGCGCTGGTCAGGCAGCTGACCGGGGAGAGCAGCAGAAAGCGCGATATGTCGAGGCCATTATCGAGGAGTGCCGGATAGCCGATTGCGCGTCGCAAGATCGCTCCGCCGATGGCCGCCTGCACCGTCGAGGCGGCGGCGATGATGATTGCTGCAGCGACACAGGTTGCGCCGAGCTCCGGGTCGATTGAGTACCCGGCCCACAGATTGAGCAGCAGCGAGCCGAGAAAGATCCAGGGCAGCGTTGCACGGCCTCGGATCAGCGCTGCGGCGACGGCAATTCCGGCCGCGGGAAAGATCGGGGATGCATAGCCGGGCGGGACGGCCAGCATCAAACCGAGCTTGCCGCTGATCGTATAGACCACGGTCAACAGCGGGTAGGCGAAGACGGACCCGGTCATTTGGGCAGGCGGAGACCGGCGTTGGGTCCGGAGCATTTGGCGATCGCCTCCGCTCACTGCGGAAAGTAGATCATACACCAATTCTCCTGTGAGTAGAACGTATCGCCGAACTAAGACGATGTTTCGCGCCTGTTTTTCCGCCCGTTCTCCTCCATTACGCGAAGGTTCGGGAGTGTAGCTGCATCGCGTCTTGCTTTTGTGCCAGGGCCGCCGAGCCACCGGCCGTTTGCATGCCCTAGCTCAAACTGACGGTAAATCCGCGCTTGGTGCCGGGGCGGGCCATGATCGTCCCGTACCAACGCTGGACATTTGGAAAGTCGGCGAGATCGACCTGGTGACGCTCGTGCCGCCAAGCCCAGCCAAGGATCGCGAAATCGGCAATCGAGATATCCCCGCCGACAAATTCGACCTCGCCGAGCCGCTTGTCGAGCACGCCATAGAGTCGGCGAGTCTCCTTCGAGTAACGCTCGAGACCGTAGCGCCGGTCCCGCTCGTCCTTGACCTGCAGGAAATGATGCACCTGTCCGGGCATCGGGCCAAAGCCGCCCATCTGCCACATCAGCCACTCCAGCACCGGCACCTGCCCTCGCAAATCGGCGGGCCAGAATTTGCCGGTCTTTTCGCCGAGATAAATCAGGATCGCACCTGACTCGAAGATGCTGATCGGCTGGCCCCCCGGACCCTCGGGATCGACGATCGCCGGGATCTTGCTGTTTGGGCTGATCCTGACAAAGGCGGGGGCGAACTGCTCTCCCTTGGAGATGTTGATCGGGTGCACCGTGTAGCGCAGGCCCATCTCTTCGAGCGCGACGCTGATCTTGCGGCCGTTGGGGGTGTTCCATGTGTGAAGTTCGATCGTCATCGAGGGCTCGCCTTTCCTATCGTTGGTATCTTGGGCGCAATGGCCGCTGAAACGTCATCAAACTTTACCGGTCGGACCTGGCATCCGGCAACCGGACGCGCAGCCAGGCTCGCTGCCGGCAAAGCACGAACCCTGCACACGACCCGCGCGGAATCCTAGCCGGGAAAGCGGAAGGCCAGAGCCGTGGCGAGGACGATCGCGGTGCTGCCAGCCGCAACAAGAAACGCCACCGAGGGAATGCCGGTCGCATCCCAAAGGGCGCCGCCTAGCAAGGGAACCGCACAGGACAGCGAATAACCAATCGCGAACATTCCGGCCGACAGTCGGTGAACGTCTCCGGCCGACACGATCTGCGGTGGCAGTGCCAGGGTCACGATCAGAGTGAAGGCGCAGCAAAAGCCGATCACGCCGGCGCCGAGGACAGCGGCCCAGGGTAGAGGCATGAGGAACGTTCCGATCCCGAAGAGGCCCATAATCTGCATTAGGGCGAGGGCTGTCTTGCTGCCGCCTAAGCGTCGCGCGGCCAGCAACAGTGCCAAGGAGGCCGGCAACTGCCCGAGATTCAGCGCGCTAAGGCAGATGGTCACCAAATCAGCGCGGCCGATCGTATGGAGGTAGTCCGGGATGAACGCATTCGAGGCGAAATAGAGACCGCCGGTGCCGCCCTGCATCAGGCCGAGCTGCCAAGTCTCGCGGTGGCGCCAATCGGGCCACCACCGCCCCGGCGCCTGCCCGGCGGAGGACGGGGCGACCGACCGGCATAGCGCCATCAACAGCGCCGTCGCCGCGACCGGGACCGCCCACACCGCAAAGCTCGCCGGCCAACTGCCGCCGACCAGCGGCAGGATCAGCGGGATCGTCAATGCCACCGGCAAAGCTTCGCCGATCAGCAGCCCGTTGGCATAGACCGCGGTGGCGAAACCGGGCCGGTCCGCAAACCATTCTCCGACCAGGGCCGGCAGGGCCGGCTGTACCACCGCGACCCCTGCCGCCATCAGAAAGGTCATCACGAACAGCACGGACACCAATGGCCCGATGCCGCGTGCCGCCGAGGCCGCGGCGACAAGGAGCAGTCCGGCTATGGCGGCTCCGCGGGCGCCCAAGCGCGCGATCAGCAATGAACCCGGGATCGCGGCAAGGCCGAACAGCAGAACCGGCAGTCCCGATAGCGCGCCGACTGCCCGCTCGCTGAGGGCGAACTGCTGATGGATCAATGGCAACACCGGAGGGACCGCCAGTACCGTCAGGCGCAGATTGGCTCCCGCCAGCCACAGCACGACGAGGCGAAACCCCCGTGAGGAGGACACTTGTCCCCTATCCACCGTCTATTGCCGCCGATCTCCCAGATCGCAAAGACTATGGGTGCTCGCAGGCGAAATAAGCCACGTTTTCTTGTGCGTTCAAAAAACGCGGCACCCGCTCATACCTGGCGCACGCGTCTTTTGCCACGGCAGTAGCGACCGCCGGGTCGTTGCCGCTATAGCCGACTGCGGCAGCGTTCGCGTCCCCGCTCGACAGGTAAGGTTTCCCGGCGCATCCCGCCGCCGCCGCACCGACCAGGATCACACAGATCATCCGTATCGCCGGGCCCGAGCACTGACGCAGACGCGATCGTGGTCTCATCACGCACCCGCCGCCCACCCGATTTTGGCGGCGAAGTCGCGGCCCCGCTCGGCGAAGTCCCGATAGTAGCCATAGCTGGGCGCTGCCGGCGACAATAGCACCACGCCGCCCATCGGCGTCACTTGCTTGGCATAGGCGACCGCCTCTTCCATCGATTGGGCCCGGTAGGTGGCGCAGAACGCCTCGGGCCGTTCTTCAGCAGCGGCGCGCAACCCGGCATGGATTCGTTCTCCGCTGGCGCCGAGGCAAATGACCGCGCGAGCCACGCCCCGCATCAGGGTTGCGACCAGCTTGCCGTAGTCGATACCGCGGTCATGGCCGCCGACGATCACGGTGATGTCTCGGCCGGCATAAACCGAAAGCGCCGCGATCGCCGATTCAGGTGCGGTCGAGATGCTGTCGTCGACAAATAGGACCCCGCCGACTTCGCCGAGCTCCTGCTGACGATGAGGCAGCGCCGCAAAGTCGCTCGCGGCATCGAGGGCGGCGGCGAGGTCGATGTCGAGCAACTTCGCGACGGTCAACGCCGCACACAAATTCGAGGCGTTGTGCGGCCTGGCGAGGTAGCGATTGCGGACTTCGCCAATCCGTCGTCGGCAGTCGAAGATATTGGGGTCGCGGAAATGGACGCCGTGCTCGTCGTTGAAGAAGCATGCCCGTCGCAGCCACGGTTGGGCGAGTTCGCCGATGGTGAACGCCGCCTCAAGGTTAACGATCGCCTGCCGACTGTGGCGCAACAGGTTGAGTTTGTCGCGGTAATAGGCGGCAAGCGTGCGGTGCCAGTCGATATGCTCGGGAAACAGCGAGGTCAGCACCGCTGTGTCACAAGTGCCGTCGAAATCCGCCGCCTGATAGCTCGACACTTCGACGACCGCGTAATCGGACATCGCCGCGTCTACCTCGGTGATCGGAACGCCGATATTGCCGACCAGCGCCGCCCGGCGGCCGAGCTTGCCGAGCATATGCGCGATCAATGACGCGGTCGTGCTCTTGCCCTTGGTTCCGGTGACGCAGATCGTCCTCACATCGATGCGCTCGGCGAACCACAGGTTCAGTAAAGAGGTGATTTGGGCGCCGTTGCGCCGCGCGCTCTCGATTTCGCGGCGATAGAGGCTGACGCCTGGCGATTTGACGATCACCTCGACATCATCGAGGACCTGGGCAATACGCTCGGCGCCAAAGGCGCAGTCGAGATCGTCGAACTCGCGCGGTGCTTCGGCATTTTCGGCGTCGTCCAGCAGCAACAAAGGCAATTTCGGCAGCCGCGCGCGCAAGAACCGGATCGCCGCCCGGCCTTCGCGGCCGAGCCCCCAAATCGCGACGCGCGCCGCGCCCAGCTCAGCTGCACGCATCGAGCATGGCCATGAATACTCGCGGAACCCGGTGCGGATGTCGAACCGTGAACAGCTCGCGATAATCGGCCGGATCGGCCTCGCGCAGCGACGGGAATAAGACATGCAGTCGCCGCACCACCGCATCGTTTCGCCAATCGGGATGGCCTCCCAGATGCGCCATTACGGCCGCGCTCTCGGCGATCTCGCCGACGCATTCGAACGGCTTGTGCTCGCGCACGCCGCACAGCGCAGCAAAGCCGTCGCATTGGGTTTCCTGATCGAGCATGTTGCGGCCAAAGATCGAGATCAACTCGGGCTTGGCGACGAACGGTGCTAGGGCCAGGAATACAAAGCGGCATTTCGGGCAATCGCAGCACCAGTGCTGGCCGCGCTCGGCCGGCGACTGCCGAAACGCGGTGTTACAGCTGCGGAAGCTTGCGAAATACCGCCGGTACCGGGCGAAACGTCGGGCGATCTCGATTTCCGACAATGGCCGCAGCAGCGAGAAATAGGCGATGTCCGGCGAAATCTGGTTGGCGATGTAATCAGCAAAATCCCGCTCAAACTCCAGCGACTTGCTGAACTGATGGTTGATCCCGACCCCATCGACAATCAGGTTCGGCGCACTGGCCGAGTGTTCGTTCGACATCGCGATCGTGTCGAATCCCGAGAGCACCGCGCAGGCCAGCACGATCGCGGTCAAGATCCCGGTGACCGGCACGTGACCATTTAGCGCGCCGCCATCGTTGAGCCTTAGCACGCCGGCATCGAGCCGGCGGCGAACACGGATGAAGGGCAGCCCGGCCGCACCGATACAGGCGGCAATCGGCTGGGCGTCGCCCAACGAGAACAACACGAGATCCTCGCCGCCGGCCTTGAGGCATTCGAGAGTGACGACGGAGTCCTTGCCTCCTCCCACCGGCACGCAGGTGCGCCGCGGCAGTTCGAGCGCAATCGGCGCCGGTGGTGCGACCCGGTCGAAATAAAATTTGCAATGGCCTTGCAGCGAGATCCGGTTTTTCCATGCGAATTCGGCGAGACCGCTTTCATAAAAGTTCTGGAGAAATTCGGCAGTGTGCCGGTCGAGCGGAAAAGCTCGGCAAACCAGCCTCGGCGGCACGAATGTTTTGTAATAGCTGACGCCGGAGAACAGGAAGATCAGCCGAAAGATGCGGTCGAGCGCCGCATCGGCGTCGGCCGACAGCGCCCGCGACGGAAAATCGAATATCAGCTGTTCTTCGAACCGCGGCCCGTCGGCAAAGCGATAGCGCAGCGACAGCAAAGCGCGCGCCGGGTCGTATGCGTAGCTTTCGAATACAAACTCGCTATACCGCATGCCCGCTCTCGGCGAGCGCACGGATCGCTCGCAATTTTTCGTTATGGCTGGCGAGATCGAGATTGTCGATCGTCGGCGTCTGCCGCCGCGAGACCCCGTCGACCGCCGGCCCGTTCACCAGCGTGGCCTCGAGCACCCGCCGCTCAAGTCCCTCGTCGAGGCATTCCAGTAGCTGGCCCCGCCAATCCGAACGAAGGGTCGCCAACGCCTCGATCAAGCGCGTAGGCCCCCCAATGCGAGACGCCGGCCACGATCAGATGCTGAGCCGGGGTGACGCAGGCGATCGTCTCGCCATGAGCGACATATTCGGCGATCAGGGCTCGCGGCAGCGCACCCATGCCGATCTCGTTGCCGCCGTCGCCGACCGCGATCGTCTGCCACGGCCCGGCCGTGAACAGGTCGTCGAGCGCCGCTGTATGGGCGCCGATGTCGAGACCGCGCATGTTTCGCGGCGCGCCGTCGGCGCTGCGCCCGCAGCGCTCGATCGAGATCGCATGGGTGATCCCGGCAGCCCGCCAGCTCTCGATCAGCGGGGTCAGCGCCGCGCCGATGGCGACCGCATCGACCGGCACATCAAGCGCACCGGCGGCGGCCAAGGCGGCTTCGCACGCGCCGCGGCACGGTTCGTCGGTTGCCAGCCGACACGGCACCCCCACCGCGGCGAGCCCCCGAGCCAAGAGGGCGGCGCCGACCGGCCCGTCGGTTTCCGCGGCCGGCGGCGAGCCCGTCGGAACGTAGAACCCGGTGATGAGCCCGACCCGGCAAGGCTTCGCCGCCGCCAAGGCCGAGGCCGCACCCCACAACCCACCACTCGCGGCATCGCATAGCGGGCCGATATTGCGCCCGACATCGGTTTGGATCAGCCGCTCGATCCGATCGACGAGTACCCGATGGTCGGCGCGTCCCGCCATCGCCGGCGACCGCTACAGGCTCGCCAGCTTCGTGTTGAGCAGATCGGTGATCAGCATCGAGCCCGGCGCGTGGGTGATGCAGAAATCGGGCTTCGCCTCGGCGATCACCGCCTGCGGGGTGACCCCGCAAGCCCAGAACACCGGCAATTCGCCATTTCCGACCGGGACACTGTCCCCGTAATCGGGCTTTGCCAGATCTGCGATGCCGATCGCCTCGGGCAGGCCGATATGCACCGGCGCGCCATGCACCGACGGAAAACGCGAGGTGATTTGAATCGCCCGGATCGCGTCGGCGGGAGCCAACGGCCGCATCGAGACGACGAGCGGGCCGGCGAACGGGCCGGCTGGAATGCAGCGGATACTGGTTCGGTACATCGGCACGTTCGACCTGCAAGTCATGTGGCGCAGCTCGATCCCTTCCTCGACCAATGCCTGCTCGAATGAAAACGAGCAGCCAAGCGCGAAACTGACCAGGTCGTCGCGCCACACATGACGAACATCGAACGGCTCTTCGACCAGTTCGCCGTCGCGCCACACCCGGTATTTCGGCAGATCGGTGCGAATGTCGAGATCCTCGCCGAGGCTCGGCAGGCGGGGATCGCCCGGCTCGGAAACCGCCAGCACTGGGCAGGGCTTGGGGATTCGCCTGTGCGAAACGTAGAAAATCGTGCGCCAGCGCCTTGGGCAGGATCACCAGATTGGCCTGGACGTTGCCGGCCGCCAGCCCCGCCGTCGGCCCGGAAAAGTCCCCAGAGCGAATGCGCAAGCGCTCACGCGTGCCGGCTTGGATAGCTCGATCTGTTGCTGCGCTCATCAGCCTGATCCTAATCGGAAGGCGCTTGATCGTATCGCCGATCGAACGCGAGCCGTCAAAACGTCCTGTCGTCCGATCCCGTCAGCTCGCGAGCACGGCGGCGCAGCCGAGAAAAGCGGGCAGCTGGTGGGTCACGACATGGGTCGGGATCGCCGCGAGATAGGGCTCGAACCGGCCCATCGCCTGAAAGCGGGCGCGAAACGGCGAATCGACAAAGAACCGCCCGAGCCGCGGCACAATCCCGCCACCGATAAAGACGCCGCCGCGCGCACCCAAGGTCAACGCCAGATTGCCGGCCATGGTGCCGAGCATCGCGCAGAACATCGTCGTGGTCTCGGCGCAGAGCGGGTCCTCGCCGCGCATCGCGAGATCGGTGATCTGCGCCGCCGTGTAGCCGCGCGACGGGACCCCGTTGATCTCGGCCAAGGTATTGTAGAGGTTGACAATGACCCGGGCCGGACAGCACCCGCTCGGCCGAGACATGGTCGAAATGCCGGCGCATATGGTCGAGCACGGCGCTTTCGCGATCGGTCGCCGGCGCCATCGTCGCGTGGCCGCCCTCGCCGGTCAGCGCCACCCATCCGGTACCGCAGGGGACGAGACCCGAAACCCCGAGCCCCGATCCCGGTCCCAGCACGGCTAGCGGCATGCCCGGCACTGCGACGCCGCTCACCGACCGTCATCCGATCGTCCGGCCCGAGCCGAGGCAGGGCCAGCGCCAGAGCGGTGAAGTCGTTGATAACTTCAAGCCGTTCAAAGCCGAACCGCGCCTTCAGCGCCGCGATCGAGAAGCGCCATGGATGGTTGGTCATCGCCACCCAGTCGCCGGTGACCGGCGAAGCAACGGCGATCGCCGCCTGGCGCGGCATCGGCAGACCCGCTCGCTCGCCGAGATATTGGGCCAGTGCGTCGTCGATCGTCGGATAGTGTTCACAAGCGTAACTGTGCCAGTGCAGCAGCTTTCCGCCTGGGGATACGAGGCCGAAGCGGGCGTTGGTGGCGCCGATGTCGCCGACCAGCCAGGTCTCACCCTCGGCGTTCGAATCCGCTCGCTGCCGTCACGACTGGGCGCCGCTCGCCGAGAGAGCGTCGATAAAGCTTTCACGCCAGGCGGTGATGTCGTTGCGCTCGATGGTCGCCATCATCGCCGTCCACCGCTCTTTGCGTTCGCCGAGCGACATCGTCAACCCTTGCCGGATGGCCTCGGCCATGCCCTCGATATCGTGAGGATTGACCAGCACCGCCTCTCCCAGTTCCTGCGCCGCGCCGGCAAAGCACGACAACACCAGCACCCCCGGATCGGTCGCGGGTTGCGAGGCGACATATTCCTTTGCCACCAAGTTCATGCCGTCCCGCAGCGGCGTCACCAACCCGATCCGGCTCGCCCGAAAGAACCCGGTCAATACCCTGTGGTTGAAGCTCTTATTGATATAGCGCAGCGGCGTCCAGTCGAATTCGCCGTAGCGGCTATTGATGTTGCCGGCCACGGCGGCGAGGCTGCGGCGGATCTCCTGATACTCCGGAACCTCGGAGCGCGATGGCGGCGCAATCTGCATGAAGACGATCTGGCCGCGGGTCTCGGGGTAAGTTTCGAGCAACTGCCCGAAGGCCTGGAACCGCGCCGGCAGGCCCTTGGAATAGTCGAGCCGATCGACCCCGATCATCAATGTCCGCTGGCCCAGGCTCTGCCCTAGTCGCTGCATCTGGCGGGTTCCGTCGGCGGCTTTCGCCTGCGCTGCGATGGTGGCAGCGTCGATCCCGATCGGAAAAACCTGTGCGCGCACGATCCGGCCGAAGGCTCGCAGTACGCCGTGTCCGAGATCCTCGGCGCCGGCGAGACGAAGAAGATAGTCGCTAAAGCCGTGGAGATCCGACTTGGTCTGAAAGCCGACGAGATCATAGGCACACAATGCCTCGACGAGATCGCGATGGTTTGGCAACACCCGCAACAGCTCGGCCGGGGGAAACGGCGTGTGCAG
Source organism: uncultured Alphaproteobacteria bacterium (assembly GCA_963845735.1). GTDB lineage: Bacteria > Pseudomonadota > Alphaproteobacteria > ATCC43930 > CGMCC-115725 > AP-15. The sequence goes on along the minus strand of CAWJTR010000009.1, from coordinate 335,612 downwards.
AAAAAACCCGATCGGCTGGCTGCAGTCGAGGCGACGCAGCTCGCGTCCGAGCGGGATCAAGTGATAGTCATGGACCCAGACCAGGTCCTGCGGCACCAGCATTGGCGCCAATGAGCGGGCGAACCTGCGGTTGACCCGCAAATAGCCAGCAAAATCTTGCCGGGAATAGTCGACGAGCGAGCCCCGAAAATGAAACAGCGGCCAAAGCACGCGGTTCGCAAAACCGAGATAGTATTCATTATAGTCGCGCCGCGACAAGTTTAGGGTCGCGTAGGTGAACGGGCCGTGCTCGACGCGCGCAGGCGCATCGCCAGCCTCATCCTCGACTTCTCCACTCCAGCCGAACCACATGCCACCGTGGTTTTCGAGGGCAGCGCGGATGGCGACCGCGAGACCGCCCGAATCAGGCTTGCCGCTGTCGGCCGCGACTCGATTGGAGACAATGACCAGCCGACGGTCCGCTCCCGGAACGGACCTTACCGCCGGCGCCGCCCAGGGTTGCCCTATCGCATTCGATAGGCCGGTGGCAACGATATCGCCCTCCGCCATAGTTTCGCCCCCTTTTCTGCTCCCTTCCAAACGCCGCCGATATCGAGAGTGTTCCCGCAGACGCTTGTTTCTTAGCCCGGATGCGCGTCTCCGGCGAGCCAAGTGAGCACAGCCGCAACCGAGGGCAAGGCGTAGCTCGCGCGTGTTTTCGCCGGCTCACCGACCCGGATCGCAAGCCCGCCGCGTCGGGCAATTTCGGCAAAGCCGTCCTCGTCGGTCGCATCGTCACCCAAAAAAATGGGCCGGCGTCCGAGAAACGGCGACTCGCTCAGAAAGGCGGCGATCGCGGCACCCTTGTTGAGCGCCGCGTGGCCGGAACTCGACGACCATCTTGCCGACGATTAGCCGCAGCGCTGACCCCGCCTGCCGGCACAGCGTCTCCGCTAAAGCGCGAACTTCCGCGGCGCATTCCGGAGCGGCGCGGTAATGGAGCGCCAAAGCGCTGTGCTTGTCTTCGAGAAGGAGTCCGCTCCGGGCGCAGGCGAAGGCTGTAAGCCGCGGCCGGATTTGGTCTATCGCAACAGCCGCGGCGACATCGGTGTGGTGGGCGAAAGTACCGTCGACGCGCCGTCGCTCGACGCCATGCACCCCGGCGGCGGCCCCGCACCAGGGCTCGAAAAGCCGATCAAGTTCGGCAAGCGGCCGGCCGCTGATCAGCGCCAAGGCGCCGCCGCGCCGGGCGGCCAAATCACCGAGCAACGCTGGTAGCTCCGGCGGCAGCTGGACAAGGTCGGAGCGGTCGGCGATTTCGAGCAGGGTGCCGTCAACATCGAGGAACAAAGCCGCGCGCCGGTCCAATTTCGGCGGCGAGTGAACGAACGAGGAAGCCGGCAAATCGCCCATCGTCAAAATCACGTCCTTGTGCGCTGCACATTATTTTGCCGCCGGGTGTGGTCTAACTCCCTGATCTGCCCCGGAATCGCCAACGATGCCAGACGTTTCGAAAAAGCCGCTTGACATTTCGGCGCAACACATTAGATTGTGCGTTGCGGTAACGATCGCCGGTTGTGGTCTTACCGTACGTCTTCTAGGCGTTTCCTCCCTAAACTTGGGTCGCGCTTTGAGCTGCGGCCCATTTTTTTGTGCTCGAGGGCGGCGCCGAATCGGCGGTCGCAGTCCAGCACCACATCGGGATCGAGATCAGGCAAGACGGCGATCTCGCGATAGATCGGGGTGAAATCGGGGCGGGTCGCCGCGAACAACTGAGCGAAATCGTCGATCACGAAATAGGTCTCCTGGAACCGGTCGATGCGATAACGCGTGCGCATGACCCGGCGCAGATCAAAGCCCAGACGATGCGGCCGCGGGTCGTCAAGGCAATAGATCGATTCGCCGGCTGACGAGAGGATTCCCGAGCCGTAGATGCGCAGGCCCGCCGGGGTCGCGATCAGACCGAATTCGACCGTGTACCAATAGAGCCGCGCCAAGTGCTGCAGATGCCCGAGGCCCTGCGCCTTGAGACCGCCCTCCCCATAGGCCTGCATGTAGTCGGCGAAGACCGGGTTCATCAGCAGCGGCACGTGGCCGCAGATGTCGTGGAAAACATCAGGTTCCTGGAGATAGTCGAGTTGGTCGGCCCGGCGGATGAAGCAGGTCGACGGAAAACGGCGCCGCGCGAGATGGCCGAAGAACACCGCATCTGGGACGAGGCCCGGCACCGCCACGATCCGCCATCCGGTGGTGCGCTCGAGAACATCGCTGAGCCGGCGAAAATCGGGAATGCCGCCCGCGGCGACGCCTAGCGCGCCGAGCCCGTCGAGATATTCGCCGCAGGCGCGCCCGACCAGCAATTTCTGCTGGCGCTCGAACAGCAGCCGCCAGACCGCGTGCTCCTCCTCGCTGTAGCCCTGCCAGTTCTGCTCGATCGTAAAATCCGAGACCGCCCGCCGCCCGTTCCTGCTCATCAACCTCTCCGCGCCCTCTCCTCATGAAGTGAGAATGCCGGCGCTTCGGGTCAATTACAGCGGTGTCGCGGATATTCAACCGGAGGTGTCGGCCAGGCACTCCTGCGCGGCCACGCTCAGCCGGCGGATAAGTTCGCTCATCTCCGCTGCAAGTTGAGCAAAGCGGGTCTTTCGTCGAAAATTCCGCTCATCCATGTAGAGCGCACGGTTGATCTCGATCTGCAGGGCATGACGGCGACGGCGCGGATCGCCGTAATGATCGGTAGTGAACCCGCCGGCATAGGGTGCGTTGATCGCAACGGCAAAGCCGCGCTCAGCGAGGAAGTGACGGGCAGTTTCGAGGATTGCAGGGGCACAGGCGGAGCCATGGCAGTCGCCGAGCACAATGTCGGCCCCATCGGGCCCGCAGACCGCGCCGGCGGCCGAAGGCATCGAATGGCAATCGATCAGCAGATAACCGCCGAACAAGGCCTCGGTCTCTTCGACCAGCCGGCTCAGAGCCTCGTGATAGGGATGATAGAGGCCTTCTATGCGCCGCCGGGCGTCGGCGAAATAGAGCTTGCCGGAATAGATCTCTTCGCCATTGGCGACGATGCGTGCGATCGTGCCCAAACCCATGCGCACCCGCGGCGAGCCGGCATTGACGAATTCCGGCAGCGCGTCGGAGAACATCGTTGGATCCAGCTCGTAGGCCTCACGGTTGACGTCGAGATAAGCACGCGGAAAACACGCCGACAGTAGTGGGGCGCCGAGGCTCGGGGCCGCGCCGAATAATTCGTCGACAAAACTGTCCTCGGATCGTCTCAAGGCCAGCGGATCTAGCCGCGAGGCGGCGACGAATTCAGCCGGATAGTCGGAGCCGCTATGCGGCGAAGCGAGGATTAGGGGCAGCCGCTCAAATCCCGGCCGCTGCAGATCGATAACCCTGCAGGAAAGCTCGCCATCCATGCCGCCAACTTAGCGTTCCGCTGCAAAGCTGTCACCATTGGCCGCGCGGCAGGCGGCAGCGGCCGTCTTTCTCCGAAATTCCAAGTCGCGCTAAAATGACGCTCTATCGTAGCGCGCCACTCATGGGAATTGGGCCAGATGCAACGCCGCAAACTCGGTCAATTGGAAGTTTCCGCGATCGGCCTCGGTTGCGCGACGATGACGCCGTTCTACGGCGAGCCCGATCCGGCAGCGGCGCTCGCGACCCTGCAGCTCGCGGCCGAGATCGGCGTCGGCTTTCTCGACAGTTCCGATGCCTATGGCCAGGGCCGCAACGAGGAGCTGATCGCTCGTGTTTTGAAGGGACGCCGCGACAGGTATGTAATCGCGACCAAATTCGGCAATATGGGGCGCAATCCCGACGGGTCGGCGGCGGGAGAGGGAAGGCCGGAATACGTGCGGCTCGCCTGCGAGAGGAGTCTCGCGCGGCTCCGGACCGAAGTCATCGACCTCTATTACATCCACCGCGTCGATCCGAGGGTGCCGATCGAGGACACGGTCGGCGCGATGGGCGAACTCGTGCGCGAGGGCAAGGTCCGATTTCTCGGCATCTCGGAGGCTGGGGCGGAGACGATCCGCCGCGCGCATGCGACCCATCCGCTGTCAGCCGTCCAAATCGAATATTCGCTGTGGTCGCGCGACGTCGAGCACACCATTCTGCCGCTCTGCCAAAGGCTCGGCATCGGGTTTGTCGCCTATAGCCCGCTTGGCCGCGGCTTTCTGACGGGCGCGGTTGCCAGCCAGGACGATCTCTCCGCCAACGACGCGCGCCGGCATATGCCACGCTTCGAACCGGGAAATCTGGCGCATAACCTCGACCTCGTCAGCGAATTGCGACGGCTCGCGGCAGCGGAGGGACACACGCCGGCCCAGCTGGCGATCGCCTGGGTATTGTCGCGCGGCGACTATATCGTGCCGATCCCCGGAACCAGCCACCCGCAGCGGCTAGAGGAGAACGCCGCAGCGGCCGAGATTACTCTGTCGGCGGCGACGCTGGCCGCGCTCGACGAGATATTCGGGCCGGACGCCACCGCCGGCCCGCGCTATCCCGAGGCGTATGCCCGGACGCTGGGAATCTAAATCAGTACTGCCGCAGTAGGAGCATCTGCCATGCGTTTCGGATTGTTCGGCGGCGCGCGCACCGAGATCGGGGAGCAAGCCAGCGACAGCCAGATCTACACCGATTACATTGACTACATCTGCGAGGCCGAGGCGCTCGGTTTTCACAGTGTCTTTCTAGTCGAGCATCATTTCACCGGGTTCGGCCAAATCTCGGCGAGTTCTGAGCTTTCTGACCTATCTGGCGGCGAAGACCTCCCGGATTCGTCTCGGCACCGCGGTGCTGGTGTTGCCGTGGCATAACCCGGCGTTGCTGGCCGAACAGGCGGCGACATTGGATCTGCTGTCCAACGGCCGTCTCGATCTTGGTATCGGCAAGGGCTATCGCTGGGGCGAGTTTCACGGCTTTTGCATGCCGATGGAGGAAGCCGACGAGCGCTACGACGAGGCGCTCGAATTCCTGCGAAAGGCTTGGACGACGAAAGGCCGTTTCTCGCATCACGGCACGCGCTGGCATTACGAAGACGTCGTCATCGAGCCGGTCCCTGTACAAAAGCCTCACCCGCCCTTGTGGATCGGCGCCCACAGCCCGCCCTCGATCCGCAAGGCCGCTGAGGACGGCTTCAACCTGCTGCTCGGTCAAGCCGGCAGCCCGGAACTCGTCACCGAGAATATCGGGATCTACCGCAAAGCAGTCGAAGCGCAGGGCCGTCCGTTCGACCCGATGAGCGTCGGTCTGACCCGGGCATTACACATCGCGGTGACGGCGGAAGAACGCGAGGCGGCCCATGAATTGCGCATGACCTTCATGCGGAACGTCCAGCAGCTATCGCTATCGCCGACTGGACAATCCCCGATCATAGGCCGTCCACGGCGGGCGATGTCGGCGGAAGACATGCACCGGGCGACAGAAACCGATGCGCTGATCGGCCCACCCGAGGAGATCGTCGGCCGGATCAAACAGCTGCAGATGGGCGGCGTCGAATATATCATGGTCATCGATGTCGGCGGCTCGCTTTCGGCGCTCAGAACCTTCGCCCGCGAAGTCATGCCGGAATTTGCCCACTCCTAGAAAGGGCGCCGGCTCTACGGTGCCAGGTGTGCGAATGACCAACAGACCGGCGCGCTTATCGCTTGCCTGGAATATAGGCGTCGCCGCATGATCGCCCTTAGGTTTCTATAGAACAGGTCATGAAAATGAAGCGTATCGATCCGCGAGCGGCCGGCGCCCTGGCGCTGTTGGTTTCCTTGGCGGCTTGCGTGGCGCCTCCAATGGGGCCGACGATCCCGGTCGCACCCGGGCCGGGCAAAACGTTCGACGCGTTTACCGCCGATCAACAGGTCTGCTCGCAATACGCCTATAACGTGACCTCGCAGGGGGCCTATGCTGCCAACAACCAGGCGGTCGGCAACGCGGTCATCGGCACCGCGCTCGGGGCCGGGCTCGGGGCCGCTATTGGCGCTGCTACCGGCAACGCGGGAGCAGGTGCGGCGATCGGCGCCGCTTCGGGCGCGGGATTGGGGACAATCGCAGGCGCCAGCAACTCGGCCTATGCCCAGATGTCGCTGCAGCAGCAATATGATGTCATCTTTGGCCAGTGCATGACGGCCCGCGGGAACCAGGTGCCCGGGTTCGCGCCGCCGCCCGGGGCGCCGCCCTATGGAGGTCAGGGCTATGGCCCGCCGCCCGGCTACGGCCCGCCGCCGGGCTATCGTCCGTATTGATTGCTTTTTTACTTGGACGGCGCCCCCTGTAGTGAGCGGGCGCCGGCTTTTCGGTTGTCGGTGAGAAAGACCTGGCCGAGCCCGCGGCGACGCGCCAGCGACCGCGCCCAGACAATCGCCTCCTCATCCGAGTCAAAATGGCGGATCATCGGCGCCATCTTCGCCGTCCCGCCGATCTCCTCCCATTCTTCAACCAGGCTCGCGCACACGCCGGCGGGCGCGGCATCGAAAATCAGGGTCAGCTTCATTGGGCCGCCTTTTGCGTCATTCTTTCCGGTCGCCGGCAACGCCGATCCAGGCTACACCCTTGCGGGAAGGCTGATCTACTAGGGCGGAGGACGATATGCTGGATTTGCGCATTCGCGGCCGTAAGGCCATCGTCTGTGCGGCGAGCAAGGGGCTGGGGCGGGCTTGCGCCACGGCGCTGGCGCGCGCCGGGGTCGATCTGGTGATCACCGCGCGCACCAAGGAGACCTTGGAGCAGACCGCCGAGGAGATCCGCAAGGAGACTGGCGCCAAGGTGACCGCGGTCGCTGGCGACATCTCGACCGAAGCCGGCCGCGCCGCGGCACTCGCCGCCTGCCCGGCCCCAGACATCCTCGTCAACAATTGCGGCGGTCCGCCGCATGGCGATTTTCGCGAATGGTCGGTCGAGGACTGGCAAAAGGCGCTCAACGCCAACATGCTGACCCCGATCATGCTGATCAAGTCCACGGTCGACGGCATGTGCGAGCGCCGCTTTGGCCGCATCGTCAACATCACCTCGGGCTCGGTCAAATCGCCGATCGCCAATCTCGGCATGAGCAACGGCGCGCGTACTGGACTGACCGCGTTCTGCGCCGGCATCGCGCGCCAGGTGGCGAAATACAACGTGACGATAAACGGCCTGCTGCCCGGACCGTTTCTGACCGACCGGCTGCGTTCGGGCATCGAATACGAGGCGCGGCGGCAAAACATCTCGTTCGAGGAGCTACTTGCCAAGCGCGGCCAGGCAAACCCCGCCGGGCGCGTCGGCGACCCGGCGGAATTCGGCGACGCCTGCGCCTTTTTGTGCGCCGCGTCCTCCGGCTTTATTGTCGGCCAGAACCTGCTGCTCGACGGCGGCGCCTTCAACTCGACCATGGGCTGAACCCGAGCCATTCGGCGAGCGGCGATGCTCAGCCGGCCGCTGCCGCTGCCGCCTCGGGCCGCCGATCGGCTTCCGCGCGCAGCCAGTGTCGGAATGCCCGCACTTTGGGCCGTTCGAGCGCCCCCGGCGCGGTGACGATGTAGTAGGCGAACAGGTCGGGCAGCGCTAACGAGAACAGCCGCACCAGCCGGCCGGTGGCGAGATCGGCGGCGGCGATCGTGCTGTGCGCCAGCACCACGCCATGCCCGGCGATCGCCGCGTCCAGCGCCAAATGCATGTTGTTGAAGCTGAGGCCGGCCGTCGCTGCGACATCCTTGACCCCAGCGGCTTTCAGCCACATCGGCCAAGTCGGCGCCAGCGGATCGCGCTCGACCGCCTGATCATGGATCAGCGCGTGGTGGCGCAAATCGTCGGGAATGCGTAGCGGCGGCCCGGCCGCGAGCAGTTGCGGGCTGCACGCCGGGAACACCTCGTTGGTAAACAGCAATTCGACATCGAGCCCCGGGTAATGCCCGGTGCCATAGCGGATCGCGATGTCGAAATCGCCCTTGCTCAGATCGACGACCTCGTCGGTGGCAGAAATCCGCACGTCGACCTCGGCGTGTTGTTCCTGGAACCGGTGCAGGCGCAACACCAGCCACTTGGCGGCAAACGAGGGCGACGCGGTCACGGTCAACGACCCGGTGTCGTTGTGCGCCCGTAAGCGCCTGACCGAGGCCTGGATACCGGAGAACGCCTGCGACAGCCCGGGCAATAGCACCTGCGCCGACGCAGTCAGCGCGATCGACCGGTTGAGGCGGTGAAACAGCCTGACCCCGAGGTCCTGCTCCAGGGCATGAATCTGATGGCTGATTGCGGCCGGGGTCACGAACAGCTCTTCAGCCGCTTTGCTGAAGCTCATATGGCGGGCGGCTGCTTCGAAGGCGCGCAGCGCGCTGAGCGGTGGCATATGGTCATTCATCAGACATGAGAAATTCTAATTCGGGCCTGAAAAACTCTCGTTTGCGGATCGATCCGATCGTTTGCATTTAAGGGCAGGAAAGTTCTTTGCAAGCGCAGTCATGCGCTGACACGGTTTAGAGGCTTTCACATGAGTGCAATCAGATTCGAGGATTTGGGTGGGCGTGTCGCCAGGGCACGCCACTCAGCGCATTCCGCAGGCAAGGCCGCCCCTTGGTTTTTCGGGGCGCTGCGAGAATGGCGGCGGCGTTTAAAGGATCGTGCCCAACTTGCCGCGCTCGACGACCGGATGCTCAAGGATATCGGCATCAGCCGCGCCGACGCTGAGTTTTTGGCTAACAAGCCGTTCTGGAGGGAATGATGATGATGCGAATACATACCGACAAGCGCAGATCGCCCCGCATCGGGACTTTGCGCCGGGCCGTGCGCGCCATCGGCGCGCTGTTGGCTCGGGTTCCACTGCCAGCCGCCAGGCCGGAACAGTTGTGGTTTCCGCCCTTTTAAGGGACCCTTTGAAGCACCAAGGAGGACCAGGCTATGAGCAATTTCGCGACTCTTCCCTATGTCGAAGCCGAGCTGAATTATCTGGCGCCGATGGCCGAGCGGCCGCGCTATTACGCCTATGACGCCGGCGAGGTCAGCTCGAACATGACTCCCGAGCCGCACCGGGTACACATCCGCGACATGCGGCCGATCGCTGCGGAAATCGAACTCGACCGCCAGGGCTTCGCCCTGGTCGAACAGCACACCGCGGTCCGCGACTTCTGGGATGATGAAGAGGTGCGCCGGGTCTATTACCCCGAGGCGGAGCGGTTTATCGCCGAGAAAACCGGCGCCAGCCGCGTTTTCATTTTCGACCATCTGCAGCGCCGCCGTGTGCCGGGTGCGACAAGGCGCGCGCCGGGCGTGCCGCCGCAGCCGGCGACCCGGGTCCATGTCGACCACACCGCGCGGTCCGGCCCGCAGCGCGTGCGCGATCTGCTGCCTGACGAGGCCGAGGAATTGCTCAAAGGCCGTGTCCAGGTGATCAATCTGTGGCGCCCGATCCGCGGGCCGCTGCAGGATTCGCCGCTCGCAGTGTGCGACGCGCGCACCGTCGATCCGGCCGATCTGGTGCCGTCCGATCTGGTCTATCGCGAGCGCGTCGGCGAGACCTACTCGGTTATGTATAACCCGGCCCATGAATGGTATTACGTGCCTGAAATGCGGCGCGAACAGGCGCTGCTGCTGAAGATCGCCGACACCAAGACTGACGGGCGCGCGCGCTTCATGCCGCACACCTCATTCACCGACCCGACGACTCCCCACGACGCCTTCCTGCGCGAAAGCATCGAGCTGCGCACCCTCGTCTTCCACCCCAACTGAGACGGCATCCTTCGCTCCCGGCCCGGCAACCCCGGGCCGGGAAACCGCCTATGTCCCCACAATTTTCGGCGACTGGGGATCGCACCAGCCAGTTAGCGGCTGAGCGTGACTGCTTCGGATCCGCCCGGATGGCGCCCGGCCCGCTGCGGCAAAACAACCACGCAGGTGATAATAAACGCAGCGATCACGGCCGAAGCCAGTGGGCGGCTGAGCGCCAGCCCGCCATGGTTCATCGGCTTATCGAGAAAATCGCCGACGGTGGCGCCCAGCGGCCGGGTAAGGATGAAGGCCGCCCAAAACAGCAGCACCCGCGATAGGCTCGTCCAGAAGTATAGCGCGGCGATCACGGCGAGCCCCGCGGCAAACACAAGCGCGCCGTCGCCGTAGCCCAGCCCGCCGGTATCGGCCATCCAGTCGCCGAGTGCGGTGCCAAGCGTCTGCGAGACGGTGATGGCCGCCCAATAGAACGCTTCGACCCTCGGCGTGCTCACCGTGTTAACCGAGATGGTGCCCTCGGACCAGTACCAGAGACCCAGCACCGCTATCAGGCTGACGAACAGCAAGGTCGAGCCGCCGCTGTAGCCGATGCCAAGCGAGCGGTCGGCGAAGTCCGCCATGGTGGTGCCGAAGGTGGTGGAGGCGACGATCGTGGCCCAGTACAGGAAGGGCTGAAATTTTCTGGCAAGGATCTGCGCGATTACCAGCACGATAAGCAGGCCGAGGAAGAGGGCGGTGCCGGCGAGATAACCCCAGTTGAGGGTCATCGTGACCGAGTCGCCGCCGGTCTCGCCCAAGGTCGTCGCCGCGATCTTGATGATCCAGAAGACGACAGTGACTTCGGGGACCTTGCTCAAAGCTCCCGGTTCAGACGTGCCGTTCATCCTTTGGCGCCCACGCGTTGAAACCAGAACCCTATTTCTTTATCGACTAAACCGTGGCGATAGCGTTGGCGGGGGAGCCGACGGCGCCGGGAAGGCGCAAGGGCGGAGCGGTCAGCAGGAAACGCGAGCGGCCGTTGGCGCGCAGCCAGTCGGCCAGTTCCGAGAGCCACCAGATCTCGCCGAGATAGACGCCGAGCTTGAACAGGCAATGGGCGTGCAACGGCAAGGAGGCGCAATGATCTTCCTCGCAGGGCCGCGAGGGTGAGGCTTCGACCGCGCGGTTGTCGGAGATCAATGCCACCGCACCCGACCGGGTGATCCAGTTCAGGATCCGCTCGTCGCGGCCGTCGAGTGCAGCGCAGGGATATTGTTCGAGCACTTTCGCGTCAGGTTTCTTGTTCATGCCGAGGATGACCCGGTCGTAGCCGGTGCGGAAGCAGACCAGATCGCCTTCCTCGACCGTAACCTTGTCCGCATCCATGATCCGCATCAGCTCGTCATAACTGACGAACTTGCCGCCGCGGCCGAAATGGGCTTCGAGGTCGATCATCACGCCGCGGCCCTGGATCGGATGCGCCGCCATGTTGTCGACCCCAAGCGCGGTGGCGCCGATGTGCTCGCCGGTTTCGACTGCCCTGCCCTGGCGGTAATCCATCGGCCCGACGATGTGCTCGCCGGCACGGTAGCCGTTGTAGAAGACGATCTCGGGCTCGCCGTCGCCATCGGCGTCGAACAATTGCCCGACATGCGCGAGGCTGTCCCACTGCGTCGAGTACTGCAACGTCATCTCGACGATGTCGTCGCAGATTACGTCGACCAGACGCGGGTCCTCGCGGCGCAGCGGATAGGCCATGTAGGGCATGCCGTTGCGCTGGTTCGCGATCAAGCGCGGTGGATGGCGCCGCGGGTTGACCACGGTGCCGCCCGGATAATCGAGCGGCAGGCTCAGGCAAAAGGTCTTGCCCTCCTTCACCTCGGCGATGCCCTTGAGCACCTTGTCCGCGGTCAGCAGGTTCAGCCGGCCAAGTTGGTCGTCGGAACCCCAATCGCCCCAAGTAGAACCCGGTGGGCGGCGCTTCCAGCGCGGATTGTCCGGCATCGTCAAGCTCCCCTAATTTTGCTGCCTCCGCAGCAAATCAGCAGCAAATTTCCAGTCTCGCGCTATCTGCCGACCTCTGATCCGTTCATCATGCGTCCTGATAGCGGCAATTTTTGGGGCGATCGTCCGGCCCCCCAATCGACCCAGGTCGAGCCCCGCAGACGACGGTTCCAGCGCGGGTTGTCGGGCATTTCGAAACCCTCTTGTCGAAATGTCATCACCCCTCGTCATCCTGAGGAGCGGCCCTGTGGGCCGCGTCTCGAAGGACCGGCAGCGCCCTAAAATCGCGGCGGATCAACGCTTCTTTTCTTTTCCTGCCGCCAGCCTTTGACTTGTCGCTCGGCTGCGGCAGCCTCTTCGAGGCGGTCAAAGCATAGATGAAACACCAGCGCAAACGGCCGTCGGTGAGCCGTATACCCTCCGCAAGCGCCCGATTGATGTTCGGCGACCCGTTTCTCCAAACTCCCGATGGTCGTCCCGACATAGTACGAGCCATCGGCGCAGCGGAGGATATAGAGGCAGGCGCCCATCGATATCGCGTCCTTCGAGACGCCCGCTTCGCGGGCTCCTCAGGATGACGGATATTCGGCGGTGGCGAGCCGGTAACGGCAAACCAACCCACTTCGAAGCAACAGGGCGTTAACGTTCCGCCGGTATAAATATGGGGAGGCCTAGCAGGGCCGTCCCACGCACTTAGGTTATACCCAGGAAATATTATGGCAAAGTTTGAACATTGGATGGTGTTTTTACCCAGCATTCAGCCTTCGTCGTTTCTTTTGTTTATTTTTAATGAGAACGAAGGGTCGAATAAACTATGAGATTACTCCTCGGGCCGGGCGCAGGAGAAGGGCGCGCCGGGGATCACCGAGGTTTTTGCCAGGACCAGAGAGACCACGACCCGGTTCAAATGCGATGATAGAAGGGTGACAGATGATCAATATTGGTACCAGGTTACGCAGACGCTGAACGAACGTTACCTGAGTTCTTCGGCCGCCCTACCATTGCCGCGGGGCACACCGCAAGCGCAGCCCATCAGTGTCGTGCGGGGTCGAGCGGTCCGAGGCAGCCGCCGGCAGATCCAAGACTACGTGAATGATCATCCGGAGGCGTTGTCGCGGGCGATCCTCGAACGGCTGCCATTGGCTTTGCGCGGCGCGAATGCGCAAATCCGCTGGCTGTCGCCATTGGCGACCGACGATTTCCGAGAATACCGCGATGCAGAATTCCTCGACCGGGTCGGGCTAGGCCGACTAGCCAAAGCGCTCGCTCAATTCTGGCCGAAGGGCGGCCCCTCCTGGGATGCACTCGGCTTAATTGTCGGTGACGGCGATCCCAGTGTCGTTCTCGTTGAGGCCAAGAGCCACATCCCCGAGATCTATGGCAACGGATGTCAGGCTAGCCCCCCGGCGCGTGTCAAGATCGCCGCCGCCCTGCGCGAGACCCAGCGCTGGTGCGGCGTCGGTGCCGACAAGGATTGGCTCGGGTGCCTCTACCAATCTGCCAACCGTCTCGCGCATCTGTATTTTCTGCTCGAATGCGCGCGGGTTCCGGCATGGCTGGTCAACCTCTATTTTGTCGATGACTCGATCGGGCCGACATCGGCGGCGGAGTGGGAAGCGGCGGCGGAGGCGGTCAAATCCGCGTTGGGCTTATCCGCGACGCCGCGCAATGCCATCGGTATTACCCTGCCAGCGCTCGCCCCGGCGACGACGGCAATAAGCTTTGCTGCCTGGCGCCGGCGTTGGGACGCGCTCGCTGAGTTCACCGGCCCGCAACTCCCAGACCCGGCGGGCCGTATCGAAGCGGTGCTGCACCTGTGGGACGAGGCGGTGCCAGGGATTTGGCAGCGCAACGAGGATCTGCAGCTACACGGGCCGCGCTACCGCAGAGGCGATGCTGGGGCGCCGCACCCAGGCGAGCACACGATCGAGCATGAGATTTTGGTCAAGCATTTCGACGCGGTTTGCTGTCTCGGCGGCAGGCTTGTCGATGGCGTCAACGCCATGCCACTGGTGCGCGACGGCGGCGGGGGCCGGCGGTACAACGTCGAAGCCGATCTCATGTTGCTCGTCGGGACCGGCAGCGGCTACTGCCTCGTCGTCTGCGAGGTCAAAGCGGGAACCGACGATGCGTGGAGCGCGGCAATCCAGAATCTGCGTCAGCTCAAACTGCTACAGCAGAGCCGGATGGCGCGCGAATTGTTCCATCGGCGAAATCCACGTCTCGGCTTGCCTCCAGCGCTGTCCGCGAGCGGCCTTGTCGTTGCCCCGGCTGCGTATTATTCGGCTGCGGGACGCAAAGCGAACGCGGTGGCACCCGCCATGCGACTTCTGCGCGCATTCGCCGCTCGCACTGGGACCGGCGCCGATCTGGCCATCTGGAATCCCATGGTGCGACGGATCGAGCCGCTCGCCTGAGTTCGGCTATTCGGCACTAAAAACCGGAGTTCACCGGGGTTTGGACGTCCTTCCAGACGCCCGCTGCGCGGGCTCCTCAGGATGACGGAATGTGAGCGGAGAGAGAGCAAATCACATCATTCGTGGGCATTGCCCCACTCAGTTCTCTAACCTCAAAATCCCTTCGTCATCCTGAGGAGCGGCCCGCAGGGCCGCGTCTCGAAGGACGCACTGCCGTTGCACCGCGGCGCGCCAAGACCGGCAGCGCCCTAAAATCGCCGCGTATCAAAGCCTCCTTCTTGTCGCGACGCCAGCCTTTGACTTGCCGTTCGGCGGCAGCAACATCTTCGAGGCGGTCGAAATGTTGATGGAACACCAGTTCGACGGGTCGGCGCAAAGCGGTGTATCCGTCGAAATCGCCGGCCTGATGCTCGGCCAGCCGCCGCTCCAATCCAGCGGCCGTCGTCCCGACATAGTACGAGCCGTCGACGCAGCGCAGGATGTAGAGGTAGGCACCCATCGATATCGCGTCCTTCGAGACGCCCGCTGCGCGGGCTCCTCAGGATGACAGAGACTCACCCCACCTTGGCCAGCTTTTGCAGGCTCCTGAGGCCCGGCGGGATGGGCTCGCCCTTGGCGCGGACGCGGCGGCCCCAATTGGTGAACGAGACCTCCCCGACATAAATGTCGCCGCGCGAATCGACGGAAATCCCGTGCGGCGAAATGAATTGGCCCGAATTCGAGGCCGGCATGAGCATGGCCGAGCCGCGCCAGCAATTCGCCCTTGGCGGTATAGATGCTGACCCGCGGCCCGCAATTCGGCAGATCGATATTGACCGCCATGTCCGGCCCGATCTCGCCGACGAAGAAGCGCGGCGTCTTGGTGCCGCTCTCCATGTAAAGACCCGAGGGACGGTGCATGTTGTTCCATTGCGTCTCGTATTTGCCGTTGCCGTCGAACACCTGGACGCGATGGTTCTCGCGGTCGGCGACATAGACCCAGCCGTCCGGGTCGCAGCAGATATTGTGAGCAATGTTGAACTGCCCGGGGTCGGTGCCGGGTTCGCCCCACGACATCACCCGCTTGCCGTCCGGCGTGTATTTGTGCACCCGCGAATTGCCGTAGCCGTCGGAGATGTAGAGATAGTCGGCCTGCGGCGACAGCGCGGTATGGGTGCAGCGGTGGAACGGCTCGCCGCTCATATAGGGCGCGGGTTTGCCGGGAATGCCTATGGTCAGCAATACCTTGCCGTCGAGGGTGCATTGGCGGACCGTGTGATCGCCGTCATCGGTCAGCCAGATCGTCTCGTCAGGCGCCATGTGGACGCCGTGCGGGCGCAGGAACACGCCTTCGCCCCACGAACGCAGGAAGTTACCGTTGCGGTCGAACACACACATCGGGTGCTTGCCGCGGTTGAAGGCATAGACATTGTCGTTCTTGTCGACGCCGACCGCAGCGACATCGGCGTTGAATTCGTAGCCGGGCGGCAATTTCGCCCAACCGTCGACGACTTCGTATCGGTAGCCGTCCGTTCCGAGAATGACCGCCATTGCGTTTTCCTCCGTCGCTGGATTTGAGGGATTATAGGGCCGTACCGCGCCCGCTCAACTCACGCGGCTCCCCGCAAGGCGCCATGACGAAGAATGCCCATGATATGGCCGGGGACACCGATCGCTTCTGCCGGGCGAGCGGGGTCACCACCTTGTGCGACGCCGGCAGCGCCGACTCGGCCACCTTTATCGAGAGCGAGCGGATTACACGCAAATCGATCATATGAAAAAATCTAACGATCTAAGAGAGAATTTTTAGAGACAATGCGGCTGCGAAGCGATATAAGTGCTCTCGATTAGGGTAAACGACCGCTTAGCGCCCTCTTAGCTGCCCCCCTGGGGCACCCTTGCCCGGAAAGGAAACAGCATGGCCCGCTGCCCGAATTTCGTCCAAACCGTTCTTGTTATGTGCTTGTTTGCGGCCCCGGCGCACGGCGCGACCGCTGGGGTGAACCAGTCGACGACGCCGGGGCCCTTCGCCTGCCCCGCCACTTCCTGGATCGATGTGCGCTGTTACGGGGCCACCGGAAACGGCAGCACCGACGATACCGCCGCGATCAACCGGGCGTTGTCCGCAGCGCTTGCCGCCGACCAGCCTTTGTTCCTTCCGCATGGCACATTCAAACTCACGCGCCCGCTGGTCATCGACTACCGGACCCGATCGGACACCGGCTTTCGAGTGATCTCGATGGGCGCCATCCTCGACGGAAAGACGATCGCCGCGCAACCGGTGCTCGAGATCCTGTGCTCTGGCGGCACACCGATTTCGCCAAAAGGATGTTTTTATTTCAACGAGCAAGGAACCCTGTTCGTCAATGGCCGCAGCGACAGCTACGCCGCGGTGATCGGCCAGCGCGATTTTTCGGACGCACAGAACTCGCTGAAGATCGATCATCTGATCGTCAACAACGCGGGCGCCGGCGCGCGGGCGGGCGGGCTCCAGCTCAACTACGTGCTGAGCTCCGAAATCTTTGCTGTCGCCGACGCCGCCGGAGGGGCCGCGGGCATCGCGCTGGAGCAGACCCAGATTTCCCGCATCAGCGGCGCCGGCTCGGCCGCGGCCAAAGGCGGGGCGGGGCTGCTGATCGAGAACGGCTACAGTTTTGCCAACACCATCGACGCGATGGACCTCGAAGTCGCGCCGACCTGCCTGGTGATCAATTCGCGCAACGCCGCTCACAACACCTTTATTTCGCCTTACATGGCATGCCCGACGGCGGTCGACGCGAGTGCCGGCTACACCACTCGTCTGATCAACCCGCTGTTTGGTGGAAATGTGAAGAAGGAGTTCGCTGCCTCGGTCGGCATCACCACGAGTCCTTGACCGCGAGCTTTGGAGCTCGCGACCTTTGACAAAGGCGGCTCCGCTGTCCAAATTTGGGTTGCCAGACGGCCGGACGGCCGCTCCCCGCCGCCGTGCGGGGAGAGGAAAGTCCGGGCTCCACGGAGGTACGGTGCCGGGTAACGCCCGGCGGGGGCGACCCCAGGGAAAGTGCCACAGAAAGTATACCGCCAAGCCCGCCCGCGGGACACCTCGGGCGGGCGGCAAGGGTGAAACGGTGCGGTAAGAGCGCACCGCGCCGCCGGCAACGGCGGCGGCAGGGAAAACCCCACCGGGAGCAAGACCAAGTAGGAGCGGCAGGCATCAGGGAGCGATCCCGAGGTGCCGGGCGGACCTTTGCGCCGCCGCTCGGGTCGGTCGCACGAGGCGTCCGGTAACGGGCGTCCCAGAGGAATGGCCGTCACCGCCCCCGCAAGCCCGTCGGGCGATCTGGGGGCGGTACAGAACCCGGCTTACGCGCCGTCTGGCATCGCCCGGCCTCGCCCACTGCAGCGGGCGGCCCGCCATAGTCGTCGCAGGCGGCGGTTTGTGGCGTGGACGATGTGCCGGACGAAACGGGGATAACTACGCTTTGTTGGGGAAAACCCTGTGGATCGGCGATTGCGCCGTTGCCGCCCGCCTTCATCCGCCTAAGCTTGCACGGGTGTGGTCGCGACGCTGATGCCTGAGGTTGCGGCGGGGAGCCTGCGGGTGATGTTGCCGAGCCCGCGCGCCACACTTGGGGGGACGGGGCGGGCGACCTCCGGAGGTCGCCCGTTTCTCTTGGAGCGCATCTCGAACTCGGTGCGCAGCTGCCGCGCAACAGCCCCGGCTCTGGCGCCGCAGATAATTCCTCTGGTCAATATCGCCATATTTATGGCATTCTTTTGCCATGGTTTCCATGATGGCGGTGGCGATGGCGAGAGATCTAAATCCGTTGAAATCAGAGCTGATCACCTTGTCGCTCAACGTCCAGACCGTGTGGTACCTCGACCGCCTGGTCGAGACCGGTCTCTTTGGCAACAACCGCACCGAGGCGGCGCGGGTCGCCCTCTACGACCATTGTAAATTACTCGTTGCCGAACGGAAGCTGGAGATGGCCCCGCGCCTGCCGAGCAAACTGGTCGCCATGACCGAGTAGTCTGGCGATGCCGGTCCGTCATCCACGAAGCAGAAGTCCAGCCGGCGATCCCATTGCCGCGTCGCCGCCGGGTGGGACCGGCCGCGGCACTCGGGCGTGGGCCGCGCGAGAGCTGCGTCCCCAACGCCGGTCCAAGCATAACCGCGTGTCTCACCACTGGAATGTCGGCGCGCTCGCTGGCGATGCGATGCCCCGCTCCCGCGTCAACCGCCTTACCCACGTCATGTCCGGACGTGGCCCATTCGAAATTTCTGACATATCGGTCGCGGCGGTCTGGCTTGCCCCTGAGACAGTCATTCCGCCACTTGTGTCCGGGGCGCCTACGGCGACTACATAATGTGGCCAAGCCATATCGCGTGCAGATCTCTACAAAATCCAGAGTTTTATTTCATAAAGCCATTGACGACCATGAAGTACCATGCTATCCCATGTTTACCCATGGACGGATGTAGCCGATGGGGGGAACTTCGGCGGCATCTATCGGGCGCCCCTTGCCGAGCGTCCACGGGCGAGCGTTGGGGGAAGAAGTGGCATGTTTCTGTCCACTTACGTGAACAAGGTCGACCGCAAGGGGCGAGTTTCAGTGCCGGCGACCTTTCGCGCCTCATTGGCGGCCCAGCGTTTTCCGGGCATCGTCGCATTTCCGTCATACAAATACCCGGCGATCGACGGCAACGGCATCGAGCGAATGGAGGAGCTGGCCGCCCGGCTCGAGACCCTCGAGGAATTCTCCGACGAGCACGAGAATCTGGCGGCACTGCTGTTCGCCCCGTCGCAGCAACTCCCCTTCGACACTGAGGGACGGGTGGTGTTGCCGGCGGACCTAGCCCAGCATGCCTTTATTACCGACAGCGCGGCTTTTGTCGGCCTAGGCAAGAGTTTTCAGATCTGGGAACCCGGCCGTTTCGCCGAACATCTGGCGAATCTGCGCGAACGCGCCCGCCGGCAAGGGACCAAGATTCCGCCGCTCGGCGGTATGCCAGACCGGCGCCGGGAATGACCAGAAGCCGCCCACTGCCGCCGCGGCGCGAAGACCGCGCCGGTCGAGACGAGAGTGAGGCGATTGGAGGGGCGGGGCATGTACCAGTGCTGGTCGAGGCTGTCATCGATGTGCTGTCGCCGCGCGACGATGCCCTCTATGTCGACGGCACATTCGGCGCCGGCGGCTATAGCGGGGCGCTGCTCGCCGCGGCTAATTGCCGTGTCGTCGCGATCGATCGCGATCCCGATGCGGTGCGGCACGGCCGCGAGCTGGCGCGCGCCTATGGCGGGCGGCTCACCATCATCGAAGGGAATTTCGGCGACATGGAGCGGCTGCTGGCGTCGCCGGGGTCGATAACGCCCGCGCCGATCGCCGGGATCGCGCTGGATCTCGGCGTCTCCTCTATCCAGCTCGACACTGCCGAACGCGGGTTCTCGTTCCGCTTCGATGGACCGCTTGACATGCGCATGAGCGGGACGGGGCAGACCGCCGCCGATTTGGTCGCAACTCTCGCCGAGAGCGATCTCGCGCGGCTGATCCGCGAATTCGGCGAAGAGCGCTTTGCTCGCCGAATCGCCCGCGCTATCGCCGCGGCCCGGCGGCGCCAGCCAATCGGCCGTACCCTCGAACTCGCCCAGATCGTGCGTACCGCGGTGCCCAAGGCCGCGCCCGGGCTCGACCCGGCGACCCGCACCTTTCAGGCGCTGCGGATCGCCGTCAACGACGAGCTCGGCGAACTCGATCGCGCGCTCGGCGCGGCCGAACGGCTGCTGATGCCCGGCGGACGGCTCGCCATAGTGTCATTTCATTCGCTCGAAGATCGGCGGGTCAAGGACTTCCTGCGGCAGCGCAGCGACAGGGCGCCTCGCACCTCGCGCCACGAGCCGGTTCCCGCCACGGTTGCCGCGCCGAGCTTCCAGCTGCTGCATCGCCGGGCGCTCAAACCTGACATCGAGGAAATCGACCGCAATCCGCGTGCGCGGGCGGCGCGGCTGCGCGCGGCGGAACGCACCGCCGCCCCACCCTGGCCGCCCGGTCGCGACCGGCAACAACGGCACGCCGCATGATCAAGCTCTCCGCACTGTTCTGGTTGGTATTGGTCTCGGCGACGGGCTTCGCAATGTTCGCGATCAAGTACGAGGTCCAGGCCGTCGCCGACCAGCTCGCCCAAACAACCAAACGGGCGGACGACGCCGAGCGCGACATCCGCGTCTTCGACGCGGAATGGGCTTATCTGAACCGGCCCGACGCACTGGCCCAGATGAACCAACGCTATCTGTCTCTGGCGCCGATCGCGACGAAGCAACTGATCGCCAATATTGCCGACATTCCGATGCGCCCGGCGCCGCCGCCGGTGGTCGAGACAGCGGTTGCCGTCGCCGAAAACTCGCACCCGCAGAACGCACCGCCCGTGTCGAACCCTCCTCTTGCGGAACAGCCCTCCCAAGGCCAGCCGTCCACGGAAAGCGGGGCCCCCGTCCTGACCGTCGCACTCGAAACGCGAAACCCGACACCCGAGCCGGCGAGACCGGCGCCGACCAAGGCGGCAGCGCGCCCGAACTCGGCAGAGCCGGGCCAAATCGCTCGACGAATTGATCGCGCAGATTGCGGAGAACCGCTGATGAGCGCGGTCCACCAGTTTGACGACAATCCGTGCCGGCCGCGCCATTTCAAGCCGCCGCACTGCGCCCCGGTCGTTCCGGACGGACCGGCGAGACGGGCGCTCGACGGCTGCCGCGCCCGGCTCCTCGTCGCGGCTGTCTCATTCAGTCATGGTCTTTGCGGTCATCGCCGGGCGGCTCGTCCAAGTTACGTTGCTGCCGGGCGCCGTCACCGTACCCTCTATTGCTCGCTTCCACCCGGCGCCGCCGCCCCCACCCGGCCGCGCCGACATTATCGACCGCGAGGGCAAGCTGTTGGCGACGACACTGGACAGCCCCTCGCTTTACGCCAATCCGCGGCAGATCGTCGACGCCGCAGACGCGACGCGCAAACTCCTTGCCGTACTGCCGGGTCTCGACCCCGCTCAACTCTTGGCCAAACTCAACTCGGGCAAGGGTTTCGTATGGGTCAAGCGCCATCTGACCCCAGACCTGGAATTTGCGGTCAACCAGCTCGGGATACCGGGGCTGCAATTCGCCCATGAGGAACGCCGCGTCTACCCTTATGGCAATCTGTTGTCGCATGCGGTCGGCTATTCCGGGATCGACGACAACGGTCAGGCCGGGATCGAGCGCGGCCTCGACGATCAGTTGCGCGGCCGTCAAGAGCCGTTGCAGCTGTCGATCGACATGCGTCTGCAATATATTCTGCACGAAGAACTGCAGCGCGTTGTCGACGACTTCACCGCCAAGGGTGGCGACGGGCTGATCATGGACGTCAACACCGGCGAGGTCCTGG
Source organism: uncultured Alphaproteobacteria bacterium (assembly GCA_963845735.1). Lineage (GTDB taxonomy): Bacteria > Pseudomonadota > Alphaproteobacteria > ATCC43930 > CGMCC-115725 > AP-15. The sequence continues at coordinate 314,163 of CAWJTR010000009.1, read as the reverse complement.
CAATGGTGTCCTTGCCGGATTTCGATCCGAGCCATCCTGGGGCGCCCGATCCCGCCCATCCGAACATTCCGGTTGCCGATCGGATGTTCGACAGGGTCACGCTGGGCGACTACGAAATCGGCTCGGTGTTCAAGATCTTCACCACGGCGATGGGGCTCGATTCGGGCGCCACCACAATGACCGGGGTTTTCGACGCGACGCATCCGATCCACATCGGACGGTTCACGATCTCCGATTATCACGGCAAGCATCGCCCGCTGACCGTTCCTGAAATCCTGATGTATTCGTCGAACATCGGCGAGGCCAAGATCGCGCTTGCGGTTGGCGCCGAGCGGCAGCAGGAATATTTACGCCGATTCGGGCTATTGACCTCGCCCAGTTTCGAGCTGAAAGAGATTGGCCGACCGCACTTTCCGGCGAAGTGGCGCGAGGTCAACGTCATGACGATCGGTTTTGGCCACGGCATTTCCGAAACACCGTTACAGATAGCCAGCGGGGCCTCAGCGCTGGTCAATGGCGGGGTGCTGCGCCAGGCAACCCTGCTCAAACTTCCGCCCGGCGACGCGCCGGAAGGCCGCCAAGTAATCTCGCGGGAAACCTCGGACCACATGCGCAAGTTGTTGCGCATGGTCGTCCTCTATGGGACCGGCGAAATGGTGGATGCGCCGGGCTACGTCGTCGGTGGCAAGACCGGCACCGCGGACAAAGTCGAGGGCAAGCATTATGCCGAACGGAAGTTGCTCTCGAGCTTTCTCGGCGTGTTCCCGATGACCGCCCCTAAGTATCTGGTCTTGGCGATGGTCGACGAGCCGCACGGCACCAAGGCGAGCCACGGCTTTGCGACCGCTGGCTGGACCGCAGCCCCCGCGGTCGGCCGCACCATCGTGCGCATTGCTCCATTGCTCGGCGTGCAGCCTGTCGATGAGTCCTCGCCCGCGGTCGCACAGGCGCTGACGCCGGAGAGTATGCAAGGTAAGCGGATTGAAGCTTACTGAGCTGATCGACGTCGCCGAATGCCCAGCCTGGCCCGGCCTCCGAGGCAATCCTGAAATTGCTGGGATCTCCGCCGATTCACGCGCGGTGCTTCCCGGCTTCCTATTCGCGGCTCTGCCCGGCACGCGGTTCGACGGCAGGTTATTCGCCGGTGACGCGGTGGCGCGTGGCGCGGTCGCGATCCTGACCGACGATGCTGCGGCGCTCGGCCTCGCGGCGGAAGAGCGCGCGCGGGTGAGGATCGTGACCGATCCGAATCCCTATCGCCGGCTGGCGCAGCTGGCGGCGCGCTTTTGCGGCAGGCAGCCGCGAACGATCGCGGCCGTCACCGGCACCAACGGCAAGACCTCCGTCGCCCATTTCCTTCGTGAGATCTGGACCGTCGGCGGCCATCTCGCGGCGAGTGTCGGCACGCTCGGATTGGTGAAGCCGAGCGGGCGCAGCCCGGGCGCGCTGACGACGCCCGACCCTATCGCACTCCACCGCGATCTCGCCGCCCTCTGCGAACAAGGGATCGAGTATGTCGCGATCGAGGCGTCGAGCCATGGTCTCGCCCAGTTTCGCCTCGACGGCCTCTCGGTTGCCGCTGCTGCCTTTACCAATCTGACCCGCGATCATCTCGACTATCACCGCGACATGGCGCATTACCGCGCCGCCAAGGAACGGCTGTTTACCGAGCTGTTGGGATCGGGGCAGCCGGCAATCCTGAATCGTGACAGCAGCGAATTTCCGCGACTCGCGGCGCTGTGCCGTGACTGCGGCCATCCGGTCATCGGCTATGGCGCCGACCTAGCTGCCGACCTGCGGATCGTGGCGTCGCGGCCGTGGGATCGTGGTCAGCGCCTCGTCCTCGAGATCTTCGGCCGGCGCCACGAGCTTTTGCTGCCGCTGTTCGGCGAATTCCAGGCGATGAACGCGCTCTGCGCACTCGGCCTGGCGATTGCGACCGGCATCCCAGCGGCGGCGGCAACCGCGGCGCTCGCCCAGCTCAGCGGCGTCCCAGGCCGGCTCGAATTCGTCGCCGAGGCCGGCGGCGGAGCCCCGATCGTCATCGATTACGCGCACACTCCCGATGCGCTCGCGACTGTGCTCGCGGCGCTGCGCCCGCATGCGCCGGGCCGGCTCGTGGCCGTTTTCGGCTGCGGCGGCGATCGCGATCCAGGTAAGCGGGCGCTGATGGGACGCGTCGCCGCTGACGCCGCCGACCGGGTATACGTGACCGATGACAACCCTCGCAGCGAAGATCCCGCCGCAATCCGCCACGCGATCCTTTCCGCCGCCCCGGGCGCCATCGAGATCGACGATCGGCGCCGCGCGATTGCAATCGCGATCGCCGATCTCGCTCCCGGCGACCTGTTGGTGATCGCCGGTAAGGGTCACGAAACCGGACAGATCATCGGCGGACAGACATTTCCCTTCGACGATGCCGAAATCGCCCGCGACATCGCCGGACGTCGAAGCATGCCGCGGACCAGCGGATGACGCCGTTGTGGACCGCGGCGGATGTCGCTCAGGCAACCGGCGGCGCGGGCCCCGCCAATTGGGCGGCGACGGGTGTCTCGATCGATAGCCGCACGCTGGCGGCGGGAGACCTCTTCATCGCGTTGCGCGGCCCCAACCATGACGGCCACGATTTTGTCGCAGCGGCGCTGGGACGCGGCGCCGCCGCTGCGATGGTCGATCGACAGATCCTCGGGCTCCCGCCGGGGGCGGCGCTAATACGTGTCGATGACACGCTCGCGGGGCTCGGCGCCCTCGGCCGATTTGCTCGCGCCCGCAGCCGCGCGCGGATCATCGCGGTCACCGGCAGCGTCGGCAAAACCGGAACCAAAGAGGCGCTGCGCTTGGTGTTCACGGCCTGCGGCACGACTTTCGCGTCCGCCGGCAGTTTTAACAATCACTGGGGGGTTCCGCTGTCGCTGGCCCGCATGCCGCCCGATACGGCTTACGGAATCTTCGAGCTCGGCATGAACCATCCCGGCGAGATCGACGCACTGACCCGCCTGGTACGGCCCCACATCGCGCTGATCACGACCGTCGCGCCGGTCCATCTCGGCTTTTTCGGCTCGGTCGAGGCGATCGCCGACGCCAAGGCCGAGATCTTTTCCGGGCTCGAACCGGGCGGGGTCGCCGTCCTCAACCGCGACAACCCACATTTTCCCCGCCTTGCCGCGTGGGCTGAGCGCGCGGGGGTGGATCAAGTGATCAGCTTCGGCATTGATCCGGAGGCCACGGTCCGGCTCGTCGATTCTGTGCTCGATCCCGACGGCAGCACAGTCGAGGCAAGATGTTCGGGCGTTCCAGTGCGCTTCCGTTTGCCCGTCCCCGGACGGCACTGGGTCATGAACGCGCTCGCCGTGCTGGGCGCAACGATGGCGGCCGGCTGCGATGTCCGATCTGCGGCGGAAGAACTCTCGGGTCTCGAAGCGATGCCGGGCCGAGGACGCCGTCACCGGCTGGCTTGGCAGGGCGGGATCTTGACCCTGATCGATGAGAGCTACAATGCGAGCCCGGCGGCGATGGAGGCCGCCATTGCGGTGCTCGCCGCGACTTCGCCAGCGGCGGGCGGGCGGCGGGTGGCGATGCTGGGCGACATGCTCGAGCTCGGCGATGCGACTGAGCGTTTCCATCGCAATCTGGCGGCGCCTCTTGCCGCGGCCCGGGTCGATCGCGTGTTCCTGGTCGGCAAAGCTATGGCGGCACTGCACGAGGTCCTGCCCGAGGCCAGCAGGGGCGGATTGTGGCGGTCTGCCGATCAAGCTATCCCTGCGCTGTTAAGCTTTCTTCAGTCAGGCGACGTCGTGACGGTCAAAGGCTCCTACAGCTTGCATGTTGACCGGATCGTCGAACGGCTGATTGCCGAATCGGCGCGCTCCGGGACCTGATCCGATGCTTTACCGGCTGCTCTACCCGCTCGCGGACCAGTTCCAAATTTTCAATCTGTTCCGCTACATCACCTTTCGCTCGGGCGGAGCGGTCGTCACCGCGCTGTTGATCAGTTTCGTCTTTGGCCGGCCGATCATCGCCTGGCTGCGCGCAAAACAGACCAACGGTCAGCCGATCCGCCTAGACGGCCCCGCCGGCCACCTGATCCGCAAAAAGGGCACGCCGACGATGGGCGGCTTCCTGATCCTGCTGGCGCTGACGGTTGCGACCTTGCTGTGGGCGGATTTGACCAACCCCTATGTCTGGATCGTGCTCCTGGTCACCGTCGGGTTCGGGCTGATCGGCTTTTTTGACGACTATAAGAAGCTGACCAGCAATTCCCATCGCGGGCTGTCCGGGTCGACCAAGATCGTGCTCGAAATCGGGGTCGGCGTGCTCGCTTGCATCGCGCTCGGCTATGTGACGCCGGCGCCGTTGGCCCACACTCTCGCCGTGCCGTTCTTCAAAAACGTGCTGATCCCTCTCGATGGGCTGTTCGTGCCGTTCGGCGTCCTCGTCATTGTCGGAGCATCTAACGCGGTCAACCTGACCGACGGGCTCGACGGGTTGGCGATTGTGCCGGCGATGATCGCCGCCGGCTGCTTCGCGCTGATCGCATATTTGGTCGGCAATGCGGTCTTTGCCAACTACCTGCAACTCCACCACGTCCCGGGCGCCGGCGAGCTGACCGTATTCTGCGGCGCTATGGTCGGGGCCAGCCTCGGGTTTTTGTGGTTCAACGCTCCGCCGGCGATGGTGTTCATGGGCGACACCGGCTCGCTCTCGATCGGCGGTGCGCTCGGGACGATCAGCGTCGTCACCAAGCACGAGCTCGTGCTCGCGATCATCGGCGGGCTCTTTGTGCTCGAGGCGGTCTCGGTCATCGTCCAGGTCGCCAGCTTCAAGATCACCGGGCGGCGCGTCTTTCGGATGGCGCCGCTGCACCACCACTTCGAGCAAAAGGGTTGGGAGGAGCCGACGATCGTTATCCGCTTTTGGATCATCGCCTCGATTCTGGCGATCGCCGGGCTCGCCACCTTGAAGCTGCGGTAGTGCGTGATGACCGATGGGGGCATCGCACAAATAGTAGCTAGATGCGGCCACAGCCGCTATATATCCTCTCTCCACGAGAGTCGGGGGGCTGGGTCCGGTGGCAAGCCTTGCCCGAGTGGCGAGGATCGATCCCGATGAGGTTCGCCCGCATCGATCAAAGCCCGGTAGCGCGTTGGTGGTGGACCGTCGATCGATGGAGCCTCGCCGCGCTCGGCGTCCTGATGGGTTTCGGCGTGCTCATGAGCCTGGCGGCAAGCCCGGCGGTCGCCGAGCGAATCGGCTATGACGGCATGCATTTCGTGCGCCGTTACCTGTCCCTCCTGCCGGTTACGATCGGTGTGATGTGGCTGATCTCGCTGCAAACGCCGCGGACGGTTCGCCGCATAGCCTTTATCGGCTTCGGCATCGGAATGATGCTGCTGGCGCTGACTTTTGTCGTCGGCGGCGAGATCAAGGGAGCGCGGCGATGGATCAATCTGCCGTTGCTGTCGTTGCAGCCCTCCGAGTTTGTCAAGCCCACCTTTGCCGTTGTCGCCGCCTGGCTGTTCTCCGAGCAAAAGCTGCGCCGGAGATTTCCGGGCAACCTGATCTCTGCCGCATTGTTGTTGCTGATCGTCGGGATGCTGATTGCGCAGCCCGACATCGGCATGGCGGTGGTGGTGGCGACAGTATGGTTTGGACAATTTTACATGGCCGGTTTGCGGCTCTATTGGGTCGTGTTGTTCGGCCTTGGAGGAATTGGTGCGCTGGCCGGGGCCTATACTTGCTTGCCGCATGTCAGGATTCGAGTTCGATCATTTTCTCGATCCGGCAACCGGCGACAGCTATCAGGTCAGCCGCTCGCTCGAAGCATTCGCCAATGGTGGATTGTGGGGGCGTGGCCCGGGCGAGGGCACGATCAAATATGTGCTGCCCGATGCGCACGCCGATTTCGTGTTCGCGGTTGCCGGCGAGGAATTGGGCCTGATCGTTTGCCTTTTCGTTGTCGGGCTCTTCGCCTTTGTCGTGCTGCGCGGGTTTTCGCGGCTGCGCCAGGAGGGCAGCCTGTTCGTGCTGCTGTCGGCTACCGGCTTATTGATCCAATTCGGGCTTCAAGCGGCCATTAACATGGCCTCGACCTTGCACATGATGCCGACCAAGGGGATGACATTGCCGTTTTTGTCTTACGGCGGCTCCTCGATGCTCGCTCTCGGGTTGGGGATGGGGATGTTGCTTGCGCTGACCCGCCGCCGGCTAGCGGGAAGCGCTCTGTGAGCACCGCTGTCGCTCTTGCCGCAGGTGGCACCGGCGGCCACTTGTTCCCGGCCGAGGCTGTGGCAACCGAACTGGTTGAACGCGGCCGGCAGGTCCACCTGCTGACCGATGCCCGAGCCGATGCCTTTGCCGTAGGCGTTCGCGGAGTCGCGATTCATTGCGTGCGTTCCGGAAGGCTCGGCGGCGGCCCGGTTCGGGCCGCTCACGGCCTGGCCGAGCTGGCGGCCGGTATCGTTCAGGCACGCCGGCTGCTGCGCCAGTTGTCGCCGCAGGCGATCGTCGGCTTTGGCGGCTATCCGTCGGTGCCGACGATGCTGGCCGCCGCGTCGCTTGGACTGGCGACCCTCATTCACGAGCAGAATGCGGTTCTCGGCCGAGCCAACAAGCTGCTGGCGCCCAGGATGAGGCGGATTGCCAGCGGTTTTCCTGAGACCGCGGGGATGCGCCCCGCCGACCGAGCCCGCTCCGTCTATACCGGGAACCCGGTTAGGCAGGGAGTCCTCGCCATCGGCGAGCCCAGCTATGAGCCGCCACTGCCGGGCGGGAAGATCGAGTTGCTGATCCTTGGCGGCAGCCAAGGCGCCCGGGCTCTGAGCGAGATTGTGCCGCCGGCCCTCGCGGCGTTGCCGCCGGACATGCGCGCCGCGCTCAGGGTGACCCAGCAGGCGCGCCCCGAGGATCTCGCCTCGGTCGCCGAAGCCTACGCCGAAACCGGCATCGCCGCAGAGATCGAAAGCTTTTTCACCGATGTGCCGCGGCGGATGGCGCGCGCACACCTGGCGATTTGCCGGGCCGGCGCCTCGACAGTGGCCGAGCTCTCCGCTATCGGTCGGCCGGCATTGCTGATCCCTTACCCGCACGCAACCGACGACCACCAAACCGCGAACGCCCAGGCCTTCGCTGCAGCCGGGGGCGGATGGGTTGTCGCGCAGAAGGACCTCCGCCCCGATACCCTCGCCGCTCGGCTACAGGGTCTCCTCGCTGACGGCGCTTCGCTGACTTCGAGCAGCACAGCGCGCACAGGGCTTCGGCCGGCGCGATGCAGCCCGCCGTCTGGCGCTGCTGGCACTGGCGCTCGAACCCGGCGACGCGTCCGAGGGTTACGCCGCATGAGGGCGCTGCCGCTGACCATCGGGCCGTTGCATTTTGTTGGCATCGGCGGCATCGGGATGAGCGGCATCGCCGAGGTTCTGCACAATCTCGGCTATCGCGTGCAGGGCAGCGACCTCGCCGATGGGGCGAATGTACGTCGCTTGGTCGAGCTGGGCATCCCGGTGGCGATTGGGCATGAGGCGGGCAATCTCGGCTCCGCCGAGGTCGTCGTGATCTCCTCGGCGGTAGCGCCCGACAACCCTGAAATTGTCGCGGCCCGAGGGCGACGGCTGCCGGTGGTGCGGCGTGCCGAGATGCTGGGCGAGCTGATGCGGCTTAAATGGTCGCTGGCAGTCGCCGGCACCCATGGCAAGACGACGACGACCTCGATGATCGGCGCTCTGCTCGAGACCGCCCAGCTTGATCCGACCGTGATCAATGGCGGCATCATCAATGCGTACGGCACCAATACCCGGCTCGGCGCCGGCGACTGGATGGTGGTCGAGGCCGACGAGAGCGACGGGACCTTCGCCCGGCTGCCGGCGACAGGCGCGATCGTCACCAATATTGATCCCGAGCATCTCGATTTTTTCGGCAGTTTCGACGCGCTGCGCCAGGCGTTCGAGACCTTTGTCGGTAACATTCCGTTCTACGGCTTCGCTGCACTGTGCATTGATCACCCGGTCGTGCAGGCGATGATCCCAAAATTGTCGGATCGCCGGGTGCTGACCTACGGGATGAGCCCGCAAGCCGATATCCGCGCCATTGACCTCAGGCTCGGGCGTGACGGGGCTCGCTACGACATCGTTGTATCGGATAGCGTGACGGAGCGTGGACGTACGGTTCCGGACCTGTATTTACCGATGTTCGGCCGGCACAATGTCCAGAATTCGCTGGCCGCAGCGGCAGTTGCCGAGGCGCTCGGACTGGGCGACGACGCGCTGCGCGCGGCCTTGCGCAACTTTAAAGGGGTCAAGCGCCGCTTCACCAAAACCGGCGAATGGAACGGCGTGACGGTGATCGACGATTACGGCCACCATCCGGTCGAGATTGCGGCGGTACTGAAGGCGGCGCGCGCGATCGTCGCGGGCAAAGTCATCGCTGTCGTGCAGCCCCACCGCTACAGCCGCGTGTCCCACCTGTTCGAGGGGTTCTGTACCTGCTTCAACGATGCCGACATGGTTCTCGTCGCCGATATTTATGCCGCCGGCGAGGCGCCGATCGAGGGCGTAACAAGGGACGCGATCGTCGCCGGGCTGATCGAGCACGGTCATCGCAACGTGCGCGCGCTCGCCGACCCCAGCGATCTCGCGCCGCTGACCGCCGAGCTGGCCCTCCCCGGCGACATGGTGGTGTGTCTCGGCGCCGGCTCTATCACCGCTTGGGCCAACAGCCTGCCCGGCGCACTCGCCGCCCTGGAAAATCGCGAGCGAGTCGGATGATCGCGCTGCACGCGGAAGCCATATCCCCGCCGATTGCGGCGCTTGGCCACTTGCGCGGCCGGCTGATCGCGAATGCGCCGATCGGAAAGCAGACTTGGTTCGGTGTCGGCGGACCGGCGGAATTACTGTACCGGCCCGCAGATTGCGCAGACCTCTCCGCGTTCCTCGCGGCGCTGCCGCCGGAGGTCCCGGTTACGGTGCTCGGCGGGGGCTCCAATTTACTGATCCGCGACGGCGGGCTTCCCGGTGTCACGATCCGGCTGGGCCGCGGCCTTGCCGGCGTCGCCATCGACGGGAGCGAAGTGGTGGCCGGTGCCGGGGCGCTCCACCTCAACGTCGCGCTGGCTGCTGCCAAGGCCGGGATCGCCGGGCTTGAATTCCTCTCCGGAATCCCGGGGACGATAGGCGGCGGGTTGCGCATGAATGCCGGCGCCTATGGCCGTGAGACCAAGGATATCCTGGTTTCCGCAACGGCGCTCGACCGCAGCGGCGCTTCCCACCTGATTGCGGTCGATTCGATGAGGTTTTCCTACCGCCATTGCGGAGTCGACCAGGACTGGATTTTCGTCGAGGCTCGACTGCGCGGCGCCCGCGGCGATCCGGCCACTATCGCCCGGCGGATGGCTGAGATCAGGCAATCGCGCGAGGCGACTCAGCCGATCCGCAGCCGCACCGGCGGTTCGACCTTCAAGAACCCGCCGGGCGACACGGCCTGGCGCGTGATCGACCTTGCCGGCTGCCGCGGTCTGGTGCGCGGAGGGGCGATGGTATCGTCGCAGCACGCGAATTTTCTGATCAACACCGGCGACGCCACCGCCGCCGATCTCGAAGGGCTTGGTGAGGAAGTGCGGCGCCGAGTCTACGAGGCGACCGGGGTCGTGCTCGAGTGGGAAATCCGCCGTGTCGGCCGCCCGCTTTCCGGCGTCGAGCCAATCTCTGAGGGGTGCTGAAGCGGTGACCAAAACCGTCGCTTTGCTGATGGGTGGCTGGTCGCCCGAACGCGAGGTGTCACTGTCGAGCGGGCGGGAATGCGCCAAGGCGCTCATCGACCACGGCTATCGGGTCAGGACTGTCGATGTCGGCCGCGACCTCCCGGCATTGCTGCGCGCCCTCCAGCCCCGCCCCGAGGTGATCTTCAACGCCCTGCACGGCATCGGCGGCGAAGACGGTACGATCCAGGCCGTCTTCGAGATGCTGGCGATCCCCTACACCCATTCGGGCGTACTCGCATCGGCTCTGGCAATGCACAAGCCGACGGCAAAGATGGTCTTTCGGGCCGCTGGCCTGCCGGTGGCCGAGGATTTCGTCGCCAGCCCCGAAGAACTCGCGCGGCACGATCCGCTGCCCGCACCCTTTGTCGTCAAGCCGACCAATCAGGGATCCAGCGTCGGCGTGCGCATCGTTCGGGTCGGCGACAATTCCTGGCGCGAGGAGGTCGCGTGCTGGCGCTTCGGTCGCGAAATCATGGTCGAGCGCTTTATTCCCGGGCGCGAGTTGACCGTCGCGGTGATGGGCGACCGAGCGCTCGGAGTCTGCGAAATCGTCCCGCGCGGCAGCTTTTACGACTACACGGCGAAATATGCGCAAGGTGGCTCCGATCACCTGGTGCCGGCCCCCATCCCCGCCCGGATCTATGAGGAGGCGCTCGACATCTCGCTGCGCGCCCATCGCGCGCTCGGCTGCCGCGGCGTCAGTCGAGCCGATTTGCGCTACGACGACACGCCGGAGGGCGACGGCCGGCTTTATCTGCTGGAGGTCAACACCCAGCCGGGTATGACCCCGACTTCGCTGGTGCCCGACATTGCCCGCCATGCCGGCATCGGCTTTGACGAATTAGTGGTGTGGATCGTGGAGAACGCGGCATGCGAGGGGTAAGGGCGGTCGCCGCCGATGCGACGTCGCCGCGCTGGCTGGACCGGACGGCTCCGCCGCCTCGCCTGGTGGATCGGCGCCCCCGCTTTTCTCGCCGTCGCCGTTTACGGCACCGCCCAGTTCAGCCGTTCCTCGCTCGGCCAGTCCGTCCTCCATAGCGCCTCGAGCCGTCTGCTCAGCGCCAGTGCGGCGATCGGGTTGCGGGTCGCCGACATCCGGGTCGAGGGGCGCGAAACCACCGATCGCGAGACGATCCTCGAGGCGCTCGGCGCTCGGCCCGGCACTCCGATCCTGGCGGTCGATCCGGCCCGCGCCAAGCAGCAGCTCGAAAGTCTGCCATGGGTCCGCTCCGCGCTGATCGAGCGTCGGCTTCCCGATACGCTCTATGTCCGCCTTGTCGAGCGCTCGCCGCTGGCCTTGTGGCAGCACGCCGGCAAGATCGAGTTGATCGACCGCACCGGCGCTGTAATCCCGGTCTCCCGTCTCGACCAGTTCGCCAAGCTGCCGCTTGTCGTCGGTGAAGACGCGGCGAGCCACGCGAGCGAACTATTGGCGATGCTGGCGAGCGAGCCCGACCTCGCCTCACGCGTTACCGCAGCGGTGCAGGTCGGCGGCCGACGCTGGAACTTGCGCATCGACAATTCGATCGACGTTTTGCTCCCTGCGGACGACCCAGCCGGAGCGTGGGCCGATCTCGCCCGCCTCCAACGATCGAGCGCTATTCTGAAGCGCGACGTTCAGGCCATCGACATGCGTTTGCCCGACCGGCTCGTCGTGCGTGTCGTCCCAGAACCGCCAAAGGAAGCCCCGACAGCCAAGAAAGGACGCCTGCCGGCGAAGAATACATGACCGCGATGGACCAGGCGTTGATGCGCGCGAGCGACCCGAAGGAGACCGCGACAACCGCAAAGCGCGAAAAGGGCGAAAAGAGCAAGTCGCGCCGGGCGCCGCGACCGCCCAAACCGCATCATCGGCCGCACGGCAGCGTGATCGCAGCGCTCGATATCGGCACGACCAAAGTGTGCTGCTTTATTGCCCGGGTCGAGCCCGAGAAACCGCAGGTTATCGGCATCGGTCATCAAATTTCGCGCGGCCTGCGCAACGGGACGATTGTCGATCTCGAAGCGGCTGGCGCCTCGATCGTCAACGCGGTGCACGCCGCCGAGGAAATGGCAAAGGAAACGATCGAGCAGGTGGTGACCAATTTGTCGGGCGGTTTCTCGGCTTCGCGCATCATCAAGGCCGAGATCGGCATCGCCGGGCGCGAGGTTGGCGAGGCCGAATTGCAGCGCGTGCTCGATCAAGGCTATCTGCTGCGCGAGCCCGGCGACCGCCAGATCATCCATTCGGTGCCGGTCGGGTTCTCGATCGACGACAGCCGCGGCATTCGCGACCCGCGCGGCATGTATGGCGAGCGACTCGGCGTCAACATGAATGTGGTGACGGCCGGCGCCGGCGGGGTGCGTAACCACACGGCAGCGATCGGGCGTTCGCATCTCGACGTCGAGGCGTTGGTCGTCAGCCCTTACGCCGCAGGCCTCTCCTGCCTTGTCGAGGACGAAATCGGCCTCGGGGTGACTGTAATCGACATGGGCGGCGGAACGACGACGATCGGGGTGTTTTTCGATGGCAATCTGATCTTTGCCGATTCGGTGCCGGTGGGCGGCTGTCATGTAACCAACGATATCGCCCGTGGGCTGTCCACCCCGGTCGCTCACGCCGAGCGGCTGAAAACGCTGTTCGGCACCGCCGTTTCCGCCAGCACCGACGAGCGCGAGATGATTGCGGTTCCCCAGATCGGCGAGGAGGAAGAGGGACATGTCAGCCATGTGCCCAAATCCCTACTCGTCGGCATCATCGCGCCGCGCATCGAAGAGACCTTCGAGCTGGTGCGCAATCGGCTCGAAGCGAGTGGGTTCGACAAGATCGCCGGACGGCGCGTGGTGCTGACCGGGGGGGCCTGTCAACTGCATGGCGCCCGCGAATTTGCCGGCCTGATCCTCGACAAGCAGGTTCGCCTCGGGCGCCCGCAGCGCGTCGCCGGCCTCGCCGAGGCAACTGGTGGTCCGGCATTCTCGGCCGCCGCAGGTCTGCTCCATTTCGCGATGTCGCAGCGCGCCGAGACGCCGCACGCCGCGCGCGCGCCGGCAGGGCCCCCAAACGGGATCATTGGCCGACTGGGCCATTGGCTGCGGGAGAACATCTGAGAGAAATTGTCGTGATGATGCCGGCGCGGCTACCGGTACCGGATAAAACCGGCTAAATCGATGTCGGCCAAAAGAGGGGGAAGCCCGGATCCTTCCGGGCATGATCGAGGCTGCGAGGCAGTGGAGGACATATGATCAATCTGAGCATCCCGAGGGACGAGCAGGAGATGAAGCCCCGAATCACTGTTGTCGGGGTAGGCGGCGCCGGGGGAAACGCCGTCAACAATATGATCCGCTCGAATTTGGTCGGGTGTGAGTTCGTCGTCTGCAATACCGATGCGCAGGCGATGCAGCAATCGACCGCCCACCGCAAAATCCAGCTGGGGATCGGCGTTACCCGCGGGCTCGGCGCCGGGTCCCGCCCCGATGTCGGGCGCGCCGCAGCCGAAGAAGCGCTCGACGAAATCCTCGAAGCGATGCAGGACTCGAATATGGTGTTCATCACCGCCGGCATGGGCGGGGGCACCGGTACCGGCGGTGCGCCGGTAATCGCACGTATCGCCCGCGAATCGGGCATTCTGACGATCGGCGTCGTGACCAAGCCCTTTCATTTCGAGGGCACTCACCGTATGCGGATCGCCGAAGCCGGGATCGAGGAGCTGCAGAAATTCGTCGACACTTTAATCATCATTCCGAACCAAAACCTGTTTCGTGTAGCCAATGACCGGACGACGTTTGCCGATGCCTTCAAGATGGCGGATGACGTCTTGCATTCGGGCGTGCGCGGCGTAACCGACCTGATGGTGATGCCGGGCCTGATCAACCTCGACTTCGCCGATATCCGCACGGTGATGAGCGAGATGGGCAAGGCGATGATGGGCACCGGCGAGGCCGAAGGCGACCGCCGGTCGATCGACGCCGCCGAGGCTGCGATCTCGAACCCGCTGCTCGAGGACGTATCGATGAAAGGCGCCAAGGGCGTCCTGATCAACATCACCGGTGGCCCCGATATGACTTTGTTTGAGGTCGATGAGGCTGCCAATCGCATCCGTGAGGAGGTCGACCCCGAAGCCAACATCATCTTCGGTTCGACTTTTGACGAAACCTTGTCAGGCAAGATGCGGATCTCGGTCGTCGCTACCGGCATTGACGCCGAGGCGCTCACCCAGGCGCGTCCGGCGATCAGCCTGGTCAGCAACAGGGAGACTGTACCGGCGCTCCGCGAAGCAACCTCCGGGGGCTATACTCAGCCAGTGCTGACCCAGAACGCGGCGCAGCCGCCGCTCGATGCTGGACGAGAAACCGCCCGCGCCGAGCATGACGGCGAGCCAGTGCCGCAGGAGGCGGCAGCGGCCGAAAGCGTGGCGATCCGCGGGGGCGCCTTCATCGCCCCCAGGCCGGTCGATGCCGGTCCAGCCCGCCCGGTCCCGCTGACCCAGCCGGCAGTGCCGGTAACACCGCCAATGCGCGATGCCGCCCCAAAACCGAAGGGTCGCGTGCCGAGCTTGATCGAACGCGTCACCGGAGTAGGCCGCGCGCGCTCCGCGCCGCCGGCGCCGGAGCGGACTGCCCGGCAGCCGATCCCGCCCGCCATCAATCCAGCTCAGCCACGGCTCGCTTCGCTGGAACCCGAGGATCGGCCGGGGTCGAAGGACGAGGATCTGCTCGACATTCCGGCCTTCCTGCGGCGTCAGGCGAACTGAACCCGACTAGGACGCCGCACCTTGCCGCGTCCCTGCCGGAACAGCGCCGGTATATTAATTTCAGGGCTGTCGCACCGACTGCGTGATCATGGCTAAATGCTTGATCCGGGTAGTGTTCTCCGTCACCGCAATGCAACAATCGGCAATAAAGAGTGATTTGGGGCGGTCCATTCGCGCGAGTAGGTTTATCCGTCGGGGGACAATGTTCGAGAGTCAATCGCATGTTGGGGGAAATCACCGCTCCGCTGCAACAAACGCTTAAAACTGTAATTGGTTGCCGCGGGGTCGGCCTTCACTCGGGCCGTCGGGTGGCGATGAATTTGTTGCCCGCGGCGCCGGGAACGGGAATCGTTTTCCGCCGCACCGACGCCGGTGTCGAAATCCGCGCAAATTGGATCAACGCCATCGAATTGGCGCGCTGCACTGCATTGTCCGATGGCGAGGGGACGAGTGTTGGTACGGTCGAGCATCTGATGGCGGCTCTGGCGGGCACCGAGATCGACAACGCGGTTGTCGAGCTCGACGGGCCCGAGGTACCGATCATGGACGGCAGCGCCGCGCCCTTCGTTTTCCTGATCGAATGCGCGGGCATCGTCGAGCAGGATGCGCCGCGGCGCGCTGTCAAGGTGCTGAGGCCGATCAGCGTCGTGGCTGACGGCGCCATGGCGGTGCTTTCTCCCGATCACTGCTTTTCGATGAGCTTTGAAATCGATTTCGAAAGTTCGCTGATCCGGCGGCAGAGTATGAGCGTCGCCATCGACGCCGGCACCTTCAAAGCCGAACTCAGCCGCGCCCGTACCTTCGGTCTTCTTGATGAAGTCGCTCGCCTGCGGGAGGCGGGTTTGGGTCGCGGCGGTTCGCTCGACAACGTCATCGTGGTCAGCGGCGATCGGGTGCTTAACAGCGGCGGCCTGCGTTACGATGACGAGTTTGTTCGCCACAAGATGCTCGACGCGGTCGGCGACCTGTACCTGGCCGGGGCGCCGATCATCGGCCATTTCCGCGGAGTGCGCTCGGGCCACGCTCATACGAGGCGGTTGCTGGCGGCGCTGTTCGCCGACCCTGAGGCTTGGGACTATACGGCCCCGGCCCCAACATTCCGGCCCGTGGCGCTCGATCAGCCGGACCAAAGAGCGCGCGCCCTCGCCTGACGCGTGCTGCCGCTCTGCTGGCCTTGCGCACTTTCTGCGGAGCAGCCATAAATCCGCAGTAGACACATATCGTCGGGTTTGCCAGGTTTGCCGATGCGTCCGTGGTCCCCGTCCCGCTGGTTTGGCTTGGCCGCGTTAACCGTGTGGCTCGCTGCCTGCGGCGGCGGAAACAAAGATGCGTATATCGAAAAGCCGGTCGACGATCTCTACAACCAGGCGATGGACGACATGGTCGAGGAGCGCTACGCGCCGGCGGCCAAAACCTTCGAGCAGGTAGAAAGCCAGCATCCCTATTCCGTCTGGGCGACCAAGAGCCAGCTGATGTCGGCCTACGCGATGTACGAGGCCGAGGATTACAGTGGAGCGATCATCGCCGCCGACCGTTTCATTCAGCTCCACCCGGGGAACCGCGACGTCGACTACGCCTATTATCTGAAGGCGATCTCCTATTACGTTCAGATCGTCGATGTCGGCCGCGACCAGAAAACCACCGAACTTGCACTCAAGGCGCTCGATGACGTGATCCGCCGTTTCCCCGACACCAGATACGCCCGCGACGCCAAGCTCAAGCTCGCTTTCACCCGCGACCATCTGGCCGGCAAGGAGATGGAGATCGGCCGCTATTATCTCAAACGGGGGCAATATCTGGCCGCGATGAACCGCTTCAAACGCGTCATCGACAACTACCAGACGACAACTCACGTCCCCGAGGCGCTCGAGCGACTGGTCGAATGCGATTTGGCGCTGGGGCTCAACAGCGAGGCCAAGCGCAACGCCGCCGTCCTGGGCTACAATTATCCGGGCAGCGAATGGTACGGCGACGCCTACGCCATGCTGAATGGGGCGCCGGAGCCCGACGCGCAGACCCAAAGCTGGCTCAGCCGCTTGTTCTGAACGCCGATCCCGTGCGGGTCACGCCGAAAAGAGTAAAATCCTTCGGCAAGGCCGCGATTCGCGGCGTAGCTGCGGCGTAGCCTTGCCGTCCCAGGAAAGCCGGCATTCTCGGCCACACCAGGCGGCGGCTTGCACCGGGAGGCCGCGATCCGTTTTACATGGCCGCGGCGGGAACGCTTGGTGAGAACTGGCCTGCCGTCCGCGGCGCCTGTATCATTCGCCCTCGCCATGTTGCTCGGTCTCTCCATTCGCGATGTCGTTTTGATCGACCGGCTCGATTTGGCCTTTCGCCCGGGGCTGTGCGTGCTGACCGGCGAGACCGGGGCTGGGAAGTCGATCCTGTTGGATGCGCTGGGACTGGCGCTGGGAAAACGGGCCGAAGCCGGGCTGCTGCGCGACGGCGCCGGCGAGGCGGCGGTCACCGCCGAATTCGCCGTCGGTCGCAATCACCCGGCCTATGCGATGCTGCGCGAGGCTGGGCTGGCGTGCGACGGCGACTGGCGAGACGATCGTGCTGCGCCGGCTGTTGCGCGGAGACGGCCGCAGTCGCGCCTTTGTCAACGACGAGCCGGCGAGCATCAACCTGCTGCGCCAGCTCGGCGACAGCCTGGTCGAAATTCAGGGCCAGTTCGAGCAGCGCGGCCTATTGGACCCCGTCAACCACCGTATGATCCTCGATGCCTTCGCCGAGCATGTCGGCGGCATCGCGGCGCTCGCGCAGTCCTGGCGGGATTGGCGCGCCGCCCGCTCGCGCGAAGAGGCGGCGGCGCGCCTCGTCGCCGCCAGCCGCGAGGAGGAGGATCTGCTGCGCCACCACCTCGCCGAGCTCGATGCGTTGGCGCCCGAAGCCGGTGAAGAAGACCGCCTCGCCGCTCGCCGAACATTGTTGCAGAGCGCCGAGCGGCTGGCTGAAACCTTGGCCGAGGCCATCGGCGAACTCGATGGCGAGGCCGGCGCCCAAGCCGCCCTCGCCCGTGCAACCCGTCGCCTCGAGCGGGCTCGCGAGCGCGCCCAAGGTCTGTTCGACGATGCGCGGGCCGCGGCCGAACGCGCCGCCAACGAGACCGCCGAGGCGCTCGCCGCGCTCGAAACCGCCGCGCGCAGCCTCGAACTCGACCCGCATGAGCTGGAAACCGTTGAAGAGCGGCTCTTTGCCCTGCGCGCCGCCGCCCGCAAGCATCAGGTGGCGGTTCCCGATCTGCCGGCCGTGCGCGAGGCAATAGCCGCGCGGATCGACGCAATCGAGGCCGGGGTCGAAGGTGTCGAAAGCCTGGCGAGGGCGACCGCCGCCGCCCGCGCCGAATATGTCGCGGCGGCCGAGCGCGTCTCGCGCGCGCGAGCCGGCGCCGCCGATCGTCTCGATGCCGGTGTCGCGGCCGAGCTGAAACCGTTGCGGCTCGACAAAGCCCGGTTTCGCACGGTACTGGCGCCGCTCCCTGAATCCGACTGGAGCGAACATGGCCGCGAGCGCGTGCATTTCGAGATCGCGACGATCCCCGGGGCGCCATTTGGCCCGCTCGCGCGCATCGCCTCGGGCGGCGAGCTGTCGCGCTTCATGCTGGCCTTGAAACTGGTGCTGGCCGGCACATCCTCGGTGCCGACACTGATCTTCGACGAGGTCGACAGCGGCATTGGCGGCGCGGTCGCTGCTGCGGTGGGCGAGCGATTGCAGCGGCTCGGCACCAGCCTGCAGGTCCTCGTCGTGACCCACTCGCCGCAGGTCGCGGCGCGCGGCGCTCATCATTGGCGTGTCGCCAAGCAGCTCTCCGAACGTCAGACCGTGACCCGCGTCGAGGAGCTCAATCCGGATACGCGACAGGAGGAAATCGCCCGCATGCTGTCCGGCCGCACCGTGACCGTCGAGGCGCGAGCCGCCGCCGCGAGCCTGATCGCTGGCACCCGCGCATGAGCGCCTCGCGAGGCCGCGCCGAACCCGAACTGCGACCCGTCGATCAGCTGACCGAGGAGGAGGCCCACGACGAGCTGGCCGCGCTGGCCGAGGAGATCCGTCGGCACGATCGGCTCTACTACGCCGAAGCCGCGCCTGAGGTTTCCGATGCCGATTACGACGCACTGCGCCGCCGCAATACCGAGATCGAAGTTCATTTTCCCGAGCTGGTACGCGCCGACAGCCCGTCGCGGCGGGTTGGGGCCGCGCCGGCCGCCGGCTTTACCAAAGTCACGCATACGCGACCGATGCTGTCGCTCGAAAACGCCTTCGAGGAAGCTGATGTGCGGGATTTCTTTTCCGGCATCCGCAATTTCTTCAGCCGGCCGGCGGACCGGGACTTGGTCGCCGAGAACGCGATCGAGATCATGGCCGAGCCCAAGATCGACGGGCTTTCCCTCGGCTTGCGCTATGAGCACGGCCGCCTCGTGCAGGGCGCCACGCGCGGCGACGGGATTACCGGGGAGGATGTGACCGCGAACATCCGTACATTGGCGAGCGTCCCGGCTCAGCTGGGCGGGACCGGATGGCCTGCGGTGATCGAGATCCGCGGTGAAGTCTATATGGAGCGCACCGGATTTTTCGCGCTAAACGAGGAACGCGCGGCTGCCGGAGAGCCGGTCTTCGCCAACCCGCGCAACGCCGCCGCCGGTTCCCTGCGCCAGCTCGATTCGTCGATCACCGCACGCCGGCCGCTCAAATTCTTTGCCTATGCTTGGGGCGAGGCGAGCGCGCCCTTCGCCCGCACCCATGCCGAGGCGTTGGCGCAATTCCGCAATTGGGGGCTGACCGTCAACGAACGCTCGCACCTATGCCGTGGCGTCGATGAGGTGCTGGCCTATTATCGCGATATTGCCGCCGATCGCGCGGCGTTGCCCTACGACATCGACGGCGTCGTCTACAAGGTCAACGATCTCGCCTTGCAGGAGCGGCTCGGCATGGTCAGTCGAGCGCCGCGCTGGGCGCTCGCGCACAAATTCCCGGCCCAGCAGGCGCAGACGGTGCTGCGAGATATCCTGATTTCGGTCGGACGGCAGGGTGCGCTGACCCCGGTCGCGGCGCTCGAACCGATCACCGTCGGCGGTGTGGTGGTGCAGCGCGCCACCTTGCACAACGAGGACGAGATCGAACGCGAAAGGACATCCGCATCGGCGACACCGTCATCGTCCAGCGCGCCGGCGACGTCATTCCGCAGATCGTCGGGGTCGTGACCGAGCGCCGCCCGCCCGGAACCCAGCCCTACCATTTTCCCGAGCATTGCCCGGTCTGCGGCAGCCTCGCGGTGCGCGAGCCGGGCATGGTGGCGCGACGCTGTACCGGCGGGCTGATTTGCGCCGCGCAAGCCGTCGAACGGCTCAAGCACTTCGTTGCCCGCGATTGCTTTGACATCGAGGGGCTCGGCTCCAAGCACATCCAGGCGTTTTGGGAGGATGGGCTGATCCGCCAGCCGGGCGACATCTTCCGCCTTGATCCCGATGTGATCGCCAAGCGCGAGGGTTGGGGCGAGGTCAGCGCCAAAAAGCTCGTTGCCGCAATCGACGAGCGCCGGCGCATCGCGCTCGACCGCTTTATCAATGCGCTCGGCATCCCGCAGGTGGGGCAGGCGACGGCGCGGCTGCTCGCCCGCCACTACCGCTCGTTGGCGCGTTGGCGAGCGGAGATGGAAATGGCGCAGGACCCGGAAAGTGACGCTCGGGCCGGGCTGATCGATATCCACGGCATCGGTCGAGGACATGGCCGCCGATATCATCGGCTTTTTCGCCGAGCCGCATAACCGCGCCGTGCTCGACGATCTCGGCACGGAAGTCACCGTGGTCGACTACGAGGCGGTGGCGCGTCGCGCCGTGTCGCCGCTCACCGGTAAGACCATCGTCTTCACCGGTGCGCTCGAAACCATGAGTTGGTCCGAGGCCAAGGCCCGCGCCGAGGCGCTGGGCGCCAATGTCACGAGCTCGGTCTCGGCCAAGACGGATTACGTCGTGACCGGCGCCGACCCCGGCTCGAAGGCGACGAAAGCGGCGGCGCTCGGCGTCAGCTTGCTCGACGAGGCCGCATGGCTGGCGCTAGCCAACGAGGCCGGCGCAGCCGGATGATCGCGGGCGGTGTTGCGCATCGACCAACCGATCGAGGAGGCTCGTAACGAGCCTCTTTTCTTGCCGCTACCAGGGCAGGCGCCGCGGCTACGCCTGTCGGCTTCGCCTACACCGATCGCAGATGGTATCCCCGCCGATCGTCGTGAACCGGCATCCCCGGTGGCCGAGCCGCGGCCGACCGGATCAGCGGCTCTGCCCGACCGCGAACGACCGGTCGAGTCGGAGCCGCGCCGCCGGCCGTTCGGTCCGATCGTCTCTCTCATCCTGCATCTGCTGCCGTTGCTGCTGCTGATCGATTGGCCGATGCATCCGCCCGCGGAGGTCACGCCGATCCCGGTGCAGCTGGTCTTTCAGCCGCCGCCACCCCCTCCGCCAATACCGAAACCGGCGCCGAAGCCGCGGCGCGGAAACGCGGCGACCCCCCGGGCGTCTCGCGTCCGCAGATATGGGTGACACAAAGACCAAGGGGCAGGATCAGGCGAAGAGCGAGGAGCCCAGCCCTAACAAGGAACCGCCGGCGATCAATGGAATCCCAGTTCGAGGCGCCGCCGAAGATCGCTTCCATCGAACCGCCGCCGCTGCCCGCGCCGGCCGAAATCAGCCGCCGCAGCCGATGGACATGCTCGCACCAAAGCCGTTGCCGAAGCTGGCGCCTGCCGTGCGTCAAGCGGTCGCCCGGGCGCCGCAGCGCGCGCATCTGATGCCGCGGTCGGCGCGATTTCCTGGGCCCTCTGCGACCCGGGACGAGTATCTCGCCTATGTCAACTCGCTGATTCTGCGGCACCTCGGCCTGCTGTCCCACTCGCTGGTCGCCGGACGGCGTGGCGAGACGGCCATCCTGATGTTAGTGCTCGATGACGGTACGGTAGCGAGGGTGAGCGTAATGCGAAGCTCGGGGTATACCGACATCGACCTAAGAGTGGAGGAAATGGTCCGCGCGGCCGGCCGGTTTCCACCCTTGCCCCAGTGGATTCAAGGACCGAGCATCGGGCTAGTGTTTGCACTCCCCTTCCCCGAAGGGCTCGAAGATTGAACCAGCCGCCGCTGGCCCGCTCCCGAACCGGGCATCACCGTACGCCGCGACGCGCTGACCCTGGCTGCGCGGATCGCGCATCATTGGAAGCCGCACCGGCCGCGCAGGCGCGGGCTTCTCGCTTTTCTCGGCCCCGGGCTGATCACCGGAGCCTCCGATGACGATCCGAGCGGCATCGCTACTTACTCGCAGGTCGGTGCGCAATTCGGCTACAGCATGGCCTGGGTCATGCTGTTTACCTGGCCGCTGATGGCGGCGATTCAGGAAATCAGCGCCCGGATCGGCCGGGTTACCGGCGAGGGGATCGCGGGCAACATCCGCGAGCATTACCCGCGCTGGCTGCTGCTGGTCATCGTCGCGCTGCTGCTGGTCGCCAATATCATCAATCTCGGCGCCGACCTCGGCGCGATGGGTGCCGCGCTCGAGCTGTTGCTGGGCGGTCCGGCGCAATTCTACGTCGTCGGGTTTGCCGTCGTCTGCGCGCTGCTCGAAGTTTTCTCGCGCTATGAAGAATATGTCCGGATCTTGAAGTGGACCGCGGTGTCGCTGTTTGCCTATGTCGCGACGGCTCTGGCGGTCGACGTGCCCTGGGGCAAGGTCGTCATCAACACCCTGCTGCCGACCCTTATGTGGCGGACCGACTACCTCGTAGCGATCGTCGCCGTCCTCGGCACCACGATCACCCCGTATTGTTTCTTCTGGCAATCGTCGGAAGAGGCCGAGGACGAGCGCATCGATCCCGCCGCCCACCCGTTGCGAGACGCACCCGGCGAAGCGCCGGTCCAGATCAGCCGCATCCGCATCGACACCTATATCGGGATGGGGTTTTCCAACCTGATCAGCCTGTTCATCATCATCACCGCCGCGGCGACGTTGAACGCGCACGGGGTCACCGACATCCAGACCTCGGCGCAGGCGGCCGAGGCGCTTCGGCCGATCGCCGGTGTCTTTACCTTTGCCGTGTTCGCCGCCGGCATCATCGGGATCGGACTGCTCGCCGTACCGGTGCTGGCCGGATCCGCGGCTTATGCGCTGGGCGAGGCGCTCGGCTGGCCGACCGGACTGAGCCGGTTGCCGCGCGACGCCAAGGCGTTTTACGGCACGATCGCGGTCGCGACCCTGATCGGCATCCTGATCAATTTTGTCCACCTCGATCCGATCAAGGCGCTGTTCTGGTCGGCGGTCGTCAACGGCGTCGTCGCGGTGCCGCTGATGGCGGTGATCATGGCGATGTCCCGACAGCCCCGGGTCATGGGCTCGTTCACCATACCGCGCCCGCTATGGGCGATGGGCTGGCTGACCACCGCGGTCATGGCGGTTGTGGTGGCTGCGATGTTCGCGACCTGGTGACGGCCGCGATCAAAGGCTTTCCGGCTCGCGCAAGGCGGGGTCATCCGGGGCGGGGTCATCGGGGGCATCGTCGGCGTCGCCGGCCTTGCGCAACGCGGCGCGCTCCTGTTGCAGCTTGATCTTTTCTTCCTTCTTGGCCTTTTTGACACGGTCGCGTTCGGCGCGTTCGAGCCGGTAGTTCGGTTTGCGCGGCATCAGGCAAAGCTCCTATCGTCTCGCCGGCAGGCGGCGGTCAAACCAGGTGAGGGCCTTGGCAGATCGAGTCGATCCGATTGTGGCGTCGGTCATTCGGCATCGCCTCCTGGCGATCGTCGAAGAGATGGGCGAGGCGATGCTGCGCACATCTTATTCGCAAATCCTCAATTCGAGCCGTGACTTTTCGACGGCGATCTGCGGCCTCGACGGCAGGCTGATCGCCCAGGCCGAGCACGTGCCGATCCATGTCGGCGCATTGCCCTATGCGGCCAGGGCGGTGACCGAGTTTTTTGCCGACGACATTCACCCGGGCGACGTCTTTCTGCTCAATGATCCCTATCACGGCGGCAACCACCTTCCCGACCTGACCGTCTTCGTGCCGGTGTTCGCCGGCGAGCGACCGCGTTTCTGGTCGATCAACCGCGCCCATCAGAGCGATATCGGCGGGGCGACGCACGGCGCCTACAACGCCGCCGCCACCGACATCTGGCAGGAGGGGATTCGTATCACCCCGTTGCGGCTTTATGATGGCGGCGAGCTGCGCCGCGACGTCTTAGAGATGATCGCGACCAATGTGCGCCATCCGCGCGATTTCCGCGGCGATCTCGCGGCGATGATCGGCTCGGCCCATGTCGGCGAGCGGCGTCTGTTGGCATTGGCCGCCGAATTCGGCTGGCCGGTCGCCGATGCCGCGATCGAGGCGGTGCTCGACGGCGCCGAGCGTCAGACGCGGGCGGTCATCGCCCAATGGAAGGACGGCGTCTATCACGGCGAGGCCTTGCTCGACGATGACGGGCGCGGCAACGAGGACATCCATATCCGCGCGACGGTCGAAAAGCGCGGCAGCGACCTGGTTATCGACCTGTCCGATTCGCATCCGGAAGTCACGAGCTTTGTCAATTCGTCGTACCCGAACATGTACTCGGCTGTGGTGGTGGCGCTGTCTTATCTGATCGATCCCGACACGCCGAAGAACGACGGCACGTTTCGCCCGATCACGGTCATCGCCAAGCAGGGCACGGTGGTGTGGGCCAATCCGGGCATGCCGGTGACCCTCGCCACCAACCATTGCGGTCAGGAGATCATCGAGGCGATCGTCAAGGCATTGGCGCCGGCCTGTCCCGACCGGGCGATGGCCGGCTGGGGCCGCCGCTTCCGCATCGCGATTTCGAAGGACCCGCGCGACCCGCACGGAGCCGATGCATTCCGGGCGGCAAACCCTTTATCTGGCATTTCTTTCAGGCGCGGCCCGGCGGCGGCGCGTCACCGGCCGGCGACGGTTGGCCAGGCGCCGGCGAATGGCAGGCCGCGGGCGGGATCAAGTTCGGCAGTCTCGAAGTGACCGAAGTACGCTTTCCGCTGTTCTTTCGCCGCCACGAATTCCGCCCCGATTCCGGCGGCGCCGGCAAGTATCGCGGCGGGCCCGGCGGTATCGTCGAGATGGTCGTCGAGATCGCCGAGCCGGCCATCGCCAACACCGCCGGCGACGGGGTGCGCCACGGCGCCTGCGGCATCCTCGGCGGCGCCGACGGCCTGCCACACCGCTACACGCTCTATTCCGACGGCCGAGCCGCCGCGCCCGATCAAGACCAAGGAAACCGGCCTCGAAATCCGCCCCGGCGACGTGCTGATCCTCGAATCCGGCGGTGGCGGCGGCTGGGGCAACCCCGCCGACCGCGACCCCGCAGCGATCACCGAGGACCGCGAAAACGGGTTCGTGACTACACCATCACCGATGTCCGAGGGCTAGTGCGGCGCAATTTCTCCGTCGCCTCACGGTCACCCGATTACGCCGCGAGACAGCTCAAGTGGCCTTATCGCGCTCACTCCGCAGCTTGCGCCGAGGGGCGGATGGCGGTGCGCTGCTGCATGTCGTAGGCGTCGCGCCAGGCTGATCTTGGCGTCGGCGAGGAAGTCGCCGCTCCTGACGTTGGTATAAACGTCGGGGTTGTCGACGCCGGGCGGCACGGCGCCGTCCTTTTTGAAGGCGCGGGCGGCGCGCAGCAGGCGGCGGCGGGTGCGGGCGATCATGATGTCGCTCGGTCCCAGATTCTCGAAATCATGGTCGGTGATCGGCCCCATGCTTTCGGTGACCGCCTGATCCTGCGCCTGGATGCCGACGATGCCGGTGTAGATCCCGCCGTTTTTCTGCGCCTCCCGGTCGATCAGCCAATCGTTACCCTCGACGCCGGCGAGACGCCAGCGGCCGTACCAGTCGGTCGTGTTCGGCACGAAATCCATCGTCAGCTTGGAGCCGGGGAGCGTTCGGGTGTTGCTGAGCGCGGCGCGTTCCGCGGGCAAACCCTTCCAGGAAAGGCTGACGAACATCGTATGGCCGTCGTCCATCGGAACCCAGGCGCGGCTGTTGACCCGGTCAAACGCGCCCTGCGGCGTCTGCGTCCAGAACGGGAACAGGAAATTGGCAAAGCGCCAATAGGTCTTGCCCGCCTCGCCCGGGCGATAGGCGGCATACATCGTGCCCCAATCGGTGTCGGTCACGTGGTATTCGGGCGCGCGGTTGGCGACCGTCCAGCGGATCAGATTGTCGCGCCGGCATATTGGCCGGATCGACCGAGCCGGCATGCAGAAAGCCGAAATGCGAGGTGTCGATGTCGCCTTCGAGCGCCTGCAGCCAGTTGCATTCGCGCTGCGCGAAGGTGATCTGCAATTCGCTCTCGGGCAACAGCGAGGCCTCGATGCCCGGCAGCGGCGGCGCCTCGGCTTGCGCTCGCCCATATAGACCCAGACGAGGCCGTTGCGCTCGGCCACCTTGTAGGCCTTGGCCTTGACCTTGTGCCTTGTAGTCCTGCTTGGCCGGCGTGTTCGGCATATCGACGCAGTTTCCCGCCACATCGTATTTCCAGCCGTGATAGACGCAGCGGATGCCGTCCTCCTCGTTGCGGCCGAGGAACAAGGAGGCGCAGCGGTGCGGGCAGCGGTGGTCCATGACCCCGACCCGGCCCGCGCTGTCGCGAAACGCGATCAGCCGCTCGCCGAGCAGCATCAGCCGCATCGGGGCGCCGTCGCGCTCGAGTTCCGACGACATCGCCGCCGGCAGCCAATACTGCCGCATCATCTCGCCCATGGCCGTGCCGGGGCCGACGCGGACGAGATCCTCGCTGTCCTTTTGTTTGCTCATTGTCGACCTCACTGGAAGACGGCGAAACCGAGCCCGGTGCCCGACCCGGCGGGCGTGCGGTAGCCCGGGACGTAATGCGACCAGGCCAAATCGAGATGCTCGACGGCGCCGCCGACGGCGATCCACATGCGGATCTCCGAGCTGCCGGAATTGAGCTTTTTGCGCGGCAATGATTGCAGCGCCTCGCCGTCCTTGCGGGCGAGCGCGTCGATGATGCCGCGATCCAACTCCTCGTCGACGACGAAATGGCTGAGCCCGCCCGAGCCGACGATGCCGATGCGCGCGTCGCCCGGCCAGCTCTCGACCGCCTCGCGGATCGCCCGGCCGAGATTGTAGCAGCGCCGCGGCGTCGGCTGGTTCGGCGGGTAATAGGTGTTGAGGAAAACCGGCACGACCGGCAGGTCCTGGCGTTCCATCAGCCGCTTGCGCACAAAGGCGTGGGCATGGCCCTCGCCGTGGCCGGGCGGCAGCCCGTTCGACGAGGCGATGTCGAACTCGCGGTCGATCAATTCCTCGATCAGGTGCAATGCCAAGGGTGCCGCGACCGGATAGTCGCGCGGCTCCTTCTCCTCGTAATACCGCGCGGTGGCCAGCCGCGACCATTCCGGACCCTTGAAATTGGGCGATAGCGGCACGTTGCGGATCGTGTCGCCGTAATAGACGAGGATGGACGGCAGGTGATCCTCGTAGAACAGCTCCTTCTGGTCGTCGCCGACGATGATCAGCGCGTCGAGTTCGGCGCGGCGCACGCTCTGCCTCAGATGCTCGACCGCCGCTTGCGCCTCGTCGTGGCGCGCGGCAAAGCGCTCCGGCGTCAATTCCGGCAGCGCTCGCGGGTCGGCGCGGGTGAGCAGTTCCTCGTAGGTCGCGGGGTCGCCCTCCTTGTCGAGAAAATCGCGGACCCCGTCGCGGTCGATGAAGCTCGGCCAGTCCTTGGCCGGGGTATTCAGCATCGGGGTGTGCGATGTAGCGATCCCGAGGACGATTTTGGCCATCCCGTTCCTCCTTGCGCGTGTCGCGGGCGTGGTAAGGCGCGACAGCAGCGTATCGTCGAGCGCCCGAGCGCGTCAACCGGCGCGGGCAGTCGCCGCAACACTCTGGCCGATCGCCCGTCGTCGCTTTGGTCTCTACTGGTCGGGATAGAGGCTCGCCGACCACCACGCGCGAATTCCCGTGAACCGGGAAAAATAACGGGAAACATCGCGATTTGGCGACAAAGTCGGCTCAAAAATATCGTTTCTGATCAATCTCTTGTACCCCAATTCCCGTGAGATGGAACCGGGAATTTATTTGACCGAACCGGGAATTTATTTGGCGGAACCGGGAAATAATCGGGAATTGGTTCGAGGCTCATAGGAGGAGAGTGCCGAGCATCGAAAGTAGGTGATGCCAGCGGGTCCGAGCCAGGCGGCGAGTGCGGTCAGGGGAGGCAGCAGCTTTCCGGCGTTCTCGGTGAAATCGCCTGCCGCCTTGGCAGTATTTGACCGACGCGTTCAAGAGCGCCGGCCGACCTCCCCTTGTCGGGCTCGGGTTTGGCGGCTTCGTCGGCCGCATCCTCGATACGCGCGATCGAGCTTGCCGCGATCTGGCACGCTTCTGCAGCGCAGCAAGCGCCTCCCGCAATGCCGCTAGCTCCGCCTTGACATCGACCTGGTCGGCCGGCGGCAGCGGCACCTGTTTCATCGTCGTCGTGACGGTATTGTGATCGCCGGTCACGACACTGCTGCCGGTGATATCCCGCGCCGTAACCGACCGATTATCTCCGCTCATGCCTTCTCCTCCTGTTGCTTCATTTTCTCGAATACGCGAGCACCGGGCCGAGCAATTCCAAATCCGGCTCGCGTCCGACCGCCTCGCATTGCGCGAGGTAGCTTTGCAGATTCCGACCATCATTCCGGCAACCGCCTGCGGAACCCTCAAAATGTCGGGGTGAGATGCCGGATCGCCTCAGCCAATGTTCCCGGCAAGATCGGGTTTCTCAGTGTCGCCCTGCAGATCGCCTAAGACCCAGAGGGATCGAGCCAATTCAGCACTGAACGCGTCGGGCCGCGCTTCGGCCAGCGCGCGGCAATGCCCGAACCGCCTCTTCGGCCGCCGTCAGCGCCTCCTCGCGCCGCCCCAGATCGCTGAGCATGGCGGCGAGGTTGTTCAGCGATAGGGCCAGGTCGGGAATGAACGCGTCGGGCGCGCTTCGGCCAGCGCGCGGTAATGCCCGACCGCCTCTTCGGCCGCCTTCAGCGCCTCCTCGCGCCGCCCAGAGCGCTGAGCATGTTGGCGAGGTTGTTCAGCGAACGGGCCAGGTCGGGAATGAACGCGTCGGGCCGCGCTTCGGCCAGCGCGCGGCAATGCCCGACCGCCTCTTCGGCCGCGGCCAGCGCCTCCTCGCGCCGCCCCAGATCGCTGAGCATGTTGGCGAGGTTGTTCAGCGAACTGGCCAGGTCGGGAATGAACGCGTCGGGCCGCGCTTCGGCCAGCGCGCGGTAGAGCCCGACCGCCTCTTCGGCCGCCTTCAGCGCCTCCTCGCGCCGCCCCAGAGCGCTGAGCATGTTAGCGAGGTTATTCAGCGAATCGGCCAGATCGGGATGAACGCGTCGGGCCGCGCCTCGGCCAGCGCGCGGTAATGCCCGACCGCCTCTTCGGCCGCCGTCAGCGCCTCCTCGCGCCGCCCCAGATCGCTGAGCTGTTGGCGAGGTTGTTCAGCGAACGGGCCAGGTCGGGAATGAACGCGTCGGGCCGCGCTTCGGCCAGCGCGCGGTAATGCCCGACCGCCTCTTCGGCCGCCGTCAGCGCCTCCTCGCGCCGCCCCAGATCGCTGAGCCTGTTGGCGAGGTTGTTCAGCGATAGGGCCAGGTCGGGAATGAAGGCGTCGGGCCGCGCTTCGGCCAGCGCGCGGTGATGCCCGACCGCCTCTTCGGCCGCCGTCAGCGCCTCCTCGCGCCGCCCCAGATCGCTGAGCCTGTTGGCGAGGTTGTTCAGCAGAGTCGCGGCAGAATAGCGAAGCGCGACAGATCATCGCTTGTCTTGGGCTTTATTGCGGAAATAAGTCAGCAAGCTTCCGGTCAGCTCCGCTGCAGGTTCGCGCAAGATCGTGGTTTGGCCGGGAAGAGCAAAGACCAACGGAACGAGTTGCTCGGGATCGTCGACTTCTTTCCGCGAGCTCCAATAACCATCCCATTACCCGGCGCCCGGTCGATCTCTCCGCGTCTGTCGCGTTTGGGTCTTCGATCGAATAGGCGAAATCTTGCATGACGCGGATCAGCGACTTGCGCGGCGACATCGCCACCCAGCTCGTAGGCGCGCCGGACGGCCTCGGCGGCCTCGGCCTCCCGAGACAATTCGCCGGTGAAGGCTTCGACGATCGCGGCTTCGCCGATCAGATCGGGCTGGATCGTCGCAAGGCGAGGTTGCTGAGTAGCTCCGGACCGAGCAGGAAATTCTTGTTCGAGCAGCTCGACAACTTCGCTGAGTTCGGTCCGTCGGCCGGCGCGATATGGTGAGTTCGTCGGCGACGGTTTTGCGCAAATCGGCGATCGGAAGGCCGCCGGCAAGGCCGTTGAAGGCGACGAGGTGGCGCATCTCGTCTTCGCCGATCTGGCGGCTGCGGGCCAGTTCGGTCAGCCGGCGCAATTCGCGGCGGGCGATCTGGCGGGCGGCGTCGAGGCGGCGCAAGGCCAGTGCGGCTTGCGGGCCGCGGTCGAGCGCGATCACGCCCGCCATGACCAGGTTCAGCGGATTGCCGAACTGGGGTTGGGCGAGGCGGCGGTCGAAATCCGGGTCCTCGTCCTTCGCCGGGATGGGCGGCGACACTCGATGCTCCGGGCCGCAGTTCGCGGGCGGCCTGCAATGCCCCCGTCATCAGCGCGCGGCGTTCTTCGAGGTCGGACAGGTCCGGCAATTGCCGGGGGCGTAACTCGTGGAACAAATCGCGGCGGCTCGGTGGGCCCAGGACAGTCAGCTCGTTGCCACCAGCCGAAGGCCTCCGGCGCTTCGCGGTCCAGCAGCAGGAAGCGGAGCTTGGTGTCGAGCTTTTGGTCGGCGAGGCGGTCAAGCCAGCGCGCGAGGGCCTGATGACACTGGGCGGCGTAGTCGATGACCAGAAGGGTTCGGCGCTCCCAGGTGAAGCTGTGCGTGGCGAGCGTTTCGACGACCGGGCTCAAATCTGCCGGCGACAGAAAGCCGGCGATCCATTCGCCTTTGCCGGCCGGGTCGCTGTCGATCGTCCGGCAGAATTCGATCGCGAGCCGCGTCTTGCCGGTTCCGGCGCGCCCGATCAGCCCATAGACCGAGATATCGGTCTCGTCGTCGAGCCACGCCTGAAGCTCGGCGAGAAGGTCCTTGCGGCCGATCAGCGGCAGTCTGCCGGCCTCGGCGACGAGAAGGTCGAGTTCGCGCGGCGGCTCTCCCGCGCGCGGTCGACGGCGGCGCTCGGGCGGCGGGAATTGCTTGCGGCGCAATGGCAAGCGTGATGCCGGTGTCGCCGAAGGTCAGCGCGACATTGTTGCCGTCGCCGGTCACGACGACGCTCCGGCTTATGTCGCGGGCGTCAACCGAGCGATCGCCCATGTGCTGCCTCTCCTGTCGCGGGAGAGAGGCTAAACCAAAATCACGGCGATTTCGCGGTCCGCGCGCATCGCTGTTTTGAGGAGCTGCTCGACGGAGTCGCGCTTCCCAGTTTCGTCTTGGCCGGCTTGAGCTGTGGGCCTTCAGCCCACGGACTAGTTCCGCGGGCGTCCACGCCTTCACGCTCGAAACAAGACGTGGATACGCGGGTCAAGCCCGCGCATGACGACCAGATGCTTTCTGCGAGCGGTTCATTTCGGCCGGATCCCACCAACTCGTCTCGACGCCGCGGCGACCGAGCTGCCGTTGCCCTGGGTCCCCGCTTTCGCGGGAACGACGACGAAATCGGGCATGGCCTGCATCCTGGTGAAGCCTTATGGCGGAGCCACCCCGCTGCTCACCATAGCGGCGAGGGCCGGCGCCCATGGCGGAAATGGGTCCCGGCCTGCGAGCGTGTGAAGGAATTGAAGGATGGCTGGGTCGGCACGGTGCGTCCTTCGAGACAGCCGCGCTGCGGCTTCCTCAGAGCCTGCCCGGCGCAGGCCGGGGATGAGGCGGTTTCTAAATGCTATCAATAACGTACGTCATGGTGAGGAGCGCCGAAGGCGCGTCTCGAACCACGCACGGCGGCCGTGCCGCACCCGGCTTTCGTTTCGAGACCAATTCCTTCACACGCTCCTGCGCCGGGATGACGGGGAGGGAGGATCGCGGATGACTTCGCGGCGGGCGTGTTAGAATGCGCCGCGGGATCAGGGATGGTGGGGTTGGCGATGATCGAGAGTTATCGAGGGCAGCTGCCATTGCGGGGCGGTGCGGTTCCGGGTGCGGGCCGATCTGTCGAGTTTGCTCGAATGCAATTGTTCGGTGTGCACCAAGAAAGGGATCCTGCATCTGATCGTGCCGCCGGAAGAGTTCGAGCTGTTGCAGGGCGGGGAGGAACTCGCGACCTATCAGTTCAACACCAATACCGCGAAGCACACCTTTTGCCGGCATTGCGGGATGCACCCGTTCTATGTGCCGCGGTCGGACCCGGACAAGATCAGCGTCAACGCGCGCTGCCTCGACGGCGTCGATCCGGCGGCGCTGAAGCCGAGCCATTTCTTCGACGGACGGAATTGGGAAGAAGCGCAGCGGGCGCGCCGCGCCGCCGAGGGGCGGGGTTAGATCGCGGCGCCAATAAATCAGGCGGATTATCTGAACAAGTTATCGTCCTCGCTGCGAGCGCAGAGACTGGGCGCGCCTGAACAGATGGCCCTGGGTTCCCGCTTTCGCGGGAATGACGGGGTGAAGAATTTGAACACGTATATGTTGCGCGTAGATATAATGCGCGTCGTCCCCGCGAAAGCGGGGACCCAGGGCCTGCCCCGAAACCACAGGTCGGGGATATGATTCAGAAGCGCCCTTGCGTCTATATTCTCGCGAGCCGACGAAACGGCACCCTTTACGTCGGCGTCACGAGCGACCTTGCCAGCCGTATTTGGCAACACCGATCTAAAATCGTCGATGGCTTTGTTCGGGACTATGATGTGCATCGGTTGGTCTTTGCCGAGTTTCACGAGACCATGGCCGATGCGATCCTCCGCGAAAAGCGGATCAAGAAATGGCGACGTGCCTGGAAGCTGGAGCTGATCGAGCGCGAGAATCCGCGCTGGCTGGACCTTTATGGTGAGCTAGCATTGTAGCGGTCGCCCTGGGTCCCCGCTTTCGCGGGGACGACGATTAGCCGCCGATCGGCTGGGTGGCGTCGGCTAGCCAGTGGGCGGTGTGGGGGTCGACGAGGGGGGTCAGGATTTCGCGGACATGGGCGTGGTAGGCGTCGAGCCAGGCGATCTCGTCGTCGTCGAGCAGTGACGGGTCGACCAGGGTGCGGTCGATCGGGGCCAGGGTCAGGGTCTCGAAGCCCAGCATCTCGCGCTCGGCCGCGCCGTTCGAGGGCTGCACCAGCACCAGATTCTCGATGCGGATGCCGTAGGCGCCGGTCTTGTAGTAGCCGGGCTCGTTCGAGACGATCATGCCGGGCAACAGCGGCTGGGTGCTGGGCGCCTTGGAGATGCGCTGCGGCCCCTCGTGCACGCCGAGATAGCTGCCGACGCCATGGCCGGTGCCGTGGTCGTAATCGAGCCCGGCCTGCCACAGCCCGCGCCGCGCGAAGCCGTCGAGCTGGGTGCCGGTGGTCCCCTTCGGGAAGCGCGCCAAGGCCAGCGCGATGTGGCCCTTCAGCACGCGGGTGAAGCGGTCGCGCATCTCGGGCGAGGGCTCGCCGATCGCGACCGTGCGGGTGACGTCGGTGGTGCCGTCGAGATACTGCGCGCCGGAATCGAGCAGGTAGAGCGTGCCGGGTTCGAGCCGCTTCTCGGTCTCGGGCATCGCCCGGTAATGGACGATGGCGCCGTTCGACCCGGCGCCCGAGATCGTCGGGAAGCTCAGATCGCGGAAATATTCGCCCTCGCGGCGGAAGGCTTCGAGCCGGTCGCTGGCGGCGATCTCGGAGAGGCCGCCCTTGGGCGCCTCCTGCATCAGCCAGGCGAGGAAGCGGGTCAATGCCGCGCCGTCGCGGCGGTGCGCGGCGCGGGTGCCGTCGACCTCGACCGTGTTCTTGCAGGCCTTGGGCAACACGCACGGGTCGGCGGCGCGGTGGATCCTGGCGCCGGCCGCGTCGAGCCGGTCGAAGATCCACGAGGCGGCGCTCGCCGGGTCGGCCTGGACCAGCCCGCCCTCGCCGGCGAGCGCGTCGAGCGCCGGCCCGAGGTCATCGGGCATGGCGATCGCGACGCCGTTGCCGAGATGACGGTCGAGGCCGGGGGCCAGTTTGCGCCGGTCGATGAACAGGGTGACCGTCGCGTCGTTGCGCAGGATGGCGAAGGACAACGGCAACGGCGTGTGCGGCACGTCGCCGCCGCGGATGTTCAACAGCCAGGCGATCGATTCGGGCATCGTCAGCACCGCCGCGGCGACCCCTTCCCCGGCCAGGCCGCGGGCGAGCCGGGCGCGTTTCGACTGCGCGCTCTCGCCGGCAAATTCCTCGGCATGCGGCACGACCGGCGCCAGGGGTGCCGCCGGCTGCCCGGGCCAGACCCGGTCGAGCGGGTTGTCGGCGACGGCGCGCAAGCTCGCACCGGCTTTTTCAGCCGCGGCGCGAAACCGCTCGACCTCTTGCGGAGTGTGCAGCCACGGGTCGTAGCCGAGCACGGCGCCGGCGGTCAGGGCCAAGCCGATCCAATGCGCCGGCGGCTCGTCGATCAGGTGATGGATCTCGAACAGATCGCCGTCGACCTGTTGCGCGGCCTGCAAGGTGTAGCGGCCGTCGACGAACAGCGCGGCGCGGTCGCGCAGCACGACCGCGAGGCCGGCCGAGCCGGTAAAGCCGGTCAGCCAGGCGAGGCGCTGGCCGCGCGGCGGGACGTATTCGCCCTGATGCTCGTCGGAGCGCGGCACGACGAAGCCGTCGAGCCCGCGCGCGGTCAGCTCGCGGCGAAGGCGCGCAAGCCGTTCCGCGCGAGGCAGAAGCGCAAAATCGGCGCGGGCGAGCCCGTCGTGGTACCCGGCAGCCATCTGCGCCCGCAATGCCTCGAGCGCCTCGGCGAGGGCCGGGGTCACCGGGTCGGCGACCAGCATATGCCAACTGGCGCCGATCTCGGCCGGGGCCCCGAGCACGCCGGCAATCAGCGCCTCGACCGCTTCCGGGTCATAGGCCGACCGCGCCTCGCGCAGCAGCCGAGCCAGCTCGCCCCGGTCCAGGGCCGATCCATTCATCGTCATCGCCAGCTCCTCATCCCGCGCCGCGCCTAGCCATCAAAGCCTTGGCATAGCTGAATTGCAACAACCCTCTAGCGGATGGTGCGGCGCAACACCAAATCTGTTGCAGTGCAGCAAAAGCGACGCACGGAGTTCTATGTAATGTCGTTTCTCAACCTCTTCGTTTCAGCCGGTAAGGCTTTTTCGGCTTGGCGGCGCCGGGAGCGGGCTTATGCCGAGCTGATGGCGCTCGATGACCGCTCGCTCGCCGATATCGGGGTTCGCCGCTCGCAGATCCGCGCCCTGGTGGAGGGCGATTCCCCGCGGGATCGCCGGACGGAGCCTGCCCCTTCGCAGAAGGAGGCGGTCTTCGGGCGGCGGAAGGCGGCCTGACCGGTCTTTGACCCGAACCTGATCGATAGATGGGGGCTTTGGCCCCCATCGCCATTTTCGCAGCCGGCATTTTAGGAGCTGTCCCGGCGCGCAAAATCAATGTCGACCACTCGCCGATGACGATGCGGCGTTCGAGGGCGATGCCGAGGCCGCGATGCGGCGCCAGCACGATCGGCTCCTGGCGGCGCAGCAATCCCGACAGCACCGCCCGCCCGCCGGGCGCGAGGTGACGCGCCAGATCGGCGGCCAGCAGCGCCAGCGGGCGCGCCAGAATATTCGACAGGATCAGGTCATGATGCCGCCGGCGGATTGCGCGGCCGCGGTATCCCGGGAAGTGGCCGACCCGCACCAGGCCGGCGACGCCGTTGCGCGCGATATTGTGGCGGGCGACCGCGACCGAGCCCGGATCGATATCGCCGGCCGATACCTTGCGCCGCAGCAGCTTGGCCGCGGCGATCGACAGGATTCCGGTCCCGGCGCCGATATCCAGCGGATGGGCTATCCGGCGCTTTTGCGCCAGTGTCTGCAAGGCCAGCAGACAACCGCGGGTCGAGGGATGCTCGCCGGTGCCGAAGGCGGTCGCCGCGTCGAGCGCGACGCCGATCGCCCCTGCCGGCACCCCGCCGCGATGATGCGAGCCATAGACAAAGAACCGGCCGATCCGCAGCGGCGGAAAAGCGAGCTGGTTTTCCGTGAGCCAGTCGCGATCAGGCAGTTTCTCCTCGCCGATCTCGACGAGTTCTCCGCCACCCGCCGCGGCGGCAAGCGCGAGCCGCGCCGACATGTCCGGGGTCAGAACCGGAGATCGCGGATAGGCTTCGAGGCGCCATTCGCCGGGTGCGGTCTCGAAGGCCGACACGGCTGCGGCGATATCGTCGAGGAGCGCAAAGACCGCACTCGCCGCCGCGGCCCCGCGGACCCGGGCGTGGATATGACGGACGCCGGCGCTCACCAGGCGCAAGTCTCGAACGGCGCGACCGGCCGGTCATACTCCCGCCGGCAGGTGATCGGGGCGCGATAAATTATCGAACTTGGTGGTCTCGGCATCAAAATAGAGGTTGATCGAGCCGATCGGGCCGTGCCGTTGCTTGGCCACGATAATTTCAGCCAAACCGTGGATCTTGTTAAGATCGTCATGCCATTTATCGTAGCGCTCATTGTACTTTATATCGTCTTCCCCGGGGCGCTTTGTCGGTTCACGACCATCATAGTATTCCTGACGGTAGATGAACATGACGACGTCGGCATCCTGCTCGATCGACCCCGATTCGCGCAGATCGGCCAGCATCGGCCGCTTGTCCTCGCGCTGCTCGACCGCGCGCGACAGCTGCGACAGCGCCAGCACCGGAACATCGAGTTCCTTGGCCAGCGCCTTCAGCCCGCGGGTGATGTCGGAGATCTCCTGCACCCGGTTTTCGAGCGTGCGCACCTGAACCGAGGGGCGCAGCAGCTGCAGATAGTCGACGACGATCAGCCCCAGCCCCTGCTGCCGCTTCAGCCGCCGCGCGCGCGTGCGCAACGCCGAGACGGTCAGCGCCGGGGTGTCGTCGATGAACAGTTTCAATGCCTGAAGGTGATGGCTCGCCAGGACGACGCGATCGAAGTCCTCATGGCTGACATCACCGCGGCGAATGCGGTCGGAGGAGACGCCCGACTCCTCGGCGAGGATGCGGGTGGCGAGCTGTTCGGTCGACATTTCGAGCGAAAAGAACCCGACGACAGCGCCGTCCTCGGCGCCCAGGCGGCCGTCGGGCAGACGCATCGGCTTATAGGCGCGGGCAGCGTTGAAGGCGATGTTGGTCGCCAGCGCCGTCTTTCCCATCGACGGCCGCCCGGCGAGAATGACCAGATCGGACGGATGCAGCCCGCCGAGTTTTTTGTCGAGGTCGATAAACCCGGTCGCGACGCCGACAATCTTGCCGCTCTTCTTGAACGCTGATTCGGCGATGGTGATGGCGCTGGTCAGCGCCGCGCCAAAGTCGCGAAAGCCGCCTTCGGCCTGACCCGCCGTGGCCAGATCGAACAGCTTTCTCTCCGCCCGTTCGATCTGCTCGACGGCCCGGTCGTCGAGATCGTGGCGAAAGGCGTCGTTGACGACATCCTCGCCCAGCGCGATCAGCTGGCGGCGCAGATAGAGGTCGTGGATCGCGCGCCCGTAATCCTCGGCATTGATGATCGTCACCGCAGCAGCGGCGAGATGGACCAGATATTGCGCGCCGCCGATCTCTCCCAGCGCACCATCCTGGTCGAACAGATTTTTCAACGTCACCGGGTTGGCGATCTGCCCGCGCTCGACCAGTTTGCCGATCGCCGCATAGATGCGGGCGTGCACGGCGTTGCCGAAATGCTCCGACTGCAGGAATTCCGACACTCGGGCATAGGCCGCATTGTTGATCAGCAGCGCGCCCAGCAACGCCTGCTCGGCCTCGCTGTTATAGGGCGGGGTGCGGATCAGCTCGGGGTCGGCGTCGCGCAGCGGCGTGACGCGGGACGCGGTCATCGTTTCCATGTGAAAGACTACCACCCGCCGTGGGACGGGGCCGCGCCCAGAAGGACTCACACCCTGTGCAAGGCGTGGATACTTCGCGCCCTCGGATCGGGTCGCCCCGAGCCGGGTTCAGGCGGCGCGATCGGCGACGGCGCTGCGGGCGCGCTCCCAGTCGAGCATATAGTCGCGGGTCAGCGGCACGGTATCGACCGCCTTGGCAAGCTGCATCTGAAAAACGAGGTGGCCGGCGCGCCGGAATGCGATTTCCGAGCCGACCAGATACATCTCCCACATCCGGCAAAAGCGCTCGTCATAGATCGTACGCAGGCGATCGCGGTTCTGCTCGAACCGGCGCCGCCACAGCCGCAATGTCTGGGCGTAATGCAGGCGCAGGATCTCGATGTCGGTGATCCATAGCCGCAGCCGCTCGACCACCGGCACCACCTCCGAGAGGGCCGGCGCGTAGCCGCCGGGGAAGATGTATTTGCGAATCCAAGGATGGGTCGAGCCCGGCCCATCCATCCGGCCGATCGAATGCAGCAGCGCCACCCCGTCCGCGGCCAGCAGCGCCTTCACCTTGGCGAAAAACTGGCCGTAGTGGTTGATGCCGACATGCTCGAACATGCCGACGGAAACGATCCGGTCGTACTCGCCGTTTTCCTCGCGGTAATCGCGCAGGTGAAAGCGCACGCGGTCGGAAAGTCCCGCCGCGGCGGCACGGCGCGTCGCCGCCTTATGCTGCTCGACCGAGAGCGTGAGCCCGGTTACGTCGGCGCCGCATTCGCCGGCAAGATAGAGCGCCAGACCGCCCCAGCCGGAGCCGATGTCGAGCACCTTGTGCCCAGGGCGGACCAGCAGCTTTGCCGCGATGTGGCGCTTCTTATCGAGTTGCGCGGTATCGAGGTCGTCGACCCGGTCGTGAAAATAGGCACAGGAATACTGACGGTCCTGGTCGAGAAAAGCCTCGTACAGCTGGTCCGACAGATCGTAGTGGTGCGCCACGTTCTGCCGGGCGCGAGAGAGCGGGTTGTATTGATGAACGCGCCGCCACAGAGCGAACGAACCGTTCAGCAGCTGCGACAACACTCCCTCAGGCATGGTCTCGACATTGAGGACGAGCAGGTCGATCAAATCGTAGAGGCTGCCTTCCTCGATCGTCAGCGTCCCATCCATGAAGGCTTCGGGCAAATAGAGACGCGGTCTGACGACGAGCTTCCAGTGCAGCGCCGGGTCGTGAAGCCGAATGGCGACGCTTGGACCCGGCGCCGCCGCGATGGTGTGGGTCTTTCCGCTGGCGTCGGTTACGCAGAGCCGGCCAACGGAGATGATTCGCTCGAAAAGACGCGTGAGCAGCATCGTGACGAGACCGAAGAGGGAACCGACCTAGCACTATCCATGAAAAAAAGTGGCAAAGCAAACGCAAGACGTTCACGGCAGGATTATGCGTTCTCAGCGGTTGCGCTGGCTGCCGGCGTAGGCGGCGACCCGGCGGCTTCGCGTTCGTCCTCGTCCTCGTCAGCCATGCGCAGCGGGTCGATGCCGCGCGCCTGCATCGCCGCCTCTTCGACCGATTGCGCGACATTGGCGCTGACCCCGACCGAGACTTCCGGATGCAGCACGATCCGCAACGGGTGAAGCCCGAGGGTTTTGATCGGGCGTTCGAGAACGACCTGGCGCTTTTCGATCGTGAACCCGGCCTCGGTGACCGCGTCGGCAATATCGCGGGCCGAGACCGAGCCGTAGAGCTGCCCACTCTCGCCGGCCTGGCGGACGATCACGACGGTCAGCCCTTCGAGCTTGGCGCCGACCTCGCCCGCTTCAGACTTGCGTTGCAGGTTGTTGGCTTCGAGTTGGGCGCGCTGGGTTTCGAAATAGGCGAGGTTCGCCTCGGTCGCGCGCATCGCTTTTTTCTGCGGCAGCAGATAATTGCGGGCAAATCCCGGCTTGACTTTAACCAGCTGGCCCATCTGGCCGAGCTTCTCGACCCGTTCGAGCAAAATCAGTTCAATCATCGCCTCTTTCCTCCGACTGATCAGGGCTGCGCGAAATGCCGCCGCAGCCCGAACAAGGCGTCCAGCAGCCCGACGACAGCAATCACCAACAACGGCCAGCCGAACAAACCGGCCAGCACATAAAAACCGACGAGCGGCACCTGCGGCCGCCGCAGGCGACGCACCGCCGTATGCAGCACCGCCAGGCCCGCGAGGCAAAACGGGATCGCCAGGACGATCATCACGTTGATGGCCAAAAATCGCGCCGTCCCGCCGATCGCCGCAGCTGCGCTGCAACCCCGAGGGCCACCGAAACCCATAACGGCAGGGTCAAAGCGGCGAGATCGGGCGAGGGTCGCCAGCTGGCCCCAAAGCGCGCCAATATTCCTTGCGCGAGCATCGCCGTGCTTGCCGTCATTACCATCCACGAAGCGGCGACGACACCGGGAACGACGCTGCGCCACCCCCTCGATCAGGGCGTCGCGACTGACCTCACTCGCGTCGACAAAGCGGTCGACGGCGGGCGCCAAGCTCTCGCGCAACATCGACTCCATGCTGCTGGGG
The DNA here is from genome assembly GCA_963845735.1 of uncultured Alphaproteobacteria bacterium. GTDB lineage: Bacteria > Pseudomonadota > Alphaproteobacteria > ATCC43930 > CGMCC-115725 > AP-15. The sequence goes on along the minus strand of CAWJTR010000009.1, from coordinate 274,148 downwards.
CCGCCGAAGAACAGCAGGGCCACGGCGAACGCCGCGAGGCCGAGCCCGGTCAGCCACGCCGTCAGCAATCCCGGGGGGTACCATTCGACGGCGCCCTCCGGCCCGTTGCGCGCCAGCAAGGCCTGGCGGACCAACAAAACCACCGGAGCGGCGTAGAGCCCGGCAAACAGCGCGGCGGCGATGATGCCGCCCGCTGCCAGCAGGACCACCGATGCGGTCAGCGCGGCCGCCGCAACGGCGCCGATTCCGAGCCACAATCCGGCGGCGAAGAGCGGGAGTTGCGCCAGATAGACGAGGATCAGCGCGCCCGGCGAGCCGGTCAGCACCGCCAAATAGAGCGCTGCCCCGAGCGCGCCCAATAGCGCGCCCGTTCCGGCAATCCGGGCCCAGCCCATGACCATTCCCGCTGCACGTCGGTCAGCGCGCCCGGCCGGCTACTTCACCATATAGGGCAATAAGCCGAGAAACCGCGCCCGCTTGATCGCCTGCGCGAGTTCGCGCTGGCGCTTGGTCGAGACCGCGGTGATGCGGCTGGGCACGATCTTGCCGCGCTCGGATACGAAGCGCTGCAGGAGCTTGACGTCCTTGTAGTCGATCTTGGGCGCGTTCGGACCCGAGAACGGGCACGATTTGCGGCGCCGGAAGAACGGCCGGCGGGTTGCCGCGCCACGCCGGTCTCCGCCCGCAGTCTGGCTTTCCATTTATGGCTCCACCGTTTCGGCGACAGCGGGTTCGGCGACAGCGGGTTCGGCGACAGCGGGTTCGGCGACAGCGGGTTCGGCGACCGCGGGTTCGGCGCGTTCGGCAACCGCGCGTTCGGGAACCGGGCGGTCGACACGCTCGCCAGCGTCGCGCGGCTCGCCATAGCGCTCCCGGTCCCGGTCCCCTGGACCCCGCCGTGGGCGGTCGTCGCGGCTGCCGCGGTTCTGCATGATCGCCGACGGCCCCTCGTCGAGCGCCTCGACCCGGAGCGTCATGTAGCGCAGCACGTCCTCGGTGATCCGCATCGTGCGCTCGAGCTCGGCGATCGCGGCCGGCGGCGCCGACAGGTTCATCAGCACGTAATGCCCCTTGCGATTCTTGCGCATTCGGTAAGCGAGGTTGCGCAGGCCCCAGTATTCGCGCTTCTTGACCTCGCCGCCATTGTCGGCGATCAGCTGGGCAAAGCTGTCGGCGAGGGCGTCGACCTGTGCGCCCGATATATCCTGGCGTGCGATGAACACATTCTCGTAGAGAGGCATAGAGACCGAATCCCTTTTGGCTGATCGAGGCCCGGGGCGCATCCGCCGACCGGGCCGAGCCGGCACATGCCGGCAAGGGTAAGCCCGCGCACTATACAGAGACCTGCCCGAAGGACAAGATGGCGGACGCCGGTTCGGGGTCTGATACCGGTCGTGGGGGAATGGGGGGACGTATGCGATGAAGCGTGCATTTGTGTTTCCGGGTCAGGGCTCGCAGGCGGTCGGCATGGGGCGCAGCCTCGCCGACGCCTTTCCAGCGGCGCGCCGGCTGTTCGATGAAGTCGACAACTCGCTGTCGCAGCATCTCTCGCGCCTGATGTTCGAGGGGCCGGAGAGCGAGCTGACCTTGACCGAAAATGCTCAGCCCGCGCTGATGGCGGCGAGCCTCGCGGTGATCCGTGTGCTCGAAACCGAAGGCGGCCTCGATCTCTCACAGCATGTCGCTTATGTCGCCGGGCATTCGCTCGGCGAGTATTCGGCGCTGGCCGCAGCCCGGGCGCTTTCGGTCGGCGACGCGGCGCGGTTGCTCAAATTGCGCGGCCAGGCGATGCAACGCGCGGTGCCGGTCGGCGACGGAGCAATGGCGGCGCTGATCGGGCTCGATGCCGCCGACGCGCGCGCCATCGCCGCCGAGGCGGCACGCGCCGGGATCGACCACGACGAGATCTGCACGGTCGCGAACGACAACGCTCCCGGGCAAGTCGTCGTCAGCGGCCATCGTGGGGCCGTCGAGCGGGCGATTGCAATCGCCCGCGAACACGGCGCACGGCGCTCGATCCTGCTCGCGGTCAGCGCGCCGTTTCATTCGCCGCTGCTGGCCCCGGCTGCCGCGGCGATGGCCGATGCCCTTGAAGATGTTACTCTGCGTGCGCCGCTGGTGCCGCTGGTCGCCAACGTTTCGGCGACCGCCGTCAGCAATCCCGCCGCGATCAAACGCCTGCTGGTCGAGCAAGTGACGGCGATGGTGCGGTGGCGCGAGAGCGTGCTGTACCTCGCCGCCTCCGGGGTCGAGGAAATCGTCGAGATCGGCGCGGGTCGCGTACTCGCCGGGCTCGCCAAACGCATCGCGCCAGCGCTCGCGGCGCGTTCCGTCGGCGCCCCGGCCGAGGTCAAGGCGCTGCTCGAGGACTTCTAAGCACGGTCGGGCGATGTTCGATCTGTCGGGTCAGACGGCGTTGGTAACCGGCGCCTCCGGCGGCATCGGCGGGGCGATCGCCAGGGCATTGCATGCCCAGGGGGCGGCGCTGATGCTGGCGGGCACGCGTGCCGAAGCCCTCCAGAGGCTTGCCGCCGAGCTCGGTGGGCGCGCCCATGTCGGACTCGCCGATCTTGCCGATCCCCAGGCCTGCGAACAGCTGGTCAAGAATGCCGAGGCGGCGCTCGGCCATATCGACATCCTCGTCAACAATGCCGGTCTGACCCGGGACGCGCTGGCATTGCGCATGACCGACGCGGATTGGCAGGCGGTGCTCGACGTCGATCTGACCGCTGCCTTTCGCCTCACCCGTGCGGTGCTGCGCGGCATGGTCCGGCGCCGGCACGGGCGGATAATCGCGGTGACCTCGATTGTCGCCGCGACCGGCAACCCCGGCCAGGCGAACTATGCGGCGGCCAAGGCGGCAATGATCGGAATGTCGAAATCGATCGCGGCCGAGGTCGCCGGCCGCGGCATCACGGTCAACTGCGTCGCTCCAGGTTTGATCGAGACGGCGATGACCGACAAGCTGACCGCGGATCAGCGCGCGCGGCTGGGCGCGGCGATTCCCGCCGGAAGGTTCGGCGCGCCCGAGGACATCGCCGCCGCCATCGTCTATCTGGCGAGCGCCGAGGCTGCCTATGTCACCGGCCACACCTTGCACGTCAACGGCGGCATGGCCATGCTATGAGGTCGCGCGGCGCGGAAGCCCGATTCAGCCGAATTGGCACCGCTGGGGAAATCTGATATGTGACCGGCGCCTTGATCGCCGCCCCCGACGGCGACACTATGAACGCGGATATGCCCGCAAACTTGTGTCGAAACGACTTTCACGCGAGCCACTGAGGGGAAGAACGGATGAGCGACGTCGCCGAGCGGGTCAAAAAGATCGTGGTCGAGCATTTGGGCGTCGACGAATCGAAAGTGACCGAGAATGCCAGCTTTATCGATGATCTCGGCGCCGACAGCCTCGACACGGTAGAACTTGTGATGGCTTTCGAAGAGGAATTCGGCTGTGAGATTCCGGACGACGCGGCGGAAAAGATCGTGACGGTCAAGGATGCGGTCAGCTTTATCGAATCGCACAGCTGAGCCGTCGCATTCGCTCTGTCGTTCCGTATTGTCTCGGGAGGTCTTCCGGCCGTGAACTTTCGACCGTCCGGCCGTTCGTGAGAATGGAATGCGACGCGTCGTCGTGACCGGCATGGGGCTCGTGACGCCCCTCGGCATTGGCCTCGAGCGAAACTGGCAGCACCTGATTGCCGGCGCCTCGGGCGTCAGCGCGATTCAGTCTTTCGACGTGTCCGATCTTCCGGCGCGGATCGCGGCCCAGGTGCCGCGCGGCGACACCGCGTCGGGGCTGTTCAACGCCGATGACTGGGTTCCGCCCAAGGATCAGCGCAAGATGGACGGCTTTATCGTCTATGCGCTGGCCGCGGCCGCCCAGGCGGTCGAGGATGCCGATTGGACACCGGACGGCGAGTACGAGCGCGAGCGCACCGGTGTCATGATCGGCTCCGGCATCGGCGGTCTCTCCGGGATCACCGAAGGCGCGCTGACCCTGCACGAGCGCGGTCCGCGCCGTCTTACACCATTTTTCATCCCGGCCAATCTGATCAACCTGGCGTCCGGTCATGTCTCGATCCGCTATGGTTTCAGCGGGCCGAACCACGCGGTGGTGACGGCGTGCTCGACCGGCGCGCATGCGATCGGCGATGCCGGGCGGCTGATCATGCTCGACGATGCCGATGTCATGGTTTGCGGCGGCACCGAAGCGGCGATCTGCCGGCTCGGTCTCGCCGGGTTTGCCGCGGCGCGGGCCTTGTCGACCGGGTTCAACGACGATCCGCCTCGGGCCTCGCGCCCGTGGGATCAGGCCCGTGACGGCTTTGTGATGGGCGAGGGGGCCGGGATTCTGGTTCTCGAAGAGCTGGAGCACGCGCGCCGCCGCGGCGCCCGCATCTATGCCGAAGTCATCGGCTATGGCATGTCCGGCGACGCGTTTCACCTGACCGCGCCCGCCGAGGACGGTAACGGCGCCTTTCGCTCGATGCGCAACGCGTTACGCCGCGCCGGCATTGCCGCGGACCAGATCGACTATATCAACGCCCATGGCACCTCGACCCCGCTCGGCGATGAAATCGAGCTCGGCGCGGTCAAACGGCTGTTCGGCCGACATGCTTACGAGCTGTCGATGTCATCGACGAAATCGGCGATCGGCCATCTGCTCGGCGCCGCCGGCAGCGTCGAAGCGATCTTTTCAATCCTCGCCATCCGCGACGGCGTGGTGCCGCCAACCTTGAACCTCGACAACCCGTCGCCGGCCTGCGACATCGATCTGGTGCCGAAACAAGCCAAAGAGCGCCGGGTCAGCTATGTGCTGACCAATTCGTTCGGGTTCGGCGGCACCAACGCCTCGCTCGTCTTCGCAGGACCGCCGTAAGCGGCTGATCCGCGCAGAATCGCCCGGAGTTTGCTGATCGATGCGCGGCGCCCTTCGCCTGTTTGCCTGGGCGATGCTGGCCGTCTCGGCGGTTATTGCGGTCGCCGGCGGGGCCGGCTGGTGGCTTTACCAGGACCTGACCGCGCCGGGTCCGCTGACCCAGACGACGTACGGTCGTCATCCCGCCGCGCACCGGCCTTGGCGGCATCGCCGCACTATTGGCGCGGCGCGAGGTAATCCGGCACGCGCTCTCGTTCGAGATCGGGGCGACGCTTTCCGGCAACGGATCGTCCCTGCTGGCCGGTGAATACGAGTTCCCGGCCGGAACGAGCGCTCTGGCGGCTGCCGCGATTCTCGCCAGCGGCAAGACCGTCGAGCACCGGCTGACCATCCCGGAAGGGTTGACCAGCGCTCAGATCGTGGCGTTGGTGCGGGCCGCCCCGGCTCTCGACGGCGACACCGGCAAGCCGCCCCCGGAGGGCGCGCTGATGCCCGCCACCTACATCTACAGCTATGGCAACACGCGCCAGGCGTTGCTCGGACGGATGGAGCGGGCGATGGCCCGCGCGCTGCAAACGGCCTGGGCCGAGCGGCGGCCCGATATGCCGTTGGCGAACCCGCAACAGATGCTGATTCTGGCCTCGCTGGTCGAGCGGGAGGCGGCGCGCGCGGACGAACGGGCGCGGATCGCCGCCGTCTTCGTCAACCGGCTGCGCCTCGGGATGCGCCTGCAATCGGACCCGACCGTGATCTTTGCGCTGAGCGACGACGGCGCCAAGAAAGTCGATCGCCCGCTGACCCGCGCCGATCTCGCGGTCGCATCGCCCTACAACACCTATGTCGAAAAGGGGCTGCCGCCCGGCCCGATCGATAATCCGGGGGCGGCGGCACTGCGCGCCGCGGCGCGGCCGGCGCCGACCGACGACCTCTATTTCGTCGCCGACGGATCGGGCGGGCACGTCTTCGCCAAGACTCTGGCCGAGCACAACCGCAACGTCGCCCAATATCGCCGCAATGCCGCGGATGAGGCCGATCCGCCGGGTCCCGGCCCTTGACGCGATGCCCGCGCGGCGTTGTTGGCGCGGCGCCGTGCCGCTATAACGCCGGATCGACAGCGGGGAGCGCGGCGGCGTGGGCGTAGCCAGTATGACCGGGTTCGCCCGAGCGCAAGACGAGGCGCCCGGGATGTCCTGGGTATGGGAGGTCAAAAGCGTCAACGGGCGGGCGCTCGACCTGCGGCTGCGGCTGGCCCCCGGCTTCGACGCGCTGGAGCCCGAACTGCGCGCGGCGCTGGCGCAGCGGTTTCGCCGCGGCAATTTCTCCGCCAACCTCGCCGTCACCCGGACCACTCCGCCGGCGCTGCGCGTCAACCGCGAGGCGCTCTCTCAGCTCGTGACCCTGATCAACGAATTGAGCGGCGAGATCGAAGCGGCCCCGCCGCGCCTCGACGGATTGCTGGCCTTGCGCGGCGTCGTCGAGACCGTCGAGGACGAGGACGAGACGGTGATCGAAGCGCGCCGGCACGCAGTGCTCGCCGGCTGGAATGCGGCGCTCGACCGGCTCGCCGAGGCGCGCGCCGAAGAGGGGGCGCGCATCGCGGCACTGCTGGGCAGCCAGCTCGACGAGATGGCTGCGCTCGTCACCGCCGCCGCGGACTGTGCCGCGGCTCAGCCGGCGGCAATCCGCGAGCGGCTGCGCACGGTGCTGACGAGCCTCGCCGATCTGATGCCGTCGATGCCCGAAGAGCGGGTGGCCCAGGAAGTGGCCCTGCTCGCCGCCCGCTCGGACATTCGCGAGGAGATCGAGCGACTGCGCGCGCATCTCGAGCAGGCGGGTGAATTACTGCAGCAGAGCGAGGCGGTCGGCCGCCGTCTCGATTTTCTGTGCCAGGAGCTGAACCGCGAGGCCAACACCCTGTGCTCGAAATCGGCCGATATCGAGCTGACCCGGATCGGCCTCTCGCTAAAGGCCGTGATCGAGCAGTTTCGCGAGCAAGTGCAGAACATCGAATGAGCGCGCCCACCGATCCGGCGGCGGGACTGCTGCTCGGCTCTCGTCGCCCTCCGGCGCGGGTAAGACGACGATCACGCGACGGCTCGTCGCGGAAGATCCTTATCCGCGCGCGCCGCTGTCAGCCGGGTTCAGAAGCGGTAGCGCAGTCCGACCGTCAGAAATTGCCAACCCGGATCCGGGCTCCCCCCGTTGCTGATGCCTCCGAAAGGATCTGAGCGATGATGCAGTTGCACCATCAGTTCATATTGCGGATATCGTGGGAGCGCAAAGGTTATCTCCGGCGAGAAATAATTTAGAACAGTTGCATTATGGTGGGTGTTCGGTGGTAGATCGACGACAAAACTGGGACCGGAAGCAACCGCGATCGAGGTGCGCAAATATTGGTTCCACGGAAAGCGGGTCCATCGAAAATTAAGGACAAGCCAGGCTTCGTCGGTGTGCATATCGCCGAAGCGCTTGGCAATGCCGAATTCGGGCTCGACGTCAAGCGAGTCCCAAAGCGTCAATAGCCGCCGAGAGATCGCCCCGCCGACCAGGGACGCGTTGCCAAAGCGCCAATTCCAAGGCGGCGTCGCGTGTATGAATATGTCGTATTCATGTGTCAGAAGCTGGGGACCGCCGAATACGGAAACCGTGCAATTGCCGTCACATCGGGTGAAGAAATTGTCGGTGTGCCAAGTCAAGAAGCTCGCTGGCGGCGCCGGGCTGTCGCCGTCGGAAGCGGCGGCCGAGCCGGCAAACGCGCCGGAAGGCGGCCAGGCAAGCAGCACCGCCGCGGCAAATGCGAGGAATACCCAACTCTTTTTTGGGGCAATCCGGCTGTCGTCCGCAGAAGTTTGCCTCAAGCCTTGGCGGCAGGGTGTCGAGCCAACCCCAATATTCGCCTTGCAGCGCGACCAGTCGGCGGTTGCGCTGGTCGGGGGATTTTTGGTATCTGTCCTTCGGCGCGCCCGCCTCATGTGCGGCCTGGTAGCGGACCTGCTGCCCATCGCGCAAACTCACGCCACATGCCGAGCAAGCTCGCTGTGTGAGACAGATGCTCCCGCCGCGCTTCCGGCGCCCCGGCCTCGCGCCGCTCCACGCTCTCGTTCGCGCCCTCGACCGTAATCATCCTCGCGGTCGCGATTGTTGTTGTCGTCGCGCACGAGGCCGTTGCGCTCGGCGAATGAGCGCTACGGACTATTTTCATTAATCCGCCACGCCTGGTATGCCGCGAGAACTATTGCGGTTACCGTCGTCAGATTGTTGTGTTTGGTATTGATTACGAGGTCAAAATTCAAAGGATCGGTTGGATTCACTCCGTATAGCGCGCGATACCGCTTTTGCTCGCTGGCAAATCTCCGATCTATGCTAGCGCGTGCTTCTTCGACAGATTTCGCGTCCTCGCTCTGCCGCCCTTCTTCCCGCAGGTTATTGAAGATTCGTTGCGCAGCGCTGCCAGGGTCGAGCACGAGAAATACCTTGAATGAACACGGCATCCACCGCCACGCCATGCGCGAATTGATGACGAGTTTCTCCTCGGTGCGGTACATCTCTTGCAACAGGTTGTCTACTTTGAGATCGATATCCCGCTGCACTTCTGCCGAAATATTCATTGCCTCAATCGACTCGCCGCGCTCGGCCGCCAGCTGCCTGAATAGATCGCCGGAGGAAAAGTGGCGATATTCGAGCGCGGAAGCGACTGCCTTCGCGGTTGAGGATTTGCCTGACCCGGGCGATCCGGCCACGGTTATGATTTCCTTATTCATCAACCGATAGTCCCGGATCGAAAGCGTAGGGTCAATCCGGTTAACCCGCTCGGACGCCAGCTTCTCGCACTCGAGGCGGGCCCCGTCGCGTTCATCGACGGCCTGCGCAACCGCCGATCGGACGGAACTGACGCGGCTCCGGCGCACCGCGGGCGGACCGGCCCGTCGCGGCGGTGGTTGATCGGGCGGTTGCCGCCTCACCCCGTTATCTTAATGCCGTAGGCCTTGCGACAAAGGGGGCCGGCAGCCCTGATCCAAGGATGTATTCTCGGCTTACGTATGTCGGAAGTTTTTACTCAATCTTTCGTGGACAATTCGGGAAATTGAAACATATCTGGTTGAATTGATTGGCACTTTTGGATCAGACAGCGAAATTGGGCAGTCGGAAAATTTTACATCATCGGCTCATCGCCACCGTGAGAGAGATCCCATAGCATTGAAATTACTCATGATTTTTCGGCGGCATGGAAATTGCTCAGAGGGTCGCAGTTGGAATTTTCAGGTTCTGTGGACGGATGTGATGAAAAAGCTCCTGCTCGCCGCGGCGGCCCTTATCGCCCTCGGCGCCGGTGGCCAGGCCCAGGCTACGTGCGTGTCCAGCACACCCATCAACGCGCCGGATCCGGGTGCCGGCACGACCTGCTCGATTACCGCGGATGGGCCAACGGTCGACATTGTCTTCGCCTACAAGAGCGCCGCCGATGTGGATCTACTCCTCAATGGCGTGAGTTTGCTGATCAGCAATCAGGATACGCTTGGCACCGAGGCGACACTAACCGGCCTTACGGTTGGCCAGGTTCTCGATTTTGTATTCACGAACCAAACGACCGGCGATAGCTTTCAGGCTGGCGTCGCCGCAAGTGACGGTGACACAGCACGTCGCCGTTCAATCGACCTACGCCGATTTCCAGACCGATCCACCTCGTACGTACTTGACCCAGGCCGACCTAGGCGCGGCTTATGGCGTGATGACCGGGATCGCGCCGATCGGCGACTGGACCTTTGCCGGCATGGAGGATTTGCTGGCCAATCAAAATAGTGACTTCGACTACAACGACCTCATCTTCGGCTTCCTGGGTATTGCCCCTCCCGCGGATCCCGTCCCGGAGCCGATAACCCTTTCATTGCTCGGTGTCGGATTGGTCGGGCTCGCTGCGATCCGGCGCCGCAGGGCCGCCTGATCCAGCGCGATGGAACAGCGGCGCCTTCGGGCGCCGCTTTCGCCTTGAACGGCCGAAGGTGCCACCGACACATGCTGACCCCGAACCGCCCCGGACCTCACGATTCTATATGAACGTTGCGCATGTGTGCGATGCACAATTATCATTTGAGTTCATTGTGGGACCGTGCTGAAGTACTTAGCCACGTGGATTCGATGTGAGACGGGAGAATTCAGCATGCACAGTTTGCTTAAATCGACGGCTTTGGCCGCAGGGTTGGTGGCGGCCGTCACTGCGACCGCTATATGCACAGTCGGTCTCGGCCTTGCCGCCGACCAGCTCCGAGACGGCAACGACCGCGACGATGCCTCCGGTTTCGTCTGCCAAAATCACCCCCAGTCCCGGTAACGAAACCGCAACGCAACAGGAACACTACACGGCGGTGCCATCCGATAACGATCCGGCGCGGCATCCATACACGGCACCCCATTTCGCCCCCGCGCCGAACTAAACCCTCGATCGCTTGCAAAAAAGGCCCGTCCGGCCCCGCCGGCGGGTCTTTTTTCTGCGTGTGATGCGGATGTGATTGCAGGAATTGCGGGGACTTGATCTCGACCTGATAAAACCGTGGAACAGGGTTGCCGGAGTGGCCCAGGCCGTTTGGCCAAGCGACCGGGTCGGCTATCCTTCTTCGATCGCCCTCGCCAGAGCGCAGAATGCGGCGATGGAGAGTTCTTCGGCGCGGGCGGTCGGCGGGACGCCGGCGCGGTCGAGCAAGGGGATGACCGGGACGCCGAGCACTTTGAGGCTAGAGCGCAGCATCTTGCGGCGCTGGCCGAAGGCGGCGGCGGTGACGCGTTCGAGCGCGGGCTTTACCGCCAGGGCCAGCGGGGCGGCGCGCGGGATGATGCCGACCAGGCTCGAAATCACCTTGGGCGGCGGAGTGAAGGCGCGGGCCGGCACGTCGAACAGAATGCGCGGCTCGGCGAGCCATTGGGTCAAGACCGAGAGCCGCCCATAAGCTTTGGTGCACGGCGCCGCTGTCAGCCGCAACGCCACCTCGCGCTGAAACATCAAGGTCAGGCTGTCGAAAGCGCGGATTTGGCCAAGCCAGGCGAGCAGCAGCGCGGTGGCGATGTTGTAGGGCAGGTTGGCGACGATCTTGCGCGGCGCTGCGGCGAGCGCCGCCGGGTCGATCGCCAGTGCGTCCCCAGCGACGAGGTCGAGGCGCCCTGGATATGCCGCCGCCAGCTCGGCGAGGGCGGCGAGGCAGCGCGGGTCGCGCTCGATTGCAACGACGCGGCGCGCGCCTTCGGCGAGCAGCGCGCGGGTCAGGCCGCCGGGACCGGCGCCGATCTCGATGACCGTGGCCCGGTCGAGCGGCCCGGCGGCGCGGGCGATCCTGCCCGTCAGGTTGAGGTCGAGGAGAAAATTCTGCCCGTACCGGCGCTGCGCCGCGATGGCGTGTCGGGCGATGACCTCGCGCAGCGGCGGCAGCGCAACCGAGGCGGCCCGGAGAGCGGGCTCAGACGCGGGCCTCAGGCCAGGGCCATCCGCTTCGCCGCCATCTCGGCCGCCAGCCGCAGCGCGGCGATCAGGCTGCCGGCGCGGGCGACGCCGCGCCCGGCGATCGCGAATGCGGTGCCGTGGTCCGGCGAGGTGCGCACAAACGGCAGCCCCAAGGTCACGTTGACGCCGCCGTCGAAGTCGATGGTCTTGATTGGGATCAAGGCCTGGTCGTGATACATGCATAGAGCGGCGTCATAAGACCGGCGCGCTTCGGCGTGGAACATCGTGTCGGCCGCCAGCGGGCCGCGCGCGTCGATCCCGGCGGCGCGCAGCGCGGCGATGGCCGGGGCGATGATCTCGATCTCCTCATGGCCCAGACCGCCCGCCTCGCCCGCATGGGGGTTGAGACCGGCGACAGCGAGCACCGGCGCGGCGACGCCGAAATCCTGCCGCAACGCCGCCGCGGTCACCCGGCCGGCTTCGACGATCGCCGCTGCGGTCAAGCTTTCGACCGCCCGCCGCAGAGCCAGATGGATCGTGACCGGGACGACCCGCAGCTCAGGGCAGACTAGCATCATAACCGGCGTCGCTCCCTCACCGGCGAGTTCGGCCAGGTATTCGGTATGGCCGGGATGACGAAAGCCGGCGCGATAAAGGCTGTCCTTGTGGATCGGGTTGGTGACGAGGGCAGCGGCGCGGCACGCGCGAACATCGGCGACGGCGGCTTCGATCGCGCCGATGATCGCAGGCCCATCAGCCGGGTCGGGGTGGCCCGCCCGCCCGCGCAGTGCTGTGCCGATCGGGGCGACAGGCAGCGCTTCGGCGAAGATTTCGGGCGCCTGAGCGGGCGTTGTGATTGGCTGGACCGGCACCGGCCAGCCGAGCGCCGCCGCCAAGGACGCGACGCGATCGGGGTTGTCGATCAGGTAAAAGGCCGGGACCCCTTGGCTGCGGCCGAGCCAGGCCTTGAGCGCTATCTCGCCGCCGATCCCGGCGGGCTCGCCCATGGTCACGGCGATCGGCAACGGCATGGCGGTCAAACCCGGACATCGACATAGGCGGAGCGCCGCAGGTCTCGCATGTAACGGCGGGCCAACGTGTCAACGCGCTCGCGCATCAAGGATTCGAAGACCTCGTCGCGCGTAGTGACGGTCGGTTTCGGCTCCGTTCTTTTTGCACACCATGATCACGCCGATCCCGTTTTTTTGGACAATCGGCTCCGATGGCTGTCCGATCCCGAGACCGAGCACGACGCTGCGCATCGTCGGGGAGATCTGGCTCGCCCGCAGATCGCCCTCGCTCGAGAATTTGGGCGCCTTCGCCTTGCCGATCCGCAGCATATCCTCGCAGTTTTTCGCGTCCGTCCTTGCCGCCGCCGCTTCGGCGAGCGCGGCGCGGCGGGCTTCCTCGCTCGGCTGCGGGGGCAGCGGGAAGACCACTTGCACGATGTGCAGCACCGTATCGTCCGCGCTGACCACGCGGCCATCGCGCCGGTCGAGAACGAGCAAAATATAATAGCCGGCCGGGGTCCGGATCGGCGGAGACAGCTCGCCAGGACGCATCGGTCCCACCGCCTTCGCTAGCGGAGGGCTGAGCTCGTCAGGCTGAATCCAGCCGATGTCGCCGCCAACGGCCGCGGTAGCGGATTGCGAGAATTGCTGGGCAACCGCGGAAAACCGCGCGCCTTGCTTCATCTCGTCGATCAGTCGATTGGCCAGCGCGAGCACCTCGGCGTCCTGCTGCGGGTTGTCGACCGCGAGGAAGATCTCGGCGACACGGCTTTGGGGATCATTTTCGTTTTGCTTTAGCCGCTTTAGCGTGTCATCGACCTCTTCGTCGGAGACCGGGTCGGTGTCAGCAGCCATCTGGCGAATCAGCTTTGCCCACACGATCGACGCCGTCACTTGCTGGACCATCGCGCTATGTTCGATGCCGTTCGCCTTGAGGATCTCGTCGATCTGACCGGGTTTCATGTTGTTTTGCTGCTCGATCGTGGCGATCGCCTTTTTGATCTCAGCGTCGGTCGCGGTGATGTTCTTGCGCTTCGCCTCCTGAATTTGCAGCTTTTCGTCTATCAGCTGCCGTAAAACCTGGGCGGCAAGGCGCTGGCGCGCTTGCGGCGTATCCGGAATGCTGGTGGACAGCATGACCATCCTGATGCGCGAAGCGAGATCGCTAACCGAGATCACGTCGTCATTGACGACCGCAGCGATTCGGATTTCGGGATATGACGCTCCGGGCGCTGGCGCTGCCGGCCCCCGCGGCGAGGCCGCAGCCGCCGTCGTCTGCGCCCGCGAAACCCCGCAGAGAACGATCATAAGAACGCAAAACCAACGGATTCCCTTCATGGATCAGCCCAGCTCCGTGCCCCCTGACGAACACCGCACCCTACACTTTCCGGAAGGTTTTGTCGCCAGCGCGAACGGCCGCCGGCGGATCCGGGGTCGCCGCAAATCCATATTTTGCGACTACCCGCCGCCGAGCGTCGCGACGTTGCCGCCGACCTCGCCGAGATTCTTGAATACCACGCTGAAAAGCACGCTGATCCCCGGGGTGACGGCGCCGTTGCGTATCCCCGATTGGGTCAACGAGCCGACGAAGGCCATACACTCGTCCTGATAAATCGCAGACATCGAAGCATAGAGGCTGTTGCTGCTCGCCTGTGGCGTCACCACCCCGTTGACCAGGTTTGAACTGCTGGTCAGATTCACCGTCTCGCTTCCCTGGAGCGACCAATAGCGTGTCATCTTTGCCGTGGCCGACAGCGAAAGCTGCTCCTGTTTACCGTAGAGGACGGTTGTGCCGGTGGTCGGGTTCGGTTACCACGTCGCTCGGCGACCTGCGCGGGCACCAGGATGTAAGTGACGCCGACCTTGAGGTTCGTCGGCCCGGTGCTGATCGTGGCCTGTTGTTCGCGGTAGCTCAAGTCGGTGCCGCTGAGGCGGAAGCGATAGATCAGGTCGAGATAGGAGCTGGGCGACAGCACGACTCGCCCGACAACATCGGAAAGCCGCGTTTCGGCGCCCGAGCCCGGCGGCAGAAAAGGATTGGTCTCCGCCCGGTAGCTCTGCCCGATCAGTACTCGGTAGTTGCCCCCGGTATTGTCGTAGAGGCCGAGTTTTAGGCCGTAATCGACCCGCTGGCCGGTATCGAGGAGATCGTAGCCGGCTAGACGGTCCGGGCGAAACAACAGCGAATCGTCATAGTCGAAGGAGAGGCTGTCCTCGTTCGGGATCCTGCGCTGGTTGCCGCCATCGGGGCCGGCGTAAATGCCGACGATCGGCTCGACCAATGGCGTCAGCGTTTGGCCCGGGTGGATCAGCGGGTAGCTCCATTTGAGCCCGACCTGCGGGAAGACGCGACCGGTCAGAAAATTCGGGTTGGTCGGCTCGGTGGCCGGTACACCATTTATCGGGAAGAAGGCGGAGGGCAGGTCCGGGTTCGACTGCGGGCTCAGATCGTTGACCCAATAGCCGTCGCCGCGGACGCTGGCGGAGAACTGATATTGCCCGCCGATGCCGTCGCGGAAAGTGCGTTCCCATTCCGGGCCGAGCGATATGCGCCTTGTTTGCGTGCCGACGTCGCGGACAATGTCGAGAAGATTGGCGTTCAGATTCCACCGGCCGCCGAGTTGGTCGGGATCGCTTTGCCAGTTGCGGTTGATGACCGGGAGCACAATCGGCTGGGTCGAGGTTCCGAGGCCGGGCAGCAGCGGCTGAAATGCATAGGCGTCGACATCGGTCGAGCCGTGCGCGTCGAACCCTTCGAGGTAGGCGCGGCTGATTTCGGCGTTCAACAGCGGGTTGCCAAAGCCGAATTCCAGCAAATAGCTCTGATCGGAGACGCGCTGCACGTCGAGGCCGGTACGCCAGGTGTCGTCGAGATCGAACACGCTGTGCTCGTTGATGTGGCCGCGAATCTCGTCGTCCCCGGGGCCCTCGCTTCCGTTCGGATTGCTGCGGTTGATGCTGCCGGTAGCATCGAGAAAGCCGTCGCCAAAACGCTGTTCGTACTCGCCCGCCAGCAGCGGGCCCGCCTTGGTGGTAATGCGCGGCGCCAGGGTCAGATCCTTGTCCGGCCCGAGCACTATGAAATAAGGGACCGTTATCTGCGCCCCGACGGTGCTCGAGCCGCCGAAATACGGTGGCAGAAACCCGGTCGCGCGCTTGACCGTAGGGTCGGGAGTCGACATGTACGGGCTGTAAAAGACCGGCCAGCCGTCGATTTCCATAGAGACGTCGCGGAATTCAACCAGCTTGAGCTCTTTGTCGTGATCGATCTCGCGGGCCTGCAGTTGCCATGCAGGCGGCGCGCTCGGATCGCTCTTGCACAAGTCGCAAGGCGAGTAGACCGCGCGCCGCAGCTCGGTGCGGTTGCCGTTGGTGCGGCGCACGGTGTTGCCCGCGAGCCTGGAGTGATCCGCGAGCAGCATGCGCACATCCTTGGCGAACCCCTCGTTCATCGCATTGCGCAGCTCCATGTAGTCGGCAAACACGATCTCGCCGGTGGGCTCGGAAAGGCTGACATTGCCCGATGCCGTAATGGTGTCGGTGCGCTGGTTGTAGGTGACCGTATCGGCGAGCAGTACCTCGCCGTTTTGCGAGATTTCGACGTGCCCGCGGGCAATCGTCAGCGCGAGATCCTGGTTGTACTCGATCTCGTCGGCGCGGACAGCGATCGGGGCATTCGGATTCTGCTTTGCGCCACGCGTCACCGCGAGTTGGGCGGCGGCCGGAACTGCCGCGACCGCCAGGGCAAAACAGCCAAGCAGCGCGTAGGCGAGTCGCTGCCACGAGGTCGAATAGGGGGGGAGCCGATGGCGATCGAGGCTGCGGCTCCTTCCCATCAGCCGTCTTCCAAATGGAGCAGCATCGAGGCGCCGAAGATCAGACTGATCCCGGTCGGGGTCCAGGCCGCGAGCACAACGGGCACCTTTGCCGAGATTCCGAGGGCGAAGACGACGTCCGACAGGACGTATAGTAGAAACCCGGCGACGACGCCGCCGACGATCATCGCGATGGCGCCGCCGCGCCTTTGCATGCGCAGGCTGAAGGTTGCCGCGACCAGAACCATCGCGCACAACAAAAACGGACGGGCGAGCAAAACGTTGTAATGCAGGCGATGGCGCTGCGCCGGAAAGCCCGATTGCTCGAGCAGCGCGATGAAGCTCGGCAATTCCCAAAACGACATCGTGTCCGGGGAGGCGAAGCTCTCTGCGATCTTGCGCGGCGTCAGCTGAGTCGGCAAGCGCCACCGGGCCAGGGGCTGGGGCGGCTGGTCGGGCAGCCACCGCGTACCGTCCTCGATCAGCCAGTCGCCGGTTTCGAGCCGCGCTGTGCGCGCGTCGATGCGCGAGGTGAATTGGGTCAGGTCGTTGAAAAAGAACAGCGTAACGTTGTCAAGCACCAGATTCGGCGAGGCCAGCTTGCCGGCATGGATGATGATCTGGTTGCCGGCCTCGTCGCTCTGGCGCAGCCACAAACCCGCGTTCGATAATGACGGCTCGTCGGACTCGTGATGCAGGATGCGACTTTCGAGCCTTTCAAAGCCCGCCTGCGCCACTGAGGCGATCGGATTGAAGACCGTCACCGCGAAAATGCCGACGAGCAGCGCCACCAGCACTGCCGGGGTCAGAAATTGCCAGACTGAGACCCCAGCAGCTCGCACCACCACGAGCTCATTGTTGCGGGTCAGCCGCCAGAAGGCGAGAATTGTGCCGAACAGGACGGCAAACGGCAGCACCTCCTGCGCGGTCTGGGGCGACTGCAGGATCGCCATCTCGAACAACACCCCCAGGGTCGCCTGCACCCTCGATCCGCCGCGGCGAAGCAGCTCGATGTAGTCGGCCAGAAAGGTGATGATCGCCATCGCCCCGAAGACACCGCAGAACCACCCAAAGAACTGGCGGGCGATATAGGCGGACAGGGTCTTCGCGAGCTGCACCGACAATCGCCCTTTCACATCCCTGGGGTCTCAGCGCGCGCTGATTTCGGCGAGCGGCGGCCAGCGCCAGCCGAACCGGAGCCGTTCGGAGAGCAGGCTTGCGATCCCGACGGCGAACGGCAACAAATCGATCGCGTACATCAGCGGGATCGCCGGCGCAAAGCGGCCGGCGAGGTCGTCGACACCGAGGGCGGTCGTTTGAAACAAAAACGCGGCGGTGATTGCCAGAATGACGCGTTTGACCTGACCTCTGCGGTTGAATTCCCCAGGCAACAGGCAGGCGATCGGGATTAGCGCAAAACTGAACACGGAGAGCGGGATCAGGATGCGCTGGTGACCCTCCATGATAAAGCTGTGGCGCAGGAAGGGATCCAATTGCTTAGGCGGAAAAAATAGATCGGGGAGAAACCGCTCCTCGGCCAAGCGCAGCCGGACGACCGAAGGATCCTGCAACGTGTCGAGGTCGAGCGTGTAGCGCGCGAAGGTCAGGATCGAAAGCTTACGGGTCTGGGGGTCGAACTGCTGGCGGTCACCATTTACCATGATGATGCGGGGGCCGGTCGGCGTATCGACAAAGGCAGCCGTCTCGGCGAGGATCGTGACCGGGCGCTGTGGGTCGCGGCTGTCGTTGATCAAGAGACCGGCGACATCGCCATTGGGCTCGCGGCTGCGGATATAGAAAGTCAGCTTGTCCGAGACCGTGGTGAAGGTGCCTTCCTGGATCAGGCTCGAGATAAAGCGATTGCGGATTTCGAACTGCAGATCTCTGAACGCCCGGTCGGCCACCGGCAGGAGGTAGGCCGACAGGCTCATCAGAAAGGACAAAGGCTATCCCCGACAGGATCAGCACCGGCTTGGCCAGCGTCAGCGGGCTCAACCCCGCCGCACGCATGACCACGAGCTCACTCTCCGTGCTCAATCGGTTGAAGGTGAAAAGCACCGCGATAAAGACGCCGATCGGCAGCACGATGTCGATAAACCGGGGCAGAATCAGGACCGCCAGGTAAATGAAAACATCGACCGACAAACCGCGATTGACGATCAGGTCGATCAATGTGAGCGACTGGGCGAGCCAGACCGCGGCGCTGAGAGCGGCGGTCACGAAAACCATGACGCCAAAACACTGTCGTAGTATGTAGCGGCTGAGGGTGGTCATCGTCGCGCGATCATAGGGAGGCCACCCGAGTCCGGCCAGAGGCGTCTCCGCGATCCGTCGACCCGGCCGTCAGTCTGCAGGAAGCCGCGCCGCCTGTAGGCGGTTCGTTCGAAACGTGCCTTGGGGGAATTTCCCGGCATTGGTAAATTTCTCCGCGGAACCGTCCGAGCCGACCGTGTCGTCGGTGGGCGCAATCGGCGCGCCACCGGCTTCCGCCGACACCCTCGCCGCGCGCCCTGCGCCAGGATTGCCGGGGCGCGACGGCGTCGATCGCGCGCGTTTCGCGCCCCTCGCCATCCGTTCTGTTTCGCCAGTTGCCGCGGTGGCGGCCGCGCTCGCGCTGCTGACGATGTTGCGGTTGGCGCTGGCCGCCTCGCTGCCGTTGGCGCCCGACGAGGCCTATTATTGGATCTGGTCGCGGGCGTTGGCGACGGGCTATTTCGACCACCCTCCGATGGTGGCGTTTTGGATTCGCGCCGGAACCTGGCTCGCCGGCGATTCCGCGCTCGGAGTCCGATTGTTCGGGCCGTTTTCCGCCGCACTCGGTTCGGTGCTGCTGTGGGATGCGGCAGACCGCCTGCTGCCCGGTCGGAACGCCGGCATGATGGCGGTCTTGCTGCTGAACGCCACGCTCCTGGTCGGCGCCGGAGCGATCGTCATGACCCCCGATTCGCCGTTGCTGCTGTTCTGGATATGCGCCATGTGGGCAATGGCGCGAATTATCGCCGGCGGCTCGGGCGTCTGGTGGCTGGTGGTCGGCCTATTCGTCGGCCTCGCCGCAATCAGCAAGTACACCGCGATGCTGCTGGCGCTCGGCATCGGGACATGGCTGGCGACGGCAGGGCGACCATGGCTGCGGCGGCCCGAGCCTTATGCCGGCGCGGCACTGGCGCTGGTCATCGTTACCCCGGTGCTGTGGTGGAATGCCACGCATGAATGGGTCAGCTTCGTGAGACAGGGCGGGCGGTTCGCCCATTGGTCGCCGGACCGGGCGCCGGGATACCTGCTCGAACTTTTCGGCGGCCAAATTGCCGTTGTCACGCCGCTGGTTTTCTTGTTCTGCGTGGCCGGCGTCGCACTCGCCACGCGTACCGCTTGGCGCAAACGCGATCCGGCCTGGACCTTGCTCGCAGTCCTGAGCCTATTGCCCGCGCTGGTGTTCGTACAGCATGCGGTCGGGGATCGGGTCCAGGCGAATTGGCCCGCGATCCTCTATCCCGCCGCGGCGGTCGCGGCGGCGGGACTGAGCGGGCGGTTCTGGCGCCGCCTGCGAATTCCGGCGATCGCGCTCGGCCTTTTTATCACCGGCGCCGTCTACGTTCAGGCGGCGTTCACGCCGCTGTCGCTGCCGACCAAGCTCGATCCCATCGCGCTGCAAATGGGTGGTTGGCCCAGTCTCGCCGCCGCCGTGGAAGACTCGCGCCGCCGCACCGGCGCGAGTTTCGTCGCAGCGGACCAATATAGCCTTGCTGCCGAATTGGCGCGCGACTCCCTCCCCGGCGTGCCGGTGATCGCCATCGGGCCGCGGTGGTCGAGCTTCAACTTGCCGGCGGCGGCGGTCGACGGCATGACCGGCATTCTGGTGGTACCCGAGCATCGCGCCACGCCCATCGGCGAGCCAGAGTGGAGTGCGGCCATGGAGATCGGGAAGGCGGCACGCGAAACCGGCGGCATCATCATCGAAACCTATCGACTCTATCGGGTCGTCCCCCAACGCACGGCGCGCGCCGTGCTCTTGCCGCGTCCCGCGATCAATTAGCCGGCCCATTCGATCCAATCGACGGACCGCGCCTCGAGGTCGTCTGGCGATGCTTCGGAGGCCCCGCGCGGGCCAAGCCGCGGATCTGCCCGGCGAACCGATGTTGTTGCTCGCTGCTCTCTGGCGCCGGCCGGCGCGCTCAAATATATCTATCGGCCAAGTTCGCCCCATGCCGCGGTCGGCCGTTGCGCCGCCGCGACGACAGCCCGAGGTCACGCGATGAAAATCAGCTTTGCCGAGCCGGACCTGCCCCATTCCGGCGCTGCGGTCGCAGGAATATGGGAGGAGCGGATTTTGACGCCGGCCGCCCGTCGGCTCGATGAAGCGACCGGAGGTGCGATTGCTCGCGCGCTCGCCCAGGCCGCGCGCTTTAGCGGCAAAAAGGGCGAGCTGCTGCCGATCGTGGCGCCGGCAAACCTGACGCTGAGCCGAATCGTTCTCGCCGGGCTCGGCAAGGTCGACCAAGCCGCCGACCGCGTCTTCGAGGAGCTCGGCGGCGCGCTTGCCGCACATCTCGACGGCGCCGGGGAAACCGAGGCGACGGTATTCGTCGACATTACCGACGAGGCCCCGATCGGCGCCGCCGAGGCGGCGGCCGAAATCGCCTTTGGCGCGCAGCTGCGGTCCTATCGCTTCAACAAATACAAGACGAAGCAGAAGCCCGAACAGAAACCCTCCCTGGCCCGGCTGACCGTGTCGACGGATCAAGCGGGCGCGGCGAAGCGGGCCTATCGGCCGCTCGAAAAGACGGTCGAGGCAGTGTTTTTTACCCGCGACCTCGTCTCGGAGCCGGCCAATGTGATTTATCCCGAGACGCTCGCCGACCAGGCGCGAACGCTCGAGGAGCTCGGCGTCAAGGTCGAGGTTCTCGACGAGAAGGCCATGCGGAAGCTCGGAATGGGCGCGCTGCTCGGCGTGGCGCAAGGCAGCGCCAGGCCGCCGCGACTTGGTCGTCATGGAATGGCGCGGCGCCGGCGACGAGGGCAAGCACGGCGCGCCGCTCGCCTTCATCGGCAAGGGCGTCACCTTCGACACCGGCGGCATCTCGATCAAGCCGGCCGCCGGCATGGGCGACATGAAATGGGACATGGCGGGCTCGGCGGTGGTCATCGGCCTGATGCGGCTGCTCGCCGCGCGCAAGGCCAAGGTGAACGCAGTCGGCGTCGTCGGTCTGGTCGAGAACATGCCGTCGGGCACAGCACAGCGCCCGGGCGACATCGTCACCTCGATGTCGGGCCAGACGATCGAAGTCCTGAATACCGACGCCGAGGGCCGGCTCGTTCTGGCCGACGCCATGTGGTATTGCCAGGACCGCTTCAAGCCGCGGCTGATGATCGACCTCGCGACCCTGACCGGCGCCATCATCGTGGCGCTCGGGCACCACCGCGCCGGGCTTTTCGCCAATGACGACGAGCTGGCGGCGCGGCTGACCGAGGCCGGCAAGGCGGTCGGCGAGGAGGTCTGGCGTCTGCCGCTCGCCGACAGCTACGACCGCGAGATGGACAGTGACGCCGCCGACGTCAAAAACATCGGCGGCGGACGCGCCGCCGGCAGCATCACCGCTGCGCAGTTCCTGCAGCGTTTCGTCGACAAGGTCCCGTGGGCGCATCTCGATATCGCCGGCATGGCGTGGTCGAGCAAGGACGCCGCAACCGTGCCCAAGGGTGCGACGGCGTTTGGCGTGCGGCTGCTCGATCGCTTTGTGGCTCAGCATTACGAAAAAGATTAGTAGCGGTGGCCGAGATCGGCTTTTACCATCTGCTGTCGACGCCGCTCGAGCGGGCACTGCCCAAGCTCATCGAGCGGGCGCGGGCGGAAGGCCATCCGATCGTCGTCAGAGCCGGCTCGGCCGAGCGCGTGGCGCAACTCGACGCAATATTGTGGACTTACGACGAGGCGAGCTTTCTGCCGCACGGTTCGGCCCGCGACGGCAACGCAGCGATCCAGCCGATTTGGCTCGCAGACCGCGACGAAAACCCGAACCAGGCGACAATGCTGGTGCTGGTCGACGGTGTCGAGGCCGGCGATCTGTCGTCCTTTGCCCGCTGCGCCGACATGTTCGACGGCAACGACGACAGCGCGGTCGAAGCCGCGCGCGAGCGCTGGCGCCGCGCCCGCGAGGCGGGTCACGGCTTGACCTATTGGCAACAGACCGCCGCGGGATGGGAGCGCCGAGGATGATCGGACGGCGGCGCGCCGCGGATTGCCGACGAGGCCGGCGGAGGGCTATAACCCCGCGGCTTCTCGCCGATCGTGAAGGTGCCGATGGCCATCGAACGGACGCTGTCGATCCTCAAGCCGGATGCGACGCGGCGCAATTTGACCGGGGCGATCAACGATCGCTTCGAGCGCCGCGGGCTGCGCATCGTCGCCCAGAAGCGCATCAGGCTGACCGAGGCGCAGGCCGAGAGCTTTTACGAGGTCCACGCCGAGCGTCCGTTTTATCGCGGGCTCGTCGCCTTCATGATTTCGGGCCCGATCGTCGTCCAGGTGCTCGAAGGACCGGATGCGGTGGCGCTGAGCCGGGAAATCATGGGCGCCACCGATCCGGCCGCGGCCGCGTCGGGCACGATCCGCAAGGATTTCGCCGAGTTGATCGAGGCGAATTCGGTGCATGGCTCCGATTCTCCCGAGAACGCGGCGCGGGAGATTGCCTTCTTCTTCTCGGCGATCGACATCCAACCCTAGCGTGCGAAGCGGCAGACCTTCCGAGACGGCGGGCGGCCGTTCCGGGCCGCGCGCCTCAGCCTGGGCCACCGTCGGGCACTTGGCGATTGGCTTGGAGACCGGTCTCGACGCGGCGGCTCTGCTGTTTCTTCCGCTGCTCGTCCTGGCGCCGCGGGGCGTCGCGCCGCTGGCCTCGGTCGCCGGGCTGTTTGCCGCCGGCCTGGTTCTATGCTCGAACCGTCCGGTCTGGCGCCCCGGTCTCGCCGTTCCGGCGGTGCTGATCGGGTTGCTGTTGGTTTGGGGGAGCCGCCTCGGCCATCTGGGCGATCGATCCGCTGCGCTCGCTCGATCAAGCGGCCCGGCTCGCCGGCATTTTCGCCGCCGGTCTGGCGCTGGCGGTTGCGGCCGAGCTGATCTCGGCGCCGCGCCGGCTGACCGCGTTCCTGGTTGCCGGCTGCATCCTGGGAATAGCCTTGGCGACAGTCGATCTCGCCACCCACGGGGCGCTGAGCAAGCCTTTTTCGGACCGCTTTTATCAAGACGCCTGGTTGAACCAGGCGTCGGTCACATTGGCGATATTGCTGCTGCCGGTGAGCGCGGTGATCGTCGAGCGCGGGCGCCGGGCGGCCGGCCTGCTGTTCGCGGCTGTTGCCGTCGCGACGGTGTGCGCGCTCGCCGGGACGGCGGCAAAGTTCGCGCTCGCCGCCGGGCTGCCGATGGCGTTTCTGTGTTACTACTGGCGCGCCCGCGCGGCGCGGGCGGCGGCGCTGGTCTCGATCCTCGTCGTCATCAGCGCGCCACTGACCTTTGCCCGGCTCGAACGCGTGTCCGATCTCGTCGCCACGGCGGATGCGGTGAAGTTTTCGGCCGGGCACCGGCTGCTGATCTGGTCCTTTGTCGGCGACCGGATCGCCGAGCACCCGCTCGCCGGCTGGGGGCTCGACTCGTCGCGCGCGATCCCCGGCGGGAAGGACCCGATCGAAGCGGGCGCGACCTGGCTGCCGCTCCATCCGCACAATGCTCCTCTTCAGCTCTGGCTCGAGCTCGGCGTGCCGGGTGCGGTGCTGTTGGCGCTGCTGGCCGCTTGCGCCTGGCTCGCGCTTGCCCGCGCCTGTTGGCCGCGCCTGTTGGCCGCGGCCACCGGCGGCAGTCTGGCGACCGGCTTTGTCGCCTCTTTCGCCACCTACGGCATCTGGCAGGAATGGTGGCAAGGGACCTTGTGGTTCTCGCTGTTTCTGATTCTCGTGATGGCGCGGGCAGCGGGCGGCGGCGAACAGCGGGCGGCCGTGCCGGCGCGCTGATGCGGGTCTTTACCACCCTGCCGATCCGGGATTGGCGCGAAGCCGGACCATTCGCCGCCGCGGCGGAGACGGCCGGCTTCAACGCGGTGATGACGGTCGAGCTCGGCCACGAGCCTTTTACGCCGCTCGCCTTCGCCGCGCTCGCCACCACCGGGATCGAGTTGACGACGTCGGTCGCCGTCGCGTTTCCACGCAGCCCTACGGTTATGGCGAGCCTGGCCTGGGATCTGCACGCGAATTCGAACGGGCGGTTCGTTCTCGGGCTCGGCAGCCAGGTCAAAGGCCATAACGAAAGACGCTTTGGTGTTCCATGGAGTCCGCCTGCGCCCCGCCTGCGCGACTACATCGGCGCGCTGCGCGCGGTGTGGCGTTGCTGGGAAACCGGCGAGAGGCTCGACTATCAGAGCGAGCATTACCGGCTCAGCCTGATGACGCCGGATTTCTCGCCGGAACCGACCGGGCTGGCACCGGTGCCGGTGACGATCGCCGCGGTCGGGCCGGCCATGCTGCGCCTCGCCGGCGAGGTGGGCGACGGGGTGCGCCTGCACCCGCTGTGCTCGCGCCGTTATCTCGACGAGGTGTGCCTGCCGGAGATTCGCGAGGGGATGCGGCGAGGAGGGCGCTCCCGGGCGCATTTCGATCTCCACGGCGGCGGATTTGTCGCTACCGGTCCCGACGAGGAAGCTGTCGCTGCGGCGATCGACCGGGCGCGCCGACGCATCGCCTTTTACGCCTCGACCCGCACCTACAGCCCGATCCTGTCATTGCATGGGCTCGACGACGTCGGCGCGAAGCTCCATCGCCTATCCGTCGAGGGCCGCTGGAACGAGATGCCGGCGGAGGTGTCGGACGACGTCGTGCGCCTTTTTGCCGCCGTCGGCGCTTATCGCGACATCGCTCAGGCGATCGCCTCACGCTATGGCGGCCTCGCTGATTCGATCGAGATCGGTTTCCCGGCCGGCACGCCGCCGGAGCTGCAACGCGAGCTGTTGTCCGACATCCGCCGAATCCCTCATTTGTTCGAGGGTTTCGCCCACGGTTGACGCGGATGATTTTTACAGTCCGGCCGCCGCCATCAATTCGCCGATGACGCGCTCGGCGGCGAAATACTCCTGGGCCAGCGCCCGTGCCGCACGGCTGTGCCCGGCGTAATCGGCGGCGACCGCGTCGATGGCGGCGAGCGCCTCGTCCGCGCTCGAAAATTCGAATAGGCCGCGCCCGACCGGGTAGAATTTGCTGAACCCGGTGCGCATCGTCACGACCGGCCGCCCGGCGGCGAGATAGCAGACACTGCGATCGCTGAACCAGCCGCTGTTCGGCCGAACATAGATGTCCTTGGCGACGGTGAATTCGCCGCGCGAGCCGGCAATGAAGTCGCGATAGGGCGCCATGCCGGCCGAGAGCGGGGCGGGATCGATGAGGGTCCAGCCCGCGCCGGTGACCTGCTCACGCACCTGGGCGTCAGCGGGATCCATCGCCAGCGCAAAGCAAGTCTCGGGCCGGCGGCGCGGGAGGTCGAGAAACCGCAGAAAATTCACATGCTTCGACCAGACGTAGCGTGAGCCGGCGAATTCGATGTCCTTTCCTTTGTTCTCCCAAGTGGCGACGGTGGTGAAGCAACGGGGCGCGCCCTCCGCCACCGGCCACAGGCTGGGCATCACCGGCGGCCGGGTCGGGCGCCACGGGATCCCGGATAGCGGCACCGGGCAATCGGCCGCACCCAAATTCTCGCCATAGGTAAAAAAGTGAGTGTGCGCGTCGAGGTAGGCGCGGGCCGCGAGGTCGGTCTTGGCATATTTGATCTGCTCGTAGACCGGATCGGTGTCGATCATGATGCGGACCGGGCAGGCGAGATGTTCTTCGCGCAGCCGGGTGGCGCCGCACAGATTGATCAGCCCGTCCGCCTCGGCGTAGAGCCGCTGTACTCGCTCGCGGGGCAGCCCGTGCCACACATCGTTGATCGCGTCCCAATAGGCCCAGCGTCCTGCGAGCCCATGGCGCTCCATCGCGCGCCGGAGATAGGCGACATTGTAGTCGCACGCCATCATGACGCTGGCGGCGCGGGGATCATAGGGGTTGGCCCCGCCATCCTCGATATACCAGACCTCGTAACCGAGCTGTTGCAGGCCGAGGAGGTAGTGGAGCGCCTGCCATGCAATGCCGGCGAGCGGCATCTGACCGACGAAATGGAGAACGAGAATACTGCCGCGCTTGCTCAAGGGCCGCACCTGTTATCGCGTTCGCCACCACAACGGCCGGGTGCGCTGGTTCATTTCCCCCGCGCCGACCGGGCAGATGGGGAACGGCCGAAGCAGCAAGACCCCAAACCACGTGGGGTTGCCCCTCAGGGCTCGGCATGTTAGGCAAAGAGCCATGATCGAGAGCCTTCTCGCGTGGTTGACCGGCGCCGCGCCCAACGGTTCAGAGGGGCCACAGGACGGGCTGCAGCTCGCCCTGACCGCGCTGCTTGTCGAGGCGGCCCACAGCGACGACCATTTCGACGAAGGGGAACGGGCGGTCATCAAACAAATGCTCGAGCGCCGCTTCGAACTGTCGCATGACGAGGCACGGGCGCTGCTCGCCGCCGGCGAACGCGAGGCCGGCCGCGCCGCCGAGCTGTTCCACCTTACCCGAATCATCAACGAGCGGCTTTCCTTCGAGCAGCGCGTCGAGCTGGTCGAGATGCTGTGGGAAGTCGCCTATGCGGACGGTGTGCTCGATCAGTACGAGGACAGCCTGCTGCGCCGCGTCAGCGGACTTATATACGTACCCGATCGTGAGCGCGGAATGGCGCGGCAGCGTGTTCTCGGGCGGCTGGGACTCGACGCGACGGCGTGATCCGCCGCGCCGCACCGAACCGGCGGTCGAAGTTCAGGAGAAGAAGTCACCACCATGACCTATGTCGTCACCGAATCCTGCATCCGCTGCAAGTATATGGACTGCGTGGAGGTCTGCCCCGTCGACTGTTTCTACGAGGGCGAGAACATGCTGGTGATTCACCCCGATGAGTGCATCGATTGCGGGGTGTGCGAGCCGGAATGCCCGGTCGACGCGATCATCCCCGACAGCGAGCAGGAGGCCGAGCGATGGGTCGAGCTGAACCGCGAATATGCGGCGAGCTGGCCCAACATCACCCGCAAAAAGCCCTATCCCGAAGACGCCGACGCGTGGAAGGACGTGCCAGACAAATACCAGACGCAGTTCAGCCCCAAACCCGGCGGCAGCTGACGAGTGCGATGCGGGAAAAGGCGGGGCATCGCACGATATGCACTGCGGGCATGCGTGACCCGCTGGCATTCGACTGGCTTTTCATGGTATTCTGTTTGCGCTGCGATTAACGCGTTCCCCTCCGGTTCCGCGCTCTTCGTCGAGTTGTGACGGTGCCGTCGCCGCGGTGCGGCAACGGGCCGAAGCGTCCCGGCATTACCTCTCGGGTCGATTGTGAGAGACGGACATGACGTTGGAAAAGCCTCTATTCTCTACGGGTGACCTCGTCGTGTATCCGACCCATGGGGTGGGCAAAATCACCGGCATCGAGACACAAGAGATCGCGGGGTCCACACTCAGCGTGTTCGTGGTGGCGTTTGACAAGGACAGAATGACGTTGCGGGTGCCGCTGGCCAAGGCCAAAGCCTCGGGCTTGCGGAAATTGTCGAGCCGCAAGGAGATGGACGCCGCGCTCGCCAAACTGCGCGGCCGTTCCCGGGCCAAGCGCACGATGTGGAGCCGGCGCGCCCAGGAATACCAGGCCAAGATCGCCTCTGGCGATCCGGGCTCGATCGCCGAGGTGGTTCGCGACCTTTATCGCAATGTCGGCCAGCCCGAGCAGTCCTACAGTGAACGGCAGATCTACCAGGCAGCGCTCGACCGCTTCGTGCGCGAGTTCGCCGCTGTCGAGCGCATCGACGAGACGACCGCGACCCAGCGGGTCGAGCAATTGCTGACCGCCTAAGCAGCGCCGCGGCACCCGCTAGCGGGGCGCGGCGCGGCGTGAACGGGCCGCGGCGGCCGCAGCCGTTTGCACGCCTGCGAGCTGCCCGGCGGGTGTGGGCCATCGCCGCCATCCATGCCGAGGCGCAGCGTCTCGTCCGCTTGCATGATTTGATCAGCGAGCGCTTTCGCGAGGGCGACCAGGTCGTTTATCTCGGCAATTATCTCGGTCATGGCGAGGCGGTGCGCGCCACGCTCGATGAGTTGCTCGATTTTCGCCGGCGGGTTCTCGGGCGCCAGCGCGGCTTTGCCTGTAATGTGGTCTTTCTGCGCGGGACGCAGGAGGAGATGTGGCAAAAGCTGTTGGAGCTCCAATTTGCTCCCAACCCCGGCGAGGTGTTGACGTGGATGGTCAAGGCCGGCGTCGGGGCGACGGTGCGCGCCTATGGCGGCGATTTGCGGCAGGGTTTTGCCGCCACCCGTGACGGCCCGCGCACGATCACCCGCTGGACCGGCGCGCTGCGCAGCGCGATGAACGCAACCCCGGGTCACATCAATCTGCTTTCGGCGCTGCGCCATGCCGCCTTCACCGAAGATCGCGGCCTGCTCTTCGTCCATGCCGCGATCGACCCGACCCGCAAGCTTACCGCGCAAGGTGACGCGTTCTGGTGGGGCCGCGCGGATATTCTCGATATGACCGCCCGGTTCGAGGAGTTCGGGCGCGTTGTCAGAGGCATCGACCGCCAGCGGCGCGGCCTTGTCGAACGCGAATTTGCGGTATCGCTCGACAGCGGCGCCGGGCACGGCGGCCGCTTGCTCGCCGCCTGTTTCGGCCCGACCGGCGCCATTATCGATCGGGTCGAGGCCTGATCGCCGCTTGGCGGCTGCGCGCGGATCGGATGTCGCGCAACCGGCGGCTCGCCGATCGGCGCCGGCCGCGGCGCGACTGGAGCGAAGGTCCGCGGGAACCTTTGCCGGCGATGATATGTTGCGCGAACCAACGCTGGTTCACATTTGGTGTCGGATGATTGCGACGCTCGACCCTGCACGAAGACGGGACCGGTGCGCCGCGTGAAGGTCTGCGCATCTACAACCTCTTTCCGACGCTTGGCCGGCACGGTGCGGCAGTGGCAGGAGCATCTGCCGCGGATCGCGGCGATGGGGTTCAATGCGGTTTACGTCAACCCGTTCCACTATCCGGGGTTCTCCGGCAGCCTCTACGCCGTCAAGGACTATTACCGGCTGAACCCGCGTTTTCGCGGGGATGAACCAGCCGACGACGATGCATTGCTGAGCGACTTCACCAAGGAAGCGCGCGCACAAGGGCTGCGCGTGATCATGGATCTCGTCATCAATCACACCTCGAAAGACAGCGAGCTGGTCACCGCCCATCCCGGCTGGTTCGCCCACGACGTCAAGGGTGAAATTGTCTCTCCTTACGCGACCGACCCCGCCGACCCGACGCGCAAGACTGTCTGGGGCGATCTCGCCGAACTCGATTACCGCGCGCCGCAGCGCGGCCAGATCATGGCCTATTTCCAGGATCTGGTGCGCCACTATCTGGGACTAGGCTTTGCCGGCTTTCGTTGCGATGCGGCCTATAAGGTGCCGGCCGAGGTGTGGCGCGGCCTGACCGGCGTCGCCAAGGCGGCAGCGCCGGATGTGGTGTTTTGCGCCGAAACCGTGGGGGCGCCAAAGGAAGCGGTGCTGGCGCTGGCCGGGGCCGGGTTCGACTACCTTTACAACAGCGTCAAGTGGTGGGATTTCAAAAGCCCGTGGCTGCTCGAGCAGTATGAAGCATTTCGCCATATCGCACCGTCGATCGGCTTTCCCGAGAGCCACGATACCGAGCGGCTGGTGACCGAGTTGCGCTCCGCGGGCATTCCAGAAAGCGAGATCGAGCCACGTTATCGCCAAGCTTATGCCTTTACCGCGGCGTATTCGACCGGCGTACTGATGCCGATGGGGTTCGAATACGGCTGGGCGCGGCGGTTCGAGGTGGTGACGGGTCAGGCCAAGACGGTTGAGTCCAAGCGCTTTGATCTCAGCGAATTCATCGCCGAGGTCAATGCGATGAAGCGGGCGATCCCGGCCTTGAACGAGGAGGGTCCGCAACGGCGGCTGGACGGCGCCTGCCGACGATCTGGTGGTGCTGGAGCGCCGGACCGAGAGCGGTGACGACCGTGCCTTTATCGTGGTCAATCGGGACCTCTCGCCGCTCACGTGAGATAACGCCGGATGTGGTTGCTAAGGGGTCTGAAACCTGTTTGCCCCCGACTGGGCCGATGGTCGAGCCGCTCGGGGTGCGGGTGTTGCGTGCGGACAGCGTGGAAACCCGACACGCGGCCGGTATGCATGCGCTGTGGCGGCCGGAAGCAAGGATCGCAATCGAGGATGTGTATCCGGAACTTGATGGTGGCCGCTACCCGGTCAAAAGGATCGTGGGCGATACCTTCGAAGTTTGGGCCGATTTGTTTCGCGACGGGCACGACAAGCTGCGCGCCATCGTCAAATACCGCCACGAGGATGGCCCGTGGTGCGAAGCGCCGCTGACCTTTTTCGACAACGACCGCTGGGTCGGGCGCTTTGATCTCGATCGGGTCGGGCTGTGGCGTTACACGATCGAAGCTTGGACCGACCGCTTCGAGAGCTGGCGCGAGGAATTCGAGAAAAAACGTGAAGCCGGTCAGGACGTCGCGCTCGAGCTCGAGGAGGGCCGGGCGATCGTCGAGGCGGCGCTGCCGGAGGCCGAAGCCGGCGACGCGTCCAAAATCCGCGAGTTGCTGCGCGATTTTGAGGGCGGCGGCAGCCGCCCGCCAGGCCGCGCTATTGTTGTCCTCGACAAGCCGCGAAGTGATGGCGCGCGCCGCGCCGCGCGAAGGCGTTATGCGGTATCCGCGAGAGCTCGAGATCGTGGTCGACCGCGAGGCGGCGCGCTTTGCCGCCTGGTACGAGATGTTTCCACGCAGCCAGGGTCGCGAGCCCGGCAAGAGCGCCAGCTTCGACGATTGCATTGCGCGGCTGCCGGAGATCGCGGCACTCGGGTTCGATGTGGTCTATCTCGTGCCGATCCATCCCATCGGCCGGGTGAACCGCAAAGGCAGGGACAATACCGCCGTGGCGCAACCCGGCGATCCGGGCAGCCCGTATGCGATCGGTTCGGCAAGAGGGCGGGCATCGGGCGATCGAGCCCGGTCTCGGCACGCTCGCCGATTTCCGCCGTTTCGTGCGGGCCGCGGCGGCGCACGGGATCGAGGTTGCGCTCGACTTCGCGGTCCAATGCGCCCCCGACCACCCGTGGGTGCGCGAACATCCCCAATGGTTTCGCTTTCGCCCCGACGGCACGATCAAATACGCCGAGAACCCCCCGAAAAAATACGAAGACATCGTCAACGTCGATTTCGACAATCCCGATCGTGAGAGCCTATGGGCGGAGTTGCG
Organism: uncultured Alphaproteobacteria bacterium; assembly: GCA_963845735.1. Taxonomy (GTDB): domain Bacteria; phylum Pseudomonadota; class Alphaproteobacteria; order ATCC43930; family CGMCC-115725; genus AP-15. The sequence goes on along the minus strand of CAWJTR010000009.1, from coordinate 242,642 downwards.
CGACACTGTCCTGTTCTGGATCGGCGAGGGGGTGCGCACCTTTCGCGTCGACAACCCGCACACCAAGCCGTTGCCGTTCTGGGAGTGGCTGATCCGCGAAGTGAAGCTCCGCTGTCCCGAGACAATCTTTTTGGCCGAAGCCTTCACCCGGCCCAAAATGATGCGGGCATTGGCCAAGGCCGGGTTCAGCCAGTCCTATACTTATTTCACCTGGCGCAACACCAAGGCCGAACTCATTGAATACCTGACCGAACTGACGGCATTCCCGGCTAAGGAATATTTCCGCCCGAACTTTTTCACCAACACGCCCGATATCCTCCCGGTTTTTTTGCAAGACGGCGGCAGGCCGGCGTTTCGGATCCGCCTGGCGCTGGCGGCGACATTGTCACCCGCCTACGGGATCTATAATGGCTTTGAATTATGCGAAAACACGGCGATTCCCGGCCGCGAGGAATATCTGAATTCCGAGAAATACGAGTATAAGGTCTGGGACTGGGATCGGCCCGGCAATATCAAGGATGACATCAGGATCCTCAACCGTTTTCGCCATGCCAATTCGGCGCTGCACGAGTTCCTGAACCTGCGGTTTCTCGAGCTGCGCCGACCCCCAAGTGCTGGCTTACATGAAGGTCTCCAACGACCGGATCAACGCCGTGATCGTCGTCGTCAATCTCGACCCGCATCAGCCCCATGAGGCCGATGTCGAATTGCCGCTGGAGGAGCTCGGGCTGAGCGCGGATCGAGCGTTCGCGCTCGAGGAGGCGTTTACCCGATCCGTTGCGACCTGCCGCGGCGCCCGCCAGCGGTTCCGCCTGGATCCCGAGACCAACCCCGCACTGATCTTTCGCCTACTGCACACCGAGCCCGAATGAGCCCACCCGACGACGCCGCAGCCGCGCTGCCGCTGAGCCGCGCGCTGGCGCGACCCGCGATCTCGGACCCGCTGTGGTACAAGGACGCGATCATCTATCAGCTGCACGTCAAGGCCTTCTTCGACGCCAACGACGACGGCATCGGCGATTTCCAAGGGCTGTGCCGCAAGCTCGATTATCTGCAGGACCTCGGCGTCACCGCATTGTGGCTGTTGCCGTTCTACCCCTCGCCGCTGCGCGACGACGGCTACGACATTTCCGACTACAAGAACATCAACCCGTCCTATGGCCGGATGGGCGATTTCAAAGCCTTCGTCCGAGAGGCGCACCGCCGCAATCTGCGGGTCATCACCGAGCTCGTCGTTAATCACACCTCGGACCAGCATCCCTGGTTTCAGCGCGCGCGCCAGGCGAAGCCGGGTTCGCACCTGCGCGACTTTTACCTGTGGAGCGATACCGACCAGAAGTTCGCCGAAACCCGCGTCATCTTTGTCGACGCCGAAAAATCGAATTGGGCGTGGGACCCGATCGCCCAGGCTTATTACTGGCACCGGTTCTATTCGCATCAGCCAGACCTCAATTTCGACAATCCGCGCGTGTTTCGCGCGGTTGCCGACGTGATGCGGTTCTGGCTCGATCTCGGCGTCGACGGGTTGCGGCTCGACGCGGTGCCCTATCTGATCGAGCGCGAAGGCACGATCAACGAGAACCTGCCCGAGACCCACGAGATCCTGCGGCGGTTGCGGCGCGAACTGGACCAACACCATGGCGACCGCATGCTGCTCGCCGAGGCCAATCAATGGCCCGAGGACGTGCTGCAATATTTCGGCGCCGGCGACGAATGCCACATGGCGTTCCATTTTCCGCTGATGCCGCGCATCTACATGGCGGTTTCGACCGAGGACCGCCATCCGATCACCGACATCATGCGCCAGACCCCGGACATCCCGGAATCGTGCCAATGGGCGGTGTTTTTGCGCAATCACGACGAGCTGACCTTGGAAATGGTCACCGACCGCGAGCGCGACTATTTGTGGAACCACTATGCGGCGGATCGGCGCGCCCGGATCAATCTCGGGATCCGGCGGCGTTTGGCGCCGTTGATGGAGAATGACCGCCGCAGGATCGAATTATTGAATGCGCTGTTGATCTCGATGCCGGGCACCCCGGTATTTTATTACGGCGACGAGATCGGCATGGGCGACAATGTCTTTCTGCGCGACCGCGACGGCGTGCGCACGCCGATGCAGTGGTCGTTCGACCGCAATGGCGGGTTTTCGCGGGCCGACCCCGCCAGCCTCTATCTGCCGCCGATCATGGATTCGGTTTACGGCTTCGAGGCGGTCAATGTCGAGGCGCAGAGCCGCTCGCCGTCGTCGCTGCTGAATTGGATGAAGCGGTTGATCGCAGCGCGGCGGTCGCGCAGCGCTTTTGGCCGCGGCACATTGCGCTTTCTCTACCCCTCGAACCGAAAGGTCATCGCCTACCTGCGCAGCCTGGACGACGAGGTCATCCTGTGCGTCGCCAACCTGTCGCGTTCGCCTCAAGCGGTCGAGCTCGACCTCGCGGAATTTCGCGGCCGGCAGCCCGTCGAATTGCTCGGGCGCAGCGTCTTCCCGACCATCGGCGACCTCCCGTATCTGCTGACCCTGCAAGCTCATAGTTTCTTCTGGTTCGAGCTGCTGTCGAGCACGCAGGAGGCGGGGAATTTGCAATCCTCACCGCCCGAATTTGTCACCCTGGTAATGCCACAGGGCTGGGCCGACTTGTTCCGCCAGCACAATCTGGTGCAACTCGAAAGCGAAATAATGCCGGCGTTTCTGGCGCGTCAGCGCTGGTTTGCGGCTAAGGACCGGCGCATCCGAAAGGTGTCGGTCGAAGCTCGCGGCGAGATCACGCGCCCGGCGGAAGACGGCGCGGCATCGGAAAGCTTTTTGGCGACCGTCGTCGAAACGGCGTTCGGTGAGGGGGAGCAGCAGCACTATTTCCTGCCGCTCGCCGCGATCTGGTCGCCGGCCGAGACCGAGCTGCGCCAAGGGCTCGTTCCGGTTACGCTTGCCGAGTTGCGCCAGTTCCGCCGTGAGGGCGCCTTGGTCGATGCCCTGTCGCAGGACGGTTTCGCGCTGGCGATGATGGATGCGATCGCGGGCGAAAGCCGATTGCAACTCGACCGTGGCGAGATCCGCTGCACCAAGACGCTGGAGCTACCAGCAGGCGGCGGCACCGCAACGGCTGACGGTTCGCCGCGGCAGTGTCGAGCAATCGAACAGTTCGGTGTTCTTCGACGAATATGGAATGCTCAAGCTCTACCGCCGCCTCGAACCCGGCCCGCACCCGGAAATAGAAATGTCGCGGTTTCTGGTCGAGCGCGCCGGGTTCGCCAATACGCCGCCGCCGCTGGCGACGATCGAGCTGGCGCTCGACGGCGAGACCGGGCCGCAGACGATGGCCGTTGGCGTGCTGTTCGGCTTTGTCCGCAATCAGGGCGACGGCTGGACGCAGGCGCTGAACTACCTGACCCGCTATCTCGACGACGCGCTGATCTCGACCGACCAACGGTCGTCCGAGCTGCCCGACCCCGATCACTTCTTTCTGGCCTTGGCGCGCCAGATCGGCATCCGCACCGCCGAGATGCACCGCGCCTTGGCCGAGCACGCGGGCGACGACCCTGGTTTCGCGCCTGAGCCGATTACGCGGGACGACATCGCCCAGTGGCGCAAGCGCTCGATGCTGAGGCCGCCGCGATGCTGGCAAAACTCGAGCGCGAGCTGCCGCGCCTGCCCGATCGGGCGCGAGAGGACGCCGAGCGTCTGCTGAACCTGCGCGATCTGCTGCTAAGTCATATCCGCGGCTTGCTGCCCGACGAGGTCGCGGCGCAGAAGACGCGCTTTCACGGCGATTACCACCTCGGCCAGGTGATCGTCGTGCAGAACGACTTCTTCATCGTCGATTTCGAGGGCGAGCCTTCACGGCCGCTTTCAGCGCGTCGCAGCAAGAGTTCGCCGCTGCGCGATGTGGCCGGCATGATACGCTCCTTTGACTACGCCGCGGTCGCCGCGGTGCGCCATCTGGCCGCGACCCGTCCCGCCGCGGAGCCGCGAATGGTGCAGCTTGCCGAAGCCTGGCGCCAGCGCGCGGTAGACGGGTTTCGCGCCGCCTACCGTAAGACGATGCGCGGTTGCGCCGCTTATCCGGCGAGCAAGAAGCAGGCTCGCGCGATGACGACATTCTTTGTGCTCGAAAAGGCTGTCTACGAGGTGTCCTACGAGCTCGCCAACAGGCCGCTCTGGGTCGATATCCCGCTCGAAGGCATCCTCGGCATCTTGAACAAGGCAAAAGCGGGGGCCGGTGGCGAAGCGCGATGATCCGGTCGGCGCCGAGGCGAAGCGCCGAAATGTCGGCCGGGCTGATCCGCTCGACCTTGACCGGGTCGGGCCTGCCGCGGACCAGCCAGACCGGGTCGGGCGCGACCCGGAGATAGCGGCGATCATCGAGGCGCGGCATGGCGACCCGTTTGCGTTCCTCGGCATGCATAAGATCCCCGCTGGGATATGTGTGCGGGCGATATTGCCGGCCGCCGAGAAGATGTCGGTCGTCGACAGCGCGACCGGGCAAATCGCAGCCGAGGGCGAGCGGGTCGATCGCGAGGGCTTTTTCGTTGCCGAGATCCCCGGCCGGCAGGAGCCGTTCCGCTATCGGTTGCAGGTGTCGAGCGGCGGCGTCGCTCGCGAATTCGACGACATCTACCGTTTCCCTCCGGTATTGGGTGAGCTCGACATCTACTTGCTCGCCGAAGGCAACCATCTGGCGAGCTATCAAAAACTCGGCGCGCATCCCATCGTCCATGAAGGCGTGGAGGGCATTGCGTTTGCCGTGTGGGCGCCCAACGCACAAGCGGTCAGTGTCGTTGGCGATTTCAACGCCTGGGACGGACGCCGGATGGCGATGCGGCGCCGTGGGTCCAGCGGCCACTGGGAACTATTCGTGCCTGGATTACGGCCAGGTCACCTCTACAAATACCAAATACGCGGGCCGGACGGGCATCTCCTGCCGCTGAAGGCGGATCCTCAAGCCGAGCGAGCCGAGAAGCCGCCGGGGACGGCGTCTGTCGTCGCCGACCCGTCGCGCCATGTCTGGCACGACGGCGCCTGGATGGCGGAGCGCTGGCGCCACAATGATCGAGAATCCCCGATCTCGGTCTATGAAGTTCATCTCGGCTCGTGGCGCCGCAACCTCGCTGAGCAGGGGCGCTATCTGACCTATCGCGAGCTTGCCGAACAGCTGGTTCCTTATGTCGTCGAAATGGGATTTACCCATATCGAGGTCATGCCGATCATGGAGTATCCATTCGATGGATCTTGGGGATATCAGCCGATTTCGTTATTCGCACCGACCAGCCGCTATGGCGCCCCCGACGATTTCCGAGCCCTTGTCGAGGCCTGTCACGGCGCCGGACTGGGTCTGCTGCTCGATTGGGTCCCCGGCCATTTTCCGAACGACCCGCATGGGCTCGGACGGTTTGACGGTACCGCGCTTTACGAGCATGCCGACCCGCGTCAGGGCTTCCACCGCGACTGGAACACCCTGATCTACAATTTCGGCCGCCGCGAGGTCGCAAATTTTCTGCTGTCGAGCGCATTGTATTGGCTGCGCGAATTTCACATCGACGGCATCCGGGTCGATGCGGTTGCCTCGATGCTGTATCGCGATTACAGCCGGCCGCCGGGCGAATGGATCCCGAATGCTTTCGGGGGGCGGGAGAACCTCGAGGCGATCGCGTTTTTGCGGCGGGTCAACGAGTTGGTCTTCGGCGAGTCGAGCGGCGCCACCTCGGTCGCCGAGGAATCGACCGCTTGGCCGATGGTGTCGCGCCCGACTTATGTCGGCGGGCTCGGCTTCGGTTACAAATGGAACCTCGGCTGGATGCACGATACGCTGCGCTACATGGCGACCGATCCGATTTACCGAAAGTACAGTCATAACGACCTGAGCTTCGGCCTGCTTTACGCTTATCACGAAAACTTCATTCTGCCGCTCAGCCACGATGAGGTCGTCCACGGGAAGGGGTCGCTGATCAGCAAGATGGCCGGCGACCAATGGCAGCGTTTTGCGAACCTGCGCGCCTATTTCGCCTTTATGTGGACCCATCCCGGCAAAAAACTGCTGTTCATGGGTAACGAGTTCGCACAGCAGCGCGAGTGGAACCACGATATCGGTCTCGATTGGCAGCTGCTGGGCGAGCCGCTGCACGAAGGGGTGCGCCGGCTGGTGGCCGATTTGAACCATCTCTACTGCGGCACGCCGGCATTGCATCGGCTCGACTGCGACCCCGACGGTTTCGCATGGATCGATGTCGCCAATGCGGCTGAAAGCGTCGTGTCGTTTCAGCGGCGCGGCCGCGGTCCGTCACGAGCTTGCCGTCGTCGTGTGCAATTTTACGCCGGTGCCGCGCGAGGATTATTGGATCGGGGTTCCCCGCCCCGGCCGCTACCGCGAGCGCATCAACACCGACGCTCTCGACTATGGCGGCAGCGGCGTCGGCAACGCCGGTGAAGTTCACTCTGAGCCGCGCCCGATGCACGGCCACCAGCACGCGATCCGCCTGCGGCTGCCGCCGCTTGGCGTCCTGATATTCACCGCGGATTAGCTGTCCAAAGGCCGAGCTTCATGCCGTCGATGCTGCGATATCTTCGTGTCTTAGACGACGCAGTTCCCCGCACATTGTCCGCATGCTGAGACAAGCGATGGCGTCGCCGACAAAGGTGTGGCCGGGCCGCCCGTATCCGCTGGGAGCGACGTGGGACGGCAAGGGCGTGAATTTCGCTCTTTTTTCGGCTCATGCCGAGAAAGTCGAGCTGTGTCTGTTCGACCACACCGGCCTGCGCGAAGAAGCGCGAATTGAATTGCCCGAATACACCGACGAGGTCTGGCACGTCTATCTGCCGGATGCGCGCCCCGGCCTGCTCTATGGCTACCGGGTCTACGGGCCGTACGATCCCGCCAATGGGCACCGTTTCAATCCCAATAAGGTGCTGATCGATCCCTATGCGAAGTCGTTCCATGGCAGGCTGCGCTGGGCCGACCCGGTATTTGGCTATCGCGTCGGCGGCCCGCGCGAGGATCTGGCGATCGACCGGCGCGACAATGCGCGCTTTATTCCCAAAGGCCGGGTCATCGAGCCCGCCTATACCTGGGGCGAGGAGCACCGGCCGCGGATCTTATGGGAAGAGGCGGATTATTCTCGAGCTGAGCGTGCGCGGGATCACCAAACGTCATCCCGGCGTCGACCCTGAGCATCGCGGCACCTTCGCCGGCCTTTCCTCACCGGCGATGATCGACTATCTCGTCGGGCTCGGCGTCACTGCGGTCGAGCTGTTGCCAATCCACGCCGCGATCGACGACCGCCATTTAGTGGACCAACCATCTCGCCAATTATTGGGGCTACAATACGATCGGTTTCTTCGCGCCCGACCCGCGCCTGTTGTCGACCGGAACGATCGCCGATTTCAAAACCACAGTCAGACGGCTGCACGATGCCGGGATCGAGGTCATCCTCGATGTCGTCTACAACCACAGCGGCGAAGGCAATCATCTTGGCCCGACGCTGTCGTTTCGCGGCATCGACAATATGTCCTACTATCGTTTGGATGCCGATCCGCGCTTCTACCAGGATTTCACCGGCACCGGCAATACGTTCAACCTCGATCACCCGCGAGTGCTAGCGCTGGTGATGGACTCGCTGCGTTATTGGGCGACGGAAATGCACGTCGACGGTTTCCGCTTCGATCTGTGCACGACGCTCGCCCGCGAGAACGGCGATTACGGTCAGGGCAGCGCATTTTTCGACGCCGTGCGTCAGGACCCGGTCATGACCGGCGTCAAGCTGATTGCCGAACCTTGGGATCTTGGCCCTTACGGCTACCAGCTGGGCAATTTTCCGCCGGGCTGGGCGGAATGGAATGGCCAGTATCGCGACACGCTGAGACGGTACTGGAAGGGTGATCAGGGCTTGGTCGCCGATGTCGCATCGCGCGTCGCCGGCTCGTCGGACATCTTCGGCTATCGCGGGCGCCGACCTTGGGCCAGCATCAATTTCATCACTGCTCATGACGGGTTCACCTTGCAGGATCTGGTGAGCTACAACGACAAGCACAATGAGGCCAATGGGGAGGACAGTCGCGATGGCCATGATTCGAACTTCAGCTGGAACTGCGGGGTCGAGGGGCCGACCGATGATCCCGAGATCGTCTGTCACTGCGCGATCGGCAAAAGCGCAATATGCTGGCGACCCTGCTATTGTCGCTTGGGCGTGCCGATGCTGCTCGCCGGCGATGAAATAGGGCGCACCCAGCAAGGCAACAACAACGCCTATTGCCAGGACAATGAAATCTCCTGGACCGATTGGGAGAGTATCAGGCCCGAGGACCGGGAGTTGGGCCGGTTTGCCAGCTATCTAATACACCTGCGCCGCAGCCATCGTGTCTTTTCTCGTCCGCGCTTTCTTCGCGGCGAAGTACTGTCCGAGGCGGGCGTCAAGGACATCACCTGGATCACCCCGTCGGGCCAAGAGGCAGGCCCCGAGGATTGGAGCAATCCTGTCGCGCTGTCGCTCGGCTATGTGTTGAGCGGTGCCGCCGGCGAATTCTTTACCCCGGGCGGCCAACGCGACATTGACGAGAGCTTTCTGGTGATGATGAACGCCTATTACGGAGAGCTCGATTTCCGCATCCCCGATGTGGCGGCGGCAATGTCATGGCAGCCGCTGGTCGATACCTCTCGGCCGACTGGGCGCGTCACGGACGTAAAGCTTTACGCGCCGGGCGAGGTTTACCAGTTGCAGCCGCATTCCTTTGCCTTGTTCATCAACCGGGCGCCGCGGCCGGAACTGCCGGCGAAACCACAGAGCGATGCTGAGATCGCCGCCCCGCCATGGTACGGAGACGAACAGCGCGGATTTTATGGCGCCGACGCCGATCCCGGGGCGCAGGCGGGGGAAGACGATGCGCCGCCGGCATGAGCTGCCCTTTGGCGCCGAATCGACCCCCGGCGGGGTTCGCTTCCGATTGTGGGCGCCCCGCGCCGAAGCCGTGTCGCTGCGCCTCGAGGACTCCAGGCCGAGGACAATTCCGATGGTCTGCGAAGGCGAAGGCTGGTGGGTGCTGACGACCGCGACCGCCCGGCCCGGCAGCCGCTATCGTTACGTCGTCGACGGCCGCGCCTTCCCCGATCCCGCGTCGCGTCGTCAGCCTGAAGGGGTCCACGGTTGGAGCGAGGTCGTCGATCCCGAGGCCTACGAGTGGAACGATCTCGGCTGGCGGGGGCGGCGATGGGAAGAGATCGTTCTGTATGAGCTGCATCTCGGCGCCTTTTCCGAAACCGGCGATTTCGATGGCGCGGTGCGACATCTCGATCATCTGTGCCGTCTGGGTGCTACCGCGGTCGAGCTGATGCCGATCGGTGAATTTCCCGGCGACCGTAACTGGGGCTATGACGGGGTATTTCCGTATGCCCCATCGTCGAGTTATGGTCGGCCCCGAGGCGTTGAAAGCCTTAGTCGAGGCCTGTCACATCCGCGGCCTCGCGATCCTGCTCGATGTCGTCTACAATCATTTCGGCCCCGAGGGGAATTATCTGCCGGCGATTGCACCCGACTTCTTCACCGAGCGCCACCAAACGCCGTGGGGCGCGGCGATCGATTTCTCCGGACCGCAGAGCCGGCCGGTGCGCGATTTTTTCATCCACAATGCGCTTTATTGGCTCGAAGAGTACCAGTTCGACGGCCTGCGCCTCGATGCGGTCCACGCCATATTCGATGACGGCCGGCCCGACATCGTCGACGAAATCGGCGAAACGGTACGGCAGCGCATCCGGGATCGCGAAATTCACCTGGTCCTCGAAAACGACCGCAACGAGGCGCGCCGTCTAGCGCGGCGAAACGGGCGGATCGAGCGCTTCAACGCGCAATGGAACGACGATCTGCACCATGCTTTGCACGTGTTGATCACGGGCGAGACAGCAGGGTTTTATGGCGACTACGCGATTGCGCCGGCGGCACATCTTGGCCGCGCTTTGGCTGAGGGGTTTGCCTATCAGGGCGAGCCGTCGCCATTTCGCGGAGGCAGGCGCCGCGGAGAACCCGCCGCCGAATTGCCGCCAACCGCTTTCATCGCCTTTTTGCAAAACCACGATCATATCGGTAACCGCCCATTCGGGACGCGGCTCGCTTCTGAAGTAACGGAGCCGGCTTTGCATGCCGGCGCGGCGATCGTGCTGCTGTCGCCCCAGATCCCGCTGTTGTTTATGGGCGAGGAATGGGCAAGCCGCCGATCTTTCGCATTTTTCTGCGATTTCGGCCCCGATCTCGCTGAAGCGGTGCGCGAGGGGCGCCGTCGCGAGTTTGCCCATTTCCCTGATTTTCAAGACGAGGCCGCGCGCGAGCGCATCCCCGACCCGACCGATGCCGCGACATTCGCGATGTCGAAACTCGACTGGACCGAACCTGAACAGGCAGACCGTGCCCGCTGGCTTGCCCGATACCGGGCGCTGCTGGAAATCCGGCGGCGTGAGATCGTCCCCCGGCTTACCGGAATGCCGCCCTTTGCCGGCCGGTATCGCACTCTGGGGCCGCAGGCGGTCGTCGTCGAGTGGCAGCTCGGCGACCGCTCGCGGCTGATCCTCGTCGCGAATTTCTCTGCCCGGACTGTGCCGCTCCCCGACGAAGCAAGCGGTGGGCAGTTGCTCTATTCGTCTGCTGTGCCGGGGGCTCCGGTCAGCGCTAGTTTCTTTCACGCGGCGCCGGCCGCCTAGGGATATGACCGGCCGCGCTGCGCTGGTCCGCCTCGCCGGGCTCGTCGGCATCGAGACGCGATATACCGACGCCCTCGGCCAAACCCGCGAAGCTTCGGACGAGACCCTGCTAGCGCTGATCGGCGCGTTCGGTCTGCCGTCGGACCCGGCAAAGGCCGCAGCCGAGCTAGAGGAGCGCAGTCGAACGCCCGCTCTGGGGCTCGCCCCGGCGCACCTTGTCCATTTCGAAGAGACCCGCCCGAAGTTGGCGGTGCGGCTGCCGGCTCGTTGCCGTGAGATCGCCTGGACCTGCCGTCTCGAAGGCGGAGAAGAGCGCGGCGGCGAGGCAGCCGTGAAAACCGAGTTGTTGGGCGAGCGCTTTGTGATGCCGTTGCCCGCGGGGCTGCCGCCAGGCTATCACCGGCTGGCGCTAGAGGCTGGCGGCGTCGCGGCGCAGCTCGATCTGATCGTTGCGCCTGCACGCTGCCATCTGCCGCCGCAGCTCGGACCGGGCGCGCGCAGTTGGGGGCTGACCTGCCAGCTCTATGGTCTGCGCAGCGCGCGTGATTGGGGAATGGGCGACCTCACCGACCTTGCGTCGATCTGCGGCGCCGCGGGCGCCTGTGGCGCCGCTGTGCTCGGCATCAATCCGCTGCACGCGCGGTTCATGGCCGAGCCATTGCATTTCAGCCCCTATGCGCCGTCAAGCCGAACACGGCTCGACTATTTATACATCGACCCCACCGCTGTGCCCGGCTTTGCCGAGGACGAAGCGCGTGCAGGCATTGATCGCGGGAGAATGGTTCGGCGCCACCCGCTGGGCGGCGCGCTCGGCCGAGCTGATCGATTACGGCGCGGTAGCAGCCTGCAAGAAGCCGGTGCTTGAGGCGTTGTGGCGGCGCTTTCTGGCGCTCGATCTCGACGCCGATGGCGCCGCGCGCACGGGGCTCGGCGCGAGCTTTCGCCGATTTCAGCAAAGGGAAGGGCGATCGCTGCGCGATTTCGCCATCTTCGAGACGCTGCATGAGCATTATTGCCGAGAACGGCGCGGGTTCTCGTGGCGCAATTGGCCGGCGCCGATGCGCGACCCACGCTCGTCCGCAGTCGCCGAATTCGCTGACGCTCATCGCGACCGGGTCGAGTTCTTTGAGTTTTTGCAATGGGAGGCGGATCGCCAGCTCGCCGCCGCGGCCCAAGCCGGGCATGAGGCCGGGCTGTCGATCGGACTCTATCGTGATCTCGCGGTCGGCGCCGACCCGAACGGGGCCGAGGCCTGGGCCGATCAGGAGCTGGTGGCGCCGCGCGCCTCGATCGGCGCGCCCCCCGACCAGCTGAGCGGCGCCGGGCAGAATTGGGGGCTGGCGCCGATCAACCCGCTGGTATTGCGGCGCCAAGGTTTCGCACCGTTCATCGCCTGCCTGCGCGCCAATATGCGGCATGCCGGGATTCTGCGGATCGATCATGTCATGTCGCTGAACCGGCTCTATTGGATACCGAACGGAATGGCGGCGACCGACGGCTGTTACGTGAAATATCCGTTCGACGATCTGCTGCGCCTCGTCGCGCTCGAAAGCTGCCGGCATGGCTGCGCCGTGATCGGCGAGGATCTGGGCACTGTGCCGCCGGGGTTTCGCGAGACGATGCGGGCGGCCAATGTGTTGTCCTATCGCATTATGATGCTTCGAGCGGCACCAGGATGGCGGCTTCGCGACGCCGGCCGAATACCCCCCGCTTGCCGCCGCGTCAGCCGCGACCCACGACCTCGCCACCCTCGCTGGGTTTTGGCTCGGCCGCGATATCACCCGGCGTCGGCGAGCTCGGTCTGTATCCCGACGCGGCCACCGAAAAGGCCGAGGAGGCCGAGCGCAGCCGCGACCGCCGCCTGCTGTTGCAAGCGCTCGTCGTCGAGGGATTGCTGGTACCGGAAGACCTCGGTCGGTTTCTCTCGGAAGCCGGAGAGCCAACCTATTCGCCCGACCTCGGAAACGCGATCCAATGCTTTCTCGCCCGCTCGCGCGCCCGGCTGATGCTGGTTCAGCTCGAAGACGTGGTCGGCGAAACCGAGCAGGCGAACCTGCCCGGCACGATCGACGGGCATCCCAATTGGCGCCGGCGCCTGAGCCGCACCCTCGAGAATATCATCGACGGCTCGAAATTGCGCCGGACCGCATCGTTCGTCGAAGAGGCGCGACGGCGCTCGGCCCAGGCATGAGCGGCCCGCCCGCAGTCGAGGTCCCGCTCCGCGCCACCTATCGGCTGCAGTTCCACCGCGGCTTCACCTTCCGCGATGCCAAGGATCTGGTGCCGTATCTCGAAGCCCTCGGGGTCAGCCACGTTTACGCCTCGCCGATTACCGAGGCGCGGCCCGGCTCGACCCATGGCTACGACATCATCGACCACAACCGACTCAATCCCGAAATTGGCAGCGAAGAGGATTTCGCTGAGTTCACCGCGGGCGCTACAGGCGCACGGCATGGGCCTGATCGTCGATTTCGTCCCGAACCATATGGCGATCGGCGCTGACAATTTCTGGTGGCGCGATGTCCTGGAATGGGGTGAGCAATCCCCATTCGCCCGCTATTTCGACATCAACTGGCATGCGCTTCGCGCCGATCTCGAAGGCCGGGTGCTGCTGCCGGTGCTCGGCGAGCAGTACGGGGTGATCCTCGAACGAGGCGAGATCACACTGAATTTCGACCCGGCGGAGGGTAGCTTCAGCGCCTGGTATTTCGATCATCGCTTTCCGGTCTCGCCTCGCTCCTACGCGGCGATTCTCGAAAACGGCGGCGCATTGCTGGCTGAGTCCGCCGGCGATTTCGCGGCGATTGCGAGAATGCCCCCAGCAACAGCACGCGAACGCGCGGCAGAGCTGAAACGCAACTTGGCCGACCGCGCCCGGCAACCGGCCGTCGCCGCCTCGATCGACATGGCGCTGCGGCGCTTTGTCGGTTGCCCCGGCCGGCCGGACAGCTTTGGCGCTTTGCACCGGCTGCTCGAAGCCCAATCCTACCGGATTTCCGATTGGCGAGTCGCCGCGGAGGAGATCAACTACCGCCGCTTTTTCAACATCAACGATCTCGCCGGGCTGCGCATGGAGCTGCCCGAGTTGTTCGACGCGACCCACCGGCTGCTCTTCGCCCTGATCGAGCGCGGCGACGTGCAAGGGCTGCGCATCGATCACATCGACGGCTTGTTCGACCCGCTGAGCTATTGCGATCGGCTGCAGCAACGCTCCAGCGGACCGCTATACGTGCTCGTCGAAAAGATCCTGGCGCGCTACGAGATGTTGCCCGATTGGCCCGTCGCCGGCACTACCGGCTACGATTTTGTCAATCAGGTACTGGCGATCTTCGTCGACCCCGAGGGCGAAGCCGCGATGACCCGGCTCTATCGCCGCATGGCGCCGAACCGCGAAAGCTTCGACGACGTCCTCTACGCCTGCAAGAAGCGCATCATGCAGGTCAACCTGGCCAGCGAGATGAACGTGCTGGCGCGCGAGTTCCACCTTTTGGCGATGCGCGATCGCCGCACCCGCGATTTTACCTTGAACGGCGTGCTGGCGGCGATCGAGGAGGTCGTCGCCGCCTTTCCGGTGTACCGCACCTATGTCTCGACGCAGGGCGCCAGCGCCGACGATCGCCGCTACATCGATTGGGCGATCGGGCAGGCACGCAACCGCTGGCGCGGCGCCGATGACAGCATTTTCGATTTCCTGCGCGCCGTTTTGACCGGCGAGGCCGCGGAACCGGAGCGCGATCCCAGCCCGGGCAGCGCATTGCATACCGCGATGCACTTTCAGCAAGTGACCGGTCCGGTCATGGCCAAGGCCGCCGAGGACACCGCCTTCTACCGCTACGTCCGGTTGTTGGCGCTGAACGAAGTCGGGGGCGATCCGCGCCGCTTCGGCATGTCGGTCACCGCTTTTCATCACCTGGCGCAGCAGCGCGCCCGGCAATGGCCGCGTGCGATGGTGACGACCGCCACGCACGATACCAAGCGCGGAGAGGACGCTCGCGCCCGCCTCGCGCTGCTGTCGGAGATGCCGGGCGAATGGGGCCGCCGGGTGTTCCAATGGTCGCGGCTCAATCGCTCGCGACGTTCCGAGATCGACGGTGCGAACGTACCCGATCGCAATGTCGAATACCTGTTTTATCAGGCGCTGTTTGGGGCGTGGCCGCCCGGGCTCGCTCCTGAAGACATCGACGGCCTCGACAGCCTCGCCGAGCGGATTGAGGCTTACATGATCAAGGCGGTGCGCGAGAGAAAGCTCGAAACCAGCTGGAGCAATCCCAACGCCGATTACGAGGCGGCATTGCAGCGCTATGTCCGCGCCGTGCTCGACGGATCGCGTCCGAACCCGTTTCTCGCCGAGTTTCATGCCTTCGTCGCCGGGTTCGCGCGTCACGGGGCGATCACCGCGCTCGCCCAGCTGGTGCTGAAGCTGACCGTGCCGGGGGTGCCCGATATCTATCAGGGCGGCGAATTGTGGGATTTCAGCTTGGTCGATCCGGACAATCGCCGGCCGGTCGACTGGGGCACGCGCCGCGCGTTGCTCGAAGCAGTGGCCGACGCGCGGCCTCGCGACCTCGCCTCGGATTGGCAGGACGGACGCGAAAAGTTGTTCATAACCCGTCGCCTGCTGGCGCTGCGCCGCGCTCACCCGCGACTTTTCGCTGAAGGCGACTACCGACCGGTCGAGGTCGCGGGCGACAGAAGCGGCCATCTCTGCGCCCTCTCCCGCAGCCATGACGGCGTCTCGCTGGTCGCCGCCGTGCCACGCCTGACCCTTCAGCTCTACCGCGGCGGCGAGGCTGCGGATTGGGGGAGCGCGGAGATCGTGCTGCCGCCGGGTGGCACACGGCGCGACGTGTTCACCGGACGCCGGCTCGACCGGCAGGATCGGGTCGCGGCCGCCGAGCTGTTCGCCGAATTTCCGGTGTCGGTGCTGATCGGGGAAACTTGATGCAATTTGTCTACAGCGCCGAGTAAACCGGCTATAGTCGAGCAATCACGAGCTTGGGTATGAGCCGCGGGATCCCGGGTTACCCTGGCGGTCCACCCAGGGGGTCGGCGGGGGAGGCGGGGCCCGTGCCTCCCCGCCCGCTCGCTCTCTCTTCCCCGATCATCCTTGAGCGTGCAACACCTTGCCGCCTGCGGTCACCGGGTCGGCGGCAATCAGCACAAAAGCGATGACGCAGGGTTCGGGTATTCGAAAGCTTCATCGGACGGATACGCCTCTTTGGCTTGACAATCGCCGCAGCCAGCGCCGCCAACCGAGCGGCAAAACTGGGCGGACGAGGTCGTAGAGCCCGCGTGTCAGCAAGCGCAGCACCAGGGTCGGCGTGACATAGCCCGGATCGGCGCGCAAAGCGGCGAGCACCTGCCGGCCGTAGACCGGCAGCAAGCCGCAGTCGCGAAAGGCGTGACGCTGCGGCCAGATGGCGGGCTCCGCGGTTTTGGCGAGCCACGCTCGCAGCACTTGCTCCTGTTCGCGGCGATCCCGACGCGCGGCGCTGTAGGAGCTGGCGGATACCCGGAAATAGCTGGCTGCGTCGGGCACGTAAGTCGCGCCTTGCCACAGTCCGAGAGCATATGCAGCAAAGAAATCGGAATGCCAGCGCAGCCGCTCGTCGAACCCGCCTAGCCGACGCAGCGCCTCGGTGCGAAACCACACGGTCGAGGTCGCGATATAAAAGAAGCTGCGCTTGAGGAAGCGCTGAAACTCCGGCCCGGAAAAGTAGCGAACGCCATCGAGGCCCAACGGAAATAGGGTTTTTTCCGCGCCGGAAGCGTCCATCAGCGCATTGTCAGAGAACAGAATGCCAGATTGCGGATAAACCGCGAGAGCGGCAGCGGGCGCGCTCGACGATTGTGGGGGTGAGGCGATCGTCGGCCGCGGCGAACAGCACGAAGTCGCTCGAGGCCGCGGCGAGCCCTGTCGCGCAGGCGGCGTTGACGCCGCGGTTGGTCTCGTGCCGGATTAAATGGACAAACGGGTGGCGCGCCACGACCGCGGCGATGGCGGAGCGGCCTGCCACTGAGGACCCATCGTCTATGACGATGACCTCGTCGGGCATGGAGGTCTGCCCGGCGATTGCCTCGAGCGCTCCAGCGAGCAGGGCTTCGTGGTTGTAGCACGGCAGGATGATGCCGAGCCGATGCCGGCGGCCGTCCGCGGTCTTGGGCTCGGTCTGGTCGAAGCGAACCGGAGAGCGCTGCTCGCTCATGCCGACAGAACTCGGCTACTCACGCCGAACGGTCGCTCACAGAAACGATAGACCAAATCGGCCATGGAAATCACGCGAGGGCGTGCGGGCCTATACCGCCGGAAATGCGGGCGGCAGGCGGAAGTCTGCGCCCGAGCCCGATGCGCGGGCGGCGACGGCCTGGGCGACCCGCGGGATCAGCGGGACATAGACCGTAGCGCCCGCCGGGACATCGTCCGGGTGCAGGATCGGGCGATCGAGCAAGCGCCGGCCGCGCCGGCTCGGGTCCTCGTCGGCAAAGAATTCGACCGCGTCGCCGACCTCGCCGAACAGCCACATCGCCGCGACGGAGGTGCCGAACAGGCCGAATGGCCGCGCGGTTGCCGCCGCTGCGCGCGCGCCGTCGATCAGGGCCTGCAGCCAAGCGAGCTGCGCCGCGACCCGTCGGCCTGCCGCTTGCGGCGGCGACGCCGGCGGCCGCGCTCCAACACCCGGCTCGGCGACGACCGAAAGCTCCTTGACCACCCAATCCGGAGCGACGATCAGCGGGTCGAAGCCGGCGCGCGCCAGCACCCGAGACACGCTGTCGGCAGTGAAATGAGAGACATGATCGGCGACCAGCAGGTCGAACGGGGTCGCCGCTGCGTCCGGCACCTCGATGAATAGGCAGCCGCCCGCCGCGAGCTTCGCACGTAGGCTCGCCAAATCCTCGACCGGTTCGGTAAAATGCTCGAGCGAATGGCTGAGCGTGACGAGATCGAAGCCGCCGGGAACCGCGTCTATCGGTCCGGTATAGAGCTGCTTGAACCTCGGAATCCGCGACAAAGCCGCGCGGTTGATCTCGCTCAGATCGTGGCCGAAGAGCCGCCAGCCGGGCCGGCTTTCGGCGAAAGCCGACAGCAATGCGCCGTTGCCGCAACCGACATCGAGCACCTGGCCGGTCTCGGCGATCTGCCGGTTGGACGCGAGCCTGTCGACCAGCACCGCGCTGCGCCGGCGCGGCGCCCCGGTCACCGGATCGAACACGGCCTGCTCGACCCCGCCGGATTGGAAATAGACGTCGTAGGCGGCGTAGATCGCCGCCGCCTCCTCTCGCCAGCGCGCGTCGACCGGCTTTTGCACCGCCGCGCATTCGCCGCAGATCGCCAGCCGCCCCCCGGCCGGAAACGGCCGGCAATCCGAGGTCACCCGCGGCAACCGCGCAAATTGCGGGAACTCGTCGAGCGCCGCCGCCCCGCAAACCCGACAGACGAGATCGTTTCCGGCCTTCATAAAGGTCTCCTACATCCGGCAGGCGACCGGCCTCGTGCCTCAATCGGCTGCAGACGGGGCCGCATTCAGCGTGTGATACGCTTCAAACACCTCGTCGATCGGCCCCTCAGCCGCGATTCGGCCGGAAACGAGCAGCAGCGCGCGATTGCAGACATCGCGAACAAGACCCTCGGAATGGGAAGCGAGAACGACGATGCTCGACCGCGCGATCAGCGCATCGACGCGCTGCTTGGCACGCTCGATAAACCGTGCATCCCCCGCGCCGAGGCCTTCGTCTAGTATCAGGATATCCGGGTCGATCGCCGTTGCGACGGCGAAGCTCAGCCGCATTAGCATCCCCGTAGAATAGGACCGGACCGGCAGGGCCATGAAATCGCCGAGCTCGGCGAACTCCGTCGATGTCGCGGATCTTGTCGATAATCTCGCCGCGAGACATGCCGAGGAATAGGCCGCAGCTTAGTAAATTCTCATACCCGGTGTCGTCCATGTCCAGCCCCGGGGCGGTGTTGAATAGCGGCGACAGCCGGCCGGAAGTGACCACCTTGCCGCTCGTCGGCTGATAGACACCGGCGAAAACGCGCAGCAGCGTGGTCTTGCCCGCGCCGTTATGACCGATCAAACCCAGACGGTCGCCGTGTTCGAGGCGCACCGAGATATTATCGAGAGCGCGAACGGTCACGGCGCTGCGATCGCCGCCGCTCCGCGCGATTACGCTCCCGCCGGTGCGCGAAAACAGCGCCCTCCGAAAGCTTCGCTGAGCTCCGTAAATCTTGAAATCCACCCTCACGTCTTCGAGCGCGATCGAGGCCAAGATCGGCACCTCCTTTTCACAGCCAATAGGGAACGCGGCGCCGGAAACGGCTGTACAGGTCGAAAGTGAAGGCCCAGCCGAGTAGGGTGCCGGCAACGCCGACCGCATAGTCGAGTCCGGAGGGCGGTTGCCCCATTAGCGGAAGCCGGACGAGTTCGATGTAGTGGTATAGCGGATTGAATAGGGCGATCTTTACCAATCCACCCTGCAGCTGCGCTGGCGAATAAAAGATTGGCGTCACGAACAAGGCGATTTGTAGCACGGTAGTAACCACTTGCTGCACATCGCGGTATCGGGCGCACAGTGTGCCGAACAGCGCCGCAACCCAGACCCCGGACAATGATATTATCAGCAATCCGGGGAACAGGAGCAGCGTATACCCGGTTATCGGGATTCCGGAGTAAGGAACCAATAAAACAAAAATCAGCAAATTATGTAAGAACACGATCAGGTTTCGCCACACCACGGCGCAGACCAGCAGCGTGTAGGGCACGTTTATTTGTTTGATCAAAGACTCCGCGGAGGTGAACACGGTGCATCCTTCGGTGACGATCGAAGATATGAACACCCATGTGATCATCCCGGAGCAAAGGAACGGCAAAAACTCCTTCGGATTCTGTTGCCAAAGGTGAGCGTACAAAAAGCCGAGCGTAAGGATGAAGACGCCGAGGCTTAACGTGGTCCAGAACGGACCAATTGCGGTGCGGCGGTACCGCCGGCGCACCTCTTGCCATCCCATGCGGCCCCACATTTGCCAATTCTTGGCGCCGGTGAGGATATCCGCGAGGGCGTCGTCATAACGCGGTGTCATGCACTTAGCTCATCTCGCTTCGCACGGCCGCCGTTCTCGCCCACGTTCGCGTCACGACACACTTTCTCGGATCGGGTTGTTTCTCTCCCAGATTTCCCGAGTTCGTTTGGCAGCTCCCTGGCGGCTGACGCTACAAGCCGTTCGTGCAGCGCTCGGTTCTCCGCGACGAGCCCGCCAATTTCGCCCTCAAGCCGCTCCAGCAATCGCCCGACACGAACACCATGCCGCAACATTAAGAGGGGCGTCGAGGCGGCAAACCGAAACGCGATCGCCTGCCTGCGCATGACGTCGCGGGCGCGACGCTTGGCCATCAAGCGCAGCGATCTCATGATCGAGCGCAACGTTGCGGGTTCTTCTGAACCTCGCCTCCTGAGTGATTCGTACACAAATCGTCCGGTCTCCGCGAGCGGCAGGTCGTTGTCGAGCGGCTTAGAGCCGGCATGAAGCACAATGATTTTGCTAAAGCAATGGCGATGCAGCGGGGTCATGACCGTGCTGTACGCCCATTGCGACACAACCTCGGGATCGGGCACCGCACCTCCGGCAATACCGGGTCCGGCCAATTTCGGCGTCAGCGATACAACCGTGGCGTCGTCTGAATCACGGACGATCTCGATCGCATCCCAGTCGTCGATCACGTACCCGACAAAATCGCCGTCGATCGTGTCCCGAGCGAGAGAGGAGAAACTTTGCGATCTACTCACGTCGACGAGCAGCGGGTGGAGGTGGAACGCATGCACCAACAATGTGTCCTGCGCCGGCAACCGCCATACGACGTAATTAGGGCAGTACGAAAACGATCCGCTATCGACCATATACGACTTCATTTCCGGATGAACGTGGTTGAAAATCAGCCGTACCAATCGCCGTGCCGGCATGGTGATGGCATGGCTCGCCGTGTCGATGTAGTACTTGACGAGTACCTCTCGCGCCTCCTCCTCGATCAGCCGGAATCCTGGCAACAGTATCGCCCGCACCCCGGCGGCGGCCCGTCGGTCGAGATAGGCCATGCTGCCATCCGAAAGAAGGAAGTCGGGGCCAAGAAAAACACAGTATCCGTTGTGGGCTGCCGCGTAATCGCATGCCGTTCGATGCCCCAGCGACATCAGCGTCATCGACGTTTCGCGGTTAACAGTGTTTCCCCTCGGTAGGGTTCCCGTAGTTATTTTTTGGTCTGACGAAATCGACATTCCGTCGAAATCCAGGACTATGAACGTAACCTTGACAAACGACGACAGCGCGTTGAAAATTGTAGATTCCGAGATGATTATTTTGCTTACGGCAGAAGTAATGATCAAGAATTCGGCCTTACGCTTTTGCGCGAGCTCAGGAATATTCCCGGGCGAGAGAAACGTCGGAAGCGCAAAGCGAATAAATTTCTCAGTGTAATCCCGACCCCAGACGGTCACTGTCAAAATGAAAGGCTTGTCGGACATTTCTACCACCGCTTGGTCTACCGCCGCATGGGAGAGATGCCGATGGTCACCGGGCTGCCTATCCGACGGACGAGGC
This sequence comes from uncultured Alphaproteobacteria bacterium, assembly GCA_963845735.1. Lineage (GTDB taxonomy): Bacteria > Pseudomonadota > Alphaproteobacteria > ATCC43930 > CGMCC-115725 > AP-15. Next base: position 221,372 of record CAWJTR010000009.1, on the reverse strand, counting down.
TTCCGCGACGTACCGATCGAGCATCAAGCCTATCTCCATCGGGTCGTACGCGAAACGCCGGATTGCACATTCCGATGATATGGCGAAGCTTGGCTGCGGCGCTGGCCGGACGGTGACCGGGATCTGCGTGCCGGTCGCAGCGATTAGGCGCTCGGCCACTTCTCGAATAGTCATCATCCCGGCCGCGGCTACCGGGACTGCGGAGAAACCCGCCCATCGTCTCGCCAGGAGACCGATGCAGAACCGCCCGAGATCGTCGACATGAGCGGCGTTGTTGAATGGTGCATGCGGGTTGTAGAGCGTGATCTCCTTCCCGCCTCTAATCCGTTCCAATAGTGACGGTATCCAGGCGCGGTGTGCGCCGCGACCCAATACCCCCGGCAACCGGATCGCTATACAGGGTAGCCGGTCAGCCGATGTTGCAAGCAGTCTTTCGCCAAAATACTTGCTCGTGCCATAGAGATCGGCTTCGACAACGGGCGTGTTCTCGTCCACCACTGGCACAGCAACGCGACCGTGTACCGACAGGCTCGAAGTGTAGATAATTTTCGCGGCACCGGCGGCCAAGGCATAGCGCAAAACATTGCGGGTGCCGATGACGTTACACCGGATCATCTCATCGGCTGATATTCCCGTCGCCATCGAGATGGCGGCGACGTGCACCACCGCATCGATCGAACGCGGCAATGCTTCAAAGGCCTGCTGATCGGCGATGTCGAGCCGCAAAAGGCGCAAGGCAGCTTCGAACGAGCGCAACCGCTCCAAAACCGGGTGGTTGGTCCGATATGTCGCCGTCACCTGCAAGCCGGCACGCAGCAGATGCTCGGTTATATGGCGGCCGACGAACGAACTGGCGCCGGTCAACAGGACGTGCATGACCCCACCGGAATGTAAACGGACGGATGAACCAAGCGCATCTGCATTTCAGGTAAACAGATCGCTCTCGTAAAATCGGTTCATCAGTGGGAAGTCCAACTCAAAGATGGTGCGATAGGTGCTCGTAATATCAGCCTCCTGCAGCATTGGCACGCTCAATAGAGCTTTGAACAGCAGAAGCATTTTTTTATGCAATACGCGAAATAACGGATCCTGGCGCAGCGCGGTGAAGGAGATACCCTCGCGGGTCACCGCGCGCAGCATCGTGTCGACGGCGAGATCAGTCGCATTGTTCATCATCAGGAACAGCGCGAAACGAATCACGTCGGGCACTAGCCGATCGCCCTTGGCAGCAAAAAGCCTGTCGTTACCGATCACCCAAACGGCGTCGCTGCTCAGTAATTTCCCGTACCGGCCGGGCAAAGTGAAACGTCCATTCTTGTTGCCGGCGCCTGTATAGTCGAGGTTGAGCAGTTCCAGCCCCTGGTCGAGCAGGAAGCGGTTGAGATCGCCAAACAGCGGCGCCCACTTGTAGATCGGCGCGAACAGCACTTCCGAGCGGACGCCGAGCACCGTCGTGCCGAGCACTCCGACAGCACCTTTGAGAGCCTCGTATTCCGCTCCCTCGATGTCGAGCTTGAGGAAATGCACCTCCCGCCCAGAGAATTGCGAGTCGATGGTGCGGGCAGCCACCGCGCGCTCTTCGATCGCGGTGAAGTCCCGCACCAGGTATTCGTTCTCGCGCAACAGGTCGTCGTTGGTCTCAAAAACCGAATTGAGCGCGTGGTGCTCGCTGACGCGGTAATGCAGCGTCGTGTCACTGCTGTAGAGTGCGACGGGATAGACGGTGATGCGCGGGTCGTTCTCATATTTGCGCTGCAGTCGTAGCGCCTCGTCGGCATCCATTTCAAAGAGATGAAAGTCGACCAGCCCACGAAGTTCTGCCCAGCTCGGGTGCAGTCCGTATCGAGCGCCCGCATCGACCACCACGCAGTTAATGCCCATACTTATGTCCTTTTGTTGCTTCGCAGCGGTGCAATGCCAGATGCCGGATCAAGATCCAAAGATTTCGAGATCCTCGCGCTCGCCAAGTGCTTGCTGAGCTACTGCGTCGACGCCGCCTTCTCCCGGTCGGCGTTGGCAGCCGCTCGATAGTTGAGCTCCTTGAGTACGTTGGCGCGCAGCTGATAAAGAGTTCTGTTAGGCGAGAGGGCGATCGCCGCCGAATAATCCGCGAGCGCGTTCTCCAATCGTCCCAACCGCTCCTCAGCCGATGCCCGAAGGTGATAATAAGCGGGAGTTTCCGGCAATCGCGCAAGACCTTCCGTAGTTGTCTCGACCACCTTGGGATAGTTTCCCAAAACCCACAAGGCCTGCATAATCCTAAACTCTGTCGAGACCGGTCCGGTGCGCCGCCGGACAAGCCTGAAATCCTGCAGCGCGCCCGCGGCGTCCTGCGCCGCAAGCCGCATATCACCGCGCTGCAGAACGAGATCGGTCGAGTCCGGGCGGAGCCGAATGAGTTCGGACAAATCGGCAAGCGCGCCGGCTGTGTCGCCCCGCGCGATACGCTCTCGATACCGGCGATCGAGCAACAGAGCGGGATTGCCGGCCAGTTTGAGCGCGGAATTCCAGTCCTGATTTGAGCGGCTCGCATTTCCATTAGCCCCGTCCGAATATAGGGCCAGCTCAAGATATGCATCGACTGCAAAGCCGCAATCGGCGTAGCTCCGCTTTTTCTCTCTCAATTCATTCAGATCCGGCAGCTTCCCCACAACTTCCCTCAGTCCCTCCGCAAATTGGCCGGGTGCCAAATTGGGTTTCGCCTTCATCAGATTGTCGAATCGGCCGTAGAGCGACAGGCAAACGACCTCCTGTTTACTCCGTTCCACATTTCTTGTGACCTCGATCCGCTCTCGGACGAAGCGAGCGACAGCTGCTCCGTAAACTTGCGCGCCCGTATCGTTAAAATGACCGTCACCAGGTATATACCACTGCCCCCACACATCGCGGCCGCCCTGAATCGGCAGATATGCCCGCATGTCGACAACAGTGAATCGGTTCTGTATCCGGGCAGCGAAGCTGTCGAATTGCCGATGATCCAAAGTGCCTTCGAGGTCGGCCGCGACCGGATTGTGGATCACGAGAGGATTCTCGCCGAGCGTTCTCATGAACTCCAGAGCCCGAACGGCGGCAGATACGTTGTCGGAAGCCTGCGGTGGGACCGGGATCTCCTGCGCCGCCGCAGGTGAACCCATTGCCTTCACAAACAAGCCGAGCAAGAAGGGCTTCGGCGTGAGTAGGACCGTCCACAAATAGCGTTGGCGTGCGATGGCTCGCTTGATCTGCAGAATCTTCTCTGGAGCGAAGGAAACATTGTGCGGAACCTCCCAGAAAGGGGAGGTCTTGCAGTCGGAATTCGTCAAGAGGGGAGGTCCGTTCGTGCAGAACAGATTTAGGCCAACATCGTCGAGGATATAATCAGGCTTCGCCGGCCGGCTCACCTTGTCCCATTCAGGTCGAAGGTCGGTTATGTTTTCACTGAGTCGGGGACCATCATCCTGTCGTGTCAGAGCATCTGTAATGACGTTGACGATCAACATGTCGACGTCGAGCCGCTTAGCGACAACGGCGAGCGGATTCGCCATGAAGGGAATGCTCGCCCCCACCGCACCCAGGTTCATGACGGAGAATGACTTGATACCCGTAGAGGCCAGGAAGGCGGTATCGGCGTTCAAGGTCTCTTGGACGACGTCGGTCCACGGAGTGCTGTTCATAAGGCTTGCGGTGAACGAATCGCCGACCACACCAATCCGGTATTCTCCCGATTTCCGTGGCTCGTAATCATTACGAGAAATCCAGCCGAGATTGTTCGTCCTAATGCGGTGCGTCTCGTAGGTGACACCATCCGCCTCGTATGAAGAGAACAGTAAATTTTTATGTGGTAAGAAATATCCCTGCACGTTGCCTCGGCCAATCTGGGACGGAGCAGGAGCATCGATCGTCGCCACAGCGAAATGAGCATCTATTGCCAAAGAGTAATATTGAAAGAGGCGATCTCCAGCCTCGAATCCTAAGACACTGAAGACGAGGCCCAACCAAAAGCCGAGACTTCGATTTTTTCGTCCTTTTGCCGAGCCAATCATCCCCACGTTTCTTAACCGGTGCTCGAAATGCTACGCCGGCGGCGCTTGGTCTGACTCCCCGGCCGGTTGTTTCCATGCAAAGCCGCGCCGACTAGGAAGCTCATCGTTGAGGAGCGCGGTTTACCTTGGAGATTTATTCGCGTGTCGACAATGCCAAGCGCTGGATAACACTCGTTTTCAAGAGCTGCGCCAACGTGAGATTGGTCGGATCGAGTTTGAGGCCGGCTTCGAAATCCGCAATAGCTCCCGCGAGTTCGCCCGCCTCTAGACGCGCTGTTCCCCGCAGAAAGTAGAGGGCGGTATTGGGTGGCCCCACCTTGATAGCCTCGCTATAGTCCTTAACGGCGCCGGCCACATCACCCCGTGCGCGCTTGGCATCGGCCTGATGCTGCAGTTCCGCAGCAGCCGTCGCATCTGCTCCCTGCGGCGAGGGCACAGCGTTCGCTTTCAGGGCCGATTGTGCTCGTTGCTGCAAGACGTGGAGCGTCGCGTTATTCGGGTCGAGCTTCAGCCCCGCCTCGAAATCCTCGACAGCACCGGCGAAGTCGCCGGTGTCGAGGCGTGCAGTCCCGCGCAAGTAGTAGAGCGCGGTGTTTTGCGGGCCGACCCCAATGGCCTCGCCGTATAGGCGGATTGCAGCCGTCAGATCTCGGCGTGACCGAACTGCGTCGGCGTCATGCTGCAGCTGGGCCGCGAGTGCGATCTCCGCCTGCCGCCTCAACACTTGCAAAGCTGGATTGGTCGGATCGAGCTTGAGGCCGGCCTCAAAGTCTTGAATGGCCCCGGCATCGTCCGGGATCTGCATTCGGGTCGTGCCTCGGAGGAAGTATAGCGCGGGATTCGGTGGACCCAGGTGAATGGCCCGTGTGTAGTCGTCAACCGCGGCGGCGAAGTCGCGTTGTGCGGATCGTTGAATGCCCCGCGTCTGATACGCTATCCAATCGCTCAGAGCGACCGAAAGTTCCCTGCCCGACCGCACTTCGCGAAGACGCTCGGCGAATTTTACCTCGCGGTCCGGCACGCCGAGTGCTGCAGCCTTTTGCTCGTCCGCCTCGTGGATGGCGACCGCGTGGGCAAAGGCTGCCTCCGCTGCGGCGTGGTCGCCGCGCCGAAGAGCGGCGCTGCCTTCGCGCAAGGCGTCGATATCATAGCCGCAATTTGTCCCATCGGCATCCGCAAGCAGTGGCAGGACCCTGCTGCTGACGATTTCTACCTCAGTCGGCTGATTGCGCCGGTAGGCGCGACCACGATCGCGTGTCTCGGCCAGCCAAGCGTTGATATTGGATGGGGACAGCAGAAGACCAAAATCCGATGGCACCGCAGCCAAGCCTGGCCGGTAGTCGAGTACTCGATCGAGCATCAGATCGCCGGCCGCCTTTTGCATATGCGAAGGCTCCCACCACCAACGCATCACGGATTTATTGTCGCCGAGAGGCGGGATGGGTTCGGTGGTGATCGTGTTGAAGCCCGAGAAATCCCATAGGGGGAACGGCTTGGCGTGATTGTGATCGGCGTCTTCGGCAAGCACGGCGACGAGATCGCGTTTCCACTCCTCGTATTCTGGCCACAGTCCGATCTCTTGCAGCGCGATCAGCATGCGGGCATGAATGGGATTGATCACAAACCGGATATCGATCCCCAATTCGCGCGCGAACTTCACAATGTTTCGAAAGATGGCTATGGTATCCGGCTGTCCCGAACGTGTGAAGCAATAACGTTGATCTGGCCCTGCCCGCCAGATCTTTGATGAATAGTAAATTTCTTGCGCGGGATTTTTCCCCGTTGTCGAATTGAACATGGGGCGAAACCCACCGATGTCCGTGATGTGCGTAAGTACATCAAAATATTTGCGGAAGCCCTCACGGTCATACAAAGCTGCCCATTTGGCGGCGACGCCCATCGTCCCGGGATGCAGACGGGACGCGTCGGGCAGTTGATCAAGAATTGTGGCAATATCAAAACGGATTCCCCCGACCCACGCCAGCTTGTCGGCGTTGTGGAAGAAAGTTCGCAAGCAGGAATCAGACGGTGAGGTCAGCAGTGCGTTGGGATCGAAATCCATCACCTCGGTCCCGAAAACGACAGCCTCGCGATTGGCGTTGAACATCAAAAAATCGAGCGCCATTACCACGTGACGCAGACGAGGGTCAGCATAGACGGCGTGGCGCAGCGTCAACTCCAATTCCTTGATCCCGGAGCCAGCGAGCGCAAGGTTGTAAGTGTTCCCGGGGAATTTACGCCAGCCGGGATGCCGCGGATCAAGCCCCACCTCGGCACGCGACGTGCCCATGATCGCCGAATTCGGCTGCAATCGGCAAATGGTCTGCGCTTTAGCCATTCTGGCCGACGCTGCGATTTGCGGCCGCTGATCATTGACCCAGGGAATGGTGGCTACGCCCCAAACTCCAAACGGATCCACGATGACATTCAAGCCGATTATCGCCACAGAAAAGCAGACGACGGCCAAAGCAAAAAAAAGTACAAATTTCCGCGCCCTTTGCTGCATGGCGTGGTCTTATTAGAACTGAAAATATATGAACTGGTGCAGCGTGGTGCTTCGTACTCCCTGATAGGCCAGGGTAACGAGCATGATCGAGCCCACCAGCCACCCGGTAATGCCGCCGAGCGCCAAGCTGCCATCGCCGGCGACAAGTCCAAATCGTGCGCCGACGCGGCGAAGCGGCACCGCCAGCAACGCCGGTTCTAGCGCTGACAGCGCCGGCTGGAAGCGCGCAAGCAGCTGCTGAGAATTCGGCAGCGCCCATACCATGACGAGCAGCGCGACTAAAGCGGCCTCTTCCGTCATCCCTTGCGTGGTTGCGGCAAGACTATCGTCGAACCGGACGCCGAGATGGCTCAGCATCGATGCAAAAATTCCAAGATCCGATATGTAGCGAGTTCGGCAGCGCCGTCCCATTCAGCCCGATCATGCCCTTGACCATGGCGAGCGCCGTATGAAAACCCTCGGCGCGGAAGAACACCCACCCGAACACGACGGCCAAGAAGGTCAGGATCCGGCAGCTCCAGATCCGGATCACGGCCGGGCGGGGCTGAGCAGCCCATCCCTGGCGCAGTGCGACCCAACCATGGTTCACAATCAAATACAGCCCGTGAAGCCCGCCCCAGACGACAAAGGTCCAGGCGGCGCCGTGCCACAAGCCGCCCAACAGCATGGTCGCCATCAGGTTGATGTATCGTCGCTGCTTGCCGCGCCGATTTCCACCAAGCGGGAAATACACATAGTCTCGCAGAAAGCGCGACAACGTCATATGCCAGCAGCGCCAGAACTCGATGATGTTAGTCGCCTTGTACGGCGAATTAAAGTTTAGCGGGAGCCGCACGCCGATCATCAGCGCGAGACCCAGCGCCATATCGGTATAGCCCGAAAAGTCAAAGTAGATCTGAAAGGTGAAGGCGAGCGCGCCGTTCCATGCCTCGATCAAGGAAGGGGCACCGCCGGCCTGCGCCAAGGCGAAGACCGGATCGGACCAACGTACAACTGCATCGGCAATGACGACCTTCTTCACCAAGCCGATGGCGAAAAGCGTCAGACCGGCGGCAAGATCGACCGCGGAAAAGTGCGACATCGCCAAGCGGCGAAATTGCGGGATCATCTCTTTATGGTGAACGATCGGCCCGGCGATCAGCTGCGGGAAATACATCACGAACAGGCCGAAATCGAGCAGATCGTACTCCTCGGCCTCGCCGCGATAGGCATCGACGAGATAGGCGATCTTCTGAAACGTGAAGAAGGAGATCCCCAATGGCAAAATGATATTAGCAATATTGAAATGAGTGCCAAACACCGCATTGGCGTTGTCGAGAAGAAAATTCGTATATTTGAAATAGGCGAGAACCAGCAGATTGACGGCAAATCCGATCGTGAGGGCGACACGGCTCGACTGACCGCGTCGATGATCGCGGGCAAGCTTGATGCCGTAGTAATAGTTGAACAAGACCAGCACCACGAGCAGGACCAGATATTGCCAGCGGAACCAGCCGTAAAAAATCATCGAAGCGAGCAAAAGCCAGGCGACCGCCGCTCGATGCCAACTTTGCGAGCTGATCAGAAAGAACCCGGCCAGCGTGACCGGTAGAAAAATAAAGACAAAGATGTTGGAATTGAATAGCACCGGCTGACCTTTCTAGCTTAATCTACTCGCGGCTGGCAATGACAGGCGCAGGACGATTTACGTTGCAGCGGTCTTGCGTCGACTTGAACAGCCGGCTGTCCCAACAGCGGCAAGATGGTTCAGCTGTTCAGCCGAGGCCGAGGCCGCGGCAGATGGCCGGGGTCGACAGGCCGTGCTCAGCCAACAGCTCGTCGTGGCTGCCGTAGCAATGGATGAAGGCGTCCTGCAGTGTGAAGGCGTCGATCGCGCACGAGGCGCGGGTTTCCCAGGCCAATTCCTTGAGCCGCATCGACAAGCTGCCCTGCGGCGGGCATTCCTCGATCACGACGACGCGCGGGAAGCGGCGCAGCACTTCGGCGAGTCCGTCATGGTCGAGCGGCTTCAAGGTGTGCACCGAATAGATCGCGGCCTCCTGCCCGCTGCTCGCGAAACCGCTCGGCGATGTCGAAGGCGCGCTTGATGACCGGCCCGTAGGACAAGATGGCGACGTCGCGCCCCGGGCGCAGTAGGCGGATCTTGCCGAACTGCCAGGGTTCGGGCGCATCCTTGGTGAAATCGGGCTCGCCGGCCTTGCCGAGGCGCAGATAGACTGGCCCCCGCTCCTGTTGCGCGCACCACAAGGTCGCCTCGCGCGTTTCGCGCGGGTCGCACGGCGCCACGACCGCCATGTTCGGGATCGCGCAGGCGATCGACACGTCCTCGAGCGCGTGATGGGTCGAGCCCAGGGTCGAATAGGTGACGCCGCCGCCGATGCCGACGATCGTCACCGGCAGATTGTGATAGCACAGATCGACGCGGACGAATTCGTAGGGGCGGAACAGGGTGAAGGTCGCGATCGTGTAGGCGAACGGGCGCAAGCCGCGCAAGCGCCATGCCGGCGCACATGCCGATCATGATCTGCTCGGAGACGCCGGTATTGACGAAGCGGTCGGGAAATTCCTCTCGGAAGCGCGCGATCGAGCCCGCCGGCGAGATGTCGGCGACGACGATCGCCAGCCGCGGATCGGCCTTGCCGAGCTCGTAAAAGGTGTCCGCAAAGATGTTCCTCATGCGGCGTTTCCTTCGATCTCGGCGACCGCCCGGCGGTATTCCTCGGGGTTTGGCGAGCGGTAATGCCAGATCGGCACATGCTCCATGTAGGAGACGCCCTTGCCCTTGACGGTGCGGGCGACCGCGAGAAACGGCTTGTCGCCGCGGCGCGAGGCGAGCGCGTCGAACAATGCCCCGCTGTCGTGGCCGTCCTTGACCGCGGCCGCCTCCCAGCCGAAGGCGGCCGCCTTGTCGACCAGCGGGTAGAACGCCTTGTGGCCCTCGCTCAGCCGCTCCAGCCCGGTGAAGTCGTTGTTGTCCATGACCCCGACCAGATTGGCGAGACCGAGATTGGCGGCCATCATCATTGCCTCCCAGGTCGAGCCTTCCTGGAACTCTCCGTCGCTGAGCACGCAGTAGATCACCGTGTCGGCGCCTTTGAGCTTTTCGGCGTAGGCCATGCCGACCGCGATGCCGAGCCCGTGGCCGAGCGAGCCGGTCGAGGCGGCGATGCCGGGCGTCCCGTAATCGGGATGCGCGCCGAGCCGGCCGCCGACCTTGCAGTAAAGGTCGAGATCCTCCTGCGCCAGGACGCCCGCTTCTTCGAGGATCACGTATTGGATCATGCAGCCATGTCCCTTGGACATCAGAAAGACGTCGCTCGGGCTGCCATCCGGCGTTGCGGCGCAACAGGCCGTGCTGGATCGTGTCGACGATCTCGATGCAGGAGAACGCCGGCGCGACATGCAAGCGCGCCGACCTGCTGCGAGATGTCGAGTATGCGGCGGCGATAGCGCCGGCAGCGCGCCCGCGCCGCGTCGGCGTCGAAGCTGTTGCGCAGCATCGGCTCAGCCCCGCAGCACGTAATCGCTCGAGACATCGCGGATGTCGTCGAGATAGCGCCGGCCCCAGGCGACCATCTGCGCCAACCCCTCGTCCCAGCCGATCTGCGGCCTCCCAGCCGACATCGTGCTTGATGCGGCTGCTGTCGAGCCAGTAGCGCCCGTCCTGGCCGAGGCGGTCGCCGGTCACCTCGCACAATTCCTCGAACGGCATTTCGAGCGCCCGCGCGCAACGCTCGACTACCTCGCGGATCGAGGTCGGTACGGGCGGGCCGGCATTGTAGATCGTGCCGAGCGGCGCCTTTTCCGCGACGAGATGGATGGCGCGGCCGAGGTCGCGGGCGTGGATGTAGGATTTCTCGGCGCGGCCGCCGCCGTGCAACGGCAAGTCGTCGGCCGGTCAGCCCGCACCAGACCGCCTTCGGGATTACCCGGTGCAGCAATTGCCCCGGGCAATAAGCGTTGGACGGGCGAATGATGTTCATCGGGAATTTCAGGAAGCGGTGCACCGACACCAGGTACATGTCGAACGCGACCTTGGAGGCGGCGTAGGGGCTCGACGGCTTGATCGGCTCGTCCTCGGTCGTCGCGTGGTCGACCGAGCCGTACATTTCGGAGGTGCCGATCTGGATAAAGCGTTCCAGCCAGTCGCGCTTCATCAGCTCCTCGGCGAGCCGCGCCAGCGCCATCGAATTGGTCTCGAAAAACCGCCAGGAATGCTTCCACGAAACCGCGCCTTCACCCTGCGCGGCGAAATTGACGATCACATCGGGCTTCTCGCGATCGAGCAATTCGAGCAATAGGTCGAGCTCGTAGGTAATGTGGCGCGCGTGGTATTCGTAACCGTCGCGCTTGTCGATATCGAGCGAGAACGCCGACTGCCGCAACGGGTTGCGGCCGATGCCGATCACCTTTTTCGGGTTGGCGTGGTCGAGCAGGTAAAAGGCGGTGTGGATGCCGAAGCTGCCGCCGCCACCGAGGATCGCATAGGTTTTTCCTGTCATCGAGCGCTGCCCCTGTTGTTCGTGGCAGCCGGATCACCCGGCTGTTTTGCACTATTCGACGATCGTCCAGTAATAATCGCCGGTGTAGCCAGCCTCCCGGAACAGCTGTTTCCACCCGTCCGGGTAGTCATGGTACTCGGCCGTCAACACCCAGCTCTCGAAAATTCTCTTTCTGCTCGGGGGTGTGATAGCTGTCGACCTGGACAAAAGCGCGGCCGTCCGACAGGCGCTGGATTTCCTGCATGACCTTGATAGCCCGCGGGCGGGGGAAATTGTGCACCGTGTTGAGGCACAGCACCGCGTTGAAGCTGCCGTCGGGAAACGGCAGCCGTTCGGCGGTGCCGAGATGGATCCGGCCGACCACCTCAGGCTCGCAATGCATTAGCGCATAAGGCGACACGTCGAGGCCGAAGGCCTCTAGGCCGGGACAGGCCCGCATCAGCGCCTGCACCAGAAACCCCTTGGCGCAGCCGACATCGAGCACCCGCATCCCCGGTTCGAGACCGAAATGGGCAACGATATCGTGCGCCACCGGCAGCCAGCGGCCGTCATTGCGGTAGCCGCCATAGCCATATTCGCGCGGTCCGTCGAAATACATCTCGCCATACTGCTTGGAAATCGCGATAACTGCCGGGTCCTTCGCTTCCTTGCGTTTGACGACGTTGCGCTTGATGTGCGGCAGGGCCCGCAACAGCTCGATCTCGGCCATCACGTTGACTCCGTGAGGGTCTCCGCTGCGCGTTGCGCGCTGGCGAGCCCGTCGGCGAGTGTGGTAAAGGCGAAATCCGGGAAAGCCCGACGGCAAAGGGCGATATCGAACGGGCGATAGCCGTTATGCGGCATCGGACCTTGCCGCGGGCTCGGACGGACCGTGACTCGATGCGGCGCGATGGTTGCGACGCGATCAGCGATGTCGCGGAACGAATGGACCTCGCCGGTGGCGATGTTGAGGGTGCCGGTCGAGCGCTGCGTCAGTACGCGGCAGACAAGTTCGGCAAGATCGTCGACCAGCACGTGGTCGCGACGCTCCTCGCCCTCGCCGAACAGCACGATGTCCTTGCCCTCGGCGGCGAGCCTGCGAAAGCGGTTCGGGCCGTATCCATTGTGCGGGTCGGCAGCGCCATAGAGCAGACTCGGGCGCAGGATGGCGAGCGGCGCCGACAAGCTAGTGCGAAACGCGACCTCGCGGGCGAGATGCATCGCACCGTGCAGGGTCTGGGGGGCGGCGGGCGAGGTTTCGTCGAGCGGGACCGGGTCGTCGGCGTAAACCGCGTCGGAGCTGATGTTGACGACATGCGCGACGGTCACGCGTGACAGCGCCGCCACCATCGTCTTTACCATTTTGAGATTGTCGACGAGCATGCCGACATCGCGGCACGGCGCCTGCGCCGCCGCCGCGACGACCGCGTCGCCGGGACGCAGCAGCCGCGCCAGCAGCTCGTCCGCCCCGGGCGTCAGCAAGTCGAGATCGGCGCGGGCGAGCCCCAACACATCCATCCCTCTCGACCCTCGCGCGCGCGGAGACTGCGCCGCCGACAAACCCGCCGGCGCCGATCACGACGACGCGCTCGGGCGAGGCTCCGGATGGGTTTTGATGGATCAGCATCGGACCGCCATCGTCGCGGGGCCGACTGGGGCGCAGCCGAGCGTGTGATAACGCAGTCCGGCCGCTGCAGCCGCGCCGGCGTCGAGCACGCGGTAGGGGTCGAGGACGATGTTGCCGCTCATCGCCCCGGCGATCGCTTCAGGCGGAATGTCCCGATATTCGGGCCACGGGGTCAGGATCATCAGCGCCTCGGCGCCATCGACCGCCGCCAGCGGGGTCGCCGCTGCGGCGTCGGGATGGCCGGCAGCCTCGGCGGGCACCACCGGGTCATGCAGCGCGAGGTTGGCGCCTGGCAATTGGCGGATGGTCGCGAGCGACGGCGAATTCTTGGTCGAGTGGGTGTTTTCCTTGTAGGCCAGCCCCCATACCGCGACCCTGGCTTGCGGCCGGTCGCGCAGCAGGGTGCGAGCGATGGTTTCCGCCGCCCAATTTCGGCGATGCCGCGAATTGGCGATCCAGGCGCGCACGATGCCGGCGTCGGTGTGGTGGGCGTCGGCGAGGCGCAGCGCGGTGGCAAGGTCGCGCTCTAGATTGCCGCCGGCGATGCCGAGCCCGGGCGCCAGATAGGCATGGCGGCCGATACGGGCGTCGAGCCGCAACGCCGGCACAATTTCCGACCAGTCGGCGCCGATCTCCTCGCACAGCTCGGCCAGGGTGTTGGCGACGCCGATCGAGGCGACGAGACAGAAATTGATCGACAGCTTGGCAAGCTCGGCGCTTTCGTAGCGCATCGGCAGGATCGGGCAGTCGAAGGCTTCGAGCACGGCGCGTAGCGCCGCGGGCAGCGCCCGATTGGGATCGGCGCAGCCGACGATATAGCGCTCCGGCCGGGTCGCGCGTTCGACTGCTCGGCCGAACACCAGGGTCTCGACCTGATAGAAGATCCGCTCCGGCGGCAGAAGCACCGAGAGATTTCGGGTAAAGCCGGGCGGCACCTGCGACAGCACGACCAGCACCGCCTCCGGATCGAGCGCCCGCGCGACGCGTCTGATCAGGCTTTCGATCGCGGCGAGATCGCTGGCGCCGTGGTCGTCGGTCGGGACATCCGGCGCCACGTAGACGATTTCAGCCGCGGCGAAGATCCGACGGGTCGCTGGAAAAGCGCTGACGGCAGCCGTTGCCGGCGAACAGCGCGTCGAGGCCCGGCTCGACCACCGGCAGGTCGCCGCGGCCGAGCCGCCCGATCAGCACCGGGTCGGGATCCCAGCAGACGACCTCGAAGCCGCGCGACGCTATCGCGGTCGCCGAGACCAGCCCCAGATGCGTCATCCCGGCAAAGCCGACGGTGGGCAGGCTCATGTCAGCTCGCCAATTTGCCGCCGATGCGACGGCGCTGGTGGTAGAGCCACAGCACGTAGGCGTCGTAAGGCGTCATGCGCAGCCGGCGCAGCGCGGTGTCGCCGTCGAAAGCAGCAAAATCGCTGCCTTCGCCGAGCGCGAGCCGGGCGAACCCATCCCAACCGAGCCGGACCGAATAATAGATCCGAGGCATGACGCCAAGACCGGCAAAGCCGTAATCGAATGTGCTCTCGGTAAAGCGGTGAAAGCTGCCGGGTTCGAAATCGACACCCAGCTCCTCGCGCAATTCGCGCCGCAGCGCCTCTTCCGGCGTCTCGCCGCATTCGATCGCCCCGCCAAAGCAGCCCCAATGGTCGGGATAGAAAATCTGCGGCAGCGGGTCGCGCCGCTGCAGCAGATAACGGCCGTCCGGCAGCTCGATCAGCGCCGCCACGGCCGGCGCCGGATGCAGACCATGCTCGGAGCCAAGAAACGGGTCGGCGTCGGCCGGCGCCCCCGTCGCGTCGCGGCAGGAGCGGGTTTCGTCGCCGAGCCGCGCCAGGGTGCGGGCGAGCCACAGATCATCGGCGAGGTCGGTCTCGGCGCCGGATGCGCACAGCTTTTTGAAATGATCGTATTCGACGGCCCAGGTCGGGTCTTCCTGGACCAGGGTCACCGCTTCTTCCCGCGGCCGGCCGCTCGGCAGCACGCGGTGGCGCCGGGTGAACACCGATGGTCCCCATTTGCACAAGGATTCGACGTGCGCGCTCCCGTTCTCGGCGAGGATGTCGCAGGTGAAATGGTTGCGCCACATCAGCAGGGTCATCTCGAGTTCGAGCCGCGGCACGAGGCTTTCGCTGCCGATCACGATGTGGTCCGGGGCGCGGTTCTCGAAGGCATTTGCGGCATAGACCTGGAAGCGATCGGGCAAATCACCGAACCAGAAGCGGCAGGTGTCGAGCAGATGGGAGCCGAGATCGGGCAGAACCCCGGCGCCGCGATCGCGCCATTCCGAATCGCGCACCAGCCGCGCCGTGCCGTTGCCGTAGAACATGCGGCAGGAATAGATGCGGCCGAGCTCTCCCGAGCGGATCAAGTCGCGCATGCGCACGAAATGCGGCTCGAACCGGTGATTGTAGGCGGTGTAGCACACGACGCCATGACGCCGCGCCAGGTGCTGCAGCTCGGTTACCTGCTCCGGCCGCTGGGTCCACAACGGTTTTTCGACGAGAACGTGCTTCGCATGCGACAACAGCCAGCCGAGGATATCGTATTTCGGCTCGTCGGGAATGCAGCACAGCGCCGCGTCATACGCCGCGAGCGGCACCTCCTCGACCGAGCGGAAATCGGCCTCCGGGTTGAACGGGTCGACCGTCGCGACGCAATCCGCGCCGGCCTGACTGCGGCGCTTGTGCCCCTGAACGCCGAGCCCGACAACGATGACCCGCAGCCGGTCAGGCATAATTCAGCTGTTTTTCGATTGCGTCGATCTTGGCGCGCACATGGTCGGGCGTGACCGGGATGTTGCCGTCGCATTCGCATTCGCAGCCGGCGGCAATCGAGCCGATGATCGCGGCCAGGGCGTCGTCGCCATTGGTCAGCATCGCGAGCGTCGCATAGGCGAGCAGCGCGTCGCCGGCGCCTACCGGATCGACGACCCGTTCGACAAAGCTGTCGATCACAAAAAAGCTGTCGAGCGATTCATGGTCGGCGCTGTTGCAGGTCAAGACGCCGCGCTCGCCGAGCTTCAGGATCAGCAGCTTGCATTTCGCCGCGTCGTAAAGGTTGGAGGCAAGCGGGCGGATGCCGAGATCCTGGTCGGCCAACGCGAAGCGAGCCTCGCGCTCGTTCGGCGTGATCAGGTCGAAGCCCTTGAATTCGGTGATGTTGCCCCAGCGGCTCGCGACCTGGCTGTCGGCGACGCGATAGACGCGCTCGGGCATTGCGCAGATGAAATCCGGGATCGTGCGGCGGTTGAAGATGCCGTGGCGGAAGTCGGAATAGATCACGGCGTCGCCGGGCTCGTTCTGCACCGCGGCCGTCATCTGGCCCAAGATCGTGTCGTTGATCGAGCTGTTGTCGAGCGTGTCGACCTTGAGCAGCCGATACCCGCCGACGACGATTGCGTTTTTGTTTACGGTCGGCCGCGACTTGTCGACGATCGCATTGACCTTGATGCCCGCCTCGACGAGGTCGCCGGTCACGACATCCCGGTAATCGTCCTCGCCGAGGACGGTGGTGAAGGTAACCTCGGCGCCCGCTGCCCGGCAATGCTTGGCGACGATTGCCGCGCCGCCAACGAAATCGGTGCGCTTTTCGAACAGTACCGACAGGGTCGGCGTTTTCGACTGGCCGCCGATCATCGCGCAATGGGTGTAGCTGTCGACGATCGTGTCGCCGACGACATGCAGCCGGTGCCCAGCCAGGCGGTCGACGGTGCGGCGCAGGTGGTCGAAGGTGACGCCGCGATGTTCCATCAGGATTTCGAGCTTTTCGAGCTTCAGGCTTGGCGGCGCCAGGTTGATCAGGCTCGACGACGAATAAACGATGTCTCCGGGCGTGAAGATGACCTCGCCGCCGTACGAATGAACCACGGCTATCTCTTCCGCGGTCTTGGGCGGCAATCCGTTTGCCGTATATTCGTATCCCTTGGCAAAGAAATCGGGGCGAATCGCCTGTAGGTTTTCGATCGGGGTCGGGTTCTCGTCGATGACGACGTAATCGATCATCTCGAACGCCGCCAGATTGACCGCGCGCAGATCCTGCGGCACGTGCGGGCGGTGGTGGCCCTTGGTGATGTGCCGATCGGCGGTGATGCTGGCGATCAGCACCGGCGCCTTGCTCTTCGCGTAAAGCAAATGACGGACGTGACCAGGGTGCACCACGTCGAACACGCCGTGGCACATAATGACGCGCTCGGTACGCGGCGGAGCGCCCAGTATTTCCCTTAGTTCCTGCGGATTCTTGATCTTATGCCTGTAGCGGGCGATCAGCGAAGCTTCCATGTTGCACCTACCCTACGGCCTGTCCCCTAACCCCCAACCGGGGTTACCAACGTTCTCGTTATCCCCGCGAAAGCGTGAATCCAGAGACCGCGTTCTACCGCTCGCCCCCTGTTTGGCGAGCTCCGGGCCCCGCTTTCTGCGAGGGCCACGGTGACGTACTGAAATCGCTCGAACCATTTGCGGTCAGGTCTAAGCCAGGTACTTGAACCAGGTCTTCGTCGCTTCGGCGATCGACTGCGGGTCCCACAGCGGAGCTTGGCGCCAGTGATCGATGTCGGCGAGCATGCGGCGCACGCCCTGGGCGAACTCGATCTCCGGCCGCCAACCCAAAACGGCGCCAATCTTGCGGATGTCGGCAAAGGTGCAATCGGGCTCGCCGGGGCGCTTCGGTACGTGCACGACCTCGCCTCCGATCAATTCGACGAGGCGGTTGATCGATTGCGGCGCACCGCAGCCGACATTGAAACGCTCGCCGGCGACCGGACTTTCCGCCGCCATCAGAAATGCCCGCGCGACATCGGTCACGTACACGAAGTCGCGGGTCTGGGCGCCGTCGCCGACGACGGTGAACGGGGCGCCGGCCAGCTTTTGCCGCAGGAACACGCCGAACACCGCGCCATAGGCGCCGGTCGTGCGCACACGCGTGCCGTAGGCATTGAAGATGCAGATCGAATTGACCGGCAGGCGGTAAACCCGGCCCCAGTGAAACACCGTCTGCTCGCCGAAATATTTCGATAGGGCGTAGGGGTATTGCGGGGCAATCGGATGGTCTTCGGCGGTTGGCGTCGCCGCGAGCCCGTAGCATGACGACGAAGCGGCGTAGACGAACTTTGCCGCGGCGGCGCGGCGCGCGCCTTCCAGCACCCGCACCGTGCCCTGGACATTGACGTCCATGTAATCGGTCGGGCGCTCGATTGACGGGACGACATCGCCGATCCCGGCGAGGTGAAAGACGAACCGCGCCTCGTCGAAGATCGGGTCGTCGGGGTCGAGGCTCCGCACGTCGCGCCAATGGCAGGCGAGGTCGGGATGACCCTGATGATGGGCGAGGTTGCTGCGGTGGCCGCCGGTCAGATTGTCGACGACTCGCACCCGAAACCCGCGGTCGAGCAACAGATCGACCAGATGGCTGCCGATAAAGCCGGCCCCGCCGGTGACGACCGCGACCGGTTTCAATTTCAGGCCGCCTTGAGGCGTTTGAGACGCCGCACGTTGAAGTAATAATCGTCTTCCATACTGTTCGGGATCCTGTTGTCGCGGAACGCGTGGCACAGGTCGCGTACCGCGTCTTCGACGGTATATTGCGGCACGAAGCCGAGCATCCGCTTTATCTTGTCGGAATTGATGTGATACGAGCGGATGTCGTCGGTCGGGGTGGTAACGATCGCGAGTTCGCCGCGTCCGGGAAACTCCTCTTCGACGACCCGCTTGACCAGATGCGCGATCTCCATCAGCGAAAGGTTCTGCGTGCCGACGTTAAAAATCATGTCGGCAATCTTGTCGTCGGGGGCGGTCAGCAGCAATTCGACGACGTCAACATAATCCTGGACATGCAAATTGGGCCGCAATTGCGAGCCGCCAAACACGGTGATCTTGTTGTTGTTGACGGCATGATTGGTCAGGATGTTGACCGCGAGATCGAGGCGTTGGCGCGGGGCGTAGCCGCACACCGTCGCCGGCCGGAACGTGACGCCGACAAAGCGTGGGTCGGTGTGCCGGATCAGCAGCGGCTCGCACATCCCCTTATATTTATTGTAGAGGGTCAGTGGAACCAGCGGGTGGTCCTCGGTCACCTCGGGCGCATCGGACACGCCGTAGACCGAGCTTGACGAGGCGTAGACGAAGCGTCGCACGCCGGCGCGCTTGGCAGCTAACACCATCGGCTCGAAAGCGTGCAGATTGACCGAGGTCGACAATGCCTCGTCGAGCTCGAAACTGGCGTCGTTCGAAATGCAGGCGAGGCTGACGAACGCGTCATGCCCATCCACCGCGGCAGCGAGCTTTGCCGTATCGCGGATATCGCCCTCGATCACCCGCAGATTGGGATTGGACTTCGGCAGGAACGCGTCGCCGAAATAAAGGATGTCGTAGATGGTCACCTTATAGCCGTGATCGAGCAACTGGGGCACGAGGCGGCTGCCGCAATAACCGGCACCGCCGGTCACTAGGATCTTATCGAACAAGCGTGTCATGGGTCTGAGCGTTCCTTACTGAAGCGTGGATGTAAATCGTTAGGCAGCCAGCTAATGGTTTGAGACAACCAAAGGGTTCCTGTTAAAGGCGGACGCGAACTGGCGCTGGCAGGAGCGGTTTGTGCGCGACGGCCCGCCTGGCTCGCCCGCCACCTCCGCTGGACGTTCCATTTCACACCCGCCTCGTTCTCCTGGGCCAATGCAGTTGCGAGCTTTTTTGCCGTCCTTGAGAAGGTCAACCGCGGGCACCAAAACGATCGCGTCAGCCGACTAGGTCAGGCGAAGCTGGTAGCCCGCCGCTGCCGCATCCTTGAAGAAGGTTTGCACCGTGTCGCGCGAATATTCCACCAGGTCCCGGCCGTAAAGCGCCAGCTTGGCGATCAGATCATTGGTCATCGTGATGATGTGGCAGCCGATTTCATCGGCTTGAAACAGGTTCAAGACTTCGCGCGAACTGGCCCATAACAGCTCAGCGTGCGGCCGACATTTGAGAGTTTCGATGCAGGCCCTCATATGGGGCGCCGGGTCGAGGCCGGTGTCGGCGATGCGGCCGGCGAACACCGAAACGATCGCCGGCACGTCCGGCGCCAGCGCCTCGGCCACCGCGCGAACCTGATCCAGGGTCATGATCGCGGTCACATTAAGGGCGATGCCCTCCCGCGACAACGCGCTGATGACCTCGCCGCTGAAGCGCCCCGCGGTATCGGTCACCGGCACCTTGACGTAGACCTTGGGACCCCAAGAGCCGATCTTTCGCCCCTGTGCGATCATCGCCCCGAACTCGTCGGCAAAAATCTCGAACGAGATCGGCCGATCCGGGATCGCGGCGATGACCTCATGGGCAAAGCTCTCGTAATCGGCGACCCCGGCTTTGCGCATCAATGACGGGTTGGTGGTAAAGCCCTTGACCAGCGGGTTTTTCGCCATCGCCGAGCATGCCGGCGAGATCCGCGCCGTCGGCAAATATCTTTACCGTCAAGTCGGCGAGCCGCCTCATCCCGATTACCCCTCTCGATCAGCAGAATTCAACACCGCATCGGCCGCTTGACCGAGCGACCGAACCCGAAAGGTATAGTTCATCGGCTTTGGTTCGACATAGCCAAGATCGATGAATACCGTGCGGCACCCGGCCATACAACCGGCTTCGATGTCGCTCGCCCGGTCGCCGACCATAAAGCTGGCGCCGAGATCGATGTTCAACAGCTCGGCCGCGGCGAGCAACATCCCCGGTTTCGGCTTGCGGCAGGCGCAGCCGTCTTTTCCGTCGTGAATACAGGCCCTTATCATATCTATCGGCAGTTCGGCGGCGAGCCTTCGGTGCATCGCTTCGAGCACGTCCGGCGCGATGACGCCGCGGCCGACATCGGGCTGATTGGTCACGACCACCAAGAGATATCCGGCCTCCTTGAGCCGACTGAGGTCCCGCGCGGCCGAATCGTACAGCCGGAACGTCTCGATGGTGGTCGGCGCATAGCTTCGCCCGTCGCGGATCTCGGGACGACGAGGACCCCGTCGCGATCGAGAAAAACCGCGGCCTGCGGCCACTCGCGATCGGTTTTCGGCATTCACCATTTGGTCGTCTGGCGCTGCAGGATGGGGTGGCTGACGAGGCAGTGCCAAACCACCGCCTGAAACGCCTCCGACAACGGCGTCACCCAGTGCGGCGCGGGCTGCGGGATCACGACCACGACATCGCCGTATCCGCGCGGTGTAGCCATTGTCCCTGCCGACGACGCCGAAAACTCGGGCGCCCCGCTCGCGGGCCATATCGATGGCCCGGATCAGGTTGACGCTGACCTGGCGCTCGGCGTCACCGCCGCCGACCGAAAAGATCAGCAGCGCGTCGGCGGCGCCGAGCCGGCTCACCTCGAGCCAACCGGCAAACACCGTTTCCCAGCCTTCGTCGTTCGTCCGCGCGGTCAGCTCGGCGACGTTGTCGGTCGGCGCATAGCATTCGATATGGCACAGCTTGCGGAAGTCGTTGACGGCGTGGCTGGCATTGCCGGCGCTGCCGCCGGCGCCGAGAATGAACAGACGTCCACCGCGCTCGCGCAGCGCCGCCAACTCCGTGGCGAGCCGTTCGATCTTTTGCGCCGTCGATCGAGGTGCAGATCTTGACCGCCTCGGCCATAAATTCGCCGCTGTGCATGCCAGTTCCTCGTTTGACTCAGGCGGTCCGGGGACCGGTAACGAAAGGCTCTGCCAACAACGCGTCGTAGAAGCCGCTGAAGCTGGTGTAGAGCCGGTCGGCGCCGAATCGGCAAATCGCGCGCGCTTGTGCCGCGCGGGCCGCGCGGGCGCGCAATCCAGGATCGGCGGCGAGTTCGGCCAATGCCTGCGCCAGCGCACCGGCATCGCGTGGGGGCACGACGGTGCCGGCTCCGGCGGCGACAGCACCATTGTCGCCGACATCGGTCACGACCACCGGCAGGCCGCAAGCCATCGCCTCGCTCAGCGCCACCGAAGTCCCCTCGCCAAAATGCGAGGCGAGCATGAAGATGTCAGCGGCCGCGTACAGCGCCGGCATATCCTCGCGTCGTCCGAGTAGGGTTCGCCGGGATCCGGGCGGCAGCCGTTCGGTGCCGTCGCCGACCGCGACGAACCAGACCTTCTGCGCGGCCGCAGCCGCGGCGGCGGTAAGCATGCCCGGCCAGTTCTTCATCGGATCATCGCGGCCGACCGCAATCACCACCACCGCGTCCTCGGGCAGGTTTAGGGCCCGCCGCGTCGCTTGCCGCAACCCGGGTTCGCGGCGGAATTTCGCGAGATCGATGCCATTCGAAAACAGCTGCGTCAGCCGTGAGCGAAAGCCAATTCGCCGGTGTTCGTCGAGGGCCACGGCGCCATTGTAGAGTATCCCGTCGACGAATGGCGACAACCACGCGCTGAGCCTGACCGCTCGACGCAGCCGCGCCGGATAACAATCGAAGTCCGGCACCGCGCCGTGAATGCTCCAGACCAATTTTGGCCGCGGAATCACACCCGACAGCCAAGTCGCCGTCATCGCTCCCAGATTGCCCTGGTAGAGCCACCCCTGGACGATCCGCGGTCGCCGGTGGCGAATGAAGCGCACCAGCCGGATCAGTCCCGGAACAACGGATTTGCCGCGCTCCATGCCGAGCCCGGCGACCTCGATGCCGATTTCGGCAAATCGCCGACGCATCGGACCCTCGGACATCAAACTTGCCACCGACGGTATCCGGCCGCGGCAACGATCCTCGCGACAGAGTTCTAACAGCAGCGTCTCCGCACCGCCGACCTCGAGGCCGGTGATGACATGGACTACCCCGCTACCAGCGGTCAATTCCGCCTACCGCTCCATGGCACGGCTCGCGATTGCTCCTCATCCATGCTACCGCAGTCCGGGTGACCGAGGGCCACTCGAGCATCATCGCGATGCGTCACGTCCCAGTTCCCGCTGGACGACGGCGGGCAGGTTCAGGACGGCGCAACCGCCTCCGCCGGCGAGGCCGGCATTGGCGAAATCCCGAGCAGGCGCGGTACTATGACGCTGTCCGGAGGAAACCCGTCCTGCGCCGTAAGCGCGCACAACTGCTCAAAGCTCGTCTGAGGGCTACGGGTGTCGGTCAGCACGATCGCGTCGAGACCGTGCGGAGAAGCACAGTGCCTTGCCGCCGCCAAATCGGCAACAACCGGGAGGCCGGCGCAATGTTTTCCCGCCGCTGCCGAATCGACGATGCAGACAATTTCTACGCCGCTATCGCCGGCGCTGAGTGCGGCGATCTCGGCAAGCTCCCCGGCGCCGTAGAGGGCAACCCGTCGCCATCCGTGCGCCGCGCATTGCCACAAGATTTCAGAGGTATTTTGGCGCGCACGACGAAAGAACTCGAACGACACCGTCAAATACTCAGCGGTCAACCTGCTCTTTTCGGCAAATCCCTGCGGCGTCAAATAGTAAGCATAGCGGTTCAGCGGGACTTGGCTCACTTTGATCAGGCCCTTGCGCACGCAGTGGCGCAGATAGGCATTGGCAAGGCCGAGAGCGATCCCCAAGTCACCCGCCAGCTTGCGCTGGGTCAGCGTGCTATCGCGCTCGATCGACGTCAACAGCCCGCGTACGATTTCAGGGTTACCAGGGTCCGGTCTCACTTCGCGCAACTGCTCCGCTTTCCAGATTAGCGGAAGGCTATCGCGTTCGCCATGTGAACGTCAACGCTGTTGACAGGCCTTCTGACCTCGGTCGCCTAACCGCTCCCGGAGCGGCGCGAGCTCGGCCGATTGGCTGGACGCTGCCCAACGGCTACGGTGCCGGTCATGGGGCGAGGACGACAAGGCATGGACGATCGCGCGTTCGCATCCGCACCCGAGCCGCCGAACGACATCCGCGACCGGCGCGTCGGGTGCGTCGAATTGCTGCGGCCAAAGAAACCGGCTGCGCTCGACAGGGCAGTTCGACCTCGATGATCCCTCAGCTGATGCTTGTCTTCCACCCTTCCTCCATCCGGGGACGAGTTTTCTGACCGGCAAAACAACACGTCCAAGGCCCGAAAACGCGACCGAATGCGTAAATCGCCGCTTTCGAGGGCTGCTTTAGTTCCATGATCGTGGGGAGGCTGCGGATGATTGCGATCCGAGCCGCCGATAATCGCGGTGCGCTGGACCTATTTAGGGTGTGACGCCGTGTCGGTCTCCTCCTTAAGGCCGAGTTCGCCCGACCCGAGCGCTGCCGCCCAGCGCTTCTCGACCGGGCTGAGGGGTTCCTCGAGCAGCCGCTCCGGTATCTCCCAAACGACGACGCGGGGTGGGGTTTCGGTGAAGGCGGGGTTCGCGAAATACGCCGCCGCAGCGGTCACCAGCCCGCCGTTATCCTTTGCCATATTGGCCACCGGAGCGCCGAGGCTGAGCGACAGGAACGGGACAAAATTGGCCCGCCTCGAAAAGGATGTGCCGACAACGACGATCTCGGGAGGCGGCAGGTTGTCGAACGGACCGATGTCCGGGTTCAAAATCTGCTTGATTCGCGAGGGCGCCTCGCTGTCGCCGCGGGGGCGGAAGGGCAGCGGTACTCCATCGAGCCCGGCAAGCCTAATCAGATCGCCGACACGCTCCTGCTCCGGCGCCACGGAAATCACGAACGAGCCGCGTCTCGGCGGCGCCATACCGTGATCGTGCAGCCACGCCGAAATCGCTTCCGACGCCGCCTTGGCGCCCCGCTCGTTCCAATGCGTGTCGGTGCGGTAATAGCCGGCGTTTTCGAGCGCCTTGAGGGGTGTGGCGAGATCAACGGTTTCGACGTGGCGTTGCCGCAGCTCGTTGATAAATTCCCTAAGGCGACCCTCGAGTAACCGCGAGCGCCGAAGTCCGCAGAGCTCTTTTGCTTCGATCCGAGATTTGTCGGGGACCGGTGCCACGAGGAGGAAAATGCCGCGCTGTCGCAAAATTCTGGCAACTTTGGCAACGAGTTCCGCGCGAAATCTCAGTGCCTCGAGTTCGGCCGGGGTAAAGCTCCAATTCATCCGTCAAAAACAACCACCCATCGCACCCCTGGCGCACCCTTGGTCCCAAATCCCCGGTCGCGAGCCAGCCGGTGACCCGGGCGACGGTGGCCAGCTGTGCGGCAAACGGCAGGTCGGTCCTCAGCCGTTGCGAGATGTCTGCCGTGACCTTGCCATTGGCGAAAGCGCGCCACGAAACCTGGCCGTCCTCTGTTCGAGTATCGCGCAGGGCATCGATGCTGCCGACGAGCCCAGCCGCCATGATCACCACGAGTGCTATCCCCGGCAGTGCCGCCGCAATGGCCCATTTGATGCGGCGCGCCACGCGGGTGGTTATCGGCAGGTTCGCCAAGGCGTGTTAGAATCGAAAATAGAGAAAAGGCAGTGTTTGACGGCTCATCATCACCGTAATCGCGTAGATAAAGAGCGCCACAGGCCACAGCGCCGACCACCATTCCCGCTGGCGGCTCAGCCGGGCCGGCAGGCGGGCTGCAGCCGCCGGCCAAGCCACCGCGGCTGTTCCGGCGGTAAGCCACCAAAGCTCGATCGGGTGAAGGGCGAGCGCCATCTCATCGCCGAGAGCTATCCCGTTGAACCCGAACTGACCCTTCAGCATCGAGAGCGCTGTCTGCCAGCTTCCGGCGCGGAACGGCGTCCAGGCGATCAGCACCACGAAAAGGGTGAGCGGGTAGGACAGGATCGCGGGCAAGGCAATTCCGCGCCGGCTCCACAGCCGTGCCACGGCCAGGGCGCTGCCATGGATCAATCCCCAAAAGAGAAACGCCCAACTCGCCCCGTGCCACAACCCGCCGATCGCCATCGTGATAAGGAGGTTGAAGTAGGTGCGCACGTCGCCCCGCCGGCTGCCGCCAAGGGGAATGTAAAGATAGTCGCGCAACCATGTAGAGAGGGTGATGTGCCAACGCCGCCAGAAGTCCTGGACGGTCGTCGCCAGATACGGATCCCTGAAGTTTTCGGGATAGGGAAAGCCGAGCATCCGTCCGAGGCCGATCGCCATCGCGCTATAGCCGGCAAAATCAAAATAGATCTGGAGCGCGAACGCGAAATTGCCGAGCCAGGCATCGACGAAGCTTGGTTGATGCAGCGAAAATGCACGTTCCACGAGTGGTGCCAATGAATCGGCAATCAGCACTTTCATCGAAAAGCCGAGCATAAAACGCCGCGACCCGGCCGCGAAATCGGCGAAATTCGTCTCCCGCCGAATCAGCGCCCGATCGATCGATGAGTAACGCAGGATGGGGCCGGCGATCAGATGTGGGAACATGTCGAGATAGGCACTGAAGCTGATGAAGCTCCTTTGCGCCGCAACGATCCCGCGATGCACGTCGATCAGGTAGGAAATCGCCTGCAATACCGTGAATGATATGGCAATAGGCAAAACAATAGCTTCCCATTCCAGCGCGTTGAAATTAATGGATTGCAGGAGACTATTAAGGGTCGCGACAAAAAGGTTCGCGTATTTGAAGTACATCAGACAGCCAAGAACGATGAGGATCGAGAGGGCCAACAGCTGCGGGCGCCTTTGCGAATTCCCTCGTTCGATCGCTCGGCCAAAGAACCAGGCAACAAAGGTAATGCCGATGATCAGAGGCAAATAAATCGGCTTCCACCACAGATAAAACATCCAGCTGCCCAGGCATAGGGTTATATTGCGGGCGACTTTGGGCGTCACGAAATATGCCGCAAGGAACATCGGCAGAAAGAGCATGATGAAGTCTGGCGACGAGAAGATCATTGTCCAATCACCACGCTCCCGATCCGGCGTCGCGGCTTGCGCCGGCCACGCGCGGTGATCGCTGCAACAACCGGAGACGTTGCTACCAAGCCAATCACCCGGTGGCCGCACCCAACAACAGCGTTCCCGAATCCGAGGTTGTCGCCCTGTCGTAGAAAACATCACGCTAGCGCTTGTTTCCGTGTACCGTCTTTTGTCTACATCGGGCTCCCCCAGCGTTCGAGACTAACCGCGCTCTCCCAAAACGATTTTGGCCGAACCGTGGCCCGGCACCCCACCCCTTGCAGGTGGTGAATGAGATTACTCCGACAACGACTCCCGCGTCTTCTTTCCGAGTGGCGATCGAGCAATTTCTATAACGCTTACGCCGAGTTAAGGGCATGACGCCAATCGCCCACAAGCGTGACGTTAGTGCGGCAAGGAACCGATTTGATCGTGTATTGCGAAGGCCCGCGGTGCGCGCCCGGGGTCTTCAAAGAAAAAGATGCTGTATCTTTCCCCAGCCTCGAGCTGGCCGAGATGAGCGGGCGCCACCTCACCTGGGGTGGTGCTGCAGACGGCGGACATCGACAGGCTGATGGGGTTGATGCTCTGGCGGCCGACTGCGCCGGGAGAGACACCGGAAATGACGACGATCCCCTTATCCCCGGCAATGAGCCGCGCATCGGGACAATTCATGGCACGGTTGTAGAGCGCGACCGAGGCTTTTAATGCGTTGAAGTCCGAAGGGATCTCGCGAAAGATTACCGGCCGCAACCCGCCGGGCTCGGCGCCGCCGACAGCGACGGTGACGAGTTCGTTTGCGGCCAAGACAAGATCGATCACTTGGGTGCGACCGGCGAGTTCGAGCGAGGCCGATAACCGACTCCCGGGAACAACTGGTTGAAAGACCGTTGCGCGCCGTTCACCGATGGCGGGAAGTGTGATGTGCGCCGATCGCGACTTGATGCCGAGATCCTCGCTCGCGGTGTTGACGAAGCGGATATAGGCCGCTCCGTGGGGCGGTCCCGTGGGGTAGAGCTGCGGCTCCGCCGACATGATCGGGGTCGCGGCAATAGAGACCCCGGCGAAAAGTAAGAGCGCCACGGTGAGGACACGGCAGGACATCCGGGCAGCACCTCAAGGCTTCTGATGATTCTCCTCCACCGAGCGTACGACCGCATCCGCGATATCTTTTCCCCAATCGCGATATCCGCTCGCGGTCAAATGCTGGCCGTCAATCGTCGGCCACTCGCCAGGTCTGGAAAATTCCGTCGAATTGACAAAGGTGCACGGCGCGACCGTGCGGGACAGAAATTCCGCCATTTCCTTCACCCGTGCGAACGATTTGTGGTAACGGGTGCCCTCGGATCCCCACGGGGGCCCCACCCAGATGCAGGCTATGTTATACGCCTTGATCCGCTCGGTCAGCGGCTTGATCTGGCTCCAAATCCACGCCTGCGGGAGCGCCGACTGGCCATAGCCGGCCATGGTATCCCCGAGTTCGACGATGATCAGGTTCGGGTGATGGAGCGCCACCAGATCATTGATCGACCACGCGGGAGCCGCCCCGCTTTCGATACGCGGTCCGTCTTTTCCGTGTCGCTCGGCCCGACCGCACAGTTCGGTCGAGGGATAGACCCAATCGGCGGCGTTGGCGCCGCACAGGCCGTAGGAATGAACCGTGGCTCCTTGGGCCTCCAGGTCGTCGTGAAGCGTGGTTATTAGATAGCCACGGGACGCCATATGGCTGTCTCCGATGATCAGCACAACCAATCCTGCAAGAGCCAAGTTGATCATCGTCGCTGCTGCTCGATGTTGTTTTCAGAAAAATGAGTTCAGCCTCGGGAGGCCGCGAGTCCGCAGGCACGGCGTCGGTTGTGCTTGCCTGTCAGCGGGACGACCTTGGTCCGGCGGAAGTGCTGCAGCCGTGCCGCGCCGCCGCTCGGATGACTGAGCATCATCCGTCCGCATTTTGCTGCGTCACGGGATCAGCTCCGGGAACCGGTGAGAGCAATTGTCCCAAGACGGGGTTCTAACGCACGAGGCTGACGGGAGTGACGAGGCGGCTCAGGGTTTCGCCGAGAGCTGCGGAGCCAACTGCACGATGGCGCCGGCGATGTCTTCTCCCCAGGCCCGGTAGCCGGCCGGGGTCAGGTGCTGCCCGTCGGTTGTCGGCCACTCGCCCGGCCGCGAGAAGAGAGTCGAATTGATATAGCGGCAAGGCGCCACCGTGCGAGAGAGGAAATCCGACATTTCCTTAACCCGCCGCACTGTTTTATGATAGGCGAACCCGTCACTTCCCCAGGCTGGCCCGACCCACACGCAAGGTAGATCATCCCTTTTTATCAGGTTTGTCAGGGTCCTCACCTGGCCGTAAATCCAGGCCTGCGGCAATGTCTCCTGGCCGTAAGCGGCCATCGTATCCCCCAATTCGACGACGATGAGGTTCGGATGGTGGCGCTCAATCAGCTCACCGAGCGGCCAGGTGCGTACGTCCGCCGCACGATCGGCCACTGCCGGGCTGGTGCCGTGCCGCTCGGCGCGGCCGCATGAAACCGTTGCTCCCAGCACCCAGTTCTCCGCCTGGGCTCCACAAAAACCATAAGAATGGACCGTCGCCCCCGCGCTGATGAGGGCGTCGTGAAGCGGGCCTATCAGGTAATTCGGACTAGCCATGTGACTATCGCCAATGACTAGCAACACCAACCCCGCAAGGATAGATTGCCCCAACGGCATCGTAATCCGATCCTGTCTTGTCGTCGCTTTGATTAACGCGAAGCGTGGACGATTTCGGTGATCGCACGCGCCACATCGCTACTCCAGATCTGATTGCCTTGCGCCGTAAGATGCACCCCATCGAGGGTTGGCCACTCACCCGGGCGAGCGAACCGCAGAGAATTGATATAGCGACAAGGTGCCACGATCTGCGACAGGTAATCCGACAACTCCCTGACGCGCGCATAGGTCTTCTTCCATTTGCCGCCTTCCGCGCCCCAGGGCGGGCCGACCCAGATGCATAAAAGCTTCGCGGCAGCGATCGGCCTCGTCAGGTCGCTGACCTCCTTTGCTATCCATGTCCGCGGCAATTCGGGAAGTACGCCATATCCAGCCATGTTGTCACCGAGCTCGACCACCAACACATCGGGGTGATAACGCTCGATCAGGCTCGGCAGGGACCACACGGCAACCGGCGTGCTGTTGTCGATTTGCGCTTGCTGCTCGTTGTGGCGCTCGCCCCTGCCGCATGGCAAAAGCTTGTAAGCCACCCAGTCTTCGGCGCTCGATCCGCAGACGCCATAAGTATGCACAGCCGCCCCTTCGGCGATCAGCGCATCATGGAACGCATTATTGAAAAAGTTAGTAGAGGCGATATGGCTGTCACCGATGACGAGCACGATTAGTCCTGCCAAAGCCAATTTCATATGTCATCAGCCAATGGAGCATTAAGGGAATTTAATGTTAATATCATCAAGGGCGCGGTAGGTCAAGACTTCCCAGGACGGCGCCGAGGCGCCTGGGCGAGACATGTCGCCACCTGCGGCCGGCGGTGGCTAGGGGCGCGCGCTTTCGCGCTGTGCGATTCGACTGAGCAATACAAGGCTCGCGGAATAGTAATCGTCGGTGGCACCGATTTTCGGCAGCGACATCGGCTTTCGAGCTTGATAGGTCAGCACCAATTGGGCGATGGCGTGAAGACCGGTCGAACCCGGAAAGGGCGCAAGCGTGTCATTGCTGAGGTCGGCCCAGCCCGCAACGGGTTGCGCCTCGAGATCGCTCCAGTAATCGAGATAGGACGCCAAGCGCTCCGGAGTGGCCGCGTCCCCCCACACAAGGTAGAGCGGAATCCGCACCGCGTCGAAGCCGAAGCGCGGCGGGAGATTGGGTGCGGGCGCCACCTCTCCCCTATCGTCGAGCACGAGCCAATCAGGCGGCAGTCTCCAACGGCCGAAGCGCGCCTGCGCAAGGAGTCGCAGCCCGTCACGGCGCAACTGCTGCCATTCGGGGGAAGGGTCGATGCGGGCAAACATTACGAACGCCGGATAGATGTAATAGGAAAGATTGACGATCGTCCGATCATGCTGGCGGAACCCGTCGCGGCCCGGCAACAGCACCAGCCGGCGGTGCACAACACACAGCAGCATGTGACGAATATCGGCAGCGATCTCCTCGGCGGCGTTCCTGTAACTGATCGTATTCCAGCGTTCTGCGGCCCGGCTCAGCGCCCAGGCTATCGTGATATCGCCATCCGACGCATCGTTCGGATCACTGATCGGAACCCGATCCCGCGGATCCCATTTCCACGAGAACAGCGAACTATCCTTGCGCTGCAGCGCACGACGGGTCCACGACCACAATCTGTCGAAGGTTGCCCTGTCGCCAACAGTCTCGGCGAACAGCATTCCCCACCCCTGTCCTTCGCTATGGGTGATGCCGTTATTGCCGGAATCGAGGACCCGGCCGTCCGCCGTGATGAACCGGTCGCGATACGTCATCCACCCGTCGGTCAAGCCATTAGCGGCGAGACCGGTTTGGTTGGAGGCGATCAGCAGCAACACGACCAACAGCAATCCGGCGACGGGCCTGGGCATCACCGACGATCGATCCACCGCGGACCGGGGTCCAAGCCTCATATGCCCGCCGCCGGCCCACCTCGCTCACCGTGGCGGCCATAGTGAATGGCGATCGGGGCGCCGAATTTATGCGGTGGCTTAGCTAGCCGGGCGACGAAGGAACGATCGCCCCCCTGCTGGCTCAACCATTCGGTGTAGATCCCCTCGAGAATCGGGACGAGCCAGTTCCGCCGTGCTTCATCCTGCGGCACCATCGGATAGGCGCCGTGAATGATTTCAATGAAACGACCGCTCGCGGTAACGCGAACCCAGCCCCAATCGATGCCCGCCAACGCGGCATTCATACGCTCCTCTAACTCATTGAGGTTGTCGCACGGCTGGAGGGTCAAGGAGCGCGCCATCCGCGATCCCAGCGTCTCGAGAAACCGGTCCGCCTCGGCCGGATCGACGCGCGCCTCGAACTCGGCGAACATCGATGCGATCAAATGAACCCATTGCCGGGAACACTGTTGTTTCTCGTAATAGAGTAGCGAGATCTGTTCCTCATCCAAGGTCATGGCCATCACAGATTCCCTCGGCTTGGGTCGGGAAAGACGGCAGCTGGGGGGCGGGCACTAAACTTGTCGCGCAAGTAGAGCTTGACGACGCCTTCCGTGTAGTCGCGGGCATTGTTGACCCCGGCGCTGGTACCAAGGATCAAACCGTTATCGAATGCGTATTCGGCCTGTCCCGCCACATTGAAGCCGGGCGTTGTGACCACTTTGCCTTGATAGAAGGCATTATTATTCCCCACGAGCGCCTCAAAGGTGTTCTGCGCGTCCAGATTGTTGGGAAAATAGGGACTCTGTTTTTCGTTGAAATGGATCACTCCTGCAGCCGCGAGCGCACGATAGCGAAGCGCCCCGTACTCCCCTGAATATTCAACCGGAAAGGACAGGTCGAAATAATTCTGCGGGCTAAAATAACCGCCCTGTCCGAAGCTGAAAAAACGTAAGTTGTCCCCATAGCCGATGTAAGAAAAATTTGCCCCGACCTTGACGGTGTCGTTGCCCGCGCGCCACGGACGGAAAAAAGCTCCAACCAGACCGTCCCCCTCGCTGTTCGACTTGACGTCCTGACCCGTGAGCGCGGCCCCACCGCCGCTGGCGATCCCGCCGTAGACGCCATTGTCGTACAATACCACCGCGCGTCCGCCGCTCTTGACGACCCCACCCCAGATTTTCCCGGTAGCAGGATCTTGTGTCCCGGCATAGGAGAGGAGCGTATCGGTCACCGGCTGCCGCAGCCCCTCGACGCGGAGCTGCACCGGATTGCTGGGCGATCCCGACCACAGGCTGAGCCCAGTCGGACCGATTGGCCCACAAGGGAACGGGTAGCACAATGCCAGGTCGCCAATCAGATTTTGCACGCGGAAACCGATCGGGCTCGATCCGATCGAGCCGCTGAAGAACCGGTAGGAATAGCCGCCGCCGAGGGCAACACCATTGGCTTGTTGGGCCCCCGCCGACGGGAGCGCGATGCCGGGCATCGCGGCGGCCAAGATCGGATTGCTGCCAAACTGCGTCAGACTGCTCGACGATGGCGTGCCCGCGCGGAGGAAGGTTGGCGTCACCGCGAAATACGCCGTTCCGGTGTACCACGGGGAAAAGCTTGTTTCGATCGGACTGCTGACGTTGAGCAACTGCTCTAGGCCGGCAGTCCCGCCGCGCACCGCGAAGACGGGTCCCGCTTGAACGACAGGCGCGCTCTCAGCCTCGATTTCGCTCAGGCTGCGGTTGATATCGACACCAAGCGTGTTCTCCGCGGTGTTCGCTCCATTTGGTTGGGAAGAGGGTGAGGGCTGGTCCGCCGCTGCGGCCGGTGCCGCGACGGCTTCGAGGGAAGCCGTTTGAGTTATCGCCAGCGGCCCCGCCGCCGTGTTGATCCGGGCGGCGAAGGCCTCTGCGGCTTGCAGTTGGGCTACTTGGCGACGCCGCTCCAGCTCGTCCTCCGCCGAAGAGCGCGGCGCCACCGAGCCTTTGGGGGTGGGGCGCTCATCGGCATCTGGGGGAATCAGCAGCGATCTTGTGATATTCGAGGATGGTGGTGCGTCGCTCGAGGAAGGCGGGAATGGGAGCAGCGCTGCCGGAGCGGTCACGACCGAAGATCCCGATTGCACGGTGCCGCTGGTGGCGGAATTTGCCATCGTCCCGGACGGCAACGGTCGAGGAATTTGGACCGAGTTCGTCGGCTCTTCGGGTGCAGCTTTTGCCCCTTGCGGGGGGTGCGCACGCATGGCATCACCGACGAGGCCCTGTTCGCTGTTCAGCGAGCGAGCGGTTTCCAGCGCCTGCATCGCGGCGCGATTGTTGCCGCCATACCGCTCCACTTGCCCTTTCATGTAATAGAGCTGCGGGTTCTTGGGATCTGCCTCGATCGCTTGGGCCAGATAGGTCCGCGCGAGCCCGAAATCGCCCGCGTGAACGGCGCTCCACACTGCGTCATTGATGACTTGCGGATCCGTCGGATTTTGTCGATAACCGGCCTCGATATAGCTTATCGCCTGTTTCTTCTCGCCGGCATCCGCGGAAATCCGGCCCGCCGCCATCAGCAATGTCGGATCGTTTGGATGTGCGCTCAAGAGCGGCGCGATCTGCGCTTGGGCGGCGGCGATATCGCCCTCTTTGCGCGCCTTATCGGCCCGGTGGACGGCGATTACGGCCGCAGCCTGATCAACATCAGCTTGGTCGTCCGCTGTGAGTTTGCCGCCCGCGCGAAGCTGCACTAAAAGTGTATTGGCCTCATCGAAACGGTTGGCCTTCAGCAGGACATTGACGTAATCGATCGTGGCTTCGGTTGCATCGGGACCGCCGCGTTCGGCGCTCTCCCGTGTGATCGCCAAGGCGCTCTCGAGATCGCCCATCCGGATGAGCTCGTAAGCGACCGTCCGCGTTTTGTCGGGCACGATAGGCGGCTCGCGATAAAGTGCGATTAGTACGTCGCGCGCAGCCCTACGGTTGCCCGCGCGGGCAAGGCGCTTGGCCCGCTCGATCTCGGCCGGCATCAGGATCTGATCGCGATATGCCTTGATGTCGCCGCTCCGCGCGCCCGGCGGTATTTGATCGATATTCGAGAGGGCATCGGCAAAACGGTTTCGATGTGCATCGAACATCGCCGCCGCTTGATAGCTCTCCGGGGTGCTGCCCGAGGCGAAGGGATCGATGACCGCGAGCGCCTGCGCCCGTTCTCCCTGGCGATCAAGGAACTCAGCATAGTCCAGGCGTATCCAAGGGTTGGCGGGGTCGGTGGCGACCGCGCTTTGGTACTTCTCACCCGCCTCGGCGGCGCGTCCGTCCGCCTGCAATTCCTTCGCCTCGGCGCGGAGAATTTCCGCGCGGGCGCGTTTGAGGTCTATCTGACGATCGGCGCCGCCCGTCGACAGTCGATCGACCAACGCGGCGGCCTCGGTGCTCTTGCCCTGCGCGATCAGGGTATTGATGAGCCCGATCGTGGCGTCGACGTCTGTCGGACGCACGGCGAGAACCTGCCGGTAAGCCTTCTCAGCCGCTTCTTGGTTGCCAAGTTTCGTCTCGACGTCGCCGAGGACGAGTTCCGCTCCCCAGTTCTCCCGCCGCGAACGACTCAGCAGATCGATCAAAATAGACCGGGCTCGCTGAGGGTTGCCTGCGTGCAGCGCTGCCTTGGCTCCTTGAACGTTCGCCCAGAACGAGGCGCTGTCGTATGCCGCCAGCCAATGACCTTTCGATTCCGGAGCTGCTCTCATTGCACGATTGAGCAAGTCGCGCGCTTCGGCAAATCGCTGCTGGCGCAACCGCAACAGGCCGAGGCCGCCGAGCGCATCGGCATCCTCCGGTTGTTCCTGCAAGGCTTGGGCAAAGGAGCGCTCGGCTCCCGCGATGTCGCCGCGTTCCAAATCGGCGAACCCCTCGGCGCGCGCGGCATCTGCGGGCAGAGCCGGCCCCGGCGTTGTCGCCTCGGTGAAGTATTTTTGTACGTCGGCATCGTTGGGATATCGCGCCAAATATTGATCGTAGAACGGCTTGTCCGCCGGCTTTGCATCCATCCAGAGCAGCGCAGCCCGCCAAGATCGGAGCGCGGCGCTGCCGACAGTCGGGTCGTTTATGAGCCGGAGGAGCAACCCTATGCCTTCGCGACGAGTGGGCTCGCGATAGGTCAGAAGCTGCGCCAGCGCCAGCGCAACTTTGGGATCGCCGCCCGAAATCTGCGCCAGATGCTCGATGTTGCGACGCGCCTCGTCCCATCCGTCGGGCGTGCCGGCCAGTGTCTGATAATATTCGAGATTATAGGCCGGCGGTGGGATGCCATCGAAGACCTGCCGGTATTTCTGCACCGCCTCGTCGAATTTGCCGTCCTGGACCAGCCGCCGCGCCTCGTCAAGCTCGGCTGTGTTGATCGGCCCGATCTTGATCGCGGTTTCGAGCTCCGCCACTTGCGCACTTCCGGGACGGGCCTCTCGCAATCGAGTCAGGTATTGGCGAGCTTTCTCGACGTTGCCGCTCTGCGCCGCGATCATGCCGGACAAATAGAGGGCATCGGGTTGCCCTGGCTCTGCGGCCAAGAGCTTGTCGAGAGCCGCAGCAGCAAGATCGGGACGAGAGTTCAATCGCCAATAAACGGCCTTATCCAACAAAACCTGCTCGGCAGGCTCGGCGCCAAAAGCGGCCAGAGGCTGAACCGCGAGCATCGTGAAAAGGCCGACGCGACCGATCCACGCCGTGCTTCGATGCAGCACAATCTTGCGGAATCGAAGCATCGCCCTTTCCATCGCTTATCAATCAGCTCGACGCTGACCGAGGCGGGCTGACGCTAGCCGACCGAGGAGGCGATAAGCCAGGAGTGTGGCGAGAAGCAGCCCGAACAGCGCGATAGCGATAAATATAAGCGGCGAATTGCCAAGCCACCACCTAATCTTGATCAGAAACGGCAGCCGGCCTACCGTGTACTCGTTGCCGATGCGGAAGCTTGTAACCTTGCCGCCGCTGACCGCCGCGAGATCCCCCTGAATATAAGGGCTGAGATCGCGGTTCTGAAAAGTGTTGAGCACGGTCATAAGGTTGTCCGGTCGTGAGCCCGTAATCACCATGACGGAGCGTCCCGACTTGAGTGGCGACTCCATGCCGAATAGTGCCGCCAAATCGTCGCCATGGGAAATCAGAACCTGATCGGCTCGCTCGCGGTTCGCTTGCAGCGTCGGGTCGAGTGCGGTGAAGACGCGGCCGAGCGGCGAGTTCACGCGCACGCGCAACCGGTTGCCTTCGACCCTGAGATTGGCGAAATCGGCCCAGCGGGCGAGCAACGGTTGCGCTGGGATGGCGCCCAAGACAATGATGTCCTTGTCGGCGACCTCGTCGATCGCGCCGCTGCCAATTACGGTCTGCCGGATCGCCGGGTAGCCGGTCGAGGCGCCCATCATGCCCATCAGCGTCAGATAGGCTTCGATGTCGGGCGGGGTCGGCGGCTCGGGCAGCACGATCGCGGTATCGCTCAGATCGGCCATCACGGTAAACGGATATCCCGAATTGGCGAAAAACGCCAAGTTCGGCAGGGTCGTGAACCGCTGGGTTTGCGACATGTCGATCGTAGAATCCGGATCGATCGCGGTTTGCACGTTGGTCGGCAATGTCTCCTGGCATTCGCCCCGCTTTTCCGGGCGCAAATCATAGTAGAATTGCAGCTGGTTTTGGCCAAATATGTAATAGGGCGGCACATAAACCGGTTGTTCGTTGACCACAAAATCGGGCGACACCATGTCGCGTAGCTGCTGCAACGAGGTTTCCGGGGCGAGCGGCAGACTGCGCAGGTAGGAGTTGTTGATCGAGACATCGAGCCGAGAGTCGCGGAAATCGACCCAGGCTCCGGCCGGGTAGCGATAGCGGATATCGAGGGGGATGCCTTGGTTTAGCCAGACAAAGAGGTCGGGCGCCGTGCGAAAGTCGAGCGTCAGGAGTCCGGGGACCAAACCGTTCCCTTGGAGGTCGGTGGGCCGCACCAGCTCGCCGAACCGCACCGGTCGATCTAGCGGGAGCCAGCGGGGAGCGTCGTAGGGCTTGCGCGCCGGTATATCGGGCTCGCCGACGGTTTGGGTAGCACCGCTCAACATCGCTGCGCCGAGAGCGAGCGTCCGTGCCGCAGCTCGCAGCTCCTCGGGCGAGCGCCCCAGCACCAGCAACAACTTCGCCTCGGGGTTGTTGGGGTTGGTGACGACCGAAATCGTCGGGCCATCGGCATGCAACGGCAGCGGCCCGGTCTTGTCCGAGGTCAATGCCATGACGATCGCGTTGGTGCTCGGGATCGCGTCGAAACTGACCGGAAAGGTGGCCCCCTTGTAGGAGGCGAGGCTGCCAAACGACGATGCCACCGAGCCCGCGGCTTGCAGTGTCGCAAGCGAGGGGCGTCCGAAGAAAACAAACGGCAACCGGAGCGCGGCCATATCCCGCGGGTCGTAGAACGGGAGCGGCAACAGCGACAGATCGTTGCGCAGCGGCAGCCTCTCGGTCTGCAGCTGTAACGTGCTGGCATTGCTCACCACCATCCACAGCGTTGAATTAAGGGGGTCCTCGCAGCCCGTCGTGTACTGACCGATGAAGCGAAAGAGGAGACGGTTGTCTTCTTGAAAAAACACCGGGTTGATGTCGAGTTCGGCGGTGTCCGCCGAGGCCTTGTTCTTTGGCAACGGGATCGAACCGATAACCTCTCCGTTGAGCAGCACGGTCAAGTGGCTGAGTTCCGGGATAAGCGCCGGCGAATACGCAAAGGAGAGGGAGATTTTTCCCCCCGTCACGACTTCGTCGCGGCGAACCGAGAATGGCAGGCTTCCCTCACCGTCCACCCCGAGCAGTCGCATCGGCGAATACGCTCCGAGATCCTTCAACGTATAGACGAGTTGTCGGGTAGAGCCGTGCAATCCGGTCGCGGCGGCGGGCTTTCCGCCAGCCGCCGCCGGCGCGGTTGGCTGGTTTGGCGGGGTCAGGCTTTGTC
Source organism: uncultured Alphaproteobacteria bacterium (assembly GCA_963845735.1). GTDB lineage: Bacteria > Pseudomonadota > Alphaproteobacteria > ATCC43930 > CGMCC-115725 > AP-15. The sequence continues at coordinate 183,497 of CAWJTR010000009.1, read as the reverse complement.
CGGGCGCAGCGGTGCCGGGCGTCAACTGGATTGGCGGCGCCCCCGGCGGCAATTGCGCGCCTTGTGGCGGCGGTGCCGCGGCGCCGGTCAGCGGCGCCGGGGTCGATGATGTGCCGGCAGCCGGCAGATCAGTTGCCGCAGCCGAAGGCGGGGTGTCGAGCCGAGCCGGCTGGGCGGCCGATGGAATGCTCATCATGAGGGCGCCAAGCCCAACCGCGAGAGCCACGCAAAGACCGACAACAGCGCCCTGTGGCGAGGGAGGCGCCACCGCCGGCGCCACCGGTTCGGCGGGGACGAGGCCTGGCGCCAACGCTCGGCCGTGGTGCCTGACAAAAAGCCCGGAGATATCGGTGAAGATCTCCCACACCGATCGCAGTGGCCGGTCGTCCGGGTGCGCCTCCCAGCCGAGCCAGGCGTCGGCCCGTCCGAGCGCGATGCGAACGAGGTCCCGCTGCTCGCGCAGGGTCATTTCGGCAAAGGCAACACGAAGCGCTTCGCCCTGCCACGCCACGATCTCCGCCGGCACCACCACCGCGCGCGTGTCGATCGGCAATTCGACATGGATTTGCTCTCCGGGGCCGAACGAGGGTCCGTCGGCCGGAAGAGACGCGGCAAAGAGGGCGCCGATGGTGGACAAATTCTTCGAGCGGGTGACGATCGTGCGGCCGTTAGGCAGGTGAATCACTGCCGGCAGCTCCAAGCCGAACCGCACCGCCGAACGCACCTGGCGCGTCTCGTGCGCCACCGCGATCGCCGCGGTAAGCGTTGCCAAATTGAAACTCGCCCAGGCGACGTTCAGCGCCAGGACGCCGAGATCGAGACTGCCCACGTCGCTATAATAAACTCGTGTAAACGCGATGATGAGCGCCAGGGCCAGCAGTCCTGCGACCGCGATGTTGGCCCACGCGATCCGATAATCGAAGTAGTCTCGGGGCAGCAGTCCACCTTTTTCGGTGACGTTGAATTGCCCCTTATTGGGGTTGATCAGGGTAGCAAGCGTCGGCCACAAGAGATAGAAACTCAGCACGCATTCATAGACATCGCCCCAAAATGAGTATCGGTAGCGTGAATACACTCGCGAATTGGTGACGGTGGCATGGAGGATGTGTGGTCCGGCATAAGCAACGATCATCAGACCGCTCGCCCCGATAATATTTTGCTGGAAAAGAAGATAGGCGAGCGGCGCGAGCAGAAAGATTATTCGCGGTAAGGCAAACAAAAAATGAAGCATCGCATTGAGATAGCATAGGCGCTGTACGATCGACAGCCCGCGCCCGAAGAGGGGGTTGTCGAGCCTGAACACTTGGGTCATGCCGCGCGCCCAGCGCATGCGCTGACCCACGTGCAGCGCCAGCCGTTCGGTTGCGAGGCCGGCCGCGAGCGGCACCCGCAGATAGGCCGAGTTCCAGCCCGCGCGATGGATGCGCAGCGCGGTGAGTGCGTCCTCGGTCACTGAATCGGTGGCGAAGCCGCCGGTCTGTGCGAGCGCTGTGCGGCGGACGACCCCGCACGAGCCGCAGAAAAAGGCGGCATTCCAAAGATCGTTGCCCGCCTGAACGACACCGTAAAAGAGCTGTCCCTCATTCGGAACTGTCGTCCCGGTCTCGAGATTTCGTTCGAATGGGTCGGGCGAATAAAAGTAGTGCGGCGTCTGGATCATCGCCAGCTTGGGGTCGGTCATAAAACCGCCCACCGTCAGCTGCAGGAACGCGCGCGTCGGGACATGATCGGCATCGAATAGCGCAATCAACTCCCCGGTGGTTATGCTAAGAGCGTTGTTGAGATTGCCCGCTTTGAAGTGTATATTGTCACGCCGCGTTATGTAACCGACCTGAACCGCTCTAGCGAACTCGTGAAACTCTTCGCGACGTCCATCATCCAGGATATAGATGCGCAATTTGCCCGGCGGATAGTCGATCGACAACGCGCCGAACACGGTATTCTGCACGACGGCAAGAGATTCGTTGTAGGTCGTAATAAAGAGATCGACCGTTGGCCATGAGTTTACATCGTCGGGTAGAGCAACGGGCGGCCTTTCGAGCGGCCAAGCCGCCTGAAAATATCCGAGGATTAGGACCAGCCAGGCATACAACTCGGCCAGGACGAGGCCGATCCCGAAAACGGGGGCGAGTGCCCCGAGGATGCCCGCATGGTCGGTCGGGGCGAAATTCAATGTTTGCGTGAAGCGCCACCACATGTAGCGGGTTGAGACGGTAATCGAGAGGAAGATCATCGCCAGGCATGCGCCGCGCGAGGGGTTCGACCTCAGCGTCAGCATGGCGATAACGGTCACCGTCGCGAAGACGCCTTGCCATTTGAGCTCGAGCGGCGAGGAGACGACTGCGCCAAAAAGGAGGAGCGCAGCCACGATCGTCGCGGGCACCACAAATTTGGCGCCGGCAAATTCGCTAACCGCACAACTCCGCAGCAACGCCGTTAATCCGGCGCCGCTTCCTCCAGCCGATTGGCGAGACCGACCCAGTCGCAACATTCTTCTCGATCCCGAATGTCACCGCAGCAACGCAACGGTAGCAAAGGAAGCGATACAATACACGTTGGCGCAAGGCCAAAATTTACCTTATCGATCGTTAGGCCAAAAAATCCTGTTGGCTATTGGGATCACCCTATTGTCAGGCTATTGTCAGGCTGCGCTTAAGGATGGGACGAGCGCCCGGCCGTGGATGTTGAGAGCCGGTGAGCGACGCGGCGAGTGATCTGGACCAAGTCGCTGCTGGCGACACTATTAGGCGCATAGTCCAAAACCGACATTCGGCAGGCGACCGCTTCAGCGACGCTTTCATCGCGATGGACGGTGCCGTAAAGATCACCGTCCAATATCTGCTCGCTCAACGCCAGAACGTCGCGGCCGAGCTGATGCCGCTGGTCGATCTGGTTGAGAATGTAGCCGAGGCGATCGCGCCGGCCCGAGTGTATATCGAGAAAGAACTCCCCGCTGCGGATCTTGGGCAAGAGCGCGAGGCTCGCCGCGTCGGCAAGCAGGACGGCAAGAGCAAGGTCTGCGATCTGCCACAGCTCGCTCAGAAAAGGCGAAGGTCCGGGAGGCATGTCAGCGACGACGACGAGATTGCGCTCTGCCAGAAACGGATTCAGTCTTCGTCTCAGCCAACCGGGATGTGCCGCGGCATAGGCGGTCAGCGCCATGCCGGTTGCGACGGGCGCGGCGCCGAACGGGATCAGCCGCACTCCCGATTGAGCAGCAACGACAAGGCTTGTCCAATCGCGTTCCCGATCAACCGCGTTGGCGATCCCGCGCCCGGCCCCAGTCGGCAGCTCGAAATGGCTGCGAAGCGCGTTTTGCAGATCGAAATCAATGGCGAGCACGCTCCACCCGAGGCGGTGGAGCGCCACCCCGACATTCGCTGTCAGCGTCGTCTTTCCGACCCCGCCCTTCGGCGAGGCGAAGCAGACAAAAGGCATCGTCAATGGCGCCGGCCAAGGGATGTGGCAGCCGTTTGTCCGTGCCCGTCCTGATGACCAGAAAGGCGGGAGAAAACTACCGCCAGCGAGGCGTCGTCGCGGCTGTCATGCGACACCGCGTCGGTAGCCCCGCGGGATGCCGGATGATACACACCGCCGAGAAACAAACCGTATCGCGCAGCAAACGCGGGCGACCGAGAACCCGGCGCGGCTTCGAACGCGACGCTCTCACCCTGACGGATCTCGGAGGCTCCCCCCGCTATCTGCGGTGTCGGCTCCCATGGTTCAACGAGCTCGGCCACCGAACCCCGGGAAACTGTGTCCGTCGCGACGGTTGGCGGCAAATAAGGCGCGGTCTCAGCCGGCGTCGAGGCCGTTGCGGCCATCTGCCCCGACCGCGCCGCCCCGAGCCGCTGCCGTAATGCCATTCCCAAAGCCTCGCTCTCGCCCTCGCTTGCCTGAAGTACCGCGTCTTCAGCCGCGATACTGGCCGGCTCCATCGCCGGTATTGCCAGCTCCGCCCGAGCGATCCGCTCTTTTGCCACCCTATCTCCCTCGGGGGCAACCGCAGCCACCGGCTGGCCAGTAGCGGCGGCAACCTCATGCAAGACAGGCCAGCTCGCTACCGCATCGCTCACTTCTCTCGCGTCAGCAAACTCTCGATACTTGAAATCCGATGTCTTGAGCCAAGACATCAATCGTTGGAGGTCGTTAGGCTGCGCCATGATCTCATCGCCATTCGGTGCATTTGCGCTTTAGGTTAACATGAAAATGCCCCAGTTCAATCGAATTGGATATTATGCGGGGCCCTTAAAAAAAGCCCGGGCAGGGCCTTCCCCTAGGCTAAGAACCAGCAGGAAGCGCCCCGCCTCGCGCGCCAGTCGACCCTGGACTGCACCTGGTTCACATAGCCGTAAAGGTGGAGCTTGAGCATCGTCGCCGGACGGACCAACCGTCTCATGGAGTCGAGCACGGAAGGGGAAACCGCGACATGGGAAGTGGCCCGGTGGGAACCGGCCTGCTGTCCGAGCCGGCCGGCCAGGTCGTGCCGGCGCTCGAGCGCTGGGCCGAACTGATCCGCGAGGTCAGCAGTTGATCAGTAAACAACCACGCTGCGGATTGATTCGCCGGCATGCATCAAGTCGAAGCCGGTGTTGATGTTGTCGAGGGACAGCTTGTGGGTGATCAGATCGTCGATGTTGATCTTGCCCTCCATATACCAGTCGACAATCTTCGGCACGTCGGTCCGTCCCTTGGCGCCGCCGAAGGCAGTTCCTTTCCATACCCGGCCAGTGACCAATTGGAAGGGCCGGGTGGAAATCTCCTGGCCGGCGCCAGCGACGCCGATGATCACGCTGACGCCCCAGCCCCGGTGGGCGCATTCGAGCGCCTGGCGCATGGTCTGGACGTTGCCGATGCATTCGAAGCTGAAATCGGCCCCACCCTTGGTCAGGTTCACCAGGTAGGGGACTAGGTCGCCCTCGACCTCCTTCGGGTTGACGAAATGGGTCATCCCGAATTTTTCGGCGAGAGCTCGGCGTTTGGGATTGAGGTCGACGCCGACGATCATGTCGGCGCCGACCATCCGGCAGCCCTGGACGACGTTCAGCCCGATCCCGCCGAGGCCAAAGATCACGACATTGGCGCCGGGGTGGACCTTGGCCGTGTTGATCACCGCGCCGACCCCGGTGGTGACGCCGCAGCCGATGTAGCAGACCTTGTCGAACGGCGCGTCCTCCCGGATCTTTGCGACCGCGATCTCGGGTAAGACCGTAAAATTCGAGAAGGTCGAGGTGCCCATGTAGTGATAGAGCTTCTCTTTCCCCAGCGAGAAGCGGCTGGTGCCGTCTGGCATCACCCCTTGCCCCTGGGTCGTGCGGATCGCTACGCAGAGATTGGTCTTGCCCGACAGGCAATACTCGCACTGGCGGCATTCGGGGGTGTAGAGCGGGATCACATGATCCCCTTTGGCGAGGCTCCTCACCCCGCGCCCGATATCGACGACGACGCCGGCGCCTTCGTGGCCGAGGATTGCCGGAAAGAGCCCCTCGGGATCGGCCCCCGACAAAGTGAACTCGTCGGTATGGCAGATGCCGGTCGCCTTGATCTCGACCAGCACCTCCCCGTCCTTGGGGCCGTCGAGCTGGACCGTCTCGATCGCGAGCGGCTCTCCAGCCTTATGAGCAACAGCAGCGCGAGTCTCCACGAGCGCCTCCCTCAATTCACACGATCGACGACATCAGGCAGGTCTCGACCCGGTGCCCACCCGACGCCGCGGCAAGCCGTCATTTGCGTCCTCCCGCTTATTCTGGTTGATAGGCGTTGCGGCACATGGGTTTCGAGCGGCGATCGTCGCACCACGTCGCACAAACGACAAGACTCTTGGTCCGGCGGGTCCCGGCTTGCGCCGAGCACTCGCTCAGAATAGGTCACCGCGGCGGGAGGAAGAATGGGATTTTTGGTTAGATCCGGTGCCTGCGCTGTTCTGCTGACGTTAACCGCAGCGGGTTCCGCCGCGGCCGCCGATATCGAGGCGGGCAAGACGACGTTCAAGAAATGTGCCCTCTGCCACACCAACGAGCCTGGCAAAAACAAGGTCGGGCCCAGCCTGTTCGGGATCGTCGGCCGCAAATCAGCGAGTCTCGACAACTATAATTATTCCGATGCGATGAAGAATTTCAAACACACGTGGAACCCAGAAACTCTCGATACTTATTTGACCGACCCGCATGCGATGGTCCCAGGAACAAAGATGATTTTCCCCGGGATCAAGGACAAAACGGAGCGTGCCAATTTAATCGCCTATCTCGAGACGCTGAAGTGAGCAGTCGGGCATCGTGATGACCGGCAGTTGCTGCCGCTTTCTGCTGCGGCTGGCCGTCGTGATTGTGGTGATGGCTGCGCCGGTGGCCGGGGTTCGCGCCGGAGGACAGACCGTGAAGATCGGGTGGCTGTCGCAATCGATGAAACGGACATTGCCGCTCACCTATCTCGACCAGCCGCCGGAGGACGAGGGGATCCAGGGGGCTCGTCTCGGTATTGCCGACAACAATACCACCGGTCAATTCACCGGCCAGTCCTTCGAGCTCGTCGAGAGCATAGCGCCCGAAAACGGTGACCTTGCCGGCGCTTTCCGCGCTCTCGTGGCAAAAGATGTGCGACTCATTGTGACCGATCTCGATGCGCAGCCGCTGCTGACAATCGCGGCCCTGCCCGACGCCGCCCATATCACGCTTTTGGACAGCGGTGCGCCCGATGACCGGTTGCGCGGCGCGGATTGTCGCGCGAACATTCTCCATCTATTGCCGAGCCGGGCGATGCTGGCCGACGCGCTTGTTCAATATCTTGTCGTCAAGCGCTGGACCGACCTGTTGCTCGTCGTCGGCCACAGCTGACGGCGACCGCGAATTTGCGGCCGACATCCGGCACGCGGCGTTGAAGTTCCAGGCGCACATCGTCGAAGAGAAACCCTGGACCTTTGTCCCGGGCGCGCGGCGGACCGACACCGGCCACTTCGCGATACAGGCCGAAGTCGCGCGCTTCACCCAGGGGATCAGCTATGACGTGCTGGTGGTTGCCGATGAAGACGACGAATTTGGCGACGATCTCTCCTACCGAACTTTCGACCCGCGCCCGGTCGCCGGAACGCAAGGCCTGGTGCCGAGCGCCTGGGCCCGGCCGCATGAGCAATGGGGCGCCACCCAGCTGCAGGATCGCTTTCTCCACCAGGCGAAGCGCTGGATGACCGACCGCGACTACGCGGCCTGGATGGCGGTGCGCGCTGTCGGAGAGGCGGCAACCCGGACCCAATCCACCGACCCCGCCGTGATTTCCGCCTTTATGCGCAGCGATCATTTCGAGCTGGCCGCCTACAAGGGCGCGCGGCTCGATTTCCGCTCGTGGGACGGGCAGCTGCGCCAGCCGGTCCTGCTCGCCGATGCCCGCTCTCTCGTCTCGGTGTCACCGCAGCCAGGTTTTCTGCACCAGTTCTCCGAGCTCGACACCCTCGGGATCGATAAGCCTGAGACGAAATGCCGAATGGAATGATCGGCCGAGTCGCGGCGGCTTTGGCCGTGGCGCTCCTCTGCGCCGCCCGGATCGCGGCGGCGGAGACGATCTATGTGTCGAACGAAAAGGACAACACGATCACCGTCGTCGACGGCAGCTCCCTCGAACCGGTCAAGACGATCCCCGTCGGCCAGCGCCCGCGCGGCATCCTGCTGTCGAAGGATGCAAAGTCGCTCTATATCTGCGCGAGCGACAGCGACCACATCGAGGTGCTCGATCTCGCCTCGGATAAAGTGGTCCGCACTTTGCCGAGCGGAACCGATCCCGAATTCTTCGCGCTCGATCCTGCCGGCAAGCTCCTCTACGTCGCCAACGAGGACGACAACCTGGTCACCATCGTCGACATCGAGCAGGGCGCCGTCATTACCGAGATCCCGGTCGGCGTCGAGCCGGAAGGTATGGGCGTCAGCCCGGACGGGAAATACCTCGTCAACACTTCCGAAACCACCAACATGGCGCATGTGATCGACACGGCGGAGCGCAAGGTCGTCGCCAACATCCTTGTCGACAGCCGTCCGCGCCGCGCCGTATGGACCGCTGACGGCGCGCAATTCTGGGTGTCCGCCGAAATCGGCGGCACGGTCAGCGTCATCGACGCCGCCAAGCGCCAGATCGTAAAAAAGATCACCTTCGCTGTTCCCGGGGTGCCGACCGAGGCGATTCAGCCGGTCGGTATCGCCATTACCAAGGATCGCAAACTTGCCTTCGTCGCCCTTGGGCCGGCCAACCGGGTCGCGGTGGTCGACGCGCAGTCCTATGACGTGCTGCGCTACCTGCTGGTGGGTCAGCGGGTCTGGAGCCTCGCGTTCAGCCCGGACCAGAGCCGGCTTTACACGACCAACGGGGTCAGCAACGATATTTCTGTGATCGACGTGGCCGCGCAAAAAGTGATTAAATCGATACCCGTCGGCCAGTCGCCCTGGGGTGTCGTCTCCCGCCCGTGAGGCTTTCGTGACCGTTCCCGCGTTCGCCGTCGAGGGGCTCGGACACCGCTTTGGGCAGCGGCGAGCGCTGAACGGGGTTTCCTTCGCGATTGAACCCGGCGAGTTCACCGTGCTGCTCGGGTTGAACGGCGCCGGGAAGACGACGCTGTTTTCGCTTGCGACGCGGCTTTATGCCCAGGGTGAGGGGATGATCCGTGTCTTCGGCATGGATATCCGCGAGCGGGCCTTGGAGTGCCTGCGGCTGATGGGGGTCGTGTTCCAACAACCGACCCTCGACCTCGATCTGACGGTCGAGCAGAACCTTTTTTACCACTGCGCCCTTCATGGGCTCTCGCGTCGCGAAGCGGCCGAGCGGATCGCGGCCGAAGTGGAGCGCGTCGGGCTCGAAGAGCGGCGCCGGGACAAAGTCCGCCTGCTGAGCGGCGGCCAGCGGCGGCGCGTCGAGATCGCACGCGCCCTGCTGCATCGCCCCCGGCTTCTGCTGCTCGACGAGCCGACTGTTGGGCTCGATATTTCGAGCCGGCAGTTTCTGCTGGATCATGTCCGCCAACTCTGTCGTGAGGAAGGGCTGGCGGCGCTCTGGGCTACGCATCTGATCGACGAAGCCGGTGAAGGCGCGCGGGTGATCGTTCTTCACAAGGGCGAGGTGCGGGCCGACGGCGGCGCCGCGCAGCTCCTCGGCGAAACACGGGCCCCCTCGCTGCGCGCCGCCTTTGAAACCCTGGTGCAGGAGCGCGCGGCGGCATGAGGCCGATCCATTATCTGCGCTGCCTCATCGGCGTCTCGATTCGCGAATGGCTGCGCTTTCTGAACCAGCGCGGCCGTTTCTTTTCGGCGCTGGTGCGGCCCCTCGTCTGGCTCGCGATCTTCGCCACCGGCTTTCAGTTTGTGCTCGGCGTCTCGATCATCCCGCCCTACGACACCTACATCCCGTATTCGATCTACATCGCTCCCGGCCTGATCGCGATGATCCTGATGTTCAACGGCATGTTGAGCTCGTTGTCGATGGTCTACGACCGGGAAATGGGCAGCATGCGGGTGCTGATGGTCAGCCCGTTGCCGCGCTGGTTCCTGCTGACGGCCAAGCTGTTCGCCGGAGTGATCGTCTCGGTATTGCAGGCTTATGCCTTTCTGGCGATCGCGTTGATCTGGGAGATCGAGCCGCCATGGTACGGCTATATCGCCGTGTTGCCGGCGCTGATCCTCGCCGGGCTGATGCTGGGGGCGCTCGGCCTGCTGCTGTCCTCCGCGATCCGGCAGTTGGAGAATTTTGCCAGCGTGATGAATTTCGTGATCTTTCCGATGTTTTTTGCATCCTCGGCGCTTTATCCGCTGTGGCATGTCAAGGAAGCGAGCCTCTGGCTTTACCGGATTTGCCAGGTCAACCCGTTCACCCACGCCGTCGAGCTGATCCGGTTTGCGCTCTACGGGCAGCTCGAACCGGTGTCGGCGGCTGTGCTGGTCGCCTCGACGATCGTCTTTCTCGCGCTGGCGGTCTACGGCTATGACCCGGCGAAGGGGCTGATGGCCCGCCGCGCCGCCGAGTAAGGCGTGTTGCGCGGATACTTCCTGGCGATGACGACATTGTCCGCCGCGGTGATCGTCGGCGCGATTGGCGTACGCTCGGCGTTGCCGCGAGTGGAGGATCCCGATTGGCCTTGCCAGCAGCGCCTGGTGCCGAAGCTCGCGGCAGCGGCGTACTGGAACGGGCCGTCGCTCAACGATCTCGGCGACTGGCGTGCCGATCCCGTGGTCGCCGATCTGGTTCGGCGTCTCGCGCCGCGCCAGGTATCGACGAAAGAAGGCCTGACCGAGATCGCCGCTTTCGCCCGGACCTTGTCGGGGGATCGCCAGCACCGCCTCGGGTTGGCTTTTCTCGGGCTTCTTGACGAGAGCAATCGCGAGCGTGCCGGTCTGATCGAAGAGCTGAAAGCGATCGGGCGACGGCAGCGAGAACTCGCCGACCTTGTTGCGCGGCTTGCGGCCGAGCTCAACGCCATCCCATCTGACGCCGCTGGAGAGGCTGCCGCGAGACGCATCGATTTGCAGCAACGGCACGACTTTAGCGCGCGAAATTTCGAAGAGATCCAACGGACGATACGTTATGCCTGCGAGACGCCGGTAGCGCTCGACGCTCGGCTCGGCGCCTGGGCAAGGGCATTGCAGAGCGCCGCCTCGCAATAAGAGAAGCTATCGCCGCTGCGGGGGGCGCCAGCCCTTCATCGTGCCGAGCCCGCGCGCGTTTGTCAGGACTGCGCCGCCGAAATCAGCCTCGGTCGCGTTGGCGCCAGTCAGATCGGCCCCGGTCAAATCCGCGCCCGAAAGATCGGCCCCGGCCAAGTTGGCTCCGGCCAAGTTCGCCCCGCTCAGTTTGGCAAAGCGCAGCAGCGCCCGGCTGAGATCGGCCTTGGCAAAATTGGCGCCCGCCAGATCGGCGCCGGAAAGATCGCTTCGCATCAGCCCCATGGACTGGTTCGTCATGTCCGCGCCCATCCTCGCGCCGGTGAAATTGGCGCCGCGCAGGTCGAACCGGCTGAGGCGGGCGAGAATGTGCGCCCCTGAGAAATTGGCGCCCCTGAATGTCGGGGCCTCGGCGGGAGAATAGTCCAGACCGGACGCGACGACGAGGCCGAGGAGGCTCGCATTCGACAGATTGGCATCGGTGAAATTCGCTCGCATGATCCAGGCGAGATCGAGCTTCGCACCGGACAGATTGGCGCCGGAAAAATCCGCGCCGACCAATTTCGCGCCGAACAGGTTCGCCCGGGAGAGGTTTGCCCGTCTGAAATCGAAATTGCTCAAATCGAGGTTCTCTAGCGATTTCCCCGAAAGGTCGGCCGGCCGCTCGGGCGAGGCCGCGGCCAGAATCTCGTGAACCCGCTCGGCGGTGAGGTCGGCGCCCAAGGCCGGCGGCATCGCGGTCATCACCATCAGCCACACCAAGCCGAGAGCTTTGCTCATTGAGATCCCGGGACCGGTGCCGCCGCCGCCAGCGGCAGCTTGGCGGCCTCCCACCCGTCGGTGCCGTCGCGATACCAATAGACGCGCGTATAGCCCCAGCTCGCCGCCCGCTTGGCCGCGTTCCAACTCATCCAGCAATTGGCGAGGCAATAAAAGACCACCGCCGCGTCACGCCGGCCCTTAGCGACCCGATCGAGGTTCGTGCGGAAATAGGCTTCGAGCTTGGCATCGAGCTCGCCGCGGCCGACATCAGGCAGCCAAAAGCTGCCGGGAATATCGCGCCGCGGCACCGGCAGCCACACGGCCGACGCCGGCAAATTTGCCGGCCGATGCGGCGCGGCGAGAACATCGATCCAGACCGCGCCGCCATCCTTCCACAGCTGCCGCGCTGCCGACGTATCGAGCGCAGTCCCGCCGGCGATGGTCGCGGGCGTCGGCGCCCTATAGTTGTCCGTCCGATAACCCTGGGGCTCCGGCGGCGGCTCGGCGCGAACGCCAGTATTGGCTGCCGACAACACGCCGAGCACCAGGCCGGCGATCGCCCGTCTCGTTGCCCTCGCCCTCACGGGTTGATCAGCTCGCCCTGCTCGTTGAGCAGCGGAACGCCGTAATCGCGCAGGATGGCGGTTATCTCCGGTTGCTGCTTGAGGATCACGGCGTTGACGCGGCGGCGCCATTCAGGCTCGTTCGCGCGGACGCCCATCGCGATGTGGTATTTCATGCGCGCGGCACCCGGCTCGTCCTTGAGCGGCACCAGGGTGAGCGGCAGTTCGTCATGCTTGCGGTAGTAGCCGGCGATCGGTCCCCATAGAAAGCCGACATCGATCGTCCCGTCGACGACATCCTGGACCATTTGGTGGGTTGGAGATTCGGCGCGAGTGTCGACGGTCAGCTGATAGGGTTTGGCATGCGCCATCAGATCGTGGCGCACCAGTAGGTCGGAGGGCGGCGTTGCGCTGACCACGCCAAGGCGCAAGCTAGCCAGTCGCGGGTCCTGCAACCCCTCTAAGGCGAGCCTGCTTGTCGGAGCGGTACAGCATCACGTAGGTCGTGTAGTAATACGGATTCGTCGTCTGCATGATGTCATCGCCGGCGACTGTCCCGATAACCAGATCGCAGCGATGCGCCTGCAATGTATTTCGCACAAACCCGATAACCTGCGGGAACCAGGTATATTCGACCTTTAGCCTGAGTGCGGCGCCCATGACCTCGGCAATCTTGTTCTCGAACCCTTCCTTCTTTTCGTTGGAGAACGGCAGATTGTTCGGATCGGCACAGACCTTGAGCGCGCTCCGGTCGACGATGTCGGCAGTCTGAGCCGCCGCCGGCCGGCCGCCGCAGACAAGGCCAAGCCCGAGCAGCACTGCGGCCCAGCGCACTCGCCCACGCATTCAATCACCGATCCGCGGTGGGCGTCCGCGACCGAGGACGCCATCGGCCCGAGCCTTCAGATAGTCCCAGATGTCGTCGAGATAGCTCATGACGTCCTCCACCGTGCCGAAAGGAGGCATTACGTTTTCGCTGGCGGAGTTGACGTTGGTCCGGCCGTTGACGACGATTTCGTTGAACTGGTCCTGCGTCATGTGCTTGACCGAATCGACGAGGTCGGGAGCGTAAGAGCTGCCGGCGCCGTCGGGGCCGTGACAGCGCATGCACGATTCGGTGTAGCGGCGCCATCCGTTGTAGGTCTTTTTGTCGACCTTGCCGTTTTCGATCGTATAGGGCTTTTGCGCCGATTGGCCGCTTTCAGCGGCGATCGCAAGACCGGTTCCGAAAATGGCGCCGATGGCGACGAACAGCGACCCCGCAATGGCATTTCTGAGATTCATCAGGACGAGCTGTGCCGGAGAAGAAAGGCCGGCGCCTTCGTATGGGCGCCGGCCTAATCGTCAAGGGAACTCGACGATCAGTCGGGAAGAGCGAAGACCGTCAGCACCCCGCCGAGCTGGGTGTAGTCGGCCAGAGCTTTGTAGGCACCGACCGCGCCGAGCCCGTCGGTGTCCTTGGTCAGCCCCGCCGCCATGCCGATGCCGGCCCAGCCGCCGACACCCGACAGCACGGCGATGTACTGCTTGCCGCCGTGGGTGAACGTGTTGACGTTGCCGATGATCCCGGACGGAGTTTTGAACCGGTAGAGTTCCTTTCCGGTCTGCATGTCGACCGCCTTCAGGTATCCCTCGAGCGTGCCATAGAAGACGACGTTGCCTGCCGTCGCAAGCGCCCCCGACCAGACCGAGAACGGTTCCGGATCCGACCAGACGATCTTGCCGGTGCTCGCATCCCAGGCGATGAAGTTGCCGAGGTTGTTGTCGCCCTGCGGCGGGTACATCGACAACGTCGCGCCGACATATGGCTGCCCGGCGGTGTAGGACACCTTGAACGGCTCGTAATCCATGCAGACGTGGTTGGTCGGGACATAGAAGAGCCCGGTCTTTGGCGAGAACGCAGCCGGCTGCTGGTCTTTTGAGCCCAAGGCTGCCGGGCAGATGTTTTTGTAGTTTACATCCTCACCCTTGGAGCCCGGGGCGAACTGGGCAACGACCTGCGGCCGGCCGGTCTGCATGTTCACATGGGTCGCCCAGTTGACCTTGGGGTCATACTTCTCGGCGACGAGCAACGCCCCCGTCTCGCGATTGAGGGTATAGCCGAAACCGTTGCGGTCGAAGTGCACGAGCGCCTTGGTCGGCTGACCCTTCACGTTTATGTCGGCCAGGATCATCTCGTTGACGCCGTCATAATCCCACTGGTCGTGCGGCGTCATCTGGTAGACCCATTTGGCGACCCCGGTGTCGGGGTTGCGGGCGAAAATGGTCATCGACCATTTGTTGTCGCCGGGCCGCTGCACCGGGTTCCAGGTGCTGGGATTGCCCGAACCGTAATAAACGAGGTTCAGTTCCGGGTCATAGGAGATCCAGCCCCAGGTACCGCCGCCGCCGATCTTCCACTGATCGCCCTGCCATGTCTTCAATGATGAATTCTTGCCGACCGGCTTGCCGAGCGCGGTGGTGTTGGCGTCGAACAGGATCTCGCTGTCGGGGCCTTCCGAATAGGCCTTCCAGGCGAGCGAGCCGTCCTTGATGTTGTAGGCGGTCATTCGCGCCTGGACGCCGAACTCGCCGCCGCTGATGCCGACGAGCACCTTGTCCTTTACGACCAGCGGGGCGCTGGTACCGGTTTCGCCCTTTTTCGGATCGCCGTCCTTGACGCTCCAAACGACGTTGCCGGTCTTGGCATCGAGCGCCACAAGCGTCGTGTCGGCCTGATGCAGGAAGATCTTGCCGTCGCCGTAGGCCACGCCGCGGTTGACCGTATCGCAGCACATCACCGGAATCACGGTTGGATCCTGCTTGGGCTCGTACTTCCACAGTATTCGCCCATTATTATTGAGGTCGAGCGCAAAGACGTTGTTGGGGAACGGCGTACTCAAATACATGACGTCGCCGATAACCAGCGGGCCGCCCTCGTGACCGCGCAGCACGCCGGTCGAAAACGTCCAGACCGGACGCAGGTTCTTGACGTTATCTTTGTTTATTTGATCGAGCGTGCTGTAGCGGGTGTTGGCATAGTCGCCCGCCGGCATGACCCATTGGTTTGCATCCTTCGACAGCTGGATCAGCTGGTCGTTAGCGCTCGCAGCACCCGAACCCAGAGCGAACGCAACTGCCGGTAGCCACAAACGAGATAATTTCATCGCCTGCATCCCTCCCTACCTCTTGATAGCGACAGCCCGCACCTCAAGAGCCGGGAGAGGTGCGGACATCGTAGGCCCGGCGATTGAACCGGGCCGAATGTTGGTAAACCGATGCTATGTCACTTCCGATTGCGCCACAAGCATGTGCGTGCGGAACAATCGGCGCGCCGCATCCGGCGCGGGGGCAGACCTATACCGGTCGTTGGCGCGGGATGTTATGCTCGCACCGCCACCGCGAGAGCCTCCATTTCGGGTGGTCGGACAGCCAGTTCGCCGCATATGCCTGGGCACGGACGATACAGGCGAGCGGGGCCATATCCTCGAGCGGCCGCTGCTCGATGCATGAGTTGGGTGAGGACTGGAGGCAGAAGACGAGCACGAGAGCGGTCATCTTTGGTCCTTTCGCGGCATAGCCCCGCAAAAATTGTGCCGCCATACTGCGCCTAAGCGTGCTTAACCAACCGTGTACGCCAATCCGACGTGGACGGAGGGAGGATATGACAGCTCTTCGCTTGCCGGCGATCGGAGCCGCCACGGTCGCGGTCGTCTTGACGCTTCTTGGCCCGACGCCGCCTAGCCATGGCGGCGACGGCGCGGCCCAAATCGCGCTGACCGAAACCCATTACCTCTCCATATTGGCGACCCGACCGCTCCTCAGGATATCGTTCGTGCGCGCCGCCGCTGCGACGTCTGACGCCCCGCGCAATGATTATCCGACCGCAACCCGGGCAGATTACGTGCTCGGGTGCATGGCGGCGAACGGCAACACGCGCGAGGCGCTGCTGAAGTGCTCCTGCGCGATCGACACGATCGCCGGGCTGATGCCCTATTCCCACTACGAAAAGGCTGAGACGGCGCTCAGCCTCCAGCTCGGCGGCGGGGTCGGGGGCCGCGTCGGTCTGTTCCGCGATCCGCCGCAGATCAAAGCCGTAATCGAAGAGCTGCGGCGCGCCCAGGCCGAGGCGAACCTGCAGTGCCGATGATCTGTGGTCGGCAAGCTCACATCTGGGGCGCCGCCGGAACCGGCCAGCTCTGGGTAAAGTGGCGCTGGCTGCTGTCGAGGATTTCGGCGGTCAGCACGCCGGCGCTTCCCGGATTCGCGGGACGGAAGGCGAAATTGAATGTTGGATCCTCGCTGATCGCGATGTCCGACTCGAGCTTGAACACCAATTCGCCGTCATAGGTGACCTTGAGCGTCTGCATGAAGTCGGCCGGGACGTAGTAATGGGTCAGCTGGTCGACCTGCAGCCCGGAATTATTCGGATGACTGATCAGAAGCTTTGTCTGCAGCGGCATGTCGGGCTTTTGACGCTCGGCAAGAACCAGCTTCATCTTGCCGAGCCGCTTCAGAGCAAGGGCCTGGTCCTTGCCGGCCGGCGCCGAGCAACCTCCTGCCGCCTTGACGAATCGCGCCGTCGCGTAGAGGCGGCCGTCCGCGGTTTCGGCGACGGCATGCAGGTAGGTGTAGTCGTCGATCCGCACCCGGGTTTCGATGCGCCTCGCATCCGCCAGCGGTCCGAGCAGAAAATGTGCGGCGAGCGGTGACGGGTTGTAGTCGATGACGAGATAAAGTCCGCGGACCTCTGGCGCCAGTTTCTCGGATACCCTGATCGCCACCGGGACGATCGCCGCATCTTCGGCGCGGTCGGGCGCTTCGATCGCGACAAGGCCGCCCGCGTCCTCGACGACGCGCTCGCCAAAGATCGCATGGCGCAGATCCGACCATCGCGCGGCGCGTTCCGCCTCGGTCGGGGCGGCGAGTGCGGTGCCGCCGAGAGCCACCAGAAACAAGACGAACGACGAAACAGCACGACCGAACATGGTTGGGGTCACTCCCATTCGAGTTCCTTGTAGCTCGCCGTCACGTTGCGCGCATGATAGTCGTCAAAGAGCAGCCAATGTGCGCGTTCCGACTGTGCGACATGGCGATAGGCGTCGGCAATGTCGATGCCCGCCTTGATCGCCGCGCGGGTATCCCGCAACACGGTTTCGAGATAACGCTGCTCGGGCGCCGCGGCTTGCGGCCACGGCACCGAGATCGGGCCGTGGCCGGGGACGGCCCTGGCGGCCGGGATCGCAGTCACTTTTCGAAGCTCGTCGAGCCAGCCGACGAGACTGCCGTCGATCACCGGAATGCGGTCGACAAACAGCAGGTCGGCAAGCCAGAAGGTGCTCGTCTTCTCGTCGAATATCGTCAGATCGGTGTCGGTATGGGCCGGTCCATGCGCCCACACAACAAGGCGGCGTCCTCCGAGATCGAGCTCGAGCCGACTCGAAACCAGAACGGTCGGCGGCACGACCTCGCTGCCGTCTGCTTCGCTGCCGATGGCTTCATGCAGTCGGCGCAGATAGTACGCGCCGCGCTGGGCAAGAGCGCCAGGCAGCTTGGCATGGCCGATGAACTCGGGATGGTCGTCACGAAAGGCGGCGGCGCCGAAGATATGGTCGGGATGGACATGGGTCATGATCACATAGCGGATCGGCAGCCCAGTTCGGGCGCGGATAGCGGCCCGGAGCATGATCCCTTCATGATCGCTGCCGCCGGGGTCGATCACCGCGACCGCGTTATTTCCGATGACGAACCCGATATTGGCGATTTCGTCGTCATTTGCCGGTGACGCGTCCTGCTGAACTCCGTTATGGACAAAGATTCCGGGCGCAATTTCGGTTACGGCCAGAGGCGGGGTTTCGCCGCGAGCGTATCCCGACGCGCTTATCGCGGCCGCCAGGATCACCGCGCGCAGCAACGACGCAAGAAACCTCGGCAGACACGCCTCCTGGGCTAAGTCAATGGCGCGGCGCCAACTCCGGCGGCCAGGGGACCATGCGTGGGACAATGCTAACGCGATGTCGCTGGGCTTCCCGTCGCGCTGGCGCGCCGACACAGCGTTTTGACATAGGCCGTCTTACCGATTTCGTGCGCAAGCGCCGAGCGGGCAATGACATCCTGCCAGCCCATAACACAGGACAGCTCGTTTTCGACCCCGGTCGACAACACGTCCGCCGCGGTCGTTTCATCGCACGCCGCGGGAGCCACGGTTTTGAGGCAGATCAGGATGACGGCGATGAACGGGTTCACCGGGCAGCTCGCCGACAAATAATAATGAGCAGCGCTGCATTCCTCCTGGATCATCCCCGGTCAGGCGATGATTTCGGGCGCCCGCCGCGCGGCGCCCGAATATTGCCGATAGACGAAGTCGGGACCTGCATCGGCGGCCTCGCCGCGGGCTTCCGCCAGCAGCGCATGATCGGGAGATAAGGCGCAGGCCGGATCGGTGCGGGTGGCGTCGCCGGTCAAGGCAAAGGCCTGACAGCGGCAGCCGCCCCAGTCGATCTCGCGGCGCTCGCAGCTCCGGCAGGGCTCGGGCATCCATGCCGTGCCGCGAAACCGTTCGAAAGCCGGGTCCTGCTGCCAGATCGCGGCGAGGCTCGCCTCGGCGACGTTCGGGAAACGCAGTCCCGGCAGGGTTTCGGCCGCATGGCACGGCAACACCTTGCCGGCCGGGGTCACATTCAAAAAACGCCGACCCCAGCCGCCCATGCACGCCTTCGGGCGGCGCGCGTAATAGTCGGGGACGACATAGTCGATTGTCAGCACGCCCTTGAGCCGGGCGCGGGCGGCCTCGACATCGGCGGTCGCCCGATCGAGCTGCTCCCGGCTCGGCAATAGCGCGGCACGATTGCGCAAGGCCCATCCGTAATATTGGACATGGGCGACTTCGAGCCGGTCGGCGCCAAGCGTCAGCGCGAGCTCGATCATATCGCCGAGCCGGTCGAGATTTTGCCGGTGCACCACCGCGTTAACGGTCAGCGGCAAGCCAGCCTCGATGACCAAACGAGCGGCCTGACGCTTTTGAGCCTGCGCGCCCGCGAGGCCGGCAATGCGGTCGCCCTGGGCCGGGTCGGCATCCTGCAGGCTGAGCTGGACGTGCTCGAGCCCGGCCTCGACCAGCGCCGCCATTCGGGCAGCGTCGAGCCCGATCCCGGAGGTGATCAGATTGCCGTAGAGCCCGGCCTTTGTGGCATGGCCGACGAGGGCGGCGAGATCGCGCCGGGCGAGCGGCTCGCCGCCGGAGAAATGCACTTGGAGCACGCCCATTGCCGCCGCCTCGCCGAGCACCCGCTGCCAGGTTTCGGTGTCGAGCTCGGCCCCCGCGCGCTCGAGCGCCAGCGGGTTCGAGCAATAGGGGCAACGCAGCGGGCAGCGGTGGGTCAACTCGGCGAGCAGCGCCAACGGCGGCTCGACCCGGGGGCGCCCCGGAGGCGTCATTCGCGTAGCACCTTCTTGTCGAGAAGGTCCTGCAGCATTGCCAATACGTCGCCGGCGACGACGTCGCGCGGGGCCTGATACAGCGCACTCAGCGTGTCGATGATCACGTCGGCGTCGCGCTCGCCATCAACCAGCTGGAGCACCGCGACCGCCTGTTCGTCGGGCAAGAACAGCCGTTCGGGCATTAGCATGACCCATGCCTGCCGCACCTCGTCGAAGCGGAATTTCGCATGGGCGGCAAAGCGCAGAACGGTGCCGCCCGCGACCTTTCCGTCGCTCATGACCTGGTCTGTTCCGGGACGAAGGCGCCGGGCGGGATCAGTCGCGGCTCGACATAAGCAAAATAGAGCGCGTCGAGCTGCGCCCACAGCACGTCGCATTTGAAGCGCAGCGTCTCGAGCACCTGCGCCTGCTTCTCCGGCGTGTCGGCGTGCTGTTTGACGTAAGCGAGGGCGAATGCGACGTCGGTCGGCGCCTGGGTCAGACGCGGGGTGAAATAGGCGAGCGTGTCGCGGCTGATGAAGTCGTAATTCTGCAGCATGCCCGAGACGCGCTCGGCGATGATCTGCGTCGAGAACATCTCGGTCAGGCAGGAGGCCACCGCCTCCAACAGCGAGCGGTCGCGCACGAAATTGACGTAAGCATCAACGGCGAACCGGGTGCCGGCCAGCAGCCCCGCGGTCGAAATCACGTAGTCGCGGTCGAGCCCGAGTCCTTCGGTCAGTTTGAGCCAACGCGCGATCCCGCCGCTATTCTCGTCCTCGCCGTCGTGGTCGAGAATGCGCCGACGCCACTCGCGCCGCAGCGCCGGTGTCGGCAGCCGGGCGACGAGATAGGCGTCCTTTGCCGGGATCCGCGCCTGGTAGTAGTAGCGATTGAGGGCCCAGGCCTGGAGCTGGCCGCGGTCGAGCTTGCCGTCGCGCATCAGGTGATGAAACGGGTGGCGGTTATGATAGCGCTCGGCGCCGATCTCGCGCAGCCGTGCTTCGAGTTGGTCCGGCGTCAGCAGGGCGTCGCTCACAGCCTCACCTCCATCCCGTCATAGGCGATCTCCCACCCCGCCGCCTCGGCCTCGCGCCGCTCGGGTGAGTCGTCGAGCAGCACCGGGTTCGAGTTGTTGATGTGAATAAAGATCCGCCGCCCGACTTCAAGATCACGGAACGAAGCGATGGCGCCCTCCGCACCGCTCATGCTGATGTGACCCATGCGCCGGCCGGTCTTTTCGCCCACTCCGAGCCGGATCATCTCGTCGTCGCGCCACAAGGTGCCGTCGAAGAACACCAGCGCGCTGCCGGCGAGGCGGCTGCGCAGCCCTTCGGTCACTACCGCGCAGCCGGGGATGAAAAAAAAGCTGTTCCCGCTCGCCGTCTCGATTATCTCAAGCCCTACGGCATCTCCCGCCTCGCTCAGCCCCGGGTCCTGGCCCGGCGTTTCGAGGTAGAGCGGCACCTTTCCCGGGACGGCGAAGGCAACGACGGCAAGCCCCGAGTCACGCGACGTCCCGGCAAGATCGAGCCGGCGGTCAAGCGGCAATTCCACTTGGCGAACGTAATCGGGCGCCAGAACGCCAAAAATCGGGTTGGCCGCAATGACCCCCAACACCTGTGCCGGGGCGTAAACCGTGAAGCGGTGACGTTCACGTAGGTGCAGCAGGCCGGCGATCGCGTCCACGTCGCCGCCGGTCACCACGACGCCGGCAATCGGTGACGAACGCAATCCGCCGCGCGGGTGCAACGCCTCGTTAGCCTCGATCTGCAAGCGCAGATCAGGCGATGCGTTCAGAACAAACCAGTCATGCTCGTTGGCCGAAACCGCAAGCGAAGCCTGGGTGCTCGCCCGAGCCGCACCTGCCCGCGCCCGGCGGCAGCCCGGTGCGTTGGAATTCCATTGCGGAAAGCCACCGCCGGCGGCGGCGCCGAGGACGACCGCACGGATCATCGAAGCGCCTCGCCGGGCGTGCCGGCGTCAGCAGGCAGAGAGTCTATTCGACCTCGGCGCAGGCGTAGGCGTTGATCTCCATGCCCACGGCGATCTCGATGATTACCGGCGTTTTCCACTTCATAGCCGTTCCTCCGCAAGTGCATTAATCAACAGCGCAAGCTAGGTCGCGGCCGCATACCTGTCAATTCCGTTCCGAGCCTGGAGCGCATCCGCTCGCAAATCGAGGGTGCGGCGGTGATGGCACTGAGCCTCGCCAAGTATGGCGAGATCAGCTTCAAGAACGGGCGGGTGCAGCAGAACAACTTCGACAGCTATCAAGTCGCCCAAGTCGCCCGCATTGACGAGTCGCCGGCGATCACGCATGTCCACATCGTTCCGAGCGGGGATCGACGTGCCGTCGAGCGGGGGACATTCTCAGCCTGGGGCGGCGAGCGGACGCCACCAGCGCCGGGTCAGCACCAGGGCGAGGATGCCCTCGCCGGCGGTCGCCGCGGTCGCCCATGGCGCCCCGATCAGGCCGGCAAGCACGCCGATCAGGATAAAGCCGAACATGCCGATCCCGATGCACACCGACAGCACGCCGTAGATGCGGCTGCGCATCTCGGGCGGGGCCGAGAGATAGACGAGCGTCGCCTGCATGATGCTGAAGCAGGCATTGGCCAGGCCGGTCAGCAGCAGCACGCCGCCAACCGCGGCCGCATACGGCACCAGGGCAAAGACCGGCACCAGCAACAGATAAGCCATGACGCCGCCGAGATAGATGCGGGAGAACAGCGGCGGCCTGGCCAACAGCGCGATCGCGATCGCGCCGCAAAAGGCGCCGACCCCACCCATGCTGGCGAGCACGCCGATGCCGGCGGCGCCGAGCCGCAGATTATCGTGGCCGATCACCGGGACCATGCTGGAGGCCGGCCAGGCGAACATGTTGTAGATCACGGTGATCGTCAAAACCGCGATCAGACGGCGATCGCGCCGAACCAGCACCAAACCTTCGATCATCCGTGCAAGCATGCTTTGTGCGCCGGTCGGCCCGGCCATGTTCCGATGGCGCACGCGCAATGCCGCCGCGACCGCGACCAGATAGCACAGGACGCTGACGGTGAAGGCGCCGCCGATGCCGAATGTCGCCAGCAGAACGCCGCCGACGGTCGGGCCGAAGATCTGGCTCGCGTTGTTGGAGCCAACATCGATCGACATCGCCGCACTCATCCGCTCGGGCCCGACGACCTCGCCGATCATCGTGCGCCGCACCGGGTTGTCGGTGGTCCAGGCGATGCCGTTCAAAAAACTTCCGACCGCGAGCTGCCAGACAGCGAGCTCGCCGGCAAAGGCGAGCAACGCCAGGGTCAGCGAGGTCAGCCCCAGCGACACGACGACGAGGATCAGCGAAGTGCGCCGTTCGATCCGTTCCGCCACGGCGCCGATTACCGCGCCGAACAGCGCCATCGGCAGCATCCGCAGCATGGTCAGCGCGGCCACGATAAAGGGCGAGCCGGTGCGTTGGTAAGCGAACACCGCGACCGCCAGCATTTCGAGCCAGCGCACCGCAAAGACCACCAGGCCGACCAGCCACAGCCGCCAGAAATCGGGCTCGCCGATCAGCCAGGCGCGGGGGGCCGGGCGCGCGATCGCCGAACTCGCCGCATACCCTCCCGCCGGGGCGCCGGGTAGAACCCGCCGCGCCCGCGGCCACCGCACCGTACCCATCCCGCCCTCCGACCCGTTTCCCACCCCTGGCCGCTTGCGAGCGGCGCCGCGGCAAGCCGACTTCGGCCGGTTCATTGCACCGACAGTCGCTTTGCGTCAGGCTTAGCAGAGAATCGACGTCTGGGCGATTTTTAGGCAAGATTTCCGAACGCCGGATGCTCGCGCTTGAGCCCGGGTAAGCGATCAGCGCGGCCCGGCGTTTGCAGGCAATGTCGCGATCCGAGGCGGGGAGGCCGCTTATCTCGATCGAAATCGAATTGAAGCTCGCCGCCGCGGCCGCCGACCTGGCGGCGCTGACCCGCGCGCTGGTGGCGATGGCGCCCGGCGCGGTCACGGTCCGGCGCACCCTCGTAGCCACCTATTTCGACACGCCCGACCTCGCCTTGAAGCAGGCGGGATCGATCCTGCGCGTCCGTGATGAAGAAGGTCGCTTTGTGCAGACCTTCAAAACGGGCGATTTCGACGGGGCGAATCTGCTGACCCGCGGCGAATGGCAGGACACCGTCGCCGAGAACCGGCCCGACCCGCAGGCGCCGCACAGCGGGTCGCTGCTGCCTCAGAGGGTAGCCGGCGATCTGCATCCCCTGTTCGTCACCGAGGTGGTCCGCGAAACCGTCGTGATCGAGCCCCGCCCGGGGACGCGGATCGAGGCGGCGATCGACACCGGCGAGATCCGCGCGATCGGCAATGGCCGCAGCGAGCCGATCAGCGAGATCGAGCTCGAACTCGAATACGGCGACCCCACGGCGCTGTTCGATCTCGCTTTGAGACTGCTCGAAACGGCGCCGGTACGGATCGAAGCCCGCAGCAAATCCGAGCGCGGATACCGGCTCGTCGCGGGCGATGAGGCGCCGCCGGCGGTGCACGACGAGCCCCTTTCCCTCGATCCCCGCATGGTTGTCGAGGAAGCGATGCGGCGCGTTGGCCGCTCGTGCCTGACCCATATGCTGCGCAACGAACCCGCCGCTCTGGCTGGGCAGCCCGAGGGTGTCCATCAAATGCGGGTCGCCGGGCGGCGCCTGCGCTCGCTGCTCTCCGCTGTCAAAAAGCTGCTTCCCGAGGACGAGCGCCGGGCGATCGCCGACGAGCTGGCGGAGCTCGCTGCTCCGCTCGGCTCGGCGCGCAACCTCGATGTGTTCGCCGGCGAGCTGCTGTGCCCGTTACGCGTCGAGCACGCCGCCGAGCCCGGCTGGGATGCGCTCGCGGCAGCCGCCGAACGGGCGCGTGCGGAAGCCTATGTCCGGGTCGATAAAGAAATTCTGTCGCCGCGGCATACCCGGTCGGCGCTGCGCCTGCTGCGCTGGTTCGAGGGTCGCGGCTGGCGCTCGCCACAGGCGCTGGCCACATCGGGGTTGCTGGCGTCGCCGATCGGCGCGAGCGCGGCCGGGATTCTCGAACGGCGTCGGCATGCGGTGCGCAAGCGCGGCCGGCGGTTCGCCCGGCTGAGCGCCAGCGAGCGGCACCGGCTGCGCATCGCCGTCAAAAAACTGCGCTACACCGTCGAGTTGTTAGGGAGCCTCTACGATCCGGATCGACCTGCGGCGCTATACCAATCGGCTAAAGCGCGTACAGGAGGATCTCGGTCACGCCAATGATTTGCGCGTCGCCTACGGCCTGGTCATCCAGCTGAGCCGCCAGGCCGAGCCTGCGGAACCCGTCGTCGACGCCGCGGCGCAGCTGCTGGCGTGGCACGAGCGCGCCCTCGCCCGAAGCGAGCGCAAATTGCGCCGTCGCCTGCGCCGGCTGAACCGGGCCGAGCCCTTCTGGCGGGAATGAAGGCCGAGATCTCGGCTAGGCGGCGGTCTTTGCCGGGATCGGGCAGGACACGCCGGTGCCGCCGAGCCCACAATACCCGTGCGGGTTTTTGGCGAGATATTGCTGGTGATAGTCCTCGGCGAAATAAAACGGCGGGGCGTCGGCGATCTCGGTCGAGATCGCGCCGTAGCGGGCGGTCTCGAGCGGCCCCTGATAGGCCTCGCGCGACGCCTCGGCGGCCCGGCGCTGCTCGGGGGAATAGGTGTAGATCGCCGAGCGGTACTGGGTCCCGACATCGTTTCCCTGGCGCATGCCCTGGGTCGGGTCGTGGCTCTCCCAAAACAGCTTCAACAGCGCGTCGTAGCTGGTGATCGCCGGGTCGTAGACGACGAGCACCGCCTCGGTATGGCCGGTGCGGCCGCTGCACACCTCCTCATAGGTCGGGTTCGGGGTCGAGCCGCCAGCATAGCCGACCGCAGTGACCCACACTCCCGGGGCTTGCCAGAACACCCGTTCGGCGCCCCAGAAGCAGCCGAGCCCGAACACCGCCTTCTCAAAGCCGGCGGGATAGGGACCGGCCAGCGGATGGCCGTTGACGAAATGCCGCTCGGGGATCTTGATCGGCTCGGCGCGGCCCGGCAGGCAATCTTCAGGCTGCGGAACGACCAGCTTGTCACGCATGAACCGCCACATTTGGCACCCTTTTTTCAGGATCCGGCCGCAGTCACCGGACGCCGTCTTGATGTAGGCGAGCAACTGGCCGCCGCCAATTGTTGTCGCGCGATCCGGCAAAAAATGCCAGCTTCCTAGGAAGCGATCTGCGGGGGCGCCGCATCGGGAGTGCGAGAGGGGGACCGCGATGTTGAAATGGTTCGTGGCGGGGTTCGCGGCGGCAGTCGCCGTCGCTCTGGTCGGCGGCTACCTCGTCCTAAGGAGCGGCCTCATTCCAGCCAACGCCGATGCCCAGCCTGGTAAACTGGAGACCTGGGCGGCGCAGACCTCTTTGCAGGCGACCCTGGATCGCGAGGCGCCCAACGGCCCCAATCCGGTCGCGATGACGGATGAGAACCTGGTTGCCGGCATAGAACTCTACGGCCGTCATTGCGCGATCTGCCACGGCACGGCGAAGGGAGACGCCTCGGCTTCGCCGGTCGCGAAGGGCCTCTACCCGCAGCCGCCGCAACTGGCGACCGATGGGGTAGAGGACGATCCCGAAGGTGTCTCCTTTTGGAAAATCACCCACGGCATTCGCTGGACCGGCATGCCCTCGTGGAAGGGTTCCCTCACCGACCAACAGATCTGGACCCTCGCGCTCTTTCTAAAGCACATGGACAAGCTTCCGCCCGCCGCGGAACAGGCCTGGCAGCAGGTCAAGAATTGAGTCGCGAGCCGGCAGCCGCTGCCTGGCGCGGCGACGATGTTGTCAGGCGGTTGCCGCCGCGGTATTAAAGGGGATGTGGGAAGTGAGCCAAGGCCGAAGGGGAAGATGACCATGGCTTTATCCAGCTGGCAGACACCAGTTCCGCGACCGGATGGGCGGGGGATTGGCGCCTTAATGACACGCCGCCTGATGCTGTTGTTGTTGCCGCTGGCGCTTGCGGCGAGCCCGGCGATGGCGGCGCCGGCGCCCAGTGATTCCACCGCGCAGGCGACCGCCTTCATGAACGAATTGTGGA
The DNA here is from genome assembly GCA_963845735.1 of uncultured Alphaproteobacteria bacterium. GTDB lineage: Bacteria > Pseudomonadota > Alphaproteobacteria > ATCC43930 > CGMCC-115725 > AP-15. The sequence goes on along the minus strand of CAWJTR010000009.1, from coordinate 157,046 downwards.
ACCACGCCCTCGAGCTGCTCAATAACAAGACCCCACTCGCTCAACGACAGGCTCAGTTTCGCGCATTGTTCCATAACGATTTTGACAGCCCCGGCATCGCGCGATTTGTTCTTGGCCGCTATTGGCGCACCGCAAGCCCGGAGGAGCAGCAGGAGTTCCTCAAGCTGTTCGAGAACTATGTCGTCTTTGTCTATACCGCGCGGCTCTCCGATTTCGGCGGGGAGCAGTTCAAGATCAGCGGCAGCCGGCCCGATGCGGATGCGGTGATCGTCTCGACCGACGTGATCACGCCGGGGGCGCCGCAACCGCTGAAGATCGACTGGCGGCTGGTCAACGACGCCGGCGCCTACAAGATCAGCGATGTCATCGTCGAGGGGGTCAGCATGGCGGTGACCCAGCGCTCCGAATTCGCCTCGGTCATCCAGCGCCATGGCGGCCAGATCCAGGGACTGATCGACCTGATGCGGCAAAAGACGGCGAGCGCCGCACAATAGCCGTGCGACCCAGCTCCTATTCTCGCCGCCATTTTCAGCATGCTGAGAGCGTTCCCGAAGTAGAGTTTCGCGCGCTCCTGCTCGCCGAGGGCAAGGCCGTCGATCGCAGCGATGGTGTCGCGGATGAACATCGGACCGCCTTCGGGGTCGAACGGGCAGTCGGTGGCGAACAGCACGCGATCGGCGCCGAAAAAATCGAGGCCGCAGCGGATCGCCGAACCCGCGCCGCCAACCGCCGTGTCGTTGTAAAACAGGCGGAAATAATCGATCGGGCGCCGGCCCTTCGCCGTCATCGCGGCCAGGATCGGGGTATAATCCTCATCCGAGGTGCGGCTGCCGAGCTGATCCCACAGCGGTCCGACGCGACCCTCGAAATAGGGGATCATCGCCCCCAGATGATGGGTGACGAGGCGCAGCTCGGGCAGCCGGTCGAACATGCCGGAAAACACGATGCGCGCCATCGCCACACTGGTCTCGTAGGGCCAGCCGAGAACCTGCCAGATTTCGTATTTCGACTTCGGTTCGCCGCGATAATCGGCAAACCGCGCGTCGCGCGCCGGATGCATCCAAATCGCGAGCTGATGCCGGGTCGTGGCGTGCTCGAAGATCGGGAAAAATTCGGGATCGTCGAGCGGCCGGCCGTCGACATTGGTAAAGATCTGGATGCCGCGCGCGCCCGCGGCGACGGCGCGGTCGATTTCCGCGAGCGAGGCGTCGACATTGTTGAGCGGCAGGGACGCCACCCAGGCGGGAAACTTGTCCGGGCGGGCCGCGCAGATCCTCTGCAGCTCGTCATTGGCCAGGCGGGCGAGCGCCGGCGAGTTGCCGGGGCCGGCGATCGTTTCGAGCGGCGGGTTCGACAGGGTCAGCACCTGCTGATAGCCCGGCCATTCTTCCATCATCCGGATGCGGGCCTCGATGTCGTGGAGCATCGGGATGCTGGTCACCCGCTTGACCATGTCGCCCTTGCCGGGCGCCAATTCGCGCATATGGTCGGCGACGGCGCGCGGCATGACGTGATTGTAAATATCGATCTTGCGTCCGCCCATGCGAGTCCCCTGGGGATGCGATCCTTCCGGTCGCGGATTTGATCCACTCGCTATCCCATCGGGATGTCGCTGCGACGTCAAGCTAGCCGACCACCGATTCGGCGTAACGATTTGGTGACGGCTGCGGCCGAAGAACTGCGGGCGACTGCGGCCCGCGCGAACCCGATCAGGCGAAACATGCTTCGCGCCGCTGCGGCCCGATGATGTAAATTCAGCTGATGACAATCCGCCTGCTGCCCCCGGTCCTGGTCAATCGCATCGCCGCCGGCGAGGTCGTCGAACGTCCGGCGGCGGCGGTCAAGGAACTGGTCGAGAACGCGATCGACGCCGCCGCGCGCCAGATCACGGTGACGCTCCACGACGGCGGGCAGGGCTTGATCGCGGTCGCCGATGACGGCGCCGGCATGACCGCCGACGAACTGAGCTTGGCGGTCGAGCGCCATTGCACCTCGAAATTGCCGGATGATGATCTCCTCCATATCTCGGCCCTGGGCTTTCGCGGCGAAGCCTTGCCGTCGATCGGCGCGGTCAGCCGCATGCGCATCGTGTCGCGCACGGCGGAGGCCGCAAACGCCTGGGCGATCACCGTCGAGGCCGGCCTGAAGACCCCGCCGGCGCCGGCGGCAGCGGCGCCGGGAACCCGGGTCGAGGTCCGCGATCTGTTTTTTGCGACGCCGGCGCGGCTCAAATTCCTGAAGACGCCGCGCACCGAGCGCGAGCTCGCGGTCGACATGGTGCGCCGGCTGGCCATGGCCTATCCGCAAATCGCCTTTTTGGTGACCGCCGAGGATCAGCGCGTCCTGCTGCGGCTGCCCGCAACCGCCGACCGGCGAAGCCGGCTGGCGGCATTGCTCGGCCGTGACTTTGCCGAAAATTCGCTGGCGATCGAGGCCGAGCGCGGCGGCTTTCGCCTGTCCGGGCTGGCCGGCCTGCCGACTTTGAACCGGGCATTGCCGCGCGACCAGTACCTGACCGTCAACGGCCGGCCGGTGCGCGACAAATTGCTGGTCGGCGCGGTGCGCGGCGCCTATCAGGACGTGTTGGCGCGCGACCGCCACCCGATCGTCGCGTTGTTTCTCGACGGGCCGGAGGACGAGATCGACGTCAACGTCCATCCGGCCAAGGCCGAGGTGCGGTTTCGCGATGCCGCCCTGGTGCGTGGATTGATCGTCGGCGCGCTCAGACACGCGCTCGCCGATGGCGGGCACCGCGCCTCGACGACGGTCGCCGCGACCGCGCTCGGCGCCTTTCGCCCGGCGGGCACATATCCGGGCGGCGGCGCGCCGGCGAGCCCGCCGCGTTTCGCGTTTCCGCCAACCCCACCCACCCTTGCGCTTGCCGAGAGCGCCAACGCCTTTCTCGCGGCCGATGCCGCGGCGGAGGCGCCGGCGCCCGGTCCCGGCCGGGAGGCGCCGCTCGGCGCGGCGCGGGCGCAACTGCACGGCACCTACATCCTGGCCGAGACCGCGACCGGGATCGTGCTGGTCGATCAGCACGCCGCGCATGAGCGCCTCGTCCACGAGCGCATCAAGGCGGATCTCGCCCGCCACGGGGTGGCGCGCCAGACCCTGCTGTTGCCCGAGATCGTCGAACTCGACGAAGGGGTCGCCGCACGACTCGCCGCGCGCGCCCGGGAACTCGCCGAATTCGGTCTGGTGATCGAAGCGTTCGGGCCGGGTGCGGTTGTCGTGCGCGAGGTCCCGGCCTTGTTGCCCGGTCTCGATGTCGCCGGCCTGGTGCGCGATCTTGCCGACGAACTCGCCGAATGGGGCGACGCGCTGTCCTTGAAGGAGCGGGTCGAGACCGTGTGCGGCACGTTGGCCTGTCATACCAGCGTGCGCGCCGGGCGCCATTTGTCGCCGGCGGAGATGGATGCGCTGTTGCGCCAGATGGAGGTGACGCCGAACAGCGGCCAGTGCAATCACGGCCGCCCGACCTATGTCGCCCTCGACCTCGCCGATATCGAACGCCTGTTCGGCCGCCGTTAGTCCTCAGGTCGATACGGGAATCCCCTTGCCTTTACGTCGTGCGGCTACTCGGCCGAGGCTTTCCCTTTTGCGACATTGCCAAGCGGGCACGGCTTGATCTGACGCATTTGCCCAAATTCTGGCACGACCTGTGATCGCTTAGCAGGCGATAAAAAGACCAATCTGCTTGTTAAAGGGGAGGCGCCCGCTCTCGCGCCACCTAAAGATTTCCGTCTGGCACATGCCTTGCAGCCTCTCCGGCATCGGGAGGATGTGCAACCATGGCGATCATCGAGGCAGAGCCTTATCACTTCGATCTCGATCCGGCGCGGGCCAGCCTGGTGATTATCGACATGCAGCGAGACTTCCTCGAGCCGGGCGGCTTTGGCTCGGTGCTTGGCAACGATGTTTCATTGCTGCGCCAGGCCATCGCCCCAACTCGCCGTCTGTTGCAGGCTGCGCGCGCCGCCGGATTGACGGTGATCCATACCCGCGAAGGCCATCGTCCCGACCTCGCCGACCTGCCACCCGCCAAGAAGGCGCGCGGCCGGCTGGCGGCTGGCATCGGTGACCCGGGGCCGATGGGGCGCATTCTGGTGCGCGGCGAACCCGGGCACGACATCATCCCCGAACTCTACCCGTTGGCCGGCGAACCCGTGGTCGACAAGCCCGGAAAGGGCGCCTTCCACGCCACCGACCTCGACGCAATGCTGAAAAACCGCGGCATCAGCCAGCTGATCGTCTGCGGGGTCACCACCGAGGTCTGCGTCAACACCACCGTGCGCGAGGCCAACGACCGCGGCTACGAATGCGTGGTCGTCGAGGATTGCGTCGGCTCGTACTTCCCGGAGTTTCAGGAGATGGGACTGCGCATGATCAAGGCCCAAGGCGGCATCTTCGGCTGGGTCGCGTCATCCGAGGCGGTCATTGCCGCACTCCCCGCCTCCGGCGCTTGAGGAGGATGCGATGAAAACGTCAGGCGAGGCGCCGCGCTGGTGGGTTCCCGGCGATTGGAACGGCTTCTTCGGGCTGTTCACAAATGTCGTGCTCAATGTGATCGTGCTCACCGGGTTATGCCTGCACGTCGTCAACCTGCCGGCCGACATCGTCTATGGCCGCATCCTGCCGGCCCTCGGGATCGCATTGCCGCTCGGCAATCTCTATTACGCCTATCTTGCCTGGCGGCTCGCCAAAAGCGAGGGGCGAGACGATGTGACGGCGATGCCATATGGGCCGAGCGTGCCGCATATGTTCATCGTCGTCTTCCTGATCATGCTGCCGATCTATCTGAAGACGCATGACCCACTGCTCGCCTGGCGGTCGGGACTGGTGTGGTGCCTGGTCATCGGCACCATCGTGCTGATCGGCGCGTTCGTTGGGCCCACCGTGCGGAAATACACGCCGCGTGCGGCGATGCTGGGCACACTCGCCGGAATTTCCATCGCCTTCATTTCGATGCGCCCGGCATTCCTCGGGTGGGAAGACCCTTGGCTGTTCATGCTCTCGCTGACGATCGTTCTGGTGAGTTGGATGGCTGGCGTTCGCCTGCCCTACGGCCTGCCCGGTGGCCTGGTCGCCGTGGTGGTCGGCACCGTGCTCGCCTGGCTGGCCAAGCTCGTCCATCTCGACGAGCTGATGCAGCCGGCAGACGTAGTGGGCGCCATCGGCCAGTTCGGCTTGCATCTACCGTACCCGTCAACCGACTTTGCCAAAGCCCTCGGCGCTATCGGACCGTTGCTGGTCACCGCCGTGCCCCTCGGCATCTATAACTTCACCGAGGGCATGAACAACGTCGAGAGCGCCGCCGCTGCCGGCGACGATTACAGTCTGCGCCAGATTTTGCTGGCCGACGGTACCGGTGCGATCGTCGGCGCGCTGCTCGGCAGCCCGTTTCCGCCGGCTGTCTATATCGGCCACCCGGGATGGAAGGCCGTCGGCGGCCGCATCGGATATTCGTTGGCAACCGGCGTTGTCATCGGTGTGGTGTGCTTCCTCGGGTTGACGGCAATGCTGCTGGCGGTCATTCCGCTGGTCGCGATCCTGCCCATCCTGCTCTATATCGGTCTCGTCATCGGCGCCCAGGCATTCCAGGCGACACCGGCACGGCACGCACCGGCGATCATCCTGGCAATCCTGCCGAACATCGCCGCCTGGGCGCAAACCCTGATCGACGGCGCTCTCGGCGCAGCCGGCACGTCTGCCGAAAAGCTGGGCATGGCCAAGCTCGCCGCAGTCGGCGTCGTCTATCACGGGATGGCCCTGTTGGGCGGCGGCGCGGTGCTCGCCGGATTGATCCTCGGTGCCATCGCCGCCTTTATCATCGACCACAAATTCGAGTGGGCGGCGCTGTTCGCCGCCGCTGGCGCAGTATTGTCGTTTTTTGGCTTCATCCACGGCACGTCGCTCGGCATCGGCAATTCGACGCCGGTGGCAATCGGCTATCTTATCGTCGCCGGCGTATGTTTCGTGCTCAGCCGGCAGGACTACCCGGAAGTAATCTTATCCGATGAGCACGTGATCGCGGACGACTGACGCGGCAGCAATCTGATCTGCGGCGCGTTGCGTGTTGACTTCAACATCACCCGGCAGTCGTCTCATCGAGCACCGCTGGAGAACCGGCCGGTTCTATTTTCATAGTGACTGCCTAAAATCTGTGCAGTGCGGCAAAAGCCCAGGCCTCGAGCATGGCAGACAAGGTCCGGGAACCGGCTATTTAGCGTTCTAGTTCCGTAATATATTCATTATTTGACCTGTAGGGATCGTGGATTTAAGGTCGCTGCGCTATGAGGCAGCAATGACCCACATCCACATAATTCACGAGAATGCCGCCTGGCTCGAGCCGTTGGCCAAGCGCGCTCGATCGACAGCGGCTGCCGTGGCGCGATTGGTTCCTCGACCACGGCATCTTCGATCTGTCGCAGCCGCCGCCCGAGGGTGTCTTCTACAACCGAATGAGTGCTTCTTCACACACCCGAAACCATCGCTACGCCGCCGAATTGACCGCCTCGGTGCTGGCTTGGCTCGAACGGCACGGGCGCCGCACCGTCAACGGCAGCCGCGCGCTCGACCTCGAGATCAGCAAGGCGCGCCAATACGCTGCCCTCGAAAACTGCCGGCATTCGCACGCCGCGGACTGTCCTTGTTGCCGGCAAGGAGCTGCTGGTCGAGGCGGCGCGACGGCATTTCGGCGACGGCCCGTTCATCCTGAAGCCGAACCGCGGCGGCAAGGGGCTCGGGGTGCGGCTGTTCCTCAGCGCGGGCGCGCTCGGCGACCACCTCGACAGCCCGGATTACCAGCCGCCGGTCGACGGCCTGCATCTCTTGCAGCAATACATCCCCTCGCCGGCAGCGCTGATCACCCGCGCCGAGTTCGTCGGCGGCCGGTTCATGTACGCGGTCGAGGTCGACACCAGCGACGGCTTCGAGCTGTGCCCGGCCGACGTCTGCGCCGTCGGCGATGCTTTCTGCCCCGCCGGAGAACAAGCGCGCGCCAAATTCACGATCGTCGAAGACATCGACGCCGCATTGCAGCACCGTTTCGAGGAGTTTCTCGCCCGCAACGACATCGGCGTCGCCGGCATCGAGTTCATCACCGACGCCGCCGGCGCGGTCTATACCTACGACGTCAACACCAACACCAACTACAACCCGGACGCCGAAGCCCGCGCCGGCCGTTCGGCGATGGACACCCTCGCCGGCTACCTCGGCGCCGAACTCGGCCGCCTCTATCCCCGCCGCGCTGCCGCCGAGTGACTGAAACGTGTTGCGAGGTCGAGCAGCGGGCGCTCGGCAAAGGCCGGCGCCAGCAGCGAAATCCCAAAGGGTAGCCCGTTGCTGCGGAATCCGGCGGGGAGCGCCACGGCCGACAGGTCGAGCAGATTCGCGAAATTCGTGTAGAGGCCGAGATTGCTGTTGAGCGGCACCGGGTCGGCGGCAACCGCGGCGAGCTCGTAGATCGTGCCGGTGGTCGGCAGCAGCAGGCAATCGACAGTCGCCAGTTCGTGCTCGGCTTCGCGCCGCAATGCCGCCAATTGGTATTGCGCGCGAAAGGCGTCGAGCGCGCTGTAGGACCGGCCGCGTTCGATGATCGCGCGCGTGACCGGCAACAGCGCCTCAGGATTTTCCGTCAACAGCTGTTCGGCCGCATGCAGCCGCTCGGCCACCCACGGGCCGTCGTAAAGCAGCCCTCCGGCGTCGCGGAACGGTGCAAAGCGAATCTCGGCCGCGCTGCCGCCGGCTTTTTCCATCGTTGCAATCGCTGCCCCGAATAACGCCTCGGCCTGATCATCGCCGAAGAATTCGAGATCGCGCGCGGCCGGGACGCCGAAACGAAAGCACGGCCCGAACGTTTTCCGCGCTTCGCCCGGCGGCGACCGACTCAACGGATCTTCCGGATCGAAGCCGGCCGCGACCTCGAAAATGGCGGATGCGTCCGCCACCGTCGACGCCAAGACCGAGACACAATCGAGCGAGCGGCACGCCGGAACGACGCCGTGCGTGCTCAACAGCCCGCGAGTGGGCTTGAGCCCGACGAGATTGTTCAACGCGGCGGGGACGCGGCCCGATCCCGCCGTGTCGGTGCCGAGCGCAAAACTGACGAGGCCCGCCGCCACCACGACCGCCGAGCCCGAGCTCGATCCGCCCGGAATATAGCGCGCGTCGAACGGGTTGCGCGGTACGCCAAACGGCGAGCGCGTGCCGACGAGGCCGGTCGCGAACTGGTCGAGATTGGTCTTGCCGACCAGCACCGCTCCAGCGGCCACCAGCCGCTCAACGACCGCGGCAGATCGGGCGGGCGTATAGGCAAAAGCGGGGCAGGCGGCCGTGGTCGACATGCCGGCGACATCGATATTGTCCTTTACGGCAAACGGAATGCCGAAGAGAGGCAACTTTGCGGTCAGCTCCGGCTCGGCCCTGGCGTGGGCGTCGAGCGCTTCCGCCCGCTCTCTGACCGCCGACTCGTCGACACGGGCGATCCACAACGCCGGATCGTCCCATCCTGCAATCCGGTCCAATACCTGGCCGAGAAGTCCACTCGCCGTGACACTGCCTTCCACTAAGGCGCGGCGCAGCATGGCGATTTCGAGCCCGGCTGCAGTAGAAATGGCAGAAGAGACGGGCATCGCTCGATCCTGACTGGCATATTGTTTGAATGCGCGACCTGTGGGCAAAACTTGCCCGCACCCACCGCTTTCGGCAACAGAGGCGCGGCAATGGATCCAATTTATGTCGCAGCCGATCCCATATCGTCCTGCTCGGTCATGCCGGCCGGACCGGAATAACGGATGTAGTAGTCGCGCAGGAAATCCTTGACCTCGTCAGGCGCCGCCTAATCGACCAGAAACCAGCGCCACACCTCGGTCTCGTGCGGCCCGCGCGGGTGCCACACGGCGATCGTGCGCGGCTGGCGCGCGGGTCAGTGACAAATCGTAGCCCATGCGGTCGACATGGCCGCCGATGCCGCAGACATCGGTTTGCATGTCGATGATCACGAGGGCGGTGTTGGCCGGCGGCAAATCGCCGTCGTAAGGCCACGGATAAGGAAGTGGCGGTGGACTGAAGCTCTAGTCTTGGCTACGCGTGTTCCGCTCTCGGCAGGACTTCCGTCCGGCAAGGCGCCAACGATTTTACGATGCCCGCGGATCTGGTGCGGTGGGCGCCATTGACACAAAGTTAGCGGAGGTAGCTGGAACAGCGTGGCGGGTTCTGCCTTCAAGCTGATCTCCTGTTGCGAAAAACGGCGCTAACAACTGCGGGTTTGCGCGCCGGGCGGGTCTCGACTTCCGGCCGGCCCCGCCATAGCATTCGCCGCAGGATCGAGGAGAGCAGCGATGCCGGATGACCATGTCCACCCCCACTACCATACGCAAGGCTCGGAATTGTCCGAAATGGATGTGCGGGTGCGGGCGCTCGAAACCATCCTGACCGAAAAGGGCTATGTCGATCCGGCGGCGTTGGACAAGATCGTCGAGACGTACGAGACCCGGGTCGGGCCGCACATCGGTGGCCGGCTCGTCGCCCGCGCTTGGGTCGATCCCGAATTCAAGCAGCGGCTTCTGGCCGATGCGACCGAAGCGGCAAATTCGTTGGGAAATTCGGACCCGGTCGCCAGCCACCTGATCGCGGTCGAGAATACGCCGCAGGTTCATAACCTCGTCGTCTGCACCTTGTGCTCGTGTTATCCGTGGTCGGTGTTGGGGCTGCCGCCGGTCTGGTACAAATCGGCGCCCTACCGCTCGCGCGCGGTGATCGATCCCAAGGGCGTCCTGGCCGATTTCGGTGTGACGTTGCCGCCCGAGACCGAGATCCGCATCTGGGATTCGACCGCCGAGACGCGGTTTCTGGTCGCTGCCGATGCGGCCCGCGGGCACCGAAGGCTGGAGCGAGGAACGGCTCGCCACCTTGGTCACCCGCGACAGCATGGTCGGCACCGGCCTGCCGAAGTCGCCCGCAGAAGGTGCGCGATGACCAACTCGATCCATGACATGGGCGGCATGCACGGCTTTGGCCGGGTCGAGCCAGAGCCCAACGAGCCGCCGTTTCACGAGAAATGGGAAGGGCGGATCCTCGCCCTGCAGCGCGCCATGGGCTATATCGGGTTGTGGACGATCGATGGCGGGCGCGCCTCGCTCGAAGCGTTGCCGCCGCTCGATTATCTCGGATCATCCTATTACCGGCGCTGGTTTCTCGGGTTGGAGCGCGCGAGTCGTCAGGCACGGCCTTGTCGGCGAGGACGAGATCGCCGCCGGCCATTCCTTGCGGCCCGGGATCAGGCTGAACCGCAAACTGACCGCATCCGACGCCGAGCACCCGCCTTTGATGAATTTCGAGCGGCCTGCGCCCGGACCGGCGCGGTTCAAGGCCGGCGACCCAGTGCGTACCAAAAACATCAACCCCGCGACCCATACCCGCCTGCCGCGCTATGCCCGCAGCAAGACCGGCACGGTCGAAGCCATCCGCGGCTGCCACGTGTTTCCGGACACGGCGGCGCTCGGCGCCGGCGACAACCCGCAATGGCTCTACACGGTCGTGTTTTCGGCGCGCGAATTGTGGGGCGAGGACGCCGATCCGTCGATCAAGGTGTCTATCGAGGCGTTCGAGCCTTATCTCTTGCCGGCATGAGCGCGATCGACCGCGTCGCCGAGGCGGTCCCGGGCATCCCCCGCGATCCCGACGGCCCGGTGTTTCGCGAGCCATGGGAGGCCCACGCCTTTGCCATGGCCTTGGCGCTGCACGAGCGCGGGCTCTTCACCTGGCCCGAATGGGCCGCAACCCTCGCCGACGAAATCAAGCGCGCCCAGGCTGAGGGCGATCCTGATGCGGGCGACACCTATTACCGGCACTGGCTCGCCGCACTCGAACGCCTTGCCGCCGAAAAGGCCGCGGCCGACCCGGCCGCTCTCGCCCGCTACCGCACCGCCTGGCGCCGCGCCGCGCGGCGCACCCCGCACGGCGTCCCGATCGCGCTCCAGCCTGAGGATTTCGCGGTCAGGATAGGCACGACGCACCTGCCGTTCCCGCACGAGAACTTTGTAGGCATGGCCTTTTGCTTGCCTAAATCGCCTGGGTTATCGATATTCAACTCTTTCGAAATCCGCGGCACATGTCGACGCACTTGAGCGCGGATTGCTCCTGTGCCCATTACAGTCTCTGACCGCGCCGCGTAGGAGATAGAATTCCTGCGGCCAAGATGGGTGAACAGGCGATAGATCTTTCGCTTGTAGACGATCCCGGGGGCCGCCGTGGACCGGCTGGCATTCCGCCTCGCCGCGCGCGCGGCATAGGTGACTTTTCTCCAGAACTTGGATAGGGTTTGCGAGCCTATCCTTGCGTTTTTGCCATCGAAGGTAAAGCCGAGGTATAACTCATCCACGTCTCGCATCGGTTCTGCTATGCCGGTTTGAAGAGGTGCGGATGCTCGGGATGACGGAATCGTGGGCAAAGGCTCTGGATGGCAGCCGGCATTTTGCAGCGTCGGCCTCGCAGATTTTGTAGCGCCCTCGCTGCGATAGTGCTCCAGTTCTCTCCTACACGTCCAAATTGGCGACGCTCAGGGCGTTGGCTTGGATGAAGTCGCGGCGGGGCTCGACGAGGTCGCCCATCAGGGTCGAGAAGGTCTCCTCGGCCGAGTCGGCATGGCTGACCTTGACCTGGAGCAGGGCGCGGACCTCGGGGTCGAGGGTTGTTTCCCACAATTGCTCCGGGTTCATCTCGCCGAGGCCCTTGTAGCGCGTCACCTCGATGCCGCGGCGGCCCAGTTCCATGACCGCTTCGACCAGGCTCGTCGGTCCGGCGATCGGCCAGATCTTGTCGCGCGCGGCCAGCGTGCCGGGGCGGTCATAGGTCTGGCGTAGCCCGTTGCCGTCGGCGTCGAGCCGGCGCGCCTCGGCGCTGCGCAGTAGGGCCGCGTCGATCAGCCGGCGCTCGCTGACCCCTTGCCGGGTGCGGCCCAGCACCAGCCCTTCTCCGGCGATGACCTCGCCTTGCCAGCTGCGCTCGTGCTCCGGGGCGAGACGGTTGAGGCGCTCGGCGGTGCGGTGGGCAGCTTCGATCGCACGGTTGGGGTCGGCGAGCAGCGAGGCCGACAACGCTCCGGCGATCGCCGCCTGCTCGACCACCGCGATGTCGCCAACCTTGGCGGCCAAGGTCTGGAGCGAGCGGCGCTGGGCCCGTGCCTCGTCCAGCAAAGCGCGCAAATCGTTAGCCGCGCGCTCGACCCCGTCGAATTGGGTGAAGACCGCATCGCGCAACGCCGCGTCGATGCAATAGGCTTCGAGCGCCGGGTCGTCCTTCAGATAGACCGCCTTTTGATTGCCGCGCTGCAGCCGGTAGAGCGGCGGCTGCGCGATGTAGAGAAACCCTTTGTCGATCAGGCTCGCCATCTGCCGGAAGAAGAATGTGAGCAGCAGGGTGCGAATGTGGCTGCCGTCGACATCGGCGTCGGTCATGATGATGATGCGGTGGTAGCGCGCCTTGTCCGGGTCGAAATCCTCGAGGCCGATCCCGGTGCCAAGGGCGGCGATCAAGGTGCCGATCTCGGCCGAGCCAAGCATCTTGTCAAAGCGGGCGCGCTCGACATTGAGGATCTTGCCCTTCAGCGGCAGGATCGCCTGAAAGCGCCGGTCGCGGCCCTGCTTGGCCGAACCGCCGGCGCTGTCGCCCTCGACGATGAACAGTTCGCTCTTGGCCGGGTCGCGTTCCTGGCAATCGGCGAGCTTGCCCGGCAGATTGGCGATATCGAGCGCTCCCTTGCGCCGGGTCAGGTCGCGCGCCTTGCGCGCCGCCTCGCGCGCGGCAGCGGCCTCCACCACCTTGGCGACGATTTTCCTGGCATCGGCCGGATGCTCCTCGAACCACTGCGTCAGCTTGTCGGCGACGATGCCTTCGATCGCCGGGCGGACCTCCGAGGAAACGAGCTTATCCTTGGTCTGCGAGGAAAATTTTGGGTCGGGCACCTTGACGGACAGGACGCAGGTCAGACCCTCGCGCATGTCCTCGCCGGTTAGCGCCACTTTCTCCTTTTTAGCGATGCCGCTGTCATTGGCGTAGGCGTTGACGCTGCGGGTCAAGGCCGCGCGAAAGCCGGCGAGGTGGGTCCCGCCATCGCGCTGCGGGATGTTGTTCGTAAAGCACAGCATGGTTTCGTGATAGCTGTCGGTCCACTCCATTGCGATTTCGAGCAGGATGTCGTCGCGTTCGCCCCGGATCGCGATCGGCGGCGCGTGCAATGCCTGCTTGGAGCGGTCGAGATAGCGGACGAAGGCTTCGAGACCGCCCTCGAAATGCAGCGCCACGCTCTTCGGCTCGACCCCGCGCGCATCGTTCAGCATCAGGGTGACGCCGCTGTTCAGAAAAGCGAGTTCGCGCAGCCGATGCTCGAGCGTGGTGAAATCGAACTCGGTCTTGGTAAAGGTCTCGGTGCTCGGCAGAAAGGTGATCTCGGTGCCGGTGGCCGGTCCTTGGCGGTTCGATCCAGCGGGCCAAGGCGGGGCCGGCCCAACTTCGGCGAGCGGCGCTTCGGGCACGCCGTCGCGAAACCGTATGAACCATTCCGATCCGCCGCGAAAGACACGCAGGTCGAGATGCGAGGAAAGGCCGTTGACCACCGAAACGCCGACCCCGTGCAACCCTCCAGACACCTTGTAGGCGTTCTGGTTGAATTTCCCGCCGGCGTGCAGGTGGGTCATGATCACCTCGGCGGCGGATACCCCTTCCTCGTCGTGGATGCCGACCGGGATGCCGCGCCCGTTGTCGGTGACGGTGACCGAACCGTCGGCATTCAAGGTCACGACGACCGTGTCGCAATAGCCGGCCAGCGCCTCGTCGATCGCATTGTCGACGACCTCGTAGACCATGTGGTGGAGGCCGGAACCATCATCGGTATCGCCGATATACATGCCCGGCCGCTTGCGCACGGCGTCTAGCCCGCGCAATACCTCGATCGATTGCTCGTTGTAAGTTGCGTCTTCGCCATTACTGGTCACGCTGTTGCCATCGGGGCCAGCGGCGCCGTTGCCGTGCGGCGCGCCAGCCATAGGCGCAGCCCCAGGGATGGCGCCGGCCGGTCCATGCGGATCAGGTGCAGAGATGTTTGCCATGTCTTTCGCTATTGATGCCTTTTCGGGTCAGAAGGAATTTGCCGCCACGGTGCCGTCGCGGACCGTCAGAAACTGGGCCCGGCCGCGCAGCGGGGCGAACAGCGCCTCGTCGGTTCCGGTCAGCCAAACCTGACTCTCGAACCGTGCGAGGGCCTCGAACAACGCGGTGCGCCGGCCGGGATCGAGATGGGCGGCGATCTCGTCGAGCAGCAGCAGCGGCGGCTCGCCGCGCAATGCCCGCTGCAGCTCGGCGTGCGCCAGCAAAATTGAAATCAGCAGCGCCTTCTGCTCGCCGGTCGAGCCGAATTCGGCGGCGATCCCGGTTTGCGCCAGACTGACCATCAGATCGGACCGGTGCGGACCGATTGCGGCGCCGCCGGCAACGGCGTCGCTAGGCCGCGCAACGGCCAGCGCATCGGCAAATTTGGCCTCGGCGGCAAGCGCCGGCATTTCGTCGAGCCAATCCTCGACGGTGCCGGCGAGCCTGAGGCGCGCCTGTGGAAACGGCTTTTCGGCTGCGGAGCAGGCGCGGTCGAGCCGCTGCACGGCATCGCGCCGCGCCGCTGCGACAGCCACCCCTTGCGCCGACATCACACCTTCGAGGGCCGCCAGCCACGCCGGATCGGCTGGACCGTCACGCAACAGGCGCGCACGCTCGCGCAGCGCCTGTTCATAGGCGCCGGCGCGCGCGGCATGCGCCGGGTCGAGCGCAACGACAAGACGATCGAGAAACCGGCGCCGACCGCCGGGGCCGTCGAGAAACAGCCGATCCATTGGCGGGGTCAACCACACCACGCCGAGGCGCTCGGCGAGTGCGGCTTGGCTCCGTGCCGGCTCGCCGTCGATGCGCACGACCCGCTTGTCCCCATCGGCAGCGTCGCGGCCGGTGCCGATCCGCAAGGTGCCGCGACGGGTAGCCATCGTCGCTGCAACGGCCCAACCTCGGGTTGCGGCCTCGACCGTATTATCTCTGCATACTGCCACGTTCCGGCGGTCGATCTCGGTCAATCTGGCCCCGCGCAGCCCGCGGCCCGGCGCCAGAAACGACACCGCCTCGAGCAGATTGGTCTTACCCGCGCCGTTGGGGCCGGTCAGCACCACGGGCTCAGTGCCAAGGGCGAGTCTGGCCTCGCGGTAGTTGCGGAAATCGGTCAGCATCAGGCGGGTTACCCCGACCCGCCGATCGCCTAGCAAAAGAGCCGCGGCACCGGCGCTCCTACGGGCTTCCTGTGCCTCGGTTAGCATGCGGATTATATGGGGTTGGCGGCCCCCGTTATCTACCCGGCCGAGGTCGGCCAGCTCCACTCGATCGCTTAAACCCGCATCGGCATAAGCACATAGAGCGCGCTCGGATCCGCGCGGTCGCGCACGATCGTCGGCGAGGCCGAATCCGACATGGCGAATTGCGCCCCTTCGCCATCGATCTGCGCGGTGATGTCTAAAAGGTACCGGGAGTTGAAGCCGATTTCCATCGGCTCGGCGAGATAGGTCGCGTCGATTTCCTCGACCGCAGTCCCGTTCTCCGGGCTCGTCGCCGATACTGCGAGGCTGCCCCCGTTGGCGCCGGGTACGATCGCGAGCTTGACCGCGCGGCTCTTCTCGGTCGAGATCGTCGACACTCGGTCCACCGCTTCGGCGAACTCTTTGCATTTGACCTCGAGGATCTTGTCGTTGTTCGACGGGATCACCCGGTCGTAATCCGGGAAGGTGCCATCGATCAGCTTCGAGGTCAGCGCCGCCTCACCCGTCGCAAAGCGGATCTTCGTCTCGCTCAGCGAGACCTGGATCTCGTCTTCGCTCTCATCGACGAGCTTGCGCAGCTCGATTACCGTCTTACGAGGGACGATGATGCCGGGCATTCCGGCTGCCCCCTCCGGCATCACCATTTCGACCCGGGCGAGGCGGTGTCCATCGGTCGCAACCGCGCGGATCACCGGCACCTCATCGTTTTTGGTCGTGTGCAGGTAAATGCCGTTCAAGTAATAGCGGGTTTCCTCGGTCGAGATCGCGAACCGCGTGCGATCGACCAGGCTGCGCAGCTCGGCCGCCGTCAGCGTGAAATTATATGCCAAATCGCCGCTCGCCATTACCGGGTAGTCTTCGGGCGGCAGGCACGCCAAGGTAAAGGTGGAGCGACCGGACCGCAACACCATGGCGCTGCGCTCGCCGCTCGCATCGATCTCGATCTGGGCCCCCTCGCGCAATTTGCGGACGATGTCATAGAGCGTGTGCGCCGGGGCGGTCGTGCGCCCCGGCCGCTCGATCCGGCTCGGCACCTGCTCGACGATCTCGAGATCCATATCGGTGGCGCTGAGCGCCAGGACCCCGCCGCCCGCGCCGGAATCAGCGCGCAACAACACATTCGACAGAATCGGGATCGTGTTGCGCCGTTCGACGACGCTCTGCACATGTCCCAGAGCCTTGAGGAGAGCGCCCCGTTCGATGGTGAGTTTCATATTGGCTACACGCAGGTTGGCGGACCGGGCGACACCCAGCCGAATCTTCCGGCCGATGCCCCCGTCGCACCAGCCCGAAGGGCCGGCAGACGGGAACGCAGCTTAGCACAAAACGACTGCCGACCTCAGCACCCGGTTTCGCGGCCTGCGGCCGGACCGCCGGCCGCCGGGCCCGGTCAGCTTTGCAGCATTCGCCGCAGCAGCTCGACATCCTCGGCGAGCACCGGGTCGGTCAGCATCAGCTCGTCGATCTTGCGCACCGCGTGGATCACGGTGGTGTGGTCGCGGCCGCCGAATTTGCGGCCGATCTCGGGCAATGACCGGGTCGTCAGCTGCTTGGCGAGATACATCGCGACTTGTCGCGGCCGCGCCACGATGCGGGCGCGCCGGTCCGAGGTCATCTCGACCAGCTTGATGTTGAAATGCTCGGCCACGCGCCGCTGGATCTCGTCGATCGTCACCCGCCGCTCGTGCGAGCGCAGCAGGTCGTGCAACTCCTCCTGTGCGCTTTCGAGCGTGATGTCGCGTCCGACGAGCTGCACGTTGGCAACGATCCGGTTCAGCGCGCCTTCCAACTCGCGGACATTCGAGGTGATCTTATGGGCCAGGAACTCCATCACTTTGCGCGGCAGTTGAATATTGCTCTGCTCGGCTTTCGACTGCAGGATGCCGAGCCGCAGCTCGTAAGTGGTCGGGTGCAGATCAGCGACCAGCCCCCAGCCGAGGCGCGAGCGCATGCGCTCTTCGAGCCCTTCGAGATCGGAGGGCGACTTGTCGGCGGAGATCACGATCTGGCGGTTCTGGTCGACCAGCGCGTTGAAGGTGTGGAAGAACTCTTCTTGGGTTGATTCTTTGCCGCTAATGAATTGGACATCGTCGATCATCAGCAAATCGACCGAGCGGAATTCCTCCTTGAAGTCCATCGTCGATTTGAAGCGCAGCGCACGAATGAATTGATACATGAACTTCTCGGCCGAAAGGTAGATCACCTTGCGGCCGCAGGCGTGCTTGCGGACGTGCCAGGCCACGGCGTGCATCAAATGGGTCTTGCCGAGCCCGACCCCGCCATAGAGAAACAGCGGGTTGAACGGCACCATACGCACCGGGCCCGCGCAGGCCTCGGCCACTCGCCGAGCCGCGGCGTGGGCGAGTTCGTTGGGCTTGCCGACGACGAAGTTCTCGAACGTAAAACGCGGATCTAGTCCCGATTGCTGCGCTCTGTCTTCGCCGATTTCGAACACGGCCGCAGGCGCCGCGACGAGACCTGGCTCGGGACGGTTTTGCATGTGGTCCTCGCTGCGGCGAGAAACCGCTGTTCCGGGCGTGTGCACCGCCGGCGCAACGATCACTGAAACCCGTTTCACCTGCCGGTTCTGCGCCCGCCATAACGCCAGAATCCGGTCGGCGTAATGCGAGGCGATCCAATCGCGAAAAAAGCGCGCGGGTGCCCCGATCACCGCCTCGCCGCCATCGATCCGTTGCACGTTGACCGGGGCAAGCCAGCGGCGGTAGGCGGTTTCGCCAACCTCCTGTTTCAGCTGGCCGAGAACCCGGTTCCACTCGTATTGCGGCGTCGTCGCCGCGCTTTCGGTGCCATTTCCCTGAGCCGTTTCCGCCATTGCCGCATCCCCCCGATCAAGACGGCAGCACCATCCGATTAGTACTCGGTAAAGATTCACCTCTGTATGTCGTAAATATCAGCGTCTCTTGCGCTGCTATCTGAAGGTAGTGCCTATCCCCCTGTACCAGACCATTATTATCGATTAGATCTAGGCAAGACGTTTTATATCTCGCCCCGATCGACATTTACAGGGCGCCAACGTGATTTGTGATGGCGCAATACGGCAATGCTAGCTTATGTGTCGAAACGATGGCAAGCCGACCGAAAGGAGAACGCGAAAGATTTTTCAGCCGGTCCGGCACCCGCGGCGCGGCCTCGATGGCGCGCGGCGCGCATGCGCCAATGTGTCGCAGTCGGTCGGGCGCGACGCCGCGCACTCGGGCGGGCTTAGAGCGCGTTGATGCGGGCGGCGAGGCGGGAGAGTTTGCGCGAAACCGTGTTCTTGTGCAGCACGCCCTTGGTGATCGCCCGATGCAGCTCAGGCTGGGCGACCTGAAAAGCCGACTGAGCCGCTTGCTTATCGCCGGTCTCGATCGCGGTCTCGACCTTTTTGACGAAGGTGCGCACCCGGCTCATCCTGGAGCGATTGATCGCCGTACGCTTCTCGGTCTGGCGAATGCGCTTTTCCGCCGATTTGTGGGTGGCCATGCTTCTTCGCCGAAAAAGTGAGCCGGTCTTCTATAAGCAGGCCGCCGCTGCGTCAACACCGAATGGCCGAGGCCGACACGAACTGTCGCCCACTCGAATTTTGATAAGGGGCTTGGCCGGCCGCTTGCCGCCGACAGATCTGCTACTGTTGCACGGCGGTCGGCTGGAAAGCTGGAGCGGCTAACAAAAGCTCGATGTCGGTCGCCAATCACGATATCGTGCGTTGCCGCGCCAGCGGCCGAGCAACAGACCGCGCAGAACGCGACAACCGCCAAGGAGAACGATCATGGCCTCGGTACAGCATGTCCACCTGAAGACCCGCGATCCCAAGCAAACCGCACAATTCTACGTCGATAATTTCGGCGCGACCATGAAAGCCGAGATCCCAGGCCGCGGCTTCCGCCTCGATCTGCATGGGCTGCAGCTCAACATCACCGGCCTGATCGCCACTCAGAAACACGAGCAGCATTACGGCATCGAGCACATCGCGGTCGACACCGAAGACTATGACGGGACCTTGGCCCGCATGCGCAAGAATGGCGTGCGCATCCTCGAAGAAATGCCGCCCAACAATGGCCGCCGCGTCTGCTTTCTCGAAGCGCCCGACGGCGCCCAGATGGAATTGATCGAGAAAGTCTAGCCGCCGAATCCAGTTCCCGGCGCCCACAGGCATGGCCCTGAAAGACAAAATCCCGCTAGGCGTGGCGCTGCCCCACCGCTCGCCCGAGCCGATCGACATCGCGGCGGTGCGGCGGGTGGCGCAACGCGCCGAGGCGCTCGGGTTTTCGCGATCTGTGGGTGACCGAGAACACCCTCGACCACGTCTTCTGCTTCGACCCGGTAGTGGTGCTGACTTATGCCGCGGCGGTCACCACCACGATCCGCCTCGGCGCCTCGGTGGTGGTGCTGCCGATCCACCACCCGGCCCTTGTCGCACATCAATGGGCGAGTTTGGATTATGTCAGCGGCGGGCGTGCGATCCTCGGCGTCGGATTGGGCCGCGACCACCATTACGCCCAGTTCGAGATACCCCGAGAGCGGCGCGTACGGCGGTTCCGCGAAGAGGTCGAGCTGATACGAGCATTGTGGACCCAGCCGCGTGTCGATTACCGGGGAACGATCTATCAGCTCGAAGGCGGCACCATGGCGCCAAAGCCGGTGCAAAAGCCGCTCTGCCGATTTGGATGGGCGTCGGCCATCCCGACGCGGTCCGCCGCGCCGCCTCTCTCGCCGACGGCTGGATGGGGTCGGGCGGGTCGAGCATCGCCGCCTTTTCCCGCTCGGTGCCGATCCTGCGTGCGGCGCTGGAGAAGGCCGGGCGTGATCCGGCCGCCTTCCCGATCTCGAAGCGGCTGTTCATGGCCGTCGACGAGCGCCCGGAGGTGGCGCGGTCCGAGCTGCACCGGTGGTTCACCGAAGTCTACCATAATCCCGAAGGGACCGACGCCTCCGGCATCCACGGCACGCCGGAACAGGTCCGGGAGCGGCTCGAGGAATTGGTGGCGATGGGCGCCAACCACCTGCTGCTGAACCCGGTCTCGCGCTACGCCGAGCAGATCGAGGCGCTCGCCGCTGTCGTCGGGTTTTCCTGACGCCCTCTGGGGAAGACCGCCTATGTCCTCCGCCCACACCGATCCGGTCAAGCAGCAAGTAGCCGCCCATTGGGACAGGCGGGCGGCGCATTTTGACGAGGATTTCGGGCACAGCATCCGCACCCCGGCCGAGCGTGCGGCCTGGGACCGCATTTTTGGCCTCGTGCTGCCGTCGCGAGGTCCTCTCGACGCCCTCGACCTCGGCTGCGGCACCGGATTCCTGAGCCTTGAGCTGGCCGCCCGTGGGCATCGGGTGACCGGCGTCGACTTTGCCCCGTCGATGCTCGCACGCGCCAAGAGCAAGGCGGCGGAGCGCGGCCTTTCAGTCCGGTTCGAACAGGCCGATGCCGAGCAGTTGCCGTGTGCGCCGGCCAGCTTCGACCTCGCGATCAGCCGTCATGTGCTGTGGACCTTGCCGCATCCGGAAGCCGCGATCGATGAGTGGATCCGCGTGCTGCGACCGGGAGGGCGGCTCGTCGTCGTCGACGGCGCCGTGCTCGACGGCAGCGACCGCGTCGCCGGTGCGCAGCCGGGGTGTCAGGAGAATGCCCGCACCAGCCCCGAATATGCGGCGGTCGGCGATCGGCTGCCGTTCCTCGGCGGCCGTCCGAGCGAGCAGATCGAGGCGCTGCTGCGCGCACATGGCCTCGTCAATATCGGCGGCGATCCGCTTGCCGATCTGGTCGAGGCGCAGGTGCAGCGCATGATCGAGGAAGGGCTCGAGCCGCGGCGACGCAACCGCTACGTCGTCTGGGGCGACGTCGCGCGCTGAGGTCGCGATGCAGCAAGGCCGCGGCGGAATGGGGAGCCGCAAGCACGGCACCTCCGGACATGCCACGCAGAGCCCGCGCTTCCGGCTCGGCAAAAAGCTCGCCGCCGAGCGCGGCGAATACGATGCCCGGCCGAGCCGACGGCCTTTGCGACCCCGCTTCGACAGTGTCCGCGACGCCTTCGACGCCGAGGGCAAGCCGCGCCGGCCCTGAATCTGCGCCGGCCTCGTCAGCGGTTGCGGAAGGCTGGTTTGCGCTTTTCGATAAAGGCGGCCATGCCCTCCTTGCGGTCTTCGGTGGCGAAGGTCGAATGGAACAGCCGCCGTTCGAAGCGGACGCCCTCGGCCAGGGTGGTCTCGTAGGCGCGGTTGACCGATTCCTTGACCATCATCGCGATCGGCCGCGACATTTGGGCGATGCGCTCGGCGACCTTGATCGCCTCTTCGAGCAGATCGGCCGCCGGCACGATGCGGCTGACCAGTCCCGCGCGTTCGGCCTCGGCGGCATCCATCATCCGCCCGGTCAGGCACAAATCCATCGCCTTGGCCTTGCCGACAAAGCGAGCGCAGGCGCTGGGTTCCGCCGGCGCCCGGCATCGTGCCGAGCTGGATCTCGGGCTGGCCGAAGCGCGCAGTGTCGGCGGCGATGACGATGTCGCACATCATCGCGATCTCGCAGCCGCCGCCGAGGGCAAAACCGGCGACCGCCGCGACCACCGGCTTGCGGCATTGCCCGACCCGCTCCCAGCCGCGGGTGATGAAGTCTTCGAGGTAGATTTCGGGGTAGGTCTTGCCCGCCATCTCCTTGACATCGGCGCCGGCGGCAAAGGCCTTGTCGTTGCCGGTCAGAATGATGGCGCCGATCGCGTCATCGGCTTCGAACCCGTCGAGGGCTGACGCCAGCTCGGTGATCAGCGCCGCATTCAGCGCATTGAGCGCCTGCGGCCGGTTCAAGGTGACGATGCCGACGCCACCCCGACGCTCGACGAGGATGTTCTGGTAGCCGGACGTCTCGCTCATCGGATCACTCCCTCAGCGCTGCCGTTTGGCGCAATAAAAAGTCGATCGGCCTGACTGCACGATCCGCCGCACCCCCTCGGCGCAGTCGCAGCCGGGGCAGGGCTCTCCCTCGCGGCCGTAAACCGCCCAGCGGTGCTGGAAATAGCCGAGTTCACCGTCGGCCTGGACATAGTCGCGCAACGACGAGCCGCCCGGCGTCGATGGCTTCCTGCAGCACCGAGCGAATTGCCGCCGGCAAGCCGACCGAGCCGCGCGCGGCTGATCGACCCGGCAAGCCGCCGCGGTGACAATCCAGCGCGGTAAAGAGCCTCGCAGACATAGATGTTGCCGAGCCCGGCGACGATGCGCTGATCGAGGAGGGCGGCCTTGATCGAAGTCATCTTCCCGGCGAGCTTCTGCGCGAGATAGGCGCCGTCGAACCCTGCGTTCGAGCGGCTCCGGCCCGAGTCCGGCCAATAGCGGATGCCGGTCGGCCTCGCCACGCCTGATATAATCGAGCAGGCCGAAGCGGCGGGCGTCGTTGAAGCGGACGACGGTGCCGTCGTCGAGGGTCAGGACCACATGGTCGTGGCGCGCCTCCGGTTGCCCCGCATCGCCGGCGGTGATCCGCCCGGACATGCCGAGATGGAGCAGCAGCAGGCCATCGGCGTCGAGCTCGATCAGAATGTATTTGCCGCGGCGCGCGAGCGCGCCGATCCGGGCGCCGTCGAGCCGCTCGGCCAGCGCCGGCGGAAACGGCCGGCGCAGATCGGGGCGGCGCAGCTCGGCGCGCACGATTCGGCGGCCGCTCATTTTCAGCGCCAGGCCGCGCCGCACGGTCTCGACTTCAGGCAGTTCGGGCATTCGACAGATGGTTTCCCGCGCCTGCCGGCCGCAGCGTGGCGCGCGCGGCTCGATGGCGGTATCTTCCTGCCCGATGAGCGGGGAAGAGACAAGCGGCAGTGCCGCGCACGACTATCGCCATGTCGCCGAGGACGAGAAGGCGCCGCTAATCCGCGGCATCTTCGACAGCGTCGCGCAGCGCTACGATCTGATGAACGATCTGATGAGCGGCGGCATCCATCGGCTGTGGAAGGCCGAGATGGTGGCGTGGCTGAAGCCGCAGCCCGGCCAGCAGCTGATCGACGTGGCCGGCGGCACCGGCGACGTCGCGCTGCGCGCGCTGAAGCACCTCGTCCCCGAGGGCGCAATCCCCGAGGGGGGCGCGGTCGTCTGCGATACCAACCAGCGCATGCTCGAGATCGGACGCGCCCGCGCGCTCGACCGGGGCATACTCTACGGCATCGAGTGGCTGGGCGCCGACGCCGAGCGGCTGCCCTTCGCCGAGCGCAGCTTCGATCTCTATACGATCGCGTTTGGGTTGCGCAACGTGACCCGCATCGAGGCTGCGCTCGCCGAGGCGAAGCGCGTATTGAAGCCAGGCGGCCGCTTCATGTGTCTCGAATTCACCCCCGGGGTAGGGCCGCCGTTGCAGCCGCTCTACGACCTCTACAGCTTTCATGTCGTGCCCTTGCTCGGGCAGATCGTCACCGGCGACCGCGAGGCTTATACCTATCTGGTCGAGAGCATCCGCGGTTTCCCGCGCCAGGGCGAGCTGGCCGAGATGATCGCCGGCGCCGGGCTCGAACAGGTCAGATACCGCAATCTCACGGGGGGCATCGCTGCGCTTCACTCGGCCTGGCGCCTCTGAGGCTCTGCGCCCCGGCTTCGGGCTGCTGCGCAGCCTGCGCAATATCGCTCGCCTGGCTGCCATCGGGCTGATCTTGGCGCGCCACGATGCCCTGTTCCCGTTTGCCGGCGTCCCCGTTGTCGCTTTTTACTTGCGGGTGGCCCGGCTGTTCACGCGCGGACGCGGGCCTGCCGCCGCGCGCCCCGGTCAGCGGCTTGCGGCGGCGCTCGACGAAATGGGGCCGAGCTTCATCAAGCTCGGCCAGCTGCTGGCGACCCGGGCCGATCTTCTTGGAGAGGAAATTGCCGCCGATCTGACGAGCCTGCAGGATCGCCTGCCGCCCTTTCCGGGGGCCCAGGCGCGCGCGGCGATCGAAGCCGAGTTCGAGCAGCCGCTCGAAACCCTGTTCGCATCGTTCGACGAAATCGCGGTTGCCGCCGCCTCGATCGCCCAGGTCCACTTCGCCCGAACCGCAGACGGAAAAGACGTCGCGGTCAAAGTGCTGCGGCCGGGAATCGCCGAGGCCTTTGCTCGCGACCTCGACCTGTTCCTGTGGCTCGCCGGCTGGATCGAGCGTCTCCACCCGCCATTCCGGCGACTGAAGCCGGTCGAAATCGTGCAGACCCTGGCCGAGGTGGTCCGCTTCGAGATGGATTTGCGGTTGGAGGCGGCGGCCGCATCCGAGCTGGCCGAAAACTTTGCCGGCGATTTGAACTTTCGCGTGCCGCCGATCGACTGGCAGCGCACCGGCCGCGGAGTGCTGACGCTAGCGCGGATAACCGGCAGCCGCATCGACGACCGTGCGGCACTGCTCGCCGCCGGGCACCGGATCGACGACCTGCTGGCGAAAGCCGCCGGCGCGTTTTTCAATCAGGTGTTCCGCGACGGCTTCTTTCACGCCGATATGCATCCCGGGAACATGTTCGTTGACGCCTCGGGAGCGATCGTCGTCGTCGATTTCGGGATCATGGGGCGGCTCGACCGCGCCACCCGCTATTACCTCGCCGATATGCTCATCGGGTTTTTGTCGGGCGACTATCGGCGAGTGGCCGAGGTCCATTTCGCCGCCGGCTATGTGCCGCCCGACCGCTCGATCGACACCTTCACTCAGGCCTGCCGCGCAATCGGCGAGCCGATCCTCGGCCGCGCATTACAGGACATCTCGGTCGCGCGGCTGCTCGCCCAGCTGTTCCGGGTCACCGAGCAGTTCGGCATGGAGACCCAGCCGCAACTGTTGCTGCTGCAAAAGACGATGGTGTTGGTCGAGGGAGTGGGCCGCCGCCTCGATCCCGAGGTCAACATCTGGGCCTTGGCACAGCCGTTGATCGAAGGATGGATGCGCGACAATCGCGGCCCCGAGGCGCAATTGCGCCAGCGGCTCGAAACTGTCGTCGATATGATGGAGCGGCTGCCGCGGCTCGATCCGAAAGCTCGACACCTTGGTCGACGACATGGCGCGCGACGGAGTGGTTCTGCACGCCGAGATCGATCGCATCGCACGCCGCCGAACAAGCCAAACGCGCCTGTACCTCGCGGTGCTCCCGCTATGGCTTGCGGCGGCGGCGCTGATCGCCATCGCGCTCGCCCTCGTCTTAAGGCATTAGCGTGCTATCCTCGGCTGCTACAGCGGCAGCGGAGGGGAAAATCTGATGAAGATATCGAGCATTCGTTCGCAGATCCTGGTCCTGCCCGAGGCTGATCCGCTGGCCGATACGCCGGAAAACCCGAACGCGGCGCGGCCGATCGTGATCGTCCGGATCGGCACCGATGACGGCGTCGAAGGGATCGCGGTGACGTTTTACGGCGGCGCGATAACCGCCTCGCTGAAGCGAGCCATTGACGATCTCGGCGCGCTCCTGATCGGCGACGACCCGCATCGGGTCGAGGCGATCGTCGCCAAATTGCGGGTTGCTGCCGGCGGCTCCGGTCCGGCGGGCATGTTCACCTTGGCATTGTCGGCGATCGACATCGCGCTCTGGGATATCCGCGGCAAAGCGCTGAACCAGCCCTTGTGGAAACTGCTCGGCGGGGCTCGCCAGCGGATCGCAACCTATGCCAGCGGCGCGCTGCGGCGCAATTTGACGCTCGACCAGGTCGTGACCGCGGCGGCAAAGCTGAAGGAAAAAGGCTTCCGCGAGATGAAGACCCAGCTCGCTCTGCCCGGCGATACCTCGCCGGCCAAGGAGGTCGAGCGCATGCGACGGGTGCGCGAGGCGATCGGCCCCGACATCAGGCTGATGTGCGACATCAACCAACGCTGGCGGGTCGAACAGGCGATCGATATCGGCAAGCGGGTCGAGGATGCCGGGGTCGGTCTGTTCTGGCTCGAGGACGTGACGACCCATGACGATTATGCCGGCATCGCCCGCGTCAACGCGGCGCTTTCGACGCCGATCTGCGGCGGCGAGCTGGTCTATGGCATCGTACCGTTCCGCCACATGATCGAACAGCACTCGGTCGACTATCTGATGATCGACCTGATCCGCGCTGGCGGGATCACTCAATGGATGAAGATCGCCGGCATGGCCGAGGCCTTCAACCTGCCGGTCGTCAGCCACGTGATCCCGGAAATCCACGCCCATCTCGTTGCCGCGGTGCCGAATGGGCTGACCGTCGAATACATGGGCTGGATGCTGAAATTGTTCGACGGGGTTGCCGAATTCGATCCCGCCGCCGGCGAGCTGGCTTTGTCCGACCGCCCCGGGCTCGGCCTGACCTTCCGCGAAGACACGATCCGGCGGTATGGAGTGGCATCATGAAGATCACCCGGGTCGAGACCGGCATCGTCGCGCTGCCCAATGACGAGCCGCTCGCCGGGTTTTCGGAAAACCCGAACGCCAAGAATCCGATCGTCTGGCTACGGCTCGGCACCGACGCCGGCGTCGAGGGGCTAGGCGTGACCTATTTCGGCGGTGCCCTGACCCGCACCTTGCGCCACGCCGTCGACGAGCTAGGCGCGCTGGCGATCGGCGAGGATCCGATGCGGGTCGAGGCCATCTCCGCCAAGTTGCGCGCGGCGGCGGTCTCGGCCGGTCCGTCCGGGATCTTTATGATGGCGCTGTCGGCGATCGATGTCGCGCTGTGGGATATCAAGGGCAAGGCGCTGGGCCTGCCGTTGTGGAAATTGCTCGGCGGCGGGCGCGACCATATCGCGACCTATGCGAGCGGTGCGCTGCGGCGCGGGCTCAAGCTCGAAGAGGCGGTGACCGCTGCGGGAAGGCTACGCGAAAAAGGTCATCGCCAGACCAAGATGCAGCTTGGCCTGCCGGGGGTCACCTCACTGGCGCGCGAGGTCGAGCAGGCCCGGCTGATCCGCCAGGCGGTCGGTCCCGATATGGATTTGATGTGCGACATCAACCAGCGCTGGCGAGTTGAGCAGGCGATCGACATCGGTAAGCGGGTCGAGAATGCCGGCGTCGGCCTGTTCTGGCTCGAAGACGTCACGACACACGACGACTATCCGGGGCTCGCGCGGGTGGCGGCGGCGCTGTCAACCCCGGTCTGCGGCGGCGAATACCTTTACGGCATCGCGCCGTTCCGCCACATGCTGGAAGCCCGCTCGGTCGATATCGTGATGATCGATCAGGTGCGCTCGGGCGGCATCACCCCCTGGCTCAAGATCGCCGGCATGGCCGAGGCCTTCAACCTGCCGGTCGTCAGCCACGGCGTCCCGGAGATCCATGTCCATCTGGTCGGCGCGGTCCCCAACGGCCTGACCGTCGAATACATGCCCCGCCTGTTCCAGCTGTGGGAGGAAGTCCCAATCCCCCACAATGGCCTCCTCGCCATGCCGACCACCCCCGGCCTCGGTCTCAAATTCAGCGCCGAGGCGATCAAGCGGTTCGGCGTAGGGTGACGCTTCTTCGGCTCGCTCGCCGGAGGCGCTCTGGGAGAGAGCGCGGCAACCGGCGAAAAGGAAAAGGCGTCACGGTGGGAAGACGGATCCCAACCTAGAGTTTAGCCCAACCAAGACCGGCCCCCTGAGACCGATCGCGATGATCGGGCCTCCCGCACTTGTTAGGGTGATAATGCGAACCCGCGCATCCTCTATTGCCGTTGCGGAATTGGCGAAAACGTGATCCGCGGATTGCTTGCCGTAATTATTGCGGTGTTTACCGGCCTGCTCAGCGGGTGCGGTGATGACGGCATCATCGCGCGGTTCATGCTGAAGCCGGACCACATCATCGTCGAGCGGCGCCCGGACCCCGCCTACGAGAAGCTCTTCCCCTATTATGTGGAACTCTGCGCGACCAGCCAATTCCGTCCCAAGCTAAAGGGGGAGGGCGGGGTCGCGGGCCATGCGGTAATGTATATTAAAGGCGCCTGCAAGGACGAGCGGGCGCCCTACCCGCAGCTGCGGAGATGCCGCACGGTGGCGACCGACCTCGACGACCCCGAGCACGGCGCCGGTGTCAGCGTGGGGCGCTGGTTTCGCAACGTTAATTGGGTGGCGGTCCCCGGCTACGAGCTTTTCTATCAGGGCAATCTCAAAGTCAGCGAGCGCCTGACACGAGCCCGCTTCGAAGCCACTATGCGCGACGCAATCGACAAAGGCGTCTACAAGGGCGTCGAGTTCCATGATTACCCAACCGCAGGCGCTCAATCGGGCCTTGCGGATTTCGTCGCGAAAGAGGGGGTCGGCACCGACTTTGCGATACTGTTCGCGCGGTCAGCCTTTTGCGCCCGCCTTCCGGTGACCGAGCCGATGGTGGACGAGGTGATCGCCTTTTTGAACGACAAGAACCGCGAATACGCCGAGGGAGAAGCCGACTACAATTGGAGTGTTTGGGCCGACAACTGTGTCCACACCTTGCGGAACGCCTTGGCGGCCGCGAATGTCTGGTCGCCGCTGTCGGTGCGCGCCGTGAAGTTTCTTCAAATATTCAACCTCGCCGTGCCCGCAAACGAGTTCGTCAATCTGGCCGAGCTCGGTACCGAGGGCAATATCGAGGATTACCGGGAAATCCAACGAAACGGGCCTCAGCGCGACGCACTCCATGAATTTGGCTGGCTGCCCACGCGCCATGGCGCACTGCTGAAGACACTGCCGGTCCACGAGCCGAATGACATCTACGATACGTCTTTTCGCCTCTTCACACTTCAGTCGCCGTTCAGGATGCCCAAAACGGCGCATGCGATCGAGCTGCTCTCGGACGATCGGTTTGTAGACCTGGGCGCGAACCTCCGCTATTTTCGGCAAAAATACGAAGCAATCCTGGCAGCCCACGACGAGCGGCGCGACATGCTTGCCAGTGTTCGCGGCACGCCCTACCGCCGGGTCGAGCGTCTCTTTTACGATTATATCAAGGCGCAGCATGACGAGGTCGAATTCGATGTTGGCTAGGCTTCCGGCATTGGAAAGTCAACCGGACGAGTCGAAGGCCAAATAAGAGCCTGTCAGGCGATCAGCCGGCGGGTCTCGAAGTATCTCAAAATTGCAAAGCAGGCGGCCGCGGCACTAAGGTGCTTTAGCGTGTGGCCACTCAACAAGTATCCCGCAGAAAAAATCGCATGATCTGAAAATTCAAACACCTTGGCGAGCACGTATAGCCCGGCGGCGATGATCCAATAATATGTGCCGGTGTATTTCGGGGGATACAGCAAAAAAAGCACCAGCAATGCGAGGCCGGGGAAAAACTGCACCCAGAAGTAAAGCCGCAGATCGTCGGTCCAGAGCCAAAGCAACAGGCTGAACAATCCGATCGCGAGCGCGGGCCACAGCAGAATGGCTCCCGCTCTTGCATTCACCCGCTCTGCGACCACAAGGGCGAGAATGGCCGCAAAGGCGAGCGTCATCGGCAGCCGATCCCAGAACAAGGTGCGGTCATTCGGGTTCCAGTGATAGTAGGACGGAACCGATGCCGGTCAGAAAAATTCCCAGAAAGAGGACGATGGTCGCGGAATCATTCCGAAATCGCCACAGCCCCAGGGCGCCGACCGCGAGGAAAGGAAGATTCGACACGACGTTCCAAAAATTCGGGATACCAAAGATGGCGCGCTGATCGGCGAATTGGTGATAGCTTTGATGCTGCGGGATCGGAGGCAACAGCAATAATCCGGCGAGGGACGCCGACATCAGGCCCACGAGGACAACCACGGGGAGAGAGAATTTGGTCATGCGCCCGTCGCTACGCCCGCTGCAGCTCGACCGCCGCAGTGGAGATCACGCCCGACGCACGGTCTTTGACGGAGCCCGATCCGTGCATCGCGGCGATGGCGCTCGCGTCGGAGCCCTCTAAAAGCCTTCGCTCCTCTCGACCGATCAGTTGTTGATCCACTCCCTTTCGAAGCGGGCATAGCACTCGCGTTCGCCCGGCATCTTGAGCCAGCCGGCGAGCAGCCGCGGCGTGGCGAGCAGCAAACGGTCGCGCAGATGCGTCGAGTTCCGACCGTATTCCTCGAAGGTCGAGACCGTGATCTTCTGGTTGTGCGGATCGTCCTGAAAGCGGCAAGCGCAGAGTGCTACGGTTTCCTGATAGGCACGGCGGTCGGCGCCCGATTGCAGATAGGCGTTGGCGACCGCGGTCGCGCGCGGGTAGTCCAATGCCATGATCGCGTCGTCGAGTTCGCCGAGCAGCGCTCCCGGCGTGTGGCCCGACGCATCGAACCCGGCACATTCATGCTCGATGACCGAATTGTAGAGCTTGTTCTCGTGGGCCACGTCGTTGATGAAGCTTGCCATCAAATAGAGAATGCGGGGCTGATAGGGATTGTCACCGCGCCGCATCCAATTGTTCGCAACATTGCAATAGTCGAATGGATGCTGGCCGTTGGTGAACTGCCGCGGCACCGTGGTACGCAGGATCAGCTCGGCCGCGCCCAGCTGGATCGTGTCGCCGAGGCTACGGATCGACTTGTCGTTTTTCAGATGCCCGGTGAGCAGGTCCCAGACCGCACCCGCATCCGCGGTCATCAGCTGCTCGATCATCTCCTCGACTTCGGCCGGGGAGAGTGGCACCTGATTGGTTTGACCAAGACTCTTGCCGGCGTCCGGAAACTCGGCGGCGAGCCTGACGCACACCGCGTCGTAAAGCGAGTAGTAGAGCGGGCCGATCGCCATGTCCGGCACGCCCATGTAATAGACGCCGTGCGCCTGGTCCCAGCCGATGACGTCGGCGAGGTCGGTCACGGCCCGAGCCCGGATCGCCTTGTGGCCGGTGTTGCGCGCCTTGCGGCCGACGACCGTGTCCTGCAAATCGATCAGGCCGAGATATTCCAACTGGTCGCGGAGCTGGGGGCGCAGCCGCTCGTCCTCAGCCAGACCGAGGAAGAGGCCATAGGACCGCCGCGAATTGCCGGCTACGGTAGCGATCATGTACGCGTGCAACCGCTCCTCGGCCGAGCCATCCTCGTAGATGGGCTCTTGATCTTCGTTCCACACGACCGGGCCGTAGCTCGGCGGCGGCACGTTCATACCTTTCATCGTGGCGTAGCGGCCCGGGTATTTGCCACGCAACTGGTTCCAGATGTCGAGCCCGGCCGGGATGTACCACACGCTCTGCAACAGCGGCAGCAGGCGATACTTCTCGGGCAGATACGGCGTCAGATAGGAAGAAGCGCGCAGGCCGAGGATCGTATGGTCGTTGTTGATCAGAGTAATCTGCCCGTCGCGCACGTCGATGTGGCTCGGCACCTGAACAAACGGCGCCTCGGCTGCCGTCACCACGCTCAGCGCATCGCCGATCGAGCGCCCCTCCCGCGCCACCATCTGAAAAAAGAGGTCGGTGGTGCGCGGCTGATCGCGCTCGAGGATGGCCTCGGTCAGCGGGCCAAAAGACTTATCCTCACTTATCTCTGCGCGGTTGCGTAACATCGTAGCGCTCCGTTCGCTCTCGGCTGATGACGATCTTTGTCGCGAGCGTAGCGTGCCGATTAGCAAACCGTAAAGCAGCGATACCTGTTTGGTGATGTACGAAGATTTGTGTCAGGGCTGTGAGAGGGGGTGCTCGGCGGATTGCTGAGGTCCGCAAAGCGGAGCAGCCCCAATGCCACAGTCGGTGACGATTGCCAGATTAGCGACGGCGTTGGAGCCGATGAAGGTCAGCCGGAGCGTCGTGGCCTTTGAGGCCGGCCGGGAGCATGTTCTGGGCGCAGAGGGCCACCCATGCGGTGCCGCTGGCTGCTCCAGATGGCCGCCGGTCGGCAACGGCGCGCTGCGGTCGAAGACGCCGATATTGTCGAGCCCGAGAAACCCTCCCTCGAAGAGGTTCCTGCCGTCGCGGTCCTTGCGATTCACCCAGCATCCGAAGTTCGAGGTCAGCTTGCCGAAGACCCGCTTGAGGAACTCGAGGTCGGTCTTGCCGCGCGCAACGCCTGGTCGGTGCGATAGAGAAAGATCGTGCCCAGCCATGTACCGGCGGATTGACGTCGCTGAAGCTCCACTGGCAAACCGGAATCTGCCCGGTCGGATGCAGGAAAACCCCCGCCAACAGCAGGTCGAGCTGCCGCTTGGCCAAGTCGACATCGACGGCGGGGAGCGCAATCGTGTGAAACGCCAGATCCCAGGCGGCGAACGTCAGCATGTCAAAAGTTTGCGCCGACAAGCCGCGAATTCTGGCCGCCGTCAAAACGCCTGGGGCGACCGCGTGACCACAATACTGCCTCGTCAAGGCCAGTTCGCTCTCGCTCCGGACGCGGCCTCATATCCGGCAGCCGACCTGACGGTCGAGCGTATCGGCGATCTTGTCGATTACGATCTTCCCAGTTGTGTGCGTCAAGTTCTGCAAAAAGCAGGCTGGTGATGTTGGGCGCGGTCGGCGCGGATCACAAAGGATACGGCGCCGGCTCGGTCCGCATCATCGTCTGGCCGCGCGCTAGCACGACCCGGAACAGCGCGCCCGAGACCACGAGGATTGCGCCGCCGATGACGGACATCGTCACCCGTGGGGCCTGCGCGGCGATCGCCGGGTCGCTGTAGTCGTAATACGCCATGCGGCGCGGCATGCCGAGAATGCCGACCCAGTGCCAGGGAAAGGTCAGCACGATCATCACGGCGAACCACCACCAGAGCTGGGTGCGCATCAGGCCGAAGCTGTCCAGCGCGCGGCCGGTCAGATGCGGCCAGATGTCGTAGGCGATCACGAAATACATGATGACGATCGCGCCGGCGAAGATCAGGTGGAAATGGCCGGTGACCCATTGCGTGTTGTGGATAGAGCTGTTGAGTTGATAGCTCATATTGATCAGTCCGCCGGCGCTCCCGAAGCTCAGCCTTCGGCGATCTGCCGCCATGCGCGGACACGGCCTTTTCGACGACGACGGCAGCCTCGCCGGGAAGGGTCTGCACGAAAGATCACTCACTCGACACTAACATGGCCGCCTTTCTCGGCAACAGAACGTTTCATAAACAGTACTACGAACGCGACCGCAAACGTCAACACGGCCAACATCCAAAAGCTGTCGAAGTAGGCAAGCGCCGATGCTTGCTGCTGCCGCAAGTTTTCGAGTTCCTGCCAAGCCAGATGCTGCGACGCGACCGGATCGGCGGTCTGCTGCAGGAAAAATGCCTGCGCGCGTGCGATAAAGGAATTGGCGGCCGCATTGAACGGATCGAGGTACTCGCCGAGACGCAGGGTGTGGAATTGATCGCGCCGCTCTTGGACGGTCTGGGCTAACGACGTCCCGACGCTGCCTCCCTCGTTGCGCAGAAGGCTCAACAAGCCAACCGCTGCTCCACGCAACGCCATCGGGGTATAGAGGTAAGCTGCTACATTCGCCGGGGCAAAACATACCGCCAGTCCCGCGACCACGAGCACTCGAGGCCAGATGGCTTGCTCCGGGCTGATGTCGAGGTTCAGCTGCGACATCCAATAGTTCCCGGCGGTCATGATCAACAACCCGGCGGCGATCAGCCACCGGGCGTCCGTCCCTCGACCGAGCATGCGGCCGACGATGGGCATTGCTAGGACCGCAAAGAACTCCAGCAGGCGACATTACCAGCCCGGCGCTCAGCGCATCATAACCAAACAAGGACTGCAGCAAACCGGGCAGAGAAGTACTGGCGGCATATAGCGCGAGATAAGCGCAAAAGATGATAATGCAGCACCCGGCGAAGTTGCGTTCGCCCAATGGGCGAAAATTGACCACGGGGTTGCGGTGACGCAACTCCCAAACGATGAGGCCAACCAAACCCACTGTAAAGAAAATGGCCAATGTCTGGATGCGCCAGAATGGATCACCGAGCCAGTCCCACTCCTGGCCCTTGCTGAGCATCACCTCCCAAGAGACCATGACGATGACCAGCAGTGACAAGCCGATCGAGTCAAAATGGAACGGCTGCTTTCTCAACTGGATGCGCTGGGTGGTAAGATAATCCGGGTCGCGAAGCAGCGCATAACACCCGGCAAACGCCAGCAGACCGACGGGCACGTTGATCAAAAAGACCCAGCGCCATGAGTAGGAGTCCGTGATCCAGCCGCCTAAAGTAGGACCCACAACCGGCGCGATCAGGGCAGCGAAGCCAAACAATGTCATCGCGATGCCTTGCTTTTCCACTGGGAAGGCATCCAATAGCACTCCTTGGCTGCTGGGCTGCAGACCACCGCCCGCCAAGCCCTGGATCACGCGGAACAGGATCAGCTGACCGAGGCCTCCAGCCATTCCGCACATGAGGGAACTGAGGGTAAATATCGCTATCGACGCCAGAAAGTAGTTGCGGCGACCGAGATGCGCGCTCAGCCAGCCGGTGATCGGCAGGATGATGGCGTTCGCTGCAAGATAGCTGGTAAGAACCCACTCACCGTCAGAGACGGTAGCCGACAGGCCCCCGGCGATATACCGCAGCGCCACCACTGCGATCGTGGTGTCGAGCACCTCCATGAAGGTCGGCACGACGACGACGGCGGCGACCAACCACGAATTCCGCGCTGCATTCGGACTGGCGGGAGAAAGTGCCGCGGCAGTCATTTGCCAACGATCGGCGAGCTAGGAGGTGAGACGACGGTTTGTGGCTCAGGCACGTAGGTTTGTAAAAACTTTCCCGCATCGGGCCCGGTAGGCGGCTTGTTGATGTATACGTAGGGGACAACGGACGTACCGATAAACAGGGGGTCTTTGTCGGGGTCGTATCCTTCGAGATCGATCCGGACTGGCAGCCGCTGGACCACCTTCACGAAGTTGCCGGTCGCGTTCTCGGCCGGCAGCAACGCCAGCGTCGACCCGGTCCCCATCGTAAAGCCGGAAATCCGCCCCTTGAACACGTGCCGGCTGCCATACATGTCGACATATAAATCAACAGGCTGGCCGATGCGTAAGTCGCGTAGTTGGGTCTCCTTGAAATTCGCGTCGACCCAAATCTCACGGAGGGAGCGGATCGCCATCAAATTCTGGCCGACTTGAACGTAATCGCCCGGATTGACGTTCCGGCGGGTGACGACGCCGTCGATCTTCGCGACAATGTCGCAAAAACCAAGATCTAGTTCGGCTTGGGCGAGCTCGCGTTTCGCGAATTCGAGCTTGGCCTCGGCCTGCTTGACGGCTGGAGCCTCAGCCTCGAGGCGAGCAAACGTACGATCGATGTCGCCCTGTTTTTCAAAGTCGTCGAGCATCTGCTTCGGGCTCTGCTCAACGGAATGGATCACGCCAAGCTGAGCTGCCGCCTGGATCAGGTCCGCCTGCGCCACGAGGACGGAAGAAAAAGTCTGATCGAGATCCGGCGGAACTTGGTCAAGACTTTTGCCACCATTGGGTTGTGCCGGCAGCCCCAAAGCGGCCCGCACCTGGTAGACTTCGGCCAGCGATTCGGTGACTTGGGCGTTGGCGGTAGATAAGGTTCTTTGAGCCCGGTCGAACTCCTGACGGCTTTCGGCCGGGGTCCCCAGCAATTGCCGCGCCCGATAGAAGTCGGCTTGTGCGAGCGTCAAGTCAGCCTCGCTCTTATCGAGAGCGGCTACCCGAGCATGCAGAAGCGCTATTTTGTCGTCGACATCCTGTACGGCGTTCTGCAATCCCCAGCGCCGGGCCCATGCTTGTGCCTCGATATCCCGCACCGTGGCCTTAGCCGCGCGTAGGTTCGCGGTTGCGGTATCAACGGCCGCTCTTTTCACGGCAACCGCGTCCCGAAACGGCTCCTTGTCTATTTCGGCGAGAAGCTCTCCCTTCCGAATGCGATAATTGTCATCCACCAGGACCCGGAAAATCTGGCCCGCAACGCGCGGAGCAACGAACGTCACATGCCCGTTTACGTATGCGTCGTCGGTCGAAACGGTATTGAGCATCTCCCGGATCCAGGGAATGCCAAATACACCGACGGCCGCCAGGACCAGGGCGCCTAGCACGCCCATCAGCACCTTTCGCCGCCGCGTAGATTGACGATCCGGTGGTGGGGTCATCGGCGACGATTTGCTTTCGTGATCAGTCGAAGCGCCTTCGTCTGGCGAGCCGGTCTCGATGCGACTTGCCTCTCCCCTATTCAAAGGCTGCTTCTCGGTCACATCAGCAGGCATGGCATCCAACCCCGGATTTCTACCGACACTCCCCCAATTTCGGTGGGTTTTGGGGCGATGATTACCCCTTCGCCCGTCGTGGGCAACGGTTGATCGTGCGCCATCTGCGCAACAGGCTGTCGAACCCTGCCAAGTTGACCATGCGGAGGCTCTGAAAAGCGCCGGTTCGCCCCCATCGGGGTGTCCCAAGATGGAAGGTCACGACGCTTGATGACAAAGCCACCCGAACCCGCTCGAGGCCCGGGCCGTGATGGCTATTCCCCCGTATCTTCCCGCTCCGTCCAACCCTGCTCCGGGCGGTCCCCAACATCGGGCTCCATTTCTCCGATTCTGGTCAGGTCCAAAACCGGCGTGCCGTCCGGTGCCGTGGTCAGGGCATCCGTGTAGCGTAGGCCGAAGCGGATATCCGCCGCCGCATAGTTGCGAATGTCGTGCACCGTTGCCGCGAGCGTCGGGTCGCGCGCTTCGAGCATCACGAACACTTGCATGTCCGCCTGGATCGCTCGCGCCATATCGTAGCCGTGCAGGGGGCTCCGCTCGTCCAGCACGTGCATGAGCGTCCAGAAGAGTGGAAAGATCGGAATGTGCGCCCGCTCGAGCCGCAGCTCCTGCGCGCGGTGGAACAGCTCTCCGTCCACGCTCGCCTCGGTCATAAGGACGTTCAGCTTCGCCGTCGCGTCCGCAAGCACGACCGCACGCCCGTTGCCGATCCGGACCATCAAGGTCGGTTTGCCTTGATGCATCGCCACCACCGGATTGGCCGCAAAGATCAGCTTGGCTCGCGGCCGCGAGAAGCGGACGAAGGTGAGGCCGGTCAAGATGGCTGTGAACGCGAGCCCGCATACGATCTCGGTCGCCGCGACCATACGGCCGTACAATGTCGCCGGATACATCTCGCCGTAGCCGACTGTCGCCAGCGTCTCGATGCTGAAGAATAAATTATCAGCGAAGCTATGCGGTCGAGAATTCACCACCGATCCGGGAACTGCCCAATAGAGTACAGCGAAGACGAAATTTACTGAAAGATAGAGTGTGAGCAAGGCCGCGAGGAATTGCGGCCAGGTCAGGGCAACGGCGATGTGGTAGGGATCGCGCAGATCGAAACGCGAGATGCCCCTCTTCTTGAACTCGTAGGAGCCGACGCGAACCCGCGCCAGTTTCTCGCCGGGCTCGCCCTCGATGGGAATGCGGGGATCAATTCCAGCCGAGGGGTCGGCGCGCCCGTTCGGTCGTGTCTTCAAGCCGCACCCTTCCAGTGTGTTGGATGAACTGCGCGGAAGCTGATCGCTATACGGTTCCATGCATTGATCGCAGCAATGCACAGCGTCAGCTTGACCAGTTCCGCTTCGGAGAAGTGCTGGCGCGCTTGGTCGTAGACGCCGTCGGGAACATGGGTCTCTGAGACCAA
Source organism: uncultured Alphaproteobacteria bacterium (assembly GCA_963845735.1). Taxonomy (GTDB): domain Bacteria; phylum Pseudomonadota; class Alphaproteobacteria; order ATCC43930; family CGMCC-115725; genus AP-15. Next base: position 119,312 of record CAWJTR010000009.1, on the reverse strand, counting down.
TGTCACAGCCTTGGTCCAGGCAAGGGCGGCGCGCACTTCGTCTGCTGCGCGTGCGGGGCGGCGGGGAAAAGCATCAGCGACACCGATAGGATCGCACCGCCGAACCATCGCGCGGGAAAGCGGAGCGCGTGGCCGATCATGACATTAGTGGAAGCTGAAATGACCGATCGCGGGCGGAGACGGATCAAGATCTGGGTGCATCGCGGATGCCCCCTGGTGATGCGTAGCATCCTGAGGGCAGCCGATCTCATTATCAACCAATCCCCGGATTTCCAGAAATTCGGATTCCCTGATCGCCCCAACTGTGCAGCACACAGCATCAGCATGTCCGCCACCACAAGCGCGCGCCTGTTGCCCACAGCGCGCCGTAAGGGGTATCAACCGCCGAGGCTCCCAACCGCCGGTGGCTGAAAGTTCGGTGGCAGGTCACCTTGGATCTTCTGCGAGACGATTAATGGACATTCGTACAGCATCTGCTTCTCTTTATCGGGCGCTCGGCCACGCAGCATACCGCTCGATGAAACTCCACAGCTTAACTAACCTTCAGTCCGGTCCACTTAAATTGAGGCCGATCGCCGTAGGTTGAGCTTAGCATGGTAGTGCGCGCATGGATCAGCCAGCGGGTGAATTGGATGACCTGTCAGCGAGGCCTGATAGGATGCATAAATCCCAAATGATTCGGTTATCGATACCGCGAAGTGAATTAGGCGACGGCGCGCTTTTTCAGCGTGTCTTGCGGCACGCGCGGACTCCACGGTCCTTGCCCGCTCTGTTTTGGAAAAACATTAAATATGCAGTTGCGTCCCGGCGCCCGGGGTTTTGGAACGAACGTGGCCGTGACTTGGCCGCGCGCGCGCGTCACGAGGAGGCACTCGCATGCTATGATCATGGGCTCGCGATCAGGGACGACATTCCACAAATATGGGCCAATCGCGGCAGAGCGCTGCGAAATCTTGACCGCCTGGACGAGGCCGAGACAAGCTTACGCGAGGCATTGCGCCTGAAGCCGGACTTTGCCAACGCATACAACGAACTCGGACGCGTGCTCGACTGCCTCGGCTGCTTTGACGAAGCCGAGGCGAGCGTACGCGCGGCATTGCGCCTCCAACCGGAGCATGCGTTCGCTCATTGCACCCTCGGGTACATACTTTATCACCTGGGACGCGTTGCCGAAGCCCAAGCGAGCTATCGCACGGCATTGCGTCTCAGTCCCGAGAATTCGACAGTGGCGAGTGTTTCTTGGCGAGGCGCTTTTGTTGGCCGGACAGTTGGAGGAGGGTTGGAAGGAATTTGAATGGCGCTGGCAGAGCGAAGGCCAAATCAGGCTGCGCTCTCTCTTCGGAGTGCCGTCTTGGACCGGCGAGGCGATTGGGGATCGGGTCATTCTCCTGCTCGCCGATCAGGGCCACGGGGACGCGCTGCAGTTCTGCCGTTATGTCCCGCAGGTCGCCGCGCGCGCCAGGAGGACCGTCCTCGCGGTTCAACCGCGCCTGGTGAGATTGCTGTCCCGGCTGCCTGGCGTAAGCGAGATCGTTACTGAGGGCGAACCGCCGCCTTCCTTTGATCTGTGGTGCGGTTTGATGAGCCTGCCGCATGCCGTCGGCACCACGCTGGAAACCGTTCCGGCGACAACCCCCTATCTGACGGCAGACCCGGCGGACGTTGCTCATTGGCGCGAGAGGCTTGCCGGTCTTGCCGGGTTGCGGGTCGGATTGTGCTGGGCTGGCGGCCAATTCAATGTGGGCCAGATTCAACGCGATCGTCGCCGCTCGATCACTCTCGACACGTTGGCGCCGCTTGGCGAAATATCGGGGGTGCAATTCATCTCGTTGCAAATAGGTCCGCCGGCGGTCGAGGCGGCTCGCCCGCCGCATGGCATGGAGCTGCACGATTTCGCCGAGGATCAAGATGACTTTGCCGACACGGCGGCGATCATAGAGAACCTCGATCTCGTCATCAGCGTCGATACCGCGGTTGCGCATCTAGCGGGCGCCCTCGGCAAACCGGTTTGGCTATTGAACCATTTCGACACCGACTGGCGCTGGCTGCTGGATCGGGACGACAGCCCTTGGTATCCGTCGCTGCGTCAGTTTCGCCAACCCACCCCTGGGGACTGGGACAGCGTGATCGGCCGCGCGCGCGGCGCCTTGCAGCGCCTCGCTGCAGGCGACCAGGGCCAATTACGGCCGCCGCCGCTGACCACTCCTTGATCCAGTCCCACTGGTGGGCACGAAGCTCATAGCGGTGCCTCGGTGACCTCCTAAAAAGTCGACCGCCTACCGAGGCGCCCACTGAAGTGGTCCCTACGGTATGGTTTTGTGAAAAGGCGGCCGGCCACACGTGATGGCCATTTGGCGCCACGGCACGCGCTCAGCGAGCGATGGCCGGGTCAGCCTTGTTTTTTGAACCCTTTGGCGCGCATGCAGCTATTGAAGGCCTGATCGGCGGCGCTGGCGGCATCCTGCGCGCATGTTCTGATCCTGGAGGCCTGTCGTCTGGCTCATCTGCCAATTGCGGCCGAGCGTGGCGCTGATATCCTGATTTATCCCTTGCTGGTTGGCGAGCGCCTGATTTGCCTGAGCGCGGCAATCATCGATCTCATGCTGCGTCGTCGGGTCGTCGGCGCCCGCCTTGACCCAATTCGTCGTCGCCGGATGGCCGGCGCAGGCGGTCAGCAGCAGGCAGGCGACAACCACAGCCGTGTCGGCGCATCGCGATACCCCTGCCGCGGTCGAAAACCCCTGCAATCATTCCGGATCCTCCGACGCTGTGGCCTGGTCGAGCCAACGGCGCTCGGCGAGCCGCGCCAGGATTGCGCGCTTTTCCGCTGCACTCGCGTCGTACCACGTGGCGATTTCGTCGATATAGCGCAAGCAGCCGCGGCAGCACCGGGTCGCCGGGTCGATCAGACAGATCCCGACGCAGGGTGAGGCCGGCGCCGCGCTCGGACGCGACCGTCTGATCAGCCACCCCTGCCGCTGCTCTCAGGAACCCTTGGGGGGTTCGAGCAAGTCGGCGAGCTTGGTCTGCATCATCTTGGCCTTGTAGGACGGAATCGCATAGATCCAGTCGTGACGCCCGATCGCTGATTTTCTTCGCCTCGGGCGCGGCCTTGCCGGAGCCGGCGGCAGTGAGAGCGATCCAATCCTTGTTGTCGTGCTGGAACAGCTTCAGATCGACGGTCAGCCCGTCGAAGGTCGTGTAAGACGCGGTGGTTACGCCCTTGTCCGGGACCGGAAGTTTCGCGGCCGGCTGCACATCGTCGAGGTCGAGGGTTTCGAGCGCCATCGCCGGCTCGCCCAACGCCGTGTCGCTCTTGTATTTGGCGTTCGCCGGCGCGCCTGTGACCGCGAATTTCGCGTCCGGCGCGGTCCGGCTGAGGATCAGGCTCGTGCCGTCGGGCTGGGTCAGGCTGACCTTGGCGACGCGGCTGTCAGGGAGGTCGACGATGCGCCGGTCGAGCCAGCTTGCCGTGTCATCGGAAAAATCGAGCGCGCCGCGGGCGAGCCAAGACTGCGGGTCGCCGGGCTTTCTGACGTAGACGCCGTCATTGCCAGCGCCGAGCCGATCGTAGCGCCGCTTGCCGACGATCAGCCGGGCGAGCACTGCCCCGGATTTGTCCTCAAGGGTGATCAGGGTCGATTTGCCTTTGCCCGGATCCTCGACCTCGAGACGAGGGTAGAGATCGGGCTTTCGCGTCTTGGGCTCGACCAGCGTCATGTCGGCCATGGCGAGCACGATCCGGCGAACTTTGCCCGCGTCGGCCGGATAATCTCCTTTTTGCGTGACCAGCCACCGGTCACCGTCGCGCACGAAGGTCAGGTTCAAGCCCGTACGCTCGACCGCGACCGAGGCGACCTGGCCGAGCTTGTCGCCCAGCCCGGGGAACGCGGTTCGGTCCGACCCGGCGCGGCTGACGCCGGGGCCGCCGGTGGCGAGCGCCACGATTGCCACGGCCACGAGCACGACGGTCGCGGCGAGCAACAGGATCAGACTTCGTTTTTGCATGGCACGCTTTGGCGGCTTCCAGGACGTTCGCTGCTCATGCCTCGACCACGCGACGGCGGCGCCGCTTGAGACGGACCGCTCCGACGATAATCGCGACCACGGCGACGATGATCGGAATCAACGCGATATCGAGAAACTCCAGCCCATCCTTCAGCTCCTGGATATTGCTGCGCAACGCCGCCTGCACGTCGCGCAGCTGGCGGCGGGTCTGCACCATGTCGCCGCGGAACTGCTCGATGGCCTTGGTCTGTTCCGGCGACAAGGTTGCCGGGGTGTCGGTCTGGTCTTTTCCGGTCAGATCGGCGAGCTTGGCTTCGGTGGCCTTCAGTTTCTGCTGCAAGGCCCGCTCTTCGGCGCTGTAGCGGGTCTGGGCCTCGCGCTGGATCCGGTCGACGACCTCAAAGGGCCGGGCCGCGGTGCCCCGGCTGCGCAGCCCGACCAGATCCTCGCCGCCGGCCAGCACGTCGATCGCGTTGGCGACAAAGTCCCCATTGTTGGCGATCGGCGCGATGACCCGCTGGCCGAAGAAATCCTGGCTCTGCACCCAGAGACGGTCGTCGAGCAGATCGGTGTCGGCGACGACGACGACGTCGATCGGATGCGCCGACTGTTTGAGCCATGTGGCGGCAGCGGGCGGCTTCGCACCGCCCGGCTTGGCGGTCTCGGGCTTGGTCGTCGTCGACTTAGCCGGCTCAGGCCGGCTGTGGCGGACCGTCGGGAAAGGCGGTCTGGACCATGCCGGTAACTTTGGCGGCGAGGATGTAGCGCTTGTCGTCGGACCTGAAATCGGCGAGGAGGCCGGCAACGTCGGGCATCCCTTCGAGCTTGTCGACCGGGATCTTGGTCGAGTTCGGGCGAGGTTACGATCAGCGGCTCGATCGTCGTCTTGGCTCCGGGCAGCGGCTCGATGATGCCGGCGGAGGCCATCGTCAGGTGGCTCAGATCAGCCGTGATCATATCGTTGCGATTGAGGTTCCTCGAATGCAGATCGAGCCAAGCGATGTAGTCGAGCGGCTCCTCGCCATGTCCGGGGATCGGTACGCTGACCCGCTGGGCATCGCGGCGGTCGCCGGCCACGACCCCCGGCAGCATCTGGAAGCCCCAGGATTTGAACAGCGGCGCAAGATTGCTGGCGGTCGGAGAACCCGGCGGGTTCATCTGGCTCGCTTGCGCCGCCTGCAATTCGGAATGGGGATCGACAAAGACCAGCGCCTTGCCGCCTTTCAGCACGAACTGGTCGATCGCGAACAATGTCTTTGGCGGCAGGTTCTGCGGATGCACCAGCATCAGCACATCGACATCGGCCGGGATCGCGTCGAGGCGTTGCCGACAACGGCTCGATCTTGTCGAGCTGTTGCAATTGCTCGATTACCGCCATCGGCTGGCTCGGCCGGCCCTGCATCATTGCCGCCATGTCGCCTTCGAGCGGCAAGCTGCTGATCAAGCCGACCACGGTCTTCTTCGGAAAGGCCAGGCTGTGGATGAGCTTGGTCAGATCGTATTCGAGAAAGCGCTCGCGCTCGGGCGAAAAGAACGCGATGACCTGCTGATCGTCGGTCGAGTTGGTCGCGGCGAGGCCGAAATAAACCTGGTCGCCCTCGCTGTCGAGCGGCACCGCCTGCAGGCCGAAGGCGACCGCCTGGTCCTCGACATCGGAAAACGGCTGGGGGTTGAAGATTTCGAGACGCAGCTTGCCGTGCGCCGCGGCGACGTATTGCTCGAGCAATTCGCGCACGCGCTGGGCATAGACGCCGTAGGCCGGGACCTCGTCGCCGAGACGGTTGGAATAGTAAAAGCGCAGGGTAATCGGCTCGTCGATCTGCGCCAGGGTGTGCACGGTACCAGGCGAGAGGGTGTAGAGATGCTCGGCAGTCAGATCGAGCCGGGCAGAAAAGAAACGGCCAATCACGATGTTGGCCGAGACCAGCATCAGCGCGATGCACATGAGCGCCGTGATCGCGACCGCGCGGCGCGAGCCGAAGAGACCGGGAGAGCGGGTGGTAGACTGCATCTCATTCGGCCTTTTCGAGATCGACCAGGATGGCGTTCGCGAACAGAAACGCGATCATGATCAACACGAAATAGGCGAGGTCGCGGATATCGAGAACGCCGCGGGTGATGGCGCTGAAATGGTCGAGAAAGCTGATCTGGGTGACGGCGCCGATCAACCATTCGGGCGCCCAGCCCTGCAGCAGTCCCAGCACCACCGGCGAGCCCGCGACGGTGAAGATGAAGGCGATTGCCGCGGTCACGACAAAGGCGATCACCTGGTTCTTGGTCGCCGCCGACACGCAGGCGCCGATCGCCAGCAGCGCGCCGGCCATTAGCCAGCTGCCGATGTAGCTCGCCACGATTACCCCGTTGTCGGGCCGGCCGAGCAGGTTGACCGTGATCCAAAACGGAAAGGTCAGAGCCAGCGCGATCCCGGCAAAACACCAGGCGGCGAGGAATTTTCCAACGACCGCCTCGGTCATGCGGATCGGGAGGGTCAGGAACAGCTCGATCGTCCCGCTCTTGCGCTCTTCGGCCCATAGCCGCATCGACAACGCCGGGATCAATACGAGGTAGAGCCAGGGATGAAAGGCGAAGAAGGGTTGCAGATCGGCCTGCCCCCGATCGAAGAAATTTCCGACAAAAAAAGTCAGCATCCCCGCCAGTACCAGGAAAATGACAATGAACACGTAGGCGAGCGGCGTGGTGAAATAGCTGACGAACTCGCGGCGAAAAATGGTCAGGACGTTGCGCATCGCGGGTTAGGCCGCATCGGCGAGCGGGGTGGGTTCCACCGGCGCCGTTGTAATCGTGCGGAAGACGTCGTCGAGCCTGCCGTGCTCGACCCGCAACAGGGTAACGTGCCAGCGGTGGGCGCGGGCAAGATCGGCGACATCGGCGACGACATCCTGGCCGTCCCGCGGGAAGACCAGCAGCCCCGCGCCCTCGCCGTCCTCAACCATTTCGGCCGCGGCCACCGCGGGCAGGCGCAGCAGCTCGGCCTGGATTTGGGCCAGGTCGCTGCCGGCGACGGCGAGCCGCACTGCATTATGGCGACGCGAGCGCCGGGCGAGCTCCGCCGGCGTCGCATCGGCGAGAAGGCGGCCATGAGCGATGATGATCGCCCGGCTGCACACCGCCTCGACTTCCTCGAGCAGATGGGTCGAGATCACGATCGCCTTGTCGGGCCGCATCGCGGCGATGATCTTGCGCATCTCGTATTTCTGGTTGGGGTCGAGCCCGTCGGTCGGCTCGTCGAGGATCAGCACCTGAGGATCGTGCAGCAGCGCCTGCGCGACCCCAACGCGGCGCCGGTAGCCCTTCGACAAGGTCTCGATCGGCTGGTGCAGAACTTCGGCGATGTGGATCATCTCGACCACCCGGCCGATGCGCAGCTGGGCTTCGCGTCCGGCAAAGCCCCGGATTTGGGCGATAAAGCCGAGAAACTCGGCGGGGGTCATGTCGGGATAGGCGGGCGCGCCCTCGGGCAGGTAGCCGATGCAGCGCTTGGCCGCGATAGGCTCCTTGGCGATGTCATGGCCGCAGATGATTGCCGTACCTGATGTCGGGGCGACAAAGCCGGTGATCATCTTCATCGTCGTCGATTTGCCGGCGCCGTTCGGCCCGAGAAAGCCCAACACTTCGCCGCGCGGGACGACGAACGAGACGTCGTCGACCGCAACCAGCGGGCCGAAATGTTTGACCAGATGACGGATCTCCAGCATAGAGCAAACCCCTAGCATGGGAGCGCGGTTTTGCCACTCTCCGGCGGTTCGCGCATTGCGGCGCAAGCGCGCAGCAGCGCCGGCCGGCGGCGTGCCGCTCCATAGCGGAGGGTCGCCGATCGAGGTTGCGACCCGGCGGCACCCGCTTCAGGCAACTCAATGATCCGCAGACTGCGGCTTTTTTCGGGCCTGGTGATGCTCGCCTATGTGACGATGCATCTGCTCAATCACGCCGTCGGCCTGATCTCGCTGCCGGCGATGGAAGAGGTGTTGTCGTATGTTGGAGGAGCGTGGTCGACCCCGCCGGCGCAGGCGCTGCTCTACGGCAGCTTTCTGGTCCATTACATTCTGGCGCTGTGGGCCCTGTGGGAGCGGCGGACGTTGCGCCTGCAAGCCGGCGAGCTGACCCAAGTGGTGCTCGGCTTCGCGATCCCGATCCTGCTCGCCCATCACGTCGTCGCGACTCGAATTTCCGAAGATTTTTTCGGCACCAACATCGGTTATTACACTTTTATCTTGTGGGTCTATTTCGTTCGCTCGCCCGAGCAGGGTGTGCTGCAGATGGTGACCCTAGTGGTCGCCTGGACGCATGCGATGTTCGGACTGCATTTCTGGCTGCGGGTCAGGCCGTGGTATGCGCGGGTGCATCCCGCTGCCGTGGGCGTTGCCATGCTGGTGCCGGTCCTGTCGCTGCTCGGCGCAATCGAAGCCGGGCGGCAGGTCGCCGCGCTCGCGGCCGATCCGGCCTGGACCCGCGAGGTCTTCGCCCATATGCAGCTGCCGGCGCCAGCGGTCGCGCATGAACTCGATCTGATCAGCACGATCCTGGGTTGGTTCTTCGCCGGCTCGGTCGCCGCGGTGCTGCTGGCGCGTGTGGTGCGCCGATTGTGGCAGCGCCGGCACGGCCTGGTCCGTATCGGCTATCCCGACGGCCGCTTTATCGACGTGGTCCGCGGCACCAGCGTGCTCGAGGCGAGCCGGCTCGCCGGCATCCCGCACGCCCATGTGTGCGGCGGCCGCGGGCGCTGCTCGACCTGCCGGGTGCGGGTGCGCGCCGAAATCGGCAGCATCGACCCTCCCGGCGAGGCCGAGCAGCGGGTGCTCCGCCGCATTGGCGCCACTGCCAATGTCCGCCTGGCCTGCCAGTTGCGGCCGAAGGGCACGGTTGACGTGACGCCGTTGCTGCCGCCCTTCGCCTATGCCATGGACGGGCGGCGGCGGGTCGATTTCGCCCAGGGCAGCGAGCGCGAGATCGCGATCCTGTTCGCCGACATCCGCGGCTTTACCGCGCTTTCGGAGGGCCGTCTCCCCTACGACGTGGTGTTCATCCTCAACCGTTATTTCGCCGCGGTCGGGCGCGCGGTCGAGAGCGCCGGCGGACGCGTCGACAAATTCCTCGGCGACGGGGTGATGGCGCTGTTCGGCATCGAGAGCGGCGCGCAACAGGGCTGCCGCGAGGCATTGACCGCGGCCCGGCTGATGTCCGAGCGCATGGGCGAGCTGAACGCTTCGTTGCGGGGCGAGATCGAGCGCCCGCTGCGGATCGGCATCGGCATCCACGCCGGACCGATCATCATCGGCGAGATGGGTTATGGCGGGGCGACGGCAATGACCGCGATCGGCGACGCGGTCAATACCGCGAGCCGGCTCGAAGAGCTGACCAAGGAATACACAGTCGAGCTCGTCGTTTCGGAGGCGGTGGTGGCGCGCGCCGGGTTCGATCTGTCCGGGTTTTCCACGCCAGGAAGTCGAGATCCGCGGCAAAAGCGAGACGCTGGCGGTCAGAACCCTGACCAGCGCCGCCGAGCTGCCGGCATCGGCCGCCGCGCCGGCTCCCGGCACCCTGACCGCTAGTGCTTGAAGAGCCTGAGCCTGAGCTCAACTCTTGCCAAGAGCGGCTACCCACCGGCTGAGGCGGCTCGCGTTCTTGGTGAAGGGCGCGTTTCTTTGGAAACGCTCGATGCTAACCGGCGGTCTGAGGCAGCATCTTGTCGATTTCCATGATGATTTGGGGGTCGGTCGGCGCAACCTGGGCCGGCCAGGCGCCGGCCAGTTCGCCATCGGGTGCGATCAGGAATTTGTGAAAGTTCCAGCGCGGGGTTCCGGCTTCGCCCAAGGTTTCGGCGATCCAGCGGTAGAACGGATGGGCCTGGGCGCCGACAACCCGGCATTTCTGCGCCAGCGGGAAGTCGACAGCGTAATTGGTCTGGCAGAATTGCTTGATCTCGGCCGTAGATCCCGGCTCCTGCTGGCCGAAATCATTGGACGGCACGCCGAGCACGACGAGCCCCCGGTCGCGGTAGCTCTGCCATAAAGATTCGAGACCGCGGTATTGCGGCGTGTATCCGCAGAACGACGCGGTGTTGACGACCAGCACGGGCCGGCCCTGCCAGGCGTCGAGCGGCAACTTTTCGCCGTCGATCGAAACAAATTCGAATTGGTGGGCATTATCGGCGGCGGTCATCGGCAACCTCCGTGCGGCAGGGATTTGGTCTGCCGGCCAGCATAGCGCGAGTTGCGCCGCGGGAAAGCCGCCGCATTTCGCATTGCGTCGCCCCGGCCGTTCCCGGAGACTGAGCCCGGTTTCCGCCCGGGCAGCTCGGCGATGCTTTTGGTGTTTTTTTTGAAGGGCATCGTGGTCGGCGCGGTGATCGCGGTTCCGGTCGGCCCGGTCGGCATCTTGTGTTTGCACCGGACGATTTTCGATGGCCGGCTATCGGGATTGGTATCGGGGCTCGGCGCAGCAACCGCCGACGCGCTGTTCGGGGCGATCGCCGCCTTTGGCCTCACTTTCGTTTCCGACTGGCTTTTCGGCTACGAAACTTGGCTGCGCGCCGCCGGCGGCGTTTATCTGCTCTATATCGGCGGCTCCGCCCTGATGACCGAGGTGCGGGACAAGATCGCCGAGCAATCCAACCCGGAGACCCTGTTCCGCGACTTTGCCTCCGCTTTTGCGCTGACCATCACCAATCCGGTGACGATCCTCGTCTTCCTCGCGATTTTTGCCGCGCTCGCCCTCGGCGGCACGCAGGCGACGCTGGTGCGCGCGGGTTTCCTTGTGCTCGGGGTGTGGGTCGGGTCGTTCGTGTGGTGGCTCGGGCTGAGCCTGGGTATCGGATTATTTCGCCGCTCGATCGAGCCGCGCCATCTGGGCTGGGTCAGTCGAGCCTCGGGCATCATCCTGTTTGCGACCGGGGCAGCCTTATTGGCCACGGTCGTGCTAGAGCATCTTCGCTGACCGCAAAGAGAAGGTGGTTTCGTGGTTTATCTGCCCCCGGCTTTCACCGAGGCCCGCCCCGAGGTGCTGATCGCGCATATCGAGCGCCATGATTTCGGTCTTCTGATCAGCCACGGCCCGGCGGGGCTGGTGGCGAGCCACATCCCATTCCTCGTCGAGCGCGAGGACGACGGATTACACCTCGTCGGCCACCTCGCCCGCCCGAACCCGCAAGTCGCAGAGCTGTCTGATAGCGGCGCGGTGCTGGCAATCTTCAGCGGCCCGCATGCCTATATCTCGCCGGGCTGGTATGCGAGCGGCCCGGCGGTGCCGACCTGGAACTATGTCGATGTTCACGCCTATGGAACCTTGCGCCTGATCGACGACGTTGACTGGCTACGGATGCTGTTGCGCCGGCTGTCCGACCGGCATGAGGGGCGCAGCGCGGAGCCCTGGAAGATGCAGGACCTGCCCGAGCCTTATATGAGCGGAATGATGAAGGGGATCATCGGGCTCGACATCGCGGTTACGCGGCTCGAGGGCAAATACAAGCTTAGCCAGAACCGCCCGGCAGCCGACCGGCCGCGCATCGCCGCCGCGCTCGAAGCGCGGGGCGACGCCGATGCCGTTGGAGTCGCCCGGCTGATGCGGGAGCGCGAGCCCGGCGCGGGCTGAGGCGGGGGATGCTCGGCACCGGCGCTCTCCAGACGCGAGGCTCAGCCTCGAACTGCCGAAGAGGACAGAGACTGCGAGCGGGTTGGCTGGCGCTGTTTTGCGTTGTCGTTGCCCTTTCGTCGGCGGCTCACGCCGCAACACCTGTCGCGCCGCCGGCGCCGAAACCCGCAACGCAGCCAGCGCCGGTTTCGGTCGACGAGCTGCAGCGGCTCGTCGACACGCTTCAGGACGGCACGGAGCGGGCAAGGCTCGTAAGCGAATTGCGCGCGCTGATCGCCGCCCAGCGCCATACCGAGCCGAAGAAGCCCGAGGGCATGGAGCTGCTCGGCCGGCTGTCACGCCAGATCGACGCCTTCACCAGCGATATTCTGACCGGCGCTGCGATCGTCATCGACGCGCCGCGGCTGATCCGCTGGGCGCGCGAACAGGTGTACGACCCAGCCGCCCGCCAGCGCTGGATCGACGCGGCCACCGCTTTTGTGCTCGTCTTTGGCGCCGCCGGCGTGGCCGAATGGGGATTGCGCGCGATTATCGCCCGGGCGCGGCCCAAGTTTCCGGTACGGCGGCGCGACACACGCGCGGTCAGAGGTTTGTTCGCGCTGCTGGGGTTGGTCTTCGACCTGGTGCCGTTGTTGGTTTTCGCAGCGATCGCCTATGGCGCGGTGGCGATGGCGCTCGACCCGCTGACCGTCACGCGGATTACCCTCTCGGTGCTGGCCGTGGCGACGATCGAGGCGCGTCTGATTTTGTGCCTGGCCAGGGCCGTGCTGCTCCCGGTCGATGAGGGCGCGCTGTTCCTGCCGATCGCCGCAGAAACCCGCAACTATCTCTATATCTGGGTCAAGCGGTTTACGTTTTGGGGGATCTACGGCTACGCCGTGCCCGAAGCGGCGTGGTGGCTCGGCATTCCCGGCCCGCTCTACACCTTGATGCTGAACCTAGTGGGGCTGGTGCTGGCGCTGCTGGCGATCATCTTTCTGTTGCAGAATCGGTCGTCGATTGCCGACTGGATCGGCGGCGACGGGTTGACGGCATCGGGCTGGGGCCGGGTCCGCCGAACGCTTGCCGATATATGGCAGTTGCTGGCGATCTTCTACATCGTCGGCCTCTATGCGATTTACGCACTGCGCATCGAGGGCGGGTTCGTCTATGTGGCGCGCGCCACCGCGCTGAGCGTCGTCGTGGTTGTCGCGGCGCGGCTTATCGCGCGCTCTATCCACAGCCTCAGCCGACGCGGCTTTGCGATCTCGCCGCAACTCAAGTCGCAGTTTCCGACATTGGAGCAGCGCGCCAACCGTTATGTCCCGATCTTGACCGGGCTGGCCGCTGGCGCGCTTTACTTTCTGGCAGCGCTGACGGTGCTGCAGGCTTGGGAAGTCAGCGCCTTCGCCTGGCTCGATTCCGGCCTCGCCCGGAGATTGGGCGGCGACCTGTTGGCGATCGGCATGATCGTGCTGGCCGCACTGGCGGTTTGGGAGATCTTCGCGTCGGCGGTTGAGCGCTATCTCGGCAAGATTGACGCCGGCGCGGTGCCACGGCGTACCCGCATCCGCACCCTGTTGCCGTTGTTGCGCACGGCGATGCTGTCGCTAATCGTGGTCATGAGCGGGCTGATCATCCTGTCGCATCTCGGCATCAACATCGCGCCGTTGCTTGCCGGAGCCGGCGTTGTCGGCGTCGCGATCGGCTTCGGTAGCCAAGCGCTCGTGAAGGACGTGATCACTGGCCTGTTCATCCTGGCCGAGGATCAGCTTGCGGTCGGCGACATCGTCGATGTCGGCAAGGACCATGCGGGCGTGGTCGAGGCGATATCGGTGCGCACGATCCGCCTGCGCGACCAAGCGGGCACTGTGCACACGGTGCCGTTCAGCGAAGTCACGACCGTCAAGAACATGACCCGCGACTTCGCTTTTGTCGTCGCCCGGGTCACGATCTCCTATGGCGAGGACATCGACCGGGTGGTCGAGATCCTGCGGGAGGTCAGCGCTGAATTGATGGAGGACGAGACGCTGCGGGAGGTGATCCTCGACCCGTTCGAATATCTCGGCGTCGACGCCCTGAACGAGTTTTCGGTCGTATTGCTGATCCGCATTCGCACCCTGCCGTCGAAGCAGTTTGCCGTCGGCCGCGCCTTCAATCGCCTGGTCAAGATCGCGTTTGACAAGCACGGAGTCGCCACCCGCGACCCAGCCCCGGTGCTGATGATGAACCCGCCCGCCGTACCCGCCGAGGCCGAGCCGGCCATAGCAGGCGAGCGGCGGCGGGCGTGAACTGACGCCTCAATCGGGCTCGGCGTGAGCCAGCGCCTCGACGGCGTCGATATCGGCGCAGGCGAGCACCCGCTCGGCGATCCGCCGGGTGAACCCGGCGCGGGCGAAGACGCCGAGCTCGCGCGCCGGGTTGGCAGCAGCCCGGCGATAGGGTCCGATTCGGCGGCGCCGGGCAAAAGCGCAGGCGGCGGCGAGATCGGGGTCGGCGGCTTCGGCGCGCAAGGTCCGCACCGCTTCCGCGGCAACCGAACTCTCGACGCCCTTGGCTGCGAGCCGGGCGCGGATCCTGGTCGTGGACTCGCCCCGCCGATGCAAGGATTGCACGCGCGCGATGGCATAAGCCGCGTCGTCGAGCAGCCCCGACAGGCGGTAGCGCTCGACCAGCGCATCGACCAATCCCGCTACCTGCTGCGCCGCCTCTGGCGATGCCGGGGCACGGCGCCGGGCGCGCCGCAGCAGTACCCGCCGCAGATTCTCGGACGAGCTGGCGTACCGTCCGAGATAGGCCAGTGCCCAGCGTTCGAGAAGCTCGGGCCGGATTTCGCTGTGGTCCACCTTTGCCGCCCCACCGACGGTTCGCGATCGGCTATGGTCCGGCACGCGAGCGGTGTCAACGGATAGAGCGGGAGCGGGGATGAGCCATTGCTACCCGGACCATGGGGCCGGAAATGCTCGATCAACCTCGGCCGAGCCCCAGCCGGGACCGCGGCGCCGTTGAGCGAGATCGGCCTCTCTCCCGACGCGGCCCGGCAGTCGCGGCGGGCCATCGTCATCGCGCTGATCGTCGGCTGCGCTTTTTTCATGGAGGGACTCGAACTCGACGATGATCGCCGTGTCGATCCCGGCGATGGCGAAGAGCCTCGGGCAGAACCCGCTGCGGCTCAATCTGGTGATCACGACGTATTTGCTGAGCCTCGCCGTGTTCATTCCGGTCAGCGGCTGGATCGCCGACCGGCTGGGGACGCGCATCGTGTTCTGTTCGGCGATCGCGATTTTCACCGCCGGATCGGCGCTATGCGGGCTGGCGACAAACCTGCCGATGCTGTTGGCGACGCGGGTGATCCAGGGTTTCGGCGGGGCGATGATGACGCCGGTCGGCCGGCTGATTCTGCTGCGCAGCTTTCCGCGGAGCGAACTTGTCTCGGCGATGAACTGGATGACCATTCCGGCGATGATCGGTCCTACGGTCGGCCCGGTCGTCGGCGGGTTCATGACCAGCTGGATTTCCTGGCGCGCGATTTTCTTTTTGAATCTGCCGATCGGCGTGCTCGGCTTGGTCTTAGCGCTCCGCCTGTTCGAGAATTTTCGCGCGCCGGCGCCGACTCGGTTCGACTTGCGCGGGATTCTTGCTTTGCGGTCTCGGGCTGGCATTGCTGCAGCTGACCATCGAAAATCTCGGCCGGCCGATCTTTCCGGGTGTGCTAGGCGCGGCATTTTTCCCGGCCGCGTTGGCCATCCTCGCGGTCTACGGATGGCATGCGCGGCAGCGCGAAGATCCGGTCCTCGATCTCCGCCTGTTGCGCATTCGCACCTTCCGGATCGGCACCGTAACCGGCGGATTTTGCCGGGTCGGGCTCGATGCGGCGCCGTTCTTGCTGCCATTGCTGTTTCAGGTCGGGTTCGGGCTGAGCCCAATCCAATCGGGCCTCTTGTCCTTTTCATCGAGCGTCGGGGCGATGTTGGTGCGCACCCTCGCGGGATCGCTGCTGCGCTTATTTGGTTTTCGCCGGTTGCTGGTCAGCACGGCGTGTCTTGCTGCTGCGGTGACCGCGGGCTGCGGGTTGCTGGAGGCAGATACCCCGGCGTGGGTGATCGTGTTGCTGGTGCTATTGTCGGGCTGCGTGCGCAGCGTTCAGTATCTGGCACTCAACGCGGTCAGCTATGCCGACATGCCGGGGCCGCTCCTCAGCAAAGGCACCAGCGTCGCCGGGGTAGCGCAACAGGTGGCGCGCGGCTTTGGCGTCGCTATCGGCGCGGCGCTGCTGGCGGTCATCGCCGGGCCGATGAAGGTCACCGTCGAGGATTTTCGGCTTGCTTTTTTCCTGGTCGGGCTGATCCCGTTGCTCGCCGCTGTCGGCTTCCTCCGGCTGGCGCACGACGATGGCTCCGCCGTCAGCGGGCACGTCCAGCCGCAGAGGCGCGCCGCATAATAGAATTTAAGCGAAATTCGTCGCACCTACGTTGGATCCGATCAGTCCGGGATGAATTTGGCGGTGAGGTACACGCCATTGCTGATGCCCATCAGCAGCAGGATGCCCTGCGGAATTTCGGGGATGACGTAGCTCGTGAGCACCTTCATGCCGACGAAAAACGCCGCCACCAGGGTGAAGAACAGCATCTGCGCCCGTGTCACGTCGACCTCGCCGCGCCCGTCGCCAGTCACCACCAGATCGGCCCATTGCGGGTTGCGCAGCGTGCGTGCGGTGACGACAGCGGACCAAAGCCCCTGTCCCGTGGCGTTGAACGCGGCAACTCGGAAGTCGTAGACGACCCCGCTGGTCAGGCCGTCCACTGTGCACTCGCGCTGGGTCGCGGGCTGTGGCGCAGCCGTCCACGCCTCGACGGTGTCGTGGCGGCGGTACTGCACCGAGTAGCCGGTCGGCGCGCCGTTGGCCGGCGACCACGCCAGCTCTACGCCGTTCAGCGTCGGCGCGCTGGCGACGCTCAGGCCGCCGGTCGGGCCCGGCGCACCCGCTGGAGGAGCCGCCTGGGCCTGGGTTTGAATGGGTCCGATCCGGTCTGTCGGGTCGCCTGGACCGCCGGCGTTCACCGCGCTGACTTTGAACTGGTAGTTCGACGCTGGTGCGAGGCCCAGGACGGTGTGATGTGGCAGAATGATGGTCTCGCCGACCGCGCTCCAGACGGGATTGGCGGGGGCACCAGCCGTTGGAGCCGGCTGGTATTCCACCATGTAGCGCGTCACCGGCCCGCCGGTCGTGGGCGATGTCCAGGCGAGCCGCACCTCGTTGTCGGTGGCGGTGCCCACCTGCACGAGACCGAGCACCTTGCCGGGAACCGCCGTCGTGCCGTCGGCCTGGTTCGCGCCCGTGACATCTTGCTGACTGTTCTGCAGCTTAGAGCCAACGGTGGCTACGCCAGCGATGCCGAGCAGCACCAGTGTGCTGTCGGTGATGTCGATCAGCACGCCGGACAGTGCCATGACATAGACCGCCGAGGCACCGATCAGGAACGTCCATAGCACGATCTGCGCCTGTGACAGGCTGGCGACCCCATTTCGGGTGGAAATCATCCAAAGCACAAGACCCTTGCCCGGCACGCCACGGTTGCTGGCGAAGACATAGAAGGCCCCGAAGGCGATCGACACCGCCAAAACGGCCAGCAACAGCGCCAACAGCGGGAAGGTGACCCCAATGTAGGGCTGGACGTCCACCGTTGGCGTCGCTACGCCGCCATAGGCGATTATCCGCACGGCCGCGAGCGGAACCGTCCAAAGCGCGGTCCGGTAGGCCCAAGACACATGCGCCCGGTCCAGGTCGGGGACGACGACGCTGTAGGTCGCGGAGCTTGTGTCGAACTTGGCCAGCGACACTCGCCCTTTGAACGGGAACTGCGTCTTCGTCCAGTCGTCCGCGGGCCAGCCGAAGCAGACCATCACCTTAACGCCATCGAGCGAGACATTGTTGCCGCTAACCGTGAAGCTGACTGTCCCGCCGCGCGGCTGCCATGCCGTTTTCGGGTCGAGGACAATCGAGACCTTCGGGTTTTCCACCGCCTCGGGCCGGATAGGGTCCGTGCAGCTCGGCGTCGTTCGTACGCCGGCCGGCGCCCGGGCGGCGGCAGCGGATCCGCCCGGCTGGGTGCCGGTGCTGGAGGATGCGGGCGCGACAGCCGTATCGGCCAGGACCTCGACCGGAGTAGACAGAACGACGCCGAGCAGCGCCGCGAGACAGATCAACAAGCTGCGCATTGCAATACCCTCCCCAGGCCCGCGGCAAGGCGCCCTTTCATTTCAATTCAATCGAAATTGGCGTCCGACGCCAACCGGCGCGAAGCCGTGGCTCTCGTCCGCGAGCGCGCCGGCCCGTCGTCCCTCCGGCCATTCGCAAACGAGACACTTGATACATCTCAAGCGAGACGATACGAGACGATATGAGACAGATGAGACAGCTGGAGCGTCACGGCGAGCCATTAGATGCGGAGTTAACCTATTTATAAATCGCACATTTCGGTCGCAGCTGCAGCCTGGAATGTGGTTGGCACGCAGATTGCTGTCGCCTCTCGAGGCAGAGAAATGGTCGGTGAGACGGATTACGCGGATGATGCGTGATCGGTTGCCGCCTTGAGCGTGGGCTCGGGATTCGTGCGTCTCAAAGCGGGTATGGAGGCTGGAGGATTATATGCTGGTGCTTATTGCTACTTCTAATGACTTCATGTCCGCCAGCATCAAGATGATGCTGAGAAAGGAAAATTTTATCTGCGACACGACCGATCTCGGTGAGGACGGGCTGGAGATCGGCAAGCTCTACGATTACGACATCATCCTCCTCGATCTGATGCTGCCGGACATCGACGGGTACGAGGTGCTGCGGCGGTTGCGCGCGGCGCGGGTGCACACGCCGATCCTGATCCTCTCCGGCCTGGCCGAGCTCGATCACAAGCTCAAGGGCCTGGGCTTCGGCGCCGACGATTTCCTGACCAAGCCGTTCGACCGCCGCGAGCTGGTGGCGCGCATCCATGCCATCGTCCGGCGCTCCAAGGGTCATGCCGAGTCGGTCATCCGCACCGGCAAGCTGGTCGTCAATCTCGACGCCCGGGTTGTCGAAGTCGACAACCGCCCGCTGCATTTGACCGGCAAGGAATACGGCATCCTCGAGCTGCTCAGCCTGCGCAAGGGCACCGCGCTGACCAAGGAAATGTTTCTCTTTCACCTCTACGGCGGGGTAGACGAGCCGGGACATAAAATCATCGACGTCTTCGTTTGCAAGTTGCGCAAAAAGCTGGCTCAGGCCACCTGCGGAAAACACTATATCGAGACGGTGTGGGGACGGGGCTATGTGCTGCGCGACGCACCGGAGCCGCTGGGGGCCGCCAGCGCCGTGGCTCCGGGGGCACTCCAGGACCGCATTGAGCCTAGCCACGACAGCGCGGCGGCTTAGGACCGACTTGTCAACTGCGGCGAAAACCGACGGAGGACCGAGGACCTTGCCCGGGCGGGCGTCGTGCTGACAGCGGGGCTTGCCCTCCTCGGCGCCGCGTTCACACACCGCTAGGTTTCGAGCACGCCGCTTTCCGCGGCGCTGCCGACGATCTCATCCGCAATCGGCATTTTCGCCCGAGCTTTACCGACCGCTTCTTCCAGTTCCTCGAGCGTGCATAGGCCGAGCCCGACCGGGTGCCGCGGCTTGATGTTAGGGCTATTCCAGTGGGTGCGGTCACGCACCGCGGCGATCGTCGGCTTGGTCGTCCCGATCAATTTAGAAATCTGGCCGTCGGACAATTCCGGATAGGTCTTGAGCAGGAAGCTGATCGCATCGGGCTTGTCCTGGCGCTTGGCGATCGGCGTATAGCGCGGGCCCTTGTGCCGAAACATCTGGGGCGCGACGGCCTGCGGCGAGAGCACGAGCCGCGCATTGGGGTCGGCTTGGCAGCGCGCGATCTCCTCCGCGGTGGTCTGGCCGTTCGCCACCGGATCGAGGCCCTGCATCTGCGTCGCCACCTCGCCGTCGGCGATCGCCTGGATCTCGAGCGGATGCAGCGCGCAGAAATCGGCGATCTGCTCGAAGGTGAGAGAGGTGTTTTCGACCAGCCATACGGCGGTCGCCTTTGGCATCAACGGAGCTGGCATGATGGAGTCCTGGTTTCGGCGACGCCCCGCCGCCAGGGACAATCGGCGCGCGGGCGAGCGCAAAAAAGCCTGATCATTATATAGTCTGGCGGCCAATCGAGGGAAGACGGCTGCGGGGAGCGGAGGATCGATGGACGAATTGGAGCTTGAACCGCGGCGCAAGCCGGCGGCGCCGAGGGATCTGAGCCCGATGGGGATCGCCGAGCTCGAGGCCTATATCGCCGAACTCGAAAGCGAAATCGCCCGCGTGCGGATCGAGATCGCGGCGAAGCTCGGGCAGCGGCAAGGAGCGGAGGCATTATTCAAGCGCTGATCCCACATGCGACAGCCGTGCCCGCCCTGCGCGAGGGTGGCTGCAGCGCCCCTTTCGGCCGCGGCACCTGCACCGCGCGCATCGAGCGAGAAATTCCTGACCCTGACCCTGGGACGGCGCGGATCAAAGATGAGCGGCAAAGCCCGGTTCCGCGTCGTCCTGACCACCGGGAATTGACGGGGCGCGCCGCGGCAATCATGTTTGATGGCGAGGAGGATCGGTGATGCCCGTCAATGCGGCGCAGCTTTACGAGAAGGACTTCGTCCGCTGGACCGAGCAGCAGGCGGCAGCGCTGCGCGATGCCGCCAGTCTGAGCACAAACCTCCCTCTCGATTGGGAGAACCTCGCCGAGGAGATCGACAGCTTGGGCCGGTCACAGAAGCGCGAGTTGCGGAGCCGGATGGCAGTCATCATCGAGCACCTAATTAAGCTCGAATGCTCTCCGGCTGTCGACCCACGGGCCGGGTGGATGGAGACCATCGGGCGAGAACGGTCCGATGTCGAGCTTTTGCTTGATGATAGTCCGAGCCTCAAGGGAGAGGTGGGCGGCATGGTCCCAGGTGAAACGGCTCGGGCGGCGCGCCGCATGATCCAGAACTCTTCGCCACCGCGGCGAAGCCACCCCGTATTTGATCGGCAAAATCACGACCGCAAAGTACACCGAGGATCAGGTGCTCGGCGACTGGTTCCCAGGGATAACGCTCACCCCCGTCCCTCTCCCCGCGAACGGGGAGAGGGAGGAGCGCGTCGGCGAGCGGCGGACCCGCGCCTCTTACCCGAGGTGCTTTTTGAAGAACGCGGTAATCGGGTCGTAGGAAGCGTTCGACTGCCGCTTTTCGTTGTCGATATAGACGATCTCGATGTCGCCGCCGGCGTTGCGGTAATTCGAGATGAACCGCTCGGGCTCGTTGCCGGGGAAGCTCGAATCATCGTCATGGTAGTCGTGGACGATGTCGGGCCTGCCTTGGACCCATAGCGCCGGCGGCATCGTTACCTTTTCGCCGCGTTCGAGCATCAGCATCGGGTTGCCCTCGGCCATCGCGGCCTCGGTCTTCCAGTAGAGGTCGTGCTTTTCCTTCATGCCGATCGAAAAGGCCGGCGGGTTCGGGGTCTTCGCCGCCTTTTGCGCATTGCGATAGCGCGACAGCGGGTTGATCACCGGCCATGACATCGCGACCGCGCGCACCGTCGCGTCGACTGCCGGCGAGCCGGCCGGCAAGGGCGCCGAGGCGTAGCGCTGGTCATTGGGCCGCATCGCCGCCAGCATCGCTAGATGGCCGCCGCTCGACGCGCCGCCGATGCCGATCCGGTTGGGATCGACCTTGAGATCGCGGGCATGGGCCTTGATCCAGCGGATCGCGTGGTTGATGTCGATCAGCGAGGTCGGATAGCCGTCGGCGTTATGACGGAACTCGAGCGAGGCGACGACAAAGCCGTTCTTGGCGAGGGTTTCGTCGAGGCCCTGGGTCCCGGTCAAATCGCCGCTGGTCCAGGCGCCGCCATGCAGGTCGACCACCGCCGGAAACGGCCCGTCGCCCTTTGGCTTGTAGAGGCGAGCGATCAGCTTCTTGTCGCCGTGGCGGAGATACTCGACATCTTCGGTGGTGATTTCATAGGTTGGCATCGTCACTCCCTCCCGGAGTTTGCATGCTGTTACGGCGCATCGGCGATCGTTCGGGAACCCCGAGGCCGGCGCGTCAGCGTACTCGCTCTTGGCGGCCCGGGGAAGGCGGCAAGCTGCGAGCGCCCGCGGTAAAGGCTGGAGCATGGCGAATAATCAGACCGCCGTCTTGACGGCGGATCCGGTGTCGGGGCGCGATCCGGTCTGCGGCATGACCGTCGATCCGGCCGCGGCCCAGCACCACAGCCGGCATGCGGGACATACCTACCATTTCTGCAGCAGCCGGTGCCGCGAGCGGTTCGACGGCGACCCTGCGCGCTTTGCGACGCCTCGGCCTGAGGCGCGCTCGGCGCCAAAGCCGGCCGGTGAGATCCAGTGGACCTGCCCGATGCATCCGCAGATTGTGCGCAACGGGCCGGGCAGCTGCCCGATCTGCGGCATGGCGCTCGAGCCGATGACGTCATCTGGCCGCGAAGGCGGCCAACCCCGAGCTGCGCGACATGACACGCCGGTTTTGGGCGGCGTGGCGCTGTCGGTCCCGCTGGTGGCGATCGTGATGGGCGAGCACGTTGCTCACTTGCTCGCGTTGTCGCGGAATGGTGTGGGTCCAACTCTCGCTGGCAACACCGGTCGTGCTGTGGTGCGGGTGGCCGTTTTTTCGGCGCGGCTGGGCCTCGGTGGGGAATCGTCGGCTCAACATGTTCAGCCTGATCGCGCTCGGCACCGGGATTGCCTATGGCTACAGCCTAGTCGCAGCGCTGCTCCCGGAAATATTTCCCCGGCTCGTTCCGCATGACGGACGGAGCGGTGCCGGTCTATTTCGAGCCGGCGGCGGTCATCGTCACCCTGGTATTGCTCGGGCAGGTTCTGGAACTGCGCGCCCGCGCCCAGACTGGCGGTGCGATCCGGGCATTGCTCGACCTCGCGCCCAAAGCCGCGCGCGTCATCGGCGACGACGGCCGCGAGGGCGATATCGCGCTCGAAGAGGTCGTCCCCGGCAACCGCCTGCGCGTGCGCCCTGGCGAGAAAGTGCCGGTCGACGGCGTCGTGCTCGAAGGGAGGAGCGCGGTCGACGAGGCGATGATCACCGGGGAACCCGTTCCGGTCGAAAAGGCTCCGGGCGACAAGGTCACCGGCGGCACCGTCAACGGCACCGGTTCCTTCGTCATGCAGGCCGAACGGGTCGGCAGCGACACCCTGCTGGCCCAGATCGTCCATATGGTTGCCGAGGCCCAGCGCTCGCGTGCGCCGATCCAGAGCGCTGGCCGACACCGTTTCCGGGTGGTTCGTGCCAGGAGTCATCGCCGCCGCGGTGGTGACGTTTATCGTCTGGTCGATATTCGGCCCAGCGCCGGCGATGGGCTTTGCTCTGATCAACGCGGTTGCGGTGCTGATCATCGCCTGTCCCTGCGCGCTCGGATTGGCGACGCCGATGTCGATCATGGTCGGCACCGGGCGAGGCGCACACGCGGGGGTTCTCGTCAAGAACGCCGAGGCGCTCGAGCTGATGGAAAAGGTCGATACGCTGGTCGTCGACAAGACCGGAACCTTGACCGAGGGCAAGCCGCGCCTCGCCAGCGTCGTTGCGATTGGCGCCATCGACGAGAACGAACTGTTGCGGCTGGCCGCCAGCCTCGAACGGGGCAGCGAGCATCCACTCGCCGCTGCGATTGTCAAAGGCGCCGAAGAATCGCGGTTTGCAGCTCGGCACCGCGGCTGATTTCAGGTCCGAAACCGGCAAGGGCGTGGTCGGCGCCGTCGACGGCAAGCGTGTCGCCGTCGGCAACCAGGCGCTCTTTGCCTCGCTCGGGATCGATCCGGGCGGTTTGCCCGAGCGCGCGGATGCGCTGCGCAGGGACGGGGAAGGGGCGATGCTGATCGCCGTTGACGGCCGGGCGGCCGGGCTGGTCACGGTCGCCGATCCGATCAAGGACAGCGCGATCGGCGCGCTGACGGCCCTCCACCACGAGCGCATTCGGGTGGTGATGCTGACCGGCGACAGCCGGATTACCGCGCAAGCGGTCGGCCGCAAGCTCGGCATCGATGATGTCGTGGCCGAGGTATTGCCGGATCAGAAGGCCTCGGTCGTCCGGAAATTCCAGGACCAGCAACATTTCGTCGCGATGGCCGGCGACGGCATCAACGACGCGCCGGCCCTGGCCCAGGCGCAGGTCGGCATCGCGATGGGCACCGGCGCCGACGTAGCGATGGAAAGCGCTGCCGTCACGCTCGTCAAAGGCGATCTGCAGGGGATCGTGCGGGCGCGCCGGCTATCGCGCGCGGTCATGCGCAACATCCGGCAGAATCTGTTTTTCGCCTTCGTCTTCAACGGGCTGGCGATCCCGATCGCGGCCGGCGTGCTCTATCCGGCGTTCGGCCTACTTGCTCAATCCGATGATCGCCAGCGCGGCGATGAGCATGAGTTCGGTGCTGGTCATCGGCAACGCGCTAAGACTGCGCGCGACCCACCTGTGACCCGCTTCGAGTGGCGCAAATCTGACCGATAATTCCCCAAGCCCGGAACTTCCGCCCGGGTGCCGAGCCGACCCTACACCTTGTTTTTGTCGCATGTCGCCTTCGCGCCGATTCCGGCCCGTTCGCGGGGCCCTGATCGGATCGCGCGAATCGACCCCGAGCCGAGAAGCCTCCGGATCTTGACACCCGAGATGCTGCTCGCGATCAAGTTAGAAAGGAGATGGCGATGCTGCCGCTGGTTCTCTCGTCTAGACTCTCACGTCTTCGAACCGCCCGATCTGTGGCAGACCCGCATCGATGCGGCGTTTCGCGATCGGGCGCCGCGGATCGAGCGGATCGACGGCGCCGACCAGATCGTGGTCGAGGCGGATCAGATCCTCTCCGGGATCGGCCTGATCTCGAACGCCGGCGCGCGGTTCGAGGCGCCCGAGACGATCTCCCCCCAGGGGCGCTTCGAAGACGTGCACCGCGGCGGCTACGACCCCGAGCAACACCTCAAGGACATGGCGCTCGACGGGGTGGCGGGCGAAGTCCTCTATCCCTCGCAAGGGCTGTTTTACTTCAAGGTGGCGGACCCGCTGCTGATGTCCGCCATCTTTCGCGCCTACAACGACTGGCTCGCCGAGTTCTGCCGCACCGATCCCGCCCGATTGAAGGGCATCGCGATGATCAACCTCGACGACGTCCGGGACGGGATCAAGGAGCTGGAGCGCGCCGCCCGCCTGGGTCTCTGGCCGGCGCGATGATCACCGAGTATCCGGCCGAGGACCGCCGCTACGACCAACCCGAGTACGAGCCGTTCTGGGCCGCCGCCGCGGCGCTCGACCTGCCGCTTAAGCCTGCACACGGCGACGCGACGGCAAGGCAAGATCCGCGGCGCCGGTCCCGGAACCTTGCGCGACGCCAGCAGCCGCGCGACCAAGGCGTTCTATCCGGCATTGTCGATGTGCGACATGATCTTCTCCGGCGTCTTCGAGCGTCATCCCCGCCTGACATTGGCCATCGTCGAGTTCGAGCTGTCCTGGGCGCCCAACGTGCTCGACCTCCATGGATTACACCTATCGCGAGCGCCACGGCGAAGCGCTCTACCGGTTCAAGGACGGCATGCTGCCGAGCGACTTCTTCCGCCGCAACGTCGTCTTGAGCTTCCAGGAGGACGCCATCGGCATTCGCCTGCGCGACGTCATCGGCGTCGACAACATGATGTGGGGCTCGGACTATCCGCACAGCAAGTCGACGTTTCCCCAATCGCGCAAGATCCTGGCGGAGATCCTGGAGGGCGTGCCGGACGACGAACAGGCCAAGATCGCCGGCGGCAACACCGCCCGCGTCTACCATTTCCACGTGGCGAGACTGACCGCCCCGGCTTGAAAATTATTCGCGAAGCGATCCCTCACGGGCGACTATCTGAACAACGATTGTCGATTTCTGTACTGACTTTAGGCTCTGAACTGCTTAGGCTCTGAACTGCGCTTCGTAGGTGAAGTGGATCACGCTGGCAAGTTTTCGCCATGACAGTCTGCCTGCGGGATGGCTGACAGCGCAGCACATCATTATCTCGCCACCGTTGAGGCGGTATCCTTGCACATCGTCCGTAATGTAAATATCGGCCTCTGGCATCATTGCCCACATGGTTATGCCGAGCACGATCAGCCGGCGGGGAGCCAGCTTCGAGACTTGGGCAGGGAAATCCCGCTTGGCGTCCGCCCACATCGCGGGGATCGGGCGGGTGCGAGAACCGTCGCCAACCGTCACCGAGACGTAATTCGTAAAGGCTGCCCGATCCCATACGAATTGAAGGCGATCTTTCGTTGGGGTTTCCTCGTTAGCCAAGGCCCGTGACACCATCCCAAAAAACCGCCCGCAGTTCGGAAAATTCTCGATGGCCCATTTTACAGATTCTATTGAATGTTGCGGCGAAGGACGCCGCAGTTCATCGGCTTCTCACCATGAGTAGGCGCCTTCCCCTAGGATCAGAAGTCGGGTGCTGTCGTATTCTCGACCAATCCACCGCTGGAACATTCTTCGCTCCCTGTGCTAACCGGATTGGGATAAAAATTAGTTTGGAACCCAGACCGCGGCTCGGATCTCGCCGAATTCGCGCGCGATCTTGCGCCAGGAGGCGCCGGCATCCTCGGTGACGTAGACCTCGCCGAACAGGCTGAACGCCACGATGCGGTCGGGGTCGGCGGGATGCGTGGCGAGCCCCCAGACGGTGGCATTTGGCTGGGCCGGGAGCGGCAGGATCTCCCAGGTCTCACCGAAGTTTGCGGTGCGGAGCACGTGGCCCTTTTCACCCGTCGTGGTCTCGCCGCAGCCGGCGAACAGCACGCCGGGATCATCGGCTTTGACTGCCATGCCGCGGGCATAGGGCAGCGGCCATTTCTCCTTAATGCCCAAGGGCTGCCAGCTCTCGCCCAGATTGTCGCTGACAAACACTTCGCGCGCCGTGCTGGCGTATAGGCGCTTGGGCTGCGTCGCCGCGATCGTCACGGCGTGAATGTCCGGATCGTACAAACCCGTCTCGAGGTGCGTCCAGGTGTCCCCGCCGTCGCAGGCTGCGGAAGACGCCGTCGATTTCCACCCCGGCCCAGACCATGCGATGATCGTCGGGGTCGACGACTAGGCTGGTCACAAAGGCTTCGCCGATCGAACACTCGCGGGCGGCGTCTACCGCCAATTTCTCCCACTGCAATCCGCCGTCTCGCGAGCGATAGACCCCGGCCGGGCGCGTGCCGGCAAACAGAATATCGGGATCGACCGGGTCGATGGTCAGCGACCAGATCGTCGGCAGAGCCCCATCGGCGCCGATGCATTCCCAGCGCGCCCCGCCGTCGCGGCTGACGAACAAGCCGGTATCGCCGCCGGCGAAAACGGTTTGCGCCTCTTTGGGATGGGCGACCAAAGCCTGGATCCGGCTATTGAGCGGAAACGGGGCGCGATGGCGTATCCACGAATTTCCGGCATCCGGACTGTGCCATACGCCCCAGCCAGCCGTTCCCAGACAGATGCTGTAATCCGTTGCCATACGCCGCCTCCCTCCGTCTCGGCCGCCGCGTCACCCGCAAGCGCGGAAGCATCGTACTTTGCCCGACGCTCCGACGACAAATGGAACCAGCGCTAGGCCCTCAAGGACCCACCAAGCCCTGCGCGTGCTAACTTTTCTTCGGCGACCACGGTGGCGGAACGAGCCGACTTCGTCCTGGATGTGCCGACGGAAGGCCGCCACCGCATCCATGGAAGTGGTAAGCTCCGTTCGGACCGGTGGTAGCCTTCGAGTCCTAACCAACCGATAAAGTGTGGATCTCGCCAAAGACCCTGGAAAAGTAGGGAAGCCGCATAGCGAGAAGACTATCCGCCGCTTCACTCAGCAAGACATCGGCAGGAGGTTCATCAGTCGGCCAAGAAATCGATATTTTGTTGAGGCCGTCCACGATATAGTGATTCGCGACAAATATTCGCCGCGTGCACCAAGTCGGTTCAGCAGGCAACTCGGCAAGACGACTGCCATTTACATCGACAGTGACTGTGCCGTGCGGCAGGGACGACAACCGGACCCGATAAGTGAAGGTGATACCAATGTCCCGACCCTTCTCGGCAAAGAAGACAAAAACTGATGTTTCCCAGAACGCCGATGCGTAGATCGAATGCGAGCCGCGATTCGTTGGGAACGAGCGGCTCGTCCAACCACGGTCGGAAACTGCGGGTATCGCGGCACTATAGAAGAAGTCGGTCAGCTCCTTTGGTCCGGTCCTCGCCGAATGCTCGTTTATACGCAGATCGGCAATTTCTCGCTCTATCTTGATGCCGATGTCGGCAAGCGCGGCCACCGCGGCATCGCCAAACGTTATGTCCAGACGCCGCATTCTGCCGTGACCGAGGTAGTCCCGAGTATCCAACCGGTCGAGCGCGTCAAACTCAAGCATGGGCTTGCACAGCATCATTGGAAGGTCGCGAGAGGTGACGTATTCGGCGAAACGCGCCATCA
This sequence comes from uncultured Alphaproteobacteria bacterium, assembly GCA_963845735.1. Taxonomy (GTDB): domain Bacteria; phylum Pseudomonadota; class Alphaproteobacteria; order ATCC43930; family CGMCC-115725; genus AP-15. The sequence continues at coordinate 91,223 of CAWJTR010000009.1, read as the reverse complement.
GCTGCGCACACTCTGTCCAAAAGCGCAGCGCCCTGCAGCACCAATAGTTGACAATTTCATAGCCCTGGTAAAACGCCGCGTTGTGCGCTGCCGCAAGGAAACACGCCCTACCTTCTATCTCTGCCGGGGGAGCATGAGCTTTATCGAGAAGACTGCCAGCGGATACCTGCATGCCGGCAACAAGGGATAAGATGCGGGCTGCAATCTCGGCACTGGCAAGATTGATCCCTTCCGCGCTCATGTGACAGTAGTCGAGGAACAATTGCCGGCCCGGCAACCCCCCATCGAGGTGGCGCCCGAATATCTCCGGCAGATCGACGACGGCATTGCCGGGAAACGCCGACGCTTCCCTGAGGGCTTTCTGGGTCGACAGGAACACGCGAGGGCAAAACGAAAACGAGGGGTCCCAGCCTTCCGCCTCACGACACAGCTCCAGGTACCCCCGTTCGGCGGCAATATCTTTCTGGGCATGACAGGAGGTGGCGAGAACACGCAGCGGCACCGAGCTTGTGCCGCCGTCCAACCTGGTCATTTGTTCAGCTGACTTCTGCGCGCACGCCCAATCGCCATCGCGAACCGCCTGCCTCATCTGCATATCCAACTCGCGCCAACGCTTGTTGCCGTCTCCGGGAAGAAGCGGCGCGCCCGACAACGGATCCATCCAGTCTCGTAGATTGAACTCCGGGATAACCCAAACGATCTTCACGTTGCGCGGCGCCAGCAACCCATTGGCTTGACTTATCGAGACTCCGGGCGGACTGTTCCCTCTTCTCGTCCAGATAGGCTTTCATCCCCGGTACGCCCTGCTGCCGCAACAGGCTCTCGACGTAGGGAATGTCGGATTCCGAAAGATGCGGATGCCAGTTGTTGCCGGCAAAAATCACCAGTAGATCGGGCGACAACGCGAGGCTCTGCCCGATGCACGCTCTGAGCTCCGGAATCCTCAAATTTGACCTGGCCAAATCGACCACGTCGATCTTCCCCGGTCCCAACACGGATTCGAGGATCGTCTGCAGCACACCTGCAGGGTTGAAATGCGGATCGTAAAAGTAGCCCCTCGCGACCGATTCCCCGAGCAGGACAACGCGCCACCGGGCCCGCTTTGGCTCGATACGTTCCTGTTTCGCCCAATAGAACCACTCGTCATCTTTCCTTGGGTCGCGAATGAACGGCATCTGCATGCCTGGGCTTTCCCGTCTCCACACTCCCAGGCTCAACGTGTTCTCGTCACCGATTTCAAATCGGCTATATGACGTCTGCGACTGATCCGTGAGCAATCCCGTATGATAAAGACTGCGAATAGCGTTGGCCTGTTGCGCAGATGCGGAAAATCGAGCGGCCCGCGCCGCAAACGATCTCAGTTGTTCGTAGTCGCGGTCATCTGATTCTTCGAACAGCGCATAACGGTTAGGCCTCGGAAGAGCTTGAATTTCGTATCCCAAGTAATGAATGACCGACTTCAAAATTTTTTTCATGCCGCCGCCCCCTTCAAGCTTGGGGAGATCCGCCGGTAATCGCCATCGACCCCACTGCTTCATAACATCGTATACACAGTGAACTCGTGCGCAGCTTGGGGGCGAACGCGTCCGAAGTTTTGCCACGCCTGAGGAATATCAGCTCTTTGGATCACAAAATCTTCCAGCACTAAAGCATCGATTTTAGAGCGACCGAATGTCGAGATTGCGTCGGAAACCGAAGAAACAATCGGCTCCCCACGCAGATTGAAGGATGTATTGAGCAGGATTGGACAGCCGGTGCGGCTATGGAAATGCTTGATCAATTCGGCAAAGCGTTTGTTCGTCGACGGAGTTACTGTCTGAATGCGCGCCGAGCCATCGACATGCGTGACCGCGGGAAGTTGGATCGACGAGACGACCTGACATACCTCCAACATAAAAGGGGAAGAGTGATTCAAAGCAAAATGTTCTGCCGCGAATTCCTCCAGCACAGCGGGTGCAAACGGGCGAAAACCCTCCCTCTGCTTGACCAGAGCGTTGATTCGGTCCCGCATTTCCGGGCGCCGCGGATCGGCAAGGATCGACCTTGCTCCGAGAGCGCGCGGCCCGAACTCCATGCGTCCAGAGACCCAGGCCACGACCTGCCCCTCGACCAACCGATCCACCGTCGTTTCGATAAGCCCCGCTTCGTCCGCGCGGTAATCTCGAAACGAGACGCCGGACGAACGCAGAACACGCCAGGTCTCGTCCGCGGAGTTCGCCGGACCGAGATAGACATGCTCCAGTCGTTGCTGGCGTGGACGGACACCCGAACGTCTGACATGCGCGACGGCTGCTGCGCCGAGACAGCCGCCGGCATCGCCGGCCGCGGGTTGTACGAACATCCGCTTGAAGGGCCCTTCGCTCAGGCACCTTGAATTGGCTACCACATTGAGGGCCACCCCGCCCGCCATGCAGAGGTTTTCGCTTGGGAAGATGCCGTGCAAATAACGAACCTTGCTGAGCAGCACTTCCTCCAGCACCACCTGAGCGCTGCGCGCTACATCCATGTGGAACTGGGTGATCTCCGACTCAGGGGACCGTGGCGGATTGCCGAGCAGTTCGGGGAGATCATCGGAGAACATCCTGTCGGTCTGCAGGAAGGCATAATATTTCAGATTTAGCCTGAACTCCCCGCGCGGGCCGTTTTCGATTATCTCGCGTATTTGCTTTATGTATGTCGGTCGCCCGTAGGGCGCCAAACCCATTACTTTGTACTCTCCCTCATTCACCTCGAACCCTAAGTAGCCGGTTACGGCACTGTAAAACAGGCCGAGTGAATCCGGAAACTCGACACTGCCAAGACGCTTGATCTCGGCGCCGCTTCCCGAGCTGTAGGTGGTCGTCGGCCATTCACCGACGCCGTCGACGGTCAGTATCGCCGCTTCCTCAAAGCCTGAAAAAAAATATGCACTTGATGCATGAGACAGGTGATGATCAACGATCTCGATCGGACCGTCGTACCCGGTAACTATTCGTATCTCCTCCGGAGGATACGTTCCGATTGCCCGGCTCCGAATTGAGGCGCGCCGATCCGGAGTTAATCCCGGCAGCATTCCCATCCAAAGCTGCCGACTCAGCTTCTGGCACGGATCTTCGTAGAAGGCGATGCAGTCTACGTCCGCAATGGTGAGATCAGCATAGTTCAAGCAGTAGCGAAAGGCCGTCGCAGGAAATGATTTGTCGTTCTTAACCCTGGAAAACCGTTCCTCCTGAGCGGCTGCCGTAAGCCGACCGTCCTGCAGCAGACAGCATGCAGAGTTGTGATAACCGCAAGAAATTCCGATGATGTTCATGTTTCGTGGCCCCGGATTCAGTTGGCGAGGCGGAACCTACCGGGTGATCGCCCGTTTCGGGCAACCTTTTGTGAACGATGGGCATGGTTTTACCCCCCTTGCCACGTCCTGCCAATCGCAAGGCGGAGCCGGGCTTTTTCCGGCGCACCTGCTGCGAAAGGCTCGAATTCCGCCAGCAAGTGGCATCGCGCTGGTTTCATGAAAATCCAGCCCGCATTTCTCTGTGGGCGCCCCGACGGCGCGATCACCAGTGGAGGATTCGCACGGCAAACGAGATCCTGAACCATTGATACGGAGCGGCGATTACAGGGGGATCGCAGCGCTCGCGTTGGCCGATCCGTTAACGCATGTTGCCGGTATGGCCGAGCGAGTAGCGGCCAGGTTGCGGCCACACCGTCAGGCCGTGCGGTTCTTTGCCGACCGGAATTTTCGTCACGGCGCCGGTATTCGTGTCGATGTCGTAGACGACATTGTCGTAGCGCCCGGACAGCCACAGCTGTTTGCCGTCGGCGCTGACATTGCCCATATCGGGACTGCCGCCGCCGGGGATCGGCCAGGTCTTTTCGACCGTGCGGGTGGCGAAATCGATGACCGCGATGCTGCCGGGGCCATGCGGCGATCCGTGGACTTTGTGAGAGCCGCGGTTGGCAACATAGAGCTTGGTGCCATCGCGGCTCGGGTAGAGCCCGTGGGTGCCGATGCCGGTGTGGATGAAACCGACCTTGGTGAAGCTGTCGCCGTCGACGACAAACACCCCGTCGGCGCGCATGTCGGCGATGAAAAAGACTTTGCCGTCGGGCGAGATGCGGATGTCCTGCGGCATGCCCGACGCGTCGAGCTTTAGATAGCCAACTACCTTGCGGTTGACCATGTCGACCTTGACCAAGCCGCCGCCGCGGAACTCGCAGGTGAAGATCGCGTAGCTTCCGTCGATCGAGAAGTCGGCGTGGTTGACGCCCGAGCATCCGGGGGTCGGCACCGACTGCTCCAGCGCCATCGTGTGGGGGTCGCGGAAATCGAGCCGCTTCAACCGCTCGGCAACGACGATCGCTGCCTTCCCGTCGGGGGTGAAATACATATTGTAGGGGTCGGCCACGAAAATGTGGGGGCCGGGCAAGCCCGTCTTCGGGTCGATCGGCGTCAGGCTGCCGTCGGAGCGGCGGCGGCCGTTATTGGCGACCCACAAGGTCTGCAGGTCCCAGGACGGGATCACGTGCTGCGGAAGGAACCCCACCGGAAAACGATCGACCACCTTGCGGGTTGCCGGATCGATCACGTAGACGTCGTTGGACTGCAGATTTGGCACATAGACGCGCGGCAGTGCTCCGGCCACCGCCGGGCTCAGCATGTTGGCCCCGGCCGCGCTGTAGAGGTTGGCCGGGTTCAGGACCGGCGGCATTCCCGGTACGGTTTCGATCGACGCGGGGGCTGATGACGGTGGCGGGCCGGCTGCCGCAGCCGCCGGCACCGAGCGCGGCGCGGCCGCGGGGGCCGCGGCGGACTGCGCCACATGCACGAACGCCGCGGCGGCCGAGCACAGGCGCTCGAACCCGTCCGCCACACCGCTTGCGGGCCATATCGGCAATGCACAAACTCCAGCGCCGAGCGCCAGAAACGGGACGACCCACAGGGCGATGCGGAACCAGCGGCGGATCGGCTGGCGCAAGACAACCTCCGAATAAAAGCTACGGAAGAAGAAGACGGCCGTGGTCGCCGCGCGGGCGGCTCGATTCACCGGTGGGCTAGGTCATTTCTGATCGCGGCGACGGTTTGCGACACGATCAGATCGACGCCGAGCTGGCCGAGTGCCACGCTCGCATGGCGCGGGTCGCCGTGGATCGCCGTCGCCGGGCTTGGTCTCGCCCAGCAGGTCGGTGCGCACCAGGCTGGGATCCGTCCCCATCATCAGCGAGGTGTCGAGGAGCCCGGCATGGGACCCGATCTCGGCCTCGCTGTAGCCTTTGCTCTTCAGCAACTGGCCGAATTCGACCTCGCTCGCACGATAGTATTCCCTCAGCTCGCCCAGGCCCGGACCGGGGTCGCGGCCCATTCCCGATCGAGCCGCTCCGCCACCGCCTTTTCGACCTGTCTGGTAGCCGCCGTGGTCGCCCAAAAAGACAATGTCGCGGAAGCCGGCGAGCTTGAAGCTCTTGGCGGCATATTCGAGGGTTTGCTCGAAAGCGCCGACCGGGACGGTGATCGTGCCGGGAAATTTCAGATGCCCTTCGGGGTGCTCGATATCGCCCTCGGGGACATAGGCGATGACCGGCGCCACCAGCGCGTTGCCGAGCGCGCGGGCGATTTTGCCCGCCAGCACATGGACCCGAATGTTGTGCTTGCCGAGCGCCATCTGCGGGCCGTTCTGCTCGGTTCCGCCGATCGGCACCAGGATCGTCGTCTTGCCTGCCTGAATGTCCGCCCGCAGCTCGGGCCAGGTCAGCTCTTCGAGATAGACGCTCGCCGACGGCGAGCGGCCCGCGCACCGGCCGCCCCGACCATCAGCAAAGCACAGAATAAGCAACCCCCTCGCCATCGCCGAATCCCCCCGGTGCCGGCACATCGCGCCCCGTCGCTTAACCCGATCCCGGGATCCAAGCAACGATCGTCGCCGCCAATGCTCCGATCCGCTGCCGCAACCTCTCGCCAAAACGGCAACGCCGCATCAGCGGCAGGAATGACGGCAGGAAAATGGCGGCGAGACAGACGAGCCGGCGCTGCGGCGGCAGTCGCCGGAACCGTGTCGGGTTAGGCGTCAACAGCGGAGCGAATCGGGCGCCGGCCATCGCTGTCGGGGACGGTCCGCGAGCGTCAGCGAACCAAAGCCGATATCAGCGCCGCGACGACGCAAAAGATCACGATGGCGAGCGGCGGGACCCGCCAGCGCTCGAGCAGCAGAAAGCCCGCCAGAGCAATCGCGACATCGCGGCCGCTGGCGACGGCGCTCAGCCAGATCGGGTTGTAGAGCGCCGCCCCGAGAACGCCGACGACGGCGGCGTTGACGCCGGCCAGCGCCGCCCGCGCGGCCGGGTGATGCCCGAGCCACAGCCACACCGGCAGACCGGCCAGCGCGATCAGCAAGCCCGGCAGAAATATGAATGCCAGCGCAACGCTCGACCACAGCAACGCAGCGCCGGCGCCGGCGGGCGCCACGATGGCGCCGAGATAGGCGGAGAAGGTGAATAGCGGCCCCGGTATCGCCTGGGCTACGCCGTAGCCGGCGAGGAAGGTGCTGTCCGACAACCAGCCCTGCGGCACCAGGGCGTCGCGCAGCAATGGCAGCACGACGTGGCCGCCGCCGAATACCAGCGCGCCCGCCTTGTAGAAGATGCCCGCCAGCGCCAGCAGGCTGTGCGGCGCCGCGGCGCCGGCGAGCGGCAGCGCGACCAGCAGGATCAGAAACAGCGCCAGCGCCACCCCGCCTGTCCGCAAGCTGACCGGCATCGCCGGCAGTCCCGGCGCGGCAGGGAGGTCGCGGCACAGCAGCGCCCCGCCGACCGCGCCGATCAGCAGCGCCGCGATCTGGACGAGACTGCCGCTGACGACCAGCAACAGCGCCGCCGCCAAGAGCGCCAGAGCCGCTCGCGCCCGGTCCGGGCACAGATTGCGGGCCATGCTCCACACCGCCTGCGCGACAACCGCGACGGCGACCAGCTTCAAGCCGTGCAAGACCGCGTCGGTTGTCGGCCCTTCGAGCCGCGGCGCCAACAGCGCGAAGCCGAACATCACGATCGCCGAGGGCAACGTAAAGCCAGCCCAGGCCGCAAACGCGCCAGCCCAGCCGGCGCGGCGCAGCCCGATCAAGAAGCCGGTCTGGCTGCTGGCCGGACCCGGCACCATCTGGCACAAGGCGACGAGCCCGGCGTATTCGTCCGGCGACAGCCATTGCCGCTGTCGGACATAGGTCCGCTCGTAATAGCCGAGATGGGCGATCGGACCGCCGAACGAGGTCAGCCCGAGCCGCAGCGCCACCGAAAACACCTCGCCGGCACTGCCGCGATGGTGCGGCGCTTCGGCTTCGGTCGTGACGCGGTCGAGTTCCGCCATGGGCGTCGTCACATCCTGAGTTGCGGCGGCCCCGCCTGCTCGGAGCGCTCTATTACCTTAATCCCGTGAGAACACTCCCCTCTTCCACCCGAAGGTCGCGGCCCCGACCTTATGTCCTGGGGGCGGCGGCGCTCCGCGGATTGAGGCTCTGGATATGCCCGCTCTCGGTGCCGGCCGTCGGGTCGATGACGGCATTGATCAGCGCCGGCTTGCCCGACGCGAGCGCCTCGGTCAACGCCTTTGTCAGGCTCGGCGTGTCGGTACAGTGGTAGCCGCGCCCCGCCGAACGCCTCGATAATCTTCTCGTAGCGCGCGTCGCGGAGTAGGCCAGTCGGCGAGTACGGGTTGCCGGGTGCGTCGCCACGGTAGACGCCGTTATTGTTGAAGATGACCGTCGTCACCGGCAATTCGTAGCGGCAGATCGTCTCGATCTCCATCCCGCTGAAACCAAACGCGCTGTCGCCCTCGATCGCGACCACCGGCTTGCCGGTCACCGCGGACGCGCCAATGGCGTAGCCCATGCCGATGCCCATGACGCCCCAGGTGCCGCTGTCGAGCCGGTGACGGGGCTTGTCCATGTCGATGATGTTGCGGCCGAAATCGAGCGTGTTGGCGCCTTCGTTGACGATGTAGACATCGGGCTGGGTGGCGAGCGCGTTGCGCACCGCGCGCAATGCGGAGGAAAAATTCATCGGGCTCGGATCGGCGTTGAGCCGTGCCGCCATGCGTTCGACATTCTGCTGCTTGCGCTTGCCGATCTCGTCGGCCCAAGCCGCCTGACGCCTGATCTGTCCGGGTTTGAGTGCTGCGTTGAAGGCCGCGAACACCGATTTGATGTCGCCGACGACCGGCGCTGCGATCGCCCGGTTGCTGTCGAATTCGGTCGGAGAGAGGTCGATTTGCACAAACTGCGTGTTCGGGGACCACAGCGGCGCCCGGCCGTGGGACAACAGCCAGTTTAGCCTCGCTCCGGCCAATACCACGACATCGGCATTGCCGATCGCATAGGAGCGGGCGGCGGCGGCCGATTGCGGATGCTCGTCGGGCAACAGGCCCTTGGCCATTGACATCGGCAGGAACGGAATGCCCGTCGTCTCGACAAACGAGCGGATTTCCTCATCCGCCCGGGCATAGGCCGCACCCTTGCCGAGGATCACGAGCGGGCGCTGGGCGTTCGCCAGCAATTCGATGGCGCGCGCGACCGCATCCGGGGCCGGGGGCTGCAGCGGCGCCGGGTCGACGACCTTGACCAGCGACTTCTTGGCCGTCTCCACATCGATCGCCGAGCCGAGCACCTCGGCCGTTAGGTCGAGATAGACCCCACCCGGGCGCCCCGACGAAGCGGCGCGGATCGCCCGGGCGATGCCGATGCCGATATCCTGCGGGCGGTTCACGCGATAGGCCGCTTTGCAATGAGGCCGGGCGACGGCCAGCTGGTCCATCTCCTCGTAATCGCCCTGCTCGAGATCGACGATCGCCCGGTCGCTCGACCCGCTGATCATAATCATCGGGAAGCAGTTGGTCGTGGCGTTGGCCAGGGCGACCAGTCCGTTCAGGAAGCCGGGCGCCGAGACGGTCATGCAGATGCCCGGCTTCTGAGTCAGATACCCGGCGATCGCGGCCGCGTTCCCGGCCGACTGCTCATGGCGAAAGCCGAGGTAGCGGATGCCTTCGGTTCTGCGCCAAGCGCAAGAGATCGGTTATCGGGATGCCGGCCACCCCAAAGATCGTGTCGACCCCGTTCAGCTTCAGCGCCTCCACCACCAGGTGAAAGCCGTCCGTCATATCGCCAGGCATTTCCTCTCCGCTCATATCGTCCCACCATTCTTAAAGTGGGGCAGGGTCTAATCAGAGTTGGCCCTACTGTCCAGATTCCGAAGTTCGCATTCGGTTGCCTGGCCCATCATTGTGAGCCCCCTGACAGTTCTCGCGCTCGTCAGCGGTTCCCCGCGAGGGGGTTTGTCCATTTGAGCCCGGAAAACCGCGAGAAGTCGCGATCCGTCGTGCAGACCGTAGCGCCATGTTCGAGCGCGATTGCGGCGAGGACGGCGTCCATGACCAGCGGACCGGCAGCCTGTCCGTCGCGAACGAGACCGCGCAGGATATCCCAGTGCCGTTCGCCCGGCTCGAGAATTCCGGCGACCGGCTCAGCGAGCCAGGAGGAAATCGCCGCTTCGGCTTCCGTCGTGGACAGCGGACGTTCGAACACTCGGGGATTTGTCGCGATCCTGAAGAAGGCCCAGAGCGTAAGCCAAGCGAAGCGAACGAGATCAGGCCCCGAGAGCACGGCTTCGAGCCAGGCGCGGCTTTGCTCGTGCTGCTCCGCTCTCGGGTGATAGGCATAAAGCAGCAGGTTCGCGTCGACCAGGATCACCGGTGAACCGAGCCCTCCACATGCTCGATGAGCTCTGCGATATTGTCCAGGGAAAGCCCCGGTTTGAGCTTACCGAGATCGCGGGCCGTCACCTTGAAGGCCCGCCGCTGGGCGGTGGCGCGCCGGCTTTCCAGCCCCTGGCGCAGCGTCTCGTTGACGATCTCACGGAAAGACCGGCCGGCGCGTTGCGATTCCGTCCTGAGCTTGGCTGCGACGTCGTCATCCAGGGTCAGCGTCGTCCGCATGCGCTGATGCTAAACGCAGGACATCATGATGTCAAAAGATTCGCATCGTCGATGCCGATGTCCCTGCGGGCGGTTGATGCGATAGGCCGCCTCTGGCACTTCTTCGTGCGCAAAACCGAGCGCGAGATCGTCGCGATGATGACGGCGGCCTAAAATCTCGGCGCAAACACAATAGACATTTTTGCATTCCAGCTCTACGGTTGGGGTATAGGCCAGGCAACAGGGCCGATCCGCAGGGGAGGAAGCGATGACGCGAGGGTTCTGGTTGTGGGCGGCTGGTTTTGGTGTCGCCCTCGGGATGGCGACACCCGCGCGGGCGCAGGAAACGCCAAAATATGGCGGCACCCTGACCTACATGATCCCGGCGGACTCGCCGCCGAGCTTCGACGCGCAGCGCGAGGAGACCTACGCGACGATTCACTCGGCGGCGCCGTTCTACAGCGTCTTGATCAGGATCAATCCGTACAATCCGGGATCGACCACCGACATCGTCTGCGACCTGTGCGCCGCGATGCCGAGGCCGACGGATGGCGGCAAGACCTATACCTTCAAGATCCGCGACGACGTCAAGTTCCACAACGGCGACAAGCTGACCGCCGAGGACGTGGCGGCGAGCCTCAACAAGATCGCCTTTCCGCCGGAAGGAGAACCAAGCCCGCGTTCCAGCAATTTCATGATGGTCGACAAGATCGAGGCCACAGACCCGAGCACCGTCGTCATTCGTCTGAAGTTCGCAACCAGCGCCTTTCTGCCGGCGCTGGCCGACCCCTATAACTGGATCTATCAAAAGAAGGTGCTCGATAAGGACATCCACTGGTACGAGCACAACATCCTGGGGTCCGGCCCGTTCAAGTTCGCCGGATACGAAGCCGGCCAGTTGATCAAGGGGGTGCGCAACCCGGACTATTACCACAAGGGGCTGCCTTACCTCGACGGGTTCATCGGCATCTATGCGCCAAAGCAGGCGGTGCAACTCGATGCGATCCGCTCCGATCGCGCCGCGACCGAGTTTCGCGGCTATCCGCCCTCCGCGATCGACCAGCTGAAGGAAGAACTTGGCGACAAGATCGTGGTGCAGCAGAGCGACTGGAACTGCACCTTGGGGGCCTGGATCAACCACAAGAAAAAGCCGTTCGACGACGTGCGGGTGCGTCGCGCCCTGACCCTGGCGCTCGACCGCTGGGGCAGCGTGCCGGGTCTTTCCAAGGTAAGCCTCATGCACACGGTCGGAAGCCTGACCTTTCCGGGCTCGCCGCTGGCGCCGGACAAGTCCCAGCTGGAACAAATTGCCGGCTTCTGGCCAGATATCGAGAAGTCGCGGGCCGAGGCGCGCCGGCTGCTAAAGGAGGCCGGCGCCGAAGGCCTCAGCTTCGAGCTGGTGAACCGCAACGTTGATCAGCCATACAAATATCTCGGGATTTGGCTGATTGATCAATGGAGCAAGATCGGACTGCATGTGACGCAGCGCGTCGTCCCGACCGGTCCATGGTTCGCCGCGCTGCGCAGCGGCGATTTCAGCGTCTCGACCGGCGGCAGTTGCCACGGCATCGTCAACCCGGTGTTGGATGTCCAACCCTGGTTGCCGCGCTCGGTCAGCGACGCGAATTACGGCTACTACGAGGATCCGCAAGAACTCGACATCTACCAGAAGATGCTGCACGAGACCGACCTCGCGAAGCAGCGCGCTCTGATGCTCCAGTACAACAAGCGCGTGCTGGACGAGGAGGCGCATTATATCCACACGTTTTGGTGGAACCGGCTGGTAGCGCTGCGCTCCTATGTCCACGGCTGGAAGATCGGCCCGAGCCACTACTCCAACCAGGATTTGGGGACGATTTGGCTCAGCCCTCCCGAATGCGGGAGGTGTAGTGCACACCCGACAATGGAGAAAGCCGAAGTCGAGACCGGCAAATAGCCTAGGGACGGGGGCGGGGCGGCATGGCCTCGCCCCTGCCGCCGCGTCTGGCGCCCGGCCAAGCGGGGCGCCAAGGGAAACGGCATTGCCCGGCTCGCCGCTGGCCGCACGACAAGGTGGTGGTCGGCGGCGGCCGGCTAGACCGAGAAGGGCGTGATCCGTGTGCTATGCCCTCGTCGCGCCCGTCACCCGAGCCGTTTTGCCTGGTGCCCGCGTCGCCGATTGGCGACGCGGCGGTTCAGTGGAAGTCCCTGCCGGCGACGCGGGCCGGTTTTGCGACATGCTGATTGTCGCAATGTCGGCAGACATCGAGATTGTCCCGGCCCCGCAGCATCAGATCTTGCACAGTTCGACGCCGGCTGTCGTTCCAGGCCTCGCTGATGCTCTGCACCGACAGATCGCCAAGCGTCTCCTGGCCCAGCGCGTCATTGCAGCAGAGGCTGAGCTTGCCGTCTGGCCGCACCACCATCTGAAAAAAGGGATAGGCGCAGCGGCTGCGATAGGTCGCCGGAAAGCGCTTGCGGTTCGGAGCATTGCCGCCGCGGCTGCTGTTAATTTCGGTCAACAGCCGCCGGTACACTTGGACCTTGCGCGCGAGGTCGGGCCGCTCGGCGTCGAGGTGTTCGACGATGCGGGCGATGTTCGGATGCAGCTTCGGGGTGCGCCCGTAATTGTTGATCCGCAGCACGTCGAGGTTCGGCAGAATCCGATCGACCTTGGCGATATCGAGCGCTTGGCCGTTGGTAAAGATGCTGATCGTCGCCCGCGGCAACGCCTGCCGCGCATAAGCGGCGAAGTCGAAGATGCGCTTGTCGAGAAACGGCTCGTTGTTACTGTAGAGAGCGAGAAAGCCCGAAAAACGGTGCGACGCTAGATCGTCAATGATTTTGCGGAACAGTTGCTCCGGCATCCGGGCGAGCGGGCGCGGATCGGAAAACCGGTTCACCGGGCAGAAGCCGCAGGTGCTGTTGCATTTGTTGATCGTTTCGATCTCGATCGCGCGCGGCAGCGGATAATCTTCGCGCAGCCCGGAAAAGCTACGGCCTTGCTTGTAATGGAAGTACCGGCGGTCCTTGAGCACCATCCGTAGCGTCTGATGCAGCTCGGACAGGCGCGGGAAACGGCCGCGGAATCCCTGGTTCAACTCTTTCCGCGGCAACGGGACGATGGTGACCGGCATAGGCCGCGTATTAGCATCAAAGCCGCCGACGCCGCACGAGTGTTCTGAGCGGAGGTTGTGGTGATCGGGCGAGCCGGCGGCAATAATTGCGCCGCGAGACGCCGCATCAGATATGGCTTGCGGTCGAGGAAATCAGACAACGCCTCCAGGCTCAGCGAGCGTAGGGCGGGTGGCGCGGCGCGTAACCCACCATCGTCGTTTCCGTGGGCGCCACGGCGGGTTATGCGTCGCTCACCTGCCCTACTGTGCTGGGCGGGGTCTAGCTTTTGATGAACGCCAACAGGTCGGCATTGATTGTGTCTACTTCCGTAGTGGGCATGCCGTGCGGGAAGCCCTTGTAGGTTTTCAGGGTTCCGCTTTTCAGCAGCTTATGGGACAGCGGCCCGGCGGCGACATAGGGCACGATCTGGTCGTCTTCGCTGTGCATGACCAACACCGGGACGGTAATCTTCTTGAGGTCTTCGGTGAAATCGGTCTGGGAAAAGGCGACGATGCCGTCGTAATGCGCCTTGGCGCCGCCCATCATGCCTTGGCGCCACCAATTCTGGATGACCGCCTCCGAGGCTTTCGCACCCGGCCGGTTGTAGCCGTAGAAAGGCCCCGCCGCCACGTCGCGATAGAATTGCGAACGATTGGCGGCAAGTTGCGCCTGCAGGCCATCGAACACCTCCTTGGGAAGGCCCTGCGGATTGGCCGCCGTCTTCAGCATCAGCGGCGGCACCGCGCTGATCAGCGCCGCCTTGGCCACCCGGCCTTCGCCATGCCGTCCGAGATAGTGCGCGACCTCGCCGCCACCGGTGGAATGGCCGACATGGATGGCGTTTTTCAGGTCGAGATGCGCCGTCAGAGCCGCCAGATCGTCGGCATAATGGTCCATATCATGGCCGTCGCCGGTCTGGGTCGAACGACCGTGGCCACGGCGGTCATGGGCGATAACGCGATAGCCATGATTGAGGAAGAACAACAGTTGCGTGTCCCAATCATCGGCCGACAGCGGCCAGCCGTGGCTGAACACGATCGGCTGGCCCGAACCCCAGTCCTTGTAGAAGATTTCCGTGTCGTCCTTGGTGGTGATGGTGGGCATGTAAACTCCTGTGAAGGGGATGGCTACCGTTCCGATTAGACTAGAGCACATCTAAGCTGTCACCGCCGAGTCCGGGCGCTGGCGAAGCGAGCCGCCGCCATTTATGCTGATTCCGCCACAGGGAAGGACGCCAACATGACCGCAGCGAAAGGCTTTGTCGTACCCGCGGGCGGCGGCAAGCATTTCGCCTCGCCGACGCCCGGCCGCTCGTTTGCCATGAAGCTCCTCGGCGGCGAGACCAACGAAAGCATCATGCTGTTCGAGGAAACCCTACCGGCCGGCACCGCGAGCCTCTTCCATCTGCACCATGACAGTGACGAGGTCGCCTGGGTGCTCGCCGGCGAGTTCGCCTTCAAGATCGGCGACGAGGTCGCCGTCGGCGGCCCCGGCACTTGCGCCTTCATGCCGCGCGACGTGCCGCACGCGTGGAAGAACACCGGCAGCGAAACCGGCCGCGTCTTGTTTCTCTATACCCCGGCCGCCGCCGGCGGCTTGATCGAGGATCTCGCGGAGCGCCGCCCGAGCAGCGCCGACGAACACCAGAAACTCTTCGAGCGCCACCGCTGGCAAGTCGTCGGCCCAAACCCGCTTTGAGGGGAGGCGCCTTTCCGCTGGGCCTCTCCGAGTATTGAGGGAGTCTGGTGGTATGACAGCGGGCTGCCGCGTATTCGCCGCGCTGAAGTGAGTGACCACCGCTATGGGGATCTACGTCCACGCGCGAGAGGTTCGGCTTGACGAGGGCCGCTCTCGGACGAGCCCGGTGAGCCAACGCCAAATTAGGCGCACAACGCGTGCCCGACGGCCGTCCTATTGTGTAAGATGAGGCGATGCGCGCGGCGTCCGCGTGCGCCCCTTTTCACACCTGGAGCCTCACGAATGACCGATACGCCCGAATACACGCCCCCCAAGGTCTGGGTTGCCAAGCCGGCACTTGGCCGGTTCGCCAACATCAACCGCCCGACCGCGGGCGCCCAGTATGAGAAAGAGCTGCCGATCGGCCGCCACCCGTTGCAGCTCTACTCGCTGGGCACCCCGAACGGGGTGAAGGTCACGATCATGCTCGAAGAGCTGCTGGCCCGGGGCCATAAGGGCGCGGAATACGATGCCTGGCTGATCAAGATCGGCGACGGCGACCAGTTCGGCAGCGGGTTTGTCGCGATCAACCCAAATTCCAAGATCCCGGCGCTTGTCGACCGCAGCGGCCCTAAGCCGATCCGAGTCTTCGAGACCGGGGCGATCCTGGTGTACTTGGCCGAGAAGTTCGGGGAATTCCTGCCGACGGAAGTTAGTGCCCGCGCGGAATGCCTGTCGTGGCTGTTCTGGCAGATGGGCAGTACGCCTTATGTCGGCGGCGGCTTCGGCCATTTCTACGCCTACGCGCCGGTCAAGATCGAATACGCGATCGACCGCTTCACGATGGAGACAAAGCGCCTGCTCGACGTGCTCGATCGCCGGCTGGCGGAGAGCGAATATGTCGCGGGCCCCGCCTATACGATCGCGGACATCGCGATTTTCCCGTGGTATGGCGGGCTGGCGAAGTTCAACCAATATGGGGCGGCCGAATTCCTCGCGGTCCACGAGTACAAGAATGTCCAGCGCTGGGCCGACACCCTGCTCGAACGGCCGGCGGTCAGGCGCGGGCGCATGGTCAACCGGCTTTCGGGCGAACCTTCGAGCCAGTTGCACGAGCGCCACGACGCCAGCGACTTCGACACGAAGACGCAGGACAAGCTAGCCGCGAATTAAGCAAGGTTTCGTTGGCGGGACCGCGTCGATAGCGACAGCGGTCCCGCCAGCAGCGGCCCGCTTTTCGTAGGGCCTTATTGGGCGGCCAGGTTCGGGGTCATCTCTAACGGCAGCCCCGGATGACCGGTCAATCGCTCGCCTTCGGCCTGCATCTCGCGGGCCTTCTTCTTCACGATCGGGAGCATGGCGGCAATCTTGTCCAGGTCGAGATCGGCCGCGACCCCCGGGTAGCCGGCCCGCTCGATCATGGCCCCCAATTTTCGATTCTCGAACTGTTCAAAGACCCAGCCGAGCGGGTCCTCGACCAATGTCTTGTCCCAAAAGATGCGATGGTTCTTGTTGCGCGGGCCATAGTGGTAATGCGGGAATTGCCAGAAACAATCGAAGGCGAGAATCTCGGTCTCTTCGACATACGCCCTTCCCGTCGACCCGCCGATATCGGTCAAGACGTGGACGGCCAAGCCGCCGTCTCCCCCCGCCTGCCGCCGCATTTCGAGCCCAAACCTGATATTCCCGACGTCGAAGATCTCCGTGCCCCGATTATGTTTGACCGTGTTCCGCTTGGCGGCAAACAACGCCCTGGCGCAGCTTTCCACCTCAGGGAGAACGCGCCCCACCTCGGCGAGATCGGTCGCCGTGGCGACCTCCTTGTAGCCGGCTCTCTCCAGCATCTTCGGGAGCTTCTTCTCCAGGGTCCTGACCGTCCAGCCGATCGGATTGCCGTCGGCGATCGGGTCCATCCGGTAAAGCTGGCACGAGCCGCTCAGCGTTTGCGGCAGGTCATCGGACATCGTCGGCCCTGCGGTCGGCGGATTGGGATTTTCCGGCCCGTAGACGTAGCTTTTTTCCTGGTCGAAGCAGTTGAACCGCAGCAGGGTTGTCTCTTTGCCGCCGACATCCCCCGCCACGGCTATCGAGACGCCCTGGTCGGCATGATCATGGATGTTGCCGTCCCACAATTCATGTCTGACGACGAACGTCAGCGGGCCTGCCGTGAATCTCGTCTTCTGCGTTGTTTGTGCCATGGCTTGGACACTCCTTTTTTGAGGCGTTGATCAAGGCATATACATGCGATCATCACGCCATGGAAGGGTTACGGGACAGGCAATGCGAGCGGGTCGGGCATTGCGCACCCTCCTCTACCTGTTCCGCCGCGACGAGGCCGTCCAATACCTGCGCGCCGGCTAATTCCCGTGAACCGGGAATATAACCGGGAATTGCTTCGAATTAGGCCATCCGACCGCTAATTTCTTCTAGCGTTTTCAAATGGTTGATGAGCAATTCCCGTGTCACCGAACCGGGAATTTTTTCGGCCTAACCGGGAATTAATTTTCGCTAACCGGGAATTGACGGGAACGCTATCATGGGGTGCTACCGACCGAGAATCAAGCAGCGGAAGGCTACGACACCTTTATGGCGAAATGGGGTCCCGTGTTGCGGCCTCTTGGTGAGTGCCAGCAGTGGACTCCTGTCCTGCGCCTCGCCGACCTCGCCTCACAACATCGCGTTAAGCCTATCCCTCAATCCCTTATGCTCCTCCTCGCTAATTCCAGCCATCCGCGCTAAAGTACGATCTATCAAATCCTGCCAAATCTGAGAGTTTGGGCGAGTTTGGACCGGGCCGAACGTGAAATCTCTCCTCGTGCCCGCTCGCTCACGATTATCTGGTCTACCATGGCCGCGATGATCCAGGGAATTGCAGCCTCAAAGGGCGGCTGATCGATCAGGCCCGCCAAATGTTGCTCTAGGCTATCGATATCTTCGCTTCGAATGATGCGCCGACCCTCTGTTATGATCCTTTCGCTTCGCCGGCTTATGGACAAATCAAAATTTGGACACGGCAGATTATACAGTTGGTAATGGCTTACATGGGCGTTGGTGCTCCCAAGCCGAAAATACCAATCAATCAGATCAGAATTAAGTAATCCTACGATAAAGTTTAGAGGTAATTGAGCCATGTGTGCGGGGACGTAATTAATCGTATGGTTGCAAAACTCTTTAGCAGGTATTATGGCCGCTATTACGCGTCGAAAATTGTTCTGAGGACTGCTTTCTTGAACGGCGACCCGCTCGTGCTGGTGGTGAAATGCTTTCGAATCGGGACCTGCTTCAAGCAAAAACTTTCGGGTATCGAGGAAAATGTCCGTACCTTGAGACGCTGGACGGGGTAGGTACAAGCAAATGTTGGCACCCCGAACGACGAGTTGTCCCTCACTCGGACCGCACAGATTTCCTGCCTGCCGTTGGTTGGTCTCGTTAACCTCGCCCTGAGAGAATTCCACATACTCCCGAAGCCGTACCAGCCGGCCGGTGCTCATGATGCGGGTGGCGAGATTCCAGTCGGCCTGCGAGCAGCTAACGATAGTAAAATTACTAGGGTCGTATAGCGGAATATCGCCGGTACTGAGCGTGAGGGCTGGAGAGGATGGCTTGACTTTGTCTTCGGGATGTATCTGGGAGATAAAATATTTAGACCGCTCGGCAGGATCTTGAGTTTTATAGTAATGTATAACGCAAGTTGACAGTTTGGCGTCGCGGAACACGCGCTTGCGGGGGTCATCCTTCTGTGGGAAGGCATCTATTTTAGTAAAAGTACCTTGTTCAGCAACATGCGTCGGACGAGAGCCGAGATGTCATCGCCCAGCAGGGCCATCGGTACGATGACGCCAAGCCGGCCGCCGTCCCGCAACAGCTCGACGAAGCGGCAAACGAACAGCTTATATAAATTGTTTTTTCCCCGTCGCGAGGGTGCATAGCTCGGCCGCGACGCGAATACGCCCTCAGCCGCGAGAGGTCCCGCCCGAGTTCTTTTTCGGAGAGAACGTCATAAGGAGGATTGCCGATCACGGCGTCAAATCCGCGTTCTGCGGCGTCCGGCTCGAAGATGTCAGGAAATTCGAGTTCCCAATGGAAGCAATCGATCCCCGATTGGTGTACACACGAAACGGCTTCGGACAATTCTGCTGCGTCTATAAATCGCCGCACGCCTGAGCGATTCCCCTAAGCGTTGCACCGCAACGTCATAAAGTTCGGGAAGTTACTCGGTTAGTTCCCGTGTGGAAGAAGAGTGAGCACCACAGATCCGCCACAGTCCGGAAGCCATCCAGAAGAGGGCGAAAATGCGTCCGGAGCAGGCGATCTTTCTCTTTTACCTGAATGGTCGTATCAGACGGCATTTGTTGAATATCGAGGAGCGTTCGGATGATTGTCGGCAGCCGATCGCGAAACTCTGCACCGAAGCGGTTCTCGAAAATCGGAGGCGCGTCGGGCAAAGAGCCAAGTTCGGCCAAACGAGCACCGATCAGGCTGTTGCCACTCAGTAGGTGTAGATCCAGAAAACTCAACGGATGATCCACAGAGACTGTGTCCAGCCACAGAGCTAGCTTCGCGAGTTCGACCGCCATCGGATTTAGGTCGACCCCGAAAATGCATGCTTCGACGACACGTCGCTTCCAATAGGTCAGGCTCGATTCGTCGTGAGTTCGGCATCCAGGTCCTGATCCGCGGTGTTCGGATTGGTGGCGATTTCCTCCGCGAGGTACTGGCAAGCACGCACCAAAAAATGACCCGAACCCATGGCTGGGTCGAGAACACGCAGCTTCAAGATTTGATTGCTGAAATCGTTGCGGAGCGCGCGTAACTTCTCGGCAATGGTGCGCTTCTCGTCCGGCAATGCGGTGTGATATTCCTCTTCGGTCTCCCGGATCTCGTCGTCGAGCAGCTTGGATAGCTCATCGCACAGTGGAGCCAGCGTGTTTTCGACGATGTAGGAGACGATATGATCCGGGGTGTAATAGCTGCCGTAGCTGCGCCGCTCTCCCTTGTCGGTGGTGAGGTACACGCTGCCCTTCGAGTAGTACCGCGTCGTCAACTCGTAGCCTTGTGGCATCTGCGCACTCGCGGGTCGGATAAGTTCCGATTTGCCGTCAGCGCCCCTTTCCCGGATAACGACCATATCCTCTTCGGCGTATTTGGGCGCCAACTCAAGCAGCCCCTCATAGACTCCGCCGAGCTGTTGCACGGCGAGGTCGCGGTAATCGACGCGGAACAGGCCCTGTCTCGGATGAGCAGGGTCGGGGGCTCTTCCTAGAAAATCCACAACTTTCGCAATATGCCAGTCCGGAATTCTTTTTCATAGCGCCTTCGCTTGCTGATCGAGACCGGCCGCGAGCTCTTTGGCGAGATCGCCGACGGCCGAGGACCAGGGCTGCGCGCGCCGCATCGTCCAGGGTCCCCGTTTTTCCGACCGCCGTCACGCTTTCACCCGCATGCGCGTCGAGATGCGCCGCCACACGCCCCCGCACCTCCTCTATGACCTTCGCCGGCAATGGATCGAACACCCCATCGGCCAGCGCCGCGAGCAGTGCCACCTCGTCGACGAGACGCAGAGCGGCGAAAGCGAGGCTGCGTGATCAGGGCGCGGATGCGCTCGCCGCGGGTGATCTGCGCCTTGACGCGGCTGTCGGAAAGACCGCCAAAGCGGGTGAACATTTCCAATTCGAGAAATTGCGCATAGTCGAGGCGGACCCGGCCGGACACGGCTCGCATCGCTGCAGTTTGCGCCTTGCCGCCCACCCGGCTGACACTGAGGCCGACATCGACGGCCGGGCGCTGGTTGGCGGCGAAGAGGCGCGAATCGAGGACGATCTGGCCGTCGGTGATCGAGATCAGGTTGGTCGGGATATAGGCGGAGAGATTGCCGGCATCGGTCTCGGCGATCGGCAATGCGGTCAGCGAGCCGCCGCCGAGCTCGGCCGACAGCTTCGCCGAGCGCTCGAGCAGGCGCGAATGCAGATAGAAGATGTCGCCGGGATAAGCTTCGCGGCCAGGCGGCTCGCGGGTCAGCAGTGCCAGTTCGCGGTGGGTCGCAGCATGCTTTGTCAGATCGTCGATGACGACGAGCGCGTGCTGGCCGCGGTCGCGGAAGTACTCGGCGATCGTGAAGCCAGCGAATGGCGCGATCCATTGCAGCCCGGGCGAGGCCGCCGCCGAGGCGACGACGAAGACGCAGCGCTCGGGGGCGCCGTGCTGCCGCACCGCGTCGATGACGCGCCGCACCGCGGTCGCCCGCTGGCCGATCGCCACATAGACGCAGATGACATCCGTGTGCTTTTGATTGATGATCGTATCGACGCCGATTGCCGTCTTGCCGGTAGCACGATCGCCGATGATCAGCTCGCGCTGGCCGCGCCCGACCGCGAACAAGGCGTCGACCACCAGAATGCCGGTATCCATCGGTTCGGACACGAGATCGCGTTCGATAATCGCGGGCGCCGGGCGTTCGACCGGCATTTCCGCTTCGGCCTTTACCGGCTCGTCCCGGTCGAGCGGCCGGCCGAGCGGATCGACGATGCGGCCGAGCAGTCCCGGCCCAACCGGGACCCGCACGACCTCTCCTGTTCCGGTCACACGCGAGCCCGCCTCGATGGCCTCGCTGTCGTCGAGCAGCACGGCACCGATCGAGTCGGCATCGAGGGTCAGCGCGAACCCCATTCGTCCCCCATCGAAGCGCAGAAGCTCGTTGAGGCAGGCGTCCGGCAGACCGGAGACGAGAGCGATGCCGTCGCCGACGCGTTCGACGCGGCCCACCGTCTCGGCCTGAGGCGCGAGATCGATCCGGGCGATAGTCTCGCGGCTGCGCGCGAGCCAAGGGTCGTCGAGGGTGTCAGGCAGCGTCTGTGTCATGATGAAGCAACTCGGATCTGAGGCGAACGAGATCGGCGCGGAAGCTGTTGCGCACGACGGCATGCGGGGCTTCCAGTTCGATGCCGGCGATCAGCTCGCGGCTCGACGGAGACCTCGACCAAAACCGGATGTCCGAGGACTCCGGCGATCGCTTTGCGGCAAGCCTCCACTTCCTCTGGGCTTACCGCACGGG
Source organism: uncultured Alphaproteobacteria bacterium (assembly GCA_963845735.1). Taxonomy (GTDB): domain Bacteria; phylum Pseudomonadota; class Alphaproteobacteria; order ATCC43930; family CGMCC-115725; genus AP-15. The sequence continues at coordinate 69,465 of CAWJTR010000009.1, read as the reverse complement.
CAACGGTCAGCCGGACCGACGTGCCATCCGCGCCCAGCGATGCCCGGGTTCCCTCCGGAAGCTTTGCTAGTCCCGTCGCAATCCCATCGATAAAGGCCGCGACCCGCGCTTCGTGCGGCAATCGGTCGAGCAGCTTGCCGGCAATATCGATTGCAAGCCGCCCCGCCCGATCGTCAGCGGCGAGCTCCTCGGTACGGCGCTCGGCTTCGATCTCGGTCTTGGCCGCGACGCGAAGTTTGTCGGCATCGGCCTGAGCCTCGGCGAGAAGCGCCGCTTTTGCGGTCGCCGCTTCGGCCTCGGCGGCTGTCAAGGCCTCGCCGCGGTGCTCGACAAGGTGGGCAGTTTCGGCTGCTGCCTTCTCGCGTTCGCTCTGCGCCGCCGCCTTGGCGGCTTGCGCGTCGGCGAGCAGTTGCCCGGCCGCCTTCTGTCGCGCGGTGATGGCGTCGACCACCGGACGGAACAGAAAGTGCGCCAGCAGCCAGATCAGGACGAGGGCATTGACCGTCTGAAGCCCTAGCGTCCACCAGTCGATCTGCATCAGCCTGCGCTTACTTAACGAACGGATTGGCAAACAGAACGAGCAATGCGACGACGAGAGCGTAGATCGCCATCGTCTCGATCATCGCCAGTCCGACAAACAGGGTGCGCGATACGGTTCCGGCCGAGTTCGGGCTGTCGAGCAATGGCGTCCATTGCAGAAGCGACCGCCCGGCCTTCGCCGAGCGCCGGCCCGATGGCGCCAAACGAAACGGCCATTGCGGCCGCGAAAATACTGATCAGCTGGATGAGTTGTCCATGATACTGCTCACTTTCTATTGGGGGTGGTGGGAGATTTTGCCGTCCCTCGGCAAGTGCGGCGCCGATGTAGACCATCGCAAGCACGGTGAAGATGTAGGCCTGGACGGCTCCAGTCAGCAGATCGAGGGCCATGAAGGGGATCGGCACGAAAAGACCGGCAAGAGACAGCACGATCGCGACCGACGAAAACGCCGCTCATCACGTTGCCGAACAGACGGACGATCAGCGAGAAGGTGCGCGTGATCTGCTCGAGCGACGTTGAGCGGAATCATGACCCAGGTCGGTTTGGTAAAGGTGGCGAGGTAGCCGGACACGCCCAGCGCGCGCGAACGCCGTAAAAGATCGTCGCGCAGAAGACGATCAGCGCCAGACGCGGCATCTGTCTCCAGATGTGCGGTGGGCGGCTCGATACCCGGGATCAGAGACGACCAGTTGGCTGATAAGGATAAGAGGAAGAGCGTCCCGATCAGCGCGCGGTAGGGACCAGGCTCGATCTGCATCGTGTCGCGGATCTGGCTGTCGATGGCGCCGACGAAGAGTTCCAAGCATGGTCTGCGCTTTCGACGGCATGAGAGACAGTCGGCGTGTGACGGCGATGGCGAACAGGGTGAGGAATGCCATGATCACCCAGGTGAGACGACCGGCTCGGTGATCACGACCGGTCCGACGTGGAAGAGCGCCGCAGTCTGTAAGCGGCGAGTGGTTCATCACGAGCCTCCGAAGCGCCACAGCAGCAATGGCCGGGCCACCAGCAATCCGAGGCCTCCGGACAGAAGGGCGGCCAAACCCAGCAGCTCGCGCGAGCAATGTCAGCACGGCGACAGCCACGGCGATGCGCACCAGTTGCAGAGCGACCGCCTTGCCCGCTGCGCCGGTCGTAAAAAACTGGATATTCCACCACAGCGACGAGAAATGGAACGCGCCGACGAGAAGACCCGCAATCAGCCCGATGACGATCCGACCGCGCCAGGCCAACGCTCAATCATTGCCTGAGCCCCTGGTTGCGATGCATCCATTTCCATGCCGACCAGAAGCCGAACGCCGCGCCGGCCATCAGCAGCAGGAGCAGAGAAAAAGACCCCGGTTCCGAAGTCCGGTCGAGCCAGTGGCCGATGAACAGGCAGAGCAAAGTCGGCAGGACGATCGTCCAGCCGAGAATGCCGATTTGGCCGAGCCGGGCGCCGAGCGAGGGCTCCGGGTCTGCTCGACCCTCGGCGCTCGCGCTTGGCGGTTCTCTGGGCTGCCTCGGCCAGGCGATCGAAGTCGGTTCCTCGTCATGAGGCTGAGCCTCCCGCCTATCGGGCGCGGCCGTCGGCGGGACCGGGCCGCAGATACCGCAGCAGCTGGCGCACCGCGAGAGCATGAAGGCGGATCTGCTCGACACGCGCCTTGCGGTCGGCTTCGATTTGCTGCGCCCGGAGGGTACGGACTTTGGCTTCGACGTCTTCGAGCGAGGCCCCAAGCACGCCTTCACGGCATGCAACCGAAATCTTGCGCCCGGCTGAGACAGTGAAAACGCCGCCGCCCACGGCACAAAAATGAGCGGCGCCATCGGTGGTGCGCCAGCGCAAGACTGAAGGGACGAGCGCGGTCAGCAGGTCAGCATGGCCTGGCAATATTCCAAAGTTGCCGCTCTCGTCCTCGGCGCGCACCGCCGCGACATCGCCGCTGTCGACGAGGATTTGCGACGGCGTCGTCACAGTGAGATGAAGGGTGCCGCTCATTGTGCTGCGGCCGCCTGCTTCGGGCGCTCGGCCGCGAGTTGTGCAGCGGCGTGCGAGGCTTTCTCTTTGTCGCGCGCCTCGTCGATTGTGCCGACCATGTAGAGCGAGCTTTCCTGCCACTCGTCGCATTCGCCGGCGAGGATCGCCTTGCAGCCGGCCATCGTGTCCGCGACAGCAACGGAGCGGCCGGGTACACCCGAAAAAGCTTCCGTCACCGCGAAAGGCTGCGTGAAAAAGCGCTGCAGACGCCGCGCTCGCTCGACGATGCGGCGGTCCTCGGCGCCGAGCTCCTCGATCCCGAGAAGCGAGATCACATCCTGCAGCTCGCGGTAATGCTCGATATTGCGCCGGACCTCGGTGGCGACCGCTACGTGCTCCTCGCCGACGACCAGCGGATCGAGCAGGACAGAAGAGGACGCAATCGGGTCGATCGCCGGGTACATGCCCTCGGCAGCCATCTGACGCGACAATACGACCATGCTGTCCATATGCGCCGCGATCGTCGTCACGGCGGGATCGGTGAAGTCGTCGGCGGGCACGTAGACCGCCTCAATTGCAGTTACCGAAACGCTTCCGACCGAGACGATGCGCTCCTGAAGAGCGGCTACTTCGCTCGCCAGCGTGGGCTGGTAACCGACCCGCGACGGCAGACGTCCAAGCAAGCCGGACACCTCCGCGCCGGCCTGCACGAAACGAAAGACATTGTCCATCAGCAGCAGCACGTTCTGATGCAGCTCGTCGCGGAAATATTCCGAGACGGTCAGCGCCGTCAGCGGCACGCGCCAGCGCGCGCCCGGCGGTTCATTCATCTGTCCGTAGACAAGCACGGTGCGCGCGAGAACGCCGGAGTTGCGCATATCGAGCAGCATCTCGTGGCCTTCACGCGACCGCTCGCCGACCCCGGCAAACACCGAGATGCCCTTGTAGCGTTCGACCATGGCATGGATCAGCTCCATGACGAGCACGGTCTTGCCGACCCCGGCGCCACCGAACATCGCCGCCTTGCCGCCCTGCGCCAATGGCGTCAGCAGGTCGATGACCTTGATGCCGGTCGAAAAGATTTCCGTCGCCCCGCTCTGCGCGGCGAGCGGCGGCGCGGTTGCGATGAATCGGGCGGCGCGGCACATCGGCAGGGAGCGGCTTGCCTTTGTCGCCGACCGTGCCGGTGAGGTCGAGCAACCGGCCGAGAACCGCGTCGCCAACCGGCACTTCTAGTGGCCCGCCGGTGGGGTGGGCGACGACGCCACGACGTAACCCCGCGGTGGACTGCAGCGCCAGCGCGCGCACCGTCGCCTCATCCAGATGCGACTGCACCTCGGCGATGATTGGGGTGCCCTTGTCCGCGTTATGACTAAAGCATCCTCGATCGGCGGCAACGTAGCGCCTTCAAAGGCGACATCGAGCACCGCCCCGCGGACCGCGGTCACCCGTCCGTCTATTGCTTGCATCTGTCCCATATGGTGCCCAGCGACCCTGGCTATCTCAGCAACAGTCGAAAAGGCTACTGCCGCTGATGGTTGGGGAAATTGATCTGCCTCAATGTCGCCTGGCGAGGCCGATGATGAGTGAGGGTACCCGAGGGAATTCGCCCTCCGCCTTAATGGAGGTTAAAGCCGGTGCGCGGTAATTGCCCCAGGATTAGAGTCGCATATAAGGGAGATCAGCGATGACGCTGTTCGAAGGGCGATATTCCCGCTTCCGGTATCGCAAAAAGCCTCCATCCTTGAAGAACGGCTCGTGAGCTTCACCGATCTGCACACGCCTATGCACCCCGGCATCGTCTCGTCCGGCCTACGCGATTTCCGGCACAGAGATCCTGCATGCCTGAAACAGCCGATCTCGGGCCAAGCCGGCCGAAGCTTCCCGCTCGGCGCCACCGTCCTCGGCGACGGTGTCAATTTCAGCGTGTTTTCGAGGCAGGCGACCCGAGTGGACCTCCTGCTGTTCGATGATGCGGCCGCCACGCGTCCGGCGTGCGTGATCGAGCTCGATGCGCGCACACATCGCACCTACCACTACTGGCACGTATTCGTTCCCGGCATCGGCCCAGGGCAGGTGTATGCCTATCGTGCCAGCGGCCCTCTTGATCCGACGCACGGCCTGCGTTTCGATCCAGACAAGGTTCTCGTAGACCCCTATGGGCGCGCCGTCGTCGTACCGGACTCCTATTGCCGTCACCTCGCAAGCCAGAGGGGAGAGAACACTGCCACCGCCATGAAGAGCGTCGTGGTCGACACCTCCAAATACAATTGGGAGGGTGATGCGCCGCTGCGCCGGCCCTTTGCCACGACCGTGATCTACGAGATGCACGTCGCCGGGTTCACGCGGCACCCGACCTCCGGGGTCGCCCCGGAGCGGCGCGGGACTTATGCGGGAATGATCGAGAAGATCCCATACCTGCAGGATCTCGGGATCACCGCCGTCGAGCTGCTCCCCATATTTCAGTTCGACCCGCAGGACTGTCCGCCGGGTTTGGTCAACCACTGGGGATATTCCCCAGTCTCGTTTTTCGCTCCCCATGCCGGCTACAGTTCGCGGAAGGACCCGCTCGGCCCGGTCGACGAGTTCCGCGATCTGGTCAAGGCGCTTCACCGCGCCGGCATCGAGGTGATCCTCGATGTCGTCTTTAACCACACCGCCGAGGGAAATGCAGAAGGCCCCACGCTCTGCTTCCGGGGCCTCGCGAACGAAGTCTATTACATCCTCGATAAGGACCCCGCCCACTACGCGAATTACAGCGGCACCGGAAATACCCTGAACGCCAATCAGTCGATCGTGCGCCGCATGATTCTCGACAGCGCGCGGTACTGGGTCACCCACATGCATGTCGATGGGTTCCGCTTCGACCTCGCCTCGATCCTGTCCCGGGACGAGACCGGTCGCCCGCTCGAAAATCCCCCGGTTCTTTGGGACATCGAGTCCGATCCCGTCCTCGCCGGCACCAAACGGATCGCCGAGGCGTGGGACGCCGCCGGTCTCTATCAGGTGGGGAGCTTCATCGGCGATGATTGGAAGGAGTGGAATGGCCGGTTCCGCGACGATATCCGGCGTTTTGTCAAGAGCGACAACGGCACGGTGCCCCTGTTGGCGGAACGGGCGCTCGGCAGCCCTGACATCTTCGGCCACGAGGAAAGGGAGCCCGAACAGAGCATCAATTTCGTGACCTGCCATGACGGCTTCACGCTGAACGATCTGGTTTCCTACAACGACAAGCACAACGAGACGAATGGCGAAGGCAACCGCGACGGGCTGGACACAAACCTGTCCTGGAACTGCGGGGTCGAGGGACCGACCGACGACCCTGCGGTCGAGCAGCTCCGCCGCCGTCAGATAAAGAACTTCTTTGTCATTCTACTCACATCAATTGGGACGCCGATGCTGCAGATGGGCGACGAGATGCGTCGCACTCAGCGGGGCAACAACAATGCCTATTGCCAGGATAACGAGGTGAGCTGGCTCGACTGGAGCCTCCTCGACCGGCATCGGGATCTCCACCAATTCGTGCGGAAGCTTATTGCCCAACGGCTGCGGTTATTGGGAATGAGCGATGAGGAAACCCTCGCGCTGAGCCTCAACCAGCTGCTGCGCCGCGGCGAAATCGACTGGCACGGCGTCCGGCTCGGCAGGCCGGATTGGAGCGACACCTCCCACGGCATTGCCTGCACGGTGCGAACCCGGCAGCGCCAAATCCCCCTCTGGCTGCATGTAATGTTCAACGCTTTTTGGGAGGCGCTCGACTTCGAGCTTCCATTGGCGCCCGCTGGAGCAGTCGCCGGCTGGCAGCGCTGGATCGATACATCGCGCGACTGGCCCGACGACATCGTGGATGCCGCTGCCGCCCCATCGGTGCCTGGAACGCAATATCACGTAGCACCTCGCTCCGTTGTGGCGCTATTTGTCCGAACCGACGGCGGCGCCGGTCCGATCACGGAACCGACACAGCAATCATCATAAATAACGCGACACGTCCTTCACCCGGATAGGAGCATCAGGATTATGAGAACTCCCACCGCAATCCACGAGGCGCTGCGCTCTGACGGCGCGATCTCTGCATACGGCACAGCGCGCTCGACGGTCGAGGGGGCACCCCTCAGTCCCGACGAGTTGCGCAAGATCGACGCGTATTGGCGGGCCAGCCTCTATCTCTGCCTGGGGATGCTGTACCTGAAGGCCAACCCGTTGCTGCGAGAGCCGCTGACCTTGGAGCACATAAAGCCGCGGCTATTGGGCCATTGGGGCTCGGACGCCGGCCAGGCCTTTACCTACATCCACTTCAACCGGCTGATCAAAAAATACGACCTCAACGCCATCTACATCAGTGGCCCTGGGCACGGAGCGCCCGCCGTGCTGTCCCAGGCGTATCTCGAGGGGACGTACTCCGAGATCTATCCGGAAAAGAGCGAAGACGCCGCGGGACTGCAGCGCTTCTTCAAGCAATTCTCGTTTCCCGGCGGCATCGGCAGTCACGCGACGCCGGAAACCCCGGGCAGCATCCACGAGGGCGGCGAGCTCGGCTACAGCATCTCGCACGCCTACGGCACTGTTTACGACCACCCGGATCTGATCACGTTGGTGATGGTCGGCGACGGGGAGTCCGAGACCGGTCCGCTGGCCACCAGCTGGCACAGCAACAAGTTCCTCAACCCGATCACCGATGGGGCGGTGCTGCCGGTCCTGCATCTGAATGGCTACAAGATCAACAACCCGACCATCCTGGCGCGCATCAGCCACGACGAGCTGAAGGCGCTGTTCGTCGGTTATGGGTACACCCCGTATTTCGTGGAAGGCAGCGAGCACGAAAGCATGCACCAGGCGATGGCCGCCACCCTGGAGCATTGCGTCCTGGAGATCCGCGAAATCCAGGAAAAGGCGCGGCAGAGCGGCAAGGCCTTTCGGCCGCGCTGGCCGTGGTCATCCTGCGCAGTCCCAAGGGCTGGACCGCGCCGCGAGAGGTGGACGGGCACTACCTCGAAGGCTTCTGGCGGGCGCACCAGATCCCGATTTCGGACGTCGCCACCAACCCCGGCCACTTGAAGTTGCTGGAAAGCTGGCTGCGCGGTTACCGGCCGGAAGAGCTGTTCGACGAGAAGGGGCGCCTGGTCCCCGAGCTGAAGGCCCTGGCCCCCAGCGGCACCCGGCGGATGAGCGCAAATCCGATCGCCAATGGCGGTCTGTTGCGCAGGCCGCTCGACATGCCCGACTTCCGCGACTCCGCCGTCAAGGTCGAGAAACCTGGGGCGACCCTGGCGGGCAACGTCCCCACCCTCGGCAACTTCCTGCGCGAAGTCACGCGGCTGAACATGCAGAACTTCCGCGTCTTTGGGCCGGACGAGACGCAGTCCAACCGGCTGGAGGCGCTCTATGACGTCACCAAGAAAGTTTGGCTGGCAGAGTACTTTCCGGAGGATGCCGACGGCGGCGAACTCGCTCCCGAAGGCCGGGTCATGGAGATGCTCAGCGAGCACACCGTCGAAGGTTGGCTTGAGGGCTACCTCCTGAGCGGCCGTCATGGTTTGATCAACAGCTATGAGCCGTTCATCCACGTCATCGACTCGATGTTCAACCAGCACGCCAAGTGGCTGGAAAAGTGCAACGAGCTGCCGTGGCGCGCCAAGGTGTCGTCACTCAACCTGCTGATCACCGCGCTGGTCTGGCGTCAGGACCACAACGGCTTCACGCACCAGGACCCCGGCTTCCTCGACGTGGTCGCCAACAAGAGCCCGAGCGTGGTCCGGATCTACCTTCCGCCCGATGCCAATTGCCTCTTGTCGGTCGCCGACCATTGCCTGCAGAGCGTCAATTACGTCAACGTCATCATTGCGGACAAACAGGTGCACCTCCAGTACTTGGACATCGAAGCGGCCGTCGAGCACTGCACGAAGGGCGTGGGCATCTGGGCCTGGGCGAGCAACGACCAGGGCGCCGAACCCGACGTGGTCATGGCGAGTTGCGGCGACTGCCCGACGATGGAGTCCCTGGCGGCCACTGCCTTGCTTCGCCAATACCTGCCCGACGTCAAGATCCGGTTTGTGAATGTGTTGGATTTGTTCAAGCTGGTGCCCAACACCGAACATCCGCACGGGTTGACCGATCGCGAGTTCGAAGCCCTCTTCACCCCGGACAGGCCGGTGATCTTCAACTTTCATGCCTACCCCTGGCTGATCCACCGGCTCACCTACCACCGGCCGCATCAGCACCACATTCACGTGCGCGGCTACAAGGAGCAGGGCAACATCAACACGCCTCTGGAGCTGGCCATCCGCAACCAAGCCGACCGCTTCAGCCTGGCGATCGACGCGATCGACCGCATACCGCGCTTTCGTGATATCGGGTCGAGCGCGCGCGAGGCGCTGCTCAACCAGCAGATCGCATGTAAAAATCACGCCTGGGAGTTCGGCATCGACTCGCCGGAAATCACCAATTGGCAGTGGCCGTTTTAGGGGATTTTGACATGCCCCATGACCTCGACAGTGTCGCGCTGAAGACGTGGAACGGCAAAGACGAAAACCTGGAAGCCGGCAGGGAAGCCCTTTACCACCACGCCTGCTGCAATGGTGCGGCCAGCCTTGGCAATTACACGGATGAGATGGAGGCCGACGGTGTAGGGTTCAGGAGTTCGCCGCACCGCCACGAGTGGCGCGACGACTGAGGGTCCGATCGGGGGCAAGCCAGTGGACGTGTTTGTTGTCAGACATGGCGAGACTGCCTGGAGCCTGACCGGCCAGCACACCGGCAGAACGGATATCCCCTTGACGGAAAACGGCCGCCGGCTCGCCGGGAGGTTGCGTCCGGCACTCGCCAGAGAGACATTTGCCCTCGTTCTCGTCAGTCCGATGCAGCGGGCGCGGCAGACCTGCGAGTTAGCGGGTCTCGGGACCGCGGCTATCACCGCCCCCGACCTGGTCGAGTGGAACTATGGCGAGTACGAGGGGCTGACCCCCAAGCAGATCGATGAGAAGGCGCCCGGCTGGCTGATTTTTCGCGACGGCTGCCCGGGTGGAGAGTCGCCGGCGCAAGTCGGCGCACGGGTGGATCGAGTGATCGCCCGGGCGCGCGCCGTCGCGGGCGATGTCGCCCTGTTTGCGCACGGACACGTGCTGCGCGTGCTTGTGGCGCGCTGGATTGGGCTGCCCGCTGGGGCCGGACAACATTTTCTGCTCGATACGGGCACTTTGTGCATGCTGGGGTACTACCGCGACATTCCCGCCGTCAAGATTTGGAACGGTCCCCTGAATGAGTAGCCCGGTGCGAGATTGTTTTGGCGGTCACATCGTGCGTTGAACGAGGATGAAGTTGCAATGAATGAAGCAACGGATATTGTGACCGACCCGGTGTTGCTCAATCAATATGGCTGCGGTCCGATCCGGTTCTCCGGGCACCCAGGTGCGGGATATCGTAAACAAGGCGCTCGTCGCCTCGGATCCGCGCCGGAGCAGCGAACCGGCATGAGCGAGCAGGCCGAGCGGCACAGCATCCCACCATTTCCGAGCGGCTATCGCTCCTCCGGAATCCTGCTCCACGTCTCCTCGCTGCCCTCGCCTTACGGCATCGGCGATGTCGGGCCGGCGGCGCGGGCGTGGATCGACCGCCTGCACGAGGCCGGACAAGGCTGGTGGCAGGCGCTGCCGCTCGGTCCCACCGGCTACGGCAACTCGCCCTATCAGTCCCTGTCGTCCTTCGCCGGCAACGAGGCGCTGGTTAGTCCGCAGGACCTGATCGATGAAGGTTTGCTCGACGTTGGCGAGTGCGAAGGACGGTCGTTTCCGGCGGCGCTGGTCGATTACGACGCGGCGATCCCGTTCAAGAACGAGCTGCTACAGTCCGCCTGGACAAAGTTCAGCGCCGGTGCGCGTGCCGACCTGCGGGACGATTTTGCCAACTTCAGCCAGCGCCAAGCGCACTGGCTCGACGACTACGCGCTGTTCAGGGCGCTCAAAACAAGATACCGCGGCGTCTGTTACCTCGAGTGGCCGTCGCCGCTGCTGGAGCGCCGACCGGCGGCGTTGATTTCGGCACGGTGCGAGCTTGCCACAGAAGTCGAGCAGGTGCGTTTTGCACAATTTCTGCTGTTTCGCCAGTGGCAACGGCTCAGAGATCATGCAGCTGAGAAGGGTGTGCGCCTGATCGGCGACCTGCCGTTTTACGTCTCGCTCGATTCGAGCGATGTCTGGGCCAATCCGCAGATGTTCCTGCTCGATGCGCAGCATCGGCCGCGGTTTGTCGCCGGCGTGCCACCGGATTATTTCAGCGCCCAGGGGCAGCTCTGGGGCAATCCGGTGTATGACTGGGCGGCGCTGCAGCGCAGCGGCTACCGCTGGGCGATCGACCGGTTAAGTGCTCTGTTGGCCGTTGTTGACGCTGTCCGTCTCGACCATTTCCGCGGCTTCGCCGCCGCCTGGCATGTGCCAGCGGGCGCCACGACGGCACAGGCCGGGCAATGGGTGCTGGCCCCGGGCGCCGAGTTTTTCACCGCGGCTTCGAGGGAACTGGGCGCACTGCCGTTCATCGCCGAAGATCTGGGACTGATCACGCCCGATGTCGGCGTCCTCCGCGACCGCTTTCACCTGCCGGGAATGCGGGTGCTGCAATTCGCCTTTGACGGCAAATCGGATAACCCTCACCTCCCCGACAACTACGCGCCGAACACCGTCGTCTACACCGCGACCCATGACAATGCCACGACGCGCGGCTGGTTCGAGGGATTAGCGGACCGGCAGCGGCGAATTGTCTGGGACTACCTGAAGCGGCCGGGCGGCACCAGCGACAAGGCTGCCTGGGCCTTGATTGAGCTGGCGTGGTCGTCCTCGGCGGCGCTGGCGATGGCGCCGCTGCAGGATCTTCTGAACCTCGGCAGCGAAGCACGAATGAACCTTCCTGGACGCGCCGAAGGCAACTGGCGCTGGCGGTGCACCGAAGACATGCTGACGCCAGCGGCCTTTCAATGGCTCCACGACTTGACGATAACGTCAGGCCGGACGTCCCATCGAGTGCTAACTCTGCCGGAAAAGCAAGGAGCTATCCGATGACATCAGGCACCGTGCCACCGACCGAACGCCCGGCCTGGGAGGCCCTCAAAGCCCATTATGACGGGGTTCGCGGTCTGCACTTGCGAAAGCTGTTCGCCGATGATCCCAGGCGCGGCGAACAGATGACCGCGGAGGCGGCCGGGATCTACCTCGATTATTCGAAGAACCGCATTACCGCGGAGACCCTCAGGCTGCTGTTCGATCTGGCGGAGGCGGTCGGCCTGCGCGCACGGATCGACGCGATGTTCCGGGGAGAGAAAATCAACGCCTCGGAACAGCGCGCCGTGCTGCACGTGGCATTGCGCGCGCCCAGAGGCGCCTCGATCATGGTGGACGGCGAAAATGTGGTGTCCCGGGGTCCACGCCGTGCTCGACCGGATGGGCGATTTTTCCGATCGGTCCGCAGCGGCGAGTGGAAGGGCCATACCGGCAAGCGCATCCGCAATGTCATCAATATCGGCATCGGCGGCTCCGATCTCGGCCCGGTCATGGCCTACGAAGCGCTCCGGCACTACACCGACCGCGCGATGAATTTCCGTTTTGTCTCCAATGTCGACGGCACCGACTTCGCTGAAGCGGTGCGCGACCTCGATGCGGCGGAGACCCTGTTCATCGTCTCGTCGAAGACTTTCACCACGTTGGAGACGATGACCAATGCGCGCGCGGCGCGTGGCTGGTCGCTGGCGGGTCTAGGCGGCGACGAAAAATCGATCGCCCGGCATTTCGTCGCCGCGTCGACGAACACGGCAGAGGTGGCGAAGTTCGGCATCGACACCGCCGACATGTTCCCGTTCTGGGATTGGGTCGGCGGGCGCTATTCAATGGATTCGGCGATCGGCCTGTCGACGATGATCGCAGTTGGCCCGGAAAATTTTCGGGCCATGCTTGGCAGTTTTCACGAGATCGACGAGCATTTTCGAACTGCTCCGTTCGAGCGGAACCTGCCGGTGCTGATGGGGCTGCTGGCCGTCTGGTACAATAACTTCTTCGGTGCTCAGACGGTCGGCGTATTCCCTTATGAGCAGTATCTGAAGCGGTTCCCCGCCTATCTCCAGCAATTGACGATGGAGAGCAATGGCAAGCACGTGACGCTCGACGGTCACCCCGTCGGTCACGATACCGGCCCGATCTATTGGGGTGAGCCCGGCACCAACGGCCAGCACTCGTTCTACCAGCTGATCCATCAGGGCACGCGACTGATCCCTTGCGACTTCATCGCCTTCGGCCAGCCGCTGAACCCGCTGGGTGAACAGCATGACATGCTGCTCGCCAACGTCTTTGCGCAGGGCGAGGCGCTCGCCTTCGGCAAGACGCCGCAGGAAGTCCATGCCGAGGGCTCACCCGACTGGCTCGTGCCACACCGCACGTTCGAGGGCAATCGGCCGTCCAACACGATCCTCCTGCAACGGCTGACTCCGGCGGCGCTCGGCAAACTCGTCGCTCTCTATGAGCACAGTGTCTTTACCCAGGGCGCCGTCTGGCATGTCAATTCGTTCGACCAGTGGGGCGTCGAGCTCGGCAAGGTCCTCGCCCAGCGCATCATCCCCGAACTCACGAGCAAGGCGGAGCCCAAGTTGGACCACGACAGTTCTACGAACGGCCTGATCCGATACTATCGAAAGCTCAAGGCGAATTGATACCGGAACCCACAACATGCGAATTGGCATCGCTACCGATCACGGCGGATTCGAGTTGAAGGAGGAACTGGCCGTCCAGCTTCGCGCGGCTGGTCATGAGATCGTCGATTTTGGCGCGCACAGCCTGACCCCGGACGACGACTATCCCGACTATGTCACTCCGCTTGCCGCGGCTGTCGCGGCGGGACAGATCGATCGCGGCGTGGCCATCTGCGGCAGTGGCGTGGGAGCATCTGTCTGCGCCAACAAGATTCCCGGCGTCCGGGCCGCGCTGATTCACGATCACTTCTCGGCCCGGCAAGGGGTCGAGGACGACCACATGAACATAATTTGTATGGGCGGACGAACAGTGGGCCCGGCCGTGGCTTGGGATCTCGTCCAGACCTTCCTGGCGGCCGAGTTCAGCAAGGCGGAACGGCATTTGCGCCGGTTGGGCAAGGTGGCGTTGCTCGAAGCGTCCCGAAGCGAATCGAAACCTTGAGAGGGCTTTTGGGCGGAGGGCGCTACAGAATTTAGCACTGCACCCGAATTTTCATTTGCAAGAGCGCTAAGGTCATCGGGATCTGATTTGTCGGGTTTCAAATGGGTATTGATCCCGATTGCGGCGATCGGCGTGGATGCGCTTACTATTACTATGGCGCATCGACAGCCTGCGCGCGTCCCGCCGGCTCACGTCGATGCTGTTCGCCTCGATTGTTTTGCCGCCGCCTGGCATGTACTGGGCTGAACACCGATGGCGCAAGCCGGGCAGTGAGGGTCCGGGCTTTATCGGGTTTGCCGTCGGCCGCACCGTCTTTTGCGACCCGCTCGTCATGTGGCGCGCTAAGTCGTTTATTAGTGACGCTGCCGTCAGCGAAATCGGCCGGCGCTATCGGCAGTTCGCCGACATCCCGTCCGAGGCGAAGGAGGAAACGCGATGACCTTCTATATGATCGCTGGGGTGGCCGCGCTGGGCGGCCTGCTGTTCGGCTACGACACCGGCGTCATCTCCGGGGCGCTGCTGTTCATTCGCCAAGTGATGTCGCTCTCGCCCGACCGCGCAAGGGGTCGTGGTCGCCATAGCGCTCGCCGGCGCCGCGATCGGGGCGGCGGCAGCCGGGCAGCTGTCGGACCGTGCCGGCCGCCGCCGCGTCATCCTCGGGGCCGGCCTGCTGTTCATCGCCGGTGCCGTCATCTCCGCCGTCGCGCAAGGCGTCACGATCCTACTGACCGGCCGTCTCCTCGTCGGGATCGCGATCGGCGTCGCATCGATGCTGACGCCGCTCTATCTGGCCGAGATTTCGCCAGCGGACGACCGCGGTGCGGTCGTATCGCTGAACCAGCTCTGCATCACCGGCGGCATCCTCGTCTCCTACCTCGTCGGTTTCGCCCTCGCCGGCGCTCGCCGGGGGTTGGCGCTGGATGCTGGCGCTCGGAGCACTGCCGGCGTCATCCTTGCGGCCGGCATGCTGTTGCTACCGGAGAGCCCGCGATGGCTTGCCGGCCACGGCCGCCTGCGAGACGCCGAGGCGGTGCTCCGCGACTGCGCGGCACCGCCGACGTAGCGGACGAGTTCGGTGCCCTGCGCACCGACCTCGCACGCGAAGGCGCCGACTGGCAAGCGCGTCGGAGCTGTTCGCGCCGCGCCTGCGGCGGCCGCTCGATCATCGGCATCGGCCTGGCGATGTTTCAGCAAATCACCGGAATTAACACGGTCATCTATTTTGCGCCGACGATCTTCCAATCCGCGGGCCTCTCCTTCCGCCGCCACTTCGATCCTGGCGACAGCAGGCGTCGGCGCCGTCAACGTGATCATGACGATCGTGTCGATCCGCCTGATCGATCGGCTCGGCCGCCGGCAATTGCTCCTCTGGAGCCTCGGTGGCATGGCGGTCATGCTGCTCGTGCTGTCCGTCGCCTTTTACCTCGGCGCATGCGGGCCATCTTGCTTGGGTCGCCGTTGTGTCGGTGGCGGCCTATGTCGGCTTTTTCGCGATCGGGCTGGGGCCGGTGTTCTGGCTGCTGATCGCGGAGATATTCCCGCTCGCCCTGCGCGGCAGGGCGATGAGCCTCGCCACGGTTGCCAATTGGACCTTCAACCTGATCGTCTCGGCGACCTTTCTCGACCTGGTAGGCGTCCTCGGCAGCTCTGGCGCCTTCCTGATCTACGCTGTGCTGAGCCTCGTGGCGCTGGTCTTCGTTGTCGTGATGGTGCCGGAAACCAAGGGACGCAGCCTCGAGCAGATCGAGGAAGCGCTCGACGCGGGCCAGCCATCATTGGCCCCGGCTGCGCCGGGCGTGAGGTGAGGCGGACGCTCGCGCCGGCCTCGCTGATCGTCGTGGCGATGCCATGTCGTCGGCCGCGGCCCAGACGAGCGCGTGGCGGCGCTGGCCCGAGCCACGGCGCACCGCCGCGGCCGGCATCTCCCCGTCGAGGCCTACGTCGCGCCGCAGGCCGATCAGCTGCCGGCTGATCCCGAAGCCGTGATGCTGCGGTATGGGATGGCGATCCCGCCGCCACAGGTCGAGACCCTGCTGGGTGATCCCGGCGGGATACGCACCGATCTCGCAAACCAAGGCATATATGTGCTGCTCGATTTCACGTCGGAATTCGCCGGCAATGTCAGCGGCGGCAACACCCAGGGGGCGACTTTCGCCAATCAGGTGGGTCTCGGGGTCGACATCGATTGGCAGCGGCGCGCCGGAATCACCGGCCTCTCCACCCACGTGATCTTCGTCAGCCGCTCCGGCTACAGCGATAGCATTTTGATCGGCGACAGCGTGGCGCCGGTGCAGGAAATCTTCGGCGCCAGCGGCAACGTATTGGTGCATCTCGTCTCCGCTTACGCCGAGCAGACGCTGCTCGACAAACGCCTGGACATTGCGGCTGGGCAAATGAACGTCGAGAACGATTTTGCGAGCTCTCCGCTTTATTGTTTCTCGATGAACAACGCCATATGCGGTGACCCCAAGGCCTTGCCGGCCGGTGATCTCGGGCACAGCGCGTTTCCCGACGGTGTATGGGCCGGCCGGATCCGCGGGCTTCCAACGCCGGACACCTATGTCGAAGCCGGTGTCTATGAAGTAAACCAGGGCTTGTATACGAGCCACTATTTCGGCAGCGGGTTTCCAAACAACATATCGCAGGCGAGCGGGGTATATGTGCCGGTCGAGATCGCCTATGAACCGTCGCTGGGCCCGAACAATCTGGTCGGACATTACAAGTTCGGATTCGGCTACGACACGACGCTCTATGAAAGCTTCTTCAGCGCGCTGCCAACCCCTCCCGAAGAGCTGCCCGCGGGACGTTCCCACAACGAGCAGCTCTGGGTGCTGGCGGACCAGATGCTGGTTCGGCAGGGCGACGGCGACCAGGACGGCATAATCGCACTCGCCGGATTTGCCCATAACAACCCGAACGTTTCGGCCTTTGCCGAGCAGTACTTCGGCGGCGTTATCAACCGCGGCTTCTGGCGCGCTCGGCCGGAAGACGCCGTGGCGTTCTTTCTCAATTACAATACGATGAGCGGCCCGCTCGGCACGGTGCAGGGGGAAGAAGCGGAATTGGGCATCCCGTTCAGCAACGGGGCGACTGGCGTGCAGACCCATGAAATGTTCGTCGAAGCCAACTACAACATCCACGTATATCGCGGCGTTGATTTCCGACCGGAGTTCCAATACATCATTAGACCGAACGGGCAATCAAACATTCGCGACGCGGCTGTCCTCGGATTCAAGGTTCATGTGCAATTCTAAAGACTGCTGCTGAAGCGACTGAGGCCGACATCAACCTCGACCGCTATCCGCGGATCTTGCAGTCACCGTCGAAATAAATGGTGCCGCTAGGTGATAAGCTGGACGAAGGGCGATCACAAAAACGCGGTGGCGGCCATCAAAGAATTTAGTTTCTTTTGTGCCTGCCGTCAGGCGGCTAGCGCCGGGGAGATCTCTTGCGTCTCGAACGGCGATACCCGGTCGGTTCGGCGATCGTCCTGCATCGGCAGCCACCCTGCCGGCAAGGCGCTGGTCAAAGCTCCGTTCGATGAGGAACTCGTCGTTCGAAGGAGCCTTGGGCTGCCGAAGCACCGCTCCCCGTCGAAAGAATCAGACCCGATACCGGCCGCGGCCAGCAGTGCCCGCGGGTCGATGATTTCGAGCGTTCGATTGGCAAATCTAACGATCTTTTGCTCGCGAAGAATTTGCAGGGTGCGGCTGACGTGAACGTAAGTTAGCCCAAGGGCTTGGCCGATATGGCCTTGGCTCAACGGCAGATGGAGGGTCTCGCCCGGCTTATTGGGCAGGTGCCGTCGAAGCCTGACGTAGATCTCGAGCAGGAGATGGGCGATCCGTTCCCTGGCGCCCCGCAACCCGAGGTTAGCCAAATGATCGTGGGCGCGCGCCTCGTCCGACGCGATTTGCCGGCAGAGCAGGACGGCGAGACGCGGGTTGTTCTCGACAATCGTGTCGAGCTTGTGACGGGGGAAAGCAAAAACCCGGGCAATCGAAAGACAACGCGCGGAATGATACATCGGGGTGTTCTGTGTCGATTGAAGCCCGAGGACGGCGCCAGGGAGCGCGAAATCGAGGATCTGGCAGGAACCATCGTCGAGCAGCACGGAAAGAGCGATCCAGCCGCTCAGAACGATAAAATACGTGGAACAGACGTCACCCTGCCGATAGAGATCGGTCCCCTCCGGGACGACCCGAGCGCCCGCCTCCAGATCGGTGATCGCGTGGAGTTCTTTTCTGATCGGCATTCTCTTGTCTCCCGAGCGTCGCTGGTGAACCCCTGTGTCGAGCGCGAGTTCCGTGTCCAGCGGGCCCGATGCACCGTTGCGCCGCCTCGAGGAGGCAGGCGAGATCTTCATCATGTCCGCCGCCGCCAGGCCAGTTGACCCGGATCGGACCGGCTGCCAGGCAGCACAAGCATAGTTAGAATGCGTCACCCAGAGGGTCGAGTGAGCCTCGGTGAGTTTGGGTCAGTTGTGGTGAGGCGAGTGAGGTTTGAGCAGAGGCTTCGGCCGCGCCACTCCCGGCGGCGCCCGGATCGGCAGCCGCTTGGATCTCTGCTCCGACGGAGTGCAGACCTGGCCGGGCGAAGGGCGACCGCCGACAGCAACACCTAGATCAGCCCAAGGTCGCGGAAGCTGACGTAGCGGTTGTGGGCAATGATGAGATTTTCGGCAAGGTACGCCGAGCGGGGCGGCGGCTTTTTTGATCTCCTGGGTTACGGCTATGTCAGCTTTTAAGAGCGTCGGATCACCGGACGAGTGAGGGCACGGTTCTACCGGCACAGAATTTCAGACAATCTGGTTGCGCAATTGCGCTTCGCCGCGCCACAGACGCCCGAGATTGTCGCGCAGGATCTCGATGACGTTGTCCTCGTAACGCCGGGTCTCGCCGGCGGTGTGGGGCGTGATCAGGACTTGCTCCATTGCCCATAGCGGCGAACTCGGCGCCAGCGGTTCTTCTGCCGTCACGTCGATGCCGGCGCCCGCGATGCCGTGCGTCGCCAGCGCCTCGATCAGCGCGGCCTCGTCGACCACCCGCCCGCGAGCGACGTTCACCAGGTAGGCGGTGGGCTTCATCCGGCTGAGCGCTTGGGCGTCGACCAGGTTCTCGGTTTCGGCGGTCAGCGGGCAGGCAAGGACCACGAAATCGGCATCGGGCAACATCGAGTTGAGCTCGTCCGTGGCGTGCACCGCATCGGCAGCACCGCGGCCGAAGGCTGGATGGCGCCGCAGCCCGACGACGCGCATATCGAAGGCCTTGGCCAGCTGGGCCAGTCGTCCGCCGATGTCCCCCAGGCCGACGACGAGGAGCCTCTTGCCGCCGAGCTCGTCCTCGCGTTGGGAAAGATCGCCGATCATGCCCCGCCACACGCGCCTTTGTTGGTTGTCGCGGGCCTCGGGTAGACGGCGGCTCAATGCGAGCATCAACGCCATCGCGTGCTCGGCGACCGCGCGAGCATTGACGCCGCGCGCACTGGCGAGCCGGATCTCGCGCTTGGCCAGCTCTTCGCGCGGGAATTGGTCGGTGCCGGCGCCGATCGACTGAATGTAGCGGAGCCGTTTCGTCCGATCGAGGAGATGATTTTGCCATAGCCCGGAGATCACCAGCACGTCGGCTTCGCTCACCCGCTTCACCAAGGTCTCGGGGTCGCGGACCGCAAAGCTGTTGATGCCGGTCTCGAGCGCCGAGAACCGCTCGTGCAGCTGATAAGCAACATGGGCGAAGCAAATGACGATTTTATCGGCAGGAGGGATCATGGCGCATTACACTCGCCGAAGTTGGTGCACGTGGCCGGAGAGCCGGTCGGCTCGGGCGATTTCGTAGACGAGAGAAGAACGATGAGTAATCCCGCCTTCAAATTCGACCATGTTCACATCATCAGCCAAGATCCGGAAGCCTCGGCGAATTGGTATGTCGAGATGTTCGGGGCCACGATCACCGCCAACACCACAGCCCGCGGTGCCCCGCAGATATTCGTCGATCTCGGCGGCATGACGATCCTTATTCGCGGCCAACGACTGGGCGAGGCTCCCGTCGCCGCCAGGCCGATCCGGCAATTCACCGACTTTTCCAGCCACGACGCGCTTGGGATCGACCATTTTGGCTTCATGTACCAGGGTGATCTCACAGCCTTCTGCGACAAGCTACGGGCAAAGGGTGTCGCCTTCCCGGTCGCGCTGAAGAAAGGGGTTGGCGGGAGGTTGCTATGCTATGTCGCAGCACCTGACGGAGTGAGCATCGAGTTGATGGAGTGCTGACGCGAACGTCCCGCAAGGTACGCATCGGCGCGCGGGAATCCCGATAAGAGGCGAACTCAGATCGCGATGGCCGACGATCGCAATCGGAGGTTCGGGTCGGCAAGCCCGAGGATATCGCCGAAGCCTACCTCTATCTGATGAAGACCGGCTTCAGCACCGGCGGCGAGACCATTGTTGTCGATGGCGGTGCGCTACAGGCACCATAGGCCAATCTGCGCCAATTGATGGTTATGCATGGTCTGCGCACCCGACCGGCTAGCCGGGGCTTGGCCGGATCGGCATCGTCGGCATGCTGGTCCTGGCGATGGGCTGCGGCTTTCTCTGCCGCTTTTTCGGGGGTGCTAGACTAGCGCGGGATCCCAGCGGACTTTCCCTGCTCAAACCTGCGCTCGCCGCAAGCGCCCCCAGAGGATCACGGTCGCGATCGACCCCGGCGACCCGGAGGACGGCGCCTGTTCTCCTCAGGCTCGGGATGGAGCGTCTAATATAAGATCCTCTTCTGAAATCCATCCACATCTATGAAAAAGTCGAGGGTATATTTGTGGGTCAATGCCCATTCTAACGGCCTACAACATTGATATAGATATCAAAAATGGCGTTGAATGGCGGAGGGGGCGGGATTCGAACCCGCGAGACGATTCATCACCGTCTACACACTTTCCAGGCGTGCGCCTTCAACCGCTCGGCCACCCCTCCTTGCCGGCAGCCTCGTCGCGTGGAGCCAGCGCATCAGACTAGCCGCGGCGCCAGGCGTGCGCAACGCGTGGACGGCATCGTTGAGAGCACGAACGGACCACGCACGGCGCGGATTTGTCCCCGTCTGACGAGCCTGTCGCTCGCTACCACAGCGGGTAGATGTTCCTGGTCTCTTCCTCGTCGGCAGCGCGGCGCGTTCGGCGCAGGCGGGCTGCGGCGCCGATCGCCATAGCGATGACCACCAAGCCCAGCAATATCCACAGTTCCAAAATTCTACCCCCGCTGCCGTTCCCGCTCCAGCGCGCGCGCCGCAGCGGCGAGGCTGGGCAGCATCGCCTCGGCGACCGCGGCATTGCCGGCTTCCGAAAGATGATAGAGATCGATGTAGACCGGGTCCGTCCAATCGTCAAACAGCGCCGACAGGTCGACCGTGTCGGCGGCATCGGCGATTTCGCGACAGCCCCGGCGCGCGTCGAGGATCGCGGCGTAGAGGCGGCGGCGCGCTTCGGGGTGCTTTGTATAGTCCTTGTCCCAGCGCTGCTCATCGCGGGTCAGCGCCCGCTTTGTGGTCAGCGCCGGCTGCCAGAAAAAGATCGGGCGAAAGCCGTATTCGCGCGCCAGGAGCCGAACCAGCCGCAGATTCGCCGCATAAACGGCGATTACTTCGGCGGCGAGAGCGCCAATGTCGACCCGCGACAGATCCGCTTCGGCCGCCGGCATCGGCCCGGCGAGGCTTAGCCCGGTCAATTGGCGCAGCCGGCGGAGGGTGCGTGGCGCGGCCGCGATCATTGCCGCTGCGAACAGCTCGCGGCGGCGATCGGGATGCAGCAAGTTGAACTCGGCACGGCGCCGCGCCTCGTTGAACAGGCCGTCGGCCCGGCCGGTCTGCTCGGCGCAGGCCATCTCGTTGATGCCGTCGTAAAAGACCGCGACGTCGATCCGCTCTCCAGCCTTTAGGAGCTGCTGCAGAGTGATCGCTTCCTGCGTGCTGTTGTGGCCGAGCTGGCCGTAATTGGTCACCGCAACGCGGTGGCTCAGTTCGCCGAGGCGGCGGGCCAGCACCGCCGGTATCGTGTGCTCGTCGCGCGCACCCATGCCCATCATCGTCGAGCCGCCGAAGCACAGGATCCGGATCGTCTCCTCTTCCGCCGCATCCTCGCCCGGTGTCGGCCGCAGCCCGCGCTCGTCGATCGTCACATAGGCGCCGCGGAACGGGCGCTGCCACCATTCGACATAGGGTTTCCAGTCGACCCGGACCGCGCGGCGGAACTCGTCAAAATAAGCGACCGACCATTGAGCGCCGGCATAGGCGTCGGCGGCAGCCGTGCGGTCGGGCCGGGTCGAGCGGCGATAATGCAGCCAGCGGCCGAGCCGCCGCCACCCGTCGACACCGAATTCGGTGACGAGCACGGCAACGAGCAAGAGCCCGGCGACGTGCCACAAGGCAACGACAAACCGGACGATCAGATTCATCTGATGCCAAACCAGGGTCAGGTCAGCCCCCGCGGATCGGTCATTTGCGTCTCGCCTTCGGCAGCGGAATTGGAGGATGATCGGCGCCGAGCAGGCTCGCTGACAAGGGTGAGGGGCGATGACCGGGATCGACGAAACCCATGATGCAAAGCGGGAAAGCTGGGTCGCCTCGGCCAGGGGCCACAGCGAGTTTCCGATCCAGAATTTGCCGCTCGGGGTGTTCAGCCCACCGGGCGGCGCGCCGCGCGGCGGGGTCGCGATCGGCGACATGATCTTTGATCTCTCATGCCGCACTCGAAGCGGGGCTGTTTTCCGGCGAGGCGGAAAAAGCGGCCGAAGCCGCCGCGGGTCCGGCGTTGAACCCGCTGATGGCGCTCGGCCCCGCGCCGCGGGTGGCATTGCGCCGGCGGGTCTCCGCGTTGCTCGCCACCGACGGCGCCGAGCGGGCGAAGGCCGAAGCGATCGCCGCGCGGCTGCTGCATCCGGCGGCCCAATGCACCCTGCACCTGCCGGCCACCGATCGGCGAGTTCACCGACTTCTTTGCCGGGATCCATCATGCGACCAACGGCGGACGCCGGCGCGACCCGAACAATCCGCTCAACCCCAATTACAAATATGTGCCGGTGGCCTATCACAGCCGCGCCTCCTCGGTGCGCCCGTCGAATGTGCCGATCCGCCGCCCCAATGGCCAGCGCAAGGCGCCGGACGAGGCCGCACCCAGCTTTGGCCCGTCGCAAAAGCTCGATTACGAACTCGAACTTGCGGTCTGGGTCGGCCCCGGCAACGCCCAGGGCGAGCCGATCCCGATCGCCCAGGCGAGCGACCACATCGTCGGGCTCGGGCTCGTCAACGACTGGTCGGCGCGCGACGTGCAGGGCTGGGAGTCGCAGCCGCTGGGGCCGTTCCTCGGCAAGAGCTTCGGCTCGACGGTGTCGCCCTGGATCGTCACCGCCGAGGCGCTGGCCCCCTTCCGCGTGGCCCAGCCGGCGCGGCCCGCCGGCGATCCGCGCCCCCTGCCCCATTTGTGGGACGACGCCGATCAGCGCGCGGGCGCTTTCGACATCGCGCTCGAAGCCTTTCTGTTGACCGAGGGGTTGCGGGCAAAAGGGCTGCCGCCGCATCGGATGTCGGCCAGCAACACGACCGACCTCTACTGGACCCTGGCGCAATTGGTGGCCCACCACACCAGCGGCGGCTGCAATCTGCGCGCCGGCGATCTGTTCGGCACCGGCACGATCTCCGGCCCGACTCGCGAAGGCTATGGCAGCCTGATGGAATTGAGCGAGGACGGAAGGCGAGCGACCACGCTCGCCTCGGGGGAGACCCGGACCTTTGTCGAAAATGGCGACGAGGTCATCTTCCGCGCCCATTGCCGCCGCGCCGGCTATGCGCCGATCGGCTTTGGCGAGTGCCGCGCGCGCATCGTCTGAACGGCGCGTAAGCTCGCGCACCTGGCGGCGGGAGAATCGAGAATGACCGACGCGCTCGGCTGGCGGATCAAGTTCGGCGTCATCGCACCGAGCACCAACACCGTGGTGCAGCCGGAATTCGACATGATGCGCCCGCGCGGCGTCACCAACCACTTTGCCCGCATCCACATCCCCAATGACCCGCTCCGCGGCGACGCCGATTTCGAGAAGCTGATCGAGACCGTTCGCGCCGAACTGTCGGCGGCGGTCGACCGGGTGATGACCTGCGAGCCCGATCATCTGATCATGGGCATGTCGTCCGAAACGTTCTGGGATGGGCTCGACGGCAGCGAGCGTCTGCGAGAGCGCATCGAGGCGCAGGCCGGCGTCACGGTGACGATGGGTTCGGACGCGTCGCGCCAAGCCTTGCGGCGCTGTGGCGATATCAAACGCATCGGGGTCGTCACGCCTTATATGCCGGTCGCGGATCAGCAAGTGCGACGCTTTTTCACCGATTGCGGGTTCGAGGTGGTGCGGCTCGTCGGGCTCAAATGCGCGAGCCCGGTGTTGATCGCGCATGTCGGCGAGCGGGAATTGCGCGACGCGGTCCTCGCCGTCGACGGGCCCGATGTCGAGGCCGTCGTCCAGGTCGGCACCAACCTGGCGATGGCGCGGCTCGCCGCTGCGGCCGAGCTGTGGCTCGGCAAGCCGGTGCTGGCGATCAATACCGCGACCTATTGGTGGGCATTGCGCCGCAATGGCATTGCCGATCCGGTCGACGGCTTCGGAGCGCTGCTGCGCGACTATTGAGAGGCTTCGGCCGAGCGGCCCGCGCTACAGCGACAGCAGCCGGTCGACGAGCGCCTTGTCTTCGCGCAATTCGGCGGCCGCGCCGGAATAGCGGACGGCGCCTTTTTCGAGCACATAGACGCGATCGGCAAGCGCCAGCGCAAAGTCGACGCGCTGCTCGGCCAACAGGATCGTCAGACCCTGCACCTTCAATTCCGCGATCCTGTCCCGCAATGTGTCGACGACCAGCGGCGCCAATCCCTCGGACGGCTCGTCGAGCAGCAGAAGTTCGGGGTTTCCGGTCAAGGTGCGGGCGATCGTCAGCATCTGCTGCTCGCCGCCCGACAGGAACCCGCCGGGCTGGTCGCGCCGCTCGCGCAATACCGGAAACAGTTCGCCGACCGCTTCGATCGTCCAGCGGCCTGGCCGGCGCGCGGCGCGGGCGCCGACTTCGAGGTTCTCCCACACCGAGAGCTCGGCGAAGATGCGGCGATCTTCAGGGACATAGCCGATACCGACGCGGGCGATGCGGTGCGGCGCCCAGCCGGCGATGTCGCGCCCCTGCCACAGGATTCGACCGGCGCTCGGCGGCGTCAATCCCATCACCGAGCGCATCGTCGTGGTCTTGCCGACGCCGTTTCTGCCCAGCAGACAGACGCATTCGCCGGCCTCGATCTCGAGCGAGACGCCGAACAGCACTCGGCTCAAGCCATAGGCGGTGTAGATCTCCTCGACCGCCAACAGCGCGCTCATGCGTGCGCGCCGAGATAGACGCGGCGCACCTCGGGATCCTGCCGCATTTCGGCCGGCGTTCCTTCGGCGAGGAGCCGGCCCTGATGCAGGACCGCGATCTTCTCGGCGATCGAGAACACCACCTCCATGTCGTGCTCGGTAAACAGCAAGGTCAGGCCGCGCTCGCCGGCGATCCGATCCAATAAACGCATCGTGTCGTGCGTCTCGGTCGCCGACATGCCGGCGGTGGGCTCGTCGAGCAGCAGCAGGGCCGGCTCGCTCGCCAGCGCGATGCCGAGCTCGAGCTGCTTCTGGTTGCCGTAGCTCAGGGTCCCGGCGACCGCGTCCGCCTGGCCGTCGAGGCCGATCGAGGCGAGCAGCGCCTCGGTCTCGTCGCGGTAGAGATTTTCGGAACGCGACCAGAAGTTCCGGCCGCGGCCATGATGGGCGAGAAGGGCGGCTTGCAGATTCTCGAACACCGACAGCCGCGGAAAGATATTCGTTCGCTGAAACGAACGCCCGACGCCCATGCGGCAAATGCGATGCGGCGGCGCGCCGGTAATGTCGCGGCCGTCGAGCACGACCCGGCCGCCATCGGGACTGAGATGACCGGTGATCAGGTTGAAAAAGGTCGTCTTGCCGGCCCCGTTCGGCCCGATGACCGCGACGATCTGGCGAGTCGCGACGGTCAGGCTGACGCCGCCGACGGCGACAAAGCCGGCGAACGATTTGCGCAGATCGCGCACCTCAAGCATCGCGTGCGACCAGCCGCCGGCGCGCCAGGCGAAATCCGGCAACGAGCCCGCCGACAATGCCGCCGGGAAACACGAACAGCAGCACCAGCAGCAGACTGCCGAGCACAAACGGCCAATATTGGGTATAGTCGGTGATCTGCTGGTTGAGCCAGACCAGCGCCAAGGCGCCGACCGGCGGTCCCCAGAAATAATCCATGCCGCCGAGGATGGTCATGATGATGACCTCGGCCGATTTCGACCAGAACACATAGTCGGCAAAGACGCCGCGACTGAAGATGCCGTAGAGCGCGCCGGCGAGCCCGGCGAAGCCGCCAGCGACGACAAAGGCCGCAAGCTGGTAGGCGCGTACGTTTAGCCCGATAAAGGCGGCGCGCTCGGGATTGTCGCGGATCGTCGTCAGCATGCGCCCAAAGGGCGAACGCACAATCTGGTGCAGCACCGCCAGCGACACCGCCACCAGCGCCAGGGTGAGGAGGTAAAAGCGCGCCCCGATGCTCAGATCGCCGAGGCCGGGGACCGCGCTCATCCAATCGAGATTTGGATACGGGATCTCCGGCAGACCCTGGTCGCCGCCGGTTACCGCATTCCACTTGTAACAGATCGCCCAGACGATCTGCGAAAAGGCCAGCGTCAGCATCGCGAAATAGAGCTTGGTCAGGCGCACGCAGAAATAGCCCGACACCAGGGCGAAGCCGGCGGCGCCAATCCCGGCCGCCGGAAAGGCGATGACGAACGGTATCCCGTAGGTTTTCATCAGAATGCCGCAGACATAGGCGCCGACCCCGAAATAGGCGACATGGCCGAACGAGACGAGGCCGGTGGTGCCGAGCAGCAGGTTAAGGCTCACTGCGAACAGGGCATCGATCACGATCTGCGCGGCGAGGAACGTGTCGTAACGAGAGCCCAGCCAGGGGACTGTGCCCGCCGCCAGGAAGACGATCAATGTCCACGGGATATGGCGGGCGAAGGCGGAACGGCGGCGGGTCATCGCAGGGGTCGGCCGAATAGGCCCCAGGGGCGGACGATCAGGATCACCGCCATCAGCGCGAACACCGAAAACAGCGAAAAGCTGGGAAAAATCAGGATGCCGAAGGCCAGCACCTGGCCGTAGATGACCGATCCCCAAAAGGTGCCCCAAATCGAGCCCATCCCGCCGATCACGACGACGATAAAGGCCTGAACGATGATCAGCACGTCCATCCCCGGCACGATGCTTTGGATCGGCGTAATCAGCGCACCCGAAAGACCGGCAAGGAACGAGGCAATGATGAACATGCCGGTATAGATCGAGCCGACATCGGCGCCCAACGCGGCGAGCATCTCGCGGTCATATGAGGCGGCGCGCACCAACCGGCCGGCGCCGGTGCGGTTCAACGCCAGCCAACCGCCAAAAGCGATTGCGGGGCCGACCGCAATGACGAACAGGCTGTAGAGCGGCTGCGTGGTTCCAAAGATCTGCACGCTGCCGGCGAGCACCGGCGGGGACGAAACCGAGAGCTGGCCGGTGCCCCAGATGAATTTCGCGGCGTCGCCGAGGATCAGCACCAGCGCATAGGTGAACAGCAGCTGGTAGAGTTCTTCACGGCCGTAGAGCGAGCGGAAGAACAGCCGCTCGACGACCGCGCCGAGCACAGCCACCCCCGAAGCGGCGAACAGCGTCGCCAGCCAGAACCCCCCGGCCACGGGATGGAGCCATTGCATCGCCTGCCAGGCGAGATAGGCGCCGAGCATGTAGAACGAGCCGTGCGCGAAATTGATGACGCGCATGACGCCGAACACCAGCGACAGCCCCGACGCGATCAGAAACAGGAACATCGCGGTAGTCAGGCCGCCCATGAACTGGCTGAACAGAAACGAGGGCGCCACCGCCGATCAATCTCCAAAGGTTCTCGCGCCGCCCGCGTTAATATCGCGCTGGCGGGGGACCATTTTTTCCGATGCTGTCAATCGGTCGGGTAGGACGCCGGCAGCAATTCCGGGTTCTTCATGACGGCAAAGGGATAGGCCGGATCCTTGATCATCTCGCCATAATACTCGGGAGCAAAGGTCTCGTGCGATTTGACGCTGAACGTGCGCTTGCCGACCGGGGTGTCGAAGCTCAGGCCCAGCAACGCCTTTGCCACGTCGTCCGACTTGGTGTCGCCGGCCTTCTTAATGCCCTCCGCCAAGGCGACGATCGACTGATAGCCGACGATCGACCAGCCGGAAGCATACGGCGCCTTGGTGAAAGCCTTGAGATCCTCGATGAATTTCTTGTGCTCGGGCGGCTCGACACCGGTCCAGATTACCGGGTCGTAGGCGTCGCCGATGATTCCATAGGGATAGTCGTTGCCCAGTGCCCTGGCTTCGTCGGTCGTCCCGACTTCGGCCGGGTCGATCATCCGGTTATCGATCGCTTTGAAATAGCCGCGGGGCGTGGCCTCCTTGGTGAAGGTGACAAAATCGCCGGCGAACAGCGATGAATAGACGGCGTCCGGCTTCTTGCCCATCTGCGCGGTGATGAACGGGGTGAAATCGGCTTCACCAAGTTTCGGCCATTCCTGGTCGACGATAGCGATGTCGGGGCGCAGCTTCTTCAGGGCGGCAACGAAGGCGGCGATCGAGTTCGCGCCCATACGCATAGTCGGGTGCGATCGTGGCGACGCTCTTGACGTCCTTCCAGCGCGCCATCAGGGTCGCCCCGGCCAACCCTTCGACATCGGTGTTCGAGGAGACCCGGAAGATATAGGGGTGGATGTCCGCAGCGTCGGTCAGCCGCGTGCTTTTCGCCGTCGGCGCGATAAAGACAATCTTGTTCTCCTTGGCGACGGTCGACACTGCCGGCGCCTCGGCCGAGGTCAAGGTGCCGACCAGGAAGTCGACATTGTCCTTGATGATCAGCTCGCGCGCCAGCCGCACCGCCTCGTCGGCATTGGCCTTGCTGTCGCGCGGCAAGATTTCGAGCTGGCGGCCGAGCACACCGCCCTTGGCGTTGATCTCGGCGGCCGCCATCTGGGCGCCTTTTAGTACCGGCTCGCCATAGACCGCGGTCGGTCCGGATAGCGGGATCGGAAAGCCGATCTTGATCGTTTCGGCCGCAAATGCCGCCGAAGACAGAAAGGCGGTGGCACAGGCCAGCGCTAAGATATTGCGGACCGACATTTCCTAGGCTCCTATCCCTTTTCGTACTTTTCGCTTGGCGTGTGGCCGCGCCATATGGTTCGTGGCGTTGCCGACTGTCAAGCGACGCCTTGCCGCTGCCCCCAAAGCTGGCGCCAGCTCGGCACGCCGCCCAATGGCTCGGCCATGGTCAACGCGCGCATCACCGCCCGCGCCAGGCAATCCGCCGCGGCGCTGCCAAGCCGCAGCAGTATGGCGGGCGGGGCGGGCGGGCCGGTTCCGGTCGCCAGCGCAAACACGGTGTCGCCGTCGAACGGGGTGTGGATTGGGCGGATCGCGCGGGCGAGCCCGTCCTGCGCCATCATCGCCAGGCGCCGGCACCCGCCCTTGTCGAGCGCGGCGTCGGTGGCGACGACGGCGATCGTCGTGTTGGCGCCGGCGACCACGGGTTTGCACTCCGAAAAATCTTCCGGATCAAACGGCGTGTCGGAGACCGCCGGCTGCGGGTCGATCTCGCCGGGCAAGGCCAGATCCGCCGCCCAGAAGCGTCCGCAGCCAGGCCGTACCGTCGAGCCGCAGCTGTTGACCGCGACGAGGGCGCCGACCGTGGCCCCGTCGGCGAGCACCAGCGAAGCGCTGCCGATGCCGCCCTTGAGCCGTCCAGCCGTGGCTCCGAGCCCTGCCCCGGCATTGCCCTGGGCGAATTCCTTGCCGGCGGTCCCGACCGCGCTTCGCCCGAGAGTGCGGTAGGGCGGCTCGCCGCTCCACATCCGCCGGCCGGGAAAGCCGAGATCGAACAGGATCGCACCCGGCACGATCGGCACCCGGATCGACGGCGACCGCGCCGTCGATCCGACGGCGAAGCCGCGCCCGGCTGCGGCGAGCCACTCCATGACCCCGGCGGCGGCATCGAGGCCAAAGGCCGAGCCCCCCGACAGCACCACGGCATCGACCCGGTCGACCAGCGTGTCGGGGGAGAGCAATTCGGTCTCGCGACTGCCGGGCGCCCCGCCGCGGACATCGACCGACGCTGTTGCCGGCGCTTCGGCGAGCACGACGGTCGTGCCGGTGACGCCGTCGCGATCCTCGGCCTGGCCGACCAGTATCCCCGCTACGTCGGTTATCAGATTGCGCGGACCGGGCTTAGCCACCGGGTCTCTCCTTTATCGGGTCTGGCGTATATCATCGGAGCTTCCGCCTCGCCAACGCCCGGGAAGATCCGTCATGACCGCCACCGTGATCAAAAACGCCGACTGGGTCATCGCCTGGGACGAAAGCGTCTCGCGCCAGGTCTACCGGCGCGGCGTCGATGTCGCCTTTACCGACGACCGCATCGATTTTGTCGGGCGGGATTTCACGGGGCCGGCGGACCGGGTCATCGACGGCCGGGATCGTCTGGTGTTGCCGGGGCTGATCGACATCCATTCGCACCCCGAACACGAGCCGCTCTACCGCGGCGTGCGCGAGGAGCATGGCCTGCGCAACATGCACATGACCGGGCTATACGAACGCTCCCAGGCGTTTTCGGCAACTGATGACGCAGCCCGCGCTGCCAGCGCGGAATTTGCCTATTGCGAGCTGTTGCTCAGCGGCGTCACCTCGCTGGTCGACATTTCTCCCGCCTGGGACGGTTGGATCGACCTGTTCGCCAAGAGCGGACTGCGCGGGTTTCTGGCGCCCGGCTATGCTTCGGCGCGCTGGCGGCTCGACAATGATTTCGAGCTCAAATTCGCCTGGGACGAGGCGCGCGGCCGCGAAGGGTTTGCGGCGGCGCTGGCGTTCATCGACCGGGCCGCCCGGCATCCCTGCGGGCGGCTTTCCGGCATCGTTTCACCGATGCAGATCGACACCTGCACCGCCGATCTGTTGCGCGACAGTCGCGACGCGGCGCACGAACGCGGCCTGCCCCTCACCGTCCATGTTTCCCAAAGCGTCGCCGAGGTGCACGAGATGCTGCGCCGCCACGGCAAGACGCCGGTGCAGTGGGCGGGCGAGATCGGCATCCTCGGGCCCGGGACGATTCTAGGCCACGCGCTGTTTCTGGACAGCCATTCCTGGATCCGATGGTGGACCCGCAGCGATCTCGCGCTGATCGCCGATACCGGGTCTTCGGTCGCGCATTGTCCGACGCCGTTCGCCCGTTACGGTCAGATCATGGAGAATTTCGGTGACTATTTGCGCGCCGGCGTGACGATGGGGCTCGGCACCGACACGACCCCGCACAATCTGGTCGAGGAGATGCGCAAGGCAGCGATATTGGCCCGCATCGCTGCGCGCGACATCGAAACGGTGACGACGGCCGACCTCTTTCACGCGGCGACGGTCGGCGGCGCCACCGCGCTGTTGCGTGACGATCTCGGGCGCATCGCGCCGGATAAAAAAGCCGATCTCGTGCTCGTCGATCTGACGGTACCGCAGATGGTGCCGGCGCGCGATCCGCTGCGCTCGTTCATCTATCATGCCGCCGATCGTGCCGTGCGCGACGTGTTTGTCGACGGCCGCCAGATCGTCGCTGCGGGCAAGGTCGTGACCCTGGACCAGGCCGAGGCCGGCCGGCGCCTCGCCGACGCACAGCACCGCATGCTGGAAACCGCGCCGCGACGCGACTATCGCGGGCGCAATGCCGAGCAGATTTCGCCGCTCAGCCTGCCGCTGGGCGACTGACCGGTCTGTTCGCTCGCCGCGCATCCCCGATTTTAGCCGCCGCAAACCGTTACGGCAGAGGACGTAATCTAACGTTCGGGCAGTTCCTGGGAAGTCATGCCTTGGCGCGACGCCCTTTGGTCCGCATCCGGCCACGTTTGCGTCCGAGCCCCAGCTGTTTCGCCATCGCCGAGCGCTGCTCGGAGTAAGCCGGAGCGGTCAACGGATGATCGCTGGGCAATTTCCATCGCCGCAAGTATTCCGCGATCTGCAGACCATGTTTGGTGCCAAGGTGTCGGCGCAGTGTCTTGCCGCGGAAGCCGCATTCGAGGCAAACGACATGACCATGCTGCACCGATCGTTTAATCGGGACAGCAGGCAGGCGCAGCGGTTGCTGTTGGACTGGCATCCCGAGGTTACGAATCGCTTGGTCGACCGAAATGATCAGCGCCGAAAGCTGATCAGGCGCTACGGTATGATTGCCGACATAGCTGGTGATGATTTTTGTCACCGGTCCGAGCCCGCCGCTTCTTGCCGTGGTATCGTCGCTCATCAAAGAATCACTCCTCGCCGTCTGGTTGTAGCCGCTCTTTTTAATACGGCAAACGGCAAGCAGATCAAACAAATTCTCGGCATCACTGCGAAAATGCTGTTTTATGCCTCCATCGGGTAAGGTCAGGACGCGGCTGATCCCCCGACATAGGGAGAATCCAGCATTCCGTGCCGCAGCCGGTCCGAAGCGAATGCGGGCTCGACATGCCGTAGGGAAGCCGACCGAAGCGGCAATCCAGCTCGGCACCGGCCTAGTCTCGCGAGTACTTCGTCGAATCGGACGTCTTCTTCGGAACAGACGAACGCTTGCGCAGTCTCGATAAAAGCCAGAAATTGGCGGGTCGATGCCGCCGGAAGCCGCTCTAGAGAACGTATCGCATCCGTGGTCCACGGCATGTCGGCGTTGTCCGCCGCATTCGCTGGGCTGATGCGACTTGCAGCTGACAGGCGCCGGGTCATAAGACTTGGTCTGCCCTCCGTCTGTTTTCGGCCAAAGGTCTCTGTCCAGCTGGCCCCGCCGAAGCCTCCGTTTTGACCATCATGACCGCGATCGAGCGCACCCTCGATCCGGTGGCGCATACTCGACGCCGTCTTGTTGGTGACTTCGAGCCTCAGATGCAGGCGGTGAGTACTGATCGTGCTGTTGGAAGCGGTCAACAGAAAGATCGCCTGAAACCATTTGTGCAGTGGAACGTGGCTGCCCTCGAACAAAGTCCCGATCGTCGCGCGAAACTGTTTGCGGCAGCGGCAGCAGAACTTCAAGCTGACGCGGGAAGCTTTACCGCCGACCGCGCCTATCCGATCGGTCGCGCCACAGTATGGACAGACAGGGCCGCCCGGCCACGCGATTTCCTCGAGCTTGGCATGCGCCGCTTGTTCGTTCCAAAGGCAGGGCTGTGACAGGCTTTGCACGGTGACGCCTCGCGGTAGCGGGTATTCCGCAACGGCCCGACGGTTCGAGCCGGGAGGCGATCAGAGAACCGGTTTCTGCTTAATATTGAGTTAATCGAGTTGGCGTTCTCTAGAAAAGTTAGCTAATACGCTCTTACCGTGAGTTAGCCGAAGCGTAAGGCACCGATGAGAAAGCTGGCGTCGTCCGCGCTTATTCTGGCCGTTCTGCTATTGGCGGCGTGCGCTCAGGGTATGGCCGGGAGCCCGGCCGCTCCACACGGACCACCTTATGACAGTGGGGACAAAGACGGGGGCGGCGGCGGCGGCGGGATGTAACCGAGGAACCGGCTGGCCGTTGCGAGCAAGGCCGGCACCCTACTCACCCGCACCGGCGCCGGCAAGTTTAAGCCGGCAGGCCGCCATCACCGCTCCCGTCCGCGCTCCCCGTATTCAACCACGAAAACTGTAACAGGGCGTCAGCACCCCTCTTCTGCTGACACAAACCTTTGGACGTTACCGCTGAGCCTCCTGGTCCTACTCTGGTTGACGAAGTGCGCCGCATCGATCACGCTGCCTCGTCTCCGCATTCAGGAGAAAATCGCGATGCGGCTCACCTCGCAGCAGGTCCAGCAGTTCGCTGAAGAAGGCTATCTGTTTTTGCCCGGCTGCTTCTCGGACGAGGAGGTCAGGCCGCTGCGCGACGAGGCCGAGCAAATCTATGCCACCGACCGCCAGGAGGTGTGGCGCGAAAAGACCGGCGCGCCCCGCACCGCCTTCGCCGCGCACACCTACAACGAAGCGTTCCGCCTGCTCGGCAATCACCCCCGGCTGATCCGCCCGGTCGAGCAGGTATTTGGCGAACAGCTCTACATGCACCAGTACAAGATCAACGCCAAAGCCGCCTTCGAGGGCGATGTCTGGCAGTGGCACCAGGATTACGGCACCTGGGCACGCGACGACGGGATGCCGGAACCGCGGGCGATGAACATCGCGGTGTTCATGGACGAAGTGATGTCGATCAACGGCCCGTTGATGCTGGTCCCGCGGAGCCACAAGCACGGGGTATTGTCTGCCGGCCATGACGAGGAGACGACGTCCTACCCGTTGTGGACGCTCGACAACGAGACGGTCACCAAGCTCGTCGACGAGGGCGGCATCGTCGCGCCGACCGGAAAGCCGGGTTCGGTGTTGATGTTCCACGGCAATCTGGTGCACGGGTCGGCGCCGAACATTACCCCCTACCCGCGGCGTATCGTCTACCTCACCCTCTGCGCGGTATCGAACTACATCCGCAAGCCGACCCGGCCGGAGTGGATCGCGCATCGCGACTTCACGCCGATTGAACCAGTGCCGGACAGCGCGCTGCTCGATTACGCGCGCGCCTACAAGGTGGCGGCCGAATAGGAAGCGGGTCCATGAGCCTTTACCGCTTGTCGCAGCAGCGCGCCGCCGACGGGCGACCGGTGCGGGTCGCGCTGATCGGCGCCGGCAAGTTCGGCTCGATGTTCCTGAACCAGGCGCCGGCGATGCCGGGCATGGAGGTCGCGGTCATTGCCGATCTCGATCCGGAGCGGGCCCGAAACGCCTGCCGGACCGTTGGCTGGGATGTGGCCCGGATCGCGCGAACCGCGTTCGTCGCATTGGGTATCGAGGCTTGCGCCGATCCCGGGATTGAGGTCGTTGTCGAGGCGACCGGCAGTCCGCCGGCGGGCATTGCCCATGCGCGCGCAGCGATAGCGGCCGGCAAGCACATCGTCATGGTCAATGTCGAAGCCGATGTGCTGGCCGGGCCATTGCTCGCCGAGGAGGCGCGGGCGCAAGGCGTCGTCTATTCCCTCGCCTACGGCGACCAGCCGGCGCTGACCTGCGAGCTGGTCGATTGGGCCCGCGCCTGTGGTTTCGAGGTCGCCGCCGCCGGCAAGGGAACCAAGTATCTGCCGGCCTATCACGCCGTGACCCCCGCCGAGGTCTGGCAACATTACGGGCTGACTGCGGACGAAGCGCGACGCGGCGGGATGAACCCGCAGATGTTCAACTCGTTTCTCGACGGCACCAAATCGGCGATCGAGATGGCGGCGATCGCCAATGCCTGCGGCTTGGACGTTCCGAGAGACGGTCTGCAATTCCCGCCCTGCGGCGTCGACGATCTGCCCCAAGTGCTGCGGGCGACGGCGGCGGGTGGCGTGCTCGAGCGCGACGGCATTGTCGAAGTCGTCTCGTCGCTGGAGCGGGACGGCAGGCCAGTGTTTCGCGACCTGCGCTGGGGGGTCTATGTCGTGCTGAAGGCGCCCAACGATTACGCCCGGGCCTGCTTCAAGGAGTACGGCCTCAAGACCGATCCGAGCGGCTGGTACGCAGCAATGTACAAGCCTTTCCACTTGATCGGGATGGAGCTCGGCATATCGGTTTTATCTGCGGCATTGCGGGGCGAGCCAATCGGCCAGCCTCAGGGCTGGCGCGGTGATGTTGTTTCCGTCGCCAAACGGGCGTTGCGCGCCGGCGAAACCCTCGACGGCGAGGGCGGCTTTACGGTGTGGGGAAAGCTCGTGCCGGCGGAGCGCAGCCTCGCCGAACGCGCCTTGCCGATCGGCCTGGCGCACAAGGTCGTGTTGCTGCGCGACATCGCAGCGGGAGAATTCGTGCGCTGGGCCGATGTTGAGGTCCCTGACACCGAGGCGGTGCAGGCGCGGCGCGAGATGGAGCGGCGCTTTGCGCCGCCCTCCGCCATCGCCGCACAGTAGGAGGTCCGATGGAATACCGGCAATTCGGCAACACCGACCTCAAGGTCTCGGCGATCGGGTTCGGCTGCTGGGAAATCGGCGGCACCTACGGCCGGATCGACGAGACCCAGTTTAGCCGCGCCGTAGCACGGGCAATCGACAATGGCATCACCTGCTTCGACACCGCCGAAGCTTACGGCATGGGCGTGTCGGAAGAAGCCTTGGCGCGGGCGCTCGGCGCACGTCGTCAGGATGTCTCGATCGTCACCAAATTCGGGGTCGGCTACGACGAAATGCCAAACCGGCGCGACAGCAGCCGTCAGCGGGTTATCGCGTCGATCGAGAAGAGCCTGCAGAGGCTGCGGAGCGACCGTGTCGACGTCTACCTCGTGCATTGGCCGGATCCCGGCACGCCGCTTGACGAGACTATCCGCGCCCTCGACGACATCGTGCGGCAGGGCAAGGCGCGCTATATCGGCGTATCGAACTTCCGCCTGGCGCAGATCGAGACCTGCATGCGGCTGCGCCGGGTCGATGTCGTGCAATATGGCTGGAACATGTTCGACCGACGCATGCAGGCCGAGATTTTCCCCTATTGCGAGGTCAAAGAGATCGGCGTCATGGCCTACGGCTCGCTCGCCTATGGCATGCTGAGCGGCGCGTTTCACGCCGGCATGCAATTCGAGGAGAGCGACTGGCGCTCTCGCGGCGGCATGGCGGGCAATCTCAACCTGTTCCGCACCTTGTTCGGCCCCGAGCATTTTTCCCGCAACCTCGATGCCGTCGAGGACCTGAACCGCCTCGCGGCGAAATATGACAAGACCTTGCCGCAATTTGCGTTGCGCTGGACCTTGAGCAACTCGGCTGTCGGCACGGCGCTGGTCGGCTTTCGCGAACCCGCCGAGGTGACCGAAAACCTCGGGGGCCTCGGCTGGACCATCTCGGCCGCCGACATGGCGGAGATCGACGACATTCTCGCCCGGCATGGCTGCGTGACCATCCCGCCAGGCTGGCTCGAAGATTAGAGGAGGGTATGGCATGCCGGTTCAACGCTTTGCGCCGATGACCAAGGATTTCGCGACCTTCGATTGCGACGCGCACGTCACCGAGCCGCCGCTGATCTGGGAACGCGCCAAGGATTTCCTGACCCGCGACGAGCTTGACGCATTGAAGCGGACGATCTGGTGGGACGCCGACAGTCGCCTGCTGATCGTCAATGGCCGCGCCGGGATCGGGCTGGGTTCGCCGCGCAAGGGCGGCATCCCCGGCACGATGCGGGTCATCACCAATGCCGGCCCCGGGGTCAAGCACGACATTCAGCGCGCCCTCAATGTGCGCAACCTGAACCCGAAGACCGCGTTGACCCAGGAGCAGGTGGCCTATCTCGACCACGCCGGCTCCTACGAGCCGAAGCCGCGCCTCAAGGACATGGACGTCCAGGGCATCGATCAGGTCATGATCATCCCGACCGAGATCGACATTTATCCCTGGCTGGAGAACGCGCTCGGCGCCAAGGCGTTCTGCCGCGCCTACAACGAATGGGCCTACGAGTACACCTTGGCCGACCCTGACCGGCTGTTCTTCGCCGCGCTGATCCCGATGCAGCACCCGGACTACGCGGTCGCGGAAGTGCGTCGGGTCGCCGCGCTCGGTTGCCGGGTCGCGCTCGTTCGTCCGATGGACGCGATGGGCAACTATCCGCTGCAGCCGAAGTATGAATCGGTGTGGGACGCGCTCGAAGAGACCGGCATGGTCTACGGCATGCACCCGTTCCCGGCGTTCGCCAGCGCGAAACCGTCCGGCTACAGCGAGCAATATTCCAGCGCCGAACTGATCCGCAAGACCATAGCTGCTGCCGGGTTGCCGCACACCTTTCTTACCAATGTGCAGAATTTTCAGGGCGAAGCGGCACTCTGGGTGACAGTTGTGCTGATGTCAGGATTTTTCGAGCGGCACCCCAAGATCAACGCCGCGGTGTTCGAGGCCTCCTCGACCTGGCTCAGC
Organism: uncultured Alphaproteobacteria bacterium; assembly: GCA_963845735.1. Classification (GTDB taxonomy): domain Bacteria; phylum Pseudomonadota; class Alphaproteobacteria; order ATCC43930; family CGMCC-115725; genus AP-15. The sequence goes on along the minus strand of CAWJTR010000009.1, from coordinate 31,767 downwards.
TTCCTTGTCGACGAGTGCGACAAGGCCTACAAGCTTTACAAGAACGAGCGCGAGCTGCCGCCGTTGAAGCGGCTGCCGAGCGAAACCTTCGCGTTGCACTGTATGACCGGTTTCGAGGGCGACGAGGCGCCGCCGGCGCGTCTGCCGGAATTCTACGGCGACATCCTAGCCTGGTCGTCCGACGTCTATCACCACGACGGCGATGACGCCTGGCGGGCGATCGAGACGATGCAAAAATACGGCCTGCCGGTCGAGGACCAGGCCAAGTTCCTCGGCGGCAACGCCCGCCGCCTCTACAAGGTGCAGGCGCCACGTAATATCATCCGCGACCGCGTCACCGAGATCGAGCGCCCGGACTGGTGGCCGACCGAGGAGGAGGTCCGCGCTTCATTGCGGCCGGAGGCAGCGGTGACCCGAACCTAGAGGCTTAAGTCCGAACGCCTTGGCAAGGCAGGGGAGGGCGGATGACAACAAAAGACTTTGGAGTATTCGACGGGGATTCGCACGTCGTCGAGCCCGCCGCACTGTGGGAGAAATATCTCGAACCGGAGTACCGCGCGCTCGGCAAGCACGCACTGTGGCGCCAGGAAGGCCGGACCGGATCGTATCTGAAGGTCAACGGCGAGATTTTCCGCGATCGGGGGAACCCCAATCTGCCGCGGCATGCATTGTGGCGGCCCGGCATGAATTGGGATGCGATCGGGGAGTTGGATCCGCACACCAGGCATCCGATCAACGAAGGCGCTTGGGACCCGCAGGTCCGGCTCGCCGATATGGATGCGATGGGAGTGGACCAGACGCTCTTATACCCGACCTGGTTCGCCGAGGGGTTCTGTCTGGTGCGCGACCCGGACGTGGCTTACGCGCTGGCCCGCGCCTATAACGACTGGATCGCCGATTTCTGTAAGGCGTCGCCAAACCGGTTGTTCGCCGCCGCGATGTTACCATTGCAAAACATGGATTTCGCGCTGGAGGAATTGGAGCGGGTCGCGAAAATCCAATCGTTCTGCGCCGTCTTCATCCGCCCAGTCTTTGTCGAAGACCGCTATCTGAACCACCCCTACTACGACCCTCTGTGGGCGGAGTTGGAGAGGCTCGGGCTCACCGCGGCGGTGCATGCGACGCCGGGTCTGTGGAACCCCGAATGGACCTCACACGGGCCATTCTTCGAGAAGGTCAAAGACCGCTTGGCGCAACCGCCGGTTCCCGGGGGCGGCGGTGGTCCGTTCGCCGGCGGCAGCGGCGGCGCCGGCCAGTCGATCACGTTCATCGGCGCGACACCGCTCGGCCATCCGCTGGCGCCGATCCTGGCCCCGTGGCTCGACAACCATATGTTTGTTGCCTCGACCCTGATCGGCTTTACGGTCATGGAGCGTTATCCGGCGATGAAGGTCGTCGTGGCCCATGGCAAGGCCTCCTGGATGCAGGAAGTCCTGGAAAAAATGGAAGCCTCGACCCGGGTCATCCCGTTGCTGCACCATTATCCGGTCAGCACCGAGCCCGAAGAGATGTGGGAGCACGGCAATGTCATGCTCGGTTTTGATGCCGAGGAGAGACTGATTCAGAAACTGCCGCAGGATTTTGGGGCCAAGGTGATCTGGGGCTCGCGTTACCCGCACCACGACGCGACCAGCGCCTGGGACGCCATCGCCCAGTTGCGCAACGCCAATGTCCCGGACGCTCTAATCGCGCGCATGATGGGGCGGAACGCGGTCGCTCAATTCGGCATCGAGACGATCCGCCAGGCGGCTGCGTAGTTCACCGCGTGGGTAGAGGCGCTGTTTTGTTTCTCCGGAGTTCGGGACCCCTCGCGGATACTGCTCTTCGCCGGGCCGCCGGCATCTCATCCTGAGCCAAGACGCAGCCACCGGGAGGGATCATGAGTGTTCGGTTTTCATGCCGCTGCCCCAACGCCGATTATCTCGGATTTGAGGCGTCGCCGGAGGCCATCATCGCTTCGGCGAGAACGGCGGAGGCGCTGGGTTTCGACGCGGTATTCGTCAACGACCACATTATCGTCGACGGGTCGTCGCGATCGGCTCCCTGGACCAATACTTACGATCCGCTGGTTGCGCTGTCGTTCATCGCCGCGAACACGACCCGGATCGGTCTCGGCGTTTCGGTGCTGATCATGCCCTATCGCAACCCGATCGCCAGCGCCAAAAGCTTGGCGACGATCGATCGGATGTCGGGCGGCCGGCTGATTGCGGGTATCGGAGTGGGATGGAACGAAGCCGAGTTCAACGCCCTCGGGGTGCCCTTTCATCAGCGCGGCGCGCGCACGACGGAGTATCTGCGGATCTGGCAGGCTTGCTGGGCGCCGGGCACGGTCTCGTTTGCCGGGAAGTTCTTTGCCTTCTCCGATATGCATGTCAGTCCCAAGCCGCTGCAGCAGCCGACTCCGCCAATTTGGATCGGCGGTGCAAGTGACGCGGCGCTGCGACGGGCGGCGACATTTGCCGCAGTGTGGCAGCCGACCCCGATGCCGGTTGCCGACCTCGTCGACCGCCAGGCAGCGTTGCGCAAGGCCTGCGACCGGATCGGTCGTCAGCATCCACCGGAAACGCGGATGAGCTTTCGGGTCGAGTTCGGGGCCAGCGCCGGGAGTGCCCCCTCGGGGACAGCGCGGCCGACCGGGCACGGCACGCCGGCCGAGGTTGCGGCAGATCTGCTGCGCTACCGGGAAGCGGCGGGTTTGAACGCCTTCCAGATCAACTTCCATGGCTGCCGCAATCTGGACCACCTTCTCAACTCGATGGATCGCTTCATGAGGGAAGTCAGACCGCTGGTAACGTGAGCTCGCGCAAGTCAAGGGTATAGCGGCTCACGGTTCCAGCGCGCCGCCCAATATCTCGCGCGCCGGCTGGGTGCCGTCCAGCGGGCGCAAGGTTCGGCGCTTGATCTTCCAGCCCTCGCCAGTGCGAATGAAGTCCCAGCGATTGGCCGAAACGCGGTGCACGTGGAAACCACGCGATGAGCCATGATTGGGGACGTCGAACAGCGGACCGACACGGTCCGGCACGAGGATCTGCAAATAGGAGATCGCATAGGCCGTGTCGCCGGCAATTCGCACATAGGGCAAGCCGGCAAAATGCGCGATCCCCTGCTCGATCGCCCGGTGATGCTCGGGGCTCGAAGATCCGCTGGCAATCGCCGCCCGCCCGGTCGGCCGGGCGAACTCGGCGCCGCGGTCGAACACGCCGTCCTCGGTCCACACCGATGCGGTGTAATCCCCGGCACCGGTATCCGCGCTGGGCGGATGGCTGGCGATGAGGTTGTAGATTTCGAGGCGGTCCTCGATCAGGCGAACCCGCTGTTCGAGCGTCTTGCCGCCGGTGGTGTCGATCGCCATTTGGTGCTCCTTATGGGGGAAACACCCGACCTTATCCGAAACGAAGTACCGACGCCGCGTTAAGCCGGGAATCTCCAGCGCCGGAAGCCCGGCCGATTTCGATGTTTCCTTAGGTTGCGGCACATGTTGTGGGAGGTAGGGCGATGTACAGTTTCAATTTGAAGGCTGAGCAGGTCTTCGACCCAAAAAAGCACATGGAAAAGGTCCTCGGCACGACCGGCGAAGGCGATGTTACGATCGCGTGCTGGGAACCGGGGCAGACCAGCCCGTATCATTGTCACCCGGACGCGACCGAGATCTATTTCTGCTTCGAGGGCGGCGGCACGATGCGCACTCCGACACAGGCCATTGCAATCGAGCCGGGGGCCTTCGTCGTCCACCCGCGCGGCGAATTGCACGAATACGCCAACGGCCCGCGGCGCACGCTGCTGTTCCGGGTGCGCTACGGCGACGCGATGTCCGGCCGCATCAAGGAATGGCCAAGCAACCCCAACTGGAAGCCGCGGCCCGAGGACGTCGAATACTTCAAACAGAACCAGGTATCCTGAGGAATCACCCGATGATCCCGGTAAGCGCGCGCAACATTGATTTCGTCAGCAGCTGCGACCAGGGCGGGCGCGGCGACGGCGTGCAAGTGATGGTCCATAAGGGCCACGCCTTTATCGGCCACATGTTCAGCGACGGCTTCACCGTCGTCGATGTCCGCGATGCGAAGAACCCGCGCACCGTGAATTTCATCGCGGCGCCGCCGAATTCACGAGCATTTCACCTGCAAACCCATGACGACCTGCTGCTTACGGTGAATTCTCCGAATATCTGGGTGCTGCAAGGCTATTCAGATCCCAACGATTATTTCAAAGGCTCGATCACCGACACCTTCACCCGGCGCGAGAAGGCATTTGCCGCCGGGCTGAGGGTCTACGATATCTCACGCCCGGCCGAGCCACGCGAAATCGCCTTTATGCCGGTCGAGGGGCTGGGGCTGCACCGGCTGTGGTATGTCGGCGGGCGGTGTGCCTATGCCTCGGCGCATTGGGAGGGCTATACCGACCATATACTGGCGGTTATTGACATGGCCGAGCCGACGCGGCCCGAGATCGTCGGGCGGTGGTGGCTGCCCGGCATGCACGCGGCTGGCGGCGAGACCCCGAGCTGGCCGAAGGGGCGCCGCTATGCGCTTCATCACGCGATCACCGCCGGCGATCTCGCCTACGGCGCGTGGCGCGATGGCGGTCTGACGGTGCACGACATGTCCGATCCCTCCGCGCCCAAATTGCTCAGCCACACCAATTGGTCGCCGCCCTTCGGCGGCGGCACTCACACCCCACTGCCCTTGCCAGATCGTAACCTGCTGGTCGCCGCCGACGAGGGCAATCTCGACAATTGCGCCAACGGCATCCAGCGCTGCTGGGTGTTCGACGTTCGCGATCCGATGAACCCGGTCTCGATCGCCACGTTGCCGACCCCGGACGAGGAGGATTACTGCGCCAAGGGTGCCAAATTCGGCCCGCACAATCTGCATGAAAACCGACCGGGCTCTTTCGTCAGCTCGACTTTGATCTTTGCGACTTATCAGAACGCCGGGGTGCGCGTCTTCGACATTTCGGACCCGTTCCAACCGCGGGCGGTCGCGCATTTCGTCCCACCGCCGCCTGAGACGATGGTCGATCCGCGCCCTAACCGGCCACAGGTGATCCAGTCCAACGATGTCTATGTCGGCCCCGACGGGCTGATGTACTTGACGGATGTCAATGCGGGGCTGACGATCCTGCAATATCGCGGATGACGCGGGGAGAACGAGCGCAACGGCCCGAACCTGCTGAGTTAGCAGCCTCGTGCGGCTGCCAACACCACCCTCGCCAACGCGTCGCGGTCGGCGAGGGTCTCCATCAAGGTGCGGGTCGCGGTAAACGGCAGGTCTAGGTTCTCCATTGCCGCGATGTCTGCCTCGTCGATAACATAGTGGCCGAGAAGATCGCCGTAGTGACGTGCCACCGCCGCGGCCGTAACCGGCAGGCCGAGTTCGGCCATCATCTTCGCCGTCGGGCCTTTGACGGCCTTGCCGCCGATGACCGGCGAGACCGCGACGACCGGCGCGCGGCACGAACGCAATGCCTCCCGCACACCCGGCAGGCCCAGGATCGGATCGATGCTGATAAACGGGTTCGACGGGCAGATCACGACCATGCGCAGGTTTTGGTTGGCGAGCGCGGCAAGGAAATCGGGCTGCGGGTGCGCTTTCTCTGCACCGGCAAAGGTGATCTCTCGGACCGGTGGGGCGCATTGCCGGCGCACAAAATAATCCTGGAAGTCGAGCCACCCTTCGGGGGTCAGCAGCCGGGTGCGCACTCGGTCGTCGCTCATCGGCAATAGCCGCGCCGAAATCCCCAGACGACGTCTGAAATCATCGGTGATTTGCGACAGGCTTTGGCGGGCGGCGAGACGGCGGGTGCGCTCGATATGGGTCGCGAGATCGCCGTCGCCGAGCTTGAACCAGGTCTCGCCGCCGAGGCTATCGAGGGCGGCCATAAACGTCCAGGTTTCGTCGCGCCGGCCCCAGCCGTTGTCCGGGTTGTCGAGGCCGGCTAAAGTGTAAAGGAGGGTGTCGAGATCGGGCGACACCGCAAGCCCCAGATGCTCGAAATCGTCGCCGGTGTTGGCGACGACGGTCAACGCTCCCGGCGGCAATATCCGGTAGAGGCCGAGCGCCAGCTTGGCGCCGCCGATCCCGCCCGACAATGCCAGGACGGAACCGTGCGCGGCGCTCATCGGAAGAGATCGTGCTCGGCTGGCCGCACCAAGAAGGCGGCCGGCGCTTCCGGTGCGGACCAAGTGAGCCCGCGCACCAGGACCATCGGCAACGCTTCGTCGGCCTGGCCCATCAACAAGCCCGCCGCGGCAGCGATCTCGTCGGCAAAGCCGGTTTCGGTCACCAGCAATTCGCGCCCGAACAGGTCCGGATGGCCGCGCATATCGATCACCGCCGGTAGTCCCGCCGCGCCGAGAGCGATGCCGACAGTTCCCTTCCGCCAAGCCCGGCCAAAGCTGTCGCTGATGACGACGCCGATCCGCACGCCGAAGGTGTCGATAATGTGCTGCCGCAGGCCGGCGGCCGAGGCGTCCGGGTCTTGCGGGAGCAGCAACACGCGATCTGCCCCATCTTCCGTAGGGATGTTCGAGTGGTCGATGCCGGCATTGGCCATGACAAAGCCGAGGCGGTGCTCCACAATCAGGAGCCCCGGACGATGCCGCACCACCCGTTTCGACTCGCCGAGGACCACCTCGACAAATCGTGGATCCTTGTCAAGTTCGACAGCCAGCGCGATCGCCCGTTCCGAGGGCTGTATGCTCGCCACGTCGACATAGCGGCCCTCGGCTTTGGAGACGATCTTCTGCGCCACAACCAAGACGTCGCCCTCTTCCGGGACCAGCCCATTGGCGGCGAACGCCGCGACGGTAATCGCGCCGAGATCGTCGCCCGGTTCGACCAGCTTGATGCCGGTCAGCGCCTTGATCGTAACCTCGCGGGTCATCAGCCGAACTTCGCCCGTCAGCAACGGCATGACCTTTTCGGCATAGAGCTTGAGGAACCGCGCCTGGTCGGGGCCGGGGGCATGAAAGACGAGATGGCTGAAGCCGAGCTCGACATAGGGACGGATCTGCTCGACCTGCGCCTCGGGATCGGACGAGACGATCCACCGGCTGGCCGCGCGGTCGAGGGGCAAGGCAGCGGCCAGCCGCTCCATCTCGACCGGGTCCTCGACCCCGACCTTTTCCTCTGGCGACAGGGCGAGGGCCGCCCAGTGCCTTGTGTCCTCCTTGGCGCGCACCGCGTCGGTGTCGAATGACACCTTGACCTCGATCATCTTCTCGAGGCTCGCGTTCTCGCGGTGGGCCCTGGCGAGGCCCTCGCCGACCTTGCCGACCAGGTCGGTGTAAAGCTGGGGGTTCTTCCCGCTGGTGCAGATGAAGCCCTCGGCGACCTGGCCGGCCATCGCCGCGGCAAGCGGGCCCGAGGCGGCGACCCAGATCGGCACCTTCTCTTTGGGCTTGTCGTAAATCGTCGCGCTTTCGGTGCGATAGAACTGGCCCGCGAAGCTGACCCGGTCCTCGGTCCACAATTTGTTAATCAGCGCGATCGACTCGCGCAGCCGGTCGCGCCGTTCCTTGGGGCCCGGCCATTTGATACCGCTCGACGGCACCTCATTCAGCGACTCGCCGGTGCCGACGCCGAGTACGACCCGTCCCGGAAACATCGTGCCGAGCGTGCCGAAAACCTGCGCGACGACGGAAGGGTGGTAGCGGAAGGTCGGGGTCAGCACGCTGGTGCCGATCACCACCCGCTGCGTGCGCGCGCCGAGCGCGCCGAGCCAGGCGAGCGCCGACGGGGCATGACCGTCGGTATGCTTCCACGGCTGGAAGTGATCGCTGACAAAGACCGAGTCGAACCCGACCGTTTCGGCCAGGCACGAGAAGTCGAGCAATTCGCGCGGTCCGAACTGCTCGGCCGACGCTTTGTATCCGAGCTTCAGCAACGGCTGCTCCTATATTCAGAGGCGTCTTCCCTCACCACCCGCTGGAGTGAAGGCACTTCGTTTGGTCTAGACTTTTGCCAGCACGTCGTCGCGAAAGCGGCGCATGTTGGCGATCATCGCGTCGGCGGTGGCGCCATCGAAATTGAAATCGACATGGCCGACGCCGAACTCTTTGAAAGCCTTTAGATCGTCGATGATGTCCGCGGTCTCGCCGGAGAACAGCCGTCGCTCGCCGTCATCGGCACGCGCCGGCAGGGATTTTCCCATGCCGGTGATGCGATAGGCGAGAGCGATTTTGGCCGGATCGCGCCCGGCCTCGCGGGTCAGTCGGCGCAACCGTTCCACCCCCGCCGCGAAGCGCTTCATCGAGTCGAGCCGGTGCTGCGGATTGGTGCCGATCGGATACCAGCCGTCGCCGAGGTTTGCGGTGCGGCGCAGCGCCGGACCGCTCTCGCCGCCGACCCAGATCGGCGGGTGCGGCTTTTGCACCGGCTTGGGCTCGAACAGCACGTTGGCGAATTTGACGTATTTGCCCTCGAAGCGAGGGTCGTCCTTGGTCCACAGCTCGCGGCAGGCCATCAGATATTCGTCGGTGACGGCACCCCGCTCGGGGAATGGCGGTACGCCCAATGCTTGGAATTCCTCTTTCATCCACCCGGCGCCGATGCCGAAGGTCAGCCTGCCATTCGACAACACGTCGATGGTGGCGAGCATCTTGGCCAGCAGCACAGCCGGGCGGTGCGGGACGACGGTGACCGAGGTGACGAGCCGCAGCCGCGAGGTCTTGCCGGCGACGAATGCGACCGCAGTCAGCTGCTCGTGCCGGTCGCCGCGCGAGCGGCCGGGAAACTCGCCGGTATCGCTGTAGGGATAGCGGGCCTCGATGTCCCGGGGGATGACGACATGGTCGCTGATCGTGGCATAGTCGTAGCCGATCTTCTCGCCCTCGACGGCGATGCGGGCGAGATTCTCCGGCGTGGAGAGCGGACCGCTGACCGGCGCGCCGAACCCGTACTGCATCTATGCCTCCCGGCAACGATTGGTGCCGAGCTCAGGGTAGCAGGCTCGGAGCGGTTTGGCTCGCCAGGAATCTCGGTATCCAGTCGGCGATTCGGGGACGGGTTGGCACGATCGGCTCCGGACAGCGCACGCCGGATCGAGATAGATTGGTGCGTGACGACGATGAGGGCGTTTGCTGGCAAGCGAAAGTGAGGCTCATCCCAACGATCGCTTAGAGTAAGCTTTGGTTTGTGACAAAATAAAGTCAACGTGCGGTAATGATCTGCAATCGCGTCGTTTAAGGCGTGTTAGGGGTTGCGTAGAATCCGGAAACAAGTTTAGCCTAAGCATTCATTTACGGATTGTTACGCGGGTTTACAAAAATTTACGCTGGCGATATGCCGGAGAGCGCATTCTGACCAATGCAATCCTGGAGCAGGGAGAGTGGTTTGGAATATCTGCGTTCGTCAGGTTCGGCTCACGACGTTGCGGTAGATTATCCGCAAGGTGTGGCGCTTGAGTTTGCCGAGCCGGCTCGGCGCCACCTCGCGATCATCGACCAAAGCCGGTTGCGGCGTGATTGCCTCAAACTGGCGCTCGGTCAACAACCCAGACGATGGCGGGTCACCGATGTGCCGGTGGCCGCAGATCTTGTGAGGCTCGTGCGGGAGGGCGAGAGCTTCGCGGTGATTTTGCTCGGCGCCTCGACTTGCGGGCACATCGATCTGGTCGACCTTGCCCTTCTGGTGGCGGCGGTGCCCCACATCCCGATTTTGGTGACTGCTGACTGTGACGACCCGGAGCGCGCCCACGCGATCCTGCGCTCGGGCGCCCGCGGTTTTCTGCCGATGAACCTCAGCCTCAAGGTGCTGGTGGCCGCGCTCGAGCGCATCCGTGCTGGAGGAACCTATGTTCCCTTGGAGCTGACCGCGCCCGCTCCTCCGGACGCGCCGGGGAAGTCGTCCCGCTCCCCGTGGCAAGAACTGACGCGACGCCAGCGCGATGTCCTGGCGCTGATCTCTGAGGGGAAACCGAACAAGCTGATTGCCGATGCCCTGACGATGTCCGAAAGTACGGTCAAGGCCCATGTGAAGCAGATCATCAAGCGCCTTCACGTCGCTAACCGGACCCAGGCGGCATTGCTGGCGACCCGTCCCAACCACAGCGGTCTCGGGGCCATTGGGCAAGTAGCGGAACGGGTATTGTAAACCGTTCGGCACGGCGGAATAATCCTCGGCAATCCCGCGCGGCGCCTCGACCGGCGCCGCCAGCCGACGAGGAAAGGGCGCCATGTCGAGCCGGACACGTGATCCCGATCTCGGCCCACCCCCAGATAGGCAAGATCAGCGAGGCCGATTACTTTCGACAGTATCAGCACTCGCTCGACGATCCCGACGGGTTTTGGGGTGGGCACGGCAATCGGCTCGACTGGATCAAGCCGTACACCAAAGTAAGAGACGCCTCGTTCGATGGCGATGTTCGCATCGCCTGGTACGAGGATGGGACCCTCAACGCCTGCTACAACTGCATCGACCGGCATCTGGCGCGGCGCGGCGATCAGACCGCGATCCTGTGGGAGGGCGACGATCCGGGCGAGGATCGCCGCATAACCTATCGCGAATTGCACGAAGCGGTTTGCCGCTTTGCCAACGTCCTGAAGGCGCGGGGCGTCAAAAAGGGCGACCGCGTCACGATCTACCTGCCGATGATCCCCGAGATTGCGGTGGCGGTCCTGGCCTGCGCACGGATCGGCGCGATCCATTCGGTCGTGTTCGGCGGGTTCTCCCCGGACAGCCTCGCCGGGCGCATCCGCGACTGCCGCTCGACCTTTCTGGTCACCGCCGATGAGGGGCTGCGCGGCGGCCGCAAGGTGCCGTTAAAGCGCAATGCCGATGCCGCGCTCGAAAGCTGCCCGGACGTGCGCGACGTGATCGTGGTTCGCCGCACCGGCGGAGCCATCGATTGGGTCGAGGGCCGCGACATCTGGTATCACGAGGCCTGCGCCGCGGCCTCGCCCGACTGCCCGCCCGAGGAGATGTCGGCCGAGGACCCGCTGTTCATCCTTTACACCTCGGGCTCGACCGGCCAGCCGAAGGGGGTCCTGCATACGACCGGCGGCTATCTCGTCTATGCGTCGATGACGCATGAATATGTTTTCGACTACCGCGAGGGCGAGGTTTACTGGTGCACCGCCGATGTCGGCTGGGTGACCGGGCACAGCTATATCGTCTACGGGCCGCTCGCCAACGGCGCCACGACCTTGATGTTCGAAGGGGTTCCCAACTATCCCGACGCGTCGCGCTTCTGGCAGGTCGTCGACAAGCATCAGGTCTCGATCTTTTATACCGCGCCGACCGCGATCCGCGCGCTGATGCGCGAGGGCGAGGATTATGTCCGCCGCACCAGCCGGCGCTCGCTGCGCATCCTCGGCACGGTCGGCGAGCCGATCAACCCCGAGGCGTGGCTGTGGTACTACAACCATGTCGGCGAGCGGCGCTGCCCGATCGTCGACACCTGGTGGCAGACCGAGACCGGCGGCATCCTGATCACCCCGATGCCCGGGGCGACGCCGCTGAAGCCGGGCTCGGCGACCCGCCCGTTTTTTGGCATCGAGCCGGTTATCGTCGACAATGACGGCCAGCGGATCGAAGGCCCCGGCGAGGGAAATCTGTGCCTGGCGCGGTCCTGGCCCGGGCAGATGCGCACGGTCTTCGGCGACCATCGCCGCTTTGTCGAAACCTATTTCTCGACCTTCCGCGATCTTTACTTCACCGGCGACGGCGCGCGCCGGGACGAGGATGGATATTACTGGATCACCGGGCGGGTCGACGACGTGATCAATGTCGCCGGCCACCGGCTCGGCACCGCCGAGATCGAGAGCGCGCTGGTCGCCCACCCGAAGGTCGCCGAGGCGGCCGTCGTCGGCTATCCCCACGACATCAAGGGCCAGGGCATTTATGCCTATGTGACGCTGAGGGTCGACGAGGAGCCGAGCGAAGAGCTGCGGCGCGAGCTGGTCGCCTGGGTGCGCCAGGAGATCAGCCCGATCGCCGCACCCGATCTGGTGCAATGGGCGCCCGGTCTGCCGAAGACCCGCTCGGGCAAGATCATGCGCCGCATCTTGCGCAAGATCGCGGCCGACGAGCACGACGCTCTCGGCGACACCTCGACCCTCGCCGATCCCGCCGTCGTCGACGATCTCGTCGGCAACCGGCTGAACCGCGCCACGTAACCGACGGCCTGCCGTCAGCCCAGCATTTGGCGCAACTGGCGGGCGGCGACGACGAGCATCGCGAGGTCGGAGGCGCCGGCGGCGCGCAGCTCGGTGGCGATCGCGTCGGCCGGGGCGAGTTCGGCGGCATGCGCCTGCGCCCAGGCGGCGAGCGGGTCGGCCATGCTGTCGGCGCCCTGCAGGATCCGCTCGGCGAGATCGGCCTGCAACGCGTAGAAATCCTCGATCAAGGTCGCGGCGGCGGCCTTCTGCCAGGCGGTCTCCGCCGGCAGGCGGCGCGCCGTATCGCGCAACTCGTCGAAGGCGAAGCGGGCGCCGACCCGGTAAAAGGTTTGCGCGGCGCGGGCGATCGGCTGGGCCGCGCGTGCGGCCAATTCGCCGATCTCGAGGGAAGTGGTCAGGAATATCACCCCGCCGAGGCGCACAGCGAGCGCCTGCGGCACGCCGGCAGCAGCAAATCGTGCAGCGCGCTCGTCAAACAACGCCCGCTCGCCCGGCGGCAGCAGCTCCGCCACCATCGCAGCAAGGTCTCGGACTGCCGGCGCCGAAACGGGCGATTTCGCCGCTGATATCGAGCCTGTTGGCTCGCAACAGCCAGCCGGCGGCATGCTCGAGGACGAGTCCGATCTCCAGCAGCATCTCCGTCTGCAACCGGGCCGCTACCTTGTTGTCGAGCGCCTCGATCTCGGCCCATAGATGCCGCAGCTCGAATATTTCGCGCACGATCAGATAGGCCCGGGCGATCTCAGGCGCGGTCCGGCCGGTGCGCGCCCGCATTTCGCTGACAAAGGTGATGCCGGCGCGATTGACGAGATCGTTGGTGACGACGGTGGCGGTGATCTCGCGGCGCAGCGGGTGTGTCGGGATCAGCGTCCCGAGCCGGTCGCGCAATGCCGCCGGGAAATAGCCGCGCAGCTGGTCGGCCAGCTCCGGCGCGTCGGGCAGATCCGAGGCCAGAATCTCGCCGTCGAGCGCCATCTTGGCATAGGCGAGCAATACCGCGAGCTCGGGCCGGACCAGTCCCTGGCGCTGCGCTGCGCGCGCGGCGAGGGTTTCGTCGTCGGGAAGGAATTCGAGCGCGCGGTCGAGCCGGCCCGACCGTTCGAGATCGCGGATCAACCGCGCCTGCCGGTCGAGAGCACCGACGCCGCGCGCCTCGGCCACCGACAGTGCCTCGCCCTGCAAGTAATTGTCGCGCAATACCAGGGCCGCGACGTCCCCGGCCATGCCGTGGAGCAGGGGCTCGCGTTCCTCGGCCGCCAGCGCCCCGGCGGCAATGGCGCGGTCGATCAGGATCTTGAGGTTGACCTCATGGTCGGAGGTGTCGACGCCGGCGGAATTGTCGATCGCATCGGTGTCGATGCGGCCGCCTTTCAGGGCATAGGCGACGCGCCCGCGCTGGGTCACCGCCGAGATTGGCGCCCTCGCCGATGACTTTCGCGCGGACCTCGTCGGCATTGATGCGCAGCGCATCGTTGGCGCGGTCGCCGACCTCGGCATGGGTTTCCTGCGGCGCCTTGATAAAGGTGCCGATCCCGCCGAACCACAACAAATCGACCGATGCCGCCAATAGCTTGCGGATCAGTTCAGCCGGGGTCAGCCGGTCGGCGTCGATGGCGAAGACGCGCTTCATCTGCGGGCTGATCGCGATCGATTTGGCGCTGCGCTCGAAGACGCCGCCGCCCTCGGAGATCAGCGTGCGGTCGTAATCGGCCCAGCTCGAACGCGGCAGGCGGAACAGACGCTCGCGCTCGGCGAAGCTGCGCGCGGGGTCGGGATCGGGATCGACGAAGACATGCCGGTGATCGAAGGCGGCGAGCAGCCGCAGATGCCGCGACATCAGCATGCCGTTGCCAAACACGTCGCCCGACATGTCGCCGACGCCGACCACGGTCAGATCGCTCGTCTCGAGGTTCCGCCCGAGTTCTCGGAAATGGCGCTTGACGAGTTCCCAGGCGCCGCGCGCGGTGATGCCCATCGCCTTGTGGTCGTAGCCGGCCGAACCGCCAGAGGCGAAGGCGTCGCCGAGCCAGAACCCGTATTCTTCCGCGATCGCGTTGGCATAGTCGGAGAATGTCGCGGTGCCCTTGTCGGCCGCGACAACAAGGTAGGGGTCGTCGCCGTCGTAGCGCACGACCCGGGCGGCGGCACGATGCGGTGGCCATCGGCGCCTTCGGCGACGATATTGTCGGTAAGGTCGAGCAGACCGCGGATCAAGATCTTGTAGCACTCGACCGCTTCGGTCGCCGAGTTGATCGCGCAGCTCGGGCGGCCGCTTGACGACAAACCCGCCCTTCGACCCGACCGGCACGATGACCGCGTTCTTGACCGTCTGTGCCTTCATCAGGCCGAGGATCTCGGTGCGGAAATCCTCCTTTCGATCCGACCAGCGGATGCCGCCGCGGGCGACCTTGCCGGCGCGCATGTGCACGCCCTCCATCCGCGGGCTGTAGACGTAGATTTCGAATAGCGGCCGCGGCCGCGGCAGCAGATCGATCTCGCTGCTGGCGAGCTTGACCGCGAGATAAGGCTTTGGCTCTCCGGAAGGCAGTTGCTGAAAATAATTCGTCCGCACGGTCTTGAGAACGAGCGCCAGGTAGCTGCGCAGGATGCGGTCCTCATCGAGGCTGGCGACCGCGTCGAGGGCGTGATCGATCGCCTGGACTTCGCCCATCGCCGCGAGCGAGGGGTCCGCGGCGGCCGGATCAAAGCGGATCTCGAACAGCCGCACGAGCCGGGCGGCGATGTCGGGATGGGCGCCCAGCGTGTCTTCCATATAGGCCTGGCTGAACGTGGTCCCGGCCTGTCGCAGCACCTTGGCGTAGAGGCGAAGCACCGTGACCTGGCGGAGCCGAGAGCCCGGCGGCCAGCACGAGGCGATTGAAGCCGTCGCTCTCGACTCGGCCGGTCCAGACCGCGACGAGCGCCTCCTCGAAGCGCGCTCTAACCGCGGCGGAAACGGCGGTCGTTGCGGCATCGCCGGCGAGCTCGAATTCGTGGACCCAGACGGCGCCGCGGTCGACGCTGTCGATGCGGAACGGCTCTTCGGCGACGACTCGCAGTCCGAGATTTTCGAGCATCGGCAGCACGTCCGAAAGGATCACTTGCTGTTGTGCCCGATAGAGCCGCAGCCCGGGCCGCCCGTCCGCGGCGGGATGGAGGGAAACCTCCAATGGCGAGCCTGCCAGCGCACTCTCGATCCGCGGCAGATCGGCGATCGCCTGGGCGGGCTCTGTCAGGGCTTGGTACGCGATCGGGAAAGGTTTCAGGCGGCGCAGCCGGTCCTGCGCCTCAGCCTCGCCGAAAGCTTCGAGCGCGGCCTCTTCGAGCCGGTCCGACCAGCTTCGCCCTGCCTCGGCCAACTGCTTTTCGAGCGCGGCGGCGTCGACCGCCGGCACCGCGCCGCGGGTGGTGCGGATGATGAACTGGACGCGCGCCAGCACCGATTCGTCGAGATGCGTGTAGAAAGCGGAAAGCTGACCGGCGAAGGCCTGTTCGAGGATCGCCGCGAAGCGCCGGCGCAGATCGCTGTCATAGCGCTCGCGCGGCACATAGACGAGGCAGGACACAAAGCGCTCGAGCGGGTCGCGGCGAATGAACAGCGCGATGCGCTGCCGCTCCTGCAGATTGAGGATGCCGATGACCGTCTCGAACAGCTGGTCCTCGCCGCTCTGAAACAGCTCGTCGCGCGGCAAAGTGTCGAGGATGTGCAGCAGGGCCTTGCCGTCATGGCCGGTCGGCGACAGCCCGGCGCGCGCGACGATATGGCGGACTTTGCGCCGCAGCAGCGGGATCGCGCGCGGGCTGCGGCTATAGGCGAGCGAGGTGAACAGCCCGAGAAACAGCCGGATGCCGACGACATTCCCGTTTGCGTCGAACCGGCGCAGGCCGATCGCATCCATGTGCGCGGTGCGATGAACCGTGGCGCGGCGGTTCGATTTGGTGATGATCAGAAGCTCGCGGCGGCGGACGAAATCCTGCACGTCGGGCGGCAGCGAGGACAGGTCGCGCAGCCCGCCGAAGATCGGATAGTCGGGATCGCGCAAGATTCCGAGCGCCGGTCGCGTCGGTTCGGCCGCACCGTCGAAGTCGTATTCGCGGTAGCCGAGAAAGGTAAAGTTGTCGTCGTCGAGCCAGCGCAGAAAATCCTGGACTTCGGCAAGTTCGGCCGCCGGCGCCGGGGGTCCGGGCGGGCCGGCCAGTTCGTCGAGCAGTGCGCGCAGGGTCTGGCGCATCGGCTGCCAGTCGGTGACCGCGGCGCGGACATCGGCGAGGACGCCCGCCAAGGTCTGCGTCAGCGAGCGCGAGGTTCGCCGGATCGGGTTCACGGGTGATCTCGATGTGCATCCACGATTCGCGCGAACCGGCGGCGCCGGCCTTGCGGATCTCGTGCAGCCGGCCGCTCGGAACGCGTTCGACGGTCAGGATCGGATGGACCACGAGATGGACGACGCGGTCGCCGGCGTTGATCGCCCCGGTCACCGAATCGACGAGAAACGGCATGTCGTCGTTGACGATCTCGACGATCGTGTGCGCTGAGGACCAGCCATCGGCCGCGATCTCGGGGTTGTAGACTCGGATCTTGGCCTGGCCCGGACGGCGGCGCTCGGCAAAATGCCACAGCGACAGCGCGGCGCCCGCTCAGATCGCGCGGGCTGCGCTCGGCGACATCAGCCGGCGGCACATGTTCGTAGTAGCGCGCCGATGACCCGCTCTGCGGCGGCGTGGTCCGCCGGGTCGAGCGCCTCTTGGGCGAACGCCACCGCCTTGCGGACAAGCTTTGCCTTCTTCGCTTCAGCCGGCGGCTGGCTTGGCTGGTCGCCTTGGTTTCGCCGGCGTCTTTGCGGTCGCCTGGCGGCGACAGTTCGATCGTGTCGGTCATCGAGCCTTAAACACTGGCTACTCCGCTCGCGTCCGGGCAAGGTGTTTAACGCGTCGAGGATTGTGGAAAGTGCCGCCGGACTGGGCGATGATGTCGGCGGCTCGTCTTCGCCGATCCGGCATATGCGCCTGTTCTCCAATCTTCGCCGCGGCAGTCTCTATCTGCTGCCGCTCGCGGTCCTGCTCATCGCGATCAGCGCCCGGATCGTTGCTCCGGATCTGCTCGACCGGCTGTCGCTGATCGCGTTCGACCTCTACCAGCGCGCTCTGCCGCGCGTGCCCGGGGAATTCGCCGATTCGCATCGTCGACATCGACGATCAAAAGCCTCGCCAAGATCGGCCAATGGCCGTGGCCGCGCACGATCGTGGCGCAACTGGTGGAGCGTCTGGCCACCGCCGGCGCCGCGGTCGTCGCCTTCGATATCGATTTTGCCGAGCCGGACCGCACCTCGCCCAAAATGCTGCTGCCGTTGATCGCCCAGAACGGCGTCGACCCGGCGGACGCGGAAAAGCTGCTGTCGGCATTGCCCGATCCCGATCAGCGGCTGGCGATGGCGATGCGCAAGGTGCCGGTAGTGACGGGGTTCATCCTGACCGATCAGGGCGAGACGCGGCCGCCCGCGGCGAAAGCCGGCTTCGCCTTTACCGGCGACGACCCGCTCGGCCATGTCGACAATTTCACCAGGGTGGTTCCCACCCTGCCGGTGTTGGAAGCGGCGGCCGCCGGCGACGGGTTTCTCAACCAGCTTCCCGAGTGGGATAATGTCGTCCGCCGGTTGCCGCTGATCCTGACATTCGACGGCAAGCCCTACCCATCGCTCGCCGCCGAGGCGCTGCGCCTCGCGGTCGGCGCCACGACCTATATCGGCCGCGCCGCCGGCGCCAATGGCGAAAAGAATTTTGGCGAAGATACCGGCCTGACCGCGATCCGCATCGGGCCGCTGACGGTGCCGACCGACGCCGCCGGACGGGTATGGCTGCATTACGCGCCGTTCCAGCGCGACCGCACCGTCTCCGCCGCCGACGTGCTCGGCGGGAAATTCGATCCGGCGTTGTTTGCCGGCCATATCGTTCTGGTCGGGACTTCGGCTGCCGGCGTCATCAACGATCTGCAGGCGACCCCGCTCGCAGCTGCGGTGCCGGGGGTCGAGATCCACGCCCAGCTGCTCGACGAAATCCTCCAAGGGGATTATCTGACGCGGCCCGATTGGGCGGTCGGCGCCGAAATCCTGTTCGCGCTGCTGGTCGGGGCTGGGTTGATCTTTGTCCTGCCGCGGATCGGCGCGTTGCCGAGCGCCGTGCTCGGCGGCGTCTCGGTCGCGGCGGCATTCGGCGGGTCATGGTTAGCCTTCAAGTACGCGCATCTGGCTGATCGACCCGGTCTATCCCTGGGCGGTCTTGACCCTCGTCTATCTGGTAGCGAGCCTGCTCGGCTACCTGCGCGCCGAGGCGCGCCAGCGCGAGATCCGCGGCGCCTTCTCGCACTACATGTCGCCGCACTATATCGAGGAACTGGCCGCGCACCCCGAAAAGCTCGTCCTCGGCGGCGAGATGCGGATCATGACGATCATGTTCTGCGACATCCGCGGGTTTACCAGCCGCGCCGAGGGTATGGACGCCCAGACCTTGACGCACTTCATGAATACTTTTCTGTCGCCGATGACCGAAATCATCACCGAGGAAAAGGGCACGATCGACAAATATATCGGCGACTGCATCATGGCGTTCTGGAACGCCCCGCTCGACGATCCCGACCACGCCAAAAACGCGGTGCGCGCGGCCCAGATGATGCGCCGTAAGCTCGTCGAGCTGAACCGGATGTGGGAGGAAGAGGCAGCGGCGGCCGGCAAGCCGTTCCGGCCGGTTCAGATGGGCATCGGCATCAATACCGGCGAATGCTGCGTCGGCAATTTCGGCTCGGAGCAGCATTTCGACTATTCGCTGCTGGGCGACCCGGTCAATCTGGCCTCGCGCCTCGAGGGGCTCGGCAAGGTCTACGGCATAGATCTGGTGATCGGCGAGGAGACGGTGGCGCATCTCGACGACCCGGCATTGATCGAGGTCGATCTCGTCGCGGTCAAAGGCAAGACCCAGGCCGGTCGCGTCTATACGTTGCCGCCGGAAAGGATCGAGGAGGGTGAGTTCGTAGACCGGCATTCGGCGCTGCTCAGTGCCTATCGCCACCAAGAATGGGGAGCGGCGCTGCGGCTCCTCGACGACGGGCGTCTGGCTGCGGCGCGCCATCTCGCCCCGGTCTATGACCTCTACCGGCGGCGAATCGCCCACTTCCAGTCGGAGGCCCCGCCGGCCAATTGGGACGGCGTGTTTACCGCCGAGGAGAAGTGATCGCTACAGTAAGTAATGTTAACTTGCTGATTCGCCGCTAGCCAATGTTACAAATTTACCACTTTATGTCAGTTCGTAACAAAATTGACTTTATTTGCGGCGCTTTTTCGGCGATAATCACCGCATGGGAGTATCGGGCATCGGGGATGAAACCCGTCACGGCGGCCGTCGTCGCCGAAGGAGCGCGTAGGAATGAGTGTCATGGAGTTTCAGGTGTGCCGGCGCGGACGCGAAGCGCGATGGGTGGTCACCCTCGGCAATGCCGTCTATGGCGCGTATCTCGACAAGGAGCAGGCATTGCTCGACGCGGTGGACGCCGCGCGCGACGCGCTCGATTCCGGCCGCGAAGCGCAGGTCTGGCTGAGGGACCGAACGACCACGGCCCGCGTATTCTGAGCGCCGCCTGTCGGCCCGGCGCACCCGACACGACTATCCGTTGTCACCCGGCGCACTCGCTGCAGCGCCTCATGCGGGACGCGGCGCAAACCAGCAGATCGGCTCGGCGAGGTTGGGATCGGCGCCGGCGTTGATCCATTCCTGCTCTATGCGGTCGAGCGCCGCCTGGCAGCCCTCGTCCGGCCAGTAATCAAACCGAGTACCAAGATAATAATCCCCGGGCCGTAAACCTCTCTTGTAGAGCCGGGCCACCACCTCCAAACTTCCCGACCGTGCCTCGTCTGTCGTACGAGCGCCGAGGTCCTCGCGGGATGCCTGAGCTATTTCCCACAAACCGATGTAATCTTCTTCCGAACTCCTTCACAAGGTCGTCGACAAGTTCCTTCATGTCCATCAAAATCCCTCTTATTTGAAATGTATTCTCTTAAAGGGAACGCCAGGGACGTTAACATCGATCGCGGGCGAATTGTTCGTCGATTTAGCACGAAAGGTAATGTAGCCGACATCGCCGGGTAATCTAATCAACGACCCTTCCAGGTCTGGATCGTGGACGATAGATCCGCCCACCCGGAGGTAATCAAAAGCTCCCCCGCCGCCTCGGTGCCGCCGGGAAGTAGGGAGATGTCTGGACTGCTTCGTGCAGCGCCGATCGGCACGCCGCCCGTCATCGCCTTGTCTGCCACCCGCTTGATGGCTGCGGCTTCGACCGCAGCGTTGAGGCGATCGCGCGCCGCTTGGCTGGGCGCCGAATTGGGATCGGAGAAGTAGGTCAGGTTCGGGTTGGCCGGATCGATCTCGCGCAAGGTCGCGATCCGCGCGTCCCATTGCGCCTGATGCTCGCCAGCTTAAGATGTCGTCACGGTTGCGCCCGGCGATGTCATTTCGGATTTGGCGCGAACCAGCAGATCGGTTCGGCGAGGTTCAGGATCGGCGCCGGCCGTGATCCACTCCCGTTCGATGCGATCGAGCATCATCTGGCCTCCCTTGTCGGGCCAATAGTCGAAATCGAGTACCGAGGTAATAGTCTCCAGGTCGTAAACCTTTATCATAAAGCCGCTTGGCGATCTTTAAACTAAATTCCCTAGTCTCAGCATCAGTTTTGGCGCCCAACCGCCAGCGGACAGCGCTCACTATTTGTGGCAACGCGATGAAATCGATCTCAGACTCATCCACGTAGGCATCAACAATCTGATCAATATCGTCCACGTTATTGTCCTCCGATAAAGTGTAGCCTCGTAAACGGCATGCTTCGGACATTAACATCGACAGCTGGTGGTCCGCTCGTCGATATGGCTCGAAATGTTATAAAACCAACATCTCCCGGCAGCTTCACAAGCGTCCCCTCCAAGCCCAGTTGTATCGACTACCTCTCCACCAACTCGTAAATAGTCGAACATGTCTCTGGCCGCGTCGAGGCCGCCCGGGAGTATTTGCACATATGGCGCTCTTCCACGTTTGCCGATCGGCACGCCGCCGGGCATTACCTTGTCGGTTACCCGTTTGATCGCCGCGGCTTCGAGCGCTGCGTTGAGGGCGATCCAGCGTCCGCCTGCGCTCGGGCGCCGATCGCGGATCGGTCACGGAGGTAGGTCAGATTCGGATTGCCGGGGTCGATCTCGCGCAGGGTTGCGATCGCGGCGTCCCACTGCGCCTGCCGCACCGGAGCCAGGGGATCGAGCATTTCCTCCGGCGCGCGCTCGTCTTCCTCGCCCTGGGCGACCTGAGTCGGCTTGTCTGCGCCGAACCCAGTCGGGGCGAACCAGCGGTTGGGCGGAACCCCGGCGCGGGGATGCTCGGCCGGGTCCCAGCCGGTGCGGGCGAGCCGTCGTCATCCCGCGCGCGCTTTGATCAGGAGGTCTTCGGCCTCCATGCTACGGCGCGCGAACATGTCGGGGAGATCGGGCACGCGTAGCTGCACTGCCGCGATCTGCGCCAGGCAGAGGTTTCTTCTCATCCAGTGCG
This sequence comes from uncultured Alphaproteobacteria bacterium, assembly GCA_963845735.1. Taxonomy (GTDB): domain Bacteria; phylum Pseudomonadota; class Alphaproteobacteria; order ATCC43930; family CGMCC-115725; genus AP-15. The sequence continues at coordinate 10,064 of CAWJTR010000009.1, read as the reverse complement.
GAGGCGACGACGCGGAAGCCGGGGATCAGCCGGTCGAGACTTATCCCATCGCCAAAGGCGCGGCCCAAGAGCCGTTCGAGATCGGCTCGCGGGCGGAGGGCATAGCGGCCCTCGCGGCGCTCGATCAGCTGCGTGCCCGCGAGAAAGACCCCGTCCTCGGTGCACGAGAGTCCGAGGGCGCGACCCCCGCCCTCGCTCAATTTCCAGACATGAACGCCTGCGGGAACTCACCGCCCGTCCTGCCAATGATAGGGAAAAATAATCTGTACTCTATTTGTTCCGCAAATGTCAAGAAGCTCGCAGCAGCTCCCGGCTCAGTCGAGCGCGGCCAGCATTTCGGCGGTAACGAGGGTGACGCCGCCGTCGCTGCGGTAGAAGCGCCTGGCGTCGAGATCGGGGTCCTCGCCGATCACCAGCCCCTCCCTGATCCGGCAGCCGCGGTCGATGACGACCTTGGTCAGCCGCGCATGGCGGCCGACCTCGACCTCGGGAAGCAGCACCGCCTCGCGAGTCTGGGCGTAGGAATTGACCCGGCAGTTCGAAAACATCAGCGACCGTCTGACCGTGCCCCCGGAAACGATGCAACCGCCTGAAACCATCGAATCGACCGCCATGCCGCGCCGGTCGTCGTCGTCGAATACGAACTTGGCCGGCGGCAATTGCTGCTGATAGGTCCAGATCGGCCAGTTGGGATCGTAGATGTCGAGCGAGGGGACCGGCATCACCAGATCGAGATTGGCCGCCCAATAGGAATCGATGGTGCCGACATCGCGCCAATACGAATCGGCCTCCGGCGTCGTCTTGACGCAGCTCTCGTCGAACGAATGCGCGACCGCGAGCCCGCGGCGCACCAGTTTCGGAATGATGTCCTTGCCGAAATCATGGCTCGATTCCGGGTCTTGGTGATCGCGTTCGAGTTCGGCATAGAGAAACTCGGCGGTGAAGACATAGACGCCCATGCTGGCGAGCACTCGGTCGGGCTTGCCGGAGATCGCCGGCGGATGGCGCGGCTTTTCCTGGAAATCGACGATCCGCATCGTCTCGTCGACCGCCATGACTCCGAAACCCGATGCTTCCGCCAGCGGCACCTCGACGCAGGCGACCGTGCAGTCGGCGCCCCTGTCGACGTGATCGGCCAGCATGTTCGAGTAATCCATTTTGTAGATGTGGTCGCCGGCCAATACCAAAAAGTATGTCGGGTTGGCGGCGCGCAGGATATCGTAGTTTTGATGGACGGCGTCGGCGGTGCCGCGATACCACGTCGCCTCGTCGAGCCGCTGCTGCGCCGGCAACAGGTCGAGGAACTCGCCCATCTCCGGGCGCAGAAACGACCATCCCATCTGCAAGTGGCGCAACAAACTGTGCGCCTTGTATTGGGTCAAAACCGCGATGCGCCGGACCCCCGAATTGAGGCAGTTCGACAGGGTGAAGTCGATCAGGCGGAATTTGCCGCCGAAAAACACCGCCGGCTTGGCGCGCCGGTCGGTCAGCTGCTTCAGCCGGCTGCCGCGGCCGCCGGCGAGAACGAGGGCGAGCGCCTGCCGCGCCAGCCGTTGTTGGATGCGCGCGCCCGACAGCATGTCCGCCTCCCTTGTGCCTCGGCCGCGTTGCGGCGGTTACACGATAACGCTCGGATGTGAACGCCTGGTAATCCCTGTTAACTACTGGGCCGTGCCCGCCGAATTCTGCGCCAGCTCCGCTCGCGGCTGCTTCAGAGAATGAATTTGGACAAGTCGGCATTTTGGGCAAGCGCGCCGACCTGCTCGCGGACATAAGCGCGGTCGATCTGGACCAGGGTCCCGTTGGGCCGGTCGGAGGCGGTGAAGCTGATCTCTTCCAACAGCCGCTCGAGGATCGTGTGCAGGCGCCGCGCGCCGATATTCTCGACCGCGGTGTTGATCTCCTCGGCCAAGAGCGCCAGCTCGTCGATCGCCGCCTCGTCGAAATCGAGGGTGACGCCCTCGGTCGCCAGCAATGCCTTGTATTGCTTGATCAGGCTCGCCTCGGGCTCGACCAGGATGCGGCGGAAATCGCTGCGGTCGAGCGCCTTCAATTCGACCCGGATCGGCAGCCGCCCCTGCAATTCAGGCAGCAGATCGGAGGGCTTTGCCTGATGAAAGGCGCCCGAGGCGATGAACAGGATGTGGTCGGTCTTGACCGCACCGTGCTTGGTTGCGACGGTCGTGCCTTCGATCAACGGCAACAGGTCGCGCTGGACGCCCTCGCGGCTGACATCGGGGGCGCCGCCGCCGGCGCGCTCGCCGCGCCCGCTGATCTTGTCGATCTCGTCGATGAAGACGATGCCGTTCTGCTCGACGGCGCCGATCGCCTCGCGCACGACCATTTCTTGATCGAGGAGCTTGTCGCTCTCCTCGGCGATCAACACGCGGTGACTGTCGGCGACCGTCATCTTCTTCGGCTTCGAGCGGGTGCCGAAGGTCTTGCCGAAAATGTCGCCGAGGTTGAGCATTCCCATCTGCGCGCCGGGCATGCCCGGGATCTCGAAGGTCGGCAAATTGGCCGCCGCGCTTTCCTGCACCGCGATCTCGATTTCGCGCTCGTCGAGCGCTCCCTCGCGCAACTGCTTGCGGAATTTTTGACGCGTATCGGCGCTGGCGGTCGAGCCGACCAGCGCTTCGAGCACGCGCTCCTCGGCGGCCAGCTCGGCTTTGGGCTCGACCTCCTTGCGCAGCCGCTCGCGGGTCATCGCGATCGCGATCTCGACCAGGTCGCGCACGATCTGCTCGACGTCGCGGCCGACATAGCCGACTTCGGTAAATTTGGTCGCCTCGACCTTGACGAACGGGGCTTGCGCGAGTCGGGCGAGGCGGCGGGCGATCTCGGTCTTGCCGCAGCCGGTCGGGCCGATCATCAGGATGTTTTTGGGTAACACTTCTTCGCGCAGCTCGGGCGCGAGCTGCTGACGGCGCCAGCGGTTTCTGAGGGCGATCGCAACGGCACGCTTGGCGTCGTGCTGGCCGACGATGTAGCGGTCAAGCTCGGAAACGATCTCGCGCGGGCTGAAAGATGGCATCGGGCGTTAGTTGTCGAGTTTCTCTAAGGTGATCTTGTCGTTGGTATAGATGCAGATCCCGGCGGCGATTGCCATCGCGCGGCGCGTTATTTCTTCGGCGTCGAGGCCGTCAACGCCGATCAGCGCCCGCGCAGCAGCCAGCGCGTAGCCGCCGCCCGAGCCGATGCCGATGATCCCGTCCTCGGGTTCGAGCACGTCGCCGGTTCCCGACAGGATCAAGGATACGCTCTTGTCGGCCACCGCCATCATTGCTTCGAGGCGGCGCAGATAGCGGTCGGTACGCCAATCCTTGGCAAGTTCGACACAGGCGCGGGGCAATTGTCCGGCATATTGCTCGAGCTTGGCCTCGAGCCGCTCGAACAAGGCGATCGCGTCAGCGGTGGCGCCGGCAAAGCCGGCGATCACCGATCCGCCGGCCAGCCGCCGCAATTTGCGTGCGTTCGACTTCATCACCGTCTGGCCCATCGTGACCTGGCCGTCGCCGGCGACCACGACCTGGCCGCCCTTGCGGACGCACAGGATCGTTGTGCCGTGCCAAGACGTTGCTGTCGAAGTGATCCATGCGCTTTTTCAGGAAGCTGGCGCTGCAGGCGCTTGAAACTCGGAAGACTGAGATGTGGGCGCAACCGGTTCATGGTCAAGCCGACCGTCGGACAGTGGCAAGCGCACCCCGGAATTGCTAAATAGACTGTGTCGCGGTCCAGCGGCGATAGAGGAGAGCATCGTGCGGGTGGCTACGGTCGAACGCAACACCAAGGAGACGCAAATCAGCGGCCGGGTCGATCTCGACGGCAGCGGCGCCGCCGAAATATCGACCGGTATCGGCTTCCTCGATCACATGCTCGAACAGTTGGCCAAGCACAGCCTGATCGACGTCAAACTGCGGGCAATCGGCGATCTGCATATCGATTTTCATCACACCACCGAAGATACCGGCTATGTCGTCGGCGAGGCGGTGTCGAAGGCTCTGGGGAGCCGCGCCGGCATCGCGCGCTACGGGCACGCGGTAATCCCGATGGACGAAACTTTGACGCGCGTCAGCCTAGACGCCTCGAACCGACCCTATCTGGTGTGGAAGGTGGCATTTACCCGGCCGAAACTCGGCGAGATGGATACTGAGTTGTTCAAGGAGTGGTTCCAGGCCTTTGCCCAGTCGGCGGGGGTCACGCTCCATGTCGAGAACCTCTATGGCGAGAACAACCATCACATCGTCGAATCCTGCTTCAAGGGTCTCGCCCGGGCGTTGCGCCAGGCGGTCGAGGTCGATCCGCGGCGGCAGGGAGCGGTTCCGTCAACCAAGGGCGTCCTCGGCGGCACCTTGTGATGATCGTCGCGATCGTCGATTACGGCTCGGGCAATCTACGCTCGGCGGCAAAGGCGTTCGAACGCGCGGCGGCCGAGAACGGCATTTCCGCCGAAATCAGGGTGACCAGCGCGCCCGAGACGATTGCCGGCGCCGACCGCCTTGTCCTCCCCGGGGTCGGCGCTTTTGCCGACTGCCGGCGCGGGCTTGCCGCGGTTTCCGGTCTCGAACAAGCGCTGAACGAGGCGGTTACGTCTCGTGCGCGCCCATTCCTCGGGATCTGCGTCGGCATGCAGCTGATGGCGGAACGCGGTCGCGAATTCGAGACGGTCGACGGCCTCGGCTGGATCGACGGCGAGGTGGTGGCGATCGAGCCCGCGGATGCGGCGCTGAAGATCCCGCATATGGGATGGAACGAGATCGAGCCGCGGGCGGCGCATCCGCTGCTCGACGGGCTCGGGGCGGGCGCGCACGCCTATTTCGTGCACAGCTATCATTTCCGGCTGGCCAATGCGCGCGACCTCCTGGCGGTCACCGATTACGGCGGGCCGCTCGCTGCGGTCGTCGGGCGCGACAATCTCGCCGGAACCCAGTTTCACCCCGAGAAAAGCCAGCAAGCAGGGCTGCGGCTGATTGGAAACTTTTTGCGATGGAGCCCATGAGCGATAGCCGGAATACCGTCGCGGCGATCTCGGTCGAGCGGCTCACCCGCTATTCGGGCAACGATCTCGACAATCTCTGCGAGGCGACTGAGAGCGCGATCACCGAGGGTGGGGGATTCGGCTGGCTCAAGCCGCCGCCGCGTCAGGTCCTGGAAAATTATTGGAAGGGCGTGCTGCTGGTCCCCGAGCGCCGGCTCGTCGTCGGCCGCTTGGAGGGGGTCGTGGCCGGCTCGGCGCAGCTCAGCCGCGCCCCGCGCAACAACGAAGCGCAAGCCTTCGCCGGCACCCTGACGAGCGCGTTCGTGGCGCCGTGGGCCCGCGGCCACGGCCTCGGCCGCGGCATCGTGCTCGAGATCGAGCGGCTCGGCCGGGAATTGGGGCTGGCCGTCCTCAACCTCGATTTGCGCGACACGCAGAATGCGGCGATCGGCCTCTATGAGAGTTTGGGGTATCGCCGCTGGGGCACCCACCCGGTCTACGCGCGCGTCGAAGGCCGGATCGTGCCGGGTCACTACTACTACAAGCTGCTCGACGACGTTCCGGCGCGCTCGTGATCCTCCGGCACAGAGTTCTGTTGTGTTGGCCCTCATCCTCCCGTTGCGCCGGTCCGACATCTCGTCCGCCGCTTCGCGGCTCCGTCGATTGCGGACCTGCGGGTCCCTCCCGCTCCCCGCAAGCGAGGAGAGGGCTGGGGTGAGAGGCTCACCGTGATCCTCTACCCGGCGATCGATCTCAAGGATGGCGCCTGTGTTCGTCTGGTGCGCGGCGAGATGGCGAGCGCCACCGTGTTCAACGACGATCCGGCGGCGCAGGCGCTGCAGTTCGCGAACGCCGGTTTCGAATGGCTGCACATCGTCGATCTCAACGGCGCCTTTGCCGGCCGCTCGGTCAATGGGACCGCGGTGGCGGCGATCCGCGATGCCGTCGGGCTGCGCATCCAATTGGGCGGCGGCATTCGCGACCATCGCGCGATCGAGCAATGGCTGGGGCTCGGGATCGATCGCATCGTGCTCGGCACGGCCGCGCTGCGCGATCCTGAATTGGTCCGGCGGGCCGCCGCCGATCACCCGGGAAAGATCGCCGTGGGCATAGATGCGCGCGGCGGGCGGGTCGCGATCGCGGGCTGGACCGAGACCACCGAGATCGGCGCCGTCGAGCTGGCGCGCCGCTTTGAGGATTGCGGGGTCGCGGCGATTATCCACACCGACATTGCCCGCGACGGGGCGCTCGGCGGCGTCGATGCTGCGGCGACGGCTGATCTGGCGCGCCAGGTTCGGGTCCCGGTCATTGCCTCGGGCGGGGTCGCCTCGCTCGCCGACCTCGCCGCGCTCAAGAGGTTCGAGGCCGACGGCATCGCCGGCGTCATCTGCGGGCGCGCGCTCTATGACGGACGGATCGACCCGCAAGCGGCGTTGCGCCTGATGGCGGAGAGGCCGGCATGCTGAAGATGCGCGTCATCCCTTGTCTCGACGTCAAGGACGGGCGGGTCGTCAAAGGCGTCAACTTCGTCGATCTTGTCGATGCCGGCGACCCGGTGGCGCAGGCGCGGTTCTACGATCGCGAGGGCGCCGACGAGCTGTGCTTTCTCGACATCACCGCCAGCGCCGAAGGGCGCGACACGCTCTACGATGTGGTTCGCCGCACTGCCGAGGAATGTTTCATGCCGCTGACCGTCGGCGGCGGGGTGCGCACGGTCGAGGATATCCGCCGCCTGTTGCTCGCCGGCTCCGACAAGGTGTCGATCAACACCGCCGCCGTGGCCCGGCCCGACTTCGTCCGCGAAGCGGCGCAGAAATTCGGCAGCCAGTGCATCGTCGCCGCGATCGATGCAAAAGCGTCGGCGCCGGCGCGCATGGGAGGTCTTCACCCATGGCGGACGGCGGCCGACCGGCATCGACGCGGTCGACTGGGCCAGCCGGCTGGCCGATTACGGCGCCGGAGAAATTCTGCTGACCTCGATGGATCGGGACGGCACCAAATCGGGGTTCGACATCGCCCTGACGCGTGCCGTCGCCGATGCGGTTCGCGTGCCGGTTATCGCCTCGGGCGGGGTCGGCACGCCTCGATCACCTGGTCGAGGGTATTCGCGATGGGCACGCGACCGCGGTGCTCGCAGCCTCGATCTTTCACTTCGGGACCTGTCGGATCGGCGAGGCCAAGGCGCGGCTCGCCGCCTGCGGCATCCCGGTGCGGAGTTGAGCCGTGCCAAAAGATCTGGGCGCCACCCTTGACCGCCTCTGGCAGGTTATCCGCGCGCGACGCGGAGCCGATCCACAGACCTCCTATACCGCCCGGCTGTTCGCCCGCGGCCGCACCAAGATCGCCCAAAAGCTCGGCGAGGAGGCGGTCGAGGCAGTCATCGAGGGCGTCCGGGGCGACCCGGCAAAGCTCGTCGGCGAGAGCGCCGATCTCCTCTATCACCTATTGGTGCTATGGGCCGATGTCGGCATTTCGCCGGCCGATGTCGCCGCCGAACTCGTGCGTCGCGAGGGCAAGTCCGGGATCGACGAAAAGCGCGGGCGTGCAAACATCTGACCGAATAATTTAAGCGGAGGCGGCAGTTGGCTTACGACCGCAATAACGTCTTCGCCCGCATCCTGCGCGGCGAGATCCCCTGCAAGAAAGTCTACGAGGACGAGCACGTCCTCGCCTTTCACGACATCAATCCGCTGACCCCGACCCATATCTTGGTAATCCCTAAGGGCGAATATGTCTCGCTCGACGATTTTTCCGCGAATGCCTCGGCGGCCGAGCACTCGGCAATGTTCCGCGCCTTGGGGCATATCGCGAGAGAACAGGGCGTGGCCGAGACCGGCCATCGAATTATCGCCAACAGCGGCCGTGATGGCCACCAGGAGGTCCCGCATTTCCACGTGCACCTGTTCGGCGGGCGCGATCTCGGCCGGATGCTGCTGCGGCGGTGATCATCCCTCGCTGCAGGCAGGGGGCAGGGACTGGGCGGCTGAGCAAGATCCTTTCGGCAACCGATCGATCCGTCTTCCCCGGCGAAAAGCCGGGGTCCATCGTTCCGCCGCATGAGCTCGTGACCGTCAGTAAGGTGCTGCATTGTTTGAGAAGTTCGGGGGCTACCGAGCCATGGGTCCCGGCCTTCGCCGGGAAAGCGGGAGCAGAAGTCGCCGATTTTTCATCTCGATCTGGATACTTGCTCAGCCTCTGAGCGCTTCCACTTGATAGATCGCCGCTAACCGACAGGGTAAGTCGAGGTTTCCCAGAACGACCGGCGACCAGTCGGAAATTTGCCGGCCAGCCCAAGTGCGGTTCGCCGCGGATCAACCAGCGCGGATATCGACGTCCTTGGTCTCGTGCAAGAACAGCACGCCGACGACCAGCGTCATTGCCGCGATGGCGATCGGATACCATAGCCCATTGTATATGTTGCCGGTTGCGGCGACGACCGCAAAGGCGATCGCCGGCAGAAATCCGCCGAACCAGCCATTGCCGATGTGGTAGGGCAGCGACACCGAAGTATAGCGGATGCGGGTGGGAAACAGCTCGACCAGCATCGACGCGATCGGGCCGTAGACGAGCGTCACATAGATCACCAGGATCACGAGGAGAGCAATTACCATCGTGTGATTGATCTGTGCCGGATCGGCCGTTGCCGGATAGCCGGCTGTCTTCAGCGCATCGCCAAGCGCCTTGCTGAAGGCTGCGGCCTTAGCCGCGGCGTCCGGCGTCTTGGCGTTGTAACTTGCGATCGCGGTCTGCTCGATCTTTATGTGCGCCACGCTGCCCGGCGGCGCGGCCTCGTTGCTATAGGGTACGCCATAGGTCGACGAAGGCGCTCCTGGCGACGTCGCACGAACTCGTAAACTTCGATGTGCCGATCGGGTTGAACTGCAGCGAGCATTCGTCGGGGTCGGCGATGACGGCGGCCGGTGATGAGACGATGGCGGCTTCGAGGGCCGGGTTGGCGTAATGGGTGATGGCCTTGAACAGCGGCAAATAGGTTATGACCGCGAGCAGACAACCGAGCATGATGATTGGCTTGCGGCCAAACCGGTCGGACAGCCAGCCAAACAGAATGAAGCCCGGCGTTCCGATCGCCAATGCCACGGCGACCATCAGGATCGCCGTCCTGGGATCGACCTTCAAGGTCTGGGTCAAGAAGAACAGCGCATAGAACTGGCCGCAGTACCACACCACCCCTTGCCCTGCGGTCGCGCCGAAAAGGGCAATCAGGACGATCTTGAGGTTGCCCCTCTCGGCAAAGCTTTCGGTCAGCGGCGCCGGCGAGCCTCTGCCTTCCGCCTTCATCCGCTGAAACAGCGGAGATTTGTCCGAGGCGCAGCCGGATATACATCGAGATCGCGACCAGGATGATCGACAGCAGGAACGGGATGCGCCAACCCCAGGCGGTAAAGCTCTTGGCGTTGATCCACTGTCGGCAGCCGAGCACCACCAGCAGCGCGAGGAACAGCCCGAGCGTCGAGGTCGTCTGAACCCATGAAGTAAACAACCCGCGCCTGCCGTGCGGGGCATGCTCGGCGACATAAATGGCGGCGCCGCCATACTCGCCGCCGAGCGCCAGACCTTGCAACAGGCGCAGCACGATCAGGATTACCGGGGCGGCAAGACCTATCGCTGCATAGCTCGGCAACAAGCCGACCAAAAAGGTCGACCAGCCCATGATCGTGATTGTGATCAATAGAGCATACTTGCGGCCGGCGAGGTCGCCGATCCGGCCGAACACGAGGGCGCCGACCGGGCGTAAGGCGAACCCGGCGGCAAATGAGAGGACGGCGAAGGTATATCTTGCGGTCGGGTTGACCGCTGAAAAGAAGACGCTGCCGATCGTTACGGCGAGCAAACCATAAAGATAAAAATCATACCATTCGAAGACCGTCGCGAGCGAGGACGCAAGAATCAAGATGCGTAGCTCTCGCATCCTCCCGCTTGTCAGGCGGCGCCGCGCCGCCGCCAAATTGGCCATCGGTTCCTCCCCGGTTTTCTCGACCCTCAATCGTGCGGCTGACAATCTTCCCCGAATCTGCGCGAGCGGGCCGATAATGAGGAGAACCTAACCGGATAGGCAATGCAGGAC
>CAWJTR010000008.1:0-572819 GCA_963845735.1 uncultured Alphaproteobacteria bacterium | reverse complement strand
CCATTTTGCTGCCGCGCTCACCCCACGCCGAAGATGGCAGACCCCTCGGGAGCCATACTAGCAAGATGTTGATTGCGGTGTGCCGCCGTCCTCCTCCGCGCCCGCGGCCCTGGCAGTGGACGGAGCTTGTTGCCACCGGTGGCCTGTGGCCAAACAACGGCGCGCAACCACGGAGGAGAGGATAAGCTGCGAGATAACACCACCCCGAACTTGAGAGAATATCACATGAAGACGCTTCCTTCACCAATAGACGTTCTAAAATTCGCGGGTCACTTTGTAAAGCGATATTTCGAAAGGGGAAGATTGACCCCAGCAGTATTACCGGAACTTTCCATCGAAACCACCAATATATGCAATAGTGACTGTGTCTTTGTGCCAACTCTGTGATGAAACGCAAAAAAGATGTATATAGATAAGGCTGACTTCGAGGTGACTGTTACCAGGTTTGCGAAGGGTCGGCGGCAAAGGAGATCGACTTCAATGCGACAATCGGAGATCCTCTTTTGGACAAGAATTTGCTCTCGCGCGCAAGATACGTACGTCAATATCCTCAGTTTGAGAATTGAGGATTTGTCACGACGCTACAGTGGTTACATAAACATGATATGGACGAATTCATAAAGCTCTTCACCTGGGTCGGGGTCTCGATCACATTGTCAGGCCGAGAAAGCTATCGAAAATTCTTTGGCGTCGACCAATACGTGAAAGCGTATGTCCAATTTGAAGATGCTTCTGAGAGATAGTCCAAGAAAAACCAAGCCGTATTATTTGTCGGTATAAGTCTAAAATAACTGACTGATGAAACCGACGAAAGAGATCTGTCTCACCCAGATTTCATCGAAATAAATGAGCTTGTTGGTGGCAGTTTGATAGAACAGGTCCGCGAGAGGACGTTCTTTGTTGACGACTGGCTTGGCGCTGTGCAATTACCGGCTTATCTGACAAAGCGACCGCTCTATCCGCGAGCGTTCCGCCCGTGTTCTATACTCTATAACAAAATGATGGTCTTTTCGAATGGGACAAGTCTCTCGGCCTGCTCTTGTCGTGATTTCGAGGCTAGCAGCGAATTGATTGTTGGTGATATTCGGCGTGACAACATAGAGGATCTCTGGCGTGGAGAGCAATTACGGACGATTTGAAGGGACTGGCGGCTGAAAAACAAAGTGCCGGATATTTGTAAGTCCTGTCGCCATTACGTTTATTAACCGTCGTATTTGTATGTGTTGAATTACTGTAGGAGACGGGATTATGTCACTGAGGCCGGCTAGTGCGATTACGAGGCGAGGTTGGTTGCGAGCCCTTGAGCCCAGGAGCGCCATCCGTGCAACATCGCGCAAATATGATTTTGGCCGCCGCGGGGATCTCATCTACTATGGAGGGAGGCGGGGGATCGGCAATGATCCTAATCCCGACTTTGCGTCGTTGCGCATGTGGCGTCGTTCGGAATTCTAGGAGGAGGCACGACGGCAGCGGCCTTCAGGTGGATGCCCCTGGCAAAGTATTCCACAAACACGCGGTAGAAGCGAGCGTCGGTCACGCCGCTTGCAAGCGGCGCCAGCAGGGTCGGCTGGCTCGCGCGCGTACCTGGTTGAGCGTCGCGGTCAGAAACGTTGCATTGCAGCATCCCTGCTCGGACAGTTCCGAGTTGCCCGCCCCGACCGGCGCGTTCGGGTCTTCCTGGCCATTCAGGAATTCAGTGGTGGCCGCGGGGCTCGAGGCGTTGCTAAAGAACGTGGCGGACGGGCCGACCAATCCGGCGCCCAGCACCCGAGCGGTCCCGCCAGTGCCGGTGATCATTGATGTCGCCCAACGGTTGTAAAGGTTGAGAAGCGCGGCCGTGCCTTGGAAATTGTTAAGGGACATGGCGACTGGGGAGCCGCTGGGCAGATTCAACATTGAGCCGGCATACGTGAAAGTGCTCGTCCCCGTGACATTGGCGACCATGGTACAGGTGGGAGCACACCCGCCGCCATCATTACAAAGTGCCCGACACAGTAGCATGTGCGCCGTTCGACACCTGATAACCGAGGTAGTTGCTCAAGCGAGACACCGGCGAAAATGTTGGTCGCGCCGCCTTGCCAAAGACCGGCCGCGGCGGATGGCCCCCCCGTCACATTGATGCTCGTCGCCGGCTGGTGCACGTCCAATGCTGGATATCATGCAATTCGACATTCGTATAGTCGAGGCCATCGACGAAAAGGTTGGGTTGAGAGTTTGCCAGGGCCTGCCTGTTCCATAAAGATGCGACTGCCGGCCTGGTCGGCATTGTCTACGTTCGATGCCGGCGATGGAATTGCCAGCACTTTTATAGCCTGCCACTTGAAAATCGCGCAAGATCGCCTTGCTTGGTCCCAGCAAGTCGTATCACCGGCCCGCCGCCAACTGCGCCCGTCCAGGTGAGCTGCGAATAGCTGCCGTCGCCAACTGATCTGGATGCCGCTGTTCACAGTCGCAGGCACGGTAATCGTCGAACTAATGTTGTAAGCGCCCGCCGCGATATGGGCGACCGGATGGATAGCTCCTGACTGCTCTGCGGTGGCCGCATTTGTTATAGCCTGCTGGACAGAGCACGGTGAAGCTGCCGTGCAGGCTGTACCGGACCCGGATGGAGATGCCTCGAAGATCTGCCGATTATTGTTCGGCGGCGTGCCCGGCAGGGTCGGCATGGTCGGATTGATCGTGCTTCGAGCGACTACTTGGTCGTTGATTTCGTGGCAATGCCCACTGCCATAGGCCGGCGACGTTAAGGTGCAGCTACTCGACCCAACGGTGAATGTGTTGCCCATAGAGAACAGATCTGGCCGTTGCGGCGGGGTGCTCATCTACGCACGGTTACACCGGCTGGCCGCCGGAAGTGGCTGCCGCATGGCCCCGCTTCCAATCGCAACTGAAGACGCGGTAGGAGAGGTTCGGACAATATTATCGATAAACACGACCGGCCCCGGATCGTTCTGCCAAACCGACAGTGCCTGCGTCGTATCGAGGATGGTGTTGCCTTGCATGGTGACGTTATCCGGCGCGCCCGTACCCCCAGCTTGTACCGAACGCTTTCGATCCTATCGAGTAATTGTTACGGAAATTAAAAGACCCCGTGTTGCCAGTATTGAATGTCTGTGACGCCGTCGATCCCTGAAAGATACTGTTGTATACATGGAAATTGCCGGCACCGTGGCGCGTTGGTTGCGCCAACGGCGTTATTCTGAAAGCAGCGAATACCAAATGCACATATCGAGGGCGTTGAAATTCTTCATCGCCACGCCGGCGACGGTATTGTTGATGAATTGGTCGCGCAGCATCGAGGTCTCGGCGCACCATAGCCTGAGATTGCCGCAGCGAAGCCCGATACCGGCATTCTCGAACAAGTCATCTGCATATTCATTGCCGGTATCGAAATTATTGCCTGTGCCGTCGGCTTTGGACTGGTCAACGGCGACAGCGGCACTGCCTTGGCCATTGAAGGTCAGCCGATCGAAGCGCGAATACGCCACCCCGTTGATATAGAGCATCGTGCCGCCGGAGGAGCCGGCCCAGAGGATCGTCGTGGTGGCGGGATCCTGGCCGATGACATTGACATATTGCTGGCCGGCCAAATTCAGCGTCTGGGTGATGCGGTAGGTGCTGGCCGGGAAGTAGAGGCGTCGGGTTATTCGGGCCGAGGGCGCCGAGCGCCTTCTGGATGGCCGCGGTGTCGTCGGTGACGCCGTCCCCGGCGGCACCGTAATTGGTCTTCACGTTCGCCCAGCTCGCCAACGGTCCGACGAATTCCTCATCTCCCATCGCCTGCGCGGCGACGGGCAGCGATCGCCACGGCCGCAGCAAAAAACGCGGCGTACAAGCGGCGCGGAAGATTCGGCTTCATCTCGTTCCGAAACAATTCACTTTGAAGCAGCAAGCGCGGAATGTTGCAGAGCACCCCTCCCTGACGCCAGTGTGTTGGCTGACTCGCGCGCCGCTACAATATTTCTACCCCAGCGGCACATCGCGGGCGGCATTGAGTGAGGAAGCGCACCCTGGCCGGATACCACTGTTGCAGGCTTTCGCATCCTCTTGGAGGACCCCCTTGTCTGTGGGGCCGAATTGCGGCACCATTGCGCGGCTGATTCGGCCGATCCCAGGAATGTCGGCTAAGGATGGTCTAGGCCAATGCCACTTTTCCCTGTGGCGAACAACGGCTTCTTTTTTGCTAGAGATCAATTCGGCGGTGAGCACGGTCGCCGGCGGGCCCACGAACTGGGGCATGACCGCGCCTATTTCGATACCCATGAACCTCGCTTCCGACGAGCATGCACGCGTCTACCGAGATCGCGCGCGCGCGAGGTTCCTGTGTGCTCGATCTAGGCAGCCATTACCTTGATCTGGCCGCCACCCTGCGCCTTCTCGGATATGACGTGGTTGCGCTTGATGTCCCGGTCTTTCAAAATCTTCAGTTTGTTCGAGCCCGAGCCGAGAGAGTTTTGCATTCGGGCGGCTACAACAGATATCAGCGGCCGCCGCGGATTTTTTACCCGATTGCGATGATCGGTTCGACTTCGTGCTGTTTTGTGAGATGCTTGAACATATTATATTTAATCCATGTGAGTTCGGCAGGCGTATCCATTTGACCCCTCCTCGAAAGTTGGTGGCAAGGTGTACCTTACGACGCCGAATTCGTTTGCAGGCAATGACCGTCCTCTCCATCATCAAGCGGGTTGTCCTATTGGACGGCGGCGGCATGAAAATCCCGGACATCTTCAACACCGTCACCTATGGCCACCATTGGAAGGAGTACTGAGTCGCACGAGATCTTGAATACTTCCGGCTTTTGTCGCCAGATTTCCATGTAGAGCTATCTACCTATTCTTATGTCCGCTACTCCTACTCTCCGTGGAGTCTGCGGGACTATGGGCGACGGCTGGTCCGCTCGGTTGGAAATTGGTCTCGGCGGTTTGCTGAAGAGTTGGTAGACAGTTGTGACCTTCCGGTCAAAAAGGCGACATTATTTCCTCAGCACCAAGCTTCGGGTAACAGAGGGAACACACGATCATCCGATCATCCTGGCTTGGAGCCCGTTTCAAAATGCTGCGCGGCGAAATTGCAGAATGAAGCGCAATATGCAGCGTCGCCGGGCCGTTTTGAAGCGGGCTCCGAGATTTAGCGTTTCTGGGCAACAGTCACAGTGGCTTTTGCTGTGCGGACCCGCCGTTCCCGAACAGGTAATCTAATAGGTGGTTGTCGCGCTCTCCTTAACAATGGCCGGGCCAGAATTTCCTGACGCGGTGAAGTTCCGCCTTTGCAAAACGTGGCGTTCGTCGACTCAAAGAGGGTCGACGGCTCCTCCGCCGCCTATCGATGTGGGATTAGCCGAAAGCGAGGCGGTCGGGGCGCCGCGACGGAAGCGGCCTCGAGGTGGATACCGGTGATAAAAGTCATCCACAAACACGCGGTAAAAGCGGGCGACGGTCAGGCCGCTTGGCAAGCGGCGCCAGCAGGGTTGGCTGCTCCGTGCCTATCTGGTTGAGCGTCGCGGTCAGAAACGACGGATTGGGCGTCGGGGTTGCTGGGGGCTTGCCGAGCTGCCCGTACCGGGCGGCGGGTTCTCGGTCGTCTGGCCGTTCAGGAACTCGGTGGGCGGCTGCGGGGCTCAGCTGTTGCTGAAAAACGTGGTGGACGGGCCGACCAAGCCGAGGCCCAGCACATTGGCGGCCCCGCCGTTGCCGGTGATATCGACGTCGCCGTTGGGTGTGTAAGAGATTTAGGAGCGCGGCCGTGCCTCGGAAATTGTCGAGGGAGATCGCGAGTGAAGGTGCCGCTGGGCAGATTCAACGCCGAGCCGGCGTAGCTGAAAGTGCTCGTCGGTAATATTGGCCACCGCAGCCTGGCCGGCGCCGCCGTCGTTCCAAATAACCTTGCACCAGCAACATGTGCCCGTTCGCCACGCTATAGCTGAGGTAATTCTCGGTCGAAGCGCCGGCGAAGATGTTGGTTGCGCCGCCCCGCCAAAGACCGGCCGCCGCGGACGGCCCCCGTCACATTGACGCTCGTCGTGCCGGTGGGAGAAGAAAGTCGATGTCATGCCGAACCATCATCTCGACCAGCGAAGGGAACCCGCGGCTCCCACCTCGATAAATGCCGTGCGCCTTGATCAGATCGCCGCGCAGCGCATCGACCTCGGTTGGCCGGAAATACCGGCGATCGACCTCGACGTGAAGCCGCCAGTCGAGGCCAGCCGCGGCGAAGGCGAGCTCGACGAAATCGCGCACGCTATGCGCCTCCCCAGTGGCGATGACGAAGTTGTTGGGCTTCTCCTGCTGCAGCATCAGCCACATGGCCTCGACATAGTCGCCGGTAAAACCCCAATCGCGCTGCGCTTCGAGGTTCCCCGACATAGTTGTCCTGAACTGATTATCGAGTATCATCGATTGCTTGGTATGGTCCATGATTAACCACTGTATAGCGAAACAATGAAATGTCGTTTCACTTCGACAAGCTCGCGCGCGCGCATGACTGAATCCCTCGTCACCGGAGCCGGCGGCTTCATTGGCGGACACCACGGCCAAGTACGTTGCTTGGGTATCGCCGAATTCGTGCTAGTAATCTCAAACCGCTCGAGACGGGTATCAGCGGTTTGACGAGTTCGAAAACGTCTCTGCTGATCTCAAGAGCCCAGTCGTTTGTGGAAGATGCTTGTGCCGGTGCCCTGATGTGTTCAGTCTTGCCGCCGACATGCCTGGCGGATGGAATCGATTGAGACCCACAAAGCCGAATGTACTGTTTGTGCTGATCAACACCAACCTGCTGATGGCTGCGCGCAGACACAGGCTTTCCAGTGCCTTTTTCTTTGCGCCCGGCATGCGTATATGCTGCCGAAGCAGACGCAAACCGAAGTCATCGCGCTCCGGGAAGGAAGACGCGTATCCGGCAATGCCTGAAGACGGTTACGGTTGGGAAAAGTTGTTTTCAGAGCGCATGTGTCGTCATTTCCGAGAGGATTTCGGTATCGTTACGCGCATTGCCCGATTCCACAATGTGTATGGACCACTCGGCACCTTTGCCGGTGGGCGGGAGAAAGCGCCGGCCGCAATTTGCCGAAAAGTAGCTGAAGCTAGGCAACAACAGAACAAATTGAAATCTGGGGCGATGGCCATCAGACTTGCAAGTTCATGATATTAAGGATGATTGCGGGTCTACTCTCGCTGATGGCCAGCGACTTTGATGATCCGATAAATATCGGCAGCGCTGAGTTCTTTGTGTTCGTCAATCGCCTCGTTGATCTTGTCGAGGAGATCGCCAATATCCGCCTAGAGCGCCGCGATCATCTTGCTAAGCCGACGGGTGTTGCCTACGAATAGCGACAATTCGTTGATCCGGCATGTCCTGAACTGGTTCCGATCAGCCTCCGGGACGGCTTGGAGAAGACTTACGCTTGGATTTGGTCCGACCAGTCATGATCGACGCGATTTTCTTCGATTTTACCCCCAAATACCGACATCCGGACGGTCCGGATGTCGTAACGAGACAAATGTTGCCTACCGTCATCTACCTCTGCGCACTGGGTGACCGCCTGGATTTGTTGTTTGGATACTATCCTTGGGTTTGCGAGGCAGAGAGCCGTCTTCGGCAACTACGTCGTTTTGATAGGGCTCTCGTCCGCAGTAACCTCGGCTAGAGGGAGACCGACGGCTTGGGCACCCTCGCGATTTATCGGTGCATGTGGGCCAACCTATGACAAGGCAAATTTCGGTAACACGGGTTGTCTTGCACCTTGAAACGAACCTGCGGCTCGTATGTGAGGCCGGAGCATTTGCGGCGCGGTGCTGGCAGTTTGTTTTACCGGCGCTCCTCCCTTTGCTGCATTTCCCACGCCGCTAAACCTGATTTGGCGGACCCGTTTGTGTACCGCATTACATATTTTTGGCCTGAATGTCTCATGGTGGAACTGCCGAGCATTCCGCTTTGGTTGCACTTTATTGGCTTACCTGCGCGCTGCGTCTGGCGCGTCGACGCGTTTGAGGTGCTCGGCCATGATCAGCGTCGCCGCTTGGAAGCGATGGGCATTGCGCGAGCGAATAGCGCTCGTGCGGTATCTATCGCCGGTCCAGTTCACCGGCAATGAACATCCGACGCTGTGGCCCGCGGAGCTGAAAAGGACCGAATCGCTTGTGTATTCGGGAAATTCGGCATCGCGCATGACGTCAACACTTTCGTGGAGGGGTATTTACGGCATCACAGAGAGGGCTCTGGTCTGGTGGGCCTATGGCTCAATGCAGTTGGAAGTGGCGCGATGAAATCCGGAGGGGCGCCTGCGCCGCATGCACTCCCGGTTGCTCGCTGGCCTTTGCCGCTCGCGGATCTGCCGGTGGCTTCGGTGTCACCCGCGCACTGAATTATGCTGAAGGATAACTTCGTAGGATACGGTCCTGCCGAAGGTGCATGTTTGTACATCGCCTCCGGCCGCCCCATTCTGTTCGTCGGAAGTGCCCGGTTCCGATGTGATATTTCTTTTGCACCCGAGGCCGCGCGGCTCCGATACGATCGTGCGTCAACGGGAAATGCCGAAGGCGCGTATGGCGAGTACTTGAGACACTCGCGGCTGAGGGATCTCCGATGACAGCAGGAGGGTGTTGTCAATTATTGCAACTGCGCCGGATGTTGCGAGGCAGGCGAGTAGAGCAACGAGTTTCCCGGCGAACAAATTATGTGATCCATGGAGATCGTTCTCTAACAGGCTGACCCATGACCCGGCATGGCTTGCGTGATGATCAGTGGGAGCGGATCAAGACTTGCTTCCGGGGAAGCCCGGCCATGTTGGCGTAACCGCGCACGACAATCGCCGATTTGTCGAGGCGGTGCTCGTACCGATATCGTGCCGGCATTCCCGTGCGCTTGACCTGCCGACGCGCTGTTGCCGCAGATGACCGCCACTCTGCTGATCGCCGACCGCGCCTTTGATGCCGATAAACGGGTCCTCCACCCATTGGCAGCAGCCGGCAAATCAGCCGTAATCTGCCCCGGCCAAACCGCCGCCCGCACCGATTTGACCGCGACCGCTACAAGGCGCGCCACCTGATCGAGAACTTCTTCGGCAGGCTCAAGCAGTTCCGCGCCATCGCCACCCGCTACGACAAAACCGCCGAAAAATTTCCTCGCCGCCGTCTACCTCCCCAGCGCTACAATCGGCCGGAATCGACGACACACCCTAGACTACATGTCCGACAGACCTCGCCAGCGGCGATGAAACTATGTCGAGGGATTGAAGGGACCGAGGACGGCCTGGGCACGAAGCGTACACGAACAGGAGCCGCCCCGGGACCGTCAAACGGGTTGCCGTGCAAGGCCTTGGGCGCAGCACAAACTGGCCGCCTTTGGGGTTGGTCGCCGGGGTGGCGATCGAAACCTTGCAGCCGAATTCATAGCGGCGGGCGCCTTGCCCTTGCCGATGCGCTCGACCTCTGGGGCGTGCAGCGCATAGATCTTTGGCCCGCGCTGACGATGATCCTGAAACCGCACCCGCACCGCCAGCGCGAGCCGGTCGGCAAAGCGTTCGGCGAATGTCGCGGATCACCCGCCCCAACCGGGTGCGCAGGAATTTGCGTTCGCGCCGCGCCCGCTTGAACTGGTGCGCGTGGGTATAGCGCCCGACCATGAGCGCCGCGCGCTTGGCCAAGCGTCGATCGCTCCAACGCAGCGGCACATGATTGCGCTTGGCGAGATCGACCAGCTTTTGCACGGCGCGATGGCATAGCCGCGCGTCGGTCGGGGGCGATCGCCTTGGGCGGCACGGTGGTGTCGACCACCACCCGCTCGAGGCCGCGCGTCGCTAGCGCCCCGGTCCTCGTCCCGGACCACTAGGGCAGCCATTGCGGTTCCCCCGTCCTCCGCTAAGGAGTTAAGGACACTGAGGAGCCCAGGCGGTGTGGTGCGGCGGCAATGGTCGCATGCTCTCAGACGCGATGGCGAAGGCAGTGGAAAACGTTGTTTTTGGCCACTTCATCGCCCCGAGCGGCCACTCATCGCCCCAGCGGGCCGTCGGTTTCGGACCCCTTAGACCGGCGGCCTATGGCGCGGCAGATTTTGCCCAGACACTACCCGTCCAGATCCACCAGCCATTGACGAAGCTGTTATAGGTGTACAACTGACCGCCGTTGGCGACCTCCATCTTCGCCGCATAACCCTGCCCGGCTGGCCATTTGGTGCCCCCGCTCAGCAGGATCTGATATTGACCGCGCTCCCCTGTCTGTTGGGCAGTGCCGAACGTCCAAGTTCCCGCCGAAGTCACCAGGCTGCCCGTCGGAGCGGATATCGTAGTGCCATCCGGGGAGACGGCTAGTGCCATCGCCCTTCAGATGGATGCCGGTGGTAGAAGTCATCGACAAACACGCGGTAAAAGCGAGCGTCGGTCACGCCGCTTGGCAAGCGGCGCCAGCAGGGTTGGCTGCTGTGTGCGTAACTGGTTGAGCGTCGCGGTCAGAAACGATGCATTGCAGCGTCCCTTGCTCGGGGAGCTCCGAGCTGCCCGCACCCGGCGGCGGGTTCGCGGTCGTCTGGCCGTTCAGGAACCCGGTAGTGGCCGCGGGGCTCGAGGTGTTGCTGAAGAAGGTGGTGGACGGGCCGACCAAGCCGAGGCCCAGCACCTGGGCGGCCCCGCCGTTGCCGGTGATATTCGATGTCCGCCGTTGCGTCTATCGAGATTGACGAGTGCTGCCGTGCCCTGGAAATTGTCGAGGGAGATCGCGAGTGGCGGCCGCTGGGCAGATTTAACGCCGAGCCGGCATAGCTGAAAGTGCTCGTCCCGGTAATATTGGCGACCGCAGCCTGGCCGAGCAGCCGGCGTCGTTCCAGATATCCCGTACCGCAACATGCGCGCCGTTCGACTACCCCATAGCTGACGTAATTCGCGGTTGAAGCGCCGGCGAAGATGTTGGTTGCGCCGCCCCGCCAAAGACCGGCCGCGGCTGACGGCCCCCCCGTCACATTGACGCTCGTCGCGCCGGTCGGCGAAGTAATATGAGTAGAAATCGTGCAATTCGACGTTCGTGTAGTCGAGGCCGTCGACGAAAAGGTTGGGTTGCGACCTCGAGAGGATCGCCTGTTCCATAAAGACGCGACTGCCGGCCTGGTCGGCATCGGTCACTTCGATGCCGTCGACGGATTGCCATTGCCTTCTCACCGAAAAATCACGCAATATCGCCTTGCTCGGTCCCTGAAGTTGTATCACCGGACCGGTCCCTCTCCAGACCAATTGAGCTGCGAATAGCCGCCGTCGCCGATGATCTGGATGCCGCTGTTCACAGTCGCGGGCACGGTGATCGTCGAGGTTAATATTGTAGGTGCCCGCCGCGATGTGGACGACCGGGTGGACAGCTCCGGACTGCTCCGCGTTCGCCGCATTTGTGATAGCCTGTTGGGCAGAGCAGGGAGAAGCTGCCGTGCAGGCTACACCGGACCCGGTAGGAGATGCCTCGAAGATCTGCCGGTTGTTGTTCGGCGGCGTGCCCGGCAGGGTGGGCAGGTCGGGTTGATCGTGCTGCGGGCGACGACCTGATCCTGAATTGAATGATAATGTCCTCGGTTAGGCGGCGTGCTCGGGAGACGCGACCGTGAACGTATTGCCCATCGAGAATAGATCAGCAGAAGGTCCGAAAGACCGCCCACTACACGTCGGGCCACAGTCCCACGTGAGACTCCGCATCAGTTATCGAGCAAGACTACCGGCCCCAAATCGCCGTACAATACGGCGATACTGGCTTGTGTCGTATCGAGGATCGTATTCCCTTGTATGGTGATATTGTCCGGAGCTGCCTGTACCTCCAGCATTGACGAAATCGTTTCGATCCTATCGAATAATTGTTGCGGAAATTGAAGACGCCCGTGTTGCCAATCGAGATATCAGCTGTGGTCGAGCCCTGAAATATGCTGTTGTAGACGTGGAAATTGCCAGCACCGAGCGCATTGGTCACGCCCTCGGCATTGTTCTGAAACAGAGAATACCAAATGAACATATCGAGGGCGTTGAAGTTCTTCATTGCGACGCCAGCGACGGTATTGTTAAAGAACTGGTCTCGCAGCATCGAGGTCTCAGCGCAGCCATAGCCGAGATTGCCGCAGCGAAGCCCTGTGCCGGCATTCTCGAACACGTCATCGGTGTATTCATTACCGGTATCGAAATAATTGCTTGTACCATCG
This sequence comes from uncultured Alphaproteobacteria bacterium, assembly GCA_963845735.1. Classification (GTDB taxonomy): domain Bacteria; phylum Pseudomonadota; class Alphaproteobacteria; order ATCC43930; family CGMCC-115725; genus AP-15. Next base: position 560,657 of record CAWJTR010000008.1, on the reverse strand, counting down.
GCCTTCGACTGGTCCACGGCGACGGCGGCATTGCCTTGGCCGTTGAAGGTCAGCCGGTCGAAGCGCGAATACGCGACGCCGTTGATATAGAGCATCGTGCCGCCGGACGAGCCGTCCCAGATTATGGTCGTGGTGGAGGGATCTTGGCCGATGATGTTGACGTATTGCTGAGCGGCCAAAGTCAGGGTCTGGGTGATGCGGTAAGTGCCGGCCGGGAGATAGAGGGTCGGATTCGTCGGGCCGAGGGCGTTGAGCGCGGTTTGGATGGCGGCTGTGTCGTCGGTGACGCCGTCGCCGACGGCGCCGTAATTGGTCTCCACATTCGCCCAGCTCGCGAATGGCCCGACGAATTCCTCGTCTCCCATCGCATGCGCGGCGATGGGTGCGCTCGCCACGGCCGCAGCAAAAACCGCAGCGTACAAACTGGCCGGAAAGGTCGGCTTCATGCGTGTCCTCGCACCTTGAGTGACTAGCGGGTAGCGGGATTACACGCTAAAGATGCTAAGAAATTGTGCTCTTCTAACCGAGGTTATTGGAGTGTCGGTCGCGACCGTGCTTTGCACCCCATGTGCCCAGGCGCGACACGGGCATGCGGCCACGCTGCTCGCCAGTTACTCGGGCATTGCTGCATACGCTTCCCCCGCGATCACGACGACTTACCCTGGATACTTAGAGGATAATTGAGGGGCGGTTATTCAACCGTGTGTTTTTTGTGACTTTGCTGAATCTCAGTTATCCGATTAGCCGTACGCCACCGAACTGATCGCCGATGACGAGCCAGTGGTAGTTAGTGGTGGAGCGGGTGACGTAGCGCGACGGAGGACTAGCCTCTTGGCGCGGACGCAGACCAGGCCGATGGCGCGCGGCCAAGCCCAGCTGGCACTTCTGGGCGGCACAGACCTTGCCATCGAGCGGACCGGCTGGAGTTGGGTTGCGGACCGCCGCTTGGCGGTTGCCGGGCTGCAGCGGTATGGCTGGCCGGTGATCTGCATCGATGCGCGCCACGCGGCCGCGGTGCTGCAAGCCCGTCCTCGCAATAAGAACGATCGCAACGATGCGCGCGGCATCGCCGATCTGATGCCTCAATGGCCGAGCCACTGTTCTGTGCAGTTCCGAGTAGGGCAGGAGGCGCGGCCGTCCAATCGACGGTTGATGCACACGCCGATGCGCGGATCGGAACCGCGTGAGACTGTTGATGCGTCGCGGAGCTGCCTCCGTCATCGATCCAGTTCTGCCGCCACGCGACCTCCTCCGGGCAGGCGATCTTGAGCCCCTGGCGGGCCTCGATCGTCGCGACGAACTCCGCTGCCTGCAACAGGCTTTCCGGGGTCCCGGTATCGAGCCAGGCGAAGCCCCGGCCGAGCATTTCCAACTCGAGACGTCCCTGGCGCAGATACTGATTGTTGAGATCGGTGATTTCGAGCTCGCCCCGCGCCGAAGGCTTCAACGTGGCGGCGATGTCGGCCACTTGCCCGTCATAAAAATAGAGGCCGGTGACCGCATAATTGGAGGGCGGCACCGTCGGCTTTTCGACGATGGCGCGCACGCTGCCGTCCGGAGCCAAGTCGAGCACCCCATATTGGCTGGGATCGCGCACCCAATAGCCGAAGACAACCGCCCCCGCCTCGCTCTGCGCCGCCCGCCGCAACGTGGCGACGAACCCTTGTCCGTAGAAGATATTGTCGCCGAGCACCAGCGCCGAGCGCTCGCCGGCGATGAAGTCGCGACCGATCAGAAAGGCTTGCGCCAACCCATCCGGGCTCGGTTGCATCGGCATAATGCAGCTCGATGCCCCACGCGCTTCCGTCGCCGAGCAGCGCCCTGAACTGCGGCGCGTCGTGGGGTGTGGTGATGATCAGGATCTCGCGGATGCCGGCCAGCATCAATGTCGTCAGCGGGTAGTAGATCATCGGCTTGTCGTGAACCGGCAGCAGCTGTTTGCTGACGGCTTGGGTGATCGGCCACAGGCGACTGCCGGTGCCGCCAGCGAGGATGATCCCCTTCACCCCGCGCCGCCTCCTCAAGATCGGCCAAGACGCGCGACAGCGACACTCCGCCAATCCGGCTGTTCGATGCCGAAAATCTCGCGAATTCGGCGGCAATCGAGCGTCGAATTGAGCGGCCGCGCCGCCGGCGTCGGATAGTCGCGACTGGCGATCGCCACGAGCCGCGGCCGTGGCTGACGCGCACGCTCGAAAATCGCCTGGGCGAAGCCGTGCCAACTCGTGCTCGGGGCGCCGGCAAAATGATAGACCCCCCACGCCGAAAAGCCGGGCCGGCGACAGGCGGCGGCCATCGCGATGACGGCGTCGGCGATATCGCGCGCCTCGGTCGGGCCGCCGGTCTGATCGGCGACGACACGCAGCTCGCTGCGCTCGCGCCCGAGCCGCAGCATGGTCTTGACGAAATTCGCGCCGTAGACGCCGAACACCCAGGAAACCCGCAGCAGCAGATGTGCCGGATTTGCCGCCGCAACCGCCGCGTCGCCCGCTGCCTTCGAGGCGCCGTAGACATTGAGCGGCGCGATCGGCTCGTCCTCGCGATGCGGCGCCGCGGCGGTGCCAGCATACACGTAGTCCGTCGAGAGATGAATGATCGGCAACCCCCGCGCCGCCGCGGCGCGGGCGACGATTTCGGCGCCGCCGGCATTCACCGCGAAGGCGCGCTCAGGCTCGCTCTCGGCGCGGTCGACGGCGGTGTAGGCCGCACAATTGACGACGGCGGACACCGTCGGTGTCGACAAGGCTCGCGCGACGCTCGCTTCATCACAGATGTCGCACGCTTGCTCTGTCAAAGCCTCGTCCCGCTGCGCCGGCGCGTTCGACCAGCGCGCGCCCGACCTGCCCGCCGGCGCCGAGGACGAGCAGCGTCACGCTGCCTCCGGTGGACGGCCGAGACGCTCTTGCCGATAGAACGCGCTGGCGCGCCGGCACCACTCTTGATTGGCGATGTACCAGTCGACCGTGGCCGCCAGCCCATGGTTGAGGTCGTAGCGGGGCCGCCAACCGAGTTCGCGCTCGATCTTGCCGGGGTCGATCGCGTAGCGCGCGTCATGCCCCGGCCGGTCGGTCACGAAGGTGATCAGCCGGGCGTGCGGCGCGCCGTCCGGCTGACGGGCGTCGAGCAGCCGGCAGATGCTGTTGACCAGGTCGATATTTCGCGCTTCGGCGCGCGCACCGATCAGATAGGTCTCGCCGACCCGACCCTCGCGACGATCCGCCGCAACGCCGCGACGTGGTCGTCGACGTGCAACCAGTCCCGGATGTTCAAGCCCCTGGCCATAGACCGGCAGCTGCTTGCCGGCCAGAGCCATTGAGCACCATCAACGGGATCAGCTTTTCGGGAAACTGATAGGGACCGTAGTTGTTCGAGCAATTCGAAACCAACACCGGCAACCCGTAGGTGCGGTGCCAGGCGCGGGCGAGATGATCGGCGCCAGCCTTGCTCGCCGAATACGGCGAACTCGGGCGATAACGGCTCTTCTCGTTGAACTGTCCTGTCGGGCCCAGCTCGCCATAGACCTCGTCGGTCGAGACCTGAAGAAAGCGGAACCGGCCCGGCCCACGATCGAGCGCGCGCCAATAACCAAGCGCGGCTTCGGCAGCATCGCCGTGCCGACGATGTTGGTTTCCACGCAGATGGCGGGCGTATCGATCGTGCGATCGACATGGCTCTCCGCGGCGAGATGATACACGGCGCGGGGACGGTGCTCGTTGAAAACCGCAGCCATCGCCGCGCGATCGCAGATATCGGCGCGGACGAAGACGTGATCGGGACAGGCGAGAACGGGCGCAATGTCGAGATTGCCGGCATAGGTCAGCTTGTCGACGGTGACCACGCGCTCGCCATCGGCGACAAGCGCGCGAACCAACGCCGAGCCGATAAACCCGGCGCCCCCGGTCACCACGACCGTCATTCGCCGTACTCGAACAGATCCGATTGCCCGGCGAGGCGCGGCCATTGCGATCGCGCTCGGAAACGGTCGCGGTTATGGCGGGAACCGGCCAAGGGATCATCAGCGCCGGATCGTTCCAGTCGATGCCGCGCTCGTGCGGCGGGCTGTAATAATCGGTGACTTTGTATTGCACCTCGGTATCGTCCTCGAGGGTGCAGTAGCCATGCGCAAAACCGGCCGGCACCCAGAGCTGCTGCCAGTTTTCGGCACTCAACACCGCATCGGCATGACGTCCGAATGTGGGCGACCGCGCCGGATATGACGGCGACGTCGAAAATCGCCCCGCGCAGTCACCCGCACCAGCTTTCCTTGCGCCGCCAGGGATAATATGCAGCCCGCGCAGGTGCCCCTGAGGCTGCGACATGATTGTCCTGGACAAAAGCAGCGTCGATCCCAACCGAAGAAAAGTCGCGCGAGTTCCACACTTCGGAGAAGAAGCCGCGGTCGTCGCCGATGCGCCGGGTCACTACGATCTTAACTTCCCGCAACGCCGTGTCGAGAATTTCCATATAGTCTTAGCTACCACACTCACTATATCAGCCAAGAGGCTTGAACGTGACTAACTAAGCGCTGGCGACCTAAGCTGTTAGTGGCCCAGGTGTAACTTCGAGCTCCCATCAACCTGGTGCTGGTCCATCGCTGGGCCACGCGGGGAACTCCGCGACCGCCGCCCCAATGCTATTGCGGTGACATTTCAAAACGGCAGAGACAGTGACATCTGATATTCAAACCGCATGATCCTGTGGCAAGCTCGGCTGGGCGGCGGTACAATTCGCCAGTCTGCTGTTGCTGGTCACCGGTTTCCTGCTGCTGCGAGGAGGATCATCGTGCGGCTTTGCCGGTTCACCACGCCATTCCGGGATGTTCTCTTCGAGCCCGATATCGCCGAACAAGGCACGCAGCGCTTGCGAGAGGCTCGGTTTTGCGGCCCGTCTCGAACAACATCCGGGATTTCCGCACTTCCTCTTGGTGCTCCAACCGTGTCGTCTCGCACGTTTGGAGCTTCGCCTTCGTCGTCGTCGAGGTTCGAACCACCGCTAAGCATTGGTCGATGATATCGCCTCTTTGACCGCTCTTGCAAGACCACTTGGTTGTCGATTCAGGGGTCACTAGCCATTCGGACGCCTCGGTGAAACGAACCGCGGTGGCCCGCGGAGCCTTCCCCATGGTCGAAGGTTTTTACGAACAGGATCCGGTATTTTCTTGCAGAAACCTTTTTCATGCTCAGCCGCCCCACAAGGCGGGATGAGCGGCAAATGAAATCGGCGATCCGACGGATTTTTGACATTTAGCGCTTCGCCCTAAGCTAGCCGGGAAGCAGCTATTGCCGGTCAGCATCTTCGCTAAAGCGAAGCGTTCGCGCGCCGATCGCGGTGAGACATTGGACCAGGAACACTGCGGAGAACCGACCACGCGCCACCTTGTTTCTTAAATTGACCGCCGTGTCTCGCACGCCGATAGCGGCTAACCGTTCCGCCAGATCCTCATAGGTGACGCCGCGCCGAGCCATCTCCGCTCGGAGCAGTCGCTTCACGTCTTCTGCCCACTCGCCTTCTGTCTTCATCCGCGCTGACTTCGACGGTCTCGTTTACCATAATATCGGGTGCTTTTTGGGTTGACAAGTATGCCATTTGCGATCATATATGTGACATTAGTCATGTCATTTGAAGGCGATCGGCTGTACGGGTTTCAAATCTGCTGGATGCCCTAGAGGGGCTGGAAACACGCATCAACGGGACCGCGGGGGTTTGGCTCCGAGCCGGAGAAGAAGGATTGCTGATGGAGAAGCAGGCTAGCCCCACGCTAGAGACCGAGCAGGGCGAACGGCCGGGTCGAGCAGCTACTGCCTGCGCCGCCATCGGACAGCCATTCCACGGTTTTGGCGTTGATTGAAAGGGTAGCGCTCGATCCCCGCGCCGATGTCGAAAAGCTCGAACGCATGATGGCAATGTATGAGCGCCTCAAGGCAAAAGAGGCTGAGCTCGCATACAACGCAGCGAAGGGCCGGATCCTGAAAAAGCTCGCCGGCATCAAGATCGTCAAGAACAGGTCCGTTCTCCACGAAATCGAGAAGGGAAGGCCCCAAAAGGGCACCTATGAAGCCTTCAAATACGCCCCGCTGGAGGAGATCGACAAACATCTGCGCCCGCTCTTGGTGGAAGAGGATATGGATCTCTCCTATTCCGACGAACCGCGGGAGGGCGGCGACATCCTGATCCGGGGCCGTCTGAAGCACCTGCCGGGCGGCCATTATGAGAATTCCTTTATGCCGGCCCCGCCCGACACCACGGGTGGCAAGTCGAACGTGCAGGCAGTGGGGAGCACAAACTCTTTCCTCCGCCGCTACGTCGCCTGCAACATCTTCAACATCGTGGTTGCCGAGGATGATGACGACGGAACCGGAGGGACAATAGATGAGGCCCAGACTCAAGACAATTCTCGATCTGATAAAAAAAGCAAATGCCGGGGTGAAGTTTCTGAAATACATGAAGGCCCAGAGCGTCGAGGAAGCCGGTTCTCTCGAGGCTGCCGTAGCGACGATTGCAGCCCGGGACTATCGCAAGGCCATTAGTACTCTAGAGGAACAGATATCTAAGACAGAAGCCGGTCATGCCCATCGTTCATCATGACGTGGCGCAATACTCGGAAGCGTATGACCGCCTCAAGCTTGGGATTCCGACGAGTTCCAGCTTTCACAAGATCATTACGCCACAAGGCAAGCCGTCCAAACAGTGGCGGGAATACGCCTGTGTCCTGATCGCTGAGCGGATACTGCAGCGGAGAATCGAGTTTTATAATTCGCCCGCCATGGAGCGGGGATTGATCGTCGAGGCCGAGGCGGCCGATTGGTATGAATTCGATCATGACGTAACCGTTCAGCGAGTGGGCTTCATCACCGATGACAATCACACGGTGGGATGCAGTCCTGATCGGCTCGTCGGCGACGAAGGCCTATTGGAAATCAAGGCCCCCCTACCGCAGACCCAGATCGGATACTGGATTTCCGGAGAGGTCAATGAACGCTTCCGACCTCAGTTGCAAGGTCAGCTCTACGTTTCCCAGCGAAGCTGGGTCGACATCGTATGCTGGCATGACGTGCTTCCAAAGATTGTCATGCGGGTTGAGCCCGATGAAAAGTTTATCGAAGCCCTCGATCGCGAACTCCAGAGCTTCAACTACTTTATCGAACGCGTCATGGAAAAGATCCGCGCCACGCATGAGGTCCCGGTCCCACAAGGGAGATTGGCACTGAGAGCAGCGCTGCGCGCAAGCCTCGAGATAGCTCCATGATCCGGCTTAGCCTTGCCAGCTCCCAGCGGTCCTATGTTTGGAGTAAATCCGGAGGCTGAACCTGCATCTATCGAAGGGAGTCCCCCGCTCGATTTGAAGCAGCTGGAGGACCAAGTGCGCGATCGACATTTGATGTTTAAGAGCTTTCGCGTGTGCCCACACACCAACGATGCCTGTTGTCACGGTTTACTGGACCATCATTGCGCTGATTTCGTGGCTGCATACATAACCCAACCACCGCGCCTGATTAAATTTGTGCGGTAACTCATGCCCGCACCCCGTATCCCCCGGACCGTGGCACGCGGCAAGCCCAAGCCGGACCTCCGGAGGCGTGCACAGCACTTAGCCTTTGTCAGACAGCTTCCCTGCGTCGCCTGCGGTAAAGCGGCCCCCTCAGAGGCCGCGCATGTGCGGTCGGGTTCTGACGGCGGCGTGGGTATGAAGCCGTCGGATCGCTATTCCGTATCCCTCTGCGCTAGCTGTCATGCGCTGCAGCACGAGTTCGGTGAACTGACATTCTGGAGCACCTTACGTATCGATCCGCTCAACGTGGCTTTGCGCTTGTGGGCGATATCTGGAGATATTCAGGCCGGGGAAAGGGTCGTATTCCGAGCGCGCCAACGGATTAACTTAATGAAGGTCAGTGTCTGAGCGAAGCACAGCCCCTCCGCACCAATTCCCAACTTGGGTGCTTGGGTGGAACCCAGTCCACGCTCTGACGCCGGCGAAGCCGGGACTAACAGGAATTCCACAGCGGGGCTGGTTGACATCTTCAAGCCATGGCCCGTGTGAAGCGTTCGCCGAAGAGGATGGCGAACTGGGCCTTAGCCATGCGCCCCGACACTCGGAGCACGCCCCAGTAGTATGACGCAACCACAGGATTCCAAAATAGCATGTTGTGTGGGTTGTTGCGCAATGCGCGAGGGGATCAGCATCGAAGTGAGTGGCGCCGACCGCGAGCGATTGGCCGCGGTGGTAGCCGATCGCCATAGTCCGCAAAAACATGTCTGGCGGGCGCGGATTATCCTGGCAACGGCGGAGGGTTGCGGCACGGCGGAGATCATGCGCCGGGCCGGGGTCTCGAAGCCATGCGCATGGCGCTGGCAGGAGCGGTTCATGCGCGAGGGGGTTGTCGGCCTGCGACGCGGCAAGACGCGCAAGCCCGGGCTGTCGCCACTGCCAGCGGCGGCGGTTGACGGCGTGGTCGAACTGACGCTGGCTGAGCCGCCGGGTGAGGCGACCCACTGGACCGGTCGGGCAATGGCCGCAGCCAGCGGCATCTCGCTGCGCTCGGTACAGCAGATTTGGGCCGCCCACGGTCTGCAGCCGCACCGGGTTCGGCGTTTCAAGCTGTCGCACGATCCCGCCTCTGCCGCCAAGCTGCGCGATGTGGTCGGGCTCTATTTCGACCCGCCCGCCCATAGTCTCGTGCTGTCGGTCGAGAAAGTCAGATTCAGGCGCTCGACCGCACCCAGCCCGGCCTGCCGATGAAGAAGGGCCGGGCCGCCACGATGACTCATGATTACATCCGCAACGGCACGACCACCCTGTTCGCGGCGCTCAATGTACTCAACGGCACGGTCATCGGCCAATGCATGGCGCGCCATCGCCACCAAGAATTCCTCCGCTTTCTCAATCGGATCGAGGCCGTCGTGCCGGCCGGCAAGCTGATCCACGCGATCCTTGACAACTATGCAGCCATAAGACCCAAGGTCCGCGCCTGGATTAACCGCCATCCGCGGTGGACGTTTCGCTTCACCCCGACCTCGTGCTCCTGGGCCAATGCGGTCGAAGGCTTTTTCGCTACCCTCACCCGCCGACGATTGCAGCGCGGCGTCTTCCATTCGCTCGTCGATCTGCAGGCGGCGATCAATCGCTATCTTGGCGAGCACAACCGCAAACCCAAACCATTCGTCTGGACCGCCGACCCCGACCGCATCATCGAGAAAGTCAATAACGGGCACCAAGCGATCGCGTCATACCACTAGCCGCGCAAATCGCCCTCGGCCACCGCAATAACAGACGGCTTCCTTGTGAACGTTCGGCCCGACATACGTGATACGATCGCCCATGACCCGTCTCTTATGCAGAGGCTCGGCACCGGCCAGCCCGGCGCAACCCTCGCTACCTGCATACTCGGAGACGATTTCATCTTTCCGGTAACCGTGGCCGCATTGGACTTGAAGCTCAGTCATGTCCAGTAGACCTCGAAGGTCGATCTTTGGCGCTTGCGGTACCAGATCAGGTACTGGGACACGCTGTCAACCTGATCATCGAACTCGGCGTCTGGAAAGCGCAGCAACTCATGCAAGAAGTCGACAAGCCACGGCGCTTCCCTCGGCAGATAAACCGTTCCTTGTTCGAAGCCCAGCGAGGCGGTATCCATACGCGTGACCTTGTCGCCTTCTGGTCTGATTGCGATCGAGGAGATTTGGCGATGGTGCAGATCTTGGATGAGTGCGGTACCCGACCCCTTATCCTCGATCAGTAGTCCAGTGGGATCGTGTCGGCGATACTGGGCGATCACAAGCTCCAGAAGAGCAGGATAGCCACACTGACGCCGCACCACATCGAGAAGATAGTGGTTGCCCTTGTGCGTGAGCCAGGTCGTACACACTGAGAAGTCATGGATCTGCTCGCCCTTCATAGCCGTATCCCAGCTTTGAGTGACCCGGGTAGTATCGGTCCGTGTGGGCGGCGTGTCGTAATAGCGCAGCCAGTCGCTGCGAATGAGGTTTCCTGTCTCGGGTACCGGCGCTTGCTGATATTGGGCCTGGAAGTGGCGACCTCCGAGCGTACGCTGAATTTGTTCCAGGGCTTCGCGGGGCTCGCGTACGGGGTGCAACACGTCCCCTTCCTGACGATCGAAGAAGCGTCCATTCCTTATAGCGATGCGCTCGTCCCGCGTAGCTATTGCCGGTAGATTGAGGTGAACCCAACCACCTTGCTTCAGCAGGCGCCCCGCGAGGTCGTCCTCATGCAGCCGCTGCATCACCAGCACGATGACACCGGTTACCTTACTGTTTAATCGGGAGTAGAGGGTATTGCGGAAATAGTCGTTGACCTTCTCACGCGCCGACTTCGAGAGCGCTTCCTCTGCCTTGAGGGGGTCGTCAATGATGATGTAATCCCCGCCGCGGCCGGTAATCGTGCCGCCGATCGATACGGCGATACGTCCACCACCGCAGCTCGTCTCGAATTCGGTTTCGGTGTCCTTCGTAGGAATCGTCCGCGGGAAGACGCGTCGATACCAGTTGCTGTTAACTATCTGTCGGAAGTCTCGCGCTAGCTTGAGGGCGAGGTCGCTCGAATAGCTAACACCGATCATCCGCTTTGTCGGATCGTGACCGAGGATGAATGCGGGCCAGGCGACCGAGGCGATGAGTGATTTCAGCGAGCGTGGTGGCTGAGTGGTGATCAGCCGTTTGTTCTCGCCCAGCCTACAGCGTTCGAGCTGATGAGCAAGCGCTTCGATGTGCCAATTACGATGATATCGACTCCCACCATTGAGCTCGTAAAAGCACTTGTCGATGAAGGACCCAAAATCTTGGCGCAGTATTGCATCGACTTCTCCCACATTTGCTTGGGCGCCTCTCATGACGAGCCCCCGCTCCCGCGACCGTGCCGCTGGAGAAAAGCCTCGACAATCTCGGCATCTTCCGGGGACGGGTCAGCCATCTGCTGGGTGGTGTCCTCCGGCTCTAGCAGGCGAAAAACCATTTTCAAGATCAGTGCCGCGGCCCTCGCTTCGCCCTTAATGGCGTTAGCGACTTGCGCCTTGATAACGGCCCGCTGTTTGGTGATCTTACGGTGGCTTCCCTGCACTGTTATCCCGATCCGCTCGCCGAGTTCTTCGGCTAAATCGGTTTTGATGTTGCCCGCACCCTTCGGACGGCCGTGCGGATTGCCCGTCTGACCTTTGCGGAATCGGGTGTTCTTCGGTGGGCGTTTGTACCCGACCTCGTAATCGGCTGGCATGATCGGCCTCCTACGTGTTGCCGTCGGTGTCCGTGGGGGGCGCAACGGTGACAAAGAACGTGGCAATCAACGAACTAACAGAGATGCCCGGGAGCGAGGCCGTCGCCAACGGCAGCCACGCGCTGATCGTGGCAACTCGTCGCTACGTTGGCGAAGGCTTCGACGCTCGCCTCGACACGCTGTTTCCTACGATGCCGATCTCATGGCAGGGGACTTCGACGCAATCCGCTGGCCGTCTTCGCCAGGGAGCTCATCGATTGGAGCAGGGTATCGTCGCGATCTTCCGCGACGCCTCGTATCCGAGCGCTTGATACCCGGCTTGGGCATTCCATACTGACAAGGAGGGGCTCCTGGGCGTCGACATATGAGCGACGGCCGGGCGGTCCACGACAAGAGGCGGCACGTCGTCGGCAGGATCAGACCATTGTTTCCTCTCGCCCCCCTCGATGATGAGATCGATTTCCGCGGTGTTAAAGCCGGTGACCGCGGGTGGCGGTCGCGACTGCGAGGCGAGAAGCTCCTGCCAACGCCGGTGTCAAAAAAGCGGCATTCCGCGTGATGCGCCGCGGTCAGCGCTCCGGGTATGCCTTATCAGTGAGACCGTAATTATCGACAAAGATGCGGAAATTCAGCAAGTTGCCTCTTCTATACCGAGAGACCAGCACGGGCGTCCGCAAAAAAGAGAGAGCCACAGCTTCTTTACTTCTGGTTAACCCTTATAGACGGACCATTCAGCACGTCTGACACAATCTTGACGAGTGCATCGTCAATGAACACAACAACGCGGATTATGAACTACGCGTGCTGGCTAGACGAGATTGCCCCTGGTTTCCTGGTAACCGTGATCTCGGTCGAGACCGGCGAGGATTACCGAGATCGCGACATGCGCGACCAAGTAGCGCGGATCATCGAGATTTTCGGTGTGAGTGGTGCTGCGGAGATCGTAGGATGCCTCTGATACGCTCACCCTCTCCGGACGTCCTCGGACGGTCGTAAGGATATCATAAGTCTCGCGAAGCGTATCGCGGGACAGGAATCGCCCCTTTTAAGCCTTAGCGGTACCCCCAACTCGAAGCGGCGGTCCCGGCCGGCAAACTGGTCCACACGATCCTCGACAATTACGCCGCCCACAAACATCCCAAAGTGCGCGCCTGGCTCGCGCGGCATCCCAGGTGGGCGTTTCATTTCACTCCCACCTCGTGCTCCTGGGCCAATGCCGTCGAGAGCTTTTTCGCCACGCCGACCCGGCGGCGCCTGCAGCGCGGCGTCTTCCATTCGCTCGTCAACCTGCAAGCCGCGAACAACCGCTACCTTGGCGAGCACAACCGCAAACCCAAACCCTTCGTCTGGACCGCCGACCCCGATCGCATTATCGAAAGGTCAATCGGCGCCAAGCGATCGCGTCAGACCACTAGTGGCTAAAGCTGGAGAGGATCGCAAGCCTCAACCGCAGTATCGCCACGACGGTCTGCGCTATGCAAGCGACGTCACCGTTGACGAATGGGCCCATATCGAAGCGTTTATGCCATCTCCAAATGCGGGCTAGGTCGAGCCGTCCGTAGCCCTGCCGCCGTTCAGGAGCTTCTCTGGCTGGAAGTATCGGTGGTCGGCGAGGTAGAAAGACGCCACCTCGTCGTCGGGCAACTCGCCGAGGTCAGTCGGGATCTGCACGCACCGGATGCAGGCCGCCTTCCCCTCCTGGAACCACCAGCGGCAGGACTTGCGGATGCTGCAACGGGGTAGCTCCTCGGCAACCGGGTCGAACTCCCTGAGGACCGCCGCGGCCAACGTGCAGCGACCGCTGCCCTCCTCAGTCCAGTGCGGGCAGGAGTCCTTGTGGCAGGACGACGAGAACCGGAAGATCTCGCGCGGCGTCGCGGGACTGGCTTTCGCCAGCAGCTCCGGTGTGGCGGGTAGCGGGTGCTCGAGGTAAGCGAGAGCCGGCCGCTCGGGCGTACCAACAACGACCGCGAAGGCCACGGCCCTCGACCAGTGGGGTGGCGCAGCTGGGCACACCATGTCCTTGTCTCGTGACATTGCAGTGCGGCCTTCCACAGATCCTACCCTGGGTGGGCATCGGAGGAGTCCACGGGAGCCGCTAGCCTCCGGATCTCACCGCCGCCCTCGACACGCCGGATCTCGCCGCCGCCCTCGACGCGGCAGCCGATGCCCCGGTAGGCCAGGGCCCGCGCGCGCGCCCGCTTGATAAGGTCCATCATGTTGTCTTCGGTCTCCTGTAAGTTGTTGTGCCCATCTGCAATGCGTAATTCTGGCTGCTGCGCGATCTCGCATGTCGCGACGTCTGACGGCTCTAACGCCCCGAACCCCTTTAACTGACGCTGAAGGGGCAAATTGACAACGCTAACCGCAGACACGAGCAGCAACGATTACAAATGTTGACCCTAGTTTTTGACCGTGCTTCGAACGCGCGCAGTCCTACCAGATCCGCGTCAGTGGGTCGGCATGGATGCCGTCACAATCCAATCAAAATGGTTACATTGTGTTATATAATGGCAATATATGGTTACGTAACCGATCCGCTCGCGATGCCATCGCAAGGCTGAGATGAAGGGGCGCCGACCAGGACCCCGTCCAGGTTTCAAATCCCGGCTTTGAACCCAAATAGATAACCGGGATATTCCCATGGTTTCGAAACACCGCCAGATAATCCGATCGGCGGTCGCATCCTCTCCCGGGCCGGGCAAGAGGATCTGCTCCCGGTTGCACGACACCAGGACCTCGCGCCGCGCAGGAGCCAGTCCTTGGTGAGGCCCGGTATTAGTAGGATGGTTGAATGCCGTCCTCGCCGACAATCAACGTGCCGACCACGCCGCAGAATTCTAACAGCGAGTGGCCCGTTGCGCGCCTGCCGGGAGGCCCCCAGCGAGAGCACGGAGACGACGCGGCCCTCACAGATCGCGGCCAGAAGTTGGTCCGAGAGGTCAAGACCGGAAGGTCCCCGCTGCTCCGCCGCGTTAATGTAATTGGATCGGCGGATTACCAGGCAAGCATAGATCAATGCCAAGATCCATCGACGACATTACCAACAGTTCCGACGGCGAGAAGGGTTTGCGCAGATAAAAATACCCAGCGTCCCGCGCCCGTTCAAAGACATTGAAATGGCCGGAGGTAACGATCACCGGCACGTTCAGATGCGACGCTATCTGCGCTGCTTCGAGCCCGACACCTCCAATAAGCTGGTAATCTAAGATGACCAGATCGGGTCGGACCTGTCGCAAAAACCGCTCCGCACTATTCTTGGAGCGGATGACAAAGCAGCGAGCGCCCTCGATCGTTCACACCTCGTAAAGCAATTTAGCCAGTGCTCGATCGTCCTCGACGATCAAAATATAAGGAAGTTTTACTTCTACATCCGTGAGCTTGCAATGGGCCACCGCTTGATCCTGCCGTAACGTCTTCCGCACGAACCGAACAATCTTCTAGAAGATATGGCGTCATTTCCGCGTCCCGATTTTAGCCGAGCCCCCCTGTGGCTAAGTTGGGGCAATGGAAGCGGCAATATAGTGTGTGCGATAGTCCGGGATGCGCAGCGGTGTCGAAATCCGGCTCGGACCAGGCGATCGGGAGCGGCTGGAGGCAGTCGTGGCCAATCGCAACAATGCCCAGAAGCATGTGTGGGGGCACAATCGTCCTGGCCACCGCCGAAGGTTGCGGCACGGCGGAGATCATGTCCCGGGCCGGCGTCTCATAACCCTGCGTGCGCGCCGGCAGCGCCGCTTTTTGGAAGCCGGAGTTGATGGCCTGTTGCACGATAAGACGCGTCGTCCTGACTTTGGGGTGCTAGTGGCTGCCGTAGTTGTCGAGGATCACGTGGATCGACCGGCCGGGAGGTCGTTTACAATCGATCGCACCTGCGCCAGAGTCCGTCGCGGTCGAGTTCCTATTGCAAGACGAGCGTGCAGCGCATTTGCTATGAGCTAAGAGCTGGAATAGCGTTGCCTAGGAGAATGGGTGTGGCCGCGATCGGGCGATCATATGGTGCAAGTTGAGCCAACCATAGCTGCCGATCCCGGGCTCGAAACGCCCGAGCTGTCGATCGTTATGCCATGCCTGAACGAGGCGAAGACGGTGGGTACCTGCGTCACCAAGGCATTCGCCTGGCTTCAGCGGCACAATATCCATGGTGAGGTGATCGTCGCCGATAACGGCAGCACCGACGGGTCCCGGGCGATCGCTGCCGGTCTCGGCGCACGGGTAGTGCCGGTTGCCTCGAAGGGATACGGGAACGCGCTGCAAGCGGGTATCGAGGCCGCGCGCGGCGAGTTCGTCATCATGGGTGACTCCGACGACAGTTACGATTTTTCAGCGCTTGAGGGGTTTGTCGGGCAGCTCCGTGCCGGATACGATTTGGTACTCGGCAACCGATTTCAAGGTGGCATCGCGCCGGGAGCAATGCCGGCATTGCACAAATTCTTTGGCAATCCGCTTCTTACATGCATCGGACGCACTCTCTACGGAAGCCCGAGTCACGATTTCTACTGTGGATTGCGCGGTTTCCGTCGTGATGCGATTCTTTCCCTCGACCTTGATGCGGCCGGCATGGAATTCGCAGTTGAAATGATCGTAAAGGCGACCATTCGCAATCTTCGGATCACTGAGGTGCCGACTTGGCTCTCTGTCGATGGCCGGGACCGACCACCACACCTTCGCAGCTGGCGCGACGGTTGGCGCACGCTCCGGTTCTTCCTGCTGCTCAGCCCGCGGAGCTTGTTTCTCTATCCGGGCGCAGTGCTTTTCCTGCTCGGACTAGCGGGGACCTTGATCCTGTTTACAGGGAATGTCGCCGTCGGAGGCGTCGGTTTTGCCGAGCACACCATGGTCATGACAGCTGCCGCGATCAACATCGGCTTCGAGGCAATGCTGTTTTGGGCATTCGCAAAGGTCATCGCGGTTCAGCGTGGGCTGCTCCTGCACGATGCGCTTTTCGACAGACTGCGGCAGGCGATACCGCTCGAGCGCGGTCTGATCCTGGGAGTTATTCTACTTCTGCTGGGACTGACTATCCTAGGGGTAGCCTTAACCGAATGGTTTAACGTGGGATTTGGAGAGCTCGCCGAAGGAAGTGCGATACGACTCGTAATCGTGAGTAGTACCACGCTGATGCTCGGAGCACAAATCCTTTACGGCTCATTCTTTCTCTACCTTCTCGACTATCGCGGAACGGGCCGTGACGTCAAAAGGCTCGCACCGTCAGAGTGAATTAGCTATTTTTAGATTTCGCAGTGGTCAAGCTGAGCGATGCGGGGCTCCGTGGTTACGTTCTCTCGTGAGACTATAGTGGCGGCGAAGTTGGGGCTCTCGATCAATTCATTCGTGCCAATTACAGCCCAGTCCCGCCTTAAAGTAAGATGATCGTCCTCGAACGTCGGGCGCCAGTCACGGACTTGCGGCGCCTGCGGGTTTGTGACAATAACCTGGTTGCCACTGGATGATGCGCTCGACAGAAGACACCATATCGGGTCCTCAGGTCGGTTTCGCAGACGTCAAGGCATGTCGTTGAATATCCCGAAATTCGGGTCTTCATACGTGTGACCCACATGAAGTGCAGCGAAGTGCAGAACCCGTCTCCACCGACGTTACTGGGTCGAGTTCCCCGCGCAGAACGATTTTGCCGGGCGGCCTTGGGCATTACCTCAAATGTCTAGCATCCGGAGAGACGTAGCGGGAAGCGATGGAGCGGGAATGGAGAAACCTTGGCTTTCTGTAATAACTCCGTGCAGAAACGGGCAGCGTTGGTTGGCTGCGGCGCTCCAATCCATCGTCGATCAGAGGGAGCAGGGAATCGAGGTCCTGTTTGTTGATGCAAGCACGGATAACGCCAGCTTGGAGATAGTTGATACCTTTGCTCATCAACTCAATATTCGGACCTTCCATCGTACGGACCTATCTTACATAGCAGGGACCAACTTCGGTGTAGAGCAGGCTAGCGGCGATCATATTTGTATCCTGCATGTGGACGATCTGTGGCTGCCGGACAGGTGTGCCCAGCTCCGGAAATGGCTTTGTGCTCGGCCCGACGCCGTGATGCACCTGCATTCCTGTTACATTATTGACGAAGCCGGAAAGCGATTAGGACTCTTGCGCTGTCCGTTGCCGAGCGGCGATACCCCGGTTCCGACACCCACCCTTTTTAAACGATTGCTTGTCCAGAATTTCATATCCACTCCGACAATAACGATTCGGCGCGACGCTTACCTCAAAGTCAGGGGTCTCGATGACTCATTATGGTATACTGCAGATTGGGATTTCTATATGAAGATCGCTTCTGACCGGCAACATCTTTTATCATTCTGACCCATTAGCGTGTTATCGCGTTCACAAGAATTCCCTTACTGTCTTAGGAAGCAAAGATAGCACGGATTTTAGAAATCAGCATCGCGTTATCATCGATCGATATGCTGAAAAACTCTCTCCTGAATATAGAAAAACGTGCTGCGTATAGCGGAAGCATCCATCGAGGTCAATGTTGCACTTGCAGCAGTGCTTGCCGGAAAATTTTCTCTGATGGTGAAGGCAATCGTCGCTATCCTGGCGCTCGGCCCGCGAGGAATACGCCAATACCTTCTTCTGCTCAAGAATTGTCGACCGGTTGATCCCTCGCCTGCGAGCACTTGTCGTCGGGAGGTTGTAGACCATACCCGGACCGGCCGGTCGTCTCGCTAGATAAGATTTCGCCGTTAAAAGTGATCCGCCAAGTATGATAGACGAGAATTTAGCGAGGGGAGGCGGCTCGATCGACAGCCCTCGTTTAAGATTGGTGTTCCGGTGTTCCGCTGGGCTGATGGTTCTCGCGGCGCTTGGTCTCGGTGCCGTGCTGTTGAAAATGAGCCAAGCAAGCTCTTTTGCTGACCTACTCGTCACCATCGCGCACAATCCCCTACCAGTTATCGGCCCGGTCGTCCTCTCTTTGCTCGGACTGATCTTGGCCGTTCAAGCCACCAATCTGGTCTCGCGGTTCGCCGCACTACCGGCTGCACTGGCAGCTCATTGGCGCGCGGTAGCGTTGGGCGTGACCGTCGCCGGGTTCGCGGGATCGCTAGCGGTGGTCTGGGTGCTTCGTGCGTTTCCCAATTCCGCCGACGAGTACGCGTTTCTGTTCGAGGCCGATACTTTCTTGGCAGAGCGACTGTGGAACCCGCTGCCGCCGCTCCACAAATCTTTTGCTTTCCTGCATATCAGCCAGGTGGATGGCAAGTGGGCGGCCTTGTACCCGCCCGGCTGGCCGCTGTTGCTGGCGGGAGTGAGACTTTTCGCCCTCCCGTTCTGGCTGGCTTGTCCGCTGGCGGGCATCGTCCTGCTCTTCGCCGTCTTCAAGCTCGGCCAGCGTCAAGACGGCCCGCTCGGCGGCATCCTGGCGCTCTCTTTCGTCGCGCTCTCGCCCTTCTTCCTGTTCAATGCCGGCTCCTATTTCACCCACGTTCCGGCTGCGGCAGCCGGCGCGCTGTTTTGCTGGATGGCTGCGGATTTCCTCGACCAGCCGCGGTTTTCCAGAGGCTTTCTCGCCGGCGTCGCACTCGGCATGCTCGGCCTGATCCGGGTCTTTGATCCGCTTCTGTTCGGTCTGCCGTTCCTCTTCGCCTTTGTCTGGCGAGCGGGGCGGCGGCATTATGTTCTCGCGCCCTCGATCATTTTCGGCGGCCTGCCGTTCCTCGCCGCTCTGCTGCTGTTTTACGGTATCGCATCTGGATCGATACTACCGAAAATAGCAAACTCGGAAGCTCCTCTCCTGAAGTTCGGCCTGTACCCGGTCGACGAGAATGGACGTCCTCATACGCCCCTCGACCAATTGCGCCTGGCCGCGCGCTTTATGGGCGAGCTTGCCGTCTTCACTTCGCCGCTCCTGCTGCTGGGCTACCTCGCCGCCTTCGCATGGAAGGCCATGAAAAAGAGGCTCAATTTCTTCGATTTCATCTTTCCGGTAACGGTGGCCGCTTTCCTGCTTGTCCCGTTCGACGGCGGCAACCGGTACGGCCCGCGCTATTATTTCGAGGCCTTTCCGTTCCTGGTGCTGACGACTGTCTCCGCGCTCGTGCCGTTGCTGCAGAACCGGGCACGGCCGAGATGGGCGGCCTCTGCCGTCTGTCTTGTCTTTGCGCACGCGGCGTGGTGCATCGCGGCTGCGCTATTCCTGGGCTGGCTTTTCCGCGGGATCGTCAATGAGCGCATGGATTTGTACGATAAGGTCCGCGCTAAAGGCTTGCACGACGCCGTCGTCGTCATCCACTCCGGGACCGGACGTTTCCGGGGCTTCACCCCTAAGGACCTGACCCGGAACAGACTCGCGATCGACGGCGATGTCATCTACGCGCTCGACATTCCGCACCGGCTGGGCGAGTTGCGCGAGCTTTTCCCGCACCGGCGCTTCTACATCTACACGCGGAATCCCGACAACCCGACGGGCACTTTGAAGCCCCTATGACGATTGGAGGCACTCTCCTGCGCCTCGGGATGTGGCTGGCCCAGCTCAGCCCGCATTCATCGCGACGACCAGGCCAGTAACCAGGCAAGCACCGTCCGTAAAATCTTGATCACGAGCATTCAGCTCCTGACCACGGCCGGGTCGTCATCAAACTCCCCGCTACGAGAGGGGCTTGGAACGGTCGCTCCTTCGTTCCTTAGACGAGCTCCCCAGCGACAGGACGGACGCCGAAATCGTCGCGCGCGGCATTTCGAATGCCGTTATGCTGGCCGCAGGCCGAAAAGGTTATCGTCGGCCTTGCAATCCAGTAGAACGCAATGCCGACCGCCTCGTGGCATGGTCCGCACGTTGTAATTATCGTCACCCCGATCGATGTCAGCGAAGCCGCCGAAGCTCACCGCTCGGAGCCCGATAGACAAATCGAGGGACGCCGAGCTGAATTGCGCAAGCTGGGACAGCTCCCCCGGGCAAATCGCTCATGTTCAACTCCCATTGAACAGTCGGTCAAAGCGATCATCGTGGCCGGATGGCTGATGACGAACAGTTAACCGCGGTGGCGGCCGCGACTGCGAGGCGAGAAGCGCCTGCCAATTTCGGTGTCAAAAATGCGGCATTCCGCGTGATACGCCGCAGTCAGCGCTACGGGTATGCCTCATCAATTATCGACAAAGATGTTGCAATTCAGCAAGTTGCCTCTTCTCCACCGAGAGACCAGTACGGGCGTCGACAAAAGGAGAGAGCTGCGGCTTCTTTACTTATGGTTAACCCTTAGAGGCGGACCCTTCAGCGCATGGCTGACACAATTTTGACGAGTGTATCGCCAATGAACGCAACAACAAGGATTCTGGACTACGCGTGCTGGCTAGACGAGATTGCCCCTGGTTTCCTGGTAACCGTGATCTCGGTCGAGACCGGTGAGGATTATCGAGATCGCGACATGCGCGACCAAGTGGCACGGATCATCGAGATTTTCGGTGTGAGTGGCGCTGCGGAGATCGTTGGATGCCTTTGATGCGCTTACCCTCTCCGGACGTCCTCGGACGAGGTCGTAAGGCGATCGCTGCGCGGTCGGGTGCAGCGGTGCAGCCATGTGTTCGGCCTGTTGGTTTGTGTCCGGCCTGTTGGTTAATGTGATACGATCGTAACCGGGACGCCTGCGTGGTTGTTTGCTGGTAGCGCATGGACACTTGCGCGTCAATTTGAGGTCCTTTCCGCGTCGCCCCAAACGTCAAAATCGTTACATCAGTTCTGATCCCGTGACATTGAATAGATCCACGGAATTAGTGGATAACGCTGTGGATAACTTCCCCTACCTAGACCTAACTCCCAGCGTGGTCACGGCCTCTTGCCTCGTTGCCTAAAAATAGGGCATATCATGTAAGATATTGATGCTAATATATTTTTGGGTTTCGAGAATGGGCTGATCTGATGTTGCCGTGACGTTCACGAAAATGCAATCAAACACCGTGCATAATCGCTACCTTACCGTAAATGCGCCGGGCAATCTCTCGCAATGGGCGACCAATCTCGCGTCAAACGTTCGACTGCTATCATTGGCCCCAAGGCCGCAAGGCAACGATCTTTTGGACGTGTTTTGGACGACGACTGTGGTTCGATGAGGGATGTTACGCCGCTTGGTCTTTGCAGGTCTCGACAACGCCGCTCACCTGCTGATGCTCGCGCGCCTGCCGCTGGACGACTGGATTGCAGGGCCGCCACCGGAGACGCCGAGCGATCGCGCGATCCGGGAAGAGAGCGAGCGACTGCGCAAGGCATTCCCCAAGGCCGATTTCGATGACCCGACGCCGAGACGACACCGGCTGAGATGAAGGAGGTTGCCATGTCCGCGATCCCGCTGGCAGACGCCGTTCCTGGCGAATGGTACTTGGGCGTCCCGTGCGCGCACTGCGACGAGATGGTTCTATTTGCACCCGATATATCTAAAGGACATGGACGCCTCGGCTTTTTTGAGGCAGACGATACGGTGCAAGACCACTGCGTCAGAGGACATCTGACGAGCTTCCGGCTAGATGACATGCAGCGGTTTAGGTGGCGACCGCGATACAGCTCTTGATCGAGCACATCTCAGTACCTCTGAGGCCGAAATTGACGTTGCGGCTGCCACACTGTCAGCACACGCGTCCGGCGCGCCAGTCCGGCACGGACATCTCGGCTCTTCCTACGTTTAAGCTGTCGAGCAGTGAGCAACCTCGTACTCGAACAGGCGCACCCGAGCGCGGAGGTGAGGACATGAAAACCGCCGACTTCTACCAGGGCACGGCTGATGCGATGGGGTGGCGCTCTACTTCTACCCTGACGGCTCGGTAACGAACTCGCGCAAGCTTGGTATCGAGCCCACCGCCACGATTGAGCCTCACGAGTGTTGGAAGCCTCCCGCGGATCATGGCTTCGGTGTGCAGATCAGGGTTAGCGGATCAAGGTGGTGGAAAATTGGGGTGGGGTTTGAGGTGGCCATTGGTCAGGCGGCCATTCGTGGACGCTTTGCGGGCGGGACCAACCGAACCTGGTGCCCATAGGTGGCGATCAGGCGAGCCCAATAATGGCCAGTAGCGTACGCCTCAATGCCGACGAGGACGCTCTTTGACGACCACATCCTGGCACATCGATGCCGTTCAGCGGGAGCCGTCCGCCCCATCAACTCCAGTCCCCCATCGCAGCAGCCGGTAATTCGCCCTCAAAATCAACCAGCTCTTGAAGTGGCCAATTGGTCTGAGAGGTCAAGACCGGACGGTAATCGGATCGGCGGATTACCAGGCAAGCTTAGATCAATGCCAAGAGCCATTGACGACATTGCCAACAGTTCCGACGGCGAGAAGGGTTTTCGCAGATAAAAATACCCAGCATCCCGTACCCGTTCAAAGACATTGAAATGGCCGGAGGTAACGATCACCGGCACGTTCAGATGCGACGCTATCTGCGCTGCTTCGAGCCCGACACCACCAATAAGCTGATAATCTAGTATGACCAGATCGGGTCGGACTTGTCGCAAAAACCGCTTCGCACTATTCTTGGAGCGGATGACAAAGCAGCGAGTGCCCTCGATCGTCAACACCTCGGAAAGCAATTTAGCCAGCGCTTGATCATCCTCGACGATCAAAATGTAAGGACATTTTACTTTTTCATCCTTTAGCTCGCGATGGGGCACCGCTTAATCCTGCCGTAACGTCTTCCGCACACGAACCAATCTAGAAGATACGGCGTCATTTCCGCGTCCCGATTAGCCGGGCCGCCCTATGGCCGATTTGGGGCAATGGAAGCGGCAATATTGACCCTACCTGGGCTCGTCGACCCGGGCCACCTCTGTCAACTAACGGTCTGAATGATACGGAAGATTCCTCGGCGGGACCGATTTGTGCGATAGTCCGAGATGCCCAGTGGTGTCGAAATCTGGCTCGGTGCGGTCGATCGGGAGCGGCTGGAGGCAGATGTGGCCGATCCAACATGCCCAGAAGCAGGTGTGGTGGGCCCGGATCGTCCTGGCCACCGCCGAGGCTGCGGCATGATCTCCGAGCCGGTCGTCGCGCGATTGATCGCGCACACGCTCGGCGCCCCGTCGGACGAGACTACCCATCGGACGCGCCTGATCCACCTGATCCTCGACGACGGCGGCAGCCACAAGCCCGCCAAAGTCAGGACTTGGCTGGCCCGCCATCCGCGCTGGATCTTCCATTTTACCCTAAACTCGGCGTCTTGGCTCAACGCTGTCGAACGGTTTCTTGCCAAACTGGTCCGCCGGCCGATTGCAGCGCGGCGTCATTTATTCCCTCGTCGAGCTCCAGGTCGCCATCAATCGTTACCTGACCGAACCCAACTACAGCCCAAAGCCATTCACCTGGACCGCCGACCCCGACCGCATCATCGCCGCTGCAAGCCGTGGGTACCAAGTGTTAGATGAGATCCGCGAGGGCTCTCCTGACCGCGACGGCGGCCCCACCCGTGCCCGGAAGGAGCGCATCGGATGGTTCGCTGGCGCCTCCTGCTGTGGATGCAATCCGATGTTGCAGCGCGTCCTCTACCGGCAAATGCCATACCGCTCAAGATGCTGGCTGCCATGGGTAGCAAGCCTCAGCCCCAAGGCTGACTTTCGGCAGCATGACGCCGAGATAGCTATAAGTCGCGACAACTGAGACGCCGCCGCACTGCGCGTTGAAGGTCACCACGAAATTGCTCGCCGAAATATTCGGTACTCCGACGGACTGCTGCGCCGCCCATGCCGAGGTTGCGCTTGCGGTCAAGCAAAGCGGGTTATTGATCGCACCGCAGCGCGCCGCAGCCTCCGTGGCGAAGCTGAGCCGCTCCTCGGTCAAGGTCGCAAGCACCAAATCGAGGCCGCCGAAGATCACTAATGCCTGCACCGGCAGCAGAATGGCGAATTCAACGGCTATAGAGCCACGACGGTCGCGCAGGAGCGACCGCAACAGATCGAAGATGCGGCGACATATGGCACCGCTGGTCAGCGAGTAGTGGGAGTGGCTGAGCGCGGCATAGGGCAAGAGGTTACGCATTTCTGCATCTTGCGTGCGGGGCGTCCAAATCTCGTCCTGCTGGCGGGAGGTACCGTCGATGAGCTCTCATAGCTCGATCGGGGATCGCTGCGGTCGATATGCGTCCCAGAACCAACCAAGCCATTCCAATTCCTCATAAGAATTATACTGCACCGGATCGCGCCGCAACAAATTTGCAAAAGGGCGCTCTTTTGACTTTTTGGAGACACTACGGTGACGCGAGTATGGTTAAGTACGGTTAGTGATAACGGTCGAGATCGCGGTCGTAGCGCTCCCACTCGACAGTGTCATTAACCCTAACCATGAAGGACCGTCAAATGCTGAACCTGATCCGCCGCTTGGGTCGTGACGAACGCGGTGCCACTGCGACCGAGTATGCCATGCTTGTGGTGTTCGTTGCACTCGCCATTGCAGTGGGGGCGCAGACACTCGGCGCCGGGATCAACACCCTTTTCACGACAATCACCACCACACTTACCGGGCTCCAGATGCCTAATCCATAAAATAGCGCGGCTGACGCGCCCAGCCGGAGCTGTGCGCATGATCTCCGCCTCGCGATATCAATGCGGTCACGACAGGAGATGGGTAGTGCAGTCGGCTATATTGGTTGTGGCGGTCGGAATACTGACAATTGTAGTTGAATGTGACGTGCGGGCGCGTCACATTCCCAACGAGCTCGCATTGGCAATCACCACTCTCGGCTTGCTTCGACTGATCGTCGCCCATCAGCTGGTCACAGCCATTCTGACCGTTGCGGCGGCGGCGGCGGTCTTTGCGCCCGCCTTCTTTCTCTTCTGGAGGGGTGTTTTAGGTGGGGGTGATGTTAAGCTCGTGACCGCCACAGCGCTCCTTGTCGGCTGCCACGACCTCTTTCGTTTCCTGATCCTCATGAGCCTCTGCGGCGCGGCCCTCGCACTTCTTACTTATGCGCAGGGCAAGTCGGGCCTGAGGTTGTGGCGGATTTCGCGATGCCTAACGTTACCCACAGAACCGGCCGGCGAACAGCACGAGGCGCTCTCCGGTCAGTCGAGCGTGCCTTATGGCGCTGCCATCTCCGTAGCCGGCGCAATAGTGCTGACCCTCCAAACTTCGGTTCCGTGGTGACCACCAATGCGTGCCAAGACAATACTGTCCATCCTTTTCCTGATTTCGCTCGGCGTCGTCGTTCTGCTCTACCTCGAGTTCGCTCCCGCAGAGCGTCAATGCCAGCGTTGTAGCGGCGGGCGAGACTCTCGTTGCGACCATGCCACTGGCGCCGGGTACGCTCCTACGCGCCGAGGACGTGGCATGGAGACGAAGCTCCCAGGACGAATTGGGACAGATCTCTCGACCTTCGGCTGCAGCCCGGGAGACCCAGCCCGAGATCGATGCACAAGCGCGCGCGGAGGTCTACGGCGCTGCGCTGCGTGTCGAGTTGGAGGCCGGTGCCCCGATCCGCCGCGACGACATCGTAAAACCGGGCGATCGTGATTTCCTGCAGGTTGTGCTAGCTCCCGGCGCACGGGCAATTGTGATCCCGGTGGCGACCTGTGGGGCCAGCACGGGCCTGCTATTCCCCGGCGACCTTGTCGATATCATACTAACCCAGACCTTCAAAAACAATGCTCCCCTTACGCGGCGCTCGGTCAGCGAGACCCTCGTCGAGGGCCTGCGTGTCCTGTCGGTCGACACGGCAAATGTTAGACCAGTTGCTGCGAGAAACGGTTTCGGTTGCACGGTGACGCTCGAGGTGACCCTCGAACAAGCCGAAAAACTCAACGTCGCCATCGAGCTCGGCAAGCTGTCACTTACTTTGCGCGGCGTCAGCGGTGCCGGCCATATCATGGCGGCACCAATGCCAGGGATGGGCAAAGCGGCGGCGGTTAAGCCGACTTGGGCAGGCGATGTATCACCGGCGCTAGGCGGCGCGATGTCACCGGAAAAGGTTGTCGCTTTGGAGCAACCTCCTGTCGAAATCATTCACGGCATCAAACGCGAAACCGTGAAGCCACAATGACATTCGGTTTCGCACGGCGGCCAAGTCGTGACCAAACGATAGCTCTACTGAGACGGAACTATCCCGCAAAGCAATCTACGATGAAGCCTCCGCACCCGGCGTCGATCTCCCTCCACCACCCTGAGGTGATCGAGAAGTCACCCAAAGGCCCCGCAAGCCGCGCTGAGCTGATGGCGTTTGTGGCAGATGCAGAGGCCGAAGCTCACCTGCGAGAATGCCTGTTGGACCTGTCCTTCTCTGATTTCGAGGTCATTCGCGGGGGTATTGCCAGAGCCATTATTCACCTGGGAGAGCGGCGATCGCCCAACATTTTGATTGTCGATGTTAGCGACGTCGACATGCCGATCTCGCGAGTCCGTGACCTCGCCGAGGTCTGCGAGCCCGCGGTTACCGTGATCGCCATCGGCAAGCGTAACGATGTCGGACTTTACCGCGACCTGATGAAGGCAGGGATCAGCGATTATATCGTCAAGCCAATGACGCGGGCATTGCTGAAGCAGGCTCTGTCGAAGCCGAATGCGGGTGAAATCCCCCCGATCAGTCAGAAGCTTGGGAAGATGGTTGCTGTCGTGGGCGCCCGGGGCGGTGTCGGCACGACGACGCTCGCGGTCAATTTGGCATGGTATCTCGCCCATCGGCAGAGCCGCAGGATCGCGCTTATTGACCTCGACCTGCAGAACGGCGACTGCGCGCTGGCTCTCAACCTCAAGCCGACCGCGGGTTTGCGGGAGGCGCTCACGAACCCACTTCGTATCGACAGGCTCTTTCTCGAACGGGTGATGGTGCCGCATAGCGAGCGCCTATTCGTGCTGAGTTCTGAGGAGCCGCTGCGCGACGAGATGGAGTTTACCGCTGAAGCGGTCAACACCCTCCTCGGTGAGTTGCGCGCGCAGTTTCACTACGTCATCGCCGATATCCCGCGGATTACTGCTCCTGCTTTCCGGCTGGCACTAGATGTCGCCGATCACCGTATAATTATTGCCGACCACACGCTGCGCTCAGTTCGCGACACGGCGCGACTACGCACCGCGCTTGGCGGGAATGATGTGGCGCACCGGAATGTGCTCGTTATTAATCGCAGTGGCGAGGGCGGCCGCCGGGAAGTGCCGTTGGAAGAGATGAGAAATTATATTTCGATGCGGCCGAAAATCGTGATGCCGTTTCAGCCGAAGTTGTTCGCCGCGGGGGCTGGCAAAGCAACAGTGGTCGCAGCTCGGCGCGGCAAGTTTGCCACAGCAATCGAAGCGCTAGCAGGAGAGATCTCGGGAGGAATGCCGGAACGGCGCCGCTGGTGGAGGTGGGCGACGTGACAACGTCTGGCTTCGGCCGCCGCATCGTCGAAATTCCGGGTCCGGAGCTGCCTCCCGTAGCCGACTTCCCTGAAAGTAGCCCTAGACCAAACGCGGATCTGGTCGAACTCGGCGATTTAAAGGAGCGGATCCGGTCGGTATTAATGAACCGCATCGATCCATCGGTAGCTGGCCGTATGTCGCGTCCAACATTGCGGGCGGAAGTTGCGAAACTGGTGAGCGAAATCGCGACCGAGGATCGCATCCAGCTCAACATGGTCGAGGAAACGGCGCTAGCTCTGGAGTTGACCGACGATATGACCGGACTGGGGCCGCTCGAGTCGCTGCTCCAAGATGAACAAATAACAGACATATTAGTTAATGGGCCGTTTGCGATCTACGTCGAGCGATATGGGAAGCTCGAGAAGACCAACGTTCGCTTTCGCGACGCCCAGCATGTCGTCAATATCTCTCAGCGCATTGCCTCAGCCATCGGCCGTCGCATTGATGAAGCGTGTCCTATGGTCGATGCACGCCTCGGCGATGGTAGCCGTGTCAACATCGTGTTGCCGCCACTCGTATTGAACGGCGGTACGATTTCGATCCGTAAGTTTCCCAAAAGCACCATCACGCTTGAGAGCATGGTACGCCAACAGAATTTGTCGGACGCAATGGCGCACTTTTTGGAAATTGCCGGACACACGCGACTAAATATATTAATCTCAGGAGGGACCGGATCGGGCAAGACCACGCTTCTGAATGCCATCTCCCGCTCCATCAATCCCCAAGAGCGCATCATCACGATTGAAGACGCTGTGGAGCTCAGCCTCCAACAACCCCATGTCGTGCAAATGGAAACACGCTCCGCCAACGTCGAAGGTGTCGGGCGGATAGCACAGCGCGAACTCGTGCGCAATGCACTGCGCATGCGGCCGGACCGCATAATCGTTGGCGAAGTGCGTGGTGCCGAAGCCTTTGACATGCTGCAGGCCATGAATACCGGGCATGACGGATCGATGTCGACGATCCATGCCAATTCGTCGCGCGATGCGCTCTATCGGCTAGAAAATATGGTGATGATGGCGAATATCAATTTGCCATTGCGGGCGATTCGCATGCAGATCGCGAGCGCGCTAAACCTTATCGTTCAGATTGAGCGGATGCGCGACGGAATCCGCCGCGTGCAAAGCGTCGTCGAGGTTGTCGGCATGGAAGGCGATATCATTACCACCCGAGACCTTTTCTCCTTTCAGTATCGCGGGGCCCGCAGCGATGGATTTATCGATGGCGTGTTCGAACCGGGTCGGACGCGTCCTGATCTGATTACTCGGGCTGCGCATTATGATCTCGAACGGTCGCTACTCGAAACGCTCGGTCTTGCTGGAGGCTGATTTGCACGACTACTTAGTTTTTTGCGCCATTGTTTTGACGGCTCTATTCGGTACCGCCCGATCTCTGATGCTTGTTTCCGAGCGACGTAGAAACAGCCTGCGGCATCGGCTGGCCGCGATTTCGGCCGTAGCGCACGCGGATAGGGACCTCAGCTCTCCGCTGACGCTGCGCAGAGCGCTGCCGAAGCGGAGGCTGCGCAGTTTTTACCTCCTTCCTACTGATCTTTCTGCCCGTCTCGATGGCGCGCTTGCAGCGGCTGGAAACTGGATCGCGATGTCGCATCTCATCTTGACCGCAATAGTCGCGGCAGCAGCAACGATCACATTTGCACTCATGGCAGTTCAATTCCCGGTTGGTCTCGCGATCGCCTTGGGTGGTGGCGCAGCGTTCGGTGGTCCCGCTCTGCTCATCCGGGTTGCGCAGGGCCGATACCAACGTCGTTTTCTTGACGTTTTCCCCGACGCTCTCGATCTGATCGTCCGCGCCGTTAGGGCCGGATTGCCGGCGCTAGAGGCGATCGACTTGTCGACACGGGAGATTGCAGCCCCGGTCTGTACCGAATTCCAGCGAATGCTTGACGCGATGCGTGTCGGCGTGGAGATGGAGGACGCGCTGCAGGAAACTGCAGAGCGCATCCGCGTGCCCGATTTCCGGTTCTTTGTCGTCTGCCTCCTCTTGCAGCGGCGAACCGGCGGTGGGCTCGCCGATACCCTATCCAGCCTCAGCACCCTTATTCGCCAGCGCCGGGCGGTACGTCTCAAAGCTCGCGCGCTCACCGCTGAGACTAAAGCGTCCGCGGTAGTGGTGGCAATGATGCCTTTGATAGCGGGCGCCGGACTTTTTTTGATCAAGCGCCAAATCATGTTGAGTTTGTTGGTCGACCCTCGTGGGCGTTTCATGCTGGGCGTCGCCATCCTCAGCCTCCTCTTGGGCATTTCCACAATGATCATCATCATTCGAAAAGGTTCACATTAGAGGTGTTTTCATGCTTGGCTCCGCCTTCTCGGCTGAAAATGCTTTGGGCTATCTCACCATCCGCATCGGGGCGGCCCATTTTGGAGGACTCGGTACCTGCATCCTTGTCCTCGCACTGTCGGTGGCCCTGTTGGCGGCGTTCAATCTGTGGCAAATAGGGCAGTCTGAAGATCGCCAGAGACGCCTCGATACTTTGCTTGGGGCTTCACGCCAATTTCCAGAGCCGGCGCAAGCAGGGCGCGCACCCTGGTACCAGCGGCTGGAAGCCATAGTCGGAGCGATTCCCATCGCTAACACTAGAAAACAAGAGAAGCTGCGGGCGGCTCTTGCGGCTGCCGGGATCAAAGGACAGGTTCATGTATTTTATTTCATCGCTGGCAAAATCTGTGTGAGCACCGCGTTTGTTACGCTTCTTTTGCTGGTTACCACGTGGCGGCAATTCTTCCCGGCAGCAAACTCATTTCGGTTGGCGGTTCTCGGCGGGGCTTTTATTATCGGCTGGCAGGTCCCGGGGGTATTGCTCTCTCGCTTAGCTGCACGTCGACAGGCCCGACTCGACTTCGGCTTGCCTGATGCTCTCGATCTCCTCGTCATCTGCGCCGAAGCAGGGTACGGCCTCGACCAGGCGATCGAACAGGTTGGCCGGGATCTCCGCCTTTCCAATCGCGAGCTTGCGGAAGAGTTCGCCGCAACTGCCGCGGAAATGCGCGTTCTAGTGGACCGCGGTCAAGCACTTGAGAACCTGGCGCGCCGGGCGGGTCTTTCAAGCCTTCGGAGCGTCATCGCTACGCTCAACCAGTCGATTAAGTTTGGGACACCGCTCACTGCATCACTGCGGGTGCTCGCCGCGGAAATACGGGCAGAGCGTCTCGCGCGATTTGAAGAACGGGCCGCGCGGCTTCCTGTTATCCTGACTATACCGTTAATGATGTTTATCCTCCCAGCGCTAATGATCGTAGTTGGTAGTTCATTGGTACTCCGCATTATGGATGTGCTGGGGGGCATACTGACGAGGGGGCAGTGATGGCGGTCTTATACACCCACGATGCTCCGGTCGCAGCGACCGCAATCCTCAAAGCGCAAGGTCGCGATAAGAAATCTGTTACTAATCCATGCAGGCAAACAGATGCCACATATTGAGCAGTTCCTACCGTCCGTAGATCACCCGCTAACAACACAAGAACCGAGACCTTTAACGTGTAATAATCACACTCGTACTGCGAAACTGAGACCGGTTCCGAGCTATGGCTAATGGCTCCAATTTATTCTGAGTTGCTGAATATTTCCTTGAATTGCAGTACTCAGATCAGGAGAAACAATGATCTTCTTTATAAAACAAGGTCAGGCCTACGACGCACTCACACGGCTGCCGATCGTGGCGTGGTCAGCTGTTCTCGCAACTTCGTCGATCGTGGGCCTTGCAAGTTATGTCCGCCAGGTCAATCCCGCGCCTCCAGGTGCCATAATCTATGCCGTGACCGTCGCCATGAGGCTGTCGGTCGTCGCATATCTCATCATCATAGCAGCGACGGTTCTCACCCGGATCCCAGCGTCACGCAAGGCATGCGGCGCGGAGCCGCGTATGTCTGCTGTGATCGGCACCTTTTTGCTGACGGCATTCGTACTGTTTCCGCGTCGGGGGCTTTCGCCGACCGAGAGTGTTATCTCGACGCTCCTGATTCTCGCTGGCAACATCCTCGCGGCTTCGGTGATTGTTCACCTTCGCGGATCTTTCAGCATAATGCCCGAGGCGCGACAGCTGGTCACGTCGGGTCCGTATCGCTTTATCCGCCACCCGCTCTACCTCGCCGAAGGAGTTGCATCAATTGGGGGGCTTATGCAGTTTCTATCCGCTTGGACGATCAGCCTCCTCGTACTACAACTCGCCTTTCAGGTTCGCAGGATGCAGAACGAGGAAATGTTGCTCCAAGAAACCTTTCCTGAATATTCGACTTATAAATATAATACATTTCGGTTAATTCCGGGAGTTTACTAGCTGCTTATTCGACAGACTTACAATCTCAAAAGTTCGTGTCACTTAATGCTCCCACATGCTCACAGAGACAAACGAGATTTCCGATTATGAGCACTACATAATACGAGACAGCAAAGACCATTGGCCATCGTTGTCTTAATCGCGGAAGCACAATAGCCGCAAAGCCAACGACTGCAGCTTTCGGCGCCCACCAAGCCACTCCAAGTCGAGCTTGCGATAACTGCATGATGGGATTGGCTTCCCAATTACCGGGAGTAGCTAACGCATAATTGGTGGTGACAACATCGGCAAACTGAAGAGACACGAATATGACCAGGAATGACCAGTAGGCTCGGGCGGCCAATTGATGTTTGAATTTTGTATCACTACCGTTGGCAGCAGTACCGAAACGGGGCCAGTTCCGTATCACCTCGTTCGCACCCCCCACAAGGCCGTTCCTCAGGCCATGCATTACTCCAAACCCACTCGCGATCGGAGGCTACAGCTATAATCGTAATAGAAAGTTAAACGCGACGGTTTATCGCCAACCTTTAAGCGCATCAGGACGCGCTTTCATCGGCTTCCCGCTGTCAAGTAGCGGCGAGAGGGTTCGCGGTCGAATAGCTCTGCCAGCATCAGCCGCCAGGCCTCTTGGCGCACCGCTTTCAGGCTACGCGTCAGGCGCTTGTTCTGTGTCTTGTGCTTCACGATAAACCGGCCGTCCCGGGTCCATCTGCAATAACGGGTGAAGCCCAGGAAGGCGAAGGTTTCACGGCTCGGCCAAGAAGTCCGGCTGATTTCCGCCGCAATACGTCAAGCCTAGGCCAAGCGGAACAAGCCAATGCGGCCTACGCGACCGTCACTCGGGTGCACTGCTTTCGCTCAACGGGAGCAAATCATACTTGAGGCCGCCTTTCTGACGGTTGCTAGACAACATCATGACGGGCGAGGTGGTTAAGTGCCTGCCGGTTGGGTGATGTACGGAAATTTTTGTCAGG
This sequence comes from uncultured Alphaproteobacteria bacterium, assembly GCA_963845735.1. Taxonomy (GTDB): domain Bacteria; phylum Pseudomonadota; class Alphaproteobacteria; order ATCC43930; family CGMCC-115725; genus AP-15. The sequence continues at coordinate 527,842 of CAWJTR010000008.1, read as the reverse complement.
GCTGTGAGGGCGAAGTGCGGAAGTCCCCAAGCAAGAGCGCCCCCAACGTCGACAGACAGTGACGACCTGAAGTTCACTGAGAGCATTTAGTTGGTGAAAGGGCATGCACACACAAGGGCTGGAGTGCGGCGAGGGATATCGGCCGATCGAATGCGACGCGGCTGCTGGCGTCCCGCAGAGGCAGACGGGCCAGGCGATCGACCAGCATCTCGGCCGCAGGGCGCCGCTTGCATGTACCAATTGCCACAGCGGTTCCGACCAGCGGCATCTGCTGACCGAGCTCGGCGATATGGAGTTGGCGATGCCGCGCACCCGCCGCATCGCGCCGATCTCCCCGTGAAGCGTTGCTGGCGGTTCTGGGCCGACCGATCAGCCCGACCGCGGCCAGCACGATCGCCAAGCTGCTTGGTGCCGTTGTCGGCGCCTTCCATGCCTGGCCGCTCAAGGAGCTGACGCTGGATGGCGTGGTTCTTGCCCGCAGGAGAGGCGCCGGCGCGATCCTCGCGGCCGGCGCTAGTCGCCCTCGAGCTGCGCGAAGAGGGCAAGGAGGAGGTCATCGACTTCCACCTGGCGTACAGCGAGAGCGCAGTCGAGTGGGACCGCTTCCTTGGCGATCTGATCCGCCGTGGCCTGCTCGGCGACACCTTCGAGATGATGCGTCTTCGGCGGTTCGGGTTTCTTGGTTGTGCTGCCGACCGGCTTTGCCCTGGATCCCAGTGAATTGTTGCTGGGCCTATAAGATTGGCAACGTTCTCGACTCAGACTGCGCCGGGTCGATCAGCCCGCCGTCACAGCCGACCTCTACGCTGTGATGAACGCTTCGACCCTGCCGCGGCTGGGTACGGCCGCCCGCCGCCTCGCCAGCTGTTGGCAGCATTACTTTCCCAATGCGGTCTCTCGCCTACCAGTGGATCTAGACGAACTCTTGACTTGCTGGCGCTATCAATTTTTCGCCGAGGGCAAGACCGTCCGCACCAGCAATGGCATCGAACGCCGCTTACGCGAAGTCTGCCGCCGAGCCCGTCCCATGGGCGTCTTTTCCGGCCGAACCTCGATCGACGCATCCTCTTCGCCGTCTTCAACCGCGAAAACTAAAACCAGGACGTCGGCACCCTCTCCTCCTGACGCAAATATTTTGAGCTCACCGAGTTGTGACGATTGCAATTGGCCACAATCCGAGGTCGTTATCAACAGGATTTAGTGGAGGCTCTAGTGGATAGTGATGTCGCAGTGGCACAGAATTTGCCAGCACCTAGCCAAGATAATGGCAGAAGTAAGGCTCAGACCGATATTTATAGGGCGCAAATTCAGGCGTTATATCAGCAAATTCCGATGGTATTATCGTTAGATGTTGTCAACGCTAGTTTAGTATCAATAGTACTCTTACCCAAATTGGATTCTCACCGATGGTTTGGCTTTCTCTTCTTGATCGTAATTTTAGTCGGAATTCGCGCGGTCGGATGGCATTTTTTTCGGACGGGGAAGATATCCAACTCCCCAGCGAAATGGGCAATTTGCGCCACAATAGGGTCGGCATTATCCGGGATTCTCTGGGGTGGTGGAAGCGTATTGTTACTATCTGAAAATCTTGTCGATCAAACATTCCTAGCATTTGTAATAGGTGGGATGTGTACCGTCCCGCTTGTTTCTTTCTCCTACTATCTACCCGCGTTCTTGGCCTATGTCATTCCCGCCGTTCTTCCTCTTGCCGGACGCTTCGTGCTTTCCAATTTGTCGGCAAATGTGGTGATGGGGGACATGATCCTGGTCTTCGCTGCGGCTATAACTCTCGCAGCCTTTAACTCTAATCGCGCCTTTAAAAATCTCCTGCGGCTGAACTTCGATCTAACCGTACGAAGCGAGGAATTGAGTGCCACAAATATGCTCATCCAGACCGAGATTACGCAGCGCAAGGCTGCCGAAGCTCAGTTACACCAAGCACAAAAGATGGAAGCTATCGGTCAATTAACGGGGGGGATCGCTCATGACTTCAACAATTTGCTCACCGGCGTGATCGGGTACCTTGATCTCGCTTGCAGGCGTGCCGTCGACGATCCCCGAACGACTGCGCTACTGAAGGGGGCCCGACACGCTGCTGAGCGGGGCGCTACGCTGACCCGCCAGTTGCTTGCGTTCTCACGGAGTCAGCACCTGGACGCCAGGTCGGTTGACGTTTCAGCAGTCGTCGATGGCGTCAGGACAATGATTGAACCGACTATTGGTCCCAATATTCGACTGGCGTTGAAAGCGGAAACGGATTTAGCACCGGCATGGGTAGATCCGAACCAGCTCGAGCTGGCGATCCTGAACCTTGCCTTGAACGCGCAGGATGCGATGCCGGAAGGCGGTTCACTCCGGATCGACGCTCGGAATTGATTGGTGGAAACCGAAGGCTTCCTAGGAGAGCTAGCATCGGGCAAATACGTGGTTGTGTCGGTGACGGATACCGGTGCTGGCATGGACGAAGAGACGCTAGCTCGCTCGTGCGAGCCCTTCTTTACGACGAAAGAGGCAGGGCGCGGTTCCGGCTTGGGACTATCGATGGTGCACGGCTTTGCGGCGCAGTCGGGCGGATCGGTTCTGATCACCAGCGCAGTCGGGAAAGGCACCAGGGTGGACTTGTGGTTGCCGCGTGCAGAGAGCGGAGCCGCCGAAACCGACAGCGTGGAAGTGGACACGTCGATCAGGGAATCGCGCCGGGCAACAATTCTTGTTTGCGACGATGATGACGACGTCCGAACATTCGTCGTAGACATGTTACGCGAAAGTGGCTTTACGATCTTGGAGACAAACGGTGCATTGTCCGCCTTAGAGATTATTCAAAGGGAGCTGCCCATAGATCTTCTGCTAGTGGATTATGCTATGCCGGAAATGAACGGTTTAGCTGTCATCGATCGTGCCCAGACCTGTTGCCCCGAGCTTAAGGCGTTGCTGATGACCGGCCACGCCGAGATCCTTCGTACTAGCGGGGCTGGTATGACTCCCCTGCTTACAAAGCCCTTTAAGGCCGCAGATTTGGAGCGGCGGATAGAGGAAGTATTGAGTTGCCCGATCCCAGTGCCGGTCAGCCCCGCATCACATTCGCCCGGGGGGTCCGCACACTCGCGTTACCGGCAAGATCGATCTCGATCGCAGGCGCCGCAGAACTCCACCCCGTCCCCAACCGGGGCAGTCAGCACCTGGGCGAAACCGATGCCGAAAGCGATCTCCCAACGCCAGTAATAGATCTGACCCTGGCAATCCCCAATTCACAGAACCACCACCGTGACAACCGTGCCTGACGCCAAATTCGCGGCGACGCTGTCCTTCTGCTCAGCCCTCGAACACCAACGCCGCTCAAGCCCGGTGATGACCTCAACCACTGCAAACGTACCGTCTATAACACCGGTGCAAGCGCTCTCGCGGGATACGCCGGATTATGCGGTGACGCGATTGAGGTCGGCGGGCCGCCAATGCCAAGGCGACACCTCGGCGATTTGCTGACGCCGGATCATTCGTGACATGGGCGACGACGTCAGTGAGGTAGTGCTATGGTCGAGGCCGCCGCGCTTGGCGCTCTCGATCGACAAGTACATCGACGGCCCGGTCACCGCCCGTATCGGAGTTGGCGAACAGGTAGTTCTTGCGTAACCGTCCAGTGCCGGCCGTCTTGCGCCGCAGCGGCGGGTTGGGCTGGTAAGCATTGATGCAAATGACGGTGTTTGCACTGGTGTTAGAGAGCGATCGTTAGCTGGTGCCTGACAGTCCGTATTCGCTTGTGCGACCCAGCTACCTTTGATTAAGCAAAACTGAGGCCAACACGACAAGATTTTTCGTGCCATGGGCTCATGCTTCCATTTGGTCAAAAGATACTGCCATCTGTGATGGCTAATGGGTAGATGACATCGGCTGTCAGACTTGAGGCCAAGAGCCATCTGGTCCTTCAGCCGAGACATTGAGGATTTTGACGACCTTGACATTAATTTGACGATTATTTTTCTTGACCCTCCAGTGTCAGGCTTTTATCTTATGTAACGGTAAGTAACAAATTCCCATCTAAAATGCGTCATTCGCGACGTGACGTAGGTATCGTACCGTTTTTGCAGGCGTATCCAGATGACAAATTCGAAACCTATAGCGTCCGTAGCACTTAGAGATCTGTCCGCAGAGGAATACCTTGATATAGACTACGACGTGGCGATTGACATATTTACTCGAACCAAGGGAATCACGCGTTGTCCAACTGCCTGTCTGCTGCCTACTCAAGGCTATATTAGTCTAGCTGACCGGCTCGCGTTGCGGGCGCATGCCGTTGCACGCGACCAAGTGCGCTGCGCAAACGCCATCGCTCCCGCACGTTCGAAGTTCGGTCCCATCTCCGTGACCTTTGCGACGATCGCCGGGGAGATAGAAGGCGAGGGATCCTCTCATGACGACTCCAGAGATCCTTTATACTCCGAGCGTCACAGGACAAAGCTGCAATGCGATGGGGCCGACCTCGACGACGAATCCGAACTGACCCTTAGTCAGCAGTCGCCCGAATTCTTTACCTCAATTATCGAGAAAGCGCGGAAGCTTGAAGCAGGAGCCACAACGGTGGCAGTTAAACGCTATCTTCGACAACGCATTACTAAGTATGAAATCCTGTCAGAGCAGGCAAGCCGGGGTAATGGAGCCGCCGATTTTGGGTCTCGCCCGCGATACCGTCGAAATCGCCTGCGCTGATGAATTTAGTAGTCTGAGACGGGTCATGCCGGATCGTATCACCTCCGTCGGGCTTGATGTTCCGGACACGTGCGCGATCGGGCCACGCGACCGGACGTAGGGCGTCGCGTGGACGGCTGAAAGCCCTGGCCCAGGAGCGACGGTGGTTTGGCTACCGTTGTCTGCACGTGCTGCTGCGGCGCGAAGGTCACGCCGTCAACAAGAAGCGGGTCCAGCGCCTCTACCGCGAGGAGCGGCTGACGGTACGCCGGCCGATGGACGCAAACTGGCGATCGGAACGAGACGGCCGATCGAGGCGGCACTGACACCCAACCAGCGCTGGAGCCTGGACTTCGTGCCTGATCAGCTGACTGATGGCCGGCGCTTCCGCATCCTGGCGGTGGTCACGCCGTTCCGGTCGCTGCCGCACGCCCGGGCAGTGTTGGAAATCTGGCGGCGCGATTACAACGGATTCCGGTTGAGCAAAGCCCGCTGAAGCGTCAGCGCGGGCCGCGTGGCGATCATCAGGTTGATCCGTCGCTCTTACCTCTTCGCCCACGCCGCGGCGACGACTGATTGGTCGCCGTCTGGACAATTCTGTCCAGATGGGTCCATACCCCGTCCAGTGCCCGGGCGATGATTCTCGCATCCCGCAACGTCACCCTCAGTAATTCCGGCCGCACTCTCAAAACCGATTGGGTAACCCCGATAGCCTCCGCCGCGTGCCGTTCCTCGACCTCTTGCGAAAAGCAATCCGCGAAATACGGCTGGTGCTTGAATTCCGGGAATTGCACCGCCAGTGAATTGGCGAGTGCGCGCATCCAGTCCAGCGACAATGCCTCGATCGCGCACCATGGCCCGAGCGAACGCGAATACAGCTTTGGCGCCAACCGAACGAAATGGGCAGTTTCGGCTTCGAGATGACGGCTCAGCAACTCGGGTTCACCAAATTCTTCGTCGGAGAGCCGGCATTTGGCGCCGATGCTCTCAAAGGCGCGAGTCAGCTGGTAATGGTGAGTATCACCGCCCGGAAGCCCGTCATCGTCAATAAAAATTTGCAGTTTGCGCTTACGCAGACCCGGGCTGTCGAGATGAGGCAGCAAATATACAGCTGCCCTGGTAGCGTGCATGGCCGATTGGTAGATTAAATGATTCTGACCTAGCAGGGACGGATCCCTAGCGACGGGCCAGGATAGCGTGGCAAGGTGACCGAAAAACGGCATTCGTGACGGACGATATTGGTTCTGCAAAGCCGCCATAATTTGCGGAAAATTGCGAATCGCCGCGGCAAACTCCGTCGTTTGGCCCGCCGAATTTGCTTGGCTTCTCACTTGAGAGGCCCCCCGTCGTCTGAAAGGTCGAGGCCGGAACAGCGATGAGTGCATTAGTTAGCTGTCGTGAACCCATCCAGCCATTGCCAGCGCTTTTACGACAGCCAGGTGAATTTAAGCTTAACTCGACACTCGCGCGGCTAGCAGAAGCAGCCCGCCTCGACCCGGCTTGCGACGGCTTTCCCGGGCAGCGCGATGTCGTCGCCGCTCGCCTTTGCGTCGCTGCAAAAACCCCCAACGGGAAAGCGCTTGCCTCCTGGACGTTCGTCGCGCGGTCTAACCTGAAGCAGAGCTCGTTGTATCGGAAAGTAACGATTCCTTTATTTAACTTTGATAGAGCCGCAATTGCGTGGCGACTGCCGGCAGACGAGCGAACGAGATGATCGAATGTCCTTTGATACACTGACCACATTGGGGGCCGGCTGGCTCACTATGTTCGTGATTGGCAGCGATCTTTTCGTTGTTTCCCCGCTGCTACCCCGGATCGCCGAGAGTTTTGGGGTATCGGCCACGACAGCCGGGTTGAGTATGACCGTGTTCGGGCTGGTGTACATGGTGGCAGCCCCGCTTCTCGGCCATCTAGGAGACAGGATCGGGCGGAGGCAAATTCTGCTCCTCTCCCTTGCTGTCTTTGCTGTTGCTAACTGTTTGACGGCGACCTCCGGAAACTTTGCCGTATTGCTGGGAGCGAGACTGCTGGCAGGTGGCGCTGCCGCCGGGGTTTCGCCCTCTGTGTACGCGCTCGTTGGCGGCAATGCTCCATCTCGCAGCCGTGGCACCCATTTGGCGATCGTCGTATCGGGGTTGCTCGCTTCACTGACACTTGCCGCGCCGGCCGCAGCACTTGTCGGAGCAGCGGCCAGCTGGCAGAGCGTATTTGCCGGTCTCGCGGCCGTGAGCGTACTTCTTGCGTGGGTGAACCGGCGCGTCTGGCCCGGGCCACACGACGCGGCCGGCTCGGGAGGGCCACCCGGCCGCTTGAGGATTGCGGCCTTGGCGGCGCGCCTTGCACCAACAGTAGTTTGGAGCACGGCAGTCTACGCTGCTTATACTTATCTCGGCGCGGGCCTTAGCGGATTAGGCTACGGGACCAACCAGACAGCCGCGATGATCCTGGCCTACGGCTGCGGGGCGATGATCGGGATTCTAATCGGCGGGCGCATCACGGATCGGTTCGGCGACAGGCTGACGAGTATCGCCGCGCTTGCGGGTCTCAGCATGTCCTTTCTGCTGCTGCAGGTCGCGCTGCATGCCGGGGTTGTCGTGAGCTGTGCCCTCTGGCTGTTATCTGCGGTGGCGCAAGTATTTTTTCCAGCGCAGCAGGCCGGGCTCGCGAGAGACTTCGCTGGTTGCCGCGCCACCGTGTTGGCATGGAATAACAGCGCGCTGTTTCTGGGAATCTCACTCGGTTCTTTAATCGGCGGACAAGCCATTGCAGTCGGCGGATTTGAGGTTGACTTGGCAGTCTCCGCAGTAATTTCGATCTTAGGCTGCGCAGCTAACGTACTGGTTTTAACTCCGCCATCTCATCCAGCTGACGGAGCTGTCGACGGACAGGTATGACGCGGTGAAATTAGCTCCGTTGAAAGGCCGAACGACGGTCAGCTGGCGACGAACCGCTCGAATCGCCGCTGGTGCTCGGATGCACTTGAGTTCACCTGCTGGCTCGCGCGGTCGCCGGCGTCCGGCATGGGAACGGCGAGGCCGTGCGCGTTGCTCTCGCGCTTGATGGCTGACCGCGAAATCATCGCCTGGGTCGCCACCACCGCCGGCATCTCCGGCGCGATGATCCGCTACATGATGGTTCACTGCGTCGTGCGGCGCTTCGGTACCATCCGAGCCTCACATCCTGTTCAGTGGCTATCCGACAGCGGCTCGATCTTCGCCGCCCACAAGGAAAGTCCGGAAAGCAAAGGCTTTTGTGAAGACCTTCAAGCGCGACTATGTTCGGGGCAGCCCGATCCCGAATGCCGCCGCGGCTCTCGCCCCGTCGACAGCTGGCAGGATGGAGGACTAAACACTATGCACCCCCATTCCTGGCACCAGCTAGGTAACGGCTTCGGTTGATACCACTTCGGCGATCGCATCTGAGTTGTCGTGGATCACCGGCAAGGAAATTAAAACCGTGGTTCCCAATCCGAGATTGCTCACGATGGTAAGCCGTCCGCCATGCAATTCAACGATAGATTTTGCGAAGGGCAGACCGAGTCCGGCTCCCTGGTGATTGCTGTCGAGGGCCGAGCTGACACGATAAAACGGCTGAACCACGAGCGGGATATCTTGCGCGCTCATTCCGACGCCGGTGTCATTTATGCTAATTTCCAGCGTCCCGGCATGCACGGCGCCCGATACTGTGACCTTCCCCTCTCCCGGCGTGAACTTGATCGCGTTGCCAATTAGGTTAACGAATACTTGTCTGAGCTTCATAGCGTCGCCCATGATTACCGGCCAGATTGACGGATCGCCGTCGACTAAGACCTCGACATTGGCTGCTTCCGCGGTGGAACGGAGCATCACCAAGCTTTCGCGGAGCAGTGCCCCGGGCTGCGCCGGCACATGTTCAATCTGGAGTTTGCCTGCTTCCACCTTCGACAGATCAAGCATTTCATCGACCAAGTGAAGCAAATGCATCCCGCTTCGGTGTATGTCCTCCGCATACTCTTTATAGGTCGGGACCCCGATCGGCCCCATGATCTCTCGGTGGATCATTTCCCCAAATCCGATAATTGCATTGAGCGGGGTACGAAGCTCGTGGCTCATATTGGCAAGAAACATCGACTTCGCTCAATTCGCGCTGGCGAGTTGAGCGGTCCTCTCCTCAACCCGAGCCTCCAGGGTCGTATTCAGCTCGCGCAGGTTCGTTTCGGCTTGCATTTGGGCGAGATAGCGAGCTGCGAGCGCGTCGGCCATCGCATTAAATGTCGTTCCTAAATTGCCAATCTCCGATTTTGGATCTCGGACCTGAACGCGAAAGCTGTAATTGCCATTACGCCATTCGGTGGCAACGTTAAGGAGAGCGTTAATTGGTTCTTGCAAAAACTTGCGCCCGCCGACGATCGCAGCGGCCGTCGCGGCCAGAAGGCCGACAGCGATTAGCCCGATGCCGCGCTTGGTGGCGTGGTCAATGGCTGCGAATGCCTCGGCTTTCGATTGACCTGCGCTCAAGAAAAAGTCCCGTGGCGGCAGGGCGGCAGGTACATAACCGAAAATTCGGGTAACTCCATCAACACCTACCGCCTCTTCCCATCCTGCTTTGTCTCCGTCCATAATCGCTTCATGGCTTTTGCGCATATTCTTGCCGATCAACATCCCGGGGTGGGGAAGTCGAGCGATGATGTTTCCCTCGCGATCCGCGATCAGGATTGAGGATGTCGCCGACAGACCCCGCTCCTTGAGGTGCTTCGACAACCAATCAAGGTCCAGTCCAGCGAACACCACGCCTGCTCTTGTGCCATCTTTGTCGTTGAACTGTAAGGCAAAGTGAATCATTCGCTGTTGAGTGGTGTTGTCAGCCCAATAATTTCCGACGGCGAGACCGTCCTGAGTCAGCGCACGCTTGAAGAACGGCTGATCATGCACCGACGAAGGGGCCGCCGAGCTACTAGAGCAGAAAACACGGCCATTCGTGTCAGCTGCGGCAAGCAGAGCATAATTTGGAAATCGCGACCTCAACGAGGTGAAGAGCTGGCTACAGGCTGTACCGTTATGGTCCTTTACCGCCGACAGTTGGGCAAGCGCGAGCAGCAGTTGACGTGCTCCTTCGCGCAGCTCACCGATTTCTTCACCAAATTGTTTGGTAATTTGAATCACTCTCTGCCGGATGTCATCTTCACGTGATTTTCGCAGATCGTATTCGTTATACCCTTGTATTAAAATCGCGGGCAATACCGCGACTGCGACAAGCAGGATTACGCGAATTGTTAGACCGGTGGTAGGTATACAGGAGATAGGAGATATGAATTTGGAAATAACGAGCCTTTTAACATTCTTTCCCAAACGGTATACGGTCGTACTAACGGGATATAAGTCCATTTTTATTTCTCGAACTGCTACAGGATGTCCCTTGGTCCGGCGAATACTACTGAATTTGTCAGTATGCTCCAGCTCTCACTAATTTTTGGTTAACGGTGCTCAATTCGCTATCCGTAGCAGCGTTGAGCTTCGAAATGGCTCTATGTGGATATCATCCAGATGGCCCAGGCGAATTTTCATTGGGGACGATCACTACTGGCCGGCGCATGTCGGAGTGCCTCAAGCCATCTCGATAAGGTAGAGCCTCCCCGTTGTAAGACCGCATGTCCACTGGGCGGTTGGGGGGCTCGGCCCGCGTGTGCGGGATTAAGCGAGGGTTGCCCGGGTGGTCCGGGCCTATCCTCAACGCACAGGGGACGAGCCATGAAGAGAGATGGGGAGCGGTTTGTCGGGATCGATGTCGCCAAGGCGAGGAGTGCCATAGCGGTGGCGGAGAGCGGCCGGGATGGCGAGGTTCGCTACCCGGGCGAAATCGGCTGTCGCGGCTGTAGCCCATCATTTTGCAGGTTTGGCTGACATGCCGAGCTGCTTGGCCAGTTCGAGCAGCCCAACCTTCGCTCGGATAATCTTCTGGTCCAGGTCATAGGTCGTGATCTCCATCCCGCCGAAGGGCGGGTCGCGGTCCCGCTTCAGGCGAGAACCGCGCCCGCCCTCCAGCTTCGCTTCGGAAAACCAACAACGATGTTAGCTTAATTTCGAGCTAACACACTTCAAGTCGGCAGATGTCGCCAGGTACGCCGCTGATCCGGCAGTTGCGGGACATGATGGCCTCTGCCAAGACGCACCTCTTCCATGGTCGACTGTATCTTTCGACTTCAAAGCGTCTTCATGCTGGTGCGGGTGGCGCCCGTCGTGTCCATCAAGGTGGTGTAGTTGTGGGCTGCGGCGGCAATACATTATTATCAGTGCGCGGCACAATAGCCCACCGCGGATCGCCGTCACGGTAGGCCGCCACGCCCGGCAACGAATAGCCGTTCGTGTTGTACCACGACCACGCCGCGTCCGCCCCCGGAACACCCTGATCCACCAGCATCGCCAAACCGGGCTGCACCCACGTCTGTCGGCCGCCATTCATCTGGTCGACCCAATCTGTTTTCAGTCCGGCGAGATAGGTAGAATCTTCACCGCCAGCGTAAAGTGCGTTAAAGGACGGCCACATACCTGCGGTTCCGGCTGCATTAGTTCCCGAAACACCCATAACGTAGGCCCCCAGAAACCACGGTTCCGACGAAGAAATAATACCTATCGGGAGTTTCCCAAGTTCTGCTTGTATAGGTTTCGCAGCAAAACCCAATTCAACCGCGCGCCCGACTGCATACTCTAGGTAAAAATTCATCCAAGGATCATCCCAGGAAGCGTTTTTACCAGGAATAAGCCCCCAAGAGGTTTGCACGGCAGCAGAATAACCGCAAGAACTGCCAGTGGGATTACACATGCCAATGGAAGCCATGTTTCCAAGCGGAGGAATTTGACCCTCTACAACGCTGCCCGCGAGAGTACTCCAGGTATAAGGATAATCTGTCTTCTTGACCCACGTCTTTATGCTTGCGGTGTCAAACGGCGTTCCGGTGATTTTTAGCCCGCCCTCCCATTTAGCCAAGGCGTCGTTGGTTATGTAAGTAAAATATGCCTTTTCAGGCGTACCATCCGGCGCGGCGAAAGCCGTCTCCACCCGGCCCCGGAGTGTCCACGCTACATCTCGCGCGGCATTGGACCCGAATAGCCCACCATACGCACCTGTGGGGCCACGGTAATTGCTGCAAGTGGTGACCTGCGTAGTGCACACATAAGGAGAAAAGGGGGCGTCCGAAAAGACAGAGATGCCCGCCCACGCATAGAGCATGTCGAGATACCACGGATCGCCGGTCAGGACGTAAGGGGCGAAGAACACGCTGGGCTGATGCGCAGTATCCGCCGTCCACGGTCGGGCATTGCCGGCCACGATGGAACCGACCGTCTTTGGGTCGTCCGTTCCATTCCACATCAAGGGTCGTCCTGCCGCCGAGATAGTGCGTCCCAGGCCGGTTCCGCTACCAACGGCATCGCTTCGTTGGAAACGCCGCGATGGGTCACTCTCTCGATAACCGAGCGGCCACGCGGCGGCGAGATCGGTCTGGTTCATCGCCATATAACGCAAGCGCCAGTCCGGGCTATGCAGCCACAACGACGTGATCAGCGGAAAGGGTCCGATATGACCGCTGTCGCCGGCCGTCCCCATCGCGTTGACCCACTTGAACGGATTGCCGCCATCCCAACCGCCGTCGTAGATGTCATGGGTAGAGGCAATATAGCCTGCATAATCGGTTGCGATCGCAGCGGTGGGAATCGCAACCGAAGTGTCGAGGTTCGGCAGAAAATGCGTGCTTATGAGGTAGGACAGATTGTTGTCGATGTTGACCTGTGCCGAGGGCGTGCCGCCGATCCAAAACTCGCGCGACCAGCGGGTGTCTGCCCAATGGATTTCCGGGTACTTTATCGGCGAGCCGATCGGCACAGCTCCAGTCAGATCCTTGCTGTAGATCGTGGCTCCGTTCGACGTGATCGCGAGCTTGTAAGCGATGTCCTCTTGCTCGGTCGTCAGCCCATTCTCGCCGACGACGCGCACATAAACCTGGCCAGTCGCCGGCCAGAACGTCGCATAGAAGCGCGGGCGGAACGGATGAAAGCCGTCACCAAACCCGATGTCGTATTTGCGCGCCGCGCTGTCATCGGCAAGCTCGATCGTCTGCGCCACCTGACCCGAAGTCCACAGCTTGTAATCGCCGTTCTGCAGCATCGTGCGCGCGGAGGCCGTCTGCGTCACGCCCGCGCTCGTAAGCGCCATTTTGGCGTCGAACATGTACGGCGGCTGGAGCATCTGCGCCTGGGTCAGCGGCGTGTTGTTGCCCGCATTCTGGTTTTGGAAGGTCAGGGTCAGCGAGCCCGATGCCGGGACCGCCGGGATCACCACGGCGATCACCGCGAATTCGACCGAACCGTCGGGATAGCGGTTCTTGACGTCGGCCTGGGTGGCTACCGGCTGGCCGTTGACCAGCACCTGCGGCTGGTTGGCGATCGCGCCATCGACAAACGGCCGGCCAAATTGATACGGATAGTTGCTCATCGCGCCGCCGCTCGCGTTGCTGATGGTGATCGAATTCACGCCCGCGGTTTGTGTAGTAGACCCACTTGACGTCGTGGTCGAAGTGCTCGGCGAGGAAGTCGATGAGGTAGCGGTCGAGGTAGGCGAAGACCCCGTACTTGACGTCGTGGTCGAAGTGCTCGGCTTCGAAGTGGACGAGGTAGTGGTCGAGGTAGGCGAAGACCCCGTACTTGACGTCGTGGTCGAAGTGCTCGGCTTCGAAGTCGACGAGGTAGTGGTCGAGGTAGGCGAAGACCCCGTACTTGACGTCGTGGTCGAAGTGCTCGGCTTCGAAGTCGATGAGGTAGCGGTCGAGGTAGGCGAAGACCCCGTACTTGACGTCGTGGTCGAAGTGCTCGGCTTCGAAGTCGATGAGCTAGCGGTCGAGGTAGGCGAAGACCCCGTACTTGACGTCGTGGTCGAAGTGCTCGGCTTCGAAATCGATGAGCTAGCGGTCGAGGTAGGCGAAGACCCCGTGCTTGACGTCGTGGTCGAAGTGCTCGGCTTCGAAATCGATGAGCTAGCGGTCGAGGTAGACGAAGACCCCGTACTCGACGTCGTGGTCGAAGTGCTCGGCTTCGAAGTCGATGTGCTCTGTGCAAATACTCCCGGAGACGCTACAAGCATTGACCCGATAAAACATAAATAACCATAGCGCAGCATGCTCGGTACCCTCTGTAGAGTCCGACCTTCACCCCCCGATTGTTGGCCGTTGTGGACACCATTGGATATGAGCGTTAAAGGACATTTGACGGAGACCGTGTTTCCGTTCGGTTATTCATCAAATTAGTGAAATATGAAACGCACCGGCCACGTTGCGTTTCGCAAACTCAGGCCGATGCTTGTCTTGGCGCGACCGGTATCGCGGTGTCGCGGCGCGCAGCTATCGGTTCTCACGGCTGCGTGCCAGCACCCCTGATCCGAAGCAGCTTGCAGTGCGAGTGTGGTCAGATCTTATTTTCGGATGGCTGGCGCGGAACCAACGCAGAGACTAGACCACATGTCCGCCTAAGGACGGGGGGACGCGTTTCCTATGCATGAGGCTCGGCGCCGGCCAACCCGGCGCAATTCTCGTTATCTGCATATTGGGAGACGGGTCGCCCCGTCCTTAGGCGGACATGTGGTCTAGGTGCGCCTCGGTGTGATTGGCATCGTTGCGATGTTGGTCCAGGCGACTGGTGCACCAGCTTTCGGCCGCTTGCTCGAGCGGCAGCCCGGTGTCCCAATGGACGGCGAGAAAGCGCCGGCGCGTGACTTTCACGACCATATCCGAGCGAGCCAGACCAGGAGGGGTGGCGCTATCACTTCTGGTTGGATCATGGTTGCGCGAGCAAAGCCCCGCTTCGTACCCGAAGACCTCTGGCCTGAATTCGAAGCCCTGCCATTCGGTTGCTGCCAAGCCTGCCTCTCCGGGCGCGTCAGTCAAGAATTCCCATTCGTTCAGTTTCTGGTTGGATACCTGCGGCACAGGCGGAGCCGTCGGCTGCACTAAGCCCGCTGCAGCAATGCGCGCACGTACGGGACAGGGTCGGGATCGCCTTTCAAGCTGTCCGCATCCTCTTTGGTCTTCAATTCAATTTGCAACCGGATACCGTTCGGATCGTGGAAGTAGAAGGTCTTGCTATACCCGCGTTCGATAATTTCGGTCACGGCGACACCATGGTCCTTGAGTCGTTGGTAGGCGGCGTCAAATTCCTCCCGCGATTCCACCGGCAGAGCCAGGTGATTCACATGCTGGCGCTCGCCTGCCATCGGGAGCTCCGCACCATCGAACACTGCGAAGGCATTGCCGTCACCGATCTCGACGTTATAATGCCGGTGCCCATCTGGCGTAAGCGTGGGAGGTGGTGGCCGAGCTCATGCTCGAACCGCCTGCCGAAAAAGCGCGATCGGCGCTGGGGAGGATGGCGCATGAGGTACCCCGCCGCCGAGAAGCTGGAGATCATGCAGCAGGTCGAGCAATCGCCGCTACCGGTGCGCCTCACCCTGGCCAAACTCGGCATTCCCCGGGCAACATCTCAGAGGCTTCGGTATACTGCTTGCTGAAGGCTCCGGCCTTCAGCGGACAAGACTACCTCCCCTAGCCAATGTGACAGACCGATTTCACCTATCTGAAGGTGATTAGATGGGGCTGGTTCTATCTGTCGACCGTGCTCGATGACTTCTCCCGCTATAATCGAGCGCTGGCACCAGACCCTCAAGAACCTCATCCTATTGGAAAACTACTTCCTACCAAACGATCTCCCGTGGTACACAGCTTTCAGGCGACGTCGCCTGCAGCAAGCCTCAACTGCAGTATCGCCGTGATGGTCTGCGCTGTGCAAGCGACGTCACCGATGACGAATGGGCCCAAATCGAAGCGTTGTTACCATCCCAAATGCGGGCTAAGTCGAGCCGTCCGTCGCCCTGCCGGCTTTCAGGAGCTTCTCGGGCTGGAAGTATCGGTGGTCGGCGAGGTAGAAAGACGCCACCTCGTCGTCGGGTAACTCGCCGAGGTCGGTCGGGATCTGCACGCACCGGATGCAGGCAGCCTTCCCCTCCTGGAACCACCAGCGGCATGACTTGCGGATGCTGCAGCGGGGTAGCTCCTCGGCGACCGGGTCGAACTCCCTGAGAACCGTCGCGGCCAACGTGCAGCGACCGCTGCCCTCCCCGGTCCAGTGCGGGCAGGAGTCCTTGTGGCAGGACGACGAGAACCGGAAGATCTCGCGCGGCGTCGCGGGACTGGCTTTCGCCAGCAGCTCCGGTGTGGCGGGTACCGGCTGCTCGAGGTAAGCGAGAGCCGGCCGCTCGGGCGTACCAACAACGACCGCGAAGGCCACGGCCCTCGACCAGTGGGGTGGCGCAGCTGGGCACACCAGGTCCTTGTCTCGTGACATTGCAGTGCGGCCTTCCACAGATCCTACCCTGGCAGGGCATCGGAGGAGTCCGCCGAAGCCGCTGAACTCCGGATCTCACCGCCGCCCTCGACACGTCGGATCTCACCGCCGCCCTCGACACGTCGGATCTCACCGCCGCCCTCGACACGTCGGATCTCGCCGCCGCCCTCGACGCGGCAGCCGATGCCCCGGTAGGCCAGGGCCCGCGCGCGGGCCCGTTTGATAAGGTCCATCATGTTGTCTTCGGTCTCCTGTAGGTTGTTGTGCCCATCTGCAATGCGTAATTCTGGCCGCGGCGAGGGCGAGCAGCGGTCAATGCGCGTCCAGCAGCGACCCGTGTCGCTACCAGCTGAGACGATATTCCTACGAGGTAAACGAGGATGAGCGAACCCAACACGTGGCACCAGCCGAACGGCAGCATCCACCCAGTCGCCTGTGCCACTATTATGCTGCCGAGATGGAACGACGCGGTCACGAGGGCAACCGGCCTGGAGCGCCCATCTGCCGGGTTCAGGCTCGAAGCCCATTCCGCTGCCGCGGGGTAAACGATGCCGTAGCCGAGCGCCAGCAGGCAGGCAGCCGCGGCGACCGCTCCCAGCAACAGTAGCCCGAACGCCAGCGCGCATGCGCTGAGCCCGAGCACGACCTGCGTGGGCGCGGCCAGTCCTCGCAGGCGGTGCAGTCCGTAGGACCGCGTGACCAGCAGCACGACTGTGAAGGGCCCGAAGAATGCTGCCACTGGAACTGCCCAGTTGGCCAGCATGAGAGGTAGGAAGGTGACCGCGAAGCCGTAGCCTAGCCCTGACTGCACGGTGGCGGCGCAGGGCAGCCACAGCCGTCGATCGTGCAGCAGCGCTGCGTACCCTGCGGCGGCGGACGATTGGGCCTCCACAGCAACGTGCAGGCGGCGCACGAGCAGCAGGGCAGCCATCATGGGAAGTGCAGTGGATGCTAGGAACGGCCACTGACCGGCGCCGAGCGCCCAGGCGCCGAGCGTGGGACCGAAGGCCATCGGGGCGAGCAGCGCCGCCGTCACCATGCCCGCGTGCGAGGCCTGTCCGTAAGCGTCCGCGCGCGCCTTGGCGCACAGCACTGCGGCTGGCAGGAACACGCCGAAACCACCGCCCTGGCATGCCTTGGCCAGAGCCGCCGCCATCGGCGAGGCGAAGGGTAGGGCGACGATCCCGCACAGCGCCGTACAGGCTCCGAGCGTCAGCATGCGCCCGATCGCCATCCTGGACATGAGCCAGCCGGCGACCACCGAGGACACGAGGACAGCCGCCGTCGAAGACGAAAGGATGAGCGAAATCGCGCGCGGGTCGACCCCGGAGGCGCGCCACGCCACCACCAGCGCTGTCAGTTGCGATGCAGACGTGCCCCAGAGAAAAGCTGCCGCTAGCAGGCGGACATGCGGCGTCAGGCTATTCTTTGCTATGGGCATGAAACGATCGATCGAGCCAATTTAAGAATTCATTAAATAAATACGTTCGGGTCCTGAGGAGAGGGCTGATAGATCGTGAAACCTCATGGCACGATTGATAAAGGATGGGTCATTGCAATTAAGTTAATTCAACACCAGGATTTTCGCATAACTCTAACTTTTATTGGTTTCCTCAATCGGCCAAGAGGCGCGCAATCATCAGCAGTCTCACCCACCAAATTTGGTCCCGAGACGACTGGCCTTTTTCGTCAGTTATCTCTGGGTTCAGCTGAAGGCCGGCTTTAGGCCAGCAACCCGTTCGGCTTGCCGTTTTCTTGCCGAGCGGGTTAAGGAAGACAGCTTGTCAATTGCTGACTTTGCAGAAGTGAACAATTCGTACTTGGACGTCCTCCATGAGTCGCCGGGCAGCGACATTAGAATGCACTCCGCGCGCATTTCTTTCAGAACGTGCAATGTCTCCAATGCGGCTAGCGGCTGTACTTTTAGTGGGCAGAGTTCAAACATAGCGACGTTGTGGGCTAGCGACATAAACACAAACCCATTCTGAGTTAATGCCAGATTTATCGGGTCACCGGTGCCGTTTGCACTTGTTCCCTTGGCCAGGAGGGCTTGGTCGGTCTCAACGTGCTCGCCAGCTCCGGTGATCAGGAAGGATATGTCAGTAGATTTTTGCACAACCAGCCCTCCTCTTACGAACAATGCGACAAACCAATGCCTGGAGCAGGGTGCGGTCGAGGGCGTGAACTATTCGAAAGATGGGGGCTCAGACAGCGCACCGGTGGAGACTTCCATCCCATTCGGGTGTGCTGAGCATCTCGACATTGCCCCGCGCGGAGACCGTGCTAGTACAGTCTTTGACCGCGGCGGGCCTAGGCGGGCATCGGTTAAATCTGTCCGCGCCCCCATCCCGGCAGCACTAACCTTTCCGATGACCTATTGAAGCTCAGATCGCTCTGAGCTGGCGTCGGTCATCTTCTCGTCGCAGGCAGGTTTTCCAACGGCACCAAGTTGAAATGGCTCTCATTTCATTTCTCGCGGAGAGATTAAGCCAAAAGGGCTACGGTTCCGGCTTGCGGATCGAGCCGCTCACACCCGGACTATCTCCCGCGATCACGGCGCTCCGCTATGTCGCTAAACCAAATTTTTTTTTAACGCTGTCTGTCCGCGGGCGGCAGGGTACAGGCTCGCGAAAAGCGTAACGGCGGAGCTCCGGTCCATCTACCACGAGAAATTGACATGATTTTGATGCAACATGGTTACGATCGCCATGCTGCAAGCGAAAGAAAAAAGTCGAGGAGTACGCGATTGATGGCACCTATCTCGGGCGACGCTCTCGTATTCGACGGCTTTCGGCTCGATCGGAGGGGCGGCATCCTATACAGATTGCGCGAAGAGGGCGACGCCGAGCCGGTCAGGCTCGGTTCTCGGGCGGTCATGCTGCTCGGACTCTTAGCCGCGAGGCAAGGAGAAGTCGTCCTCAAGGAGGAGATCATCGAGGCTCTCTGGGCCGGTAGGATTGTCGAAGAAGCCAACCTGAATGTTCAGGTTTCTAAGCTGCGCCGCATAATTGATGACCGAGGCGCAAAAACCAGCCGAATACAAACATTCCCCGGCCGCGGATACTCTTTTGTCCCAGCGGTGATGCGGCTGTCGGCCGACGCCCAAACCCAGACTACAACGATGCCCCCACCCGGCATGCCCCAAGGGCGGGACCTTTCAATTGTGGTGCTGCCATTCGGTAATCTAAGCAGCGATCCCGGGCAGCAGTATCTCGCCGATCTGATAACCGAGGATTTGACGACGAGCCTATCGCGGCTTCCGAGCATCTCTGTGATCTCTCGCAACACTGCGTTCACGTACAGGACTAGGCCGTGTGACACGCGGCAGATTGGTCGCGAACTTGGTGTGCGTTATGTGTTGGAGGGCAGCGTGCGTAGAGCCGGAAGGCGTGTGCGCATCAGCGCCCAGCTAATCGATGCTGAGGCCGACATTCATTTGTGGGCGGAGAGGTACGATCGGCGTATTTCTGAGCTGCTGGCACTGCAGGACGACATTGCAGCCGCAATCGCAGGCGCCATAGAGCCGCAACTGTTGAAATCAGAACGCGAGCGAGTGGCGAGGAGAGAGCCGTGCAACGAGGGCGCGTATGAATCCTATCAGCGCGGGCTCTGGCATCTCTACCAATATACGAAAAACGACAATATTGAGGCTCAAAAAGTTTTCAGGCGCGCGCTTGCAGCCGACCCGGAATATCCTCAGGCTACCGCGCATCTGGCAATCAGCGTCTGCAACTCGGCGTATCTTGGATGGGCGAGCGACCCCGACAGCAGCTACTCGGAGGCTTATGAGCTTGCGGAGCGCGCTGTCAGCCTCGACCCGCGCTATCCTGGCGCGCATTTCTCGCTCGGTCTGGTTTGCATGTGGACTAGCAAGCGAGACCAAGCGTTGGTTTCCTTTGAGGAAGCGATCGCTCTGAACCCGAGCTACGCCGCGGCGCACGTTCTTCTGGGTCAGATGCATCTTTACGACGGCGATCCTGAGAAAGCGATCGTGCTCGCTGAGCGCGGAATCCGCCTCAGTCCGAGGGATCCACGGCTATTCATGTGGCTACCCGCGGTTTCGGGCGGGCATTATCAATTCAAACAATATGCGCGGGCAGTCGAAACCGGCCTGCGATCCTGGGGACTAAATCGCCGTTGGCCGGCCGGATTGCGCTACGCTGTTGCTGCGATGGGTCAGCTTGGCCGCCTCGACGACGCCGAGGAAGCAGTCGCACACCTGAAGATGTTAAATCCGGACTTAGCGTTTGTAGAGGGAAACCTTCGCCGCCTCTATCGGGATCGATCGGCTGTGAGCCATATCCTTGACGGCTTGCGCAAGGCGGGTTTCAGATGACCGAGTTGCTGAAATAGCTCGAATTCGCTCCCGTATATCGCGCTCGAAGCGGGCGGGCGGTGTCCGGCCTACTTTGGAAGTGCTTCCGTCAGGCGGATTGGGAAGCATTGGGATAAATTTACCATAACGTGGCCGAGGCTAACGAGGTGTGTAGGCGCCCGATCAAAATGTCACCCGTCTACCAGTTAGTAGATGGGGTCACGGGCCGGCAACCGACCGTGGTTGCGGCAGTGGCCGTCCCTCAGAGTGATGGAGTCGAAGACGGAGTCAGGCTTGGCCTGCCCCAAAACATCATCGAGGGACGACCATGGAGCACTATGCCGGTATCGACGTGTCATTGGAAAGCGCGAGCCTGTGCGTTGTCGACGCGACGGGGCGGATCATCCGCGAGGCCAAGGTGGCCAGCGAGCCTGAGGTTCTGATCGGTGGTTCCGCAGTCTGGGGCTTGCGGTGACGCGGATCGGACTGGAGGCCGGACCGCTGTCGCAATGGCTGTATGCAGGCATGCGGGAAGCGGGGTTGTCGGTCGAATTGCTCGAGACCCGGCACGTCCGGGACGCGTTCAAGGCAATGCCGGTCAAGACCGACCGCAAGGATGCACGCGGCATCGCTCAGCTGATGCGGCTCGGCTGGTTCCGCTCCGGTGCACTGCAAATCGTTGCCGGCGCAGGAGGTGCGGGCGCTGCTGACGGCGCGAAAGCTGCTGCAGACCAAGAACCATGACGTCGAGATGAGCTTGCGCGGGGTGCTACGCGGCTTTGGGCTGAAGGTCGGCCCGACGACACCGCGAACCTTTGCCAGCAGGGACCGCGAACTGGTCGCCGGACATCCCACGCTGTCGACGATTGCCGAGGCCCTGCTCGCGGCGCGCGGCACGCTGTTCGAGCAATGGCAGCAGCTCGAGAAGCGCCTGCGATCTCTGGCCCGCGAGGATCGCCGCGTGCGGCTGCTGATGACCGCACCCGGCGTCGGCGCAATCGTCGGGCTGACCTATGCCTCAGCCATTGACGACCCCGGGCGCTTCCGATCCTCCAAGGCCGCAGGCGCACATTTCGGACTGACCCCGAAAAGGTATCAATCGGGCGAGACCGACGTGACCGGCCGCATCTCCAAGATCGGAGACGGTAGTCGTGCGCACCGCGCTCTACGAGGCGGCCAACGTCATTCTGACCCGGCCGGTCAAGGGCTCGACCCTGAAGAGCTGGGGGATGCGCGTGGCCGCTCGCGCCGGCATGCGCAAAGCTAAGGTCGCGCTCGCCCGTAAGCTCGCCGTCGTTCTGCACCGCATGCTGGCCGACGGCACGGAATTCTTCGCAGACAAAGCGGCCGCTGCAGCCCGCTAACGAAAGGAGATTACAGGTTCGGGCGGTTCGAGACATCAACCGCCCGGAGCAAGGTCCGGTCGCCGGGACGATGGATCAGGTCAGGCCGATGACATCTCAGCAGGGCCTTGCTACTGCGCGTTTTTAGATTGGCCGACCTGCTCCTCATCCGACCCCATCAGGTGGCGGCCCCGCGCCGACCCCGGACAGAAGAGAGACCCCGGCGGCAGGATCGTGGCTCAGAGGGATTGACCAACCAGGGCCCGTGACAGAAGAGATGACACTCTCGGGAGGATTTCTGGGGGGTGTTTGGGGTGACGGTTCGGCTGATGAGCGATCGGGAGCTGCGGCGGCTCGAGGTGCTGCAGGATTTGGATCGGCGGCGATTGACGACCGTGGCGGCGAGTCAGCTGCTCGGGCTCGAGCGCCGTCAGGTGTTTCGGTTGCTGAAGGCCTGCAGGATCGAAGGTCCGAGCGGCCTGATCTCGAAGCGACGCGGTCGCCGCGGCAACCGGCGCAAGCCCGAGGCGGTGCGGTGCGCGGTTCTGGCGATGATCCGCGAGTGGTATTGGGATTTTGGCCCGACCCTGGCGGCCGAGAACCTGCGCGAGGCTCATGGGATAACGGTGGGTCGTGAGACCTTGCGCCAGTGGATGATCGCCGACGGGCTACGGCACGATCGTAAGCAGCGCAAGCGCATCCACCAGCCGCGGCCGCGGCGCGATTGCGTTGGCGATCCGGCCATATTCCCGGACCTCCCCGCGCAGACCGCCCTCGGCCACCGCGACAACAATGCATTCCTTGTGAGCGTCCAGCCCGACATACGTGATACGATCGCCCATGACACCTCTCCTATGCATGAGGCTCGGCACCGGCCAGCCCGGCGCAACCCTCGCTACCTGCATACTCGGAGAGGATTTCATCTTTCCGGTAACCGTAGCCGTATTGGACTTGACGCTCAGTCATGTCCAGTAAACTTCGAAGGTCGATCTTTGACCCCTGCGGTCCCAGATGAGATACTGGGACACGCTGTCAACCTGATCATCTAACTCGGCGTCTGGAAAGCGCAGCAACTCATGCAAGAAGTCGCCAAGCCACGGAGCTTGCCCCGGCAGATAAACCGTTCCTTGTTCGAAGCCCAGCGAGGCGGTATCCATACGCGTGACCTTGTCGCCTTCTGGTCTGATTGCGATCGAGGAGATTTGGGCGCGATGGGACAGATCTTGGATTAGTGCGGTACCCGACCCCTTATCCTCGATCAGTAGTCCAATGGGATGGTGTCGGCAATAGTGGGCGATCACAAGCTTCCAGAAGAGCAGGATAGCCACACTGACGCCGCACCACATCGAGAAGATAGTGGTTGCCCTTGTGCGTGAGCCAGGTCGTACACACTGGAAGTCGTGGATCTGCTCGCCCTTCATAGCCGTATCCCAGCTTTGAATGACCCGGGTAGTATCGGTCCGTGTGGGCGGCGTGTCGTAATAGCGCAGCCAGTCGCTGTGAATGAGGTTTCCTGTCTCGGGTACCGGCGCTTGCTGATACTGGGCCGGGAAGTGGCGAATTCCGAGCGTACGCTCAATTTGTTCCAGGGCTTCGCGGGGCTCGCGTGCGGGGTGCAACACGTCCCCTTCCTGACGATCGAAGAATCGTCCATTCCCTATAGCGATGCGCTCGTCCCGCGTAGCTATTGCCGGTAGATTGAGGTGAACCCAACCACCTTGCTTCAGCAGGCGCCCCGCGAGGTCGTCCTCATGCAGCCGCTGCATCACCAGCACGATGACACCGGTTACCTTGCTGTTTAATCGGGAGTACAGGGTATTGCGGAAATAGTCGTTGACCTTCTCACGCGCCGACTTCGAGAGCGCTTCCTCTGCCTTGAGGGGGTCGTCAATGATGATGTAATCCCCGCCGCGACCGGTAATCGTGCCGCCGATCGATACGGCGAGACGTCCACCACCGCAGCTCGTCTCGAATTCGGTTTCGGTGTCCTTCGTAGAAATCGTCCGCGGGAAGATGCGTCGATACCAGTCGCTGGTAACTATCTGTCGGAAATCTCGCGCAAGCTTGATGGCGAGGTCGCTCGAATAGCTAACACCGATCACCCGCTTTGTCGGATCGTGACCGAGGATGAATGCGGGCCAGGCGATCGAGGCGATGAGTGATTTCAGCGAGCGTGGTGGCTGAGTGGTGATCAGCCGTTTGTTCTCGCCCAGCCTACAGCGTTCGAGCTGATCAGCAAGCGCTTCGATGTGCCAATTACGAAGATATGGCCTCCCACCATTGAGCTCGTAAAAGCACTTGTCGATGAAGGACCCAAAATCTTGGCGCAGGATTGCATCGAATTGCCCCACATTTGCTTGGGCGCCTCTCATGACGAGCCCCCGCTCGCGCGACCGTGCCGCTGGAGAAAAGCCGCGACAATCTCGGCATCTTCCGGGGACGGGTCAGCCATCTGCTGGGTGGCGTCCTCCGGCTCGAACAGGCGAGCCATGTTCCAGATCAGTGCCGCAGCCCTCGCTTCGCCCTTAATGGCCTTGGCGACTTGCGCCTTGATAACGGCCCGCTGCTTGGTGATCTCACGGCGGCTTCCCTGCACTGTTATCCCGATCCGCTCGCTGAGTTCTTCGGCCAAATCGGTTTTGATGTTGCGCGCACCCTTCGGACGGCCGTGCGGATTGCCCGACTGACCTTTGCGGAATTGGGTGTTCTTCGGTGGGCGTTTGTACCCGACCTCGTAATCGGCTGGCATGATCGGCCTCCTACGTGTTGCCGTCGGTGTCCGTGGGGGGCGCGACGGTGATTTCCCCCCGTTGGCGTTCTGTCTCGGCAAAGCTCGCACCCGTGTCGGTATGAACCGCCGTTCTGCCAGTGATGGCTTGCCACCGCCGGATCGCGGTATCGACATAGAGCGGATCCAGCTCGATCGCCGCGGCCCGGCGCCCGGTCTTCTCGGCGGCGATGAGCGTGGTGCCCGAGCCGGCAAAGGGATCGAGCACGATGCCACAACGCTTCGAGCAGTCCCTGATCGCATCCGCGACGAGCGCCACTGGCTTCACGGTTGGATGCATCGCCAACTTGTCGTCGCGCCCGCTGCGAAAGCTGTTAACCCCGGGATAATCCCACACATTGGTGCGGTACCTTCCGGAGCGGCCCAGCTCGATATTGTTGATGTGCGGCGCCGTCCCCGCCTTCCATACAAAGATCAGTTCGTGCTTGGAGCGATAGAGCGAGCCCCTCCCATCGTTGTCCTTATTCCAGACGCAGATGTTCTTGAGCTCGGAATAGATGCGCTCCCCTGCGATCAGCAGGGGCTTGGCATGTCGCCAGTCCATGCAAATGAAATGCATGGCGCCGTCGACGGTGAAAGCGACCAGGCTCATGCAAATGCTTTCAAGAAAATTCAGATACTCGTTTGGTGACATTTCGCCAGCGGCCATTGCGAACTCACGATGGCGGGTGCGCCCGAGACCGGAGACATGACCATGGATCGGCACGTTGTAGGGCGGATCGGCAAATACGAGCTGCGCCTTCTCGCCGCTCAGGAGCCGTTCGAAAGACCGAGCGTCTCGGGCGTCGCCGCATAACACCCGGTGCGAGCCGAGATGCCATAGATCACCAGCTTGAGCGACGGCCGGGCGATCCACGACAAGAGCCGGCACGTCGTCCGCAGGATCACGCCGTTGTTTTCGCTCGCCTTCATCGATGATGAGATCGATTTCCGCGCTGTTAAAGCCGGTGTCCTCGATCGAGAAATCGAGATCGATCTCGGTAAGCGCCTGTAGCTCGCTCGCCAGCAGGCCGGGATCCCAGTTGGCTAACTCCGCGAGCCGGTTGTCGGCCAGCCGGTAGGCCCTCTCCTGCACTTTGCTGAGGTGTTCGAACTCGGATGCACGGGATCCGCTCAAGACCGAGGGCCTTTGCCGCCTCGACCCGAGCATGACCGGCAATGATCTCGCAGTCGGCGTTGAGCAGGGCTGGTATAACGAAGCCGAAGCACGATATGCTCGCCGTCAGTTGCCGTATCTGTCGCGGCGAATGGATACGGGCGTTGTCCGCATAGGCCTGCAGGCTGTTGGGGTCGAGTTGCTCGATCCGAAGCTCGAGAGGTCGTTGCGCCGATAGGCGTGCTTGTCGCTTGGCCATAGCTGTTTGCCACTTGTCTACTTTTGAAAGACAAAGAACGTGGCAATCAACGATCTAACAGAGATGCCCCGGAGCCAGGCCGTCGCCAACGGCAGCCACGCGCTGATCGTAGCAACTGGTCGCTACGTCGGCGAAGGCTTCGACGCTCGCCTCGACACGCTGTTTCCTACGATGCCGATCTCGTGGCAGGGACTTCGGCGCAATCCGCTGGCCGTCTCCGCCGCCTCGACCATGCGAAGCGAGAAGTGATCATCCTACGACTATGTCGACGCCCAGGAGCCCGTCCTTGTCAGGATGGGGTACCAAGCCGGGTATCATGCCCCCGGATACGAGGCGTCGCGGAAGATCGCGACGATACCCTGCTCCCAATCGATTAGCTCCCTGATGTCCGGGTTTAATTGCCTGTTAGCTTGAAAAAATTCCCTGTTTGCCAACATAGGGAATTCATATCCTAAGCGTTGGAAAAATTGGTGATTTTTCTGGAGTATCAGCTTCATCAGCCCAAGAATCGGTCCTATTTCCCTGTATTTTCCCCTGTATCAGGGAAAATTTAGAGGCGCCAGAGATGAGTTCCGCTCATGACTGCTTCCTCAGCCAGTCTATCGTAGCTCTCTTGGCTGTTTCAGAGATGTCGCGTGCAGTGAGCCCGAGGATACTGGCGCTACGCTCTGCGCCAATATCCGAAGCTTTTACGGCCGGGTAGGGGTTGATCTTCCGGGCGCACCAGCAGCGCGACGCCCTTAAAGGAAGAGAGGACCGCGCGTCTTTGGGTGGCCAGTTGTAAAGAAGAGCAGCGGAACCGCGTCCTTCCTTAGCCTTTGCTCGCTATTCGCTCTCAGTCGGCTTGCGTGTTGCGGAGGGTTCGGTACCACTCGTAGGTCTGCCGTATCCCGTCCTCGAGGTCGATCCGCGGGCGCCAGCCGAGCGCTGCGAGCTTGGAGACGTCGAGGAGCTTGCGTGGGGTTCCATCCGGCTTTGAGGCGTCGAAGACAAACCGTCCGGTGAAGCCGACGACGTCGGCGATCAGCTGGGCGAGCGCCGCGATGGTGACATCGATGCCGGTGCCGATGTTGATCGGCTCCTCCTCCGACCAATGTTTCATCAGAAAGACCACCGCGTCGGCCAGGTCGTCGACATGCAGGAACTCGCGGCGGGGGCGGCCGCTGCCCCAGAGCTCCACCGTCTCTCGGCCGTCCCGTACCGCGGCATCGATCTTGGCGAGCAGAGCCGGCAAGACGTGGCTGGAGAGCAGGTCGAAATTGTCGTTGGGGCCGTACAGGTTCGTCGGCATCACCGAAACGAAATCGCAGCCATATTGCCGACGATAGGCCTGGCACAGTTTGAGGCCGGCGATCTTGGCGATCGCATACCATTGGTTGGTCGGCTCGAGCGGGCCGGTCAGCAGGCAGCTTTCCGGCATCGGCTGCGGCGCGAGGCGCGGATAGATGCAGGAGGAGCCGAGAAACAACAGTTTGGCGACGCCGGTACGCCGCGACGCCTCGATCACGTTTGTGGCAATCGCCAGGTTATCGTAGAGGAAATCGCCGGGATGGGTATCGTTCTGATGGATGCCGCCAACCCGCGCCGCGGCGAGCAACACCGCCTCCGGCCGATGCTCATCGAACCAGCGATCGACTGCCGCCTGGTCGCGCAGATCCACCGCATCTCGGCCGACCGTTAGGATCCGGCATTCCTCCTGGGTCAGCCGGCGGGTTAAAGCCGAGCCGACCATGCCGCGATGGCCGGCGACGAATATGCGCCGTGCGCCGAGCGGAAAGAGTGTCGGCGGCGCCATGCTCTCAGTCGCTCCCCGCAGTGGCGGCGCCTCGGGCCGGGTCGGCAAACCCAGCCTGGTTGACGGTCCGTTCGCGCCGGGCAACGTCGATGTCATGCCGAACCATCATCTCGACCAGCTCCGCGAAGGGAACCCGCGGCTCCCAGCCGAGAATGCCGCGCGCCTTGATCGGATCGCCGCGCAGCGCATCGACCTCGGTCGGCCGGAAATAGCGGCGATCGACCTCGACGTGCAGCCGCCAATCGAGGCCAGCCGCGGCGAAGGCGAGCTCGACGAAATCGCGCACGCTGTGCGCCTCCCCGGAGGCGATGACATAGTCGTCGGGCTTCTCCTGCTGCAGCATCAGCCACATGGCCTCGACATAGTCGCCGGTAAAGCCCCAATCGCGCTGCGCTTCGAGGTTTCCCAGATAGAGCTTGTTCTGTAGACCCTGAGCAATTCGGCCCACCGCCCGGGTCACCTTGCGCGTAACAAAAGTCTCGCCGCGACGAGGACTTTCATGATTGAATAGAATACCGTTGCAAATGAAAAGGCCATACGCTTCGCGGTAGTTGACCGCAAACCAATGCGCCGCCACCTTGCTGACGCCATAAGGACTCCGTGGGTAAAATGGGGTCCTTTCGCTTTGCGGTGGCGGGGCGGCGCCGAACATTTCCGACGAGCCCGCTTGATAAAAACGCACCGGGCGACCGCCATGCAGGACATGATCGCGGACCGCCTCGATGAGCCGCAAGGTGCCGATGGCGACAACGTCGGCGGTATATTCCGGGATGTCGAACGAGACCTTGACGTGGCTTTGAGCGCCGAGGTTATAGACTTCGTCGGGATCGACCGTTTCGAGCACCCGCCGCAGTCCGGTACCGTCGGTCAGGTCGCCGTAATGCAAGGTCAGCCTGGGACCGCCGAGATGGGGGTCGTGGTAGAGATGGTCGATGCGATCGGTGTTGAAGAGGCTCGCGCGCCTCATCACACCATGGACTTCGTAGCCCTTGGTGAGCAGGAACTCGGTAAGGTAGGAACCGTCCTGCCCGGTAACGCCGGTGATCAGCGCACGTTTTGCCATTCTTTTAATCTAACGCACTTTGATCGTTGCGTCATTCCTGGAAAGCCTGTTCCCGAACCGGATGCAGGACGAAGTCGCGGCAAGTGTCCTGGCCTGCTTTTGCTCCGCCGTTGACATCCGACGGTACGATTGTTTGAGCGCCGATTATCCGGGACGTCTTTCGTTCCAAAAGCGAACATCAGTAACCGCTGCCGGCAAGAGCGGCATGATCTCCAGTGTCACCTTCGGACCGGCGCCCGGTTTGATCAGATCGCCGCCGGCTCCTTTGCGCCGCCGAAGGTCGGGTAATCGGTGTCGTCGACCAAGGCTTCGTCGCCTTCGGTCGGCAGCGCCTCGGCGTAATCGAGCGCGCCCTGGATATCGGACCCCCAGACCTCGCGCGGCAGCTCGTACAGCACCTCGACGCCATACCCGTTGGGGTCGCTGATGTAGAGGCTGTGCGTCATGCCGTGATTGACGCGGCGATGGAACTTGACGCCCTTTTCGCGAAAGAAGGCCAGCTGCTTCAGCCACGTCTCGCGGTCGGGCATCGCGATTGCGATGTGGTTGATCGCGACCGGCGTCTTGAACATGTCCCAATCCGCGGGCGGGGCCGGCAGCTCCGGGTTCTCGCAAAGCGCGATGTCGTGATGGTTCATCCGACCGCCATGATCGCCGCTGTAGAAGCGCATTTTGCCGCCGCGCCGGGCCGATACGCCAACTTGCTTGAAGCCGAGGATCTCGGTCCAGAACCGGTGCGACTCCTCGATGTCGCGCACGTTGATCACCAGGTGATTGAGGCCCGCCGGGGTCGCCGCTTCCGCTGGCGCCGTCGGAACGACCCGAGATGTCCCGTCAGCCATGATCATGCTCCGCAATGCTGGGTGATGGTTTCAGCGGCCAATTATAGAACGGCGATCGGCAATGCGCTACCGGCGTCGGCGATCGGCCGGGTCCGCCGTCGTCACCGGCGCGCGCCTCGACGGCGCCACTCCTGGGCGGGGGCGCGGCGCTTCTCATCAGCGCTCCAGCGTGCCATCTTGTCTATGAACAGAGGAGGGAGGCAAGCATGCGGTTCCTGGTCAAGGTCTCGTTCCCGGTCGAGGCGGGGAACGCGGCGGCGAAGAAGGACGGGTTCAAAGTGATCCAGACCATCCTGGAACAACAAAGGCCCGAAGCCGCCTACTTCATCGCCGATGGCGGGCGCCGCACCGGCATCCTGATCATCGATATGAAGGATCCGTCCGATCTCCCGCGAATTGCCGAGCCGTGGTTTCTGGCATTGAACGCCAGCATCGAGGCGACCCCGGCAATGATCCCCGAGGACCTGGCAAAGGCCGCGCCGGCGATCGAACAAGCGGTGAAGGCGTTCGGATAGTCGCCGACGCCTGTATTTTACTTGCTTACAGCGGGATCACCAGCAGGGTGTCGATTTTTTGGCTGTCGAGGATCACCAGGCGCTCGAGGAAACGGTAGGGCTCGGCCGACGATGTCGATGCGGTCGAGATAGCGGCCGGAAGCGAACAGGCTCGTCTCGCCGTCATGCATGATCCGCACGGCGATGAAATTCGAGCGGACCTCGGCCACCCCGTTCTCGATCTTGCCGACCCGGATCGGGCCGACGATGTGGCGATAGCGGTGCGGCTCGAAGATGTTGGCGCGGCGCAACGCCAGCACCCGGTCTTTCAGCATGCCCGCGCGAGGCGGCGTAGACGACGCCGTGCCGATACCCGGCCTCATGGCTCTGGCGGCTGGTGATCAGGTAATGGCACTTCTCGACAAAGAAATCCGGCCATTCTTCGAGCCGGTCTTCGTCGATGCACTCGGCATAGGCGGCGATCAGCTCGTGGATGCCGAGCCGCACCGCAATGTCGTCCATGGCGCGCCCTCTTTTGCGCGTCAATCGCCCATCATCGCGCGGTACTTCTTCCAGAAGCCGCGGATCGCCGCTTCGCTCGAACGGAAGGGCTGCGACTGGGCGTCGTAACCGCCCATCATCACGACGCCGCTGTCGTCGTCGTTGAAACGCAGCGCGCGCTGCACGAAGCCGCCGACACAGCCATCCTCCATCGAGATATAGCCGGCGGCGCCGACCAGATTGCCCTGGCGCAGCCGGCGCTCGGTCATCGCCTCGTCATCGTCCTCGAAGCCGAGATGGATCCAGTCGAGTTCGGTCTTTTCGAGACCGCGCGGCTGGATTACCCGCACCGCGATCGAATTGCGGATCTGCTGCAGGATCATGCCCGGGAAAATCGTCAGGATCTGCACCGAAACGCTGTCGCCATATTCGTCGACCGAACTCGACGACCGAGGGGTCTTCGAGGCGCATATCGGTGTCGGAGCGCAGCCCCTCGCGCTGGTAGTCGGCGTCCTCGGCGGCGTAGTCGAGCTTGGCCTGGCTGAAATGATGCCCGCCGCTGTCGTCGATATGGATCCCGCCCGGCATCGATAGCCGGTTGATGCGGAACGTCGTCAGGAAGGCGTGCAGGATGCTGGCGTGATAGGTGTCCTTGGTGTTTTCGAAGTAAAGCTTCCAATTGTTCGGCAATACCTGGGTGCTGCGGCCGAGGATATGGGCCGGCCGGTTGAGCACGCGGCGGATGCCGCCGACAACCTGAGGCCCGAGATAGGTTTCGAGGTCGGGCGCCTCCGGGCTGAAGGTGCCGAAGACGAGGCCGGCCAGTTCGGCGACCCGCAACCGCGGCAGATCGTGGTCGTCCTTGCGGAATTCCGGCGGCATCCCGCCCTGCCTCTTGACCCCGCGCTCGAAAGCGACGCCGGTCAATTTGCCGGCGAGGTCATAAGTCCAGCCGTGATAGATGCATTTGATCTCTTTGCCGCTGCCGTGGCGCTCGATGCACAGCAGATTGCCGCGATGGGCGCAGCGATTGGCGAAGGCGTTGATGCCGCCCTCGGCATCGCGGGTCACGACCACCGCGGTCTCGCCGATCGTCGTGGCGACATAGTCGCCGGCATTCGGGATCTCGGCGGCGAGGCACAGAAAACTCCATGTCGGTCCCTTGAAGATCCGCTCCTGTTCGAGCCGGTACTGCGCGGGGTCGGTGTAGAGCCGAAACGGGACCTCGCTCAAACCGTTCGAGGGCCAAGAAACTCCCTGCACCGCATCGGCCCCGAGCTCTGACATGACGGCATCTCCTCGCGTGATTGCTCGCATCATAGCAGGACATGAAGGATCGGGGGAAATCGCTTGCGAGGACCGGCCCTATCACCGACGATCCGGTCCAACAGGCATTCCGCCGGAGGGCTCGGCATGGACGATCTCTATTTGCGCAGCGGCATTTTTCTAGCGCCGTTCCACAATCACGACGAAAACCCGACCTTGTCGATGGAGCGGGATCTCGAACTCCTCGAGCACCTCGACCGGCTGAACTATCACGAGGCGTGGATCGGCGAGCATCATTCGGGCGGTTTCGAGCTGATCGCGTCCCCAGAGATGTTCATCGCCGCCGCGGCTCAGCGCACCCGCCACATCCGCCTCGGCACCGGCGTCGTCTCCTTGCCGTACCACAATCCGTTCATGCTGGCCGACCGCATGGTCCAGCTCGACCACATGACCCGCGGCCGGGCGATGTTCGGGGTCGGCCCGGGCGCGCTCGTCCATGACGCGCTGAAGATCGGCATCGATCCGGGCGACCAGCGGCAGATGATGAACGAGGCGTTCGACGTCATCGTCCCGCTGCTCAAAGGCGAAACCGTCACCCGCAAGACCGACTGGTTCAACCTGACCGAAGCGCAATTGCAGCTGCGCCCCTACACCCGCCCGACGATGGAATTGGCGGTGGCGGCGGCGCGATCGCCATCGGGATCGCTGCTTGGCCGGGCAGATACGGCGTCGGCATGCTGTCGATCGGCGGCACCAGCCCGATGGCGATGGAGCGCCACACCGCCAATTGGGGGCTCTACGAGGAGACCGCGCGGGCCAACGGGCATGTTCCCGACCGCAAGAACTGGCGCGTCGTCGGCATGTTCCACATCGCCGAAACCCGCGAGCAGGCGCGCAAGAATGTCCAGTTCGGCGTGCAGGCCTTCGCCAACTATTTCCGCGATGTCGCGACCTTCCCGATCATCCCGCCCGATGTGCCCGATCCGACCGACTGGCTGATCGAAACCGGCACCGGCTGCATCGGCACGCCCGACGACGCGATCGCCTATGTCGAGCGGCTGATCGAGGGCTCCGGCGGGTTTGGCGTGCTGTGCGAGCTGGCCCAGAACTGGGCCGATTGGGACGCGACCAAAAAGCATTACGAGCTGATGGCGCGCTTCGTCCACCCGCATTTCCAGAAGAGCCGGGAATTGCTGCGCGGCAGCTACGATTTCGCCACCAGCCGCCATGTCGACTTCACCGGCCAGGCCGCCGCCGCAATCCAGAAGGAAATCGACCGGCATGCGGCGGCCAGCGCCGACCCGCCGCCGCGCCGCGACGCCGCCGAATAGCCGGACCATCGGACGATCGGCGATGAAGGGCAACGCTCCCGCCGCGCGCAGCGGCCGCCATTTCCTGCAGATCCCGGGCCCGACCAATGTGCCCGACCGGGTTCTGCAGGCGATCGCGATGCCGGTCATCGACCATCGCGGGCCGGAATTCGCCGAGCTCGGCAAGGAAATCATCGCCGGCATGAAGCGGGTGTTTCAGACCGACGAGACCGTGATCGTCTACCCGTCTTCCGGCACCGGGGCGTGGGAGGCCGCACTTTCCAACACGTTGTCGCCGGGCGACCGGGTGCTGATGTTCGAGACCGGCCATTTCGCGACATTGTGGCGGGCGATGGCGGGGCGGCTCGGGCTCGAGGTCGAATTCGTGCCGGGCGATTGGCGGCATGGGGTCGATCCGGCCCTGGTCGAGGAAAAGCTCGCTGCCGACCGGGCGCACCAGGTCAAGGCCGTCTGCGTCGTGCACAACGAGACCTCGACCGGGGTGGCGAGCCGCATCGCCGAGATCCGCGCCGCGATCGACCGTGCCCGGCATCCGGCCCTGTTCATGGTCGACACGATCTCCTCGTTGGCCTCGATCGACTACCGCCACGACGAGTGGCGGGTCGACGTCACCGTCGCCGGCTCGCAGAAGGGGCTGATGCTTCCGCCCGGGCTCGGCTTTAACGCGGTGTCGAAAAAGGCGCTTGCCGCGGCCGAGACGGCAAAACTGTCGCGCTCCTATTGGGACTGGCAGGCGATGCGCGAAACCGGCCAGACCGGCTTTTTTCCCTATACGCCGGCTACCAACCTGCTGTTCGGACTGCGCGAGGCGTTGCACATGCTGCTGGAGGAGGAAGGCTTGCCCGCCGTCTTCCGCCGCCACGCCCGCCACGCCGAGGCAACTAGGCGCGCGGTAGCCGGGTGGGGGCTGGAAGTGCTGTGCGCCGACCCGCGCGAGCATTCGAATTCCTTGACCGCAGTCCTCGTCCCCGATGGGTTCGACGCCGACCGGCTGCGCGAGATCATCCTCGACAGCTTCGACATGTCGCTCGGCACCGGCCTCGGCCGGCTCAAGGGCAAGATTTTCAGAATCGGCCATCTCGGCTGGTTTAACGACTTGATGTTGTGCGGCACGTTGAGCGGGGTCGAGATGGGGCTGCACCGCGCCGGCATTCCGCACCACGCCGGCGGCGTCGCCGCAGCGCTCGAATTCCTCGCCGCTCCGTAACTCTCCGATTGGGGGATGATCGATGCATGCCGAACAAGCCGAAGAAGCCGCGCGGCTCTTGACTGCAGCGCGCGGCGGGGAGCCGTTGGCCGAACTGCCGCCCGGTTGCCGGCCGCAATCGGATGCCGACGCCTATCAGATCCAGGATGCTGTCGTTCGCCGGCTCGGCGAGACGATCGGCGGCTGGAAGGTCGGCGCCGCTTCGGCGACCACCGCGGCATTCTGCGCGCCGATCTTTGCCCGGATGATCCGGCCGAGCCCGGCTTCAGCTACAGCCGCGCGCGAGCTGCGGCTGATCGCCATCGAGGCCGAGATCGCGTTTCGCCTGGGCCACGACCTGCCGCCGCGCGCGGCGCCGTATGAGCGCGCCGAGGTCACCGCGGGCGCCACCATGCATCCGGTCATCGAGGTAGTCGATTCGCGCTACAAAGATTTTCAGTCGCTCGGCCGGCCGTCGATCCTCGCCGACAATTATTCGAATGGCGGGCTCGTCTGGGGCGCCGCGGTGGCGGACTGGGAGAAGCTTGATCTTTCGCGGACCGAGATGCGGATCACCGAGGACGGCAAGCCGTTCGCCGACAGCAGCATGGGCGCCGCGCGGGATCCGGTGGCGGCGCTCGTCGATTTCGCCAATCTGATGCGGAGCCGCGGCGGCGCCAAGGCCGGCGCCTTCGTCACCACCGGATCGTGGACCGGCATGGTCTTCACCCGGCACGGCACCCATATCGCCGCCGATTTCGGCCCGCTCGGCCGCGTCGAAATCGCCTTCTCCGCCAGCTGAGCCGCACCGCCCTAGCCAGCTATCGCCCGATCGCGCGGCGGCCGATGTCGCGGCGGCAGAAGCCTTCGGGCCAGTCGATCCGGTCGATCGCGGCGTAGGCGCGGTCGCGGGCTTGGGTGAGGTCGCTGCCCAACGCGGTGATGCCGAGGACGCGCCCGCCATCGGCAAGGAGGCGCGAGCCCCCGGCGCCGCCGGGGCAGGCTCGCGGCGGGTGGCGGCGTGGAAGATCTTGATCGCGGGGTCGCTGGCGGCGGCGTCGAGGCCGCGGATCTCGCTGCCGCGCTGGGGGTCGTCAGGATAGCCGCGCGCCGCCATCACGACGCATAGCGCCGCATCGGCATGCCAGCGCAGATCGACCTGCCGCAAAATCCCGTCATGCGCCGCGATCAGCGCCGGCAGCGGGTCGCTGATCAGCCGCATCATCAGCGCCTGCGCCTCGGGGTCGCCAAAGCGGACATTGTATTCGAGCAGCATCGGGCCTGATTCGGTCACCATCAGCCCGGCATAGAGGACGCCCTTGAACACTCGTCCCTGATCCCGCATCGCCGCGATCGTGGGCAGGATGATGCGGTCCATGACCTGGCCTTCGAGCGCCGGAGTCATGGCGGTGGCCGGGGAAAAGGCGCCCATGCCGCCGGTATTCGGGCCGGTGTCGCCCTCGCCCAAGCGCTTGTGGTCCTGGGCGGTAGCGAGCGGCAGAGCGTCCTTGCCGTCGACCAGCGCGAAGAAGCTGGCCTCCTCGCCTTCGAGAAAATCCTCGACGACGATTTCATGCCCGGCCTCGCCGAAACGGTGCTCGACCAGCGCGGCGTCGACCGCGCGAAAGGCGGTGTCGAGATCCATCGCGACGGCGACGCCCTTGCCGGCGGCGAGGCCGTCGGCCTTGATCGACGATCGGCGCGCCGCGCTCGGCGATATAGGCCTTCGCCGCCGCCGGATCGTGGAAACGGCGATAGGACGCCGTCGGAACCCCGGCGACGGCGCACAGATCCTTGGCAAAGGATTTCGAGGTTTCGAGCGCCGCCGCTGCCGCGCTCGGGCCAAAGGCGGCGATGCCCTCGGCCTCGAGCGCATCGACGAGGCCGAGGGCGAGCGGCGCCTCCGGCCCGACGACGACGAAATCGATCCGCTCGCGCTTGCAAAAGCCGACCAGTGCCGCGATGTCGGTCGCGCGAATCGGCACGCATTCGGCCTCCTCGGCGATCCCGGCATTGCCCGGCGCGCAGAACAGCCGGTCGACCAGCGGCGAGGCCGCAATCGCCCAGGCGAGCGCATGCTCGCGTCCGCCCGAACCCACCACCAGCACCCGCATCGCCCTTGCTCCTGTGCTCGGCTATCATGTGGGGATGGATGATCTATTGGTCGCGGCCCCGCCCCGCACGAACCTGACCGAATATACCGTCTCGGAACTGTCGCTGGCACTCAAGCGCTCGATCGAGGACGGATTCGGCTATGTCCGCGTGCGCGGCGAGGTCTCGGGCTTCAAGCGCCACGGCTCAGGCCATTGCTATCTCGCGCTCAAGGACGCCGACGCGGTGCTCGACGCAGTGTGTTGGCGCGCCACCGCGATCCGGCTCGCGGTCAAGCCCGAGGACGGGATGGAGGTGGTGTGCACCGGGCGGCTGACCACCTTTCCCGGGCGCTCGAAATATCAGCTTGTCATCGACACGATCGAGTTGGCCGGGGTTGGCGCGCTGCTCAAGCTGCTCGAAGAGCGGCGCCAGCGACTCGCCGCCGAGGGGCTGTTCGCGGCCGAGCGCAAAAAGCCGCTGCCGTTTCTGCCCGGGGTGATCGGGGTGGTGACCTCGCCGACCGGGGCGGTCATTCGCGACATCCTGCACCGGCTCGCCGACCGATTTCCGCGCCGGGTGCTGATCTGGCCGGTGGCGGTCCAGGGCGAAGGGGCGGCGGCCCAGGTGGCGGCGGCGATCGAGGGATTCAACCGCCTGCCCGATGGGGATGTGCCGCGGCCCGATCTGATCATCGTCGCTCGCGGCGGCGGCAGCCTCGAAGATTTGATGGCGTTCAACGAGGAGATCGTGGTGCGCGCTGCGGCGGCCTCGCTGATCCCGCTGATCTCGGCGGTCGGGCACGAAACCGACACGACCCTGATCGACCACGCCAGCGACCGGCGCGCGCCGACGCCGACCGCCGCCGCCGAGATGGCGGTGCCGGTGCGGCTCGACCTGATCGCCGACCTCTCCGGCAAGTCGTCGCGGCTTGCGGGCGGGCTCGCCCGGTTCTTCGCCGAGCGCCGGATGCATCTCGCGGGGCTGGCGCGCGGGCTGCCGTCGCCGCAGGATCTGATCGGCAACGCGGCGCAGCGCCTCGATGACCGCGCCGAGCGGCTGCGGCTTGCCGCGGAACGGCATCTGCGCGCGGCGCGGCACCGCCTCGATCTCGCCGCGGTGCGGCTGCGGCCCGAGGTGTTGGCGGCCGACCTCGCCCGCGCCGGCTCCCGCCTCATCGAGACGGAGACTCGGCTGCGCGCCGCGATGGCGCGTTCGATCGCGGCGCGGCACGACGCGCTCGACAACTTCGCCGGCCGCCTGGCGACCCACTCGGAGCGGCACGAGAGCCTGCTCGCGCGCGGCTATGTCGTGGTGCGCGACGGCGATGCCCGGGTCGTCACCGAGGCTGCCAAGGTCAAGCTTGGCGCAGCGCTGGACCTCGAATTCTACGACGGCAAAGTGGGCGCCATCGCCGGCCGCACCCCGCGGCGGCCGGTCCGCCGCGCCCCGCCCCGCCCGGAGCAGGGAAACTTGTTCTAGTGGCTGCCGGGGGCGGGCCGCAGGCCGATGATCAGCGCGAGACGATCGCCTTTCTCAGCCGTCCGTCTTCCTATGGGCCGGGGGTCGAGCGGGTCGAAATCGTCGAAACCCATGTGTCGCTGGTCTTTCTCGCCGGTGATCGCGCCTACAAGCTCAAGCGCGCGGTAAAACTGCCCTATCTCGATTTTTCGACCGCGGAGCGGCGGCGCGAGGTCTGTGCGGCCGAGTTGGCGCTGAACCGGCGCACTGCGCCCGCGCTTTATCTGAACCTTCGCCGGCTGGCGCGCAGTTCGGGGGCGGTGTGTTTTTCGAATGAAGGCCCGGCCATCGACTGGGTCGTGGTGATGCGGCGGTTCGATCAGGCATTGCTGTTCGACGCGCTCGCCCAGGCTGGCGGGCTGGATCAACGGCTGATGGACGCGCTAGCCGATCACATCGCGCAATTCCACCAAGCGGCCGAGCGGCGCCCCGACCAAGGCGGGACAGCGGCTCTGCGCGACATCGCCGAGACCAATCACCAGGTCCTTGCCGCCGTGCGCGGGGCTGGTTTCGCCCGCGAGCGTGTCGAGGCAATCCTCGACAAATGGCGCGCAGCACTGGCCACCGCGGACGCGCTGCTCGAAATCCGCAAGGCAGCGGGAAAGGTGAGGCGCTGCCATGGCGATCTGCATCTGCGCAACATCTGCCTGCTCGACGGCAAGCCGACCCTGTTCGACTGCCTCGAATTTTCCGACGCCCTCGCCAGCATCGACGTTCTTTACGATCTCGCCTTTCTGCTGATGGACCTCGAACATCGCGGGCTGGCGCACCTCGCCAACCGGGTGCTGAACCGCTATCTCGACCGCACCGGGGAGGATGATGGGCTGGCGGCGATGCCGCTGTTTCTGTCGTTGCGGGCCGGGATCCGCGCCCATGTCACGGCGACGGCGCTGGCGCGAGCCGCGAATCCCGAAAAAAAGCGGAAATGGCCGAAGAGGCGCGGCGATATCTCGACCTTGCGCACCGTTTGCTGGAACCACGGCCCCGCCGGCTGGTCGCGATCGGCGGCTTGAGCGGCAGCGGCAAATCGACGCTCGCCGCCGGCCTGGCCCCCGAGATCGGTCTGCGGCCCGGCGCCCGTGTCCTGCGCAGCGATGTGACGCGCAAGCTGTTGCTCGGCGCGGCGCCCGAAACAAGGCTTCCGGCCGAGGCCTACACTCCCGACGTCACCCGCCGGGTCTACGACGCGTTGCGCCGAAAGGCGGCCACCGCACTCGCCGCCGGGTATTCGGTCATCATCGACGCGGTTTCGTTGACCCCGGGGCAACGGCGCTCCTTCGCCGATATCGCGCGCCATGCTGGTGCGCCGTTTTCGGGTCTTTGGCTCGAAGCGGGGGCGGACGCTATGGCCGAGCGCATCCGCACCCGCCGCGGCGACGCCTCCGACGCCACTCCTGAGATCCTGGCGCAACAGCTGCGCCACGACCCTGGGCCGATGGACTGGACCCGCATCGACGCTGGCGGCGGGCCCGAGCAATGCCTCGCCGCCGCCCGTCGCGCCCTTGTCTCTCGGCTGAACCGCCGGGTTACTCCATCGGCAGGCCCGGATGCACGGCGCGGCTGTCGAGCGGGGTGAATTGTGGCGCCAAGGCCGGGATTGCGACCTCGGCCAAGGTCTCGGGGGTCCAGCCGCCCTGGCGATGAACCATGCGCACCGGCCGCATATGGCCATACAGCGACAATTCGCCGGCGCGCTGATGAAAGACCTGGCCGTTGACGTTGGCGGCCTGCTCGGAGGCGAGAAAGACGCACAGCGGGGCGATCGCGTCCGCCCGGCTGCGGCGCAGCCTTTCCTCGCGCATGGCTGCGGCCTGCGGATCCTTCGGCGTCGGCACCGAGCGGGTCATGCGGGTGTCGGCCGACGGGCAAATGACGTTGACGGTAATCCCTCGCGACGCGTTCTCCATCGCGACGATCCGCGCCAAGGCGACGATGCCGAACTTGGCCGCACCATAATTGCACTGGCCGACATTGCCGAGCAGGCCCGAGGTCGACGACACCATGATGATCCGGCCGTAATTCTGCTCGCGGAACAGGTTGATCGCAGCCCGGTTGATGTTGAAATGGCCGGTCAAATGGACGTCGATGACCGCCTGCCAGTCTTCCGGGAACATGTTGTGGAACATCTTGTCGCGCAGGATGCCCGCAGCGTCGAACACGATGTGCAACCCGCCAAAGGTGTCGCGGGCCTGCTGGACCATCGCGAGACAGTCGTCGAATTTGGCGACCGAGCCGTAATTCGCCGTCGCCTCGCCGCCCGCCGCTTTGATCTGGTCGACGATCTCCTGCGCCGGCGTTTGGTCGGACCCTTCGCCGCTGCCGCTGGTGCCGGGATCGTTGATCACGACCTTTGCCCCATGCGCCGCCATCAGCTTGGCGACCTCGGCTCCGACCCCCCGACCTGCGCCGGCGCAAATTGCAACCCGTCCTTCGAGCATGCCCATCCCTCGACCCCTTCGGTTCTTGTCTCGTCGCCGGGTTGTCGGGGGGTATGCCGGTTTTGTCAATCCGCGCCGGCCGCGCTTTCGTAGAGCGACCCTGACGGAGGTGCCAAAAATGACGTTTGAAACTCGGCGCATTGCCGGCGCGCCCGATGCGATCGCCCCCGACGGCTCCGAGGTGCGCGTATTGTGCGGCCTTTCCCGCGGCGGCCTTGCCGTCTTTTCCCTCCAGCCCGATTCCGTCTCGAAGGCGGTCGCTCATCGTACCGTCGAAGAGATCTGGTACGTGCTCTCAGGCCGCGGCCGGATCTGGCGCAAGCTTGGCCAGCAGGAGGAAATCGACGAGATCGATGCCGGCGTGTCGCTCAGCATACCTACCGGCACGCAATTTCAATTTCGCTGCGACAGTCCGGAGCCGTTGACCGTGCTCGGCGCGACAATGCCGCCGTGGCCCGGCGAGGACGAAGCCTATCTTGTCGAAGGCATCTGGGAGGCCACGCTCTGAGCCGAGGGCCGGCGCGCCTACTTCAGAGCAAGTGCCCGCTGCGGGTGGCTTTGGTGAGCAGATAACGCTCGTTGTGGCCGTTCGCCGGAAAGACGTGCGGCACCCGCTCGACGACGCGGATGCCGTAGCGCTGGAGCGCCGCCATCTTGTCGGGGTTGTTGGTCAACAAGCGGATCATGCCGAAGCCGAGCTGACGCAGCATCTCCGCGGCCGGCAGATAGACGCGTTCGTCGGCGTCAAAGCCTAGCTGCTCGTTGGCATCGAGCGTGTCGAAGCCGGCGTCCTGCAGCTGATAGGCCCTGAGCTTGTTGACGAGACCGATGCCGCGTCCTTCCTGAGCGAGGTAGAGCAGCACGCCGCCGCCGGCCCGCGCGATCGCCGCGATGGAGCCTCGCAGTTGATCGCCGCAATCGCAGCGCAGACTGGCCAGCAGGTCGCCGGTGAAGCATTCCGAATGCAGCCGCACCAGCACAGGGGCTGCCGGATCGGGCGCCCCGATCAATATCGCCAGATGCTCGACGCCGCCGTCGCCCGGCCGAAACGCGATCAGACGAGCGTTTTCGGCGTCGGCGAGAGGCACCCGAGCCTCCGCGACGCGGGTCAGACCGGCCGTTGCGGCATCGCGCTTGAACACCGTTGCGGCCTCGATCGCCGCCAGGTCGGCGCGCCGCGCCAGAAACTGCGGCCTCGGCCGCCCCGACCCGAACGACCAGCGCCGCCGGCAGCAACGACGCGAGCTTTGCCAGGGTGACCGCGGCCAAGGCCCCACCCTTGGCGAGGACCGGCTGAGGACCGAACCCCGGCGGCTCCACACCAAGCGATGCCCCCGGGTCAGCCAGGTTGCGGATCACCGCTGCCGGCATTTCGAGAGAAACCGAGATCGTCAACGCGCCCGACAAGTCCTCACGCGGCGCGAGGCCCAGCGCCACCGCACGACGGCGCGTCAGCACGACACGCGGCGACGTCGGCGGAGACTTCGCGCAGCCGGCGCAAATTCTCTTCGGTCACCAACTCGGCGGCGATCGCGAGCACGTTCAGCTTATCGTCGCGGATCAGCACCGGCTCGGCGCGGCGCAACGCAGTGATCGCCCCGCCCAGGTCGCGGCCCGCATTCGTCGTCGTCGGCGGACGCCGTCATGCGCTGCGCTCGAAATTGTCTTGAACTCGGGCACCCGATTCTCCTCTACACCGCCCGCGCATCATAGGCGGCGGCGGCTGCGGCGCCAGCAAACTTATTCGCATAGGAGCATTCCCGACACGGTCGAGCCGAACACTGTCGGCTCCGGGTACACCGGGACTACAGCGTCGCGCCCAGAGACCCCGTGCCGGGTCTCCTTGTAGCGCCTGAAACTGCTCGGTGAGGCCGCCGGCTGGCGCAAGCGACGGGGATCGGTTAAGCTCGAAACGCGCCTATCGGGGATGAGACGGGATGGACCCGGCGGATAATTGCTGGTTTCGACAGCACGGCCCCCGATAGTGACACAGGGACGGCCATGCTGGTCTTCCGAACCCGGCGGATGGGGTCATGAGGGCTGGTCGCAGAATATTGATCGTCGACGATGACAGTGCGCTGCGCCAATCGCTAACCGAGCAGCTGGAGCTCAACGAGGAGTTCGTGACCGTGGAGTGCGAAACCGCGGCGCGGGCGCTGGAAATCGCCAAACATGAGCACCTCGACGCGATCCTGCTCGATGTCGGCCTGCCCGACATGGATGGGCGGGAGCTGTGCCGCCGCTTGCGCGATGCGGCAGTTCAGGTGCCGATCGTCATGCTGACCGGGGCCGACAGCGACGCCGACACCATCCTCGGCCTCGATGCGGGCGCCGACGATTACGTCACGAAGCCGTTTCGGCTGAGCGTATTGCTCGCTCGCCTGCGCGCCCATCTGCGCCAGAGCGAGCACAGCGACGACGCCGAATTCACGATTGGCCCCTATACCTTCCGCCCTGGCGCCAAGCTGCTGCTCGACCCGGGCGGGCGCAAGAAGGTCAGGCTCACCGAAAAGGAAACGGCGATCCTCAAATACCTCTATCGCGCGCGCGATCGGGTGATCGGGCGCGATACCTTGCTCGGCGAGGTGTGGGGCTACAATGCCGGGGTGACGACCCACACCTTGGAGACCCATGTGTATCGGCTGCGCCAAAAGATCGAGCGTGATCCGACACGCGCCGAGATCCTGGTAACCGAGTCCGGCGGCTACCGCCTGGTCCCTTGACGCACGCCGTCTGGCCAGCGCCGGCCGATGACCGCGTCCGACCGCCTGTTGATCGTCAGCGGGGCGGATCGCGCGTATTTCCCACTGTTGCGCGACACCGTCCTGTCGGTGCGGACCCAGCGCCGGGACGCTGAGATCGGAATTTTGGATGTCGGGCTCGAACCGGAGCAGCGCGCGTGGCTCGCCCAACGCGTAACCCATCTCGTCCATCCTGACTGGGATATC
The DNA here is from genome assembly GCA_963845735.1 of uncultured Alphaproteobacteria bacterium. Classification (GTDB taxonomy): domain Bacteria; phylum Pseudomonadota; class Alphaproteobacteria; order ATCC43930; family CGMCC-115725; genus AP-15. The sequence continues at coordinate 484,519 of CAWJTR010000008.1, read as the reverse complement.
GATTTTCCGGGGCGCGAGCACACCCCGGAAGCGCGCAAGGCGCAGTTCGCGCGGCCCTTTCTGCCGCGCCACTTCCCGGGCTACGAGACCTACCTCTGGATCGACGCCGATGCCTGGCTGCAAGACTGGCGGGTGGTCGAGTTGTATGCCGGCGCCGCGCGCGGCGGCAAGCTGGCGATCACCCCGGAGATCGACCGCGCCTATAAACGCCACTACAAGCGGCCGAAACTGTTCGGCCGGACTTTGGCGTGGAAGAACTACCGTGAGGCGTTCGGCTGGCGCGCCGCCGACCGTCTCGGCCGCAATCCAATCGTCAATTGCGGTGTTTTTGCCTTGCGCGGCGACGCCCCGCACTGGCAGGTATGGGCGCGGATCATGGCGCAGGTTGCGCAACGGACGCGGTTCTTCTTTGTCGAGCAGACCGCACTCAACTACGCAATATTTGCCGAGCATCTGCCGGTCGATTTCCTGCCGGCCTATTGCAACTGGATGCCGGGGGACGCGGCGCCCGCCTTTGACGCCGCGCGCGGTTTGTTCGTCGAGCCCTATTCGCCGCATGAGGCGATCGGCGTGATGCATCTCGCCGGCCGCGAGCAGAAGACCCATGTCTTCCGCCTGAACCGATTGGATGGCGGGACGGTCGAGACCTCGCTGCGCTATGGTGAAAGTCGCGCCTTATGCGAACGCTCGGTGACGGGGACTGCTGCTTGGCGACCGGATGGACCGGGGGCGGCCTCACGATGAAGTGAATGGAAATAAACCGCACAGACTATCTTTTCCGTCATTTTCCGCTTCTCGCTCGAGCGAGCCCCTTGAATAGTCTTCCGCGTCCGAACGACACGGCAAGGAGGAGAACATGGGTTATCTGCGGTTATCGGTTTTGGGGGTCCTCGCTTTATGTCTGGTCTCGGGCGCTGCCCAGGCCGAGACAAAAATCTTCAAGGCGACCCTCAGCGGCGCCAGCGAGGTTCCACCGACCACCAGCGCCGGGACCGGCACCGCGACGGTGACGCTCGATACCGACACCGGAAAGCTGGTCTGGGACGTCACCTATTCGGGTCTGACCGGCCCGGCGAAGGCAGCCCATATTCACGGTCCGGCAGGCCCGGGACAAAATGCCGGAGTGGTGGTCCCGCTGAAAGGCAACCTGGCCAGCCCGATCAAAGGCTCGGCGACCTTGACCGCAGCGCAGATGGCCGACCTGGAGGCCGGGCAATACTACGTCAACATTCACACGGCGGCGAATAAGGGCGGAGAAATCCGCGGTCAGCTGCAACCGGCGCCATAACGGCGGTTTTCTCCCATGACGACTGGCTGTGGCCCACGGTACCGCCCATAGCGTCCGATTGCGCCGATGCTCAGAAGGCGGCGCGCATATCCGCGACCGCTGATCCGAAATAGGCCTGCGGCTCCGACGGTAGCTCGCCGCGCGCGTGCTCTTGACGGCTGACGCATCGGCTGGTCCTGCCGAATACCGCCCGCCAATTCGCCGATTGCGGCAGGGCGCCGAGCAGGCATTGATCAAAAACCGTGTAGGTGCGCTCGACCTGACAGCCGAAGGAGGGCCGATCGCGGCGCGCCGCGGTCAGGATGATACGGTTCGGTTCGGCCATCGGCCCCGCGGCAAAACCGCCGGTGTAGCAGCCCGAGACGATGACCACCGTCGGCACCTTTCGCGCAGCCGCGCGACAGGGCTTGGGCGAGCTCTTCCGGGTGCAACGCCCGTTGCGAGCGGGCGAGCCACAACCCGGCGTCATGCTCGCCATGCGAGGTCATAAAGACAAAGCAATGGTCGCCGGGCCGCGCCGGCAGGTCGGCAATCTGCCGCAGCAGGTTCTCGGCGGTGGCGGGTTCGACGCCGTGGCGCAGTTCGGCGTTGCTCGCGCTCAGCCGGTGGATGTTGGCTGGGAGGCACCCCCGACGCGATGAGACGCCGGGCCAAGGCCCGGGTGGCGTCATCGAATACCGGCTCGGCATCGTCGCCGGCGGCGAGCACCGCCTGCCAGCTGCCGCCAGATTGGGCCACTGATCCGCCGTAGCCGGAAACCAACGTCAGGACCAAAATAAAGGCCGGCGCCCGCGCAAGTACCCAAGACCCCATCGAACCGGACCTCCGCACCTCCGTCCCGCGCTTCGTGCTATGCTGCTGGCATTTCGATGGAGGTGACAGATGGCCATAGCACTCGTCGAGAAAAGTTGCACGCCTTGCCGTGGCGGCATCCCGCCGCTCACCCGCGAGGAGGCCGAGAGCTTCCACGTCCAAGCTCCAGATTGGAGTCTGCTCGACGAAGCAAAGCGGATCGAGCGGACCTATCGCTTCAAGAATTTCCGCGAGGCCTTCGGCTTTGTCGAGCGCGCGGCTGCTCTCGCAGAGGCCGAAAGCCATCACCCCGAGATCCGCTTCGGCTGGGGCTTCGCGACGGTCTCGCTGCACACCAAAAAGATCAAGGGGCTGCACGAGAATGATTTCATCATCGCCGCCAAGCTCGACCGTATCGCGGCGGACGAGAGGGTGCCGGCCTGACAACAAAACGTAGGGCAGTGTAGTAGAATCCGCCGCTAACGCCGGCGGGCGCTCAACCACAAGGAAGGGAGGAACGCGGTGCCCACTTACATCATGCTCGCCAACTGGACGGATCAGGGAGCGCAAAAGGCCAAGGACTCGCCGCGCCGGGTCGATACCGCGAGAAAAGCACTGACCGATATGGGCGGCGAGTTCAAGGGCCTCTACATGACGATGGGCGATTACGATCTGATCGCGATTTATGAGGCGCCGGACGATGCCGTGGCGGCAAGGTTTACCTTGCTGCTCGGGATGCTGGGGACGGTGCGAACCAAAACGCTGAAAGCGTTTCCCGAGGCGGCCTATCGTGAGATCATCTCGTCGCTCGGCTAATCGACGGCGGCGACGGCTGCTCCGCCGGGAATCGACTCGCGGCCGGCGCAGCAGCAACAACAGCGGCACGGCGGCGATGACGAGAAGCATCATCAGCATGAAATCGTCGATATAGGCCACCATTGCCGCTTGCCGCGTCGCCTCGGCGTTCAGCGCGGCGACACCCGATGGCGTCACCAAGCTATAGGGCGGCCCCAATTGCGGCGCACGGGCGAGCGGGTTGTCGGGCCGCAAACTCTCGACGAGGCGCGAATGCACGATCTGGGTGTTCTGATCGAGCAGCGCCTCGACGATGGCGATGCCGACGCTGCCGCCGATATTGCGCATCAAGCTGAAAATCGCTGTGCCCTGGGTCAGCAGGTTCCGCGGCAAGGTCGAAAAAGTTACGATGCTCAACGGGGTAAATACGAAGCCGAGGCCGAAACCCTGCATCATCCCGGTCGAAATGACCGGGCCCATTCCCATTTGCAGCGAAAACCCGGTCATCTGCCACATCGACACCGCGGTCAACACGAGCCCCACGAAGATCAGCAACCTGGTATCGACCCGGCCGACCAGGCGGGCGACCACCAGCATGGCGATCATCGTGCCGACGCCGCGCGGCACCGTCACCAGCCCGGTGGTAAACACCGGGTAGTTCATCAGATCCTGCAGCATCGTCGGCAATAACGTCATGGTCCCGTAAAGCGGGATGCCGATCAGAAACATCAGCAGGGTGCCGGCGATGCAGTTGGCATCCTTGAGCAGATCGCGGTTCAGAAACGACCGGTCGGTAGCGGTCGCCGTATGGACGATGAAGAGATAGAGGCAGAGCCCGGCGATCGTCGCCTCGATCCAGATCTCGCTCGAGCCGAACCAGTCCTTCAGCTGGCCGCGGTCGAGCAGCATCTGCAAGGCGCCGATCGCCACGCTCAACGTCGCAAAGCCGAAGAAGTCGAACGCCTCGCGCTGGGCCCGGCGCGTTTCGTGGATGAAGATCAGGATGCCGGCGCCGGCGAGAAGCCCGACCGGCAGATTGATGAAGAACACCCAGCGCCAACTGTAGTCGTCGGTTAGCCAGCCGCCGAGCGCCGGGCCGATGATCGGGCCGAGAATGACCCCTAGGCCCCAGACCGCCATTGCCCTCGCTTGGCGATGAGGCGGGTTGATCTGCAGCAATACCGCTTGGGACAGCGGGACCAACGCCGCGCCGCAGACGCCCTGGAGCAGGCGAAAAATTACCAGCTGGGTGAGGCTGGTGGCCATGCCGCACAACGCCGAGGCCAAGGTGAAGCCGACGACCGAGATAAAAAAGACGTATTTGATTCCGAACCGGCCGGCGAGCCAGCCGGTCAGCGGCGTCATGATCGCCGCGGCGACGATGTAGGAGGTCACCACCCAGGCGATCTGGTCCTGCGCCACCGAGAAGCTGCCCTGCATGTGCGGCAGCGCCACGTTGGCGATCGTGGTGTCGACCCCCTGCATGAAGGTCGCCAGCATGATCGAGACCGTGATCCAGCCCCGGTTCGGCACCGGGGCCGGGGTAACGTCGCTCACCGCTCCGCTGTTTGCGTCGGCCGGCCGACGAGCCATGCGAACATCCGGTCAATGCGGTCGAGCCACGGCCGGTGGAACTCGGTATCGACCTCGACGGTAACGCTGAGCCCGGCGGCGAGCGGATGGTCCGGGTCGAGCTTATCGAAACTGAGGCGCACCGGCAGGCGCTGGACCACTTTGACCCAGTTTCCGGTCGCATTTTCCGCCGGCAGCAATGAGAAGGTCGAGCCCCGTCCCCGGGCTCAAGCTTTGCACCCGTGGCCGGGAAGGACAAGATCGGGATAGGTATCGACCTCGACCGTCGCCGCCTGTCCGGGCCGCATATGGGTGAGTTCGGTCTCCTTGAAATTGGCGGTCACCCAGACGCGCTTGGTCGACACCAGGGAAAAGAGCGCGGTCGGAGCCGCGCCGGTGTCCACTCCTTGTACCCAGTTGCCGGCCTGGAGCTGGTCGACCTTGGTGACGATGCCGGCTTCGGGGGCGCGCACCACGGTGTAGGAAAGGTTCAGCTCGGCGCGATCGAGCGCCGCCTGGGCGTGCTGCACCATCGGATGCTGGGCGACCGGGATGTCGGGATCGCCGCCGAGGCTGGCGAGGGTGCTGGCGACGTCCTGCTCCTTTGAGGCGAGCTGTTCGCGGGCGATCTTGTAGGCGTGGTTCGATCTGGTCGTATTGCGCCTGCGAAGCGGTGCCCGAGGCGAGCAGACGCTGCTGCCGCTCCAACTCGCGCTGCTGATAGACAAGGGTGGCCTCGGTGGCGGCGGCGTCGGCCTTTTTCTGCTGATAGGTCGCCTTCATCGCCTCGATTTGGAGCTTGATCGACGCCAGCTGCGCCTTGGCCTCCTCGACGGCGATGCGGAACGGCCGCTGATCGAGGGTGAACAGCACCTGGCCGGCCTTCACCAGCTCGTTGTCGCGAACATCGATTTCGGCGACGCGGCCAGAAACCTCGTTGCTGATCGAGACCCTCGCCGCGTCGACATAGGCGTCGTCGGTCGAGACGTAACGCCCGGTCGTCAGATACCACCATCCCGCGCCGACCAGCACGACGATCGGCCCGAGCAGCATCAGCGGCAGCCGCAGCCGCTGGCGCCAGGAGCGTCGTCTTCCGAGGATCGCCGGCCGGCCCTCGACGGCGGCGCGAAGGGCGCCGATCGACGAGGATGCTTCGTTGTCGGCGGAGGTCGTCACTGGTGGCCCCCGACCGGCGATAAATCGGCCGCGACCGGTACTCGATGTCGCGCGGCACGATCGCTCGGTTCCACGGCCTTGGGCAGCGGGGTCACCAACGGCGGCGGAATGCGATCGCAAAGATTGCCGTGAACTCGGCGCAGCAGGTCAACTAGCTGCCGGCCCTCTACGTCGGTCAGGTCAGCGAACGCCTCGCTGCGGACTGCACTCGACAGGTCGAGGATGCGGGCGAGGATCGGGCGCGCCTTTTCAGTCAAGAACAACCGGCGGGCCCGGCGGTCGCCCGGATCGGGTCGGCGCTCGATCCAGCCATCCTCCTCCATGCGATCGAGCTGACGCACCAGGGTCATCGGCTTGATCTCGAGCAGATCGGCAAGACCGGCCTGATTGATCCCTTCGTGGCGGGCGAGATAGCCCAGCACGCGGCACTGCGACCGGGTGAGCCCAAGAAACAGCAGCGCCCGCTGGTTGAAGCGTCGCGCGAACAGGCGGGCCACATCGTGCACGAGATAACCGAAGCTGCGTTCGAGTTTCATAGCGATGCCAGACCGACAAAGAACTACCCGAAGGTGATAATAAGCTATGATACGGAAAATTCGAGCGCCGCCACCTGTTCAGATCGCGCGGCTGGTAGAAGCGAATTCGATAGCTTGCCGCTGCCGAGGTCAGCCGGCGCGCAGGCTCGCGGGCACCTACGGCGACCGGCGCCGTACGGGTCTGCCGTGGCGGCCGCACCACCAGCAACAACGGGATCATGGCAGCCACGATGATCATCATCGAGGTGAAGACGTCGATATAGGCGACCATCGAGGCCTGGCGGGTGACTTCGGCGTTGAGCGCCGCAAGACCAGACGGGTTGCTGAGGCTGAACGGCGCCGCCAGAAACGGGGCTCGGGCGAGCGGGTTGTCCGGGCGCAAATGCTCGACGAGCCGGGAATGGACGATCTGGGTGTTCTGGATCAGCAAGGTCTCGAAGATCGAGATGCCGATGCTGCCGCCGAGATTGCGCATCAGGCTGCGCAACGCCGTGCCCTGGGTCATAATGTGACGCGGCAGGTTGGAAAGCGCCAAGGTGTTCAGCGGGACGAAGGTGCAGCCCAATCCGAACCCCTGCAGCACCCCTGACGTAATGACCGGCGCCATCCCCATCTGCAGCGAAAAGCCAGTCATCTGCCACAACGAGATTACGGTCATCAGCAGCCCCGCCAGGATGATCAGCCGGTGGTCGAGGCGGTTCATCAGCCGCCCGACGAAGAACATCGCCGCCATCGTGCCGACGCCGCGCGGCGCGGTCACCAGCCCGGTCAGGAATACCGGATAGTCCATCAAGGATTGCAGCATCGTCGGGACCAAAGCCAGAGTGCCGCTGAGGATGCCGCCGACAAAAAACATCAGGATCGTGCCGGCCGCGAAGTTCATGTTCTTTAAGAGACTGCGGTTCAGGAACGACCGCTCACCCGCGGTCGCCGTATGGACGATGAAGAGATATCCCGCGACCGCGGCGATCGCCGCCTCGGCCCAGATCTCGGTCGAGCCGAACCAATCCTTAAGTTCACCCCGGTCGAGCATCAGCTGCAGTGCGCCGATCGCGATGCTCAACGTGGCGAATCCGAAGAAATCGAACGCCTCGCGATGCGCATGCCGCGCTTCGCGGATGAACACCAGAATACCGATCGAGGCGATCAACCCGACCGGCACGTTGATGTAGAATATCCATCGCCAGTTGTAGTCCTCGGTCAACCAGCCGCCCAGCATCGGGCCAAAGATCGGCCCCAGCATCACGCCGATGCCCCAGACCGCGATCGCCTGGCCGTGCCGTTCAGGCGGGTTGATCTGCAGCAGCACCGATTGCGACAGTGGCACCAGGCCGGCGCCGAAGATGCCTTGCAGCAGGCGAAAGATCACCAGCTCGGCCAGGCTGGTGGCGCTGCCGCACAAGGCCGAGGCCACGGTGAAGCCTGCGACCGAGATCAAGAACACGTATTTTATGCCAAAGCGGCCGGCGAGCCAGCCGGTCAGCGGCATGGTGATCGCCGCGGCGACAATGTACGAAGTCAGCACCCAGGCGATCTGGTCCTGGGCCGCCGACAGGCTGCCTTGGATATGGGGCAGCGCCACATTGGCGATCGTGTTGTCGACGCCTTGCATGATCGTCGCCAGCATGATCGAGACCGTGATCGCACCGCGATGGCCGAGCGGGCTGCGCGCCTCGCCTCTCACCGAGGCCCCCGGTCTCGCAACATCGCTGCCCGCGGGCGATCGTCGACCATCTGGTTATGATACGCAAAACCGAGCCGCCGCCTTCGCAATTCGTGAGCGCGGCAGGTACTTAGAGGGTTGCCGCTTGTCAGATCGTCTTTGGCCACGGCCCGTGGCCCTTCCCAGAGCGACCTACTCCGTGCAAAGAGACCATATTCGGCAATCGTGCAACTTTGGCGCAGCCGCTAGCTCCAAAAATCGTGTAAGTTTCGCCGGTTTTGCATGGGGAGCGGCCTACGATCAGCCCTAAGCGATAACGACCAACCGTTCCCGCATATCAGATATGCGCTCATAGCGGATATGCCGTTGAAGGCATATGGGGTAGAGAACACGTTAATGTCCACATGGACAGTCGAGTACGCAGAGGAGTTCGAACCCGAGTATTTGGAGCTGGTTGTCGACGTGAGGGTCGAGCTTACGGCGCAGGCTAAGATGATCGAGAGGTTTGGTCCGACACTTGGCCGCCCAAGGGTTGATACACTGAATGGCTCGAAGCACAAAAATATGAAGGAGTTGCGCTTCGATGCCGCTGGCGGGTATGGCGTGTCGCCTTCGCCTTCGACCCGCGGCAGAGAGCGATCCTTTTGGTAGCTGGTGACAAAGGCGGCCGGGGCAAGAAGATTCTATCGGCAACTGATCACCAAGGCTGACAGACGGTATGACGCGCATCTCGAATGGGTAAAGGAACGCAAGGGTAAGTGATACGGAGGCTGCTATGCCGCGGACACTAGATGAGATCGTCGCTTCTCTTCCTGAAGGAGAGCGTGCCAAGATCGAGGCGCGGGCGACGGAGCTCATTGCCGAGGAAATGTCGCTCCGCGAACTTCGCGAGGCCATCGGGAAGACACAGACGGCGGTAGCGAAAAAGCTTCACGTCGGGCAACACGCCGTCTCTAAGATTGAACGGCGCAGTGATGTGTTTATCTCGACTCTCCGCCACTATCTCAGAGCCATTGGGGGAGATCTTGTCCTGATAGCCCGATTCCCTGATCGACCGCCCGTTTGTCTAGAGGGCTTTGAGACCCTCTCGGAGGAGCACGAACACGAACTGCAGCGTCATAGACGGGAGCGGCGCGCGCTTGCTTCGGTGCCATAAAGGTGCGCGTTCCGACCAAAAACCCCTGCTGTGGCTTTCCGTTCACCGCTTACTTCCAAGTAACGGCCCTCAATGATCTCACCCGACGGCGGTAAGGTCGTGCTGGTCCGCTGGGGCCGCGACCCTATTTCAAAACTGTGACGCGATAACAGGCGGTGCCGACCGATACCCAAAAAGCTGCATCGCAGCGCAATTGCGTGGCTGGCAGGCGAGAATTCGATGGCTCGGCGACACTCCTTGTCGAGGAGCGAAAATCGTTCCACAGTGTTGGCAGGGCGGTCCGGCCCCGTCGGACCTTGACACCGCCGTCCGAAGGCGGCCAACGGCGAAAATTCGTTGCCGGATCCCCTCGCCATTCGAGCTTCGACCCTGATCGAGGCGCTGATCAACAGCGCCGAGCCCGAGTTGTGGCGACGATACTGCCGTCTCGCGGCCGAACTCGAAGGCCGTCCTGCGGTCGCGCCCGTCTATGCCCCCGGTTCAATGGAGTGGCAGGCACAGCAGGAACAGAAATCCAATCAGGCCGATCAGGCTGTGCCGGCTTACGCAGAAGATGCAGGCCGCAAGCGGATCTCGCAGCGGGGCGCGCCGGCGCCATTCGCCGGGGCGCCTTCGCCGTTTGGTAGCGCCGAAAGCGAGAAATTCGATGCGTTTCTTGCGCGGCATCGCGGCCCGCCATCCGTGCTCGCAGAGATCGATGCGATCGAACACCAGCTGGTCGGCGCGTTCGAGGCGGCCGGCAGTTCCGGCCGATGCCGTGCCACCGGGTTTCGCGACGGCGCGAGAATCGAGATATCGGCAGCCTGGTTCGGCCGGATGCAATTCGATTTCGGGAGGAATTCCGTGGTCCTGCCGGACGGTTCCGAGATCGCCGGCCTCGAGGTAACGATCGGTTCGTCCGCCGCTGTGGCCGGTCGTGGGCGCGAGCGCCCGCAGCGGGCAATGCTCCGTGAGGCGCTGATCGCCCTGTGGCAGCGTGGCGCCTTCACTGCCGGCACCGGAAACGAGAGGGTGCTGGCGTTGGCGCTGCGCGAGCTCGCGCTGTCCCCATCCGATCCGCCTTACGGCTTCAAGAGCGCCGAGACCGTGCGAAAGCTCCGGAAGGCGTTGAAGATGTCGCTCTAGCCGCTCCCCCGATCAGCCGAGCTTGCCAACTTCCGAGCTTGGAACTTCGCGAGTGCCGGTCCTCTTTTAGCCATCTATTTTCGCTTTCCGGTCACGGCTGGCCCGTCCGCGCTGCTGTCAGACCCCGACGCTTCTTTTGAGGAAACCAACGCATGATCTTCCATCGCCTGATTGCCCCGGAGGGAATGGCCCCGACCACGATCGAATTGGCCGGCGGAGACCAGCTCGCGGTTCCGCCGAGCGGCGTCGTCGAGATCCCGCACGCGCTCGAGATGCCGGGAGACGGTGGCGTCTTCGAGCCGGTCGATCGCATCGTCGAAACCGCCTGGTTGCGGCAATTGCTCGATCTCGGCTTTCGCCATTTGCCGCCCGCCGGCCCGACCGGCGACCGTCCGCCCGCCGGCCGCTACGAGGGCGACGCATTTTTCGACCAAACCCTCGGCCGCCCATTATGGTGGTCCGCCGGCGCCTGGCGCAGCGCCGACGGGGCAGAGGTTTAGATTTCGGGAGCGAGGGCACGGTCGAGAATTTCCGCCGGGGTCATGCCTGCCGCGCGCATCGCCCGGATCGTCGCCGCCCGATCGCGCTTGGCGAGGCGGCGGCCGGTTCCATCGGTCAGCAGCTCGTGATGGCGATAGCGCGGCGTCGGCAGGCCCAACAGCGCCTGCAGCAGGCGATGGATATGCGTCGCCGGCGCGAGGTCTTCGCCGCGGGTGACCAACGTCACCCCTTGGATCGCGTCGTCGACGGTGACCGCGAGGTGGTAGCTCGCCGGCGCCTCTTTGCGCGCCAGCACGACGTCGCCGAGCGCCGCCGGATCGGCTGGAACCCGGCGCGGCTCGCCGCCGCCTTCCTCAACCCACTCGAGCGGACCGGTCAAGGCTAGCGCACGGGCGAGATCGAGCCGCAGCGCGTAATCGAGCCCCGAGTCTTGCTTTTCGGCGCGCTCCGTGGAGCTCAGCCGGCGGCACGTGCCGGGATAGAGCGGCCCCGCCTCGCCCTGCGGCGCGCCGCCGGCCCGCGCGATCTCGGCCTGGATCGCACGCCGCGTGCAGAAGCACGGGTATATCACGCCGAGCGCGGCCAGCCGGTTGAGGCTCGGCGATAATCGTCGAAATGCTCGGACTGGCGGCGCACTGGCCCGTCCCAGGCGAGCCCTAGCCAGGCGAGGTCGTCGAGGATCGCCGCTGCGAATTCGTCGCGGCAGCGCCCGCGGTCGATATCCTCGAGCCGCAGCAGGAATCGCCCGCCGGCGGTCCGAGCGGCACGCCACCCTTCGAGCGCGGAGCGGACGTGGCCGAGATGCAGGTACCCGGTCGGGCTCGGGGCAAATCGCGTCACTACGGGCGCAGCGGTCATCGGCGGCGCCGCCGCGGGTGACAGCAGGGCAGTCTTTCCGCTATGTCTGCGCCTTTGCGCCGGCTTTTCGAAAGACCGCAGCAATGATGCCCAAACTGTCCGGACCGTCGCGCCCGCCCGCCTCCGGCGGCAAGCCCAGCCGCCTCGTGATCCTGCTGCACGGGCTCGGGGCCGACGGCAACGATCTGATCGGGCTCGCCCCGAACTGGGCTCCGCTGCTGCCCGAGGCCGAGTTCCTGTCGCCGAACGCACCGTTCCCGTGCGACATGGCGCCTTATGGCTATCAGTGGTTCAGCTCGCAGGATCGCAGTCCGGCGGCGGTTCTGGCCGGCGTGCGCGCCGCCGGCTCCGATCCTCGACGCCTTCATCGATGAAGCGCTCGCCGCGCGGGGGCTCGGCGACGGCGATCTGGCGCTGGTCGGGTTCTCGCAGGGCACGATGATGTCGCTGTTCGTCGGGTTGCGGCGGACCCAACCGGCAGCCGGCATCGTCGGCTTTTCCGGCCGGCTGCTCGCCCCCGAGCTGCTGACGAATGAATTGCGCTCGCGCCCGCCGGATCTTGCTGGTCCACGGCACGGAAGACCCGCTCGTTCCCTATGCGTCGCTGGCGGCAGCGGAAACCGCGCTGACAAGCGCCGGCGTCCCGGTCGAGACGCTTGACCTGCCCCGGCATCGGCCATTCGATTGACGAGGCGGGCTTGCGGCGCGGCGGGCACTTTCTCAGGGACGTGCTCGCGGAAAGGACGTCTTGATCACCTCGTCCTCGCTCAGCAGGGGATCGATGATTGCCAGCATCTTTGGCGAATCCCATTCCGCCTCGCCTTCGACCCGGCCCAGCACCCGCCCCTGCCGATCGATTAGAAAGCTGGTCGGCAGGCCGTCGACCTTGAACGCGCGGCCGACCGCGCTCTCTGGATCGAGATAAGTCTTGACCACTTTGAGCCCGAGCTTGGCGATGAACGGCGCAACGGCCTTGCTGCCGCCGCGATCCTCGGATATCGCGAGGATCGTAATCTTGTCGCCGAGTCGGGTTTGCAGCCGCTCGAGCGACGGCATTTCGTGCCGGCACGGCGCGCACCAGGTGGCCCAGAGGTTGACGAGGACGAGCTTGCCGGCGAAATCGCGAAGACTGAGGGTTTTCCCGTCGGCGTCGGTAAAGGCGACCGGAGGGGCGGGCCGCGGCCGCGAGGCCGGGATGAACTCGCCTAAGGGCGCCTGCCCGGCCGCGTCCGCATCGGCCAGCGCCGACGCGCCCGGACCCGGCAGCAGCCAACAGCAGAGCCACCAGTAGAGCCCGGCCCGATCTCACCATTGCAGCCTTCCATTGCACCCGGGCAGTCGGATGAGCGGCGCAGCGAAGCCGGGCAAGAGCGCGGCGAATGAGCAATGGGGTGGCCGTTTCACCGGCGGCCCGGCCGAGATCATGCGCCGCATCAACGCGTCCATCGATTTCGACAAGCGCCTCTGGGCCGAGGACATCGCCGGCTCCAAGGCGCATTGCGCGATGCTGGTGGCACAGAACATCCTGTCGCCGCAAGATGGCGCTGCGATCGCCGCCGGTCTAGATCAAATCCGGGCCGAAATCGAAGGCGGCCGTTTCGCCTTCAGCGAGGCGCATGAGGACATTCACCTGAATGTCGAGGCGCGCCTGGCCGAACTGATCGGGCCGGCCGCCGGCCGCCTGCACACCGCGCGTTCGCGCAACGACCAAGTCGCGACCGATCTGCGGCTGTGGCTGCGCGCCGCGATCGACCGCCTCGACGCAGCGATGCAGCGACTTGCAGCAGGCGCTGATCGATCGCGCCGAGGCCGAAGCCGATACGGTGATGCCGGGCTTCACCCATCTCCAGATCGCCCAGCCGGTGACGTTGGGCCACCACCTGATGGCCTATGTGGAAATGGTCGGGCGCGACCGCGGGCGGCTTGCCGATTGTCGGCGCCGGATGAACGAATCGCCGCTCGGCGCCGCCGCTCTTGCGGGCACCTCGTTCCCGATCGACCGCGCGGCGACCGCTGCGACGCTGGGCTTCGACCGGCCGGCGGCAAACTCGCTCGATGCCGTATCGGACCGGGATTTCGCGATCGAATTTCTCGCCGCGGCGGCGCTCGCCGGGACCCACATTTCGCGCTTTGCCGAAGAGATTGTGCTCTGGTGCAGCGACGGGTTCGGGTTTATCGCGCTGACCGACGCCTTTACCACCGGCAGCTCGATCATGCCGCAAAAGCGCAACCCCGATGCCGCCGAACTGGTGCGAGCCAAAACCGGGCGGCTGAACGGCGCGCTGATCGCGCTGCTGACGGTGATGAAGGGCCTGCCGCTGGCCTATGGCAAGGATATGCAGGAGGACAAGGTTCCGGTCTTCGAGGCCGCCGACACGCTCGAGCTCTGTCTCGCCGCGACGACAGGAATGGTGCGCGACCTGCGGCCGGATCGCGCAGCGCCTGCGGGAAGCGGCCGGGCGCGGCTTCGCCACCGCGACCGACCTCGCCGACTGGCTGGTGCGCATCGGCGGGCTGCCGTTCCGCCGGGCGCACCATGCAGCCGGACAGATCGTCAAGCGCGCCGAGGAGATGGGCTGCGCCCTCGCCGAGCTGCCGCTCGCCGAGTTGCAGGCGGTCGAGCCCACGATCAACGCGGCAGTCTATGACGTGCTCGACGCCGACCGGTCCGTCGCCAGCCGGACCAGCTTTGGCGGCACCGCCCCGGCGCGCGTCCGTGCCGCCGTCATCGCGGCGCGCAAGCGGTTCCTGGGATGACGGGCCCGCGAGAGGCGCTGCCCGCGCTGCGCGCCGCCGGCGGGATAGTCCTCCTCGCGCTTGTTCTCGCACTGGAATTGGTGGGCTGCGGCAGGAAGGGCGCGCCGAACCCGCCGCCCGGGGTGCCCAACACCTACCCGCGGCCATACCCGCAGTGAGTATGAATTCTTTTCGCTATCGCGGCGGCCAGCTGCACGCCGAGGAGGTTCCGATCGCGCAGATCGCCGCGGCGGTCGGCACCCCGTTCTACGTCTATTCGGCGGCGGCGTTGACCGCGCAATACCGCCGCTTTGCCGAGGCGTTCGCCGATCAGCGGCCGCTGATCTGCTATGCGGTCAAGGCGAATTCGAACCTCGCCGTGCTGCGCCTGTTCGCCGGGCTCGGCGCCGGCGCCGATGTCGTCTCGGAGGGCGAGTTGCGGCGCGCGCTCGCCGCCGGCATCCCGCCGCAGCGCATCGTCTTTTCCGGGGTCGGCAAGACCGCGCGCGGAGCTTGCCGCGGCGCTCGACGCCGGCATCCATCAGATCAATGTCGAGTCGGTCCCGGAGCTGCGCCAGCTGAGCGACGTGGCAGCGGCGCGCGGCCAGACGGCGCGCGTCGCGCTGCGCATCAACCCCGACATCGACGCACGCACCCACAGCGACATCACAACCGGCAGAAAGGAAAACAAATTCGGCATCGCTCTCGGTGAGGCGGTGGCCGCCTATCGCCTCGCCACGCAGCTGCCCGGCGATCGAGCCGGTCGGGCTCGCGGTGCATATCGGCTCGCAGATCGTCGAGCTCGAGCCCGAGCCGCGCGGCGTTCGCGCGCATCGCCGCGCTGGTCGGCGACGTTGCGCGGGGACGGGCTGGCCGTCGCGCAGGTCGATCTCGGCGGCGGCATCGACCTCCGCTACCGCGACGAGGTCCCGCGCGAGCCCGTCGCAATACGCGAGATGGTGCGCGACATTTTCGGCCCGCTCGATGTGGCGCTCGCGTTCGAGCCGGGCCGGTTGCTGGTCGCGGCGCGGCTGGCCTGCTCGTCGCGAGCGTCGTTTACGTTAAGGAGGGCGCGCCGGCGGTTCGTCGTCGTCGATGCGGCGATGAACGATCTGGTGCGCCCGGCGATGTACGAGGCCGGGCACGCATCCTGCCGGTCCGCCACCCGGCGCCAGGCGCCGCGACCTTCCGCGGCGGATGTCGTCGGCCCGGTCTGCGAGACCGACGACACCTTTACCCTCGACCGTGATCTGCCGCCATTCGACGAAGGCGACCTCGTCGCCTTCACCGCGGCCGGCGCCTATGGCGCGGTCATGAGCTCCACCTATAACAGCCGCCTCCTGGTGCCCGAAGTGATGGCGGCCGGCGACCGCTTTGACGTCATCCGGGCGCGGCCGGGCTATCAAGCGCTGCTGTCGCTGGATACAATTCCGCCTTGGCTCGAGGGCATCGCCCCCGAGCCGGCTCGGAAGCGAGGTGCCGCATGACCGCCCGCCCGGCAAGAGCCCCGACTGGGTCCGCGCCTCTGCTTGCAACCCGGCTGCGCCTCGCCCGCGCCGCGTTGCTGTGGGAGAGCGCTTTGGCCGGTCTGCTGGCCGGCTCTTGCGGTCCTCGCCTTATTTCTAGTCCTCGTTCTGTTCGATCTGTTGCCGCTCCTCCCGGGCCTTGTCCACGCCGCGATCCTGCTGGCCTTTGGCGCCGGTTTTCTGCTCGCCCTCGGCATGGCGTTTCGCGACATCGTACTGCCCGATGCCACTGCTGCCCGACGCCGCATCGAGCGCGCGAGCGGGCTGCTCGCATCGGCCGTTGCAGGCGCTGGCCGACCGGCCGAGCATGCCGCTCGACCCGCAGGCGACGCAACTGTGGGACGCCCACCAGCGGCGCATGCGGGCGCTGGTGCGCCGGCTGCGGATCGGGACGCCGGCCGCAGGGCTCGCCGCGCGAGACCCGTGGGGTTTGCGAGCGGTGCTGGCATTGCTGCTGTTGATTGGCGCGGTCGATGCCGGGGATGATTGGCGCGACCGCCTGATACGCGCGGTGACCCCGGGCGTGACAGGCGGTACGTCCGCGATCGCCGCCAGCCTCGACATCTGGATCACCCCGCCCGACTACACCGGGCTGCCGCCGCAATTCCTGCGCCCGGAAAACCGGCAGACGATCGCGGTGCCGATCGGCAGCACGCTTGCTCGCTCAGGTGCATGGCGGAGGTTCGGTGCCGCGCCTGTCGATCGATCGGAGCACCCACGACTTCGCCACGACCGACAAGCAGGATTTTCAAGCCCAAGCGACCTTGACTGCCGGCAAGCGGATCGAGGTTTCGCAGGGGGCGACCCTACTCGGCAGCTGGCCGATCCGGATAATCCCCGATCGCCCACCCGCCGTCGCTTTTGCCAAGCCGCCTGAGGCGACGGTGCGGCAGGCTCTGCGGATCGATTACCGGGCGTCGGACGATTATGGGGTGGAGAGGGTCAAGGCGGTGATCCGGCGCCCTGGAGACAAGTCCGGCGACAAGATCGAGCTGGAGCTGCCCTTGCCCGGGCTGCATCTCAAGCAGGCGGAGTCGACCAGCTATCACGATCTGACGCCGGCCCTGTGGGCCGGGCTGCCGGTCGAGATCCGGCTCGTCGCCAGCGACGCGCTGGGGCAGACCGGCGAGAGCGAGCCGGTGCACATGAAGCTGCCGGAGCGCGCCTTCGCCAACCCGATTGCGCGCGCGATCATTGAGCAGCGCAAAGAGCTGGCGGCCAGTCCGAGTTCGCGTTTGCCGGTAGCCGAGATTCTCGGCGATCTCCGCTCGCGCCCGCAGCTCTACCATGATGATACGGTCGTGTTTCTGGCGCTTCGCGTTGCCCAAGAGCGCCTGCGCCTGCACGACGACGCGGCCGCGACCGCGCAGGTCGAGCAGCTGTTGTGGGATACCGCGCTGCGCATCGAGGACGGACAGGCCTCATTGGCGCAGAACGAGCTGCGGCGGCTGCAGCAGCAGCTGCAGGACGCGCTGGCAAAAAACGCGCCGGACCAGGAGATCGAGCGCTTGATGAACGAGCTGAAGCAGGCGCTCGACCGTTATCTGCAGGCGCTCGCCGCGAACATGGCGCGCCATCCCGAGCAGAACCAGCAGCCGACTGATCCGTCCCAGCAGGTCCTCACCAGCCGGGATCTCGAACATATGCTCGACCGTGCCGCCGAGCTGGCCAAAAACGGCGCGCGCGATCAGGCGCGCGAGCTGTTGTCGCAGCTTCAGAATATGCTTGAAAATCTGCGCCTGGCGCGTCCTGGGCAGTCGCCGCAGGAGTCCAGCGAGGCGCAGCAGATGATGCGCGGCATGCGCGAGCTGATGCAACGCCAGCAGCAGCTGCTCGACCGCAGTTTCCGCGCCCAGCAGCAAGCCGAGCGAGGGCAGACGACGGCTCCAGGCGATCAGAACGGCATTCAGCCGAATGGCGCCGGCGATATGAGCGGCGCGGCCCAGCAGCAGGAAGAGCTGCGCCATACGCTGGGTGAGATGATGCGCCGGATGGGTGACGGGCTCGGCGAAATTCCCGACCCGCTGGGCCGTGCCGAGCGGGCGATGCGTGACGCAACGCAAGCGTTGCGCGGCAGCCGGCCCGGCGCGGCGATCGGCCCGCAGACCGACGCCCTGGATCAGTTGCAGCAGGCCCAGCGCGAATTCGCCCAGCAGATGCAACAGCGGCTGGGCGCCGCTTGGGGCGAGCCCGTGGACCGCGGGACGGGAACCGGCCAGCCGCGTGACGGGGGCGACCGCGATCCGTTGGGCCGGCCGATGGCAAACGGCGGCGCTTACGATCAGGGCGACGTCAAGATTCCCGGATCTGGATATGATGCAGAGGTCCCGTCAGATCCTCGACGAGCTGCGCCGTCGCGCCGGCGAGCGCTACCGGCCGCAAATCGAGCTGGACTATATCGACCGGTTGCTGCAGCGGTTTTGAGCGCGCCCAGTTCGAAGTCGTCGGGCCGGCGGATCATCGCCGGATCGGCAGGACAGCGTCTTCTGGCCAAGACAGTTGGAACCCGAGGGAGATCAGAAGAACCCTCTGACCAGATCGAGAAACCCGTCGAGCCGGTCGTGGTGTACCCAGTGGCCGGCGTTTTCGAAGTTGACGACCCTGGCGTTGCGGAAATGCCGCACTCTGCCGTCGTCGAGCGGGTTCGAGGCCCAGCTTTCCTTGCCGTAGACGAGTAGGGTCGGGCACGTGATGCGCCCCCAAAGTTCCTCGATCTCGGTCGGGGTCATCTCATAGGGTGGCTCGGCGCGCACGTAATTGTCGAACTTCCAGCTGTAAGTGCCGTCTTCGTTCTGGTTGACCCCGTGCTGGGTCAGATGGCGCGCCTGTTCCGGCGACAGATGCTGATTTTCTTCCTGCATGCGCCGAAAGGCGTCCTCGATCGAGGCGTAACGCCGCGGCAATCGTCCGGAGAGCCCGCGCTGCTCGTCGATCCAGCTCTGCATCCGCACGGCGATGGAACGCTGCCGGCGCTCGCGAATGCGCCGCGGCGACGCGCCGAGCCCTTCGATGGCGACGAGCTTCGCGACGAAGTCGGGATAGATCCCGGCGTAGCGCAGAGCGATCACACCGCCCAGGGAGTGGGCGATGATGGTCACCGGCGCAAGCTCCTGCTGATGGATCAGCTGGGCGAGGTCATAGACATATCCGGCGATCGTGTAGTTGCCGTCGGGCGACCACTGGCTGTCGCCGTGACCGCGCAGGTCAGGCGCCAGCACGTGCCAGTCATGGCGCAGTGCCTCGGCGACCCAGTCCCAGTTACGGCAGTGATCGCGGCCGCCATGGACGAGCAGCAGCGGCGGCGCGCCCGGATTGCCCCAATCGACGTAATGCAGTCTCAGGCGCTGCGAGAAATAGATGCGCGAGGTCGGGCCGGAGCTGTCGAGGGTCATTCATCGGATCCCGTCATTCTTTGATCAGGCGGCGACCCTAGCGCCCGGAAAAGCGGACGAAAAGCCCGATCGACCGTTGCTGACACGCGAAGACCCCCGCGCGCACTGGTGCGTCAAACGGGGGTCGCTGTTGCGAAGCCGAACCTCGCGCCCAGGATCGAAGCCCGGGCTATATCTTGGACTTTATGCTCGGTTGCCGATGCCAAGCGGTCGGCAACTCGCACTTCCCGGGTGGCATCATGTCGATCGGACATCCTCCCGCTGAGTTGACGACAATCGATAATTTAGGATCCGCTGCGAACGCGGTCAAGAGATACGACCGGCCGACGGCCCTTGCAAAAGGCGGTCCGCTTCGTTACTTTTGTTAGCACTCCCCGATTAGGAGTGCTATAAGCCATCGTAACGTCCGGTATTTGATGGAGGTACCCCGTGACATTTCGACCGCTGCAAGATCGTGTGCTGGTTCGGCGCATCGAGGAAGAGGAGAAGAGCAGAGGCGGCATCATCATCCCCGACACGGCGAAAGAAAAGCCGATGGAAGGCGAGGTTCTCGCCGCCGGGCCCGGCACCAGGGGCGATGACGGTAAATTGCATCCGCTCGACGTGAAGATCGGCGACCGCGTGCTGTTCGGCAAATGGTCCGGCACCGAGATCAAGATCGACGGCGAGGATCTCGTCGTCATGAAGGAAAGCGACATCATGGGCGTCGTCGACAAGACCGCCTGAGGGAGAGGATCATGGCAGCTAAGGAAGTCCGATTTCATGCCGATGCCCGCGATCGCATGTTGCGCGGCATCGATATTCTCGCCAATGCGGTCAAGGTGACCTTGGGTCCGAAGGGCCGCAACGTCGTTCTCGACAAATCGTTCGGTGCGCCGCGGATCAGCAAGGACGGCGTCACCGTCGCTAAGGAGATCGAGCTCTCCGACAAGTTCGAGAACATGGGCGCGCAGATGGTGCGCGAGGTTGCCTCGAAGACCAGCGATCAGGCCGGCGACGGCACCACGACCGCGACCGTTCTGGCACAGGCGATCGTGCGCGAAGGGTCGAAGGCGGTGGCCGCGGGCATGAACCCGATGGACCTGAAGCGCGGCATCGACCGAGCGGTCGACACCGTGGTCAAGGATATCGAAAAGCGCTCGAAAAAGGTCTCGACCAACGACGAGATCGCCCAGGTCGGCACGATTTCGGCCAACAGCGACCGCGAGATCGGCCGGATGATCGCCGAAGCGATGCAGAAGGTCGGCAATGAGGGCGTGATCACGGTCGAGGAGGCCAAGAGTCTCTGGAGACCGAGCTCGACGTGGTCGAGGGCATGCAGTTCGACCGCGGCTATATCAGCCCGTATTTCGTGACCAACGCCGAAAAGATGGTGGCCGAGCTCGACGAGCCGTCCATTCTTCTCCATGAAAAGAAGCTGTCGAGCCTCCAGTCGCTGCTGCCGTTGCTCGAAGCGGTCGTGCAATCCGGCAAGCCGCTCCTGATCGTCGCCGAGGATGTCGAAGGCGAGGCGCTGGCGACCTTGGTCGTCAACAAATTGCGCGGCGGTCTGAAGGTGACCGCGGTCAAGGCGCCGGGCTTCGGCGATCGGCGCAAGGCGATGCTCGAAGACATCGCCGTTTTGACCGGCGGCCAGGTGATCAGCGAAGATCTCGGCATCAAGCTCGAAAACGTCACCCTCGACATGCTGGGCAAAGCCAAGCGGGTGCGGATCGAGAAGGAGAACACGACGGTCATCGACGGCGCCGGCGCCAAGGAAGACATCCAGGGCCGCATCGCGCAGATCCGCCAGCAGATCGAGGAAACGACCTCGGACTACGACCGCGAAAAGCTGCAGGAGCGGCTGGCGAAGCTCGCCGGCGGCGTCGCGGTGATCCGGGTCGGCGGGGCGACCGAGGTCGAGGTCAAGGAGCGCAAGGACCGGGTCGACGACGCCACCCACGCCACCCGCGCCGCGGTCGAGGAGGGTGTGGTACCCGGCGGCGGCGTCGCGCTGCTCTATGCAGCCAAGGCGCTCGACGGACTGACGCCCGAGAACAGTGATCAGAAAGTCGGTATCGACATCGTCCGCCGGGCGTTGCAGGCCCCGGTCCGCCAGGTCGTCGAAAATGCCGGCAACGAGGGATCGGTCGTCGTCGGCAAACTGCTCGACAGCAAGGACCCGAATTACGGCTTCGACGCGCAGTCGGGCGAATATGTCGACATGGTCAAGGCCGGTATCATCGATCCGACCAAGGTCGTGCGGCTGGCCTTGCAGAACGCCGCATCAGTGGCTGGCCTGCTGGTGACGACCGAGGCGATGATCGCCGACAAGCCCGAGAAAAAGGCCGCGTCGGGAATGCCGCATGACCACGGCATGGACGGCATGGACGACTACTAGAAGTCGCCGGCTTAAGTCACGACAGAGGCCGATGCCGCGAGGTGTCGGCCTCTTTTTTGCCGCTCTAGCGCGTAAGCGACGCGACCAGCCGGGCGACGGCATCCGCAATTCGCGCGACCATCGCGACATCGACGGCGTGCGGCCAGCGGTCCTGCGGCAGATGAAATAGAGGGTTACTCCCGACCAAAGTCACGATAGCGTCCGCCGGCGCGGTGGATGTCGCGCGTTTCTCCGGACGGGACCAGACTCGGGGGCGCGATTCGATCCGGTGCGCAGCCGTCGCGGGTCAGTTCCTGGGCGGCGCGTGCCGCCAGATCCTCGCTTGCCGACTGCACCGACAGCTCGCCCCCGACAGCGCCGATATTGGCCCCGTAATGAACCCAGGTCGCCCCGTCCGGCCGCTCCCACCCGGGGCGGCGGGCGCTGAAGTCGTCAAGACCGAGATGGCCGAGTTCGTGACCGCTGTTGGCGGTGAAGACCACGTCGCAGCCGGGCGGAGCGGCGAGGAGCGCGCGGAGCGTCTCGAGCCAGCACACGAGCCCGCCGCCGCGTTCGGCGGTCGATTGCCACCATGAGCTGCGAGGGGTCATCACCACGACCGGCGCTCCGCATCGGATCCCGGCCGGGGATCGTAAACACGATATTGCGCGCGCGAGTCGGGGTGCGGCGGCTGTCGACAACGAGCCGCGCCGCGGCTCCCCGCGCTGCGGCGGCAAAGACCGCCTCTCGTGCCTCGCTCGAGAGCTGGATTGCCGGCGAGCCGTAGGGCCGGGTGAATTGCTCGGCATTCAACAGTCCGAGACCAGGCTGCTCACCATTGCAGACGATAACCAGTCCACGATGTCTCGCATCCCGCCGCAGCCTTTGGTAGTCGGGTGTGTAGACGATCCGGGGCGACAGCTCGGCGACTGCAATCGTGGCCTCGCCGCCGACCGGGCCGAGCGCGCCGCTGACGCCGTCGGCGCCGGTCGCGGGCGCGTCGAATACCGGCTCCCCCGCGATGCGGATGCCGTCGACCTCCAGATAGGCCGCGATCGGATCGAGGCGATCGAGCGCAAATTCCTCGCAGGCGGGGGCGGCAACCCCAAGCGCCGCCACTCTCGCGGATCAGCCAGTCGGCGCCTGCCTCGTCGCCTGCCGTCGCAGTGCGGTGGATGCCCTGCGCATCCCAGGCGACGAGCCATTTGGCCGCGCGGGCCTCGCCTTCGTCGCGCATACCCCCTCCTTCCATACCAATTGCTCGGCACGATATCGGCCGCCGCATGGCGGCGCTATTCTGTTGGCCCAAGACGATCGGGAGGAGATGATGGCCGGCTTGCTCGACGGAAAATCAACGCTTATCACCGGGGGTGGTGGCGGAATTGGCCGCGCGACGGCGATCGCCTTTGCCCGAGAGGGCGCTCGCGTCGCGGTCGCCGATATCGCCGCCGACGCAGCGCGGGAGACCGTTGGGTTGGTCAACGCCGCCGGCGGGCAGGCGATATCGCTCTCGGGCGAGGTCACCCACGACCCCGAGGTCAAGGCGCTGATCCAAGGTGTCGTCGCCGCCTATGGCCGGCTCGATTGCGCCTTCAACAATGCCGGTATCGCCGGCTGGCAGGTCGAAGCCGCCGGCAAGAAGACCGCCGAGTGGTCCGAGGAAGCCTTCGATCGGATGATCGAGGTCAATCTGAAGGGGGTGTGGCTGTGCATGAGGCACGAGCTCAACCAGATGCAGGCCCAGGGTGGCGGCGCCATCGTCAACACCGCCTCGATCGCCGGGCTCGCCGGGCTGCCGACCTCCTCGGCCTATGTCGCGGCCAAGCACGGCGTGATCGGTCTGACCAAGACCGCCGCGATCGAATACGCCGAGGCCGGGATCCGGGTGAACGCGGTCTGCCCCGGCTATATCAAGACGCGGATGACCGAGGAAACGATGCGGCGGCGCGGCGAGGCGATCCTCGCTCAGACCCCGCTGCGGCGCATGGGCAACCCGGAAGAGATCGCCGAAATGGTCGTCTGGCTGTGCTCCGACCGGGCGAGCTATGTCACCGGCGCCGCCTACAACGTCGACGGCGGCTATATGGCGGTGTGAAAATGGCGGTCTCGCCAGACTAAACAGGAGCCGTAGCCATGGGTGATTTCGCGTTGGGTCAGCCGGTCCCGCGCTTCGAGGATCCGCGGCTGCTGCGCGGCGGCGGCCGCTATGTCGACGACATGGTCCTGCCGCGCATGGCGTTCGGCCATGTGCTGCGCTCGCCGCACGCGCATGCGCGCATCCGCTCGATCGACACGGCGCAGGCCAAGGCGGCGCCGGGCGTGCTGGCGGTGCTGACCGGGGCCGATTGGGAAGCCTCGGGCTGGGGCGATCTGCCGTCTCCGAGCGGGCTCAGACTGCGCGACGGCTCGCCGTCGTTCCGGCCGCGGTTTCCCGCATTGGTCAAGGACCGGGTGCGCTGGGTCGGCGATTACGTCGCCTTTGTCGTCGCGCTGACCAAGGACCAGGCGGCCGATGCGGCCGAGCTGATCGCGGTCGATTACGAACCCTTGCCGGCGATCGTTTCGACCGCCGGAGCCGTCGAGTCCGGTGCGCGCGTGTGGGAGGGCAGCCCGGATAATGTCGCCTTCTTCCATACCGAGGGCGACGCGGCGGCGACCGACGCCGCGTTTGCCGGCGCCGCGCATGTCGTCCGCCGCCGCTTCGTGATCAACCGGGTGACCGCCGCGAGCATGGAGCCGCGCGGCGCCATCGGCGACTACAACCCCGCCGAGGACCGCTGGACGATCTACACGACCTTGCAACGCACTCACGGCTATCGCGCCGAATTGGCGCGTCAGGTGCTGAAGGTCCCCGAAAGCCGTGTGCGCGTCGTCGCCGGCGATATCGGCGGCAGCTTTGGCATGAAATCGGCGATCTACAACGAGGTGGCGCTGGTCCTGCTCGGCTCGAAGACGGTCGGCCGGCCGGTCAAGTGGACCAGCACCCGCTCCGAAGCCTTTATGGGCGATGCGCAAGCCCGCGACAATGTGACCGAGGCCGAGTTGGCGCTCGACCGTGACGGCCATTTCCTTGCCTTGCGGGTGCGCACGACCGCCGCGGTCGGGGCCTATCCCCAGGCCGGTTCCAACGCCTTTGTCGCCAATCTCGGTACCCTGGCGGGGGTCTATCGGACCCCGACGGTGCGCGCCGAGGTGACCGCGGTCTACACCAATACCAACCCGGTGCGGGCCTATCGCGGGAACGGCCGGCCCGAGGCCGCTTATGTCATCGAGCGCATGGTCGACGAGGCCGCCGCCGAGATCGGTATCGACGCAATCGAATTGCGGCGGCGCAACATGATCCCGGCCGACGCGATGCCGTTCAAATCGGGGCTGACCTTTACCTATGATTGCGGCGAATTCGAAAAGAACCTCGACTTGGCGCTGAAGCTCGCCGATGCCGCCGGCTTCGAGCGTCGCCGCGCGGAGGCGCTCCGGGCTGGCAAATTGCGCGGCTTCGGTCTCTCCAACACGATCGAGCGCGCTGCGGCGGGCGGGTTCGAGGCAGCGGAGATCCGCTTCGACCGCGGCGGAACGGTGACCTTGGTGTCGGGCTCGATCACCCAGGGCCAAGGCCATGAGACGGTCTACAAGCAGCTGCTCTGCGACCGGCTCGGTATCCACCCCGATCAGGTGCATTACGTCCAGGGCGACACCGAAAAGGTCGCAAATGGCGAAGGCACCGGCGGCTCGCGTTCGGCCGCCCTAGGCGGGTCGGCGGTCTACCTCGCGACCGAGAAGATCGTGACCAAGGCAAAGGCGATCGCCGCTCACCTGCTCGGCGCCGAAGCGGCCGAGGTGAATTTCGCCGACGGCCTCTTTACCGCACCGCGCTCCAATCGCGCGCTGACGGTCGGCGAGATCGCGACCGAGTCGTTCAACCCGCCGAGCCTGCCGGACGACATGGAGCCCGGACTGATCGCCGGGGCCACCTTCACCTCGAAGCAGCAGAATTTCCCGAACGGGGTTCATATCTGCGAGCTGGAGATCGACAAGGATACCGGCGAGATCGAAATCCTGCGCTACAGCGTTGTCGACGATGTCGGCACGGTCATGAACCCGCTATTGCTCGAAGGCCAGATCTGCGGCGGCATCGCCCAGGGCGTCGGCCAGGTGCTGATGGAGGATATCCGCTTCGATCCCGCTTCAGGTCAGCTCTTGACTGGGTCGTTCATGGACTACGCGATGCCGCGCGCGGGCGATCTTTCGGCGATCGAGTGCGAGAACAACCCGGTGCCGACCAAGACCAACCCGCTCGGCGTCAAGGGAGCGGGCGAAGCCGGCAATGTCGGCGCTCTGCCGGCCGTCGGCAACGCGTTGATCGACGCGCTCTCCCCGCTCGGCATCCGTCACGTCGAGATGCCCGCCACTCCCGAACGCCTGTGGCGCGCGATCAGCGCGGCACGAAACTAGCGCCCTACGGGTCGGCGAGGATCTTCCCGTGCCGACGGTGCTTGCCTGTCCCGGTGTGCCGGGTTAGACATCTTACTTTATCTTACTAAGCGGCGGGATGCGGTGGAGACCACAAGATTGTCATCAAAGGGCCAGATCATTCTCCCCAAGTCGGTGCGCGAGGCCCATCATTGGCGTGCGGGCACCGAGTTCCTGGTCGAAAACGCAGAAGAAGGAGTGCTATTGCGCCCGGTCAAGCCGCTCTCTCCGTCGCGGCTGGACGAGGTCGCGGGACGGCTCGCAACGCCGCGCCCGGCCGCGACCATCGCAGAGATGGAGGCCGCCATCGACGCTGAAATCGTCGTGCGCCGTGATCGCGGTCGATACTAATGTTGTGATCCGCCTGCTGACTGGCGACGATCAGGATCAGGCGACGCGCGCTAGAGAGCTGTTCGAGACCGAGACGATATGGCTACCCAAGACGGTGATCCTAGAGACCGAATGGGTGTTGCGACGACTTTACGGCCTCGCCAAGGGACGGGTCGCTGAAGCACTAACGGCTCTTGCTGCGCTCCCCAACGTCCGCTGCGAGGATGAAGCCGCGATCGTCCAAGCGTTGCGCTGGTCGGCGAACGGGATGGATTTCGCCGATGCATTGCACGTTGCTTCGGCGGGATCGGCCGAGCGCTTTGCTACATTCGACGACGAATCTAGTGAAGCGAGCCAGCTTCGCCCGAACCGGCGCCACCGTAATGGCGCTCTGAAGACCACCCGCTCGTGATCGGTCCGCCGCCGATCGGCGACAGCTGGGCAGGCGCTGCGAAGAAGATCGTCGGGACCCAGGGTGGCGGCAGGCCTTCGCGCCGTTCTTTGTGTCGCTTTTCGAGGTCGGTAAGCAGGGTTTCCGCGCTACCAGGTCGCGGGTTCTCGCCGGCGTTCGTTTGGATGGCCTCGCGACGCAGCTCTTTCATGCGTTCGCTGATCGTCGCAAAGTCGTCGGCGGCGCGGGGTCGGGTCACATTGTCTCCGGTACCGTCCAGCCGGATGCTGCGAAATTGGATTTGAATAGTGCTGAACCGGCCCCTAGCGGGAAAGAGTTCGTCACGGTGCCCGACCGAGGAGGATGTCACAATGCCTGAGACGCCGATGCTGTCGCGCCCGATCCCGTCGACCGGCGAGAGTATGCCGGTGATCGGCCTCGGCACCTGGCCAGTGTTCGATGTCGGCGCCAGCGAAAGCGCGCGGCGGCCGCTGCGCGAAGTCGATCGCCTGTTGCTCGATGCGGGCGCGAAGATGATCGACAGCTCGCCGATGTATGGCCGGGCCGAGGCGGTGACTGGAGATCTGCTCGCCGATTTGCGGGCGAGGCCGCGCGCCTTTCTCGCGACCAAGGTGTGGACGACGGGTCGCGAGCGCGGCATCGAGCAAATGCGGCGTTCGGCGGCGCTGCTGCGCAGCGAGGTCGTCGATTTGATGCAGATCCACAACCTCGTCGATTGGCGCACCCATCTGGCGACGTTGCGGCGGATGAAGGAGGCGGGAGACATCCGCTATATCGGCATCACCCACTACACCGACCGGGCGCTTTCCGAACTCGCCCATATCCTCGAAACCGAGCGCGGCATCGACTTTGTGCAATGCGGCTATTCGCTGGCGGCGCGAGCGGCCGAGCGTGAATTGCTGCCAGTGGCGAAGGCGCGCGGGGTCGCGGTCATCGTCAACCAGCCGCTTGGGCAAGGCGGCCTGTTGCGCCGGGTGCACGGCCAAGTCCTCCCCGACTGGGCCCGGGAATTCGACTGCGCAAGCTGGGCGCAGCTGCTCCTCAAATATGTTCTAGCCGATCCCGCCGTCACCTGCGTGATCCCGGCGACGAGTAACCCCGAGCACATGCGGGAAAACCTCGGCGCCGGGCTCGGCCAGCTGCCGGATCCAAAACAGCGGCAACGGATTCGGGCGTTGTGGGACGCAATCTAGCATCGACTATAAAGGTCGACGCCGCCCTCTGCGCTTGCGAAGATCGCGGTATCAGCACGGCTCCGGAGCGATGCAAATGGATTTATTGGCGGTCCGCTGCGGTATTGAGCCAGCTCAGGCGGCGTAGGCAATGGCACCGCCACTGCCCGCACTCAATCTCGTGGCCGCACCCGGGCGGCGGCGAGCTACCCTCGACCTTGCCCGCGAAATCGAACGCCGCGGCTTTGCCGGCATTTCGATATCGAGCCAATACAGCAACATGTCGCAGTGCCTGGGTCTAGCCTTCGCCACCGAGCGTATCCCTTTCGCCACCGCGATTGCTCCAATCTACGCCGCGACCGCCGAGGAATTTGCCAACAATGCCGCCTATCTGCACGAGGTCTCGGGCGGCCGTTTCCAGTTCGGCATCGGGGTCGCCCATGCGCCCGCGCTTCATCGCATGGGGGTGACGCCGGGCAAGCCGCTCGCCGACATCCGCGCCTTTGTCGCAAAGATCCGCTCCTATGACGGGATCGGCGCCTTGCCGCCGATTATTCTCGCGGCATTGCGCAAGCGCATGGTTGCGCTGGCGGCCGAGATTGCCGATGGCCTGGTCTTTGCCAATGCCAGCCGCTCGCATCTCGCGGCGTCCCTGTCGGTTCTGCCCGCGGCTAAACGCGACGACCCTAACTTCTTCATCGGCAACCGTATCCGCACCTGCATCTGCAACGACGAGGCCGAGGCCAAGGCGGTACTGCGGCGCACGGTCACGAACTACACGTTGATGCCGAATTACCGCAATTACTGGAAGGAAGCGGGTTACATCGAGGAGATGACCGCGATCGAAAACGCCGTTTCCGAAGGCCGGACCGACGAGATCGGCAAATACCTGCCCGACCGCTGGCTTGCCGATATCGCGTTGTTCGGGCCTGCCGCGAAAATCCGAGAGGGCGTCGAGGCGTGGCGCGACGCCGGCATCCGCACGCCGGTGCTGGTACCGCTCTCAGCCGACGGCGATCCGGCGACCGCGATCCGCGACGTGTTCGCCGCTTTCGCCGACTGAACTCGCACAGAAGGGATACGCCTATGCAACTCGGATGCTCATTGCCGGTCGGGGATATCGGCGCCGCTCCCTCGGTGCTGCGCGACTATGCCCAGGCGGCGGAGGGGTTGGGCTATGCCCACCTGGTGGCGCCCGACCACGTGCTTGGCGTCAATCCCGCCGCGGACCATGAGGGCAGGCGCGTCGGCACCACCGCCACCGCCTATCATGATCCGTTCGTCTTGTTCGGGTTTCTGTCGGGCTGCACGCAAAGGATCGGCTTCGCCGTCGGCGTCTTGATCCTGGCGCAGCGCCAGGCGGTGTTGGTCGCAAAACAGGCGGCTTCGCTCGATGTGCTGTGCGGCGGCCGGTTCCGGCTCGGGATCGGGGTCGGCTGGAACGAGGTCGAGTTCATCGGCCTAAACGAGAATTTTCATAACCGTGGCCGCCGCTCGGCCGAGCAGGTGCGGGTCATGCAGGCGCTGTGGGTAGAGCCGCATGTGACCTTCGAGGGCGAGTTCCACCATATCGACGATGCCGGGATCAACCCGCGCCCGGCCTCCGGCCGCGTGCCGATCTGGTATGGCGGGCATGCCGAGGCGACCTTTCGGCGGTGTGCGAGATACGGCGACGGCTTCATGCCGTTGGCTTACCCGCCGGGCGAAGCGGCGCTCGCGGCGTTCGAGAAGCTGCGCGGGCTGACCCGCGAGGCCGGCCGCGATCCGGCCGCGATGGGGATCGAAGTCTGGGTCTCTCTCGGCGCCGGCGGCCCCGAGGATTGGCGGCGCGAGGTCATGTTCTGGAAAAACGCGGGGGTCACCCACCTGACCGCGCACACGACCTATGCCAGCAATCACCACAAGCGCATCGCGGGACATAGCGCCGCCGAGCATTTGGCGGCGATCACGCGGTACCGGGAGGCGGTGGCGGATTTGCTGTAACCCGTCATCGGCAGTGAACAGGCGCAGGAGAATCAGATGAGCGATGCAGAGATCGGCGCATTACGCGCCAAGCTGGCGAGCCGGCCGCGCTCCGACGATTACCGGCAGCGGCGCAAGGACATCGATGGCCGCGGCTTGGCCTATGGGCTCGCCGCCGGATGTCGGCGTCGAGCCGGTGACCGCGAACGGCGTCAAGGCGGAGTGGACCACGACGCCCGAAGGACGCCCGCGACGCCGCGCTGCTCTACCTGCATGGCGGCGGTTATGTGATCGGCTCCCTCGACAGCCATCGCCATCTGGCCGCCGAGGCCGGTCGGGCTGCGGGGATCGCGGCATTGGCGCTGGACTATCGTCTGGCGCCCGAGCACCCGTTCCCGGCCGCGGTCGACGACGCGCTCGCCGGCTTCCGCTTTCTGCTGGGCCGAGGCATCTCACCGGGACGCGTCGCGCTCGCCGGCGACAGCGCCGGCGGCGGTCTGGTCGTCGCGGCGATGCTGGCGATCCGCGACGCGGGCCTGCCGCAGCCCGGCTTGCGGCTGGTGCATCTCGCCTTGGGTCGACATGGAAGCCATCGGCGAGACGATGTCGAGCAAAGCCGTCGCCGATCCGACCGTGCAGCGCGCCGGCCTTCTCGACATGGCGAAGATGTATTTGAGCGGCGCCGACCCGCGCTCGCCGCTGGCCGCGCCGATCTACGGCAATCTTTCGGGCCTCGCCCCGCTGATGATCCAGGTCGGCGCCTGCGAGACTCTGCTCGACGACGCGCTGCGCCTCGCCAAAATCGCTGGCGCTGCCGACGTGCGGGTCGATCTGCAGATCTGGCCCGAGATGATCCATGTCTGGCACCTGTTCCATCCCGAGCTGAAGGCCGGCAGGCAGGCGATCGAAGCGGGCGGGGCTTACGTGCGCGCGATGATCCGCTGAGCGCTAGCACGCATTTCTCACAGCCCTTCTATTGGCTGGGCCACCGCGGCCGAACAGCGGGTAGCGGCCGCAGCCGAATGTTTACCGCTCCGCTACTGTCTCACGGCGCCTTTTCGACCGGTTTGAGGCGGCCGTCTTCGAGCGCCACGATGCGGTCGAGGCGGCGGGCGAGGTCGAGATTGTGGGTGGCGATCAGCGCGGCCATGCCGGTATGCCGAACAAGGTCGAGCAAGGTCGCCAGCACGCCGTCGCCGGTGGCGTGATCGAGGTTGCCGGTGGGCTCGTCGCCGAGCAGGATTTTGGGATCGTTGGCCAATGCGCGGACGATCGCGACCCGCTGCTGCTCGCCGCCCGAAAGCCGCGCCGGCCGGTGCCCGGCGCGCGGCGCGAGGCCGACCCCTGCCAGCAATGCCGCCGCCTTGTGCCGCGCGCGGCTGCGTGGGACGCCGGCGATCATCTGCGGCAGCATGACATTTTCGAGCGCCGAGAATTCGGGCAGCAGATGGTGGAACTGATAGACGAAGCCGAATTCGGAGCGGCGCAGCAGGGTGCGCTGCTGGTCGGACAGGCTGCCGCAATCCGCGCCGCCGATCAGCACCACACCATCGTCCGGGCGTTCAAGCAGCCCGGCGACATGCAGCAGGGTCGACTTCCCGGCGCCGGAGGGACCGACCAGGGCCACGACCTCGCCCGGCAGCAGCGCTAGGTCGATCCCGGTTAAGACCGCGATTTCGGCCTCGCCGGTTTTGAAGACCCTGCGCACGCCGCGCAGCTCCAGCACCGGCCCGGCCGGTGGCGTTGCGGTCATTCGTAACGCAGCGCCTCGACCGGATCGAGCCGCGCCGCGCGCCAGGACGGATAAAGGGTGGCGAGAAACGACAAGGCCAGCGCCATGATCACGACGGTCGTGACCTCGCCCGCGTCGATCCGCGCCGGGATCCGGGTGAAGAAGTAAATCTCGGCGGAGAACAGATCGACGTGGAGCATATGTTGCAGGAACTGCCGAATCGCTTCGAGATTCTTGGTGATCAGAAGACCGAGCCCAAAGCCGGCCGCGGTGCCGACGACGCCGATGCTGGCGCCTGACAGCATAAAGATGCGCAGGATCATGCCGCGCGAAGCGCCCATCGTACGCAGGATCGCGATGTCGCGGCCCTTGTCCTTCACCATCATGATCATGCTGGAGATGATGTTGAAGGCGGCGACGACGATGATCAGGGTCAGGATCAGGAACATGACGTTGCGCTCGATCTCGACCGCGTTGAACAGGCTGGAGTTGGCCTGCTGCCAGCCGACGATCCGCGCCTGACCGCCGAGCGCGGCGGTAATCAGCCGGGCCTCCTCGTTCACCCGGTCGGGATCGGTGACGAAGACCTGCAGATCGGTCACCTCATGCGGCAGGCGAAAGAACAGCTGCGCCGCGTCAAGCGGGGCGAAAATGAAGCTGTTGTCGTACTCGTACATGCCGACATCGAACAGCGCCGCGACGTGGTAGGTCTTGATCCGCGGCATCGTGCCAAAGACGGTCGCGGTCCCCTGCGGCGAAATCACCGTGACCCGGCCGCCGACGCCGACCCCGAGCCGCTGCGCCAGACGATAGCCGATGGCAACGCCGTCATCGCCGAAATCGGCCAGCGAACCGGCGACAATTCGTGCCGAGACGAGCCGCAACGCACGTAGATCCTCGGGCCGGATGCCGCGCACCAAAGCGCCGGACGCTCCGGCGATCAGTGGTCGCCATCACCTGGCCCTCGACGATCGGGATCGCCGCGGTGACCCCCGGAACCCGCCGCACCTTTTGCTCAGCATCGTCGAAATCGCCGAGCGGTCCCGCTTGCGAATACACGCCGAGATCGCCGTTGAGGCCGAGGATGCGGCCCAGCAGATCGGCACGGAACCCGTTCATGACCGACATGACGATGATCAGGGTGGCGACGCCGAGGGCGATCCCCAGCAGCGAAAAGATCGCGATGACCGAGACGAATCCCTCCGCCCGCCGCGCCCGCAGATAGCGGAACGCGACCATCCGCTCGAACGCGTCGAAGATCACGGTTCGATCCCGGATTATTATGCGGACTACAAGTCGCCGACCGGTTTGATGGCGTCGAGAGCGTCTTCAGTATATTCGATATCGCCGTTCCAATAATCCACCAATACATCCATATTTAGTTCGATCCATCGCCTCACGAGATTAAATTCTTGCGTGTTCAGTCTACCTCGTACAATCCGTGGCGTCGGACGTACTGCGACTGTAATCATGTCCGACGGGTGCACCTTTGCACCGCGGGCGAGCTTCACCCGGACGTCGTGCCGCGCCCCTCCTCTCTGCGAGATGAACACGACAAAGGGCAGGCCGGTGCGCTCGGGACGAAGATTGGCCATTTCGAACAGCGCCTGCCCCGCAATTTCTTCAGCGGCGATCTCCTCAGTAGCGACCTCTTTGAGCTTCACCTTGGGCACCTTCGCTGCTCAGACACTTGCCAACCGCGCCAGCACACCATCGACGGAAAGCTCTTGCCGCTCGCCGGAGCGCCGATGCTTGAGCTCGATCGTGCCGGCGGCGATGCCGCGCGGGCCGATGACCAATTGCTCGGGCAAGCCGATCAGATCCATCGCCGCGAATTTGGCGCCGGGCAACTCGTCGCGGTCGTCATACGAGCACCTCGACCCCGGCGTTCAGCAATTTGCCGTAGAGGTCATCCGCAGCCGTGCGGCAGCGGGCGTCTGACGCGCGCAGATTGATCAGCCCGACGCGGAACGGCGCCACGCTTTCCGGCCAGACGATGCCGGCCTCGTCGTGGTTGGCTTCGATCAGCGCGCCGACCAGCCGCGACACCCCGATGCCGTAGGAGCCCATTTCGAGCGCGATCGGCTCGCCATCCGGGCCGGCGACGACGGCCCCCATCGGCCGCGAATATTTGTCACCGAAATAGAAGACCTGGCCGACCTCGATACCCCGTCGGCTGACGATCTGGTCGCCATAGCTGGCCGCTGCCACGGGATCGTGCACGTCGTCGGTGGCGGCATAGAGCGCGGTGCAGTGGTCGACGACCCGCTGCAGTGCCGGCGCCTCCCAACTGTCGACGGCAAAGCGCCGCCAGTCGAATTCGAGGAAATCGCTGTGGACGTGCACGGCGCTTTCGCCGGTGTCGGCGAGGATGATGAATTCGTGGCTGAGGTCGCCGCCGATCGGCCCGGTCTCGGCGCGCATCGGGATCGCCTTCAGCCCCATCCGGTC
This sequence comes from uncultured Alphaproteobacteria bacterium, assembly GCA_963845735.1. Classification (GTDB taxonomy): domain Bacteria; phylum Pseudomonadota; class Alphaproteobacteria; order ATCC43930; family CGMCC-115725; genus AP-15. The sequence continues at coordinate 450,515 of CAWJTR010000008.1, read as the reverse complement.
GAAGGTGCGCAGATAGGCGACGAACATCTTGTTGTAGGAATGCCGCGCGCCGGCGGCATCGAGATCAAAGCTGTAGGCGTCCTTCATCAGGAACTCGCGCCCGCGCATCACGCCAAAGCGCGGCCTCACCTCGTCGCGGAATTTCCATTGGATGTGGTAGAGCAGTTTCGGCAGGTCGCGATAGCTCTTGATCGCGGCGCGGACGATCTCGGTGACCTGCTCCTCGTTGGTCGGCCCGTACAGCATCTCGCGGTCGTGGCGGTCGCGGATGCGCAGCATCTCTTTGCCGTAATCGTCGTAGCGGCCGCTCTCGCGCCACAGCTCGGCCGGCTGGATCGTCGGCATCAGGATTTCCTGCGCCCCGGTGCGGTCCTGCTCCTCGCGCACGATGCGCTCGACCTTTTTGAGCACGCGCAGGCCCAACGGCAGCCAGGAATAGATCCCGGCGCTCGACTGGCGGATCATGCCGGCGCGCAGCATCAGCCGGTGCGAGACGATCTGCGCCTCGCTCGGGTTCTCGCGCAGCAACGGCAGAAAATACTCGGAAAGACGCATCTGACCTCGCGCGACGGGGGTGGCGGCGCACTCTAGGCAACCTGCCCAACCCTGTCCACCGAGCCCCAGTCCGCGGCAAAGTGAGGGGCGCGACAGGTGCGGTCGAGCGGCGATTTGCGGCTCTCCAAGATTCTTTTAAGATTTGCGTGACAATCGGTCGCAGCCATGTCTAAACTTGAAAATCGATCGAACGGCGCAGGCAAGCGCACCGGCCCGAGTTTAGGGAGGAGACGACAACCGAACGCCGTTCGGCCGTGCTGGGTGACGTAAGGATGGAAAGGCGGGGTCATGCCCCGCCTTTTCGCATGTCACAGACATCTCACGTTAATCCGGTTATGGTGCAATCCTCGCTAAGCGCGGGATTGCACCAAACTCGAGTTCGGACCGGAGAGCGTAGATGGCCGTCAGTCGCGGAATATCATTTCTTTTCAAATCCCGGTCCGACCAATATCCCGGACCGCATCCTTGCGGGCGATGGACCGTGGGACGATCGATTTCACCGGCGCGCAATTCAAAGCGATCGCCGAAGAATGCTTTGCCGGTCTGAAGCGGGTGTTCAAGACCGAGCAGACGATCCTCGGCTATGCCGCCTCCGGGCATGGCGCGTGGGAAGCGGCGCTGGTCAATCTGTTCTCGCCCGGCGACAAGGTGCTGGTCGTCGAGACCGGCTATTTCTCGCTGAACTGGGGCATGCGCTGCGAGTCGTTCGGGCTCGAAGTCGAGACGCTCGCCAATGACTGGCGCGCCGCAGCCGACCCGGCCGCGCTCGAAAAGCGGCTGCGCGAGGACCGCGAGCACGCGCTCAAGGCGGTGCTGGTCGTGCACAACGAAACCTCGACCGGAGTCGTCCACGACATCGCTGCGTTGCGCCGCGCGATCGACGCCGCCCGGCATCCTGCTTTGTTCCTCGTCGATGTGATCTCGTCTCTGGCCTCGATGGATTTCCGCATGGACGAATGGGACGTGGATGTCGTCGTCGCCGGCTCACAGAAGGGACTGATGCTGCCGACCGGCATGGCCTTTACCGGGGTCAGCGCAAAGGCGCTCGCGGCGGCGGCGGATGCCAAGCTGCCGCGGGTCTATTGGGACTGGCGCCGTCTGGTCGAGGGCAGCTCGCAGGCGGTGTGGAACGGCACCGCGCCGGTGCATTTCTTCTACGGGCTGCAAGAAGCGCTGCGCATGCTCGAAGAAGAAGGGCTCGACAATGTGTTCGCGCGCCACCATCGCCTTGCCGAGGCGACGCGGCGCGCGGTGCGCGTCTGGCGCCAGAATGACGGGCCCGAGATCTTTGCCGTCGACCCGCGCGCGCAATCGGATTCGGTCACCGCGGTGCTGACCCCGGAAGGCTACGATGCCAACAAAGTGCGCGAGATCTGCCTCAACCGGTTCAACGTGTCGCTGGGCGGCGGGCTTGGGCCGTTGCAGGGCCGCGTCTTCCGCATCGGCCATCTCGGCGATCTGAACGAGCCGATGATCCTCGGCTCACTAGCGGCGGTCGAAATGGCGCTGGAGCTCACCGGCGTGCCGCACGGCAAGGGCGGCGTCAACGCGGCGATGGATTATTTCGTATCGGAGACATGACCGCCGCGCGCTCCAGGTCGGTCAGTCGGCGGCGAGCGCCTTCGCCACCGCGACCAGGGTCGTATCCGTACCGCGACCGCCGATGATCGACAGGCCGACCGGGAAGCCATCGACCGTGCTGCCGGGAATGTTGAGCTGCGGCATGCCGGCCAGCCCGCCATGAGCGCACAGACACAGGATGCGATCACGTTGGACGCTGGCGACCGACAGCGGTTCGCCACGCTTCGGCGCGGGAAACGGGGTGGTCGGCAGGCACAGGATCGTTCCGGGCGGCAGCAAGTGGCGCATGCGCCCGCGCGCCTCCTGCCGCACCAAATTGGCCCATTGGCGCTCGGTCTCCGGGATCTGCGACCCGGTATAGATGTTGCGCGCGACGCTGTAGGCGAGGCGCGGGTTGTCGCGCTCGATCCAGTCCTTGAAGGTCAGCCAGGCCTCGGAGGGCTGCAAGGTGCGCTGGGCGCGGGCCCATTGCACGATGCCGGCGGGCGCCATGATCTCCTCGCGGGTATTCCCGATCAGCGCCTTCAGCCGCTCGACCATCGGCTGCACGCGCGTCGCCGACCTCCGGATCGGCAAAGGCAAAGGCGTCGACCGCGATGATCAGCTGATCGGGCAGGGCAGACGGGATCGCCTCGTCGAGCATGACGCTGGAAACCCGGGCGAATGTCGCGGCATCGCGGGCAAACCAGCCGGTCGTGTCCGAACTCGGCGCCTGCGGTAGCATGCCGGACACGTCGATGCGGCCATGCGTCGGGCGGATGCCGTAGAGGCCGCAGAAGCTGGACGGGACCCGCACCGAGCCGCCGGTGTCGGTGCCGAGCGCGGTATCGCACAGCCCGGCGGCGACCGCCGCGGCCGAGCCCGAGGACGAGCCGCCCGGCACCCGGCCCGGCGCACGAACGTTGACCGGCGTGCCGTAAAACGCGTTCTCGCCGACGATGCCGAGCGAAACCTCGTCGGTGATGGTCTTGCCGACCAAGGTTGCCCCGGCATCGAGCAGCCGCTGCACCGCCCAGGAATGCCGCGTCGGGATCGGGTTGTATTTCGCCCAGTCGGGATTGCCGCCCCCGGTCGGATGGCCGGCGACATCGAACAGATCCTTAGCCGCAAAGGTGAGCCCGGAAAGCGGCCCGCCCGCCCGGCCGTCGATGTGGACGCGCGGACCGGGAACGAAAGCGTTGATGTCATCGTCTGGCATGAAGACCTCGGGACGAGGCGGGAACGAAGCACCGGGAAGCGGCGTCCCCTTTTCTACCCGGCTCCGCCGCCGCACGGAACCGGGCGAATTGTGGGCCGTAATTGAGAGAGCCTGATAATCGACTAGCGGAGCGGCGACTGCGCAGGGCGCAATCTGAGGGCGGGGCGCAAGCAGGTTCTACGGCGCCAAGGACGCGCTGCGCATCTGTGCGGGCAGGCTGAACAATGACTTGCGGCGCTTCCCGTCCGAGCCGGGGGTAATCGGCAACCGGGCGAGATGCTTCTGCCGCCTCCTCGCGGATGCTAGCGAAAGCGGATCGCGGTCGCGCCCGCCTCGCTCTCGGCGGTGCGTTCGACCTCTCCGGCGAGACGGTCGTAGCGGTCGATCAGATCGCGCAAATGCCGCTTGACCCGCGGCGTCGTCGCATCCCGTTCGAGCGCCCGCGCGCGCGCCGCGGCGGCCCGGTAATATTCGGCGGGCTCCTGCTTCTGCTCCCAGTCGACCGCACCGCCGGTGGTTGCGATTGACCGTGATTCTCCTCTGAGTTGAGCCGCCTGAGGGCGCTCGAACAGAGCACGTGATACCGTCATGGACCGAGCGCCGCCGTGAGCAAGGGCCAACCCCAAGCGAGTTGGCGTGGCGGACCATACGCCCGCCCGGCACCCCGCGCAACACAAACCGGCCTTGGCCGAGGCTTTCCGGACGGCACCAACTTGCCCACCCACGGGCCGCCGCGCCCGAGCGGGTCTACGCCTCGGCCGACAAGGTCCCCCAGCTCGTCACCCGTTCGATGCGGATGGCAATGACCGGCAGGTCGTCGATCGCCATCATCTGGTATTGACGATACCGCGTTCGCAGCAGCTGTTGTGCATCGTCGTGCTCCGCGCCGGCCTCCAGGATCTCGGCGCGCCCGCGGATCATGACCCAGCCGAGACGACTCCAATCCTCGTCGTAGTGGTCGGCAACGAAGGCGGCGGCGGGATTGTCGGCGATGTTTCGCAACCGCTTCAGCGCCCGTGGATCCCCCTTGGGCTTTTGATCGATGGTGATGTAGAGCGCGTCGTCGCCGACGGCGAAGCACACCGGCACGACATGCGGTGCGGCGCGGGCATCAGCGGTCGCCAAATGGCCGACCCTGCGTCTGTTCAGAAAGCGGCGCTGCGGCTCCGTAAGCATGAGCCCCCGGCACGACAAACGATGCTACGATCATACACGGCGACCCTTCAGGGGTCGCGGACTATCGGGCTAACCTGGTCTTGGAGGGCGATTATGGAAAAGCGGCAAAGCATCAACGTGCCGGGCGCGAGCCACGTCAATCCGATCCCGAGCGCCTGCCGGCGCGGCCCGTTTGTCGTCACCGGGGCGATTTCCGGCACCGACCCCGAAACCGGCAAGGTGCCGGCCGAGCTCGATGCGCAATGCCGAGCGATGTTCGCGAATGTCCGCCGCGTGATGGAAGCCGCCGGCGGCACCGCCGAAGACATCGTCAAGATGACCGTGTGGATCAGCGACCGTTCGTTGCGCCCGATCCTCAACACGCATTGGGTTGAAATGTTTCCCGACCCGCATTCGCGGCCGGCGCGCCACACGATGACATCGCACGATTTTGCGGCGCCGATGCAGATCCAATGCGACATCATGGCCGTGCTGAGCGCGGGCTGAGGCGATGAAGATCGTCGATATTCGCGCGATCCCGCTCTCCTATCGCTGCGACCCGCCCTATGGCAGCGCCGGCGGCATGCAGGCGAGCCGCGGCGGGCTGTTGGTCGAGGTCGAAACCGACGATGGCATCACCGGCATCGGCGAGGCCGGGGTCGGCGGCGGCAGCACGCGGCATGTGATCGAACAACCAGCTACGGCCGATGCTGCTTGGCGAGGACCCGTTGCTGATTGAAGGGCTGTGGCAGAAAATGTTCGCCCGCACCCGGCAGTTCGGCCGGCGCGGCATCGTCATGAACGCGATCAGCGGCATCGACATCGCGCTGTGGGACATCGCCGGCAAGGTCGCGAAATTGCCGGTCTACCGTCTGCTCGGCGCCTGCCGCGACCGGGTCGAGGCCTATGCCAGCGGCGGCTTCTACCAGGAAGGGAAGTCGATCGACGACCTTGCCGGCGAGGCCGAGGGCTATCGCGCCCGCGGCTTTCACGGCATGAAGATGAAGATCGGGCGCAACCCCTCGACGCAGACCCATCTGCGCCACCTCGCCGCCCACGCGCAGACTTGCGAGGTCGAGCCCGAAGAGGACATCGCCAGGGTCGCGGCGGTGCGCCGCGCGCTCGGACCGCAGGCGAAACTGATGGTCGACGTCAATTGCGCGTGGAGCCCCGCCTTCGCGATCGAGATGGGCCGCGCGCTCGAACCCTATAAGCTCTACTGGATCGAGGAGCCGGTGGCGACCGACGACATCGACGGCAGCGCGCGGGTCGCCGATGCGCTGGCCACGCCAATCGCCGGCTATGAGACCGAAATCGGGCTCTACGGCTTTCGCGAGCTGATTACCCGAGGTGCGGTCGACATCGTCCAGCCCGACATCGCCTGGACCGGCGGCTTTTCCGAAGGCCGTCGCATCGCCGCGCTGGCCCAGGCCCATCACCTGATGGTGGCGCCGCATGCCTTTGGCGGGGCGGTATTGCTCGCTGCGTCATTGCATTTCGCCGCATCGATCCCGAACGCGCTGGTGCTGGAATTCGATCAGAACCCGAACGGATTGCGCGACGAATTGCTGAAGGAGCCGATCCGGACCGACGGCGACGGCATGATCCGGCTGCCGGAACGGCCCGGCCTCGGCATCGAACTCGATCGTGCGGCGGTCGAGCGCTACCGCGTCTAATGCCTTGGATCGGAACCACGCAGCGTCTCGGGCGTCGTCATCCCGATGAAGGTCGGGATCTATTTCTGCCGTAGATAAGGGCTTTCGCCGGTATGTAGAGGCAGTGCGGCAAGGCTGTTTCAATCGTTGATGCTTCGCCAAGGTCGTTGCTGTTCAGCTTCCGCCCGCGAAAAGCTCTGGGGCCTTGGCCTACGCTTGTTTTGCACGCCGCTCAATGCGACATCAGCACCGGGATGGTCATGCTGGCGAGGATCGAGCGGGTGGCGCCGCCGAGCAGCAACTCGCGGACGCGCGAATGGCCGTAGGCGCCCATCACCAACAAATCGGCGCCGAGATCGGCGGCGCGCGACAACAACAGCTCGCCGATTGGGACACCGGCGGAGACGGTGCGCTCGATCTGCGCCTTGACGTCGTGGCGGGCGAGATGCAGCGCGATGTCGGCGCCGGGGATTTCACCGTGCCCGTCCGGTCCCGGCTGCGGGTCGACCGCCAGCACGGTCACGGCATCGGCCGCCGCCAACAGCGGCATCGCGTCGGCGACCGCGCGGGCCGCCTCCCGGCTCGCATCCCACGCGACCAGCACGCATTTTCCGATCACTTCGAAATGGCCGGCATAGGGCACGACCAGGATCGGCCGGCCGGAAGCCAGCGTCACCCGCTCCGGGCGCGGGCGGATCAGCGCCATTTCGTCACTGTCGGGATCGCGTTGGCCGAGAATCGTCAAATCGCTATAGCGCGCATGCAGTGCCGGATCGGCTTCTTCACCCTCGGCAACCGCACGCCATTCGGTCGATAGTCCATGCAGCTGGGCCGCATGTTCAAATGCCTGGCGCAGCTCCCCGGCCTGCTTCAACGCCCGCTCGCGCCACTCGCGATAGACCGGTTCGAGGACCGCCAGATCGGGATAACCGGCGCGTGCCGGGAGTTCGATGTTGGGAATCGGATAAAGCCCGATCAGATGCGCCGCGAAGCGCTCGGCCAGCGCCGCGGCTAAGGTGATGCGCCCGGGTGTGTCGGCCGCCGAATCGAGCACCACCACCAGATCCCTGTAGCTCATCGATCACTCTCCTCGCGACGTCGCGGGTCGCCGTCTTGCGGGTCATAGCCTATCCGGCAAAGCGTCCCCGCCGCAACGCGCCGTCGCTGGCACGGCTTGCTTCGGCGCCGGGAATGAGGGAAGAGAAGGACAAAGCTGATCAGGGAACCCGCCCGATGCGTGTGCCGGCCCTCGCCTGTCTTGTCTCTTTGGTTTCGCTCGCGTCGCTGGGCGGCTGCATCGACAACGACCAGGTGCGAGTGCAGAGCTTTTCGGCCGGCGCCAACGGCAGCTTCACCTACAGTGCCGGCACCAACACGGTCATGACCTCGAACGCCGACGGCGCGGCCGAGCGGATCCGCCGCGTCTGGCTGGCGCAAACTTTGGGGGCGCAAGGAATGTGCCGCGGCGGTTACGCAGTCTATCAGCGCCGCCTGGTGATCCCGCCGCAGTCAACCGCTCTGGCCGGGACCCCGGGCTCCGTCGAGCCGGCGGTCGCGCCCTCCCCTCCGACCTATTTCGGCAATGGCGGCGACGTCGTCTATACCGGGAGCTGCCTGTAGGGTCAGTGCCGGGCAGCGGCGCCCCAGCACTCGAGCAGCGGCCCCGATCTGCCGCAGACCGGGTCGGCAGCGGGCAGCGGAACCGCGGCGATGTTGGCCAGCGCCCGCCCGTGCTCGGCTGCCCCCGGCACGCGCATGTCGGGGCCGTGGCCGCCCGGATAGGCGCCGACGACGAGCAAGTCGGGGCTTGCACCCTCGCTCTTATGGGCGACCCCCGCCGGGATCACGATGACGTCGCCGGCGCGCACCTCGACAATCTCGCCATCCTCGCCGCCGAGCCGCACCCGAGCCGAGCCGGCGACGATGCCCAGCACTTCATGCGCGGTGCTGTGATAGTGATGGTACGCGTAGATCCCGGCGCGCCACCCTCCGCTCCAGCCATTGCCGGCGAAGCGCGCCTCACAGGCGGCGGCGGCGCCAGGGCCGGTGGCGAGCGCGCCGCGATAGACGATCAGCGGCAGGCGCGGGTTGTTGGGGACGCGGCCGTCATCGGCGAATAAATGCTCTTCGATTGTCGGAGCGTCCGCTTTGTCGACCATGGGGTGCTCCTTTCATGCGACGGCGCAGGCTACGTCGTGGTCGCGGCCGGGCCAAGTGAAAATCACCGCTCAAGCGGAATGGCGAATGGCTGAGTTGAAGTTGCCGCGGCAGCGCGTTTACTTTTGTGAAAGGTTGAGCACCGCCGGTCAATTAATTCGAGGGATGTTGTCGTGCCCCGTTAACGACGATCAGCAGTGACCTACACTTGCCATGACGCTGCCTGTCGGGTATTGATGGCTTTGCCGCAAATCGCCGGGTGCGATAGTGCGGGCCGAACCGCGGATTAGATTTAGGCGCGCCCAGCATGGAGTACCCGGTCAAGACTGTCTGCGTCGTCGGCCTGGGCTATATCGGCCTGCCGACCGCGGCAACCTTGGCCAGCCGCGGGATCGAGGTGGTCGGCGTCGACGTCAATCCGTGCGTGGTCGCCGCGGTCAATGCCGGGCAACCTTATTTTCCTGAGCCCGATCTCGATATGCTGCTGCGCGCCGCGACCACCCTCGGCAAGCTGCGCGCCACTGCCCGGCCGGAGCCGGCGGATGCGTTCGTGATCGCGGTTCCGACCCCGTTCAACGACGACCGCTCGCCCAACCTCGGCTATGTCGACGCGGCGGCGGATGCGATCGCCCCGCTGCTCGCCTCGGGCAATGTCGTGATCCTCGAATCAACCTCGCCGGTGGGCACCACGGCGCGGCTGGCAAAGCGCCTTGCCCGGCTGCGGCCCGATTTGCGCTTTCCGCCGGCGCATCATACCGAGCCGCTCGACGTGCACGTCGCGCATTGCCCGGAGCGGGTATTGCCCGGGCGCATGGTCCGCGAGCTGATCGAGAACGACCGCATCATCGGCGGGATGACAGAGGCCTGCGCCGAGCATGCCGAGGCGGTGTACCGGGTATTCTTGCAGGGAAAGCCGTTCCGCACGAACGCGCCGACGGCGGAGCTGGTCAAGCTGGTCGAGAACGCTTATCGGGACGTCAACATCGCCTTTGCCAATGAATTGTCGCTGATCTGCGATCAACTCGGGCTCAATGTGTGGCAGGTCATCGAGCTGGCCAATCGCCACCCGCGCGTGGCGATATTACAGCCGGGCGCGGGGGTGGGCGGGCACTGCATCGCGGTCGATCCGTGGTTCATCATCTCCTCCGCGCCGGAGCGATCGCGGCTGATCCGCACCGCCCGCGAGGTCAATGACGCCAAGCCGGGGTTTGTCGCAGCGCAGATCCGCGAACGGGCCGAGCGCTTCAAGCATCCGGTCGTCGCGTGTCTCGGGCTGACCTACAAGCCCGATGTCGACGATCTGCGCGAGAGCCCGGCAGTCGCGATCGTGGCGCAACTGGCGCGCGGTGGGCCCGAACGAATCCTGGTGGCCGATCCGAATTTGCGCGCCCTGCCCCAGGAGCTGGCGGAATTCTCGAACGTCGCGTTGTGCGAAACGATCGCGGCGGTTCGCCAAGCCGATATCGTCGCGATTCTGGTCGCGCATTCGCCATTCCGCAGGATCCCGCAGGAGGAGCTGCTCCGCCGAGTCGTTATCGATGCGACCGGCCTGACCCACGGCCCGGGTTGAGCGGCGGATGCGGATCCTGTTCGTCTTCGGCACCCGACCTGAAGCGATCAAGCTCGCGCCGGTGATCCGAGAATTGTCGGCGCGGCCCGAGTTCGAGTGCAAGATCTGCGTCACCGGACAGCATCGCGAGATGCTGGCGCAGTTTCTCGAACTGTTCGAGCTGCAGCCGGATTGGAACCTCGACGTCATGCGCCCGGACCAGGATCTCGCCTACCTGACCGGGGCGGTGCTGTCGGGGGTCGGCGGGGTGCTCGACCGCTGGCGCCCCGAGCGGGTCATCGTGCAGGGCGACACGACGTCGACCTTCGCCGGAGCGCTCGCCGCCTTTTATCACAAGATCCCGGTGGCGCATGTCGAAGCCGGCCTGCGCACCGGCGACATCTATGCGCCGTGGCCGGAGGAGGTGAACCGCCGGCTCGTCGCCCGCATCGCCGATCTGCATTTTGCTCCGACGGCGCGGGCTCGCGACCATCTGCTGCGCGAGGGGATAGCTGAAGGGCGCATTCTGGTGACCGGAAATACCGGGATCGACGCCCTGCTGTGGGTCTCGGACATGATCGAGGCCCGGCCCGAACTGTGCGCCCCGGCCAGCTCACTACTGGGCGAACGCTTCGCGGACAAGCGGATCATCCTGATGACCGGGCATCGCCGGGAGAATTTTGACGGCGGACTCGAACGGATCGCATCCGCGATGGCGCGGATCGCAGCGCGGCCCGATGTCGGGATCGTCTTTCCGGTGCACCCGAACCCGAACGTGCAGAGCGCGACGGAGCAAATGCGCCGGCGCGAGAACATTCTGCTGGTCGCGCCGGTCGACTATCCCGAACTGGTTCATCTATTAAAGCGGTGCCACTTCGTCGTCACTGATTCGGGCGGGATTCAGGAGGAGGCGCCTTCATTCGGCAAACCGGTGCTGGTGACGCGCGAGGCGACTGAGCGGCCCGAGGCGATGGAGCAGGGCCTCGCCAAGCTCGTCGGCACCGACGAGCGGCTGCTGTTCGAGGCGATGAGCGCGCTACTCGACGATCCCGAGGCCTACCGCCGCATGAGCCGGGTCGCCAACCCCTACGGCGACGGCCACGCGAGCCGGCGCGTGGCCGAGCGGCTCAGCATCGAGCGGACCCGTGCAGATCGGACCGCCGTCGCCACCCTATGCTGACGGCCCAACCGCGGTCGAACCGCGAGGGCCGGTCGCCGTTTCCGCTCAGCCCCGCCAGAGCGAGGCGACAGCAGCCCAGATCGCGGCCCAAGTCCCAAGCGACAACGCGATCATCACGATCAGCGCAGTGAGCCGGCTGACCCGAGGGATGGCCTCGTCAGCCGATAGTTCGGCAACCACCGAAGCGACCCATTGGCGGCCCTCCTCGGAGACAGGATTTTCGGAAACGGCATCGCTGTTCACCGGTCCCTCCGTCTGCGATCGAACGCGCTCGGCGGCCGGCGCGACCCTGTGACCCCTTCCATCGAGCGACCCCCATTTTGGCGGCCGGCGCAGCAATCAGCTGTCCGTCAACCGTCAAAAACCTGTCCACTATTTTTTCTGTTGCAGTAACCGATTTTGGCGCATCGCCATAAGGCGCGATCGTCCGGCCAGTCCTCGTCGATATTGCCCAAAAGCAAATAAAATCCCCGGTGTTTTGTGTTGCCTAAACTCTTTGGCGACCGTATCTGTCAGCTGTGTCGTCGTAGATCCTCCGAACAGGTGTTTCGTCATGGCCGACATTTATACTTCAGAAATAAATGGACTTTCCGGACAAAGGCGATCGGCCAAGGAAGATCGGCTCTCGCCAGCGGCTGCGGTCTTTGCCATTTTCGCCATTTCCCTTCTGCTCTGGACGCCATTGCTGCTGCCGCTACTGAGGCTGATCCACGGTTAAAAAAAGAAACAATTTCGCACCCCGGCGGTGCGAGCATTGTTTCGATCGATCAATCGCCGGGAATTTGATAACCCCAGGCGCGAATCTGCGCCACGCCGGCCTGGTAGCCCTTCGGCGTCAGACTGAATGCAAAGTGCGATCGCGTCGTAAAGACATCGATCAGCACCAGTGCGCCGACCCCGAGTTCTCTGACGGCAGACAGAGATTGGGCCGTCGGAAAGATGCAATATCGTGTCGCCCGGCACTCGATCGGCGGATTTCTGTCGATTCGGAGCACTGCTTTGACCGGAACGGGCTGACCGACAATTCCGATATTGCCGGTTTCAAGCATGACAACGAGGGCGAACGAGCCCTTGCCGTCATCCCCGGTCTGCCAGAACGGCACCGTGATCGAGCAGTCGGTGGCAGGGCTGCCGAGGCTGCCGTCACATTCGGTGACCCACTCGTCAGCCCGGAACCGCAAGGTTGCCGAGGCCGCGCCTGCCGCGCCCAGGAGAGTCCAAGCGGCGCAAACGAGGACCGCCGCCGACCAGCGCCGGCGTCGCGTCCAGCGCCCGGGCGCGCGTCCCCGATGCCACAGCTCGCTCAACGCACGCCCCGCGGCGGAGCGGGCCGATACAGTCGCAAGCGACACCGAGAACCTCAACGACGTTGCGGTCGGTTCGATCCTGCTCGGCCCAGCGAGACGGTCAAGAGACAAGGATTGGCGCGGCATCGGACCCCTGGCGTTGGGCGGCATCACCGGTCCAGTCATCGGGCAGGTCAGCTCTTTGTGTCGGGCTGCGGTTGACCAAGCGTCCCTCGGATCAGCCGGCGGCAAGTCAGTTTGCGCATGAAATCTTAAGGTTCACGGGCTTCGAACCGTTGTCATCTAAAATTAACCCTGATTCTGCTTCCCAGCGTACTGAAACAGCGCTAGGTGTAACTGTCTCGTGTGAGAAACCAGTGAGTGGGCGGGGTCGATTTTGTTTGCATCGAGGCTTTTTGTAACATGCCGTACAATTTTGGTGGAACCCTCTGAGCCCGCCGGCGTTCACGCTGACGCGCGTCTGGACCGGCAGCCGAACGACATTGTGAGCGAGAGACCGGCTTTGGCGGTCGTCGGGAAGCGCAGACAGCTCAGCTGACCGGTAATTGATCCGCAACTGATTTCAGGGCTCCCGAGATGGCTCGTTATTTGGTGACCGGCGGCGCCGGGTTCATAGGCTCGCATCTCGTAGAGTCATTGATCGACGACGGGCACGCGGTTCGCGTTCTCGACGACCTCTCGAGTGGAAATCGCGACCGCCTTCCGCGTACGGTCGAGTTCATCAACGCCGACGTCGCCAACCCCGACGTGGTCGCACATGCATTCGATGGCATTGACGGCTGTTTCCATCTGGCTGCGATCGCATCGGTCGAACAGTGCAACCTCGAATGGCTGCGTACCCACCAAGTCAATCTTTCCGGCACGATCAACATTTTTGCCGAGGCGAGGCGATCATGCGGGGAAATTCCGGTGGTCTATGCCTCGACAGCTGCGGTTTATGGCGACGGTAACACGGCCCCGGTCAGCGAAGACCATTCCGCCATCCCGCTAAGCGCCTACGGCGCTGACAAGCGGGCGTGTGAACTACACGCGCGCGCCGCAGGCGTGACCCACGGTTTACGCACGATTGGTCTGCGCTTTTTCAATCTGTACGGCCCGCGTCAGGATCCGAGCTCGCCTTATTCCGGGGTCATCGCGATCTTCCTCGATCGGCTGCGCCGCGGAGAGCCGGTCGAGATCTATGGCGACGGGGGTCAGGTACGCGATTTCACTTTTATCGCCGATGCCGTTTCGGCGCTACGCGGGGCAATGCCCGCGGCAAGCGCTCGGGCGCCGGTATATAACATCTGCACGGGAAAGGGCACGACGGTACGCCAGTTGGCCGAGACGATCGCCGCTCTGTGTGGCACCGAACTGGTCGTCTGCCACCAGCCGCCGCGGGGCGGCGAGGTGCAGAGTTCGATCGGGGATCCGCGGCGCGCGGCTGCGGAACTCGGATTTCGCGCCCGCACCGGTCTTCCCGAAGGTCTGGCGGCAACGCTAGACGCACTTGCGACTTGTGACCCAGCCAAGGTGTGCGCCGTCGCCTGAACCGGCGGTTTCCGGCACCGGGGTCTCTGCCGCCAGCCAAAGCCGCAACAGAGACCTCTGCTCACATCGGCTTCACGCGCGAACATTGGGCATGCTCGGCGCCTGCCCGCAGGATGCCAATCTTCCGAGAGTCCTCCCGCCCGGCGCTCAGAAATCGAGATCGGCATAGTGTGGCGGCGGCGGGACTCCCGGTACATGATCGGCCAGGATCGGGCGGAAGCTCGGGCGCGACTTTATTCGCGCGTACCATTCCTTGGCCGGCTCGTTAGTGTCCCAGGGCACGTCGCCCATATAATCGAGGCTCGACAGCTGCGCCGCGGCGGTGATGTCGGCGATCGAGAAATGGTCGCCGGCGAGCCAGCGGCGGCGCTCGACCAGATAGCCGATATAGTCGAGATGGTGCGGCAGATTGGCGTGACCGGCGCGAATCGCCAGCGAATTCGGCTGCCCTTCTCCGCGATATCGCTTCATCATCTTCTCGCCGAGCAGGTTCTCGGTGACCTCGCGGTTCATCTTGATGTCGAACCACGCGGTCAAGCGTCGCACCTCGGCGCGGTCGATCGGATTGATCCCGATCAATATCTTCTCGCGATAGACCTCGTCGAGATATTCGATGATCGCCGACGGATCGGCGAGGACGGTGCCGTCGGGCTCGATCAGCACCGGGACCTCGCCGGCTGGGTTCAGCGCCAGGAACTCGGGCCGCCGCTCCCAAATCTTTTCGGCCTTCAGAGTAAAATCGAGGTTCTTTTCTTCGAGCACCACACGCACCTTGCGGGCGGCGGGGGAGAGTAAAAGGTGATAGAGAACGCGCATGCTGCCGATTGTAACGATCAGCCCTATGCGCGAACAACCCTCGACCGCGGCGGCCGCGATCGGGAGCCGCCCCCCTATTGGGCGCATGTCGCTAAAGGTCGTCGACCCGCTGAAGCGCCGATGGGAGCGCGGCATCTACATGGGCGCCCACTCGACCAACCCCGAAGCCGTCAAACGCCACCGCCCGCAGGGTGCGGTGTGAAAGGATCAGCCATGAGCGACATCGATATCCGCAAGATCGTCACCCTCCGCGAAGTGATGTTTTCAGAGCTCGGGAGGCCAGCGGCGCGGCCGATCGTGCGCGCGGTCGGGATGGCGGTTATCCGCAATCCGTTCGCCGGCCGTCGGGTCGCTGATCTGCGGGAGCTCTTTGAAGCGGGCGCCGCACTTGGCGAACGGATCATGCCCGAGCTGATCAAGCTGCTCGACGGGCCGGCGGTTTCCTATGGCAAGGGCGCCTTGGTCGGCGTCGACGGCGAGATGGAGCATGGCGGCGCCTGCGTTCACCCGATGCTTGGGCGCCCGATGCGCGCCGCGGTCGGCGGCGGCAAGGCGGTCATCGGCTCGAACGTCAAGGTCGCTGCGGCGGGCGCCATCCTCGATGTGCCGCTCGGGCACAAGGACGATTCCTGGTCGTTCGAGCATTTCGACACGATCACGGTGTCATTGGCCGACGCACCGCGGCCAGCCGAGATTCTGGTGGTGATGGCAATCGCCGATGGCGGCCGGCTCGACAACCGCTGCGGTTCGGCGCCGATCCGCTGACACGAAAGGAGCAATGGTTCCGTACGGCGACGGCTTCAGATTCTGTCGAGCGTGTAGGCGTGGTCGTGGAACGCCACGCGGCGCCGGAAGCGCCATTGGCCATCGTCTTTTGCCAGCTCGCATTCGTAGCGGCCGGGTGGAAGCTGTCGGCTCTTGCCGTCGCGGGTAATCAATACGAGCAGGTAGCAGGTGGCGCGGGCCCGATCGCCCTCGATCTCGGCGGCGAGGTTGGTGATCATGTGGCGGAACTGGGTGCCTCCATCGCGCAATGCCGCGAAGCGGCCGGCGAAGGCGCGGATCGCCTCATGTCCGGCGATCACTCCGATCGCCGGACTTTCGAGCACGGCATCGGCGGTGAAGCAACCGACGACCACCTCGACATTGCCGGCGTCCAGCGCGGTCGTGTAACGCACAAACAAATCGTTGATCGCCAGCCGGTTTTCGATCGCCGACATGCCTTATCGCCTGGCGTAAACGGTATCGCCTTCAACTCTGACCTCATAGGCCGGCACGTCAGCGGCGAGAGGGCCGTCGATAAACTTGCCGGTGCGAATGTCGAACTGCGCGAAATGCAGCGGGCACTCGATCACGCAGCCTTCCAGTCTGCCGCGCGACAACGGCGCGTTACGGTGGCCGCAGACGTCGCGCAGGGCATAGAAGCTGCCCTCGACGTTGGCCAGCACGATCCGCTCGCCCTCGACCGCAGCAAATTTCATCTCGCCCGGGGCGAGGTCACTCACCTGGGCGACGGCGACGAAGCCTTCCGGCATGCGGCAATGTCCTAGACCAGATGTCCGCCTGAGCGCGGGGTGACCCGTCTCGGAGCATGCAGGGGGCGAGGATTGCGCCGGATTGGCCGGTGCCGAGCCTCATGCATCGGAGACGGGTCGTGGGGGATCATATCACGTATGTCGGGCTGGACGTTCACAAGGAGGGGGTCGTCGTGGCGGTCGCCGAGGGCGGCGTCCGCGGCGAGGTCCGAGAACATGGCCGGATCGCCAACACGGCGGGGGCGTTGGATCGTTTGATGCGCAAGCTCGGCGCTGACGGGGTAAAGCTCCGGTTTTGCTACGAGGATGGGGTCATTCCGGCGCGCCGTTCCGGTTTCGCTGAACTCGCTGGATCCTGCGGCGCGACGGTGCACCGTCGCATCAACCGGAGGACCCGTCATATACTACATCGGCATTGAGGTTTCGACCAAGGAGAGCGCGCTCTGCGTCCTGGACGGCAACGGCAAGATCGTGCGCGAGACCAAGCTGCCGACCGATCCCGAGATTATCGCCCGCTTTATCGCTGACACCGGGCTTGCCATCGAGCGGATCGGCGTGGAGTCAGGTTGTACCGCCGCTTGGCTGTTTGCCGGGCTGCAGCGCTATGGTGCTACCGCTTCCCGGCCCGGGTCAGCCGCGAGTTGCGGCTGCGCCAAGAGGAACAGCCCAAGCCGATCCGCGAGATCGCCTGGAAGGCCCAGGTGCGGCTCTGCGCCCGCTATCGCCAGCTCGCCCGCGCCGGCAAGCCAGCCAAGGTCGTCACTGCCGCGATCGCCCGCGAGCTGGCCGGCTTCTCTGGGCCATCGCCCGCAGCGTGCCGCCGGCGGCGAACTGACCCAGGGACACTGATGATCACCGCCAAGGGAGGCGCCAGCGAACCAACCGACACGCTGCTGCTGGGCAAGGCCGGAGGCGCGGCCGCGGTCAGGAGAACCCTCGCATCCACTATCTGCCGGGCCATCGGCCGGACGCAGGTCGCTAGACCGAGGCACTCCGCGACGCATCACCGGTCATGCGGTCCCAACCCGCGCATCAGAGTACGATCAACCGTCGTCACGACGGCTGCGCCTCTGGCCCTGCCCAGTACAGCCCAAAGCAAGCGCTTCAAAGAAAGCCACGAATTCACGCGCCTGCTACTTGGAAAGGCGGATATGAGAGTGGTATAAACCGAACAGAAGAAGCCTGAGTTGGTGTATGCTCCAGCTGCCGAAAGGGGGTGGGCATGCGCGAGGGGATCACAGTCGAGGTGAGCGCGGCCGATCGGGCGCGCTTGGAGGCGATCGTCGCCGATCGAAACAGCCCGCAAAAGCACGTCTGGCGAGCGCGGATCGTGCTGCTGACGGTGGATGGCCTGGGCCCTAACGAGATCATGCGCCAAGCCGGCACAAGCAAAGTTACGGTGTGGCGCTGGCAAGAGCGGTTCATGCGGGCGGGGATCGAGGGTCTGCTGCGGGACAAGACGCGGCCCTCGCGTATCCCGCCGCTGCCGGCGAGCGTTCGCGAGCGCACCGTGGCTCTGACCCTCGGCGATCCGCCGGCTGACACCACGCATTGGAGGGCCGAGATGATGGCGAAAGCGGCCGGGATCAGCGTCAGTTCAGTGCAGCGCATCTGGCGGACGCACGGCTTGCAGCCGCACCGGGGTTCGCCAATTCAAACTGTCGCGCGACCCCGAGTTCGTGCCCAAGCTGCGGGACATTGTCGGCCTCTACGTCGATCCGCCGGCGCATGCGATCGTGCTCAGCGTCGATGAGAAGTCGCAAATCCAGGCGCTCGACCGCACCCAGCCGGGGCTGCCGCTGAAGCCTGGGCGTTGCGGGACCATGACCCATGACTACAAGCGCAACGGCACGACAACACTGTTTGCCGCTCTCGACGTGCTCGAAGGCAAGGTCATCGGCCGCTGCATGCAGCGCCACCGGCATCAGGAGTTCATTCGCTTCCTCAACGCGATCGAGGCAGAGATCCCGGCCGGCAAGCTCGTCCACGTGATCCTCGACAATTACGGCAGCCACAAGCACCCCAAGGTGCGGGCCTGGCTCGAACGGCATCCCCGCTTCGTGTTCCATTACACGCCGAAATCGGCCTCCTGGCTCAACGCTGTCGAGGGCTTCTTCGCCAAGCTCACCCGGCGACGGCTGAAGCGCGGCGTCTTCCGCTCGCTCGTCGATCTCCAGGCCGCCATCAAGCGCTTCCTCGCCGAGACCAATGACAACCCCAGGCCCTTCCTCTGGATCGCCGATCCCGACAAGATCATCGCCGCCGTCAGGCGTGGGTACCAAGCGTTAGATTCGCTCCACTCTCATATCCGCCTTTCCAAGTAGCAGGCGCGTGAATTCGTGGCTTTCTTTGAAGCGCTTGCTTTGGGCTGTACTGGGCAGGGCCAGAGGCGCAGCCGTCGTGACGACGGTTGATCGTACTCTGATGCGCGGGTTGGGACCGCATGACCGGTGATGCGTCGCGGAGTGCCTCGGTCTAGCGACCTGCGTCCGGCCGATGGCCCGGCAGATAGTGGATGCGAGGGTTCTCCTGACCGCGGCCGCGCCTCCGGCCTTGCCCAGCAGCAGCGTGTCGGTTGGTTCGCTGGCGCCTCCCTTGGCGGTGATCATCAGTGTCCCTGGGTCAGTTCGCCGCCGGCGGCACGCTGCGGGCGATGGCCCAGAGAAGCCGGCCAGCTCGCGGGCGATCGCGGCAGTGACGACCTTGGCTGGCTTGCCGGCGCGGGCGAGCTGGCGATAGCGGGCGCAGAGCCGCACCTGGGCCTTCCAGGCGATCTCGCGGATCGGCTTGGGCTGTTCCTCTTGGCGCAGCCGCAACTCGCGGCTGACCCGGGCCGGGAAGCGGTAGCACCATAGCGCTGCAGCCCGGCAAACAGCCAAGCGGCGGTACAACCTGACTCCACGCCGATCCGCTCGATGGCAAGCCCGGTGTCAGCGATAAAGCGGGCGATAATCTCGGGATCGGTCGGCAGCTTGGTCTCGCGCACGATCTTGCCGTTGCCGTCCAGGACGCAGAGCGCGCTCTCCTTGGTCGAAACCTCAATGCCGATGTAGTATATGACGGGTCCTCCGGTTGATGCGACGGTGCACCGTCGCGCCGCAGGATCCAGCGAGTTCAGCGAAACCGGAACGGCGCGCCGGAATGACCCCATCCTCGTAGCAAAACCGGAGCTTTACCCCGTCAGCGCCGAGCTTGCGCATCAAACGATCCAACGCCCCCGCCGTGTTGGCGATCCGGCCATGTTCTCGGACCTCGCCGCGGACGCCGCCCTCGGCGACCGCCACGACGACCCCCTCCTTGTGAACGTCCAGCCCGACATACGTGATATGATCCCCCACGACCCGTCTCCGATGCATGAGGCTCGGCACCGGCCAATCCGGCGCAATCCTCGCCCCCTGCATGCTCCGAGACGGGTCACCCCGCGCTCAGGCGGACATCTGGTCTAGAATAAGATTGCGCCGTTAAAAGTGATCCGCCAAGGATGATAGACGAGAATTTAGCGAGAGGAGGTGGCTTGATCGACAGCCCTCGTTTAAGATTGGTGTTCCGGTGTTCCGCTGGGCTGATGGTTCTCGCGGCGCTTGCTCTCGGTGCCGTGCTGTTGAAAATGGGCGAAGCAAGCTCTTTTGCTGACCTACTCGTAACCATCGCGCACAATCCCCTACCAGTTATCGGCCCGGTCGTCCTCTCTTTGCTCGGACTGATCTTGGCCGTTCAAGCCACCAATCTGGTCTCGCGGTTCGCCGCAATACCGGTTGCACTGGCAGCTCATTGGCGCGGGGTAGCATTGGGCGTGACCGTCGTCGGGTTCGCGGGATCGCTAGCGGTGGTCTGGGTGCTTCGTGCGTTTCCCAATTCCGCCGACGAGTACGCGTTTCTGTTCGAGGCCGATACTTTCTTGGCAGAGCGACTGTGGAACCCGCTGCCGCCGCTCCACGAATTCTTTGCTTTCCTGCATATCAGCCAGGTGGATGGCAAGTGGGCGGCCTTGTACCCGCCCGGCTGGCCGCTGTTGCTGGCGGGAGTGAGACTTCTCGCCGTCCCGTTCTGGCTGGCTTGTCCGCTGGCGGGCATCGTTCTGCTCTTCGCGGTCTTTAAGCTCGGCCAGCGTCAAGACGGCCCGCTCGGCGGCATCCTGGCGCTCTCTTTCGTTGCGCTCTCGCCCTTCTTCCTGTTCAATGCCGGTTCCTATTTCACCCACGTTCCAGCTGCGTCAGCCGGCGCGCTGTTTTGCTGGATGGCTGCGGATTTCCTCGACCAGCCACGATTTTCCAGAGGCTTTCTCGCCGGCGTCGCACTCGGCGTACTCGGCCTGATCCGGGTCTTCGATCCGCTTCTGTTCGGTCTGCCGTTCCTCTTCGCCTTCGTTTGGCGAGCAAGGCGACGGCATTACGTTCTGGCGCCCTCGATCATTTTCGGCGGCCTGCCGTTCCTCGCCGCTCTGTTGCTGTTTTACGGTATCACATCTGGATCGATGCTACCGAAAATAGGAAACTCGGAAGCTCCTCTCGTGAAGTTCGGCCTGTACTCGGTCGACGAGAATGGACGTCTTCATACCCCCCTCGACCAACTGCGCCTGGCCGCGCGCTTCATTGGCGAGCTTGGCGTCTTCTCTTCGCCGCTCCTGCTACTGGGCTACCTCGCCGCCTTCGCATGGAAGGTCCTGAAAAAGAAGCTCAATTTCTTCGATTTCATCTTTCCAGTAACGGTTGCCGCTTTCCTGCTTGTCCCGTTCAACGGCGGCAACCGGTACGGCCCGCGCTACTATTTCGAGGCCTTTCCGTTCCTGGTGCTGACGACTATCTCCGCGCTCGTGCCGTTGCTGCAGAACCGAGCACGGCCGAGATGGGCGGCCTCTGCGGTCTGTCTGGTGTTTGCGCACGCGGCGTGGTGCATCGCGGCTACGCTGTTCCTGGGCTGGCTTTTCCGGGGGATCGTCAATGAGCGCATGGATTTGTACGATAAGGTCCGCGCTAAAGGCTTGCACGATGCCGTCGTGGTCATCCACTCCGAGACCGGACGTTTCCGGGGCTTCACCCCTAAGGACCTGACCCGGAACGGACTCGCGATCAATGGCGATGTCATCTACGCGCTCGACATTCCGCGCCGGCTGGGCGAGTTACGCGAGCTTTTCCCGCACCGGCGCTTCTACATCTATACGCGGAATCCCGACAACCCGACGGGCACTTTAAATCCCCTATGACGATTGGAAGCACTCTCCCGCGCCTCGGGCCCAGCTCAGCCAGCATTCATCGCGACGACCAGACCGGAAACCAGGCAAGCACAGTCCGTCAAATCTCGATCACGAGCATTCGGCTCCTAACCACGGCCGGGCCGTCATCAAAGCTCACCCGCTAAGAGAGGAGCTTGGAACGGTCGCTCCTTCGAAGGAAGAGGGGACCGCACGGCTCTGGGTGGCCAGTTATAAAGAAGAGCAGCGGAGCCGCGTCCTTCCTTAGCCTTGCTCGCTATTCGCTCTCAGTCGGCTTTGATGTCGCGGGAGGTTCGGTACCACTCGTAGGTCTGCCGTATCCCGTCCTCGAGGTCGATACGCGGGCGCCAGCCGAGCGCGGTCAGTTTGGAGACGTCGAGGAGCTTGCGTGGGGTTCCATCCGGCTTTGAGGCGTCGAAGACAAACCGTCCCGTGAAGCCGACGATGTCAGCGATCAGCCGGGCGAGCGCCGCGATGGTGACATCGATGCCGGTGCCGATGTTGATCGGCTCCTCGTCCGACCAATGTTTCATCAGAAAGACCACCGCGTCGGCCAGGTCGTCGACATGCAGGAACTCGCGGCGGGGGCGGCCGCTGCCCCAGAGCTCCACCGTCTCTCGGCCGTCCCGTACCGCGGCATCGATCTTGGCGAGCAGAGCCGGCAAGACGTGGCTGGAGAGCAGGTCGAAATTGTCGTTAGGGCCGTACAGGTTCGTCGGCATCACCGAAACGAAATCGCAGCCATGCTGCCGGCGATACGCCTGGCACAGTTTGAGGCCGGCGATCTTGGCGATGGCATACCATTGGTTGGTCGGCTCGAGCGGGCCGGTCAGCAGGCAGCTTTCCGGCATCGGCTGCGACGCGAGGCGCGGATAGATGCAGGAGGAGCCGAGAAACAGCAGTTTGGCGACGCCGGTGCGCCGCGACGCCTCGATCACGTTTGTGGCAATCGCCAGGTTATCGTAGAGGAAATCGCCGGGATGGGTATCGTTCTGATGAATGCCGCCAACCCGCGCCGCGGCGAGCAGCACCGCCTCCGGCCGATTCTCATCGAACCAGCGATCGACTGCCGCCTGGTCACGTAGATCCACCGCATCGCGGCCGATCGTCAGAACCCGGCATTCCTCCTGGGTCAGCCGACGGATCAGCGCTGAACCGACCATGCCGCGATGGCCGGCGACGAATATGCGCCGTGCGGCGAGCGGAAAGAGTGTCGGCGGCGCCATGCTCTCAGTCGCTCCCTGCAGTGGCGGCGCCTCGGGCCGGGTCGGCAAACCCAGCCTGGTTGACGGTCCGTTCGCGCCGAGCAACGTCGATGTCATGCCGAACCATCATCTCGACCAGCTCCGCGAAGGGAACCCGCGGCTCCCAGCCGAGAATGCCGCGCGCCTTGATCGGATCGCCGCGCAGCGCATCGACCTCGGTCGGCCGGAAATAGCGGCGATCGACCTCGACGTGCAGCCGCCAATCGAGGCCAGCCGCGGCGAAGGCGAGCTCGACGAAATCGCGCACGCTGTGCGCCTCCCCGGAGGCGATGACATAGTCGTCGGGCTTCTCCTGCTGCAGCATCAGCCACATGGCCTCGACATAGTCGCCGGTAAAGCCCCAATCGCGCTGCGCTTCGAGGTTTCCCAGATAGAGCTTGTTCTGTAGACCCTGAGCAATTCGGCCCACCGCCCGGGTCACCTTGCGCGTAACAAAAGTCTCGCCGCGACGAGGACTCTCATGGTTGAATAGAATACCGTTGCAAATGAAAAGGCCATACGCTTCGCGGTAGTTGACCGCAAACCAATGCGCCGCCACCTTGCTGACGCCATAAGGACTCCGTGGGTAAAATGGGGTCCTTTCGCTTTGCGGTGGCGGGGCGGCGCCGAACATTTCCGACGAGCCCGCTTGATAAAAACGCACCGGGCGACCGCCATGCAGGACATGATCGCGGACCGCCTCGATTAGCCGCAAGGTGCCGATGGCGACAACGTCGGCGGTATATTCCGGGATGTCGAACGAGACCTTGACGTGGCTTTGAGCGCCGAGGTTATAGACTTCGTCGGGATCGACCGTTTCGAGCACCCGCCGCAATCCGGTACCGTCGGTCAGGTCGCCGTAATGCAAGGTCAGCCTCGGACCGCCGAGATGCGGGTCGCGATAGAGATGGTCGATCCGATCGGTTCTCTAATGGGTCAAGGGCGACGGCTCGGTGATGAGCGATATCGACGCTGTCGGGTGTCTGTGTTCTCTGCGTGCTCATTGTGGCGCTTGATGGGGTCAGCTGGGTGCAGAGAGGCTCGGTTGAAATCGCAGTTGAAATCGCAGTCGGCTAGCCTTGCCGCATGCTACGGAATCGGCGCCGTCATCTGCTCCCTCCCTCGGGCGTCGCTCCGCTCGGGAGCTCGGTTCGACCTCCTGTCCGGTTGATGCTGCCGGTTACGCCGGTTTGAACTCGGTGCCGTGGCGCAACATGGCGTGCATGATGATGGCCAGACGACGGGCGAGCGCGATCCGCGCCTTGCGCATCGTCGATCGTTTGGCGATCGCCAATGCCCAGTCCTTTAGCTTCAGCGGTCCCTTGTAGCGCGTCAGCATGACGTTTGCGGCCTCGTACAAGAGGGTGCGCACCCGATGATCGCCGCACTTCGAGATGCTGCCGGTGTAATCGACCTCGCCCGACTGATAGCGCCGCGGCGCCAAGCCGAAATAGGCGCCAATCTCGCGAGACCGTCGGAAGCGCTCAGGATCGTCAATAGCCGCTGTGAAGGCGAGAGCGGTAAGTTGGCCGACACCGGGAATGCTCATCAGCCGTCGGCACGCTTCGGATGCCCTGACCATCCGCCTGATGTCGGCGTCAATCGCCACGACGGCGCCGAGCACGGCGGTGCGCGCCGCAACCAGCCCCTGCATCGCGGCCGACAGGCCGGCGATCCCCTCGCTCGCCCGCAGCGCCTGCTTGACGAAGACGGGACTGAGGGCACGGGGCAGTCGGACCCCAAAGATCACGGCGAGGCCGCGGATCTGGTTCTCCAACGTGACCCGCTGGCCGACCAGCTTCTTACGGGCGATGATCAGCGATCGTACCGCGTGGGCCGGCAGCGACTTCACATGAACCGGCTTGAAGAAACCAGTGCGGGCGAGATGCGCCAGGCCGCGGGCATCGTTGCGGTCGGTCTTGCGCGTCGCTAACGACTTCAGTGCCTGATAGGCCTGCCGGCTCTCGATGCAGATAATGGGTAATCCAAGCCGTCCCAGGCCATGGTAGAGCATTGGCGCCATGCGGCCGGTCTCGAGCACAATGCGCCTGCAAGCCGGGGCTTGCGCGAGAGCCGCCGCGATACCGGCAGCCGTCGACGGCGCCTTCATCTCATGGATGACGGCGCCGTCTCGGTTCATGACACACATGTGCGTCTGCGCCATCGAGACGTCCAGTCCGGCAAAATACTCCATCTGCGGTCTCCTCTTCCGATGATCCAGCCGATCCTATCGGCCTCCAGGGAAGAGCTGCCGCCCATTACCCAATGTTGAAAAAGTCGGGTTTGAGCGAATTAACGCTCAATCTGTGCAATCATGGTCATCAAACGCCAGGACGCGACCGACATTGGACGGGTGTACGCCGAGCCGGCGGGCGATTTCGGCGTTGCTGAGCCGCTCCTCGGCTTTGAGCCGATAAACCTCAAAAATCATAAATTTCTAATCTCACCCCGATATTCCGTCTAATTCGACGAGACCTCGCTCGCGGACGCCGCAGCCCTAGCGGGCTTAAAAGCCCCCCGATCGCGGCATTTGTCTTCCGCCCGCAAGAGGGACGAAAAGCAAGTTTTCCAGGAACCGCCGACAACAGTGGGATACGGGAGATGTTGGGGGGATGCTGGTTTTGCCCGGGTCGATGCCGCGCCAACGAAGAAGCGGCATTCGTTCGTGGAGGGGCGGGCAGCCGCGGGCTTGATCACCCCTTGAGCCCCGGGATAGTGCTTGACCAGCGGGCATCGAGGCCGCGGGCGGAGGGCATCGAGACCGCGGGGCCCGCTTGCCGCCATACGTCGTGATCATATCGCGCAAGTTCCTCGACGCTCCGCCTCACCTCGTTTCGGACATCTCCGTCATTTGTCGCCTGATAGACTTGACCGAGTGCCCGAAGGGTTGCTCCAACGTCAACGTACCGCAGGTCGGAAATAATTCCCACACAGAGCCTAATGACGTCTCCGGCCGTGTGTCCGTCGAGATTGCCAAAGGGGGTCTCGATGGGCTGGGTTTCGGTGACATTAGCATTCTCCACTGCCCGCAACAGCACGGCCCGCAGCTCCGGATAGATTGTGGCAAAGTCGTCGTAGTTGGGGAGAACGTATTCGCGAAGCGATCTCAGAATTTCGTGCTGCTCGTTGTTCCTCGCAGACGCGTCAAGCGCTTCGATCGTTCCTCGATCAAACAGCTCTTTGCCTTGCATGAGCTTCTGAAAGTCGTGTTGTACCTTTCGGAACTCATGCCCGGCAGGCAGCAGGTACTCGTCCATGATCTTGTTTAGTCGAGCCTCGATTGAGGCCATCGCTCGCTGACCAAATCCTTTGCCCACAAAGCGCTTGTAGGTGATGTCGTGCGAAGTTTCGGCCCATGCATGGATCAAGATGGTCTGGATCTGTATCTCGCACCGCAGGCCCTTGAACTTCGCATATTCGGCAAGCGCTGAACGCGTTTTATTGAAGCTCACGGTGTAGTGGATGGCTTCGGTCGGGTGATGAATTCGCGTCTCGTCCGGATTGGCTCGCCGCCCGCAAGGCCGATCTGCTGCCGGTCGACTGCTTCCACGTGATCCATATAACGCCTGACCTGGCGGTCAGTGACCCGCTTGCCGGACATTCAATGTTCCCCCCGCGATCGCGGGGGGAACATCGCTTACGCCGGTCTGGCGCCGACGCCATGGCAGAGCGGCTCGATCGATCACGAGCAGGGTGTGTCCAAAGCGGGCAACCCGCGGCTGCGGACAACAATGGTCGAGCTGGCTTGGCTGTGACTGCAGAACCAGCCGGCCTCGGCGCTCAGCCTGTGGTTCCACGAGCGGGTCCGGCGCCTTGGTGGGCGGATGCGCAAGACGACCGTCGTCGCCCTGGCGCGCAAGCTCCTCATCGCCCTGTGGCGGTACACGACCGCCGGCGTCGTCATCGAGGGGGCCGTGATGAAGGCAGGCTGCGCGGCACTCGGGACTTTCCCGACCTGGCGGCCTACCAGGCTTTTCTCCAGGAATTTATCGCCCGCAAGAACGCCCGGCGGTGCGCAGAGGCCGCCGTCGAGCTTGCCGCGCTTCTGCCTTTGCCGCCGCACCGCACCACGGATTTTTCGAGCGCCACCGTGACGGTGACGCGGTCGGGCACGATCTCGGTGCGCAACGTCCTCTGCACCGTGCCCTCGCGGCTCGTCGGCTGCCGCGTGAAGGTACACATCTATGACGATCGCCTGGTCTGCTATCTCGGCGCCACGCCGGTGCTGATCGTGGCCCGGCGTTACTTCAAGCGCAACGGGCCGCGCCAGCGCGTCGTTGATTATCGCCACCTGATCGGTGCGCTGATCAGGAAGCCGCAGGCTTTCCGAAATTCGGTGTTCCGCGATGAGCTGTTCCCCAGCTCGATCTTCCGCCGCACCTGGGAGACGCTCGATCAGCGCCTCGATCCGCAGAAGGCTTGCCGGGTTTATGTCGGTCTACTGCATCTCGCCGCCATGCAGGGCTGCGAGGCGGTGCTCGCCGATCATCTCGCTGCCGTGCTCGACGCCGGCGGCACGCCCGATCTCGAAGCCGCGCGCACCGCAGTGGTCCCGCCGATTATCACCGCACCCGCCGTGATGGTGATGGCGCCCGATCTGGCTGCTTACGACGAACTGCTGCGGATGGCGACCCTGGGAGATGCCGCGTGAGCGACGTCGACGCCGCCAAGCTACCGGTGATGCTGAGTGCACTGCGCCTGCCGACGATCGGCCGCATCTGGCAGGAGTTCGGCGCCCGCGCCGACCGCGAGGGCTGGGGCAGCGCACGCTTCCTTGCCGCGATGTGCGACCAGGAACTGGCCGAGCGCGCGGCCCCGCGCATCGCGCGTCATATGGCCGAATCCGGCCTGCCGCACGGCAAGACCTTCGCCACCCTCGACTTCGCCGCCGTGCCCACCATTCGCAGGGCCCAGGTGATGGCGCTGGCCGAGGGCGATGCTTGGATCGAGCAAGGTGGCAATCTGCTGATCTTCGGCCCAGCGGTATGGGTAAGACGCATCTGGCCGCCGCCTTCGGCACCTCGTGCGGAAGCTCCAGGCGGCGCGGCGCGATCTCGCACTCGCCGGAACCCTCGCCAAGCTCGATCGCTTCGACGTGCTCGTCCTCGATGATCTCGGCTACGTGCGAAAGGATCAGGCCGAGACCAATGTCCTGTTCGAGCTGATCGCCGAGCGCTACGAGCGCCGCAGCCTGATCACCACCTGCAATCAGCCCTTCGGCGAGTGGAACCAAATCTTCCCCGATCCGGCGATGACCGTGGCCGCGATCGACCGCCTGGTGCACCACGCCCCATCCTCGAACTCAATACCGAGAGCTACCGCCGCCGCTCCGCCCTCACCCCCGGTGCCAAGGCCGCCGCCCAGGTATAACCTGCCGTCCTAACTGTCGTCGGCCTGTCGCCGCGGCGACAGGCCATCACCAAAAACCGGCCAAGCTAATTGGCCCCGACCGGACAGCACAATTGTCGTTGCACAGGGCTTCGGATGCCGGCCGGTGGTGACCGATCCGCCCGGTGTTGCGGCCGGCGTTCGAAAGCCCCCCAGGAAGGAACCCGCGGGCGGGGTTGGGGGCCGGGCCTGCCGACTATGGGGATTTGACGGGGCGGCGTCTTGCGTAGGGGCTGGGCTGGCCGGGGTAATCGGTGACGGATCGGTCACCACCGGCCGGCATCCGAAGCCCTACACCACAGCGGAAATTCACATGCGACGCCCTTTCTCAGCACGGCCTTAGTCATGCGCGCTATGCTGCGCGATCGGTTCGGTTGAACGTGTCCAACCAAACCCTAACGGCGATTCGCGAAGACCACCGCTTTACGCCATGTGGCGGGACACGACCCAAATTTCTGGGCCAGCTGGGGAGTCTGAAAATTTAGTTGGCCCTGAGCAGGATTTTTTTGATTTCTCTAATGAGAGGCCTACCGGGCGATCGTAACAATCAATGACTGTGATTGGTCGTCGGTCAGGTGGCGAGCGGCCGAGCCTTCACACGAGAGGAACTCACCCACCTAGCCCGGATTATGCGTGTGGGCTGGCAGATGTAGCGCAAGATGTTGATTCGGTGTAGGGTTTTGGTGATGAGCCTGAACCCCCGGATCAAACCGGAGCTGCACCCGCCATGGTTGAGGCTACGCCGTTTCTTCCTGCTCTGTCACCGGTCCAAGGCAAGGCCGTTGTCGCCCGTTTTGATGGCGGTCGACTGTCTTCGGAAGGCGGTTTGTTGGCCTTGCGCGAGATCGAACGCCGGCTGGGTGTCGCCGAGCGCTTGGCGGCCTGCCTGAAGGACCCGCGGATGGCGGAGAAGGTTGTGCACCGCTTGGCGGAGATCATCGGCTTTCGCATGCTGATGATTGCCGCCGGTTACGCGGACGGCAACGACGCCGACACGCTACGCAGCGACCCGATGTTCAAGCTGGCCCTCGATCGTCTGCCCTCGGGCGAAGATTTGTGCTCGCAATCGACGATCTCCCGGCTGGAAAACCTGCCCGACATGCGGGCGTTGCTGCGCCTCGGCCGGGCGCTGGTCGAACAGTACTGCGGCTCGTTCCGGGCGGCGCCGAAGCGCATCGTGCTTGATATCGACGACACGTTCGACCGGGCGCATGGCGCTCGGCAGCTCCGCCTATTCAAGGCCCACCATGACGATTACGGCTTTCAGCCGGTTGTTGTGTTCGACGCAGAGGGCCGCTTTGTCACGGCCGTGCTGCGGCCGGGCAAGCGACCGAGCGGGCTGGAGATACGCCTTGTGCGCCGCCTGGTTGGCGCCATCCGGGCCCATTGGCCCCAGGTCGAGATCTTGCTGCGTGCCGACAGTCATTATGCGGCTCCGGAAGTGTTCGACTGGTGTCGAGCGAACCGGGTCGACTGGATCTTCGGCCTGGCCCCCAATGTGGCGATCCGCCGTCATGTCATGGCACTGGAGACGAGCATGAGCGAACGCTTCGAGCTGGCGCCGCCCCGCGGCAAGCGGCGCCGCTTCATCCAGTTCTACGATGCCGCCGCGAGCACGAGCCGGGTCGAGCGCATCATCGCCCGCGTCGAAGCCGGGCCCGAAGGCACTGACACCCGCTTTATCGTCGCCAACCTCGAAGGTGGGCGCGCCAAGCACCTCTACCAGCGGCTCCACTGCGCCCGTGGCCAAGCCGAGAACCACATCAAGGCGTGGAAAAACCACCTCGCTGCCGACCGCACTTCCTGCCATGCGGCCGAGGCCAACCAGTTTCGCTTGTTCCTGCACGCCGGCGCCTGCTGGCTGTTGTGGTCGATGCGCCGCGTCATGCCGCGACGGCCGCCTTGGCGGGTCGTGCAATTCGACACCTTGCGATTGCGTCTGATCAAAATCGCCGCCCGCGTCGTCGAGCTGAAAACCCAGCTCAAAATCCACCTGCCCTCCAGCACCCCCGACCAGGCGATCTTTGCCGTGCTCTTTGATCGCTTGCCGCGCCTGATGACTTGAAAGCCGGGGCAGCGCCCCTTCCACGCGCCTTCCCGTCAACCGCCAACGCCGCGACAAACTTTCTACCGCGATCGCCGATCCGTCACCGATTACCCCGGCCAGCCCAGCCGCTACGCAAGACGCCGCCCCGTCAAATCCCCATAGTCGGCAGGCCCGGCCCCCAACCCCGCCCGCGGGTCCTTCCTGGGGGGCTTTCGAACGCCGGCCGCAACACCGGGCGGATCGGTCACCACCGGCCGGCATCCGAAGCCCTAAACCACAGCGGAAATTTTCCCCGCCCGGCCTTGTATAAATTGCGACAGCATCCATTTCTCGCCGCGCGTCACGGGAAGGCCGGCATGAAGCGTGCGCTCGTCGAGCGCGCCATCGGGCGCCACATTCCAGAACAGGAGGGCCTCGCCCTTGCGGCCCTTCCAGCGCGCGCCAAGCACCGGAAACTCCGTTTCGCCGCCCTCGTAGTCGTCGTTGAGATAGACCAGGACTGTGAGTACGCGCTGGCCGCCCTCGGCCAATTTTTCTTTGTAATCCGGCGCGTCAGTATTGATAACGATGTCGAAATGGGGCTGGAATTCGTGTCCCACCAAATAGTGCAAGACGTATGGAATTTCCAACGCGTCAACCTGCATTTCGGTGACTTTCGCGATTCGGTCACGCAAGATCGCAAAGATGAGATCGCTGTCCGGTCTGCGGAAATGGCAGCTGCTGCAGGTGCGCGCGCTCGAGATGCTGGATTCACCCGTCGCCCGGTCTTGAATTTTGGCGGGTTTCAGTCGTGGGCGCGCTCTTGCGATCAGCCAATCGCACATTTCTGGCGAGGCAATGTCCTCAACAAGCGCAATCCTGGGCCCTTCTGAAAGAATCTGCCATGGGCGGCGGTTCAAGCCACTTCGAAAGATCAATAGAGCCGCGCAGACCCGACCACCGCGCTTCCGGCACCGCTTCTCCCGCGAGAATGCCATGGGCCAGAGCCCAATTGCCTGACAACCCCGCGAGTTCGGCTTGCGCCAAATGCGCCCCCAACTGGGCGGAGCGCTCCAGGAGATCGAGCGCTTTTGCCCAACTCTGTGGGACACTAACGCCTTCCGCCGCCTTCACCGCCAGATAGTGGGCGATCTCGGCCTTCGATGGGGCTGGAGGCGCTTGTTCCATGAGGAAGATACTAGCGCCTTGTCCTTAAAAATTAAAAAGATATGTGCCCTAGGCGCTATGACGTTGGAAGCACCTCCGACACGCCAAGCTCCACCGCAGTCGGCCGGCGGCGGGCGGGCTGTCATGCTGTCACGGGACGAGGGTCGGGCGGCGCGCTCTGACCGCCCCGCCTTTTGACATCGCCGTGCCCGGCTGCGACCATTAGCTCCTGGCCTGCCCGATCCCGGTCCAGCTTTCGGCCTACTACGCCGCAATCCTCAAAGGCACCGATATCGACCCTCGCAATTTGGCGAAAGCGTCACGGACGCGGCGCAACGCCCCTTGTGTAATCGGATTTCCGCCGCCAAGCCCCTCTTTTTTCTTTGTTTAATGTCTCAAGTCGCCCCAAAACGGTCACTCATGATACGTAATGGCAACGGGGAGAAATGCCCCGAGGGCGACATTTGCCTTTGCTCCGCTTTCGCCCCTTCCGCTCATTTAGGGCGGATCGGTAATAACGAAGTCGATACTAGCCGGTTTCATCCGGCTCATGATGTCCACACAATTGTCGTGTAAGGGGACATTCTTCCCCCGGTTTAATAGTTCGGGCACTACTGCCACCGGGGGCGTATGGATTTGATCTAGATCCGCCTTGAACTTATGGACTCAGGCTAGGTCAGATCAGCGTAGCGTTTTATCTAAAATTTTTGTAATTTAATTGTTCGGTTGTTCTTGATTCGGATCGGGACACGCTGCATGCGCTTTTGGTCCGACATGATGATAGCCATGAGCGATCATGTACCGATAATAGCAGCGTTCCTGCGGCGTCTTGCCGGGGACCTGAGCCACTTGTGGCGCCTGTGGGGGCGACGACGACGGTGGAGTCTGCGCCCCTGCGGGCACGATTGCACCAACCGTCATAAATAATGTACCCCCTAGCAAGCCTCGTATCGCCATCTGATCCTGCCTGTCGTTGGGCTGCCCAGCGTTGCTGTGGGACGTTCTCATTAACCGACATACGTCGGATTCCAGCGGTTTTGCGGCGATGATTGCGCCTTTGAGGGCCTTGAGCAACGGCAATTCGCGCTCGCCGCGAGAAAAAGCGCGCTCGAAGCCGTCGAGCGAGGGCACCGGAGGGCTGCATAGCGCTGGTTTGGATACACCGGCACGGACCTCTCCTAGCGCCACTTGCCACTTGCCGCACGATCACCCCGCCGGTCATGCCGGTGCGGGCGGCACGCGGAGCCGAGTGATCAACGACAGAATGTCGGCGAACGTCTGTCGCGGTACCGCGACCTCGGCCATCTGGAACGTGACGTAACGCCCGCGGTCGACAGCCCTGCCGGCGATCTTGACCAGCTTCTCACGCAGGCTGACCGACCACCGCTATGCCGTCTTTGGGTATCGCCGCGTGCGGAATGTCGGCTTTCCGCCCCGTCCGGCAGTTCGCCTTGGCCGCCCTGAACGACCGGTCTGCGCGGCGACTCGGGCCGTTCGCCCCTCCGCAGGCAGGCGGCAGGGATCGACCCTAAGCGGACCTTCATCAAAGGTCACGACGGTATGATAAACGCGGCACATAGAGGCTCGCCTCCTAGCGCTGCTTGGCAGCTGCTAAGATAGCGGAGCGGCGGGGGGGGGGCGGCTGTAACAGTCGCCCCGCCATATTTTACGGCGTCTGCCCCAGATCGAAATCCCTCCGGCCCAACCTCAAACCCCGACCGCCGCGTTCACCGACGCCACCAAAAAACCGTGCCCCCGACGCGCTACGGAACCCCGGTTTCAAACCCCTAATGAATGAAGCGGGCTAAGCCCGGAAAGGGGCTTTCGTTCTTCCTAAGCCCCGTATCTCGGCGTCTTGATGTTCCGGGCTCGTCCTGTTCGCCTACGGGGTTGGGTTAGGATTGGAAATACCGGCACCGCGGATCCATACGTGGTGAAAGTGTCGAGGCGGTCGCACCTGGTCACCACGTTAATAACCCCATTACCGACAAGAGGAGGATTTCAAGAGATCTACTTCACCACAAATTGGATCGTCGATATTGCGAGGAAATCCAAATTGCAAGACTTGTTCGCATCAGGGAACAAGAATTTTGTGACTCTGACATTACCATTGGTAGGGCACGGATCGCCGGGAAGACTACCACTGCAGAGTTTGTCCCCTTTGGAATTGAGATGATAGTAGGCATCAACCAAGAATCTTCCCCCTGCATTCCCATCCTTATACAAATTTTCTATAGCCATAACATGGTAGTCGGTAGGGCCAGCCTTCTGAACCTCCCCATACCCCCCGCCTCTGCTAGTGAACCCGAGGTTCGAGATGTTCGTTTGGCTAGAATACGTCGCGGTTCCATCCGCATGAAAGGTGTAGAGAAGGGGACGCTCACTTAGATTTCCTGCCCTGACTATCTGACAATCCCACACACCTTGTATCTGCGGAATTGCATCTGCCGTCGCACTTCCTGTGGGGGTCGCCATCAAGGCCACCGCGGGAAACAAGACCACCAGACCTGACTTGCGAAACATGAACGTTCTCCTATCTGGGTTGAACTTCCGGCGGCGGGACTACTTTGGGATTGGTTCACCGGCCCCGCCTGGCCCCTGACCGTTTCTGTCGAACCTTTTCCTCTTCAACCTCCTTTCGTACTTGACCTTGGCTTTACATAACAACATATAACGACTGATCCACGACCTTGCTCCTACAACTGATTTCGCCCGAGTCTTAGCGATTAAAGACGAGCAACGCGGTGACGC
Organism: uncultured Alphaproteobacteria bacterium; assembly: GCA_963845735.1. Taxonomy (GTDB): domain Bacteria; phylum Pseudomonadota; class Alphaproteobacteria; order ATCC43930; family CGMCC-115725; genus AP-15. The sequence continues at coordinate 416,509 of CAWJTR010000008.1, read as the reverse complement.
GGGCTGCGACCAGGATGTTGCTGAGGATCATCGCATCCCCCCTTCTCGCTCGGGCGGCGGGGTATCGGCCTCACAGCCACCCGGGCGGCGGCGAATGGTTCCGGGATTTCTCCGGTCAAATCTCCAGTGTAAGCTACGCGTAATTTCCGTGCTGTGCAACGGCCGGATTGCCAGTCGCGCGGGAAATCATTTGCGGTTGTATGCAGCGGTAGAGGGCCGCAAAATCCGGCAACGGCCTATGCATGAGGGTTCGCTGCCTCTGAAACCTAAATTGATGAAGCCATCCCTTCCGGCCCCTACCGCGGCGCGGTTTAGTGCAATATTATTAAAATAACTCTCTTAGCCTGTGGTCACAGACGTGTTTTGGGCGGCCGCTAAGTTTTAGTGCAGCTCGACGGTCTGGCAGCCCCGTGGTTCGGGGGGTCGTTCTCCATTCGGGACCTATGCCCTGCCGACGTTCCCGAACGGCCGATTTCGGCGCAACCGCGTCAGGTCCGGGTCAGGCAGCCCAAGTCGGCTTTCCACGTGCGCCGTGACAAGGCGGCGCTTTCCAGTGGGTGCAAGTCCCACCCGGCAACCGCTCCAGCCGGAAGCAACCGGAGCAGTCATGCAGGTGACGAAATGTTTGAAGCCTTCGGATAGCGGTCACGAATCGGTGACAGCGCGAGTGTGCAGGCCGCAACGTGAGTGAACGCCGAGCAAGCCTCGAAAAGGACGATGTGCAGGCCGACCTGACTACCCTATCGGGGAAGGCTGATACGGCTGGGTGATATGAGCGAGGAGGACGCTCATCCGCTGCACCGGGGTAGTAGCGGCAGCACGTACACAAGGAAAGCGTACGCAACACGGGAAGCCCCTTTGCGTGGTCAGGGATGATCAACCGGACGCCCGTGAGGGACAGGCCGGGCGCCCTGGGATGGCGGAGAGGCCCGTAGTACCGCTGAAGCCGGGTAATGCCGGTGGAGGGAAGGGGCCTCAGTTCAAGACAGACGCAAGACGTAGTGAGGACCTGGAGATTGGGCAACCTATCAACTCCGAATAGTGTTCAGAAGCTGCAGATGGCGTTACACGCGAAAGCGAAGGCAGAAGCCGGGTATCGCTTCTACGCTCTGTACGACAAGATCAACCGCGAGGATATGCTGGCGCATGCCTATGCCCAGTGCCGCTCCAACAAGGGCGCGCCGGGTGTCGACGGCCAGGACTTCGCGGACATCGAAGCGTACGGGGTGCAGCGGTGGCTCGGCGAACTGGCGCTTGCGCTCAGGCAGGAGACATACCGACCGCAGCCGATCAGACGTGTGTTCATACCGAAAGCCAACGGCAAACTCAGGCCGCTGGGCATCTCGACCGTGCGGGATCGGGTCTGCATGACAGCAGCGATGCTGGTGCTGGAGCCGATCTTCGAAGCCGATCTTCCACCAGAAATCTACGCCTACCGCGCCGGGCGCAACGCCCAGCAGGCCGCCGTAGAGGTGGAAGAGCTGCTGTTTCGCGGCCATCCGGAAGTCGTCGACGCCGACCTCGCGGACTACTTCGGGAGCATTCCGCATTCCGACCTCATAAAGTCGGTAGCGCGCCGTATCGTCGATCGGCGCGTGCTGCATCTGATCAAGATGTGGCTGGACTGCCCCGTCGAAGAAACCGACCAACGAGGCCGGAAGACACGCACGACCGAGGCGCGCGACAAGCGGCGCGGCATTCCGCAGGGGTCGCCGCTCTCACCACTGCTGGCGAACCTCTACATGCGCCGGTTCGTGTTGGGGTGGAAGAAGCTCGGGCTTGAGCGAAGTCTCAGCGCTCGCCTCGTCACCTATGCCGACGACCTCGTGATCCTGTGCCGGAAGGGCAACGCCGAAGCGGCGCTGCACCACCTGCGCGAGATCATGGGCAAGCTGAAGCTGACGGTGAACGAGGAGAAGACACGCATCTGCAAGGTGCCGGAAGGCGAGTTCGACTTCCTGGGCTTCACGTTCGGACGGATGTACTCGCGCACGACGGGCCAAGCCCGCTTGGCTCGCGACCGTCGAAGAAGAGCATCACAGCGCATGGTCGAGAACTGTCCACGCGCTGACCGTCCGGGCGCGTACCTGGCAAGACACCACAGAGCTCGTGGACAAGTTGAACCGCGCGCTCCGCGGGTGGGCCAATTACTTCAGCGTCGGCTACCACCAGCAAGGCGTATCGCGCGCTCGACAGCTACGCGGCTGTGCGGCTGCGCCGGTGGTTGCGGTTCAAGCACAAGGGCAGGCGACGCAAGCGCGGGAGCTTATCCACTCTCGCACCTCTACGGGTACTTCGGGCTCGTACGTCTGACCCGGCTCGGCCGCGGCCCGTCGTGGGTGAAGGCGTGAGGTCTTGTCCGAGAGCGCAGTGCGGGAAATCCGCATGCCGCGTTCGATGAGCGGGGTGTGGAAACGGAGCCATGGTCGAGCCACTAAGGCACCGCCAGACGAAAGGGGCGGAAACAGACATGCCCGGCCTACCGCCACTGCGCCACACCTCGACTCTTACCCACTGCGGAAATTCACATGCGGCGCCCTTTCTCAGCACGGCCTCGGTCATGCGCGCTATGCTGGGCGATCGGTTCGGCTAATCGGCCGGCGGAATGGGAGGATCGCAGATATGTCCAACTCGCAGCGCTTCCTGAACGAGGCTCAACAGCTGTTGCCTGCCGCGGTGGCGTTGCGCCGCCAAATTCATGCCAGGCCGGAGCTCGGGCTCGATCTGCCGCTGACGACCGAAGCGGTGCTCGATGGGCTGCGCGATCTCGATGTCGATATCGCCCGCGGGAAGTCGACCTCGGGCCTCGTCGTCTCGTTGCACGGCACCAAACCCGGATTTCGATCCGGCCGCACGATCCTGTTGCGCGGCGACATGGACGCCCTGCCGATGCCCGAGGATACCGGTCTCGACTACGCCAGCGAGATATCCGGCCGCATGCATGCCTGCGGCCACGATGCACATACGGCGATGCTGGTCCAGGCGGTGCACCTGCTGCACCGGCATCGTGACGAGCTGGCGGGCACCGTCAAATTCATGTTCCAGCCGGGCGAGGAGGGCTATGGCGGCGCCCGTCTGATGATCGCGGACGGGCTGATCGACGCCGATCCCAAGCCCGACGGCGCGTTCGCGTTGCACATCGCGCCCCATATCAAGGCCGGCGCAATTCTCGGCAAGCCCGGCACGATGCTGGCCTCGGCCGATACCTGGACCATCCTAGTCAAGGGTCGCGGCGGTCACGCATCGATGCCGCACCACGCCGTCGATCCGATCCCGGTCGCTTTCGAGATCGGGCTGGCATTGCACGCCATGGTTACCCGGCGGATCGACGCCTTCGATCCGGTCGTGCTGACCTGCGCCAAGGTCACCGCCGGCACGGCCAACAATGTCATTCCCGAAACGGTCGAGATGACGGGCACGTTGCGGGGGACCTCCGAGACCGCGCGAGAAAAAGCGGAGGAAGGGATCAGGCGGATCGCCTCGAATATCGCCGCGGCGCATTTGTGCCAGGCCGAGATCACGATCCGGCGCGGCTATCCGGTCACCGTCAACGATGACGGCTTTGTCGATTTCGCGCGCGCCGTCGCGACCGACCTCGTCGGCGCCGGCAATTATCTCGACTCGCCGGCGCCGATCATGGGGGCCGAAGACTTTTCCTATGTATTGCAGCGCATTCCCGGCTGCATGATGTTTCTCGGCGTGATGCCGGAAGAGCGCGATCCGGACGAGCCTGTCGCCCCCTGCCACTCCAACCGCATGATCCTGAACGAGGCCTCCATGGCCGTCGGCATCGCCATGCACGCCTCGATTGCGCACCGCTTCCTGGCGCAGGGAACAGCCTGCTGACGACCGCCGTCAGCCTGGGTTTGGTCAGACGACCCCGTCCTTGCGCAGGGCTTCGACGTCCCCGCTGTTCATGCCGAGCCAGTCACCGAAGACTTGGGCGGTGTGCTGGCCCAGCAGCGGGGCGGGTTTGACCGGGGCCGGGGCGCCGTCGAAGCGCACCGGGAAAGCCGGCATCTGCAAGGTTCCGGCGGGGTGCCGCATGGTCTGGATGATGCCGCGCTCGGCGAAGCTCGGCTCGGCAAGCAGATCGCCGGTGTCGAGCACCGCGCCGGCCGGAACGCCGGCGGCGCCGACCAGGCGCATCGCCTCGTGCTTGTCGTGGCGCAGGGTCCATTCGGTCAGCATCGCCTCGATCTCGGGTTCGTGCCGGGCGCGCGCCTCGCGCGTCGCAAAGCGCGGATCGTCGATCAGGCTGGCCTGCCCGATGGCTTCGAGCAGACGCCGCCAATGCTCGGGGTTGGCCGGGCTGGTGAACAGGTAGACATAATCGTTCGGACCGCCGGGCTTGCACGGGTAGATGCCGGCAGGCGCCGGGCCGCCGGCCAGCGATTTCGCGCCGTTGCGCATCGCCGGCTCGCCGGTGCGCGCGTGCTGGATAAAGGCGCCGCGGCTGTATTGCAGTTGCGCGTCCTGCATCGCGACCTGCACCCGCCTGCCATTTCCGGTCGTGTGGCGCTGATAGAGCGCGCCAAGGATGCCGATCGCCAGCAGCATGCCGGTGCCGGTGTCGCCCAAAGTCGGCCCCGCCTTGCACGGAAGCCCATCGCGCTCGCCGGTGATCGCCATGGTGCCGCCGCAGGCCTGGGCGATCATGTCGAAGGCGAGACTCTTCTCGTGCGGGCTGCCGCTGCCGAAGCCTTTGACCTGGCCATAGATCAGGCGCGGATGCAGCGCGTGCATGACCTCCCAGCCGAGCCCTAGCCGCTCGATCGCACCGGGCGCGAAATTCTCGACGAAGACGTCGGCGCGCCCCGCCATTTCCTTGACCAGCGAAAGGCCGCGCTCGGATTTCAAATCGATCGTGACCGATTTCTTATTGGCGTTGTAGATCATGAAATAATACGAGTCCGCGCTGGGCGTCGGCCCGCTGCCGAGCGTGCGCCCGGGCTCGCCGGCCTTCGGATTTTCGACTTTGACGACCTCCGCGCCGAGCCAGGCCAGGGTTTCGGTGCAGGACGGGCCGGCCTCGAATTGGGTCAGGTCGAGAACGCGAACGCCCTCGAGACAGTTCGGCTCTATTCCATCCATCGGTCGGTTCTCCTTTACAGAAACGCGGACCCGACGATAGAGCAGACCGGATTCCGATTGAACCAGCTTGATGCGGCCCGTAGGGTCACAGGCCCGGAGGTGAGCGCATGAAAGTCTTTGTCTTCGATCTGCTGGCTTATGGCGAGCAGCTGGACCATCTGAAGAGCGGCAGCGAGCTGCCCTATCCCCTTGCGAAGAAGCACTTCAAACCGGAGGTCGCGGCGCGGACCTATGCCGAGCACCTCGACGCCTGGGAGGAGCTCGACCGGCTCGGTTATGACGGGGTCGGGTTCAACGAGCACCACTGCTCGCCCTATGGGCTGATGAACTCGCCGAACTTGCTGGCCGCAGCGGCGGCGCAGCGCACCAAGAGCCTCAAATTATTGATCTACGGCAATCTGTTGCCGTTGCACGAGCCGCTGCGCCTGGCCGAAGAGCTGGCGATGCTCGACTGCATGTCGAACGGACGGCTGATTTCAGGGTTTGCCCGCGGCATTCCGCGCGAATACCAGGTTCACAACGTACCGCTTGCCGACTCGCGCGCCCGCTTTGAAGAAGCCTTCGACATCATCACCCGGGCGTGGAGCGAAGAGGTGTTTTCGTATAAGGGCCGCTATTGGAGCTACGAGGACGCTGCCCTATGGCCGCGTCCGTTGCAGCAACCGCGCCCGCCGATCTGGATGCCGATCGTCGGCAGCAAGGAATTGATCGAATTCGCCGCCGCGCACGATCTGCCGATCACCCCCGGGCTCGGCCGCTCGCGCGGGCTGCGCGACGACATCATCCGCCATTACGCGCGCTGCCTCGAACGTGCCGGCCACCACATCACCCCCGACCATCTCTCGCTCGGCATCAGCGCCTATGTCGCCTCAAGCAAGGCCGAGGCGGTGCGCGAAATGGGCCCCCACCATCTCTATTTCAACCGTACCCTGTTCAGCCACGGCAACTTCACCGAAACCAGCCGCCAGCGCGAGACCGGATATTCGAGCGCCGCGTCGACCGACTATGTGCGTCCGGAAAACCTGCGCGCGGCGCAATTCGCCCGCGAGGATTTCCGCAACCTGACGATGGCCGATGTCGAGCGCCAGGCCGAGGAGATGCCGTGGGGCACGGCCGAGGAAGTGACGCGGCGGATCATCGACGCCGCCGACAGCGCCGGCGCCGACAATGTGCAGGTCAGCCTCAATCGCGGGGTGCTGCCGCACGAGATGTTCATCGAGCAGATCCGCCGCTTCGCGCAAGACGTGCTGCCGGTGCTGCAAGCCCACCGCGTGGCCCGCGTCCCGCTGGCGGAAGAGGTTGCCGCCTAGATTGGGTTTTGCCTGACGCCGGCTCCGACGCGAGCCCCCCTTGACCAATCCAACGAGTCCGAGGCGATCGAACCAGGACGATGATGCGAGCCAATCCGCGAGCTTCGTCGGGGCCGCTCCCAGCACTTCCGGGCCGGGGGCCAGACGCCACGCTCTTCCTCGCGGGCCTGGCGGCCAGACCCGCTGTGGGAGGCGAAGAGGAGGCCGCCGCCGCTATGGGGCCCGCGAGATTGCGATCTTCAAGCCAATTTCCGCTGTATGGAAATGCCATTCTGCGCGGCATTTTATCCGCCGCCGCCGCGGCCAGGCTAAAGCGTTTTTCGTACAGCCTCGCTTAGGGAAACGCTGAAAAATAACCCGGATTGCGTCGCCTGCGTCGGGTAGAATGCGGTGGTCCGGGAGGACCGAGGAAACGGGATGATGCTGCGGCCTTCACCCGCATATGGCGGCGCTCAAGCGCGATCCGAGAAACGGCCCACCGGAAGGCATCCCGCATTTTATGGGCAGGAGATCAAGGGCCGGATTTCGGGGCTCGGACCTCGATGGGGTTTGGGAGGCTGATTTTAGGCCAGATTGTGTGAGCGGTTTTTCTTCCCGGTGGTGGCGTCCGGTCCCCGCGACTCCTCGCCTGGGGAATTCGAGTTTGATTGACGACACTCCCTACTCGGGACAATCTGAGATCGTCGGATATGACTGTCGATTCCTCAAATCGCCCCCAAGGATTGGTCCTGGCGCTGTCTTCACTGCCACGGCTCCCTAGCTCCGGACGCCTCCAGCCTGCATTGTTCCGTTTGCGGCAGGCGTTATCCGGCACTGTCGGGCATCCCCATTCTTTTGCGAGACCCGATCGGTTACGTGCGCTCGGAGCTGACATCACTGACGCGAGCTATTCAAGACGCCCGACGCCGCAGGGACAACCTCGATCGAACCGGGCACGATGCAGGCTTATCCGATATATCTCTCGAACGGCACCGAGACGTGATCGACGCCGAGATCGCGCGAGCGGAGGCGTTTCTTGGCCTGCTCGAACCGGCTGCCCGGGCCCTGGGCGATCAGCCGGGAGAAACCCTGGGCGCGCGACGCTCGGGTTGGACGGTTGATGCGCTTCGTCCCTATCTGTTGCGGGATTGGACAAGCACGCCCGAGCTCGAGGCGATTAGCGCTAGGGTCGGCGCCGCACTTACGCAGGCCTTTCCCGACCCGTCCAAGACTTCGGTTGTGTTTGCTGCTTGCGGTGCCGGCGGTCTGCTTGCCGAGATCCCGCCGGGGTTCAATCGGGTTTTAGGCTTTGATCTAACATTGCCTGTACTCAGGGTCGCGCGTCATCTGCTGGATGGCAACAGCCTTGATCTCCCCATGGCACGCGCCATCAACCCGCCGGGTCACATCACCCTTCGCCGGCGTGAGCGTCGATCGCGCGGCTCCCCTATCGAGCTGGTAGCCATGGACGCCCTCGACACCGGCTTTGCCGACGGGTCTGTCGGATGCGTCGTCACCTCGTTTCTGATCGATCTCTTTCATGAGCCGCAAAGATTGGCGCAGGAGATCCATCGGATCCTGTGCGACGATGGTGTCTGGATCAACTACGGCCCCTCTGGGCCGCTGCAGGCGTTCATCCGGTTTGCTCAAACAGAAGCTGCGGCGTTTTTCGATGCCGGCGGGTTCACTGTCACCGACGCCGCGGCATATCGTTCGACGTATCTCGATCTTAGCCGCGACTGCCCCTCCTGGGCCTTTGAGAGTCATGTTTGTTACCTGACGTCAGCCCGGAAAACAGGAGAAGTCAAAGAAAAGCTGATCCGGAGAGCGCCGGATGCGGCCGAATTCCCGCTGACTGTGCCCCAACATTTTCCGGGCGCCAATCTTGTTCATCGCCAGAAGCTGGAGGACGAGCAGACGCGCACCACGATTTTGCGCCATGACGGCGTGCCGGGCCGGACAATCAGCTTCGAGATCAGCAGCGACATCGCTCGGGTGATGATGCTCGTAGACGGCAACAGAACGGTGGACGAAATTGCAAGTTTGTTCAATCACGACGCCACATCCGTGCCGAAAGACGAAATCGTCCGCGCCTTCTCACAGTATTTCGAACAGGGTCTGCTAAACTGGCGCTACCGGGATTGATCAAACCGGCCCTGCAGGCTGTGGGTTGACGCGGCCTTTGGAAGGGCCGGTTGAAGATCGCGCCGAACCGGGGCTATTGTTGGTTTGTATGGGTCACCGGCTCGCGGCGAGGCGCGAGCGGCAGGCTGGCCGGAAATGCTCGATGATGCAGAGAGGGCGGGGTGGCTTGGCGATTTCAGATTCCCTCGAGAGTAGCAAAGTTGTGCAGGAGGGCCGGCTACGACGTTCCAGGGGCAAGAACCGGATCGACTGTGGGGGACGATGTACACGCGTGGATCGGCACCCGCAGGCTCACCCGATCAAGCTCCTTGGCAGATTTTTATGAAGCATACTTCAATTCGGGGAAGCGGGCCCGCGTCATCCAAGTCGGAGCAAACGACGGCATAATGTGTGATCCGCTCAGGCGATATCTTGTTCACAGCACAAATCAAAATGTCCGGGCGGCTCTTATTGAACCTATCCCCTTCTACCACGCAAAATTGTTGAAGCTCTATGCAGACTATCCAAACATAACCGTTGTGAATGCGGCTTGCGGCGTATCTCGCGGTCGTGCGCCATTGTATTTCATCGAACCGAGTGTCGCGGATCAGATGAATGGAGACGGCCCCCGCAACAATTGGGCTCATGGACAGGGAAGTTTCGATCCGAACGTTGTTAAATATTGGATCGAACGGAATAAATTCCGCGGCGAAGATTATGTTCGGAACATCGACAACTATATCAGGGCCATTAAATCCATTGATGTCGAAATCGTCCGCTTGTCCGATATCGAGATGTCGGACGACAATGACAATCTTTTGCTTGTTATTGACGTGCAGGGTTTCGAACTGAACGTTATTCGGGGCATCGACTGGAGCCGCCCCCCGGCCTACATTGTTGTCGAGGATGACCTGAATAAAGCGGGCCCCATAGATAAGTATCTCGGTGCGAAGGGCTATTTCTTCCTTTGTGGCCGAATCGACAAAGTATATGTGCACGCATAAGTTGAAGGAGGCGGCTCGTTTTGTTCCATCCCTCCGTCTTTTCCACCAGCGCTCAGAGAGAAACGACAATGTCATCGGCGCCTTACGCCACCTGGCTTGCATGGGCGCGACGATAATCTCCAGATCTCTCGCTTCAATGACTCAGTCCTGTGTCCTCAGCGAGATACATCCATACAGTACTTCTTGCGCCGATTTGATCCGATGGCCGCGGTAGCGCAGCTCGCCGCGCAATATGGTAAGATAAGCGGAGCCTCGCTCAGCGCTTGCATGCCAACTCGCGATTGTCGCGCGACGCGCTCAGAAGGGCGGCCGGCGCCTGGTTATTCGGGACCAGTCTCACTGAGATTTTTACGCCGCTGGCGCGACCTTCCGCCATGCTGCGCGGCATTTTGTCCGCCGCCGATGCGGCCGGGCTAAAGCGTTTTCCGTACAGCCCTCGCTTAGACGATGGGACATCGCATCATACTCGTATGAGAGTAAGAGCGGGGTTCATTATTGAAGCAACCGTGCTCACAGAGCTAGACGCATGCACTAAAACATCGCATTTGGATAATAGTACGGTATCCACCAAAACATCCTCAGCGTCAGTGATTGACAGACGATCCCAGTCGCGAAAGTGAACTTCCGCCGCATCAGATGTCGTACGCTGCACATTGTCCCGAACGATCAACCTGCAGCCAAAGGCACGCTTGAAAACGTCGACAGCTTCGGCATCATCGGTGGCAAGGAAGATGGCATGATCCGAAATACCTTCTCTCGTCAGTATCGATAATATCGCCTCGACGGCTTTTATGAACAACTCGAGCGATGGCACGTTTCCGTCGCTCTGTAGATTAGCAACCTGTGCATTACCGACGCGCCGATGAATGCCGATACAAAAGCGTCCATCCAAAAATTGCACACAAGTCTGGCTTACTTGCTCGAGTGCCCGTTTGTCGGTGATTTCGAGCCACTTCAGCACGGTGGAATGGTAGACGTACCGATGCTTCTGCAGGCGTCTTCCTGTCAGGTGATCTCTTCCGGTGCCCCAGAACGCTAAGTCGATACGAGACGCCGCTTCGTGTGTGATTGCAGGCGGACGGGGCCCCAAAGTCTGAAACAATCGAGCCCAGATGTCGTCGCCGACGTCCCCAAACCGAAATCCTATCTCAGAGCCTTTAAGCACCCAATCCACATATACATTCGCGTCAGGTCGCACGCGATGAACCACCTCAAGGACGTGCAGCAGATTAGCCAAAAGCCCTTCTTCCGGATAGCGCGGGATTACTATAGAGCTAGCAACTCCTAATTTTATGCTTTCAATGAAGATCCAGCGAACGGCCGAGATCTTCAGCTTGAGTACCTCCCTACGACGAAACGACCGCCGATGTCGGAGGCTCCAGCCGCCATTGGCGTTCCTAGTGAAAACCGCCCTGCGATAGTGAGTGGGCGCAATGCCCCATGCTCGTCCAGCATCGAACATGGCCTGGACCACCGCCCGAGGCGACCACCGGACGAGAGCCCAAATACGGACGATAGAATTCGGAGAGTTTCGCACCGCAACCGCAACCTTACGTTACTTCCCGCTCGACGGAGGATCAATGATCACGCTGCATCCAAGCTCAACCAGCTCTTGCCATGGAGTTGACGGCGGCCCGCCACTCCGCCGCAAGTGCGTTGCGGCCTTTACCCCAGAAAAATTCTGTGATCCCTCACACCGAGCAGGTCACCCTACCCCAAATCCCGGGTCCACTTCACTGACGCCGCCCGCGAACCGCTAAATATTAATGGAGAACAATCATGACTGGCTCCGAGTAGCCTCCTGCATGTTGGCTGGCCGGCCGCGCCGGGTACTGTGAGTGCCGTGCAGGGCCCTTGAACAAGGGTGAATGCAATGGCATGGAAGCCATCGCCAGAGGCCATGATATGTTGGATCAAGGAAAATCAATGAGGCGTGAGTTCCGGCTCCTATTGGCTTGCGCCAGGGTCCGGCCAAGTGAGGCGGACGAGGCCGCGATCCGGGAGACGCTGATCGACGGCATCGACTGGGCGCTTTTCGCGCGCGCGGCGATGGAGCACGGGCTGGCCGCGTTGGCCGGGCGCACCCTGAATTGTGTTGCGCCGGACCTGGTGCCCGAAGAAATACGAGATGCCTTCCACGCGAATGCGGACCAGACGCGTCAAAGAAACCGCGCGCTGTTCGACGAACTTGCGCGGGTGATCGAAGCGCTGGCGGATAACGGTGTAGAAGCGATCGCGTTCAAGGGTCCGGTCCTCGCGTTCCGGGCGTACGGTGACCTCGGTCTTGGCATGTTCGGAGACCCGCACGTTCTCATTCGGGATCGCGACCTTGCGCGGACCATGGCGACACTAAGCGGTTTGGGATACGACCGTAGGCAACAATTGACCGAGGCCCAACTTGACCTGATTCACCGCCTCCAGGGCCATGAGACCCTTATAAACAAGGGCCGCGGGGCCGGCGTCGAGCTTCACACCCGGCTGACGCCGATGAATTTCGCAATCGACATCGATTATGCCGGATTGTGGGGCAGGGCGCGACGCACCGCCATGAGTGGCCGGACCATGATGGCGCTGTCGGCGGAGGATGATCTTCTCGTTCTGGCGATGGACGATGGCAAGGACCCGTGGTGGCGCCTCGAAGGTGCATGCGGTGTCGCGGCTTTCATCGCGATCGCACCCGAACCTCGACTGGGCCTCCATCCTCGATCGCGCCAGATCGCAAGGATGCCTTCGCATGGTCCTTTTAGCAGCGGCACTGGCACGCATCTATTTCGGAGCGGCCGTACCCAATGCGGTTACCGCCGCGGAACGCGACGACCCGAAGATACAACCGATAGTGCAGCGCATCATGGCGCATTGGCTAGGTCGGCAACCGGCCGGCTGCCATTGCAACAGACTTTCGCTTCACCGCCTGCGGCTGCACGATGGGCCTATGCGGCGGATCCGTTATATGGCGCGGACCTTGGCGTTGCCGGGTCCGCTACATGTAGCCCGAAACCCGTTTCCCAGATTGTTCACGTCGTTGTCCGCCTATATCCCGATCAAGATCGGGCAAGATGTCGCATTGCTTCCGCTGGTGCGGGCCTACCGCTATTTGCGTTGGCAGGCAGAACGTTTGCGTGATGCGTTCGCGAGCCATGAGCTTGCGCTGATTGTCATGCCGGTCTCGGCCGAAACGCGTCTCCGATTGCGGCGGTGCCATGAGGCGCGCGCGGATGCGAACCGCGCGCTAGCCGTCAATCCGAATGACGCCGCGGCGTGGCACAGTCTTGGCAACGCGCTATCCGGCCTGAAACGCCACAAGGCGGCCATCGCCTGCTATGACAAGGCGCTCGTGCTCGTACCGGAGAACAGCGCGATTTGGAAAGATCGCGGTGCGGCGATCCATGCAAACAAGAGGAAAACGGCCGATTCCGACATCAATGAGGAGCCGACGCCCGATCCGCAGGATGCCGATGGGTGGGCCCTGCGTGGAGGTTTCCTTTTGGCGGCGCAGCGATTTGGAGAGGCCGCGGCGGCAAGTGATCGCGCACTGGCGATAAACCCAAAGCATTTGGGCGCGTCGCGTATTGGTATCCGATCCCGCATTTACACTTGTGATTGGCGCCAGCGCGAAGACGACGAGCGGCGGATCGCCGAGGGTTTGAGAGCCGAGCCTCCCCGTCATCTGGCCGTTCAATTATCGAGCCATATCCGACTCCGAAGCGCAGAATTTCATCCTCGCGCGGCTTTGGGCGAAGACCATTCCGCGGCCGAAGGCGTTATGGCGCGGCGAAAGCTATCGCCATGAACGGATCCGGATCGCTTATCTCTGCGCAGAATTCCACGATCACCCGACCGCGGTCCTAATCGCCGGCGTGTTCGAGCATCACGATCGAACGCGTTTCGACACGACTGCGATTTCGCTGGGCCCCGACAACGGAAGCACAATGCGCCGGCGGATCGAGGCTGCGTTCGACCGTTTCATCGACGTGCACGCTTTGAGCGATGCCGAGATCGCTGCCATGATACGTGAAATGGAAATCGACATCGCAATTGATCTCAACGGTCAGGCGGGCGGGGCGCGTCCCGCAATTTTTGCCTACCGGCCCGCCCCAGTGCAGACCAGTTATCTCGGCAATTGCGGAACAATGGGTGTACCGTTCATCGATTACATTATCGCAGACCCGATCGTTATCCCGAAGGATCAAGTCCGCCACTACACGGAGAAAGTTGTCTATCTTCCGAATTCCTATCAATGCAACGACTTCGCGGCGCCATGTTCCGCTATCAACGATTTCTCGTGCCGATGCGGGATTGCCGGAAACGGGGTTTGTATTTTGTTGTTTCAACAATAACTATAAAATTATCACCTCAAATTTTCGCCGTTTGGATGCGATTGCTGACGGCCTGTCCAGGGAGCGTTCTCTGGCTGCTGGGTGACAACCCGTATGCGATGCTAAATCTTCGTCGCGAGGCCGCAGCCCGTGACGTTGCGCCCGAACGATTGGTGTTTGCGCCGCGTGTACCTAACGACGATCACTTGGCACGGCATCGTCTCGCCGATTTGTTCCTGGACACCCTTCCCGTTAACGCCCATGCCACGGCCAGCGATGCGCTCTGGGCCGGGCTGCCTGTGCTGACCTGCATGGGCAACACCTTTGCCGGGCGCGTCGGGGCAAGCCTGCTGCGGGCGGTCGGCATGCCGGAACTGGTGGCTTCATCGCTGCCGGAATATGAGGCGATAGCACTGTCGCTGGCGCGCGATCCGGAGGCGATGGCTCGTGCCAGTACAAAACTCGCGAGCAATCGAAGCACGCAGCCGTTGTTCGACACGGCACGGATAACCCGCAATTTGGAAACGGCCTACACGACAATGTGTGAGCGAACCCGGCGCGGCGAGCCGCCTGAGAGCTTTGTCGTGACAGATGCGCCCGAACTCGATCCGCACGACCCCAACCTTAATGCTTAAAGCGGCATCACGGAGAGCCGGGCTTCTTTCGACCCGCTGGCGACGCCGGACTTCTTCCCGATACAGATCGATGTGCAGCACAACTCGATCCTGTTCGTGCAAATGTCAAGGCAGTCCTTCAAACAGTCGGTCTTCCTCGACCGACGGGCGGTCCGCGCGGGCAAAACGACGCTTTCCATCGAAATTCCTAAACCGACGGGACGGCAGGCCGAGCGTCCGATGCACTTCATCCTGCATGGCGCTTTCTGTGGATCGACCCTTCTCGCCCGCTATCTCGAGACCTTGCCGAACTGTCTGGTTCTGAAGGAGCCGTCGGTGCTCTTTCAGCTGTCGAGGTTGCGAGACAGTAGCCCGGCAGAAGCAGAGCCTAGTCCCTGGCACGATCGGCTCCGCGTCACGTTGGCCCTCCTGGCGCGCGGCTATCCCGGCGATCGAGCGGTGAGCATCAAAGCAAGCGATAGATGCAGCTGGATGGGCAACTTGCTTCTCGATCACGATGCGAGCACTAAGGTCATCTTCGTTTCTGCGCCCCTCAAAGTGTTCTTGCTGCAGGTTTTGAAGGAGGATGAGCGGCGCCAATTCGTGCGCGCGAGGGTTGAGCAGTTGGGCGGGGCCATGGCGCAGGTGCTTTTCCTCTCCGGGATAGAGGTAACCGACCTGACGGACGGGCAGCGGGCCGCGGCGTTGTGGCTGCTCAACAGCTTCCTCTGTCGCTCGCTGCAAACCCGGCCAAACTCGCACCGCATCCTTGTGCTGAACGGAGAAGACTTGATCTCAAGGCCGGAGGACACGGTGCTGGAGGCGGCTGAATTCTTCGGCCTCGCCGACGATGAGGGCAGCCGTGCGGCTCTCGAAACGCTGCAGCCGGCATCCCATCATGCCAAGCACGGACAACTGCCCTATGATGCGAGCGCTCGCGAGACCGACCTTACGCGTGCCGAGACGCGCTATGGAGATGAGGTAGGGGCTGCCCTGTCATGGGCGAGCATGGTGGCTTCGGGGTGGCTTGCGCAAAGTCCGTTCCCCGTCTGCTAGCCCGCTGGCGGGTCTCGCCCAAGGGAAGTCGAGCGAATGATCCGGCCGGCCGTCGGCCACGCGCGGCAGCATATGGATTTAGTGACGATGCGGCGCGACGGTGAAACACCTGGGACAGCTGTGAAATGCGGTTTCGCCTCAACCGAAGAGGCTAACCTGCTGAGCACGAGGATTTGGGTAGAGCTGCGGCTGTGCACGGAGGTGGTGGCGACAGGTGTGGGACGGGGTCTGAAAAGGGCCGACTGCCGTGAGGCGGCTTGACCGTCGCCGTTGCTGATTAGGGCCTCGATGCACCTGCTTCGGTGAGAAATGTGGGGTAGTCTTTGCGCATGGAACAGGAAACGCGGTCCTCGCCGGACGCCGATACCGCCCACCACATGGCGATCAAAGCGGCGGAAGGGGACGGCCTCCCGCAGGATTGGGCGACTGCGCTCGACCATCTGCAGCATTCCGCGCAGCTGGGTTCGCGTCTGGCGCAAGCCGAACTGACGTGGCTTGCGGGCCAATGGCCGCTGGCGCATGACATTCTCGCTGGAGAAGCGGCGCCGGACTCTCGATGGTTACGGTTCAGCGGCTCTATTGATCTCGAGACGTGGCTGGAGGCGCCGCGCCCGTCGAACATTTCAGAACGGCCCCGGATTGCAGTTGTCAAGGACATCGCCACGCCGGAAATGTGCGACTGGCTGATCGCTAGGGCTCGCCCCAGACTGAAGCCCGCGCAGATCTATGACGACAAAGAAGGCCGACACCACAGCGCCAGTGGGCGCACCAACAGTCTCTGCCCTTTCCCCGGACCGGACCGCGATCTGATCCTCGCAATCTTGCGTGCCCGAGTGGCTGACGTAACCGGATTGCCGGTGCTTGCGATGGAAAGCCCCCACATCCTGCATTATTCGGTGGGCGAGGAATTCCGGCCCCACTTCGACACCCCCGATAATCCCAACTCGCCGGGGTTCCGGCAGCGCGTCCTTACGTTCCTGATCTCGCTCAACGACGATTACCAGGGCGGCGAAACCGTGTTTCCGGCGATCAACGGGCGCTGGAAGGGGCGAAGGGGCAGCGCGCTGTTCTTCTGGAACGTGGAGCCCGACGGCACGCGCGACCAGCGCACGCTGCACGCCGGACTTCCGGTGACGCGCGGTGAAAAATGGCTGCTCTCACAATGGATCGGGCCGGGGATCGGGCCGGCGGCAGAAGGCTGAACCAGGTGCGGCCCAACCCCCATTCTCCCGATGTTTGGGGTGCTTTGGCGCGCGGGCGCGCGAATTCTGATATAGGGATCGATCAGCATGTAACCACGGATCGGGCGGGGCAGGAATGGCCGACCCGGTGGGTGAAGCGCACCCGCCTTTGCTCGCGTTGCCAATCTGATGCACTTGCGCGATCTGCGCACCTTACTCGCACATCCGCCGCGGCGTGAGTGACGGTGGAGCCCCGCACAAAGGCGTGCTCGCGATCGATGCCGATCGAAAAATCCCGGTTGCCCCGCCACTGCTCATCCCCCGCATCCCGATCTCAGCAACGGGCAATTCGTCCCAAAAAACGACCAGCTTTTAGAGGTGTCCAACCGCTTTGAGCGAACATATTTCTCCGGCCTCGTCCGGTCGGACGCCGGGAATGTTGAGTGAAACGGCCGCCGCATGCGACGAGAGCAACAGCGGATCTTACCGATGGCGATTGTCGCTGGGCTCGCCTGGATCGGGGCGGCGCCGGCGGACGCCACCGACTGGGCTAAGGCCCGGCCCGTCACCGTCGTGACCGTCGAATATCGCTTTCAGCCTGATCATCTTGTGTTTCGCCGCGGCGTCGCCTATCGGCTGCACGTGGTGAACCGGGGGCATGAGCTGCACGAGCTGACCGCGCCGGACTTTTTCAAGACGGTCGAAATCCGTAACCCCGAGGCGCTGAATCGGGAGCATACGGAAGTGGTGCTGCAGCCCGGAGGCACAAAGGATCTCTATTTTGTCCCGAAGCGGCCCGGCCGCTACGACATGCGCTGCGCCGATCACGACTGGGCCGGAATGACCGGGGACATCTCCGTCGAATAACGAAGCCTCAAACGGCGACGTAACGACGCTCGCCGGTCGAGGGACGGTAGTACACGGTGACGAGTTTGCCGCTTTCGGGGTCGACAAAGCGCTCGTCGGTCT
Source organism: uncultured Alphaproteobacteria bacterium (assembly GCA_963845735.1). Taxonomy (GTDB): domain Bacteria; phylum Pseudomonadota; class Alphaproteobacteria; order ATCC43930; family CGMCC-115725; genus AP-15. The sequence continues at coordinate 398,862 of CAWJTR010000008.1, read as the reverse complement.
CGACCCACTCCGGCCCCGGTCGGCTACCGGCCACGCGTTTGTAGCGCCAGCGCTCGAACAGGATCGCGACGACCAGCAAGAGGCCAGGGAGAGCGAGGCGCAGGGTCACGCCGAGGCCGCAGCCGGCATGCGCGAATGCCGCCGCGCCGGCCAGCAGAGCAACGCCGACGACGAGCAGAGCCGCGCGCAGCACCCGCGGGATCATCCGGGCAAGGGCTCGACGACGGCCGCCGTCCCATAGGCGACGATCTCGCTCATTGTCTGACCGATCTCGGCGGAATCGAAGCGCATCATCAGGATCGCGTTGGCGCCCATCACCGTGGCGTTCTCGACCAAGCGGTCGATCGCGTGGCGCCGCGCCTCCTCGAGCAGCAAGGTGTACTCGTTGATCTCGCCGCCGACGATCGAGCGCAGCCCGGCCATGATGTTGCCACCGAGGCCGCGGCTCCTGACAACGACTCCAAAGCATTGGCCCTTAATCTCGGTTACCTGGTGGCCGGCGATATTTTCGGTGGTAACAACCAGCATGATTTTCTCCGTTGGGCTGGGCGCTCAAGCCTGACCGAATTGCCTCTCGGGTCGGAAAGCGCAGTTAAAGCAAAGTGAGCGTACTTATGATCTCATAGGCTTACTATTATGCAACCCTGCAATGATCAAACGCTCGGTTGCGGGTTCGGCCGGCGCGGCGCTACGCTACGATACGGGGTATCGGGAGAGGAGTGGCGATGGCGATGGGCACGGACTGGACCCGCAGCGAGGTCGAGCTGGCCGGAGGCAAGCTGCACCTTGCGCGCGCCGGCAGCGGCCGTCCGGTTGTGGTATTGCATCACGATATCGGCAGTCCCGATCAGCTCGAGTTTTACGACGCGCTGGCGAGCCGCTTCGACGTGATCGTTCCGCACCACCCGGGTTACGGCAAATCCGAACGACCGCAATGGCTGCGCAGTGTCCGCGACGTCGCCGTGATCTATCAGTGGCTGTTGTCCGATCTTGGCATCGAACGGGCCTCCCTGATCGGGCTCGGCTTTGGCGGGTGGATCGCGGCTGAGATGGCGACGATGGCGCCCACTGCCCTGCACCGCCTGGTTCTGGTCGGGGCGATGGGGCTGAAACCGCCTGAGGGCGACATCCTCGACCAGGCGATCGTCAGTTATCTCGACTATGCCCAGGCCGGGTTTCACGATCAGGCGGCCTTCGCCCGCATCTACGGCGACGTGTCGACCGACCAGCTGGTCGATTGGGACATCTGCCGCGAGATGTGCTTTCGGATCGCCTGGAAGCCGTACATGTATAGCCAGACCTTGCCGCATTTGTTGGGCGGGGTGAGGGCGCCGGCATTGGTCGTTTGGGGCGACGACGACAAGATCGTGCCACGGAGCGCCGGCGAACTCTATGCGGCGGCCTTGCCCAAGGCACGGTTCGAAATTGTGCGCGCATCGGGACATTGCGTCGACATGGAGCAGCCCGAAGCGCTGGCGCGCGTCGTCGGCAGTTTCATTGCCGAGAATTGAGGGACGCCTGCGTCGCGTTCGCGCGGCTCGGGGCGAGAGGAACAGGAGGAAGCCATGCATGTGATGTATTTCACCGAGCAGCCGATGTCCGCCTATCCGGCCGATATCGGCCTCGAATTCGGCGCCACCGCTCTGATGTTCTCGAATAAATATTACGATCCGGTTGCCGGCAGCCGGCTCTACAACGAATACCTCGAGCAATATATTTACGCCGAGGAAATGGGCGTCGAAGGCTTCATGTTGAACGAGCACCATAATGCGCCGTTCTGCATGCAGGCCAAGTGCAACATCTTCGCCGCGATCCTCGCCGCTGTGACCAAGAAGGCGAAGATCGTGCTGCTCGGCAACCCACTGCCCTTGGCCGAAAACCCGGTGCGGCTTGCCGAGGAATTGGCGATGATCGACATGATCTCGCGGGGGAGGCTGGTTTCGGGGTTTGTGCGCGGTGGCGGCCAGGAGCAGTTGGCCAATGGGGTCAGCCCGGCCTACAACCGCGAACGCTTCGAGGAGGCGCACGACCTAGTCGTCGCCGCCTGGACCCGGCAGGGGCCATTCCGCTGGGAGGGTACGCATTACCAGCACCGCGTCGTCAACCCATGGGCGGTGCCGTTGCAGAAGCCCTATCCGCGGGTGTGGATCCCAGGTGTCCTGAGCAAAGAGACGATCATCTGGGCGGCCAAGCAACGCTATCCCTATATCGCGCTCAACACCTCGATCGAGGCGACCAAAAACATCTGGAAGCTCTACGACGAGGTCGCGCGCGAAGTCGGTTACGAGGCGGGGCCGCAGAACCGCGGCTATCTGCAACAGGTCCACGTCTCCGACAGCGAAGAAAAGGCGGAGAAGAATGCCCGCCAGTTCCTGTGGATGCAGGGCGAATTTACTGGCCTCGCCCACCCGGTATGGTCGAACCCGGCGGGCTATTTCTCGCCCGAGTTTCGGCGGAATTTTGTCGAGTTCGCGGTAGGACGGGCGGAGAGCCCGCGCGGCCGGCCCACCTTCGAAAAGCAGGTCGCCGACGGGCGGGTCATCTATGGCACGCCGAAGACGGTCATCCCGAAACTGCGCCGCGTTCTCGAAGAGACCCGCCCCAGCATTTATGGGCTGTGGGGCAATGACGGCAACGTCAGCAACGAAGACGCGCGGACCTGCATCCGCCTGCTCGGCCAGGAAGTCATGCCAGCGATGCGCGAATACGGCAAGGAACTCGGCCTGACTGATCCGTTCGAAGCCGACGCCCCGGTGCACCTGCGCTATTCGACCGACATCAAGCAAATGCCGCAGGCCGCGGAATAGCGGAGAAGCGGGTGCGGGCGCTTTCGCCCGCAACCCCGATGCGGCTCACGCCGCCGATTAGCCGGCGATAAGTGGGTGGGACTGCGCGCGACCCGGCTCGGTCCGGACCGCGGGGGTCTCACCGCGATGACGAGCGCCTGATGTAACGTGGCAGTTGCAATTCCCCGTCGCGCGATATTCACTTGCGCCCACGTCCGGGTGAACGGGTGACGTATCCGGCGAACAGCGCCGCAACGGGAGGGACTGCCATGACGACCATTCTGTCGTGTTCGCGAACCGTGTTGCTCGCGGCGACGCTCACCGGCGGGCTTTTCGCCGCCGTGGCGCCGGCCGCAGCCCAGCAATCGCCGGCGAGCCCGGCGCCAGCCGCAGCACCGGCTGCCGCGCCGTCAGCAGCGCCCGCTGCCGCGCTGCCGGGGCCGGCCATAGCTCCGGGCAAGCCGTCATGGACGCAGGCGATGCCGGACACCGAGGCCGCCGCGACCCTCGCGCCGGTCGCGGCGCTGCCGATCCCCACTGCCGTCGACAAACTGCCGGTGGCGGCATTGCACCTGCCCAAGAACTTCCATATCGAGGTCTACCAGGCCGGGCTGCCCGGTGCGCGCTCGATTAGGGTCGACGACAAGGGGACCGTGTTCGTCAGCACCCGGGTGCTCGACCGCGTCTATGCGATTGTCAACCGGAACGGCAAGCGTGAAGCCAAGGTTCTGGTCAAAGGCCTGCATTCGCCGAACGGCATCGCTCTCCACGGGGGGATCTTTTCATCGCCGAGATCAACAAGATCTCGATGATCAAGGATGTCGAGGACCATCTCGACGACGCCAAGCCTGCCGTCATCTACAGCGATCTGCCGAGCTACGAGCCGCATGGCTGGAAGTTTCTCGCCCTCGGACCCGACGACAGGCTCTATTTCAACGTCGGCGCACCGTGCAACATCTGCATGCCGCCGCCGACCAATGCGCAGATCCGCAGCATCAACCTCGACGGCAGCGACGCGAAAATTGTCGCGTACGGCATCCGCCAGGTCGTCGGCATGGATTTTCAGCCGGGAACGAAGGTTCTCTATTTCACCGAGAACCAGCGCGACTGGCTGTCGGAGGACGAGCCGCAGGACAAGCTGAACCGGATTCTCCACCCCGGAAAGGATAATTTCGGCTTTCCCTATTGCGACGGTGGCGACATCCCCGACCCGATCTACGGCTGGGGCCACAGCTGCAACGAGTTCACCAAGCCGGTGGCGCAGATCGGGCCGCATTCGGCGCCGCTCGGCATGCGCTTTTACACCGGGCACATGTTCCCCGCGCAATACCGCGACGCGATCTTCATCGCCCGCCACGGCTCATGGAACAAGACCCACAAGATCGGCGGCGACGTCGTCATCGCGCAGCTCAATGCCAACGGCACGGTGCGGTCCGTCGAGCCATTCATCACCGGCTTCCTGGTCGACGGCAAAAAATATCTCGGCCGGCCGGTCGACATGGAGTGGCTGAAGGACGGCTCGATGCTGCTGTCGGACGACTTCAACGGCGCGGTCTACCGCATTACCTACGGACCGCAGCGGGTCAGCAGCCGCCACTAGTTAACCCGCATTCGTCGGATGAAGCTGCGATTTCGAGCGCATTAAGGGCAATTTCGGCATAAAGTCAGCATCTTGTGGGGGATCGAACAGGGCGGTGATGGCGGACCCGACGGGTGAAGCGGATCGGGGCGCTCTGAAGCTCGATTTCGACCGTCGTCTGCTGCTGCAATTTCGCGGTTCTGCGATCACCTCCGATGCCGGGTTGCTACCATCTCGCGAGCTGGATGACGCGATCGGGCTGACCGAGACGGGTGCCGATACGCTTGCCGACGCGCGCACCGGCAAGAACGGTCGCCATCGGTTGGCCGGGTTGTTGCGTCAGTCAATCTTCGGACGGCTCGCCGGCCAAGGTCGTCAGCCACGGCCGCTACGTCACGTTCCAGCTGGCCGAGGTCGCGGTGTCGTCAGCGCTTTTCACCGCCTCGGTGCGGTCAACTGCCGAGTTCGACCGCCTGCTGCGGCGCGTGGTGCGCGATACACTGTTGCCGAAGACGCTCGAAGCGCCAATCCTTGCCTCAAACCCATCGGAAATCCGGGGAACGTCGGACTACGGATAAATGCTACCTTTGAGGCTTGGTACGCGCCATGATTCGCAGAGTTTGGAATAAGCTGAAACAACTCAGAGATTTGGTTAATAAACAAAGTGATCTGATGGACAAACAACGCGATCTGATGGACAAACAAAGCTACATAATATCTGTAAATCAACGCGTTCTAAGACTCCTCGATACGTTAGCTCATATTCAAATGGAAGAATATCTTCACACATTATTTTCCGAACTCAAATATGTGCATGGAAACCGTCTGGAGCCGTACGGCTTTAAAGTGTACTCGCAGTGTGATGAGGACGGCATCATCCAAGAAATTTTCAATCGCATTGGTTCGCAGTCGCGCACATTTGTCGAGTTCGGCGTAGAGAATGGCTTGGAGAACAACACGCTCAAACTCTTACTGGAAGGCTGGAGCGGATTGTGGATTGAGGGAAACGAGAGGCATGTCGTGGAAATCAGCAAACGATTTCACGATGTTTTGGCGGTCGGCAGATTACGGATTAAAGCATCCTTCATCACGCGCGAAAACATTAACGACCTTATTGGAGGGTGTTTCGATGGTGAGATCGATTTGTTGTCGATCGACATCGACGGAAATGATATCCATATTTTAGAGTCAATAGATGTTATTACGCCACGAGTTATTGTTATTGAATATAACGCTAAATTTCCGCCACCAATTAACGTCGCACAGCGATACGACCCAGAGTACAGGTGGAGTGGATCTGATTACAGTGGGTCTTCGTTGGTAGCGATTACTAACGTTGCCAATCGCAAAGGGTATAGCCTAGTAGGGTGTAATGTGGTCGGCTCCAACGCCTTCTTTGTAAGAAGTGATTTACTTGGTGATAGGTTTGAAGCGCCTTTTACAGCAGATAATCATTACCAACCGACCCGGTATTTCCTATTACCGACATTTCGATCTGTGGGTCACCGCCCCGACTGGGGACCATACGACGCGATGTAATATAATGCCGCGCGAGAGGCGCAATTGGGACAGTAGACAATGACACGGCGGGATATCTTGCCTCCGTCGCATAATATCTTAATTTAGCGAAGATGAAGTCCGGGTTGATGGGATACGTCGCCAGAGCCGGGCTTGCCGCCGCTTGGCTTGCCGGCGCGTTGCCCTCTCAGGCTGTGGAGATCTCCGAAAAACTGACGCCCTGCCTGGCCTGCCATGGCGCCAATGGGCATTCGCAGATCGAGAATACGCCCTCGCTCGGGGCGCAGCAGGCGCCTTATACGGTGATCCAGCTGTTCCTGTTCCGCGAGAAGATGCGCATTGCCGAGCCGATGAACGACATGGCCAAGGGGCTGAGCGACGATGATCTGCAAGGGATGGCCGCGGCGATCGCCAAACTGCCCCCGCCAAAGCCGCCCGCCGATCCCGGCGACCCGGCGCGCCTCGAGCGCGCCCGCTCCCTCGTCGCACTGAACCACTGCAATATCTGCCATCGCCCAGATTTTTCCGGACAAGAGAACGTGCCGCGGATAGCCGACCAGCGCGAAGACTATTTGTTGAAGACGTTGCGCGAGTACAAGAGCGGCACCCGGCGCGGTTATGACGCGACGATGGCTGAGGTTCTGCAGCCGGTCGACGACACGCAAATGGTCGAATTGGCCTATTATCTGGCGCGTCTGCGCTGAGCGCTGGCGCGGTCGCCGCGCTGTGCCTGTCTTGGCCGGGCGTGGTCAGGCCTCCTCGACTGTTGGAAGGCCATGTCGGGCGGAGCGCTTATAAGCCCGCTCCAGCGGATCAGCCCTTTCAATAACAATGCCCCGGCGTTACGGAAGCGAAGCGGGACAACTCCGGCTATCTGTCGCTTCCCTGATACAAGTCCTGTTAAATCACCTGGGCGATGCCAGTGGTCGACAAGCCCTGTTGGCGATCCTATGATCTCCGCAGAGCAAAGACCGCGGCTGCGAGCGCCGAGCGGAGGAGAGGCTAGGATGAGAAACGGTTACCGCGCTTACGATTCCGACACCCATGTCAACCCGGCCGCCGAAGTGCTGGATCGCTATGTCGATCCGAGCTTTCGCGCGCGGCTCCCGGAGCTGGAGCCGTATCGCCTGCCGAGCGGTCAGGGGGCCGGAGGCAGCGCCCCGATGCACCAATATCGGGTCGGGACCAAATACTACCGCCGTGTCCTGGGCGAAAAGGCGCCGGCCGATACGTTTACCGGACGCGAAACGCAGTGGCGGGGGACAAAGATGCCGAGGCCCGGCATCCAGGACGATCAGCCCGGCAACCGCGTCGCCGACATGGACGAGGAAGGCGTTGACACCCACTTCCTGATCCCAACCTCGTGGCTTAGCGTCGTTGGGCTCGATGACCCGGCGCTCGAAATCGGCATGATCCGCGCCTACCACCGCCATATGTCCGATTTCTGCGCCGATTATCCCGACCGGCTGAAGAGCCTGATCGTCGCCTCGTCGCGCAACGTGCCCGAGGCGGTGCGCGAGATTCGTGAATGGGGCAATTCGAAATGGGCGGTGGCGGTGCTGCCGTTGCTCGCCAAAGACATGCCGGCGGATCACCCAGATCTGTATCCGATCTGGCAGGCGGCCGCCGATCACGATCTGCCGATCGCAAATCACAGCTTCACTTGGAATCCACCTTACTATCCGGGCTATCTGGATCTGTGGGAGAACATCTTTATCGGGCGTGCCGCCGCCCACCCCTGGGGGGCGATGCGGTTCGTCGCCTCGTTCGTCGGCGGCGGGCTCTTTGACCGGTTCCCAACCCTGCGCATGGGCGTGCTCGAAGGCGGCTTCGGCTGGCTGCCGTTCTGGGCGAGGCGGCTCGACGAGCAGGCGGTCTATGTCGGCGGCACCGCACCGTTGAAGCACAAGCCCAGCGAATACATGGCGAGCGGCCGCTTCTTCTGCAGCATCGAGCACCATGAAGGCGAGGACATGTTCGCCCATGTCACCGGTTTCTTGGGCGACGGCGTGCTGATGTACGCCTCCGATTACCCGCATTCGGAATGCCAGTTCCCGAATTCGGTCGATAACATCCTCGCTTGGCAAAGCCTGAAGGACGACACCAAGAAAAAGCTGCTATGGGGCAACGCCGCCCGCTTCTTCAAGCAGACCTGAGGTCACCGGCCAAACCTGCTCGATCGCGGCGTCCTTAGGAGGGCATAACGAAGGAGAGGCAGCATGAAAAACGGCTTTCGAGTTTATGATGCCGATACTCATGTCAATCCCGCCGCCGAGGTGCTGGAGCAATACGTCGATCCGAGTTTTCGGCCGCGGCTCGCCGAATTGGCGCAATATCGTCAGCCTAGCGGCGAGGGCCGCCACTCCTACTCCTTCGGCAGAAAATTCTACCGGCGGGTGCTGGGGGAGGCGGAGCGCCGCGCGGATTTCTCCGGCCGCGGGGGGCAATGGCGGGGCGGCAAATTGCCCCGGCCTGGGGTGCAGGACGATCAGGCCGAGAACCGCGTCAAGGACATGGACGACGAGGGGACGGACGTCCATTTCCTGATTCCCGGATCGTTCATGAGCCTCGTCGGGCTCGACGACCCCGCGTTCGAAGTCGGGATGATCCGGGCTTATCACCGCCATATCGCCGATTTCTGCAGTCAATTTCCCGACCGGCTGAAAAGCCTGATCGTCGCCTCGACGCGCGATGTCGAGGCGGCGGTGCATGAGATCCGTGAATGGGGGAACTCGAAATGGGCGGTGGCGGTCAAGCCGCTGTTGCCGACCGATATGCCGCCCGATCATCCCGATCTCGATCCGATCTGGCGGGCTGCAGCCGACCACGATTTACCGATCGCGCATCACAGCTCCACCTGGAACCCGCCGCACTATCCCGGCTACCAGGACGTCTGGGACAACATCTTTCTCGGCCGCATGGCCTCCCACCCGTGGGGCGCGATGCGGTTCGTTGCCTCATTCATCGGCGGCGGGATCTTCGACCGGTATCCGAGCTTGCGCATGGGCGTGCTCGAATGCGGCTTTGGCTGGCTGCCGTTCTGGGCGCGGCGCATGGACGAGCAGGCGGTCTATGTCGGCGGCGTTGCCCCGCTCGAGCGGAAGCCAAGCGAGTACATCACGAGCGGCCGCTTCTTCTGCAGCATCGAGCGCCAGGAAGGCGAGGACATGTTTACCCATGTCACCCAGTTCCTCGGCGACGATTTGCTGATGTATGCCTCCGACTACCCGCACTCGGAATGCCAGTTCCCGGATTCGATCGAAAACATCCTCGCCTGGCGGACTCTAAAGCCCGAGACGCAGAAGAAATTGTTCTGGGACAACGCCGCCCGCTTCTACAAGCAGACCTGACTCTCGAAGCGAGGATCGCCGGTCTCGAAGGGCGCAAAAAAGGCTATCTCGACTTAGAAGCAGGATTCGCCCGATCACAAGACGGCGGCGATGCGCGATGACGCCGACCTGGCGATCTTGGGCATGAAAAGCGAGGTGACGGTCTGACTACGGCAGGTTGTAGCCGATGGCGCTCTCGATCTCGATCGTCTTCTGTACCGCTGGGCGCGCCATCATCCGCTCAAAATGGGCGTCGAGGCTCGGATATTCGCCAGGTGCCGGTGAAGTCGAGGTCTTGAAACGCCAATAAAGACGGAACAGGTGGATGTCGGCGATCGAATAATGGCCGCCGACCGCCCATTCTCTCAATCCCAGCCGCGGGTTGGCGATTTTGAACACCTCCTTCCACCGTTCGAGACCGATCCGGCGCGCCGGATGCACCGTCGCGGCGATAAACGACATCCACGAAATCGCCTGCGCCTCGGCTTCGATGCCGCCCTGCGGCCATAGGCCCGCCTCGGGATAGCGCTTGGCGAGATAGTAGAGAGTCGCCGCGACCTCGGTCAGCGGGAGCCCGTCAATCAGCAAGGTCGGGACCTTGCCTTCGGGATTGATCGCCAGATATCCGGGCGCGTGCTGCTCGCGCTTGGCGAATGAGAGCGGCCGGCTTTCGAACGGCACCCCGATCTCGTGCAACGCGATATGCGTCGCCATGGCGCTCGATCCCGGCGACAGATACAAGGTCAGCATCGCAATTCCCCTTCTCTTGGTTCAAACGGTCAGCGGCTCGCCCGATCAGTCGACGAACCGGGGCATGACCTCCTCACACAACAGCTGCATCGCGCCGACCACTTGCCGGTGGGGGATCAGCCCGCCGCAATTCAGTTCGGCGAGGATCCCGCTCAACCCGATTTCCGCCTGTAACGCTTTGAGTTTCGCGGCGATTGTCCCCGGCGTGCCGATCAGCACGTTGGCGCCCAACGCGTCCTCATAGCTGCGGGCGCGCAAATCGTGAACCCGCCGCATACGCCGGGCGGCGGTCACCGGATCGACCAGTTTCGCCGCCCCTTCGAGCAAATTCGCCTGCTCGTGGTAGAAATGCATGATGCTTTCTTTTGGCTCGCTTCGGGCGCGCTCTTCGGTCTCGGCGATATAGGTCGGGGCCGAGACAAAGACCTGGCCGCGGCCGGGATGGCCGGCCGCCTCCCAGGCGTCGTGGTAGCTGCGGATCTGGCCCGCGAGATCGGACCAGCTGGTGTGGCGCACCGAGGCAAAGATCGGCACGCCGCGCCGGCCGATCGCCGGAAAAGTATCGGGGGTGCTGGCGGCGATGCGGATCGGCGGCATCGGCTTCTGGTACGGTTTCGGCACGAGGCTGACATCCTTGAAATGATGATAGGCGCCCTCGTACGAAAAACTCGGATCGGGTCCAAGCCAGCTCGACCACGTCGAGGATCTCGCGAAAGCGGGCTTGGCTCTCGGCATACGAGACGCCATAGGCTTCGTAAGTCTGCGCCACCCCACTGCGTCCGACCCCAAAGATCAGCCTGCCGTGGCTCAGCTGGTCGACCGTCGCGGCCTCCTCGGCGAGCCGCAAGGGATGGCACAACGGCAACACCTGCACCGCGATGCCGATCTTGATCCGCCGGGTGCGCGCGGCGATCGCGCTGGCGATGCTGAGCGGTGCCGACAGCAATGACCGCCGCGGCTCGAAATGGAGTTCGGCCAGCCACATCACGTCGAGCCCCAGCCGCTCGGCGGCGTCGACCTGTTCCATGGCCTCGTCGAAGGCCTCGCTCTCGGACCGGCCGGGGAGCGACGGAAACTCGTGGAACATGCCGAATTCCATGACCGGTCTCTCTTTTCCTTGCGTAAGACGATGTTCAACCTAGCCAAGCTGCACCGCCAAAGCCAAGCCCGATCGCTCACCCCTATGCCGCTGCCGCCGATAAATGCGAAGCTCGAAGGGGTGACCCGCGAGACGCGAAAGGTGACGAGCATCCGCGGCGAGGGCATTGCTGAAGACGGAGGGAAACCATGCGCTTTACCGACCAGGTCGCAATCATCACCGCGGCGGCGAGCGGGATCGGCCGCGCCACCGCCGACATCATGGCGCGCGAAGGAGCGATCGTGATCGCCGTCGACATCGACGAGGGCAGGCTCGACGCGACCGTTGCGGCCTTGCGCGCGGCCGGCGGGCGGGCGCACGGGCGACGCACCGACGTGCTTGATGCCGCCCAGGTCGACGCGCTCGTCGCTTCCGTGACGCAGGAGTTCGGCGCCATCGACATCCTGGTCAACGCGGTCGGCGGCAGCACGATCATCCCGCATCCCGGCGCAACGATGGATCAGCTGACCCTCGACGACTGGCAGCGGCTGATCGCGTTCAACCTCGACGGCACGTTTCTGTTCTGCCACGCGGTGGCGCCGATCATGAAGCGCCAGCGCAGCGGCAAGATCGTCAACCTTTCCTCGATCGCCGGACGCGGTCTCAGCGAGTTGAGCAGTGCCGCCTATGCCGCGGCCAAGGGCGGAATCATCGCCTTTACCCGCAAGATTGCCTTCGAGCTCGGACCCTTCGGCATCAACGTCAACGCGATCGCCCCGAGCCGCACCCTGACCGAGCGGATCCGCCCGCGCTGGGAGCAGCAGAGCCCCGAAGACCAGGCGGCCGAGATCGAGCGCACGCCATTGCGTCGTATCGCCGAAGCCCCCGACCAAGCGAAGGTGATCTGTTTCCTGGCCTCGAACGACGCCGATTTCGTCACCGGCGTCACGATCGACGTGACCGGCGGCAACTGACCCCCGCAGGTCATCCCCGCCGTGCGACGAACTCGGCGTCCATAGTCGAAATTGGTCCCGGCCTTGCATCGGGATGACGGAAGGCGACCGGTCAGCGAACGAGGCAAATTGGCTCTCCAACAGCCGTGTGAGTGCCGCCAACCCGACGCCCGGCACAGGCCTGCCCCGCTCCGCTGGGGATTGTCGAACGATGCGAAAATACGCAAAGTTGCGCTGCTTTGCCGCGGCTCGGGAGATCGGACGACAATGAATATCGATAAGGCCGTCAACATCGAAGACCTGCACCGCATGGCCAAGCGGCGGCTGCCGAAGATCGCGTTCGATTTCATCGAAGGCGGTCTCGAAGACGAGCGCGGCCTCGAAACCAACACATCGGCGTTTCACAAGCACCAGCTGTTGCCGCGCTATCTCGTCGACGTCTCGACGCGCGACCAGTCGAAGACGATATTCGGCCAGACCTTTGCGAGCCCGTTCGGGATCTCGCCGACCGGCGGCGCCGGGCTGTTCCGCTACCATGCCGACCTAATGCTGGCCGAGGCCGCTCGCGACGCGAATATCCCCTACATCATGTCGGGCGCCAGCAACGATTCGATCGAGGCGGCGGCCAAGATCGCGCCGAAGAACCACTGGTATCAGCTCTATGCCGCGCGCGATCCGGCGATCAACGCCGACCTGATCCGGCGCACCGCCGATGCCGGGCTTGGCGCGCTGGTCCTGACCGTCGACACCCCGGCCGGATCGAAGCGCGAGCGCAACATCAGGAATGGATTTGCCAATATCCGTGGCGGGCTGTTCCAGGCATTGAGCCTGAAGCCGTCGATCCTCGCCGAGGCGCTGACCCATCCCGGCTGGATTGTGGAATATCTGCGGCGCGGCGGCGGCACGCCGATGCTGCAGAATTGGCAGCCTTATGCGCCGGCCGGATCGGACGCCGAGGCGGTCTACAAACACTCCAGCTCGCTGCGACCGTTCAACGCCCAGACTTGGCGCGATCTGGAGACCTACCGCAAGCTGTTCCCGCGCGCCCTCGTCGTAAAAGGCATCATGAGCCCCGCCGACGCGCTGCGCTGCGTCGAGGTCGGCTGCGACGGCATCCTGGTGTCGAACCATGGCGGCCGCCAGCTCGACCAGGCGCCCGGCTCGCTCGACGTATTGCCGGCGATCAAGGCCGCGGTCGGCGACAAGCTGACCTTGCTGCTCGACAGCGGGGTCCGGCGCGGCGCCGATATCCTGATAGCGCTGTGCCTTGGCGCCGATTTCTGCTTCTTCGGGCGGCCGACGCTTTATGGCGCCGCCGCGGGCGGGTTGCCCGGCGTCAAAAAAGCGATCGACATCTTCGTCAACGAGATCGATCTGGTCATGGGCCAGATCGGCTGTCCGAACCTCGATCAGCTCGGCCCTGATTTCCTGTGGCAGGACGATTGGCAGCGCAACCGCTGACCCGTCTCCCGCCTCGGTGGGCCAACTCGACTGATAGCCATCAGATGGCTATCTTGGGCTGATGAGCACTCACAGTGTCGCTGAAGCCAAGAACCAGCTGTCGAAGCTGATCGATCGCGCCCTCAAGGGCGAGGGCATCGTCATCACCCGTCGCGGCGAGCCCGTCGTGGAGTTGAAACCGGTGCGACCGGTGCCGGGTCCGATTACCGAGGCGGAGATCGAATGGCTGCGCGCCAGGCTGGTCGGCCGAACCCCGGCTAAAACCGATGCAGGCACCCTTATTCGCGAAATGCGCGATGAGGGCGAGAAGTGAGCCTTTACCTCGATGCCAACATCATCGTTGCACTATTGACCCTTGAGCCGTTGAGTGAGCGCGCGGTTGACTTCCTGCAAAACAACCGGGAGAGCTTGATCGTCAGCGATTTCGCCGCCGCCGAATTTGTATCGGCGATCGCGAGACGCGTCCGTACCCGGGAAACTACCATCGAGGACGCGCGGAGAGACCTCGCCGACTTTGAGGTTTGGGTCGCGCGTTCGACCGAGCGGACCGACCTCGATCCCGGCGATATCGGGGCGGCCACCGGCTACCTGCGGCGGCTCGATCTCGACTTTGGTGACCCCTGATGCGCTGCACATCGCCATCGCCCGGCGCCTCGATGCGACGCTCGTCACGTTCGACCGTGGCATGGCCGCTGCCGCCCGCGCGCTCGGCATGGCGGTTGCGATGCCCTGACGGGTTGTCGGCTGTGCGCGAAATTAGCATTGTTGCTCCGATCGGGCACTTTCAGCGGGACCCTGTGGCGATGAGACTGAACGACGCGATCAACATCGAAGACCTGCATCGGATGGCGAAGCGGCGGCTGCCGAAGATCGCGTTCGATTTCATCGAAGGGGGCCTGGAGGACGAGCGCGGGCTTGAACGCAACACCTCGGCCTTTCACAAGCACCAGCTACTGCCGCGCTATCTGGTCGACGTATCTGTGCGAAACCAGGCAGCGACCTTGTTCGGCCACGTTTACTCGAGTCCGTTCGGCATTTCGCCGACCGGCGGCGCCGGCCTGTTCCGCCGCGGCGCCGATCTGATGCTGGCCGAGGCCGCGCGCGACGCGAATATCCCCTACATCATGTCCGGGGCCAGCAACGATTCGATCGAGGCGGCGGCCAGGGTGGCGCCCAACAACGCCTGGTATCAGCTCTATGCCCCGCGCGAGGCCACAGTCCGCGAGGACCTGATTCGCCGCACCGCCGATGCCGGCCTCGGCGCCCTGGTGCTGACCGTCGACGTGCCGGTCGGCTCGAAACGCGAGCGCAATATCAGGAACGGCTTTGCCAATGTTCGCGGCGGCTTGTTTCAAGCGCTCAGCCTGAAGCCGTCGATCCTGGCCGAGGCGCTGACCCATCCCGGCTGGATCGTCGAATATCTTCGCCACGGCGGCGGCACGCCGATGCTGCAGAATTGGCAACCCTACGCGCCGAACGGCGCCAATGCCGAAGCGGTCTACAACTTCTCGCGCTCGCTGATGCCGTTCAACGCGCAGACCTGGCGCGATCTCGAGACTTACCGGCGGCTGTTTCCGCGCGCCCTGGTCGTCAAAGGCGTCATGAACCCGGCCGATGCGCTGCGCGCCGCCGAGATCGGCTGCGACGGAATTATCGTCTCCAACCATGGCGGCCGGCAGCTCGACCAGGCGCCGGCCTCGCTCGACGTCTTGCCGGCGATCAAGGAGGCGGTGGGCGACAAGCTGACGGTGATGCTCGACAGCGGTGTGCGGCGCGGCGCCGACATCCTGATCGCGCTGTGCCTCGGCGCGAAATTCGTCTTTATGGGCCGGCCGACCCTCTACGGCGCCGCGGCCGGCGGTATTCCCGGGGTCAACAAGGCGATCTCGATCTTGAGCGGCGAGATCGATCTGGTCATGGGCCAGATCGGCTGCCCGAGCATCGACCAACTCGGCCCCGATTTCCTGTGGCAGGACGATTGGCGGCGCAACGCCTGATCGGGTCAGGCCGCTGCTAATAGTCACTGCCGAGAAAACGCCATCTGTCGGAGGTCATCGCACCATGAAACTCGATCAAGCGATAAACATCGAAGACCTGCACCGGATGGCGAAGCGCAAGCTGCCGAAGATCATCTTTGACTACATCGAGGGCGGGGTCGAGGACGAGCGCGGCCTCGCGCGCAACGAAGCAGCGTTTCACAAGCATCGGCTGTTGCCGCGCTACCTGGTCGACGTTTCCAAGCGTGACCAGTCCGCGACCGTGTTCGGCCGTACCTATTCGAGCCCGTTCGGCATCTCGCCGACCGGCGGTGTCGGTCTCTACCGGCGGGAAGGCGAGGTGATGCTGGCCGAAGCGGCGGCGGCTGAGAACATCCCCTACATCATGTCGGGCGGCAGCAACGCCTCTATGGAAGAGGCGGCGCGGGTCGCTCCGAACAATGTCTGGTTTCAACTCTATGCGGCCAAGGATGGCAACCTCTCGGATGCGCTGATCGGGCGGGCCCGCGATGCCGGGGTCGGCGCCCTGGTGCTGACCGTCGACGTGCCGGTGCATCCCAAGCGCGAACGCAACTACCGCAGCGGCTTTGGCCGCGTCCGCAACGGCGGCGTCATGGAGGCATTGCAGCTGAAGCCGTCAGTCCTGCTGGAGGCGATGACCCATCCCGCTTGGGTCATCGACTATGTCAAGCATGGCGGCGCGCCTGGCTTGGGGAATTGGTTGCCGCATGCCGGCCCAGGGGCGAGCAAGGCGGACTCGATTGCGCTCGGCCGCAGCCAGACCCCGGCCGCGGCGCAGACCTGGCGCGATCTCGAACGCTATCGGCGGCTGTTCCCGCGCCCGCTCGTGGTCAAGGGGATCTTGAACCCGGCCGATGCGATCCGCGCCGCCGAGATCGGCGTCGACGGGATCATCGTCTCGAACCATGGCGGCCGCCAGCTCGACCAGGCCCCGGCCTCGCTCGACGCCTTGCCGGCGATCAAGGCGGCGGTCGGCGACAAGCTGACGATCATGCTCGACAGCGGGGTGCGCCGCGGCGCCGATATCCTGATCGCCCGGTGCCTCGGCGCGCAATTTGTCTTTTTCGGCCGGCCGACGCTTTATGGCGCCATCGTTGGCGGGGTCCCCGGGGTCAAGAAGGTGGTCGACATCTTCCGCAACGAAATCGACCTGGTCATGGCCCAGATCGGCTGCCCGAGCCTCGACCAGCTCGGCCCCGATTTCCTGTGGCGCGACGACTGGACCCAGAACCGCTGAGCGGGCAGCCAGACTCCGCTCCGCCAGCTGCTGGCTCAGTTGCCGGCGGCTCGCTCCGCGCTCCCGCCGCGACCGGTCGCGCTGCCGCTCAATCGCGCTGTCGATCTCGTCGATCGTGCGGCCGCGGGTTTCCATGCCGATCAGCCAGAAGGCGACCGCGCCCAGCACGTACCAGAACGCGAAATAGTTGAAGCCGGGGACCAGCGCGTCGAGGGTCGCCTTCGGGCTGACAAAGTTCGACGAACCGGCGATCAGCGCCAGCCCGGCCGGGCCGATGAACTTGCCGAGATTGCCGACGCCATAGACGAACCCCATGCCGCTGCCGCGCAGCCGGGCGGGCCACATCTCGCCCATATAAGGCCCGACGATCGAGTAGTTGCCGCTGCCCATGAAGTTTTGCAGCAGGATCATCACGAAGAACATCGACACGCCGCCGATGAACACATCGTGCAGATAACCAGCCATCGACATGAACAACGCCGCGATCAAGCAGGCGAAGATGCCCGAGGCGCGGCGTCCCCACGCGTCCGACATCCACGAGCACAGAAACCGGCCGGCGATCGCCGACAGGCTGATCCAGATCACCAATTTCGATGCCTCGGGCGGGGTGATCTTCAGCACCATGACGAACAAGGTCACCTGCCACAGAGCGAGCGCGACGCCGCCGGTCTGGGTCAGTCCGGTCAGGCAGCCGGCGATGATGCTGCGCGGGTATTTGAAGATCTCGAGCCAACGCGTGTGCTCGATCGCAGGAGGCACCGCCGGCAACGCGATTTTTGCGGGATCCATTTTCAGTGCCCAGGCGAGCGCCCGCCGCGCCTCTTCGACCCGGCCCTGGCGCAGCAGCCAGTGCGGCGATTCGGGGACGAAGGCGCGGATGTACAAGCACAGGAACGCCGGCAGCAACCCGACAGCGACCATCCCGCGCCAGCCGATATAGGGCGCGGCAAACGCCCCCAGCAACGCGGCGAGCAATCGGCCGGCCGGCAACATCGTCGTGGTGATCCCGGTGAACCAGCCGCGCTTACTGGCCGGCGAAAACTCTTGCATCAGGGTGATGTCGACCGAATACAACCCGGTCACGCCGAACCCGACGAAAAAGCGGCAGATGACCAGGTAGATCCACCCGCCTTCCGGCGTCAGCGCCATCGCACCCGTAGCAATCGAGACGTTCAGCACGGCGGTGATCAGCGCCGAGCGCCGGCCGATCTTGTCGGCCATCCAGCCGTACAACAGCGAGCCGAATGGCGCGCTGACGCCCGAGGCGAGCAGGATCGC
Source organism: uncultured Alphaproteobacteria bacterium (assembly GCA_963845735.1). Lineage (GTDB taxonomy): Bacteria > Pseudomonadota > Alphaproteobacteria > ATCC43930 > CGMCC-115725 > AP-15. The sequence goes on along the minus strand of CAWJTR010000008.1, from coordinate 380,875 downwards.
GCCCGACTGCCCGTAGGTCAGATGCCATTCCTTCACGACGAAGGCCAAAACAAAGCCGATCAGGAAGAAGTCGAAGAAATCGAGCATGTCGCCAAGCGTCGCGGCGCCTGCGATCTTCCACTGATTCGCCGTCAACTTGGTTTGCTGCTCCAACAACTCGAGCATTACGTTCTCTCCCTCTACCCCACGCCAAAACAACACGACGGAACGGTTTTCCCGTTTCTTCAACCTTCTTGAGCGGTGAGATTGCAGCTCACTGGAGCTGCGTCACCCGCGGCTATTCATGACTACAACATTACATGACGATTTCGCGGTGGCAATGGCGGTGAAGCGCAACAGCGGCCGATGACATTCAGAGCGGCCACGACATCGCGTCAATAGGCGCCGGCGCTGCAAAAATGCCAGGCCGAGCCGTCAAACCCGTAGAGCAACCCCAGGCGCTCGTTGCCGGCATGAGCAAGAACGACCTTGAACCGCTGACCGGTGCAAGGCGAGGCTCCGGCACCGGCCGGTTTGGGCAATTTCTTTGCGACCGCACAGCTCGTGGCCCAATCGGGCAGCGTTGCCGGCGCAGCGCCGAGCCGCTTGCCGTCGGCGAGCACGAAATAGTCGGTCGCTTGGCCACCCTTGACATCGGCATGCAGCGCAAGTGTGCCATAGCGCGATCGGTAGAACCCGGCCTGCTGCTCGCCATCGCTCGCGCCTGAAGCCACCGCGCGGAACGTCAGCGCGCCGCAGGCCGGCGGCCCCTTTTCTCCCTTTGCCGCCGGGTGTTTTGTCGCCGCGAAGGCGCCGACTGCCATCATGCCGAGCGCAAGCCCCGCGCATGCCGAAATCGTTCTCCTCATTCCTCTCCCTCCCCGATTTGCTGGGACCTCAGCTTATAGCGCCGCAATGGCGCTGGCAGTAGGCTCTGCCGCTCCCTCTTGCGATCGAAGATCGCTTTCTCCAGCTAGCGTCGATAACGGCATTGCCATGCGCCGACTACTTGTGCTTGCCGTCATGATTTGGCTCGCCGCGATTCCGGCGCAGGCCGTATCCCTTGGCGTCGTGCTGGCGGTCGATGTTTCCGCCAGCGTGACCCCCGATTCCTACGTGCTGCAGCATGACGGCATCGCTCGGGCCTTTGAGGATCCGCGGCTATTGCAGGCGATCGCCGCCGCCCCGGCGGGATCGAGGTTCTGGTGCTCGAATGGTCGGACCCCGACAAGATCAAGGTTACCGTCGACTGGACCGCGATTACCGACAGGCGCAGCGCCGGCGCTTTCGCTGCGGCAGTGCGGGCCACCGGGCGCAGTTCGAGCGGCCTGACCGCGATCGGCCCGGCGCTCGCCGCCGCCGCAGCTCAATTCGACCAGCTGCCGGCGCCGGCGTCACGGCGGGTGATCGACATTTCGGGCGACGGAATGGCTGATTTCGGTCCGCCTCCGGCCGGGGTCGCGCGACCGCATCGTGGCGGCCGGGATCACGATCAACGGGCTCGCGATTCTGACCGAGGAGCCCTGGCTCGAAGACTATTATCGCCACAATGTAATCGGCGGCCCGGGGGCCTTTGTCCTGGCCGCGCGCGATTTCCACAGCTTCGCCGAGGCGATGTTGCGAAAGCTGGTGCAGGAAGTCGCGGGCGCCGGAGCACCCGCGCTGGCTCAGATGCAATAGGTGCGGATCGGGGCGAAGCCGTTGAACCCGACCGAGGCATAGCTTGCGGTATAGGCGCCGGCCGACTGGATCTCGACCTTGTCGCCAACTTCGAGGCCGAGCGGCAACCGGTACTCGGTCCGCTCATAGAGGATGTCGGCGCTGTCGCAGGTCGGCCCGGCGAGGACCACGGGACCGCATCGCCCGCCACGGCCCGGGGTCGCGATCCGGTATTTGATGCTCTCGTCCATGGTCTCGGCGAGCCCGTTGAACTTGCCGACATCGAGATAAACCCAGCGTCGTTTGTCGCCGCCGCCCTTTTCCGAGATCAGCACCACCTCGCTCTGGATCACCCCGGCGTCGCCGACCAGCGAGCGCCCGGGCTCGATGACGATCTCCGGCAGATGGTTGCCGAAATGTCGGGTGACCGCCGCCATGACCGCTCGGGCATAGCGCTCGACCGCCGGCACCTCGCCGGTGTAGTGCGCCGGAAACCCGCCGCCGATATTGACCATGCGCAGATCGATATCGGCCTCGGCGAGCAGCGAAAACATGCGCGCCGCGGCGCCGATGGCGCCGTCCCACTGCCCGAGATCGGTCTGCTGCGAGCCGACATGAAACGACACGCCATATGGGTCGAGACCGAGTTCTCGCGCTCGGCGGAGCAGCCCGACTGCCATCTCGGGGGCGCAGCCGAACTTGCGCGACAGCGGCCACTCGGCCCCCTCGCAGTCGACCAGGATGCGGCAGAAGACCTGCGCTCCCGGGGCGGCCCGCGCCAATTTGTCGAGTTCGTGCGCGCTGTCGAAGGCAAAGAGCCGCAACCCCGTGCCGTAGGCGAAGGCTATGTCCTTTTCCTTTTTGATCGTGTTGCCATAGGAGAGCCGATCCGCGGTGACGCCGTTGTCGACGCAGAGCTCGATTTCCCCGCGGCTCGCGACGTCGAAATTGGCGCCCTTGCCCTCGAGCATGGCGACGATTGCGGGGGCCGGGTTGGCCTTGACCGCATAATAGATGCGGGCGAGCGGCAGATGCCGGCACAACGCATCGTAAGCTTCGGCGATCGCCTTGAGATCGACGACGAGGCATGGGGTTTCGGGCGAATTTTCGGCGAGGAAGCGCGAAATCCTCTCATTCATTCTTGGGGGTCATCCTTCCCGCGAGGCGGCTAAGCGAAGCAAGTGCGCCGAGTCCAATCCGGGAGCCTCGACGACGCGAAAAATCACGCTGCCGCGGCCTCGGGTTTTGAACCGAGTGCAAACCAGGAAAGCCAAGCCGGTCTTTATGCCCGGCCCGGTTGGTCTTTGATGCTTAGCTTAAACTACTCGGGTCGATGACCCGGTTACCCCGCCCGCGTAGGCGCGTCCCGCGAAGGTTTGCGTCAGGGCAGGGCACCACGCCCCTCAGTCGGATAGCAACCATATCGACCTCCCTCTCGGGACCGGCCTCGCGGCCGGACGACCAAAAAGGACGCGTTACGTCGTTGCATAACCACCATGGGCCATAGGCACGTGCGAGTGCGTCGAGAACCGGATAGATACGCCGTTCCGCCTCGGAACGCAAGCGCTTTCCCTAAAATTTTTTGGTTACCCATCGGCGCGAGGGACCAGTGATCGCGGCTCAGCTCGCCGGCACGACCTGCCACGGTCCGTAGCACTGCGTCACATAGGGATAATAGCCGGCCGGGTTGGAGCAATAGTACCAGTTCTGCGCCGCGGCATAGGGCTCGGCATCGCCGTAATAGCCATCGTAGGGCGGGTAGTAGCCCCAACTCCATGGATACCCCAGTCCGTACGCCAAGCCGAGTCCGAACCCGGGATAGAACCCGTGATAAAAACCACCGCGAAATCTTCCGGCATGAAAGCCGCCGCCGCGAAACCCGCCGGCATGTAGCCCAGCATGGAAACCACCGCCGTGGAAACCGCCCCCGTGGAAACCACCGCCGTGGAAACCACCGCCATGCGGCGCGGCTAGGGGGGCCGGAGGCGCCAAGAATAACGGAAAACAGAACTGCCGCGCTGGCGCGCGCCAGAGTTCTTCCCGTCCGCGGCCGCACCGTTGTTTTTCTGGACTGGCGCATAACGAAACTCCTGTGAACTCTGCGCCGAATTCGTCGCCGACCGGCGAACGCGACGCCGAGCGTGTTCGCGATGCACTTCACGTATTGCCGCCTAATTTTCCTGCCAGTCAATTTTCGGTAAATTTTGGTAAATCAAATCAGTCGAGACCATGCCCCGTATATTTACTACGAACGGCATGCCGATCTTATTGACAAGCAAAAACAGACATTATACTTCTAAATTATGAACGCAGATGGATAAGAACATGTCTCATTTCCTGCCGCGGATGGCGCTGGCCTCCATACTCGTCCTTTGTGCAGGCGCTTCTCACGCAGCGGGTGCCGCAGATCGCCAAGTCGAGCGCGGCAAGTACCTGGTCACGGTTATGTCGTGCACCGATTGCCACACCCCAGGAGGCTTGCTCGGCAAGCCTGACGTGAAGCGTTTTCTCGGCGGGTCCGAGGTCGGGTTCGCGCTCCCTGGCCTCGGCGTCTTTTACGGCGCCAATCTGACGCCCGACAAGGAAACCGGTCTCGGCAATTGGACGATCGAGCAAATCGCCGTCGCGATCCACACGGGGACCCGGCCCGATGGTCGAAACCTCGCCCCGGTAATGCCGGTGGCGTCCTTCAGCCATCTGACGACGGCGGATGTGCTGGCGATCGCCGCCTATCTCAAGAGCTTGCCGCCGGTCCGCAACAAAGTCTCCGGACCGTTCGGCCCCAATGAGAAGCCGGCGTCGTTTGTGATGACGGCCCTGCCGGCCGACGCCTATTGGAGCCTCCCGCGGGCCGCGCCGCCCGGCAAATGAGGGGCTAGCTGCCTGCGGCGAGGGCCGCGCTCGCAAACGTGAAATCTGGCGACGTTGGTTTAGCCGAGCGCTTTCTCCAACAGGTCGAGCGCGGCGATCGAGAACGTGCGCATGTTGTCGAGGCGGTCGCATTTGCCGGTCTCGACGGTCATCGAACGCTCGCCATTGGGGCCGATCACGGCGATACAGGAATGCCCGGCGGCATGGCCATAGCGGCTGCCGGTCGGCCCGGCGGTGCCAGTCTCGCCGACCGACCAGCTGGTCGCGAGCTTGCCGCGGATCTTGCGGGCGAACAGAAGCGCATAGGGCTCGGTCGAGGGGGTGATCCCGGTCAGCTCCTGATCGGTCACCGCGAGCAAGGCGCTCCGCGATTGCCGCGTGTAGACGACGGCGCCGCCCATGAAATAGGCCGAAGCGCCGGCAATCGCCAGCAATGCCGCCGAGATCATGCCCGGCAGTCGAGGATTTGGCGATCGATATCGTCTCGTTGCGCGCCTTCAGCTTTGCCGCGATCCGTTCCGCCTGGGGCAGCAAATCCTGTAACATCTCTCCACCTCCGTTTCTGAGCCGAAATTGCCGCCGCGAGAGAAGCCCCGCGACGACTTACGAAACCATCCTCTATGCCGAAGACGGGGCGATCGGGACCCTGATCCTGAGCTGCCCCGAAGACGGCAACTTGTTCCACCCGCCATGTGCCATGAGCCCTGCGATTAAATCCGATTGCGCTTCGTGCGCAAGCTTTGGAGGGCGAGGGACGAAGCAGCTCAGAACCCGCGCCGCGGATTCAGGCGGCGATAACTGTCGCCGTCATCGACATCTTCCAGGCTCTCGACGAAGCCGACCGTGACGCTGCCCGGCACGCGGGCGAGCGTATCGGCGAGCGCATGCGGGCTCGACCACCGCACCTTCTCGAACAGGGGCGGCAATCGCGGGCGGCGCCGAGCGCCGACCAGCCAGAACCCGCCATCGGCGGCCGGGCCAAAAACCAAATCGTGCGCGCCGAGCAGGCGGAACGCGGCGGCGATGTGGCGGGTCTCGATCGCCGGTATGTCGCTGCCGACGAGCACCACCGGGCCGCGCGGCGCGCCGGCGATGACGCGGCGCATGCGCCGGCCGAGATCGCCGCCGCCCTGCCGGGACACCGCCGTCCCTCGGCGCCAATGCCGGATGCGGCGGGAGGCCCGGTCCGGCGTCACCGCAATCCGCAAATCCCAGCGCCGGTCGGCGCCCAGACGACGCAGCAACAGCGCGATCATCCGCCGCTCGAACCGCAATGCTGCGAGTTCGCCGACGTCCTTTGCGAGCCTGCGCTTGCCGTGCCCCAGCGCCGGCGCGCGCACGAACAGCACGAGATGACAACGCATCAGCCGTAGAGCCGCGCGATCCGCTCGGGCGGCATTCCAGCGAAATAGAGCGAGAGGCAAAACAGATTGCGCAACGGCCGGCGCCAATAGCCCTCCCGCCGGTAGCGGCGTGCCGAGGCAACGCAGCGCACCCCGATGCGGGCGAGCCGGCGGCGGCCGAGCCTTCGCACTAGATCGACATCCTCCATCAGTGGCAGCGTCGCGAAGCCGCCGACAGCATCGTAGAGCGCGCGGCTGATCAACAGCCCCTGATCGCCATAGGGGAGCGCCAGAACCCGGCAGCGCCAGGCGACGATCCGCTCCAACCGTCGTGCCGCGGACGCCGTATCGTCGAGCGCGAAATCGAAATAGCCGGCGCGGCCCTGCGCCGATGGTGCCTCGAGAAAGGCCGCAACTGCTTCCGGCCACCCTGGCGCCGGCCGGCAATCGGCATGGAGGAAAAGCAGCCACGCGCCCGCTGCCACGGCGCCGCCGGCGGCGAGCTGGCTGCCCCGGCCGCGCGGCGCGGTTACGACCCTCGCTTTGGCGGCTTCGGCGAGGGCGATCGTTTGGTCGACTGAGCCGCCATCGGCGATGATGATCTCGCGGACCGGCGGCGCCGAGCTCAGGGCGCTTAGCAAGGATGGCAGCGTCTCGGCTGCGTTCAGGGTCGGGATAATGACCGAGACCGAAGTTAGTTCTTGATACGTTCTCAAATCTGCGCCATTCTGTCCGGCATGGATATGCCGGGCACGATCGGACCACGCAAGGGACGTGGTGCGGCCAGCAATGGCAGCGGCCGCTTCGAAGCCGAAAGGCGGGTGGGCTTCGACGATGGCTGGGGCATAGCCGACGAAGAGCCGCTATCGCTGACCACGACCCTGACGGTCGACTCGACGCGGACGATCATCGCCCGCAACGACTCGCCCGACATCGGCTTCGACCGCTCGATCAACCCCTATCGGGGCTGCGAGCATGGCTGCATCTATTGCTATGCGCGGCCAAGCCACGCCTATCTCGGCCTGTCGCCCGGCCTCGATTTCGAAAGCCGGCTGTTCTACAAGCCGCAAGCGGCGAGCCTGCTCGCGGCGGAATTGCGCAGGAACGGCTATTCCTGCCGACCGATCGCGCTGGGCAGCAACACCGATCCGTATCAGCCGGCCGAGCGGCGGCTCGAGATCACCCGCTCCATCCTCGAAGTGCTGCGGGATTTTCGCCATCCGGTCACTATCGTCAGCAAATCCGCGTTGATCCAGCGCGACCTCGACATCCTCTCGCGAAATGGCGAAGGACAGGCTGGCGATCGTCACGATCTCGGTGACCACACTCGACCGCACTCTGGCGCGGGTGATGGAGCCGCGGGCCGCCACCCCCGAACGCCGGCTCGAAACGATCGCGGCGCTCGTTGCAGCCGGCATCCCGACTGGCGTGCTCAGCGCACCGATGATCCCGGCGCTCAACGACGCCGAGATGGAGCAAATTCTCGATCGGGCTCGCGCCGCCGGCGCGACTTCGGCTGGCTATACCATGCTTCGCTTGCCGCTCGAATTGAAGGCGCTGTTTCGGGAATGGCTCGAGGCCCATTTCCCGAACAAGGCGGCGCATGTGCTGTCGCTGGTGGCGCAGGCCCATGGCGGCCGGCTGCTACGACTCGGCCTGGTCGAAGCGGATGACCGGCACCGGCCCCTATGCCGACATGTTGCGGCTGAGGTTCGACCGCGCCTGCCGCCGACTCGGCTTCAACCAGCGGACGACGAGTCCCCTCGACACCACCCGCTTTCGCCCGCCGCCGCAAAGAGGCGATCAGCTGAGCCTGTTCTGAGCGTCTCCTTCGATGCTGCTGCGACATGGCGGGCCAGCCGTGTCTTGCCTGTGCACTCCGGGTCGGCTTACGCTGGCCCAGCGACAGCAGCCACTTGGACGGAGCCATTCGATGATCGTCGATGTCCATGCTCACTACACGCCGAGGAATTTCAGCGAGTTGATGGGTGACCGGTTTGCGTCGCCGGTCCATCTCCCGGTCAAGCGCGGAATGGCGCGCCACCCGTTCTCGGATTCGCCGGAGGACATTCAAGGGCGGTTCGAGCTGATGGACGCGGCCGGGGTCGAAAAGCAGGTGCTGTCGCCGAACCATCCGCCTTATCTGCCGGACGAGGCCGAATGCGTCAAAGCGGTGCAGATGCTGAACGACGGCTATGCCGATCTGGCGCACCGCTACCCGCAACGCATCGCCTCGTATGTCATGCTGCCATTGCCGCATATCGACGCGGCGCTGAAGGAAATGGAGCGCGGCTTCGACCAACTGGGCTGTGTCGGCGTCAACATGAACATCATCTGCCTCAACCGCTCGATCGCCGAAACCGAGTTCGAGCCGATCTACGCCGAGATGAACCGGCGCAGGGCGGTGTTGTTCGTGCACCCGGCCGGCACCGGCATCTGTTCGCCGTTCATCGTCGATTACAATTACCGGGGGTCGGTCGGCACCTCGCTCGAGGACGCGACCTTTGTGCTGCACATGATCGCCAAACAAATCCCATACCGCTACCCGAACATCAAATTCATCGTCCCGCATCTGGGCGGGCCGATCCCGATGCTGTTGAACCGTCTCGACCAACAGGGCCAAAGCCAGAGCGGCCATCCCAACCTGGCCGAAGCGCCGAGCGTCACCGCCAAAAAATTCTATTACGACACCGTGTGCTATGGTTCGAAAGCGGCCTTCACCTGCGCGCTCGAAGCCTTTGGCGCCGACCATCTGGTGACCGGCAGCGACTATCCGGTGTTGCAGGATTACGAGGCGTACAGGGAGACTTTCGGCTACATCAGCCGGCTCGGCCTACCCCAAGCCACGCTCGACAAGATCCTTCACCACAACGCCCACCAGCTGTTCGGCTTTTCCCACTAGTTCCGCGAGGAAGCGAGCGATGAGCGGATCAGACGCCGGTTTGGGCTTCACCGCGGATTACGACGCGCCGATCCCCTACTTGCAACGGATCCGCGACTATTATCAAGGACTTGGGCTACGGAGCCCCGTATCACTGGGCGCATTATGCCGAAGTGCCGTTCCAACCGCTCTGCAAACCTCTGCCCGAATGCCGCGTTGCGCTGATCACCACCGCGGCCCCTTACCAGCCCGATAAGGGCGACCAGGGGCCGGGCGCCTCCTACAATGCCGCCGCCAAGTTCTACCAGGTCTATTCCGGCGACGCCGCAATTGACCACGATCTACGGATTTCCCATGTCGCCTATGACCGGGAGCATACCACCGCCGAAGACAGCAACACTTGGTTCCCGTTGCGGCAATTGCGGCATATGGCGGCGTCGGGCCGCATCGGCGCGGTGACCAGGCGCTTCCACGGCGCGCCGACCAACCGCAGTCAGCGCACCACCCTCGACCAGGATTGCCCGGAATTGCTCGCGCGCTGCCGTGCCGATGGCACAGACGCCGCGATCTTGGTCCCCAATTGCCCGGTCTGCCACCAGACCCTGTGTCTGGCCGCCCGGTATTTGGAGACGAACGGCATTGCTACAATCGTGATGGGCTGCGCCAAGGACATTGTCGAGCACGTCGGCGTGCCGCGCTTTCTGTTTAGCGATTTTCCGCTGGGCAATGCGGCAGGGCGCCCGAATGATCCCGACTCGCAAGCGTTTACCCTGGGACTGGCACTGCGCGTGCTCGAGAGTGCGCCGGCGTCGCGAAATACGGTGCAATCGCCGCTGCGCTGGAGCGAGGACCCGTCGTGGAAGCTCGACTACTGCAACATCGAGCGCCTGTCGACGGAAGAACTGCGGCATCGGCGACAGGAATTCGACCGTCAGAAAGAGATCGCCAGGAATATCCGCGACGAGCCCAAGGCCGTGTCGCTAACCGGGCACGCGAAGAAATGTGCCGAGGATTTGGCGTGAGTGTCGACGTCGAACGCGAGGGTGAGGCCTAAGACCCGCGACAAGAACGTTGAATTTGCGGTGCTTCATCGGTCATGCCGGTGATCGCCGAATACTCGACAGCATAGCTCGTCGATTTGTCAGTTGTCGTCACGAATCTATACCCATCACCTCGGACGGGAGCGAAATGGAATGGGTATGCCGACAAAATCCTCAAGGCCTGCTCCGATCGGTGCTTGTAATAATATCTTCTTGAACGGCATTGCTCTTTTGCGCTATCTTTAACCGTGCCGATCCGCGGTGCGGCGCGGCGGGGGCATTTGGTTCGGGGGGAGAAACCATGACCCAGGGCAATGCGGGATCGCAAAAACGGTCGCCACGCCAGGCCGGGATTTCCGGATTTGCCGCGATCGTCGCCGTCCTCTGCTTGATTGCAGTCGTCGTCATTCCGGCCGCAGCGGCGACGCCGCTTCAGCTAACCTATCGGGTGACGCATTCGGTTTACGGCAATATCGGCAGTTATATCAATACCGTTGAGCCCGCCAACGGCGGCACCACGGTCCTGACGCGCGCGCATTTCGAAGTCAAAATGCTCGGCATCAAGCTCTACAACGAGGATGCCCAGCGGACCGAGCGCTGGCAGGGCAACCGCCTGATCTCATTTAGCGGCGTCACCAACAAAGGCAGCCAATCGACGGTCGTCAAGGGCGAGGCGCGCGGCAACAGCTTTGTGATCAATTCGCCGCAAGGCACGATCACGGCGCCGGCGACGGTACATCCGGCGAACCCATGGTCGGCCAACTTTCTCGCTTCCAACACGATGATGCGGCCCGACGACGGCAAGATCGAGCGCGTGCGCGTTAGCGGCGGTGAAGAGACGGTCGTCGACATCGACGGCAGACCGGTTCGCGCCCAGAAATACGAGATAACCGGCGACACCAGCTATGCCGTTTGGCTCGACAGCCAGGGTGTGCCGGTCATGTTCGTCGCCGACGACAACAGCGGGAAGGTTACTTTTACCCTAGCGAATTGCGTCAGCTGCGGCCTCGCCGGCGCGCGGCTCGGGATGCAGTAGACGCTTCCCGGCTCGGCTGGCGCAACAGCGGCAAGCCCGAAGCCCTCGGTGACATCACCGAGCCCTTGACCGGGCCACGGCTGTCTATTGCCTGGCGCAAGGCGGGTGCGCCAAACTGCGCTGTGGGCTGGGTTTCGGGCGACAGATGGACGATGGCGAGATAACGACGACGATCGTCGCGCCCGCTATCCGCGACCGCGCTGCGCGGTGGCTCGGCCGAGCCGGCGTAACATTGCCGCGTTTCACCGAGCTCGCCCACCCTTCGAGCATCCCTGCCGCGCGGGCCGCGGCCCTTCATTCGGTCGATCCCGATCGGCCCGATCCGGCCAACCTGTTTCGCCTGCACTGGTACAACGATCGTGCTCGCTCCGGTCTTGATGAGACGCCGGCATATCTGCTGCTGCCGCCGGAGTTGACCGGGGTGCGCGCCCCGATCGTCGTGGCGCTAGGCGCCCTCTTCCCATTGATCGGCGCGCATAAGGTGCTGGCGGCGTATGGCTGTCTGATCCCGCGGCTGGTGACTGGCCGGTTCGACCCCGAGCATCACCGGGCGGTGTGGCCGTCGACCGGGAACTACTGCCGCGGCGGGATCGCGATTTCGCGCATCCTCGATTGCCGCGGCGTCGCCGTCTTGCCCGAGGGCATGAGCGAAGAGCGGTTCGATTGGTTGCGGGGGTGGGTCAGCCGGCCCGAGGACATCATTCGCACTCCAGGCTCGGAGAGCAACGTCAAGGAAATCTACGATAAATGCGCCGAGTTGGCGCGCGATCCCGAGCAACGTCATCCTCAACCAGTTCGCCGAGTTCGGCAATTACCTCGCGCATTATGCCTGCACCGGGCCGGCGCTGGCGCGTGTCTTCGAGACGCTTCGAGCCATGCGGCCCGGGTTGCGGCTGGCCGCCTTTGTTGCCGCCTCGGGGTCGGCCGGGACCTTGGCCGCGGGCGACTACCTGAAGGAGAGGCACGGCGCCCGCATCGTCGCGGTGGAAGCCAGCGAATGCCCGACCCTGCTGCGCAACGGCTTTGGCGAGCACAACATTCAGGGGATCGGCGACAAGCATGTGCCGCTGATCCACAACGTCATGAACACCGACATCGTAGTCGGCGTCTCCGATCTCAGCACCGGGGCGCTCGATCTGTTGTTCAACAGCGAGGCCGGACGGTCCTATCTGTCGGCCCGGCGCCAAATCGATCCGGAAATCGTCTCAGAACTGAAGTTTCTGGGGCTGTCGGGCATCGCCAATCTGGTCGCGGCGATCAAGACCGCCAAGCGTCTGGAGCTCGGCGAAGAAGACCTGCTCGTCACCGTCGCCACCGACAGCGCCGCGCTCTACGGCAGCGAGCGGCGGAAATACCTCGCGGCGCACTATCCCGACGGGTTCGACGCGGTCAACGCGGGCGAGGTTTTCGGCCAGCATCTGCTCGGCGCTGCCGACAGCGATGTGCTGGAATTGACCCATCACGAGCGGACGCGGATTTTCAACCTCGGCTATTATACCTGGGTCGAGCAGCAGGGCGTGACGCTCGACGCGTTCGAGCGCCGCCGCGGGCAGAGCTTCTGGGCGGAGTTGCGCGAAACCCTACCCGCCTGGGATGCGCTGATCGCCGAGTTCAACGCCAGCATCGGAGATGGCTGTTGACCCTGGGCTACAGCGAATTGCGCCGGCGCACGCAAGAGCGCGACCGCAGCCTGCGCGAGAAAGTCATGTCGCTTGAAGAGGCGGCGGCGCTGGTGCCCGACGGCGCCTCGGTCGGCATCGGCGGCAGCACCTTGTCACGCACCCCGATGGCGATGATCTGGGCGCTGATCCGCGCCGGTCGCCGGGACCTCAGCTGCGCCCGCAGCATCACCTCGAGCGAGGGCGAACTGCTGTTCGCTTCGGGTGTCAGCCGGCACATCCTGACCAGCTGGTTCAGCCTCGGCATCGTCTGGGGCGTCTCGCGCATCATGCGCCTTTATACCGAATCGAACCGGGCGCGCTTCGAGGAGTGGAGCCACATGGCGGTCGGGCTGCGCTTTCGCGCCGGGGCGATGGGCGTGCCGTTTCTGCCGATGCGCTCGATGCTGGGCTCTGACGTGATCGCCCAATTGCCCGATACTAGGGTCATCGACTGCCCGTTCACCGGCGAGAAGCTGGTGCTGGTGCCGGCGCTGAACCCGGATGTCGCGCTGATCCACGTCCAACGTTGCGACCCCTACGGCAACGCCCAGATCGACGGACTGCCGTTTATGGATCTCGATATCGCAATGGCTGCGAACCGGGTAATCCTGACTACCGAACGCATCGTCTCGAACGACCAGATCCGCCGCCGGCCCGACCGGACTAAAATCCCGTTCTTCGCGGTCGACGCCGTCGTCGAGGTACCGTTCGGCTCGGCCCCGCACGAATGCTACGGGCTTTATGAGCCGCTGTTTTCGCATCTCGACGGCTACGCGGCGCAGTTGAAGCAGGACCCCGAGGCGGGAATGCGGGATTATCTCGACCGCTATTTCTACGGCCCCAAATCCTGGACCGAGTATCTCGATCTCCTTGGGCTTCGCAGAATTGCTCGATGCCGGCCGCCGCGGGAAAAGCATTTATGACGATTGATGCGGCAACCTATACCGCAAGCGAGCTGCTCGCGGTGATGAGCGCGCGGCTCTTGCGCGACGGGCAGGTCGTGTTCGCCGGCGTCGGTATTCCGCTGCTGGCGGCGACACTGGCCCAGCGGCTGCACGGGCCAGGCCTGACCATCCTGTTCGAGGGCGGCACCATCGGCGCATTCGTCGAGCCAGGCCAATTGCCGCCTTCAACCAACGAGCAGCGCTGCACGAGGCGCGCCAATATGGTGCTGGGCAGCACCGATGTTTTGCTGCTGCTGCAACGCGGCTATGTCGATGTGGGGTTTATGGGCGGCGCCCAGATCGACCAATATGGAAATTTGAACAGCTCGTTGATCGGCAGCCCGCAGCGGCCTGCGACGCGCCTGCCCGGGACCGGCGGCGGCAACGACATCGCCAGTCTGACGCAGATGATTGTGGCGATGAAGCATGAGAAGCGCCGCTTCGTCGAACGCGTCGATTTCATCACCAGCCCGGGCTTTCTTGCTGGCGGCGAGAGCCGGCGCGACAGCGGGCTGATCGCCGGCGGCATGTCTCGGGTGGTGACCGATCTCGGCCTCTTCGGCTTCGAGGATCATTCAAAGCGGATGACATTGTTGGCATTGCACCCCGGCGCGACCGATCGCGCAGGTGCAGGAAAACACCGGTTTCGAGATGCTGATCGCCGCCGACCTCCAGGCCACCGATCCCCCGACTGAAGCCGAACTCGCGGTTCTCCGCCACCTCGACCCCGAACGGCTCTACACCGCGTGAAGGGCTGGTCACGATGACGATCTTTTCGAACACCTTCGGCGTCGCGATGCGGAATTTTACCACTTGGCCGGAGCTGCCGGACCCGCAAGCGCTGATCGACTACGCGGTCACGGCCGAGGCGCTGGGGTTCGATTCGGTCTGGGTCTGGGACCATATTTTTCTTGGGGTCGATCCGCCGTTCCCGGTCATCGACTCGCTGACTCTGCTGAGCGCCGTCGCGGCCCGCACCAGCAAGATCAAGCTCGGCACCGGCGTTCTCGTGTTGCCATTGCGCAACCCGGTGGTGCTGGCTAAGGAATTATCCAGCCTCGACCTGATCGCCGGCGGCCGGCTGCTGCTCGGCATGGCCTCGGGCTGGTACAAGCGCGAATTCGATGCGGTCGGCGTGCCGTTTCACGAGCGCGGCCGGATCATGGACCGAAATCTCGAAATCCTGCGCCGACTGTGGACCGAGGCGCAGGTCAACGGCGAATACCCGCCGCATGTCTTTCGCGGCTCGAACCTATCGCCAAAGCCGCAGCGCCTGCCGCCGATGCTGATCGGCGGCTATGTCGATCGCGTCTTGAAACGCGCGGCGCTGAACGGCGGCTGGCTGACCTATTTCTACACGCCCGAGAGTTTCGCGCGATCCTGGGCCAAGGTCCGCGGCTTTGCCGAGGCGGCGGGCAAGGACCCGGCGAGCCTGCTCAACGCCAACCAATTGCCGATCTATGTCGGCCCGTCGCGCGCGGTGGTCGAGCCGGCGATGCTGGAATGGCTCGGCCAGGAATGGGATTATGCGGCCTGGAGCGAGTTCGACCAAGGATGCGGCGATCATCGGCACCGTCGACGAATGCGTCGCCCAACTGCGTGCCCAGCTCGCCGCCGGCGTCCAGAAACTGATCTTGATCCCCTACCGCTACCAGCCCGATCAAGTCGAGATCATCGCCTCTGAAATAATCCCTCGGCTGCGCTGCTAAGGGCGCCGCTCGGCTGGCGGTGCAGCCGGTCGGTGGGGCGCGCCTAGACAAGCCCCGCGCCTTGTTCGGCGGTGAAAGCCAATTCCGGGACCGGGGTGCCGGCGGGTTTGGCTGCAGCGGAGAGGGCGCAGGGGAGGAAGACGCCGCTGCCGCGGGGGGCAGCGAGGGCGCCATCTTCGACGATTGTCCGGCCACGGCTCAGCACGGTGACCGGCCAGCCGCGTAATTTGCGGCCTTCATATGGGGTGTAGCCGACATTGTCGTGCAGCAGGCCGGCGGTGATCGTGGTCTCGCGCTCGGGGTCCCAGATCGCGATGTCGGCGTCGCTACCGACTGCGATCGTGCCTTTCCGTGGGTGAAGCCCATAGAGCTTGGCGTGGTTGGTTGCGGTCAAGGCGACAAAGGCGTTGAGGTCGAGCCGACCGTGCTGCACGCCCTCTGAAAACAACAACGGCAGGCGCAGTTCGATGCCCGGTACGCCGTTGGCGATGTCCTTGAAGGTCGTTCGGTCGCCATGCGGCAGCTTGCCGGAGGCGTCGTAGCGGTAGGGCGCGTGATCGGAGGAAAACACCTGGAAGGTGCCGTTCTTCAGGCCGGCCCAGACCGCTTCCTGCGCCTTACGATCGCGCGGCGGCGGGCTGCAGCAGAACTTGGCGCCTTCGAGGCCGGGTTTGGCGATGTCGTCGGCGGTCAGGAACAAATATTGCGGACAGGTCTCGCCATAGATCTTGAGGCCCTTGGTCTGGGCGCTTCGGATGACCTCGATCGCCTCGGCGGCCGAGACGTGGACCAGCAGGATCGGCACGTCGAGCAGTTGCGATAGGGTCACCGCGCGGTTGGTTGCCTCGCCCTCGGCAAGCCGTGCATGGCTGACCGCGTGGTAGCGCGGCGCGCCGAGCCCGCGCTCCAGCAGACGCGCGGTCAGCCATTTGATCATGTCGTAATTCTCGGCATGGACCATGACCAGCGCCCCCTCGCGCCGCGCCAACGCCAGGATGTCGAGCATCTGCCCATCATTCAGCTGCAGCAGATCGTAGGTCATGTAGACCTTGAACGACGTGTAGCCATCGCGGATCAAGGCCGGGAGTTCCTGACCCATAACCTGTTCGGTCGGGTCTGATATAATCAGGTGAAAGGCATAATCGATGACCGCCTTCGGCCGCGCCGCCTCATGATATTCCTCGACGACCTGGCGCAAGGACTGGCCGCGATGCTGGGCCGCGAACGGGATCACCGTGGTGGTGCCGCCAAACGCAGCCGACACGGTCGCGCTGTAGAAATCGTCGGCGCAGACAACCCCGGCGGACGAGCGTTGCTCGATATGGCAATGGCTGTCGATCCCCCCCGGCAACACCAGCTTGCCGGCGGCGTCGATCTCGCGCGCGCCCGTCGGAAGGCCGCGGCCGAGGGTCGCGATGACGCCGTCCTTGATGCCGATATCGCATTCCATTGTATCGGCCGCGGTCGCCACCGTGCCGTTGCGGATCACCAGATCGTAGTCGCTCATGTTTCCCTCGCGATGAAGGTCAGTAGCCATATGCCCCGGCGACCTGCTTGCCCGCTATGATGTCACCGAGGCGCATCCGCTGCGGGCCGAGCGCCATGTTGCCACATGACACCGCGCAAGCTCGACCGTTTGTCCTAGGTGAGGTAAACCGCGATTCCTCCGGCTTTTGGTCGGACCCGCGATCTTAGCGGAGAAACTCGATGGCAGGAGAGCCACGACCGCTTCCCTCAATTGGTCGCTCGACGATCCCGGAAGCCGCCCTGTCCCCGGCCGAAACCGCAAGCGCCGCGCGGGCTAAGACCGATAGCGAAATCCGCCGGATCGGGCTGGTTTATCTTTCGATTCTGGCCTTGGTCGTCGGCGTCGTGACCGGATTTGGCGCGGTCGCTTTCCGTGATTTGATCGGGCTGATCCACAACGTCCTGTTTCTCGGCAAGTGGGCGTTTCGCTACGACGCCAACCTGTTCACGCCCGCGAGCCCATGGGGGCCGTTCGTCATTCTGGTGCCGGTGCTGGGCGCCGTGGCGGTGACGTTCCTCGTCAACACCTTCGCCCCCGAGGCCCGCGGCCATGGCGTGCCCGAGGTCATGGACGCGATCTACTACGGCGGCGGCGTGATCCGACCCATTGTCGCAGTCGTGAAGTCGCTGGCCTCGGCGATCGCGATCGGTACCGGTGCGGCCGTCGGGCGCGAGGGTCCGATCATCCAGATCGGGTCGGCCCTCGGATCGACCCTGGGCCAGATTGTGCGAATGTCCCAGGGGGAGCGGATCATTCTGGTTGCCGCCGGTGCGGGCAGCGGCATCGCCGCCACCTTCAATACGCCGATCGGCGGCGTCCTGTTCGCGATCGAGCTGATGATGCCCGAGGTCAGCTCCCGCACGTTTTTGCCGGTTGCGCTCGCCACCGGCACGGCGACGTTCATCGGGCGGGTCTTTTTCGGTCCCCAGCCGGCGTTCGCCGTCCCGCATCTCGCCCCTTTGAGCGTCGACGCCACCTCCGGGATCATACTCTGCCTTTATGCATTGCTCGGGGTGATCATCGGTGTCGCCGCCGCTGGCTTTGTCCGCGGGCTGCACTTGTTGGAAGATCTCTTCGACAAGATCACAGAGCGCTACACGCGCCATGCATTGGGCATGCTGCTGGTCGGCGTGTTGATGTACGCGCTGATGCGGCGCTTTGGCCAATACTACGTCGAGGGCGTTGGCTACGCGACGGTCGAGGCGATCCTCCTCGGCCAATTGGCGGGGGCGGGACTGCTATTCCTGCTGTTTCTGTGCAAGCTGCTGGCCACCACGCTCAGCCTCGGATCCGGTTCGTCGGGTGGGATCTTCTCGCCCTCGCTATTTATGGGAGCGACGATCGGGGGCGCGTTTGCGGCCGCGCTCTCCGCCCTTCATCTGCCGCTCGCCATCAACGTCCCGTCCTTTGCCATGGTGGGCATGGGAGCGATGGTAGGCGGCGGCACTGGCGCGGTGATGACCGCCGTCGCCATGATTTTCGAAATGACGCGCGACTACGACATCGTCCTGCCGATGATCCTGGCGGTTGCCTTCAGCGTCGGTGTGCGGCGGGTGCTGTCGCGCGAGAATATTTACACCTTGAAGCTGTACCGTCGCGGACACGTCATACCCAAAGCCCTACACGCAAACATGTTCCTCGTCCGCCGCGCCAAAGAGGTGATGGACACCGACGTAGTGCTGGCGCCGAGCGAGATCAGCTTCAACAGCTTTCTTGGTCGTTCCGATCATGGCGGCCGAATGCGCCATGTCGTGATTATCGAGGATAATCGCATCCTTGGCGTGTTGCGCGTCAATACCGCCCTCAGAACCGCCTCGGAAGACACCCGATCCGGCGCTACGATGCGTGACCTTGCGAGCCACGATTTTACCATCGTGCGCGAGGACGATATCATTTTCGATGTCATCCAAAGAATTTGGCGCAGGCGAGCGGGGATGGCCCTCGTTGTGCGCGGTCACGGCGTGCCGCGGCCGGGGGATGTCGCCGGGGTGATCACCAAGGAGCACGTCGCCGACTCTGTGGCCAGTAGCATTCAGGTTTATCCCGCCTGAGGATTGCTTACGGCGACGAACGGGCTTGTCCGATGACGCGTTCGCGAAGTGAGTTGTAGATCGGCACGCTGCGCAAAAGATTAGCGGCGACCATTGCCGCGAAGCACGCCGCCAGCATCGGCAGCAGGGTCGTAAACGCCGCAGTCATCTCGGTGACCAGCACGATCCCGGTCACCGGCGCCTGCACGACTCCGGTGAAAAACGCTGCCATACCGACGACGGCGAACGCTTCCGGCTCGATGCCGAGACTGGGGAATGCCGCTTGGCACAGCACCCCGAAGACGAGCCCCAACTGGGCGCCCAGCACGAGCAAGGGCGCGAACAATCCGCCCGGCGTGCGTGCGGCGTAGCACGCCGCCCCGAGCCCGAAGCGCACGACAAAGG
The DNA here is from genome assembly GCA_963845735.1 of uncultured Alphaproteobacteria bacterium. Lineage (GTDB taxonomy): Bacteria > Pseudomonadota > Alphaproteobacteria > ATCC43930 > CGMCC-115725 > AP-15. The sequence continues at coordinate 361,789 of CAWJTR010000008.1, read as the reverse complement.
CGAGCGGGATCGCGCCGAGTGCCGTGCTGGCGGCCAGCACACGCTGGGTGATGTCGTCGCCGCCGCCGATCAGCTCCGGCGAGAACCAACCGATGGTTCCGACCAGCGCGCCGATCGCCGCCGCCTGGATTTCTGCGGGGCAGCGCTTGTCGAGCCGTGTCGCTAGCGAGCTCGCGCCGAGGATCGCGCGATTGTAGAGGCCGGCCGCAATCCCGGTGACCACTCCGAGGGCGAGGTAGAGCGGCCAGGTCGCGGCTACGGCGTAGGGCAGGGGGCCGGTCGCAGTCGCCGCCTGGGCCGAGACCGCGACCTGAAAATCCGGTGCGTCGCCGAGAAACAGACGCGAGATCAGGATCGCCGTCGATGACGCGCCGAGGGCAACGATCGCGATCCGGGTCTCTAACCGTCGCACCAGCTCTTCGAGCACGAAAATCGCGCCCGCGATCGGCGCGTTGAAGGCCACGGCGAGCCCGGCGCCGGCGCCGGCCGCCAGCAGGGTTCGCGAGTCCGGCCACGAGCGGCGGAACCATTTGCCGACGAGATCGGCGACGACCGCCCCCATCTGCACGCTCGGGCCCTCGCGGCCCAGCGCCATCCCGGCGCCGATCGCCAGCAAACCGCCAAGAAATTTGACCGCGATCAGGTGCGGCGGGGCCGGCGGCAAATCGCCGGTCAATGCCGCCTCGACCTGAGGGATACCGCTCCCCGAAGCATAGGGCGAGAACCGCCGCACCAGCCAGGCGGCGAGCGCGACCGCTGCGGCGCTGCCCGCGACGACCAGCACAAACCCGGCGAGCGGCTGATGGTGGGCATGGGCGATCAGTTCGTTGCGCCAGCGATCGGCCTTGGTCCAACGCCAGGCGAAAGATTGCGACGATCAGCCCCGATCCGGCGCCCGCGATAAGCGCCAATGCCGCCAGCGCCGGCAGGCCGCCCTCGCCCTCAGCCGGCCCGGCGCGGCGCTCCCGCCGCCATCTCACCCGACGCAATTGCTTCGCCCGCGGCGCAAAAGAGGTTTCATCGCAATCCCCCGTCGCTGCGACAACGCCTCTTCTATCGGCGGCCGGTCAAGCGCTACTGTGGCGCACACTTAGCATCGCGCAAGGGGCTCGCCATGACCGCACCAGCCGCGCACCGTCCGACCATCGCCGTGACCCGTCATGCCATCGCGGCCGGCCACTATCTCGCCGCCACCGCCGGGTTCGCGATCCTCGAGGCGGGCGGCAACGCGATCGATGCGGGGTGCGCCGCTGGGATCGCACTCGGCGTGCTGCAGAGCGATCTCGTCGATGTCGCCGGCGTCGCGCCGATCATGATCTATCTTGCCGAAAAAAAAGAGGTCGTGACCATCGCCGGGCTCGGCGCCTGGCCAAAAGCGCTCGACCCCGAGCTGTTCATGCGCGAGCACGGCGGCAAGATCCCAAAGGGCGTGCTCCGCACCGTTGTCCCTGCCGCGCCCGATGCCTGGATCACCGCGCTCAGGCGCTACGGCACGATGAGCTTTGGCGAGGTCGCGGCAGCGGCGACCCGGCTCGCTGGCGAAGGCTTTCCGATGTATCCGCTGATGGCTGAAAGCCTGAAGCGGCATGAGGCCGACCATCGCGCCTGGCCGTCCTCGGCGGCGATCTTTCTGCCCAACGGACGCGTACCGGAGACGGGAGAGATGTTCCGTCAGACCGATCTCGCCGGTTCGTTGCAATACATGGCCGACGAGGAGCGCGCCGCTGCCGCGCGGGGCCGAGAGGCCGGGCTCGAAGCGGCGCGCGATGCCTTCTATCGCGGCGACATCGCCAAGAAGATCATCGCCTTCATGAAACAGGAAGGCGGACTGTTGTCGGCCGAGGATCTCGCCGAATACCGCTCACCCATTACCCGGCCGGAGCGCCGCCGCTTCGGCGATCTCGAAGTCTTCACTTGCGGGGCGTGGTGCCAGGGCCCGGTGCTGTTGCAGACCTTGGCCTTGCTCGAGGGGACCAATCTTGCCGGCCTCGGCCACAACAGCGCCGACTACGTGCATCACCTCACCGAGGCGCTGAAGCTCGCCTTTGCCGACCGCGAGGCCTATTACGGCGACCCGGCGCTGGTCGAGGTGCCGCTCGCGACCCTGATCTCGGAGGAATACGCGGCCGAGCGGCGAAAACTGATCCGCTCCGACCGCGCCTGGCCGGAAATGCCGCCGGCTGGAAAGCTTGGGGCGAGCTCGGCCATAGCACTGGCCGGTTTGCCCCATCCGCAGGCGACCCGAATCCCGAACCCGACACCTCCTATGTCTGCGTTGCCGACCGCCACGGCAATCTGTTCTCGGCGACGCCGAGCGATGGCTCCTACGGCTCGCCGGTGGTGCCAGGAACCGGCCTGATCCCCTCCAACCGTGGCTCGCAATCGCGCCCCGATCCGCGCCATCCCGCCGGCGTCGCCCCCGGCAAGCGGCCGCGGCTGACCCCGAACCCGGCCTTGGCGATCAAGGGCGGCGACCGCTTCATGCCGTTCGGCACGCCCGGCGGCGACGTGCAGAGCCAGGCGATGCTGCAGGTGCTGCTGAACCGTTTCGTGTTTGGCCAGGACGTGCAGTCGGCGATCGAGAGCCCGCGCTTCGCGAGCTACAGCTATCCGTCCTCTTTCGCGCCCTACGACTACTACCCCGGCCGCTTGGCGATCGAGGCCCGCATCCCCGAGCCGGTCATTGCCGAGCTAGCCCGCCGCGGGCATGAGATCCAGCGCTGGCCCGACTGGATCTGGACTGCGGGTGCGGTCTGCGCCATCGATGTAGACAAGAAGCGCGGCGTCATGGAAGCCGGGGCCGATCCCCGCCGCGCGGCCTATGCGCTGGGATGGTAGGGGCTGTCAGTCGCACAGCAGTCGCGCCGGAGCAATCCCGGCGGCAGAAGGAAGCGAGGGGCCGTGTGGCTCCGCGCCGCCCACCGAGTCCGTGGGCAGACTTAATGATCGTCGAACAAGCTTTGCAAATCGGGAATAAATCTGCTAGTTTAGATCTAAATTAACTTTTTATGAATACTGATGCTTATCGTCGACTCTCGGGTGGAGAGTGCTTGGGTGATTGTATCAAGGCCTCGATGGACCAGGACATAATCGCCAAGCTGGAGCAGCGCCTCGGGCGGCTGCATGCAAAGCTGCGGCTCGGCATCGAGGACGACCATGAGGGACGGGTCTTTGGCCAGGGCCTCAACTTCTTCCACCCGGAGAATTGGTATTTCAGTCCCACGCTGATTCGCGGGGCGCTGAAGCTCAGCGGATTGTACGGACGGGCCCGCAGGAATGCCGAAAATGTGCAAATCCGTCGTCACGACATGGTCATGCCCGAGCTGCCGCCGGCATTCGACGGTTTCACGATCCTTCAGATTAGCGATCCGCACGTCGACATGAACCAAGGCGCGATGCTGCGCCTGATCGAACTGTTGCCGGAGCTGCATTACGACCTTTGTGTCCTGACCGGAGATTATCGCGGAAAAACGTTCGGACCATATGACGCGACCATCGAGGGCATGGCTCGGATGCGCGCTCACCTCGCCGGACCGGTATACGGCGTCTTGGGAAATCACGACACGATCCGCATGGTCCCGGCCTTGGAAGCGATGGGAATCCGCATGCTGCTCAACGAAACCGAGCCGCTGGTTCGCGGTGCTCAGCGCATCCATCTGGCCGGCATCGACGACGCCCATTACTATCGGGTCGATAATATCGAAAAGGCCGCCTTGCAAATTCCCGACGACGAATTTTCGATCCTGCTGTCGCACACGCCGGAGGTCTATCGTCAGGCGGCGCATGCCGATTTCGATCTGCTGCTAAGTGGGCACACGCATGGCGGGCAAATCTGCTTGCCCGGCGCCATCCCGATCACCTTGGACGCAACTCTCCCCAGACGCATGGGGTCGGGACCGTGGCGCTATCGCCGCATGGTCGGATACACCTCGGTCGGAGTCGGATCGTGCCTCGTTGCGGTGCGGCTGAATTGCCCTCCGGAAATCACCTTGCACCGCTTGCGGCGCGGCTGAGCGCTAATAGGGGCGGTCGCGCAGGTCGAATGCGTAGAGCACACGAGAGACCAGCAACTCGGCGACGAAGAAAATCGCCACCCCGATCGCAACATCGGCCACGGTCAATGACAACGGACCGACGCAGCCGAGCAGCGGAAATAGCGACTCCGGTATCTGATCGAGCCCGACTGCCGGGCTGCTCGACGGCCGGCCGAGGCGGCGCTTCAGAAAGCTCGAGGATAAGTCGCCGACCATCGCCAGAGTGCCGACCAACACCCCGATCCTCCAGCCGAGATCGAGCAGAGCTGCCCCTGCTGTCGTCGACAGGATGGCGAGGGCCACGCCGCGTATCGTCTTTGAGCGTCCGAACAGCGGCCTGCCGTCTACGAATTCACGGTCGCCGTCGAGAGGGTGGGACCAACGGTTACCGAGAAGCTTCTTAACTATCACCGGCGTTCCGTTGGCCAGGAACAGCAAAAGCAGAAGCCGCAGGACGATCGGGGACGGCATCGCCTCAACGCTCGCCGAGCGAGGCTTGCTTGGTCCCACCCAAAGCGGCTTCGAAACCGCCCCGATCCGCGCCCGAGAGCAGCGGCGCTCCGGGCGCCAGCACCCAGCCGGCGACATCGGCGATTACTGCCGGGCCTTCGAGGTCGCGCAGCAGCATGTGGTAGCCATGCTCGTAATAGGCGAAAATGCGGCGACCGCGCGAGTCAGGCGGGAGCGCCCGGACAAAGCGGCGAATCGGCGGTTTCGGTATGATCTCGTCCTCGGCTCCGTACATCAGCAGCAACGGCGCATGGAGCCGCGGGGCCGAGGCGAGGGCGGCGTCCATCAGATTGACAAGGCCCCAGATCGTGTCGATGCGGGTATCCTTGATCACCAGCGGGTCGCGCGCCAGCGCGCGCAGCATCGGAATATTGTCCGAAGCCTGAATGTGGAGCCCGCGGCCGGTCAGGGTGAGCCCCGGCGCCACGCGTACCCCGATCCATAGCGCCACGCGGGGCAACAGGTCCATCGTCGGCCGGCCCCATACCGCCGGCGCTACCAGGATGACGCCATCGACATCGGGGATCGGGGTGCCGCTCTCACCGGTCATCGCGATGATCGCCACAGCTCCGCCCATGCTCTCGCCGAGAAGGTACAGCGGCACCCCGGGATAAAGGCGGCGCAAGATCCGGCTCGCGCTCGCGGCATCGGCGGCGAGGGTGGCGCGTCCCGGCCACCGTCCGCGCTCCGGGGCTGCGCCAAAGCCGCGCTGGTCATAGGCATAGGTGGCGATCCCGAGCTTGGCCCAGATCGTTCCCGGCCCGTCCAGCGCGTTGCTGTAATCGTTGAACCCGTGGAGCGCCAGGATCACTGCTTTGGCCTGGCCCTGAGGCAACCATTTGCGCAGCGGCAGAAGCTGGCCGTCTGCCGTGACGAATTTGTCGTCGGCAAGCCGCGCGGGCGTTGGGATCAGAACCGCGCGCGTGTTGGGGGGATCGGCGGCCTGGTCCACCTTTGGCGCACAAGCGGTCACCGCCAGCAGCGCGATAACGAGACATGCACCCCAGAAACGGGGCGCGCTTGGCGCTCGAACGCAGCTCACGCCGGTTCCACTCCGCAGATGTTGCTTTCGCACAAGCCGCAATTCGTCAGTCCGGCGACGGGCGCTTCAACGGGCCGGCAAAGAAGGGCGACCCCTCGATCCAGCGGGACTCGACCGCGGACGCGCTGACTGATGGCCCACCGACCGTGATGCGGTCACTCGCACAACCTATGCCATGCCTCAGTGGTCAATTTTTGGTCCTTATAGAGATATCAGTAACCGATAATTAGTGTTTCTGCAGGTATAGGGCGGGATTCTTCTCCAGGCATACAATTCCTGGTGTAGCTTGATGAAAGAGGGGCTGCTGTTCGCCCTGTCGCGGCGGGTTTCGCGCAAAAGCCTGCGGATCCTGGCCTATCACGGATTGTGGACGACGCCGGGCTATCAGTACGGCAATCATTTATTCATGCGGCCGGAACAATTCGAGCGGCGGATGAGCTGGCTGCGGAATTCGCGCTATCCGGTATTGCCGCTCGCCGAGGCGGTGCAGCGGCTTGACGACGGCAGTTTACCGGACCACGCGGTGGTTATCACCATCGATGACGGCTGGAGCTCGACCTACAGCCATATGCTGCCGGTCCTCGAAGGACTGGGCCTACCGGCGACCGTCTACGTGACGACGTGGTACGCCGACCACCAAATACCGGTGGTCAATGTCGCCCTCGATTACATCATGAGGCGCGCCGGCCGGTCGCCGAACGACCGGTTCGCGATCACCGCCGAGATCGTGAAGTTGCCCTCGCTGGCGCAACGCGAGCAGGCGCTGCGCGAGTGCGCCGCGTGGTTTGGCGTGACCACGGAAGAATGGTGGGAGAGCCGCCAGTTTCATCTGATGAGCGCGGCCGAGATCGGCGCGGCCGATCGGCGCGGCCTGGACATCCAATTGCACACCCATCGCCACCGTTCGTCGACTGTGGCCTCCGACCATCTCGAACGCGAGATCGCCGACAACCGGGCGGCCTTGGCCAGAGCGTGCGGCCGGCCGGAGCAGAGCTTTAGACATTTCTGCTATCCCAGCGGGCTGGCCCATTCCTCCGCGGTTGCGGTTCTCGAAGCGGCCGGGGTCGGGTCGGCGACCCTGGCCGAGAGCGGGATCAACCCGCCGGGCGCCAACCCCTATCGGCTGCGCCGGTTTCTCGATGGCCGTCTGGTTTCCGAGGCCGCGTTCGAGGCCTATTTGAGCGGCGCCCAGGCGCTGTTGCGCACCGTCAAAAACCTGGCGACCGCGGAAGGCTGACCCCCCAAACCCGGGGACGAAGCTCCGCCCCAGGCGGCGAAGAAAGCGCGGGTTCGCGTCGGTATGGGTTAGCCCTTATCAACAACCGGCCGCCGCCGTCAGCCGATGGTCGGGCAAGCAGCGCCGGTGATTGATTGTGCCGCGGCAATGCGTATCATTGTGACCATCAATCCCGCGCGCGTGCCGCGCTTGGTATCGAGCTACGGCTAGGCAATGGGGCCTTCAGAAACCATCTACGTCGACGGGATGGTCGCGGCTTGCAACGGCGGCGGCGGTCCGCTCGGCCACCCCAAGGTGTATCTGAACCTTGCGCCCGCCGGCCAGGCCGAGTGCCCCTATTGCTCCCGCGTCTTTGTCTACCGTGCGATTGCAGACGCGGCCGGCGGAAGCCCACCGCAAAGCGAGCAGGAAGGGCGCAACATCTGAAAGCAGGTACGCGTGGACGAAATCAAAGAGCCAGCCCTCGCGCTTGATCCAGAGAGCGCGATGGTTTCCGGGCCGGTCGGCCCCAGCCGTTGCACATCCGCCTTCGGCTGCGCCGCATCATGTCTTTCTGATCGATGGTTCGGGCTTCATCTTTCGCGCTTACCACGCGCTGCCGCCGCTGACCCGCTCGGACGGCACTCCGGTAAGCGCCGTGCTCGGCTTCAGCAATATGCTCGCGAAGCTGCTCAGCGAGACCGATGCCGACCATATTGCCGTCGTCTTCGACTACTCCGGCAGTTCGTTCCGCAACCGCCTCTATGATCAATACAAGGCGCAACGGCCGGAGGCGCCGCCCGAGCTCGCCGTGCAATTCCCGCTGGTGCGTCGCGCCACCAAGGCCTTCGGTGTGTGCCAAATCGAGCTAGAGGATTTCGAAGCCGACGATTTGATCGCCACCTATACCCGCCATGCCGTCGAGGCCGGCGCCCAGGTCACCATCGTTTCCTCCGACAAGGATCTGATGCAGCTGATCGGCGATCGCGTGGGCATGCTCGATCCGATCAGGAACCGGCCGATCGGCGAGGCCGAGGTGCGCGAGAAATTCGGCGTCGGGCCGGACAAGGTTATCGACGTCCAGGCGTTGTGCGGCGATAGCGTCGACAATGTTCCCGGCGTCCCCGGCATCGGGGTCAAGACCGCGGCCGAGCTGATCAGCACCTACGGCGACCTCGAGACCCTTCTCGCCCACGCTGCCGAAATCAAGCAGCCGAAGCGGCGCCAGTCACTGATCGACAACGAGCCCCAGGCGCGGCTGTCGAAGCAGCTGGTCAAGCTCGATGACGACGCGCCGCTGCCATGCCCCTTGTCGGCGCTGGCGGTGGCGCCGCCCGAATCCGATACGCTGCTGTCCTTCCTGCGCGAGATGGAGTTCCGCGCCTTGGCGACGCGGATGGCGCAACGGCTTTCCGGAGTGGCGCCGGTGGCTGCACCAGAGCGCCCCGAGCCGGTGATACCGGAGGTGCCGCCCTTCACCGCGCCGCATACCTACGCGTTGGTCGACACGCTCGAAGGTCTCGATCATTGGATCGAAGCGGCGCACGAGGCCGGGTTGGTCGCGATCTGGCCGGTCGTCGAGCGCGGTCGCCGGCATGCGGCCGGCGCTGGCCGGGATCGCGCTCGCCCTCTCGCCGGGCCTAGCCGCCTATGTCCCGCTCGCGCACCGCCCGGCGGCGGAGCTCGATCTTGCCAGGCCGTCCGAGCTTTCGCTCGAAGCGGCAATGGACCGCTTGCGGCCGCTGCTGGAGGATCCGGGCGTCCTGAAAATCAGCCACGACGTGAAAGCCGTTGCGCACCTGCTGTCGCGCTGGAACGTCACGCTTGGCGCCCTACGACTGCACGATGCTGATGTCCTACGTGCTCGACGGCGGGCAGTTCGATCACGGCATCGAGAGTGTGGTGCGGCGCTCTTTCGAGCACGAACTGACCCCGCTCAAGCAACTGATCGGCACCGGCAAGAGCCTGATCGCCTTTGCCGAGGTGCCTTCCGATCGAGCGCGTGATTTCGCCGCCGAACGGGCCGACGCGGCGCTGCGGCTCCATATGCTGCTCAAGGCGCGGCTGGTGCGGGATAAGATGACCGCATTCTACGAGACGATCGAGCGTCCGCTGGCCCCGGTTGTCGCGGCGATGGAGCGGGAAGGGGTCAAGGTCGACCGCGAAGCCCTCGCCCTGCTGTCGGAAGATTTCGGGCGGCGCATCGCCGAGATCGAGGCGGCGATTTACCGCGCGGTCGGCAACGATTTCAACATCGGGTCGACCAAGCAATTGGGCGACGTGCTGTTCGAAAAGCTGGGCCTGCCGGGCGGCAAGAAGGGTAAGACCGGCGCCTACGGCACCGATGCCTCGATCCTTGAAGAACTGGCGCCCTTGCATCCGGTGCCGGCGCAGGTTCTCGAATGGCGTCAGCTGACCAAGCTCAAATCGACCTATGCCGACGCGCTGGCCGACGAAATCGACGCGCGAGACCGGGCGTGTCCACACCTCTTACGCGCTCGCGGTAGCGGCAACGGGGCGCTTCTCGTCGAACAATCCCAATCTCCAGAACATCCCGATCCGCACCGAGGAGGGACGGCGCATCCGCCGCGCCTTTATCGCCGAGCCGGGTCACCTGCTGCTGTCGGCCGATTACAGCCAGATCGAGCTTCGGCTCGCCGCCCATGTGGCCGAGGTGCCCGAGCTGAAGCAGGCGTTCCTCGACGGGGTCGACATTCACGCGCTGACCGCGAGCCAGGTGTTCGGCGTACCGCTCGCAGAGATGGACGCGTCCACCCGCCGGCGGGCGAAGGCGATCAATTTCGGCATCATCTATGGCATCAGCGCGTTTGGCCTCGGCGCGCAGATCGGCGTGCCGCAGGCCGAAGCCGCGGCCTATATCCGGGCGTATTTCGAGCGCTTCCCCGCCATCCGCGCCTATATGGAGCGAATCAAGACCGATTGCCGCAACACCGGCTATGTCGAGACGATCTTTGGCCGTAAATGCTGGATCGCGGGGATTCGCGACGCCAACCCGGCGCGCCGCGCCGGCGCCGAACGCCAGGCGATCAACGCGCCGTTGCAGGGCTCGGCCGCCGACATCATCAAGCGCGCGATGATCCGCATTCCTGCCGCGCTGACCGGCGAGGGCCTGCGGGCCCGCATGCTCCTGCAGGTCCATGACGAGCTGCTGTTCGAGGTGCCCGAAGCCGAGGTCGAAGCGACCGCGCGCATCGTCAGGATGGTCATGGAAGGCGCCTGCGCACCGCATTGCGAGCTATCGGTGCCGCTGGTCGTCGAAACCGGCTGGGCCCACAGCTGGGACGAAGCGCATTAGGAGCCGCCGGGGGAATGGTTGAGAAGACGAACGAGGTCGTTTCGAAAGATGCCGAGCCGCTAGAGGCGGACGATCCTTTCGAAATGGCAAATCTGTTCCCCCGGACGACGGGGCTGCCGATGACGGTTTGGGTCAGCCCTCGCGGAAGCGCCCGGCATGACGTGCGGATCAAGGTCAATTTGACCCACGGCAATCAGATGAATGCGACAAACACCGCAGTCGTCGGCGTTCGCCCTTCGCCGCGGATGATCGCCGGCCAGCTTGCGCCGGATGACGAGAGGGCAGTTTTTCAATGGATCGGGCTGAACGCTGCGGCGCTGGTCGCATATTGGGACGGCCAGATCGACACGGTTCAGTTAGGCCAGATCCTGCGGTCTCTTTCGCCGTAGTCGGCATGGGCCCAGGCGCCCTGAGCGCTGGAACACCGGAGCACACAAAAAATCGGCCGGGCGCGAGGCCCGGCCGACGCAATTCTTCTGCCCGAAGGCCGATCCGGAAATCAGTTGCGGCGGGTGCCGAGCAACTGCATCAGCATCATGAACAGGTTGATGAAGTCGAGATAGAGCCGCAACGCGCCCATGATCGCCTTTTTGCCGGCGATCTCGGAACTGTCGCCCGCGTAGTACATCTCCTTGATCTGCTGCGTGTCATACGCGGTCAGGCCGGTGAAGACGAGGACGCCGATCACCGAAATGGCGAATTGCAGCGCGGTCGAGCCGACGAAGATGTTGACCAGCGAGGCGATGATGATGCCGATCAGCCCCATGAACAGGAACGAGCCGAACTGCGACAGATCGCGCCGGGTTGTGTAACCGTAAAGGCTCATCGCCGCAAAGGTGCCCGCGGTAATGAAGAACACGCGCGCGACACTCTCGTGCGTGAAGACGATGAACACCATCGCCATCGACAAGCCCATCAGCGCCGAATAGCCCCAAAAGACGAGCTGCAAGGTGCTGGCCTGCATGCGCTGCACGCCAAAGCTCATCAGCATGACGAGCCCGAGCGGCGCTAGGATGACGAGCCAGATTAGCGGAGTGCGCGCGATCGATTCGTAGAAGCCGGAAGCAGCCGCGACATAGGCCACGATGCCGGTCAGTGCGAGCCCCGACGCCATGTAGTTGTAGACGCGAAGCATATACTCCCGCAGGCCGACATCGATGCCGACGGCGGTGTCCGCCGGCCGCACCGTCCAGCGGGGCTGCGAACCCAGAGCCATAGATCTCCTCCAGAGAGAGAAGCCGCACGAGGGAAATTCCTCGCACCGCGGATATTGGCACAAAACCTGATCTTTGCAATGACCCGCTAGCGGTGGCGCAACCCGCCGCTTCCATGAGCGGCGGGCTATTCGTTGCGCAGATAAGGCGCCGGCTTGGCGCCAAGCGCGCGCCACGTGCCGGCAAAGCCCAGTGCCAAGGTTACCAGGACGGCCAGCGCCGCGGTCCACAACAGCGGCGCCGGAAGGAACACCCAGTCGGTCCGCATCAGCCGGGTGACCGCGAAATACGCCGCGAGGGTGCCGAGCACGCCGGCGAAGAGCGCGGCGAGCACCCCCAGGAGGCCATACTCCAGCAGGTACGCGCCGGCGATCGCGCTGCGGGTCGCGCCCAGCACCTTCAGCACCACGACATCGTAGACGCGCCGCCGGTGGCTGGCCGCGATCGCCCCGCCGAGCACCAGCACGCCGGCCGCGAGGGTGACGAGCGCGGTGAGCCGGACCGCCTCACCGATCATGCCGACGACACGGTCGATCGCGGCAAGCGCCTCGCGGACCGGGATCGCCGAGACGTTGGGAAACCGCTCGGTCACTTGGCGCACCAGCTCTTCCTCCTGGGCTTCGGGCAGATAGACGGCCGCGAGATGGGTCTGCGGCGCGTGCTCCAGCGTGCCGGGCGCAAAGACCAGGGCGAAGTTGATGCCGAGCCGCTGCCAATCGATCGCGCGCAGATTGGCGATACGCGCCGTGATCTCGCGCCCAAGCAGGTTGACGGTCAGGCTGTCGCCGACCTTGAGCCCCATGCCGTGCGCAAGATCCGCGTCGAATGAGACGAGCGCCGGGCCATGATATCCGGGCGACCACCAAGACCCGGCGACGAGCCGCGAGCCTTCCGGCAAAGTCGCGGCATAGGTCAGCCCGCGATCGCTGCGCAATGCCCATTGCGCCTCGGGCATCACCGCCGTCTGTTCGACCGGAACCCCGTTCAGCCGGGTGATGCGGCCGCGCATCATCGGCACCTGGTCGAGGCGGGCGCCGCGGATGCCGCGCACGATCTCCTCGAACCCGGCGAGCTGGTCCGGCTGGATGTCGATAAAGAAAAACGCGGGCGCCGCAGCGGGCAGCCGGGTTTCGATCTCGCGGGAAAGGTTGGCTTCCACCAGCGCCACCGCGATCAGAACGGTCAGCCCAATGCCGAGCGACAGCACGATCTGGGCCGTGGGCGCGCCCGGCCGGTGCAAATTGGCGAGCGCTAGGCGCAACATCGGGCGCCGCGGCCGGCCGAGCTGGCCGGCAGCGAGGACCACGGCCGCGCCGGCGGCCCGGAAGATGGCGAAGGCGCCGATTGCCCCGGCAATAAACCACAGCGCGACGCGGCGGTCCGGCGCCCCGGCGACGGCCAGCGCGGCCAGCCCGAGGGCCAGCAATATGGTTGCCGCCAGCACCAACGGCGGAATGCGACGACGGGCCCGGTCGACGACGTCTCGAAACAATGCGCCAGCCGGGATCCGGCCGATCCCGGCGAGCGGCCACAGGGCGAAGAGCAGCGTCGTCAACAGGCCATAAAGTGCCGCCAAAGCCAGCGGCGTGGGATAGAGGCCGAGCCGAGCCGAGACCGGCAACACGCCGGCAAGCAGCGGTCGCGCCGCTATCGGGAACAGGGCGCCCAGCCCCAAGGCGCCGCCGATGCCGAGCAGCGCCAGCGCCATTACCTCGATCAGATAGACGGCGAAGACCAGCCGGGTCGAAGCGCCGAGGCATTTTAAGGTGGCAATCGTCGCCGTCCTTGCCGCGATATGGCCACGGATCGCATTGCCGATTCCGACCCCGCCGACGAGCAGCGCGGTCAAGCCGACCAGCGACAGGAATTGCGCGATTCGATCGAGCAATCCCTGTAACGGGCGCGCTGCTTCACGAAAGCTGCGGATCTGCCAGCCCGCTTGCGGAAAGGCGGCTCGCGCCGCTGAGGCCCAGGCTGCCGGATCGGCTCCGGCCGGAAGCCGCAACCGGTAATCGTAAGTGACCAGCGCGCCCGGCTGGATCAGTTTGGTTTCCGGCAGCGCAGCCGCCGCGATCATCACACGCGGGCCGAGGATCAGCCCGCTCGCGGCGGCATCGGGCTCGCGCACGATTGTGCCGCGCAATTGCAGCGCCGCTTCGCCGATCCTGATCGTGTCGCCGAGCCTTACGCCAAGCCGGTCGAGGATCGCGCGATCTACGACGGCGCCGAAGACGCCGTTGCGAGGGCCGAGTGCGGCGCCCAAAGCCTGCGGCGGCGCTAGAACGACGCGGCCGTAGAGCGGGTAAGCGGCATCGACCGCTTTCAACTCGATCAAACTCCGCCGGCTGCCGTCCGGAGTGCGCGCCATCGCCCGCAAGTCGGCGGTCTCCGACAAAATTCCGCTACGTGCCAGAAAGGCATGTTCGGCGGCATCGGCCGGACGATAGGCGAGTCGCGCCTCGACATCGCCGCCGAGCAGCTCGCGCGCGTTCCCGGTGATGCCGGCGGTCAGCGAGGCGGCGAGTGAACCGATCCCGGCGATCGCGGCCACACCCAGTACGATGCAGGCGAGAAAGACGCGCAAACCGCGGAGGCCACCGCGCAGCTCGCGGCGCGCGAGCCGAAACGCGTAACGCCATGAGGATGCCGTCACAGTGCTCGTCTTGCAGCGCCGAGACGCATCGGGGCGGTGGCGCGGTCTTCGACGACTTGTCCGTCCGCCAGCCGGATCTGCCGCTCGCAGCGCTCGGCCAGGCTCGCATCATGAGTGATCAGCAAAAGCGTCGTGCCGTGGCGAGCCTGGTGCTCGAACAGGCAATCGATGACGAGCCGGCCGGTGGCGCCATCGAGATTTCCGGTCGGTTCGTCGGCCAGCAGCAGTTTGGGGCCGGCGATGAAGGCGCGGGCGATCGCCACGCGTTGCTGCTCGCCGCCCGACAGCTGCGCCGGATAATGACCTAAGCGGTGGCCGAGCCCGACTGCGGCGAGGCCCTGTGCGGCGTCGGCAAAGGCGTCCGCATGACCGCCGAGTTCGAGCGGCAGTGCGACGTTTTCGAGCGCCGTCATCGTCGGGATCAAATGAAAGGCTTGAAACACAATGCCGATGGCGCCGCCCCGCAGCCGGGCCAGAGCATCCTCACCGAGCCTGCCGAGATCGTGTCCGTCGATACGCACGCATCCGGCGGTAGGCCGCTCGAGCCCGCCCAGCACCATCATCAGGCTCGATTTGCCGGAGCCCGACGGGCCGACCAGGCTGACGGTCTCGCCGGCGGCGATCTCCAGCGAAATCCCGCGCAGAATGTTGACGGGCCCGGCGGGGCTGCCCAAAGTCAGATGAACGTCTTCCACCACCACGAGCGGGCCGCCGGGATGAAGCGAACTAGTCATGTACCGTCCGGGCCAGGGAGGGCGGCGCGGCAAGCCGGCTCGCTTGATGCAACGCTCGGCGAGCGGCGGCGGAATCCCGGACCATATGGCGTCCTGCGCCGGTTTTTCAACGCAATGCGGGCTCTCGTCGCGGCGTTGCCGGTTCTGTGTGCCGCTGTGCCGGCCGCGGCGCGGGCGCCGGTGATCCTCGATTTCGGCGACAGCCTGACGGCGGGATACGGGCTGATGCCCGAGCAAGCCTTCCCGGCGCGCCTCGAAGCGTGGTTGCGCGAGCATGGGATCGCCGCGCAGGTCGTCAATGCCGGGGTTTCCGGAGATACCACCGCAGGCGGCCTCGCCCGGCTCGATTGGGCGCTCGCCGACAAGCCGGATTTGGTCATCCTCGCCTTGGGCGCCAACGATGCGCTGCGCGGCATCGATCCCGATCACGGTGCGGGACAATCTCGACAAAATGGTCCAGAAGATCGAAGCGACCGGCGCCAAAGTGCTGCTTCTCGGGATGCTCGCGCCGCCGAACTGGGGAGCAGCCTATGACCGCGACTTCGACCGGATCTTTCCCGATCTGGCGCACGCCCGGCAGGCGACGCTCTATCCGTTTTTTTTGGAAGGTGTTGCGATGAAACCCGACCTAAATCAGCCGGATGGTCTCCACCCCAACGCGCGTGGGGTCGACGTGCTCGTCGACCATATCGGGCCCGTCGTCGCCGGGCTCGTTACCCAGCGCCCTGGAGGCGCGTGATGTCCGCGCGGTTCGCGGCGGCGGCGGCGGCCGGGGATCCGACCGGTCTCGCCGCGCGCTGCATCGCCGGCCTGGCGCCGGTGGATGGAGCCACGATCGGGTTCGTCTATGTGACCGAGCCGGCAGCATCGGCTCTGCCCCAGCTGCTGCGGGGTCTCTGCGAGCATACCGGCGTCAATTCCTGGGTCGGCGGGGTCGGGCTCGGGGTCTGCTCGGCAGCGAGCGAAATTTTCGAGGAGCCTGCCGCTGTCGTGATGACAGCGGCGTTGCCGCCGGACGACTTCCGCATCTTCGCGGCGACCCCTGACCCGGGTTCGGACCTGCCGCGCCTGCACACTGGCTGGATCGAGAAATCGGGGCCCGCCCTGGCGCTCGTCCACGCCGATCCGCGCTGCCCCGATCTGACCAAGGCAGCGGTCGACGTCGCGACGGCGAGCGGCGCTTTTCTCGTCGGCGGGCTCGTCTCGCATCGCTGCGAAACTCCGTTGGTCGCGCGCATTTCGGGCGAAGACGGTCTCGGCGCGAACGGCATGGCCGGGCTGATGCTGGCGCCGGAGGTCGCGGTGGCAACCGCGCTGACCCAGGGATGCATGCCGATCGGGCCGGTACATCGGATCGACGAGGCGCGCGACAATGTCGTGATGGTCGTCGATGGCCGTCCGGCATTGAGCGTTTTTCTCGAGGATATCGGTCCGGAACTGGCACAGGACCTGCGGCGCCTCGGCGGGGTGATCTTTGCCGGGCTGCCGGTGCCCGGTTCGGACACCGGCGACTATTTGGTGCGCAACATATTGGCGATCGACCCCGGCCGCGGCTGGGTTGTGCTCGGCGCTGAAATTGACGCCGGCGACCCGATCCTGTTCTGTCGTCGCGACCCGGAAAGCGCACGCCGCGACATGGTGAGAATGGCGCGGCAGCTCGCCGGCCGGCTCGCCGGGCCGCCCAAGGCAGGGATCTACGTCAGCTGTGTCGCGCGCGGCGCCGCGTTGTTTGGCGAGCCGGGGATCGAGACTCAGATCATTCGCGAGTGTCTCGGCGATTTTCCGCTGATCGGGTTTTTCGCCAATGGCGAAATCTCGCGCGACCGGCTTTATGGGCACACCGGCGTCTTGACCCTGTTCACGTGACGGCATGCTGCGCCTGTTTGTCGGCATCGGGTTTCCGCCGGAGCTGAAGCTGCGTCTCTCGCTGCTGTGCTCCGGGATATCGGGGGCGAAATGGGTCGATCCCGGCAATTTCCATTTGACCTTGCGCTTTATCGGGGAAATCGCCGAGGACAGAGCCGCAGATGTCGACGACGCGCTGGTGCGCCTGCGCGCGCGCCGCTTCGCCCTGCAGCTCGCGGGGACCGGGGTGTTCGGCGGCGGCGACAAGCCGCGCAGCCTGTGGGTCGGGGTCGAGCGCGGTCCTGAGCTCCTCGCCCTGCGCGACAAGATCGAGCAGGCGCTGATCCGCGCCGGGCTGCCGCCGGAGCCGCGCAAATTCGCCCCGCACGTCACCTTGGCGCGGCTGCATAATCCGCCGATCGACCAACTCGGCGAGTTTCTCGCGGCCCATGCCGGGTTTCGCGCCGAACCGCTCCCGGTCGAGGCCTTCAGCCTGATCGCGAGCTTTCAAACAAAGTCCGGTTCGGTCTATGAGGATCAGGCCGACTATCCGCTGGGTCCCTAATCCGGTCGGGAGGAAAAGCGCAATGGCTCATTGGCTGTTGAAATCTGAACCGTCAGCTTACTCGTGGGCGCAGCTCGTGGCCGACGGCCGCACGAATTGGGACGGGGTGCGGAATGCGCAGGCGCTGAACAATCTGCGGGCGATGAAGCCCGGCGAGCGCGTGTTCGTCTATCACTCGAACGAGGGAAAGGACATTGTCGGCGTCGCCGAAGTGGTCAAAGGCTTTTACTCCGACCCGGCCGACAAGTCCGGAAAGCTTGGGATGGTCGATATCGCGCCGGTCAGCGCCGGTGGCAAAGCCGGTAACTCTCGCTGCGATGAAGGCCAATCCCGAACTAGCCGGAATGGCGCTATTACGCCAGTCTCGGCTGTCGGTCTGTCCGGTCACCGACCGGGAATGGGCTGTCGTCTGCCAAATGGCCGGCATCCCCGCCTGAGCCGCTGTGTAGCGGCTTCTCCGGCGGGCTAACCGAGCTCGACCGGCCTGGGCTCGTGCCGGAGATCGCGCAAGGTCAGGTCGATGTTCCCGTCGCCGCTGAGCGCGCGGGCGCGCAACTTGGCCTCGGCGGCGCGCTCGAATTCGCTGCGGCACAGGTGATAGGCCTCGATGCAGCGCTCCGGCGTCGGGCGCTGCTCGAGCAGGTTCTGAAAGACCTGCCGCCGGACGCGGACGATCCCGCGATACTCGCCGAATCCAACTCCGAACTCCACGGCACCGGCCGCGTCGTTCCACCGGGCATCATCGGGAAACGAGAACAAATTCATTTGCCGCGGCGCTCGCGCTCGGTATCCGCCCGACGCTGGCCCGGGCGGCTCGATCAACCCTTGCCTTGCCTACCTGTATCGCATCTGCTCGGACGCGTGGAGCTGCGCATAGCGATAGCTCTGCTGGCGCGTCGTTCTGAGGCCGGGGACGCCGTTCTGATCGAGAGCCTTTTCCCAGGAAGCCAGCTCCTCAGCTGAGAGCATATAGCGCGCGCAAGCCTCCTCCCGACTGATCAATCCTACCCGGGCGGCGGCGACGACAGCCGCCTTGCGACTAGGGGACCATCGTTTTGTATCGGCAGGCGGGAGAGCTATGTCGGAAGGAGACGAGAACGGCTGCAGCGACATTGTTGCGCTTCTCATAAACGATTATCGGGCTCGGCGACCTGCCCGGCGCGAACTATTCCGTCAGCGCTTGACGGCAGAACGCGCAGGCCGGCATTAATTCGACATCCTGGACGCCAGTTTATTCCGTCGACGCCGCGATTTTGACATTTTTTTGAACGGTCGGGTGGGTCGGGATACCCCCCGAAAGAGTGAGCCCGGCGACGGATTGGCCGTGCCCGAACAAATGAGAAAGTGGCGCCCCTTGTCCGCCGGGCAGAGAGACAGTCCGATGTTACCAGGGCCCTCGTCCTAGGCCGGGCAGGCTCAAGGCGTTTCGTTCGGTCACCGAGCGCTGTTGAGGCCGACGCTCGCCCGGTCCCGGCGGCCCATAACGCAGGTCTGCCGAGCTCGGTGACAGCGTTTTGCGGTAGCGGCCCCGGCGTGAACCGACTATCACCTTTGCGCGGTCGATCCCCGAGACAGATCACTCGGAAACCGCATGACCCCGGCTGTGCGCGCGGCGACGGCCAGGCATCGACCGCCAAGACAGGATACGAAGCCGGTTTCCGATGGTATTTCAGCGCTTGCTCGTCGGCCTGGTTGATTATTGCCGACGCCATGGGTTGCTCGTCGTCCTGGGCGGCCTCGCTCTCGCCGGCTTCGCCGGCGCCTACGCGGCCCATAACCTCGGGATCAACACCGATACCGATGAAATGTTCGCCCGAAGTCTGCCCTGGCGCCAGCGGGCGCTGGCGTTCAAGGCGGAGTTTCCCCAGTTTTCGGATCTGCTGGTGGCGGTCATCGACGCCAAGGAGCCGGAGCAGGCGGAGGCTACCGCCGCCGGGCTGGCCACCGCCCTGGCGGCAGACCATGTGCATTTTCGCGCCGTCAGCCGTCCCAACTCCTCGCCTTTCCTGAACCGGGAAGGGTTGCTGTTCCTCGATACGAAACAGCTCGCGGCGCTGCTCGAGCAAACCATCGACGCACAGCCCTTTCTCGGACAGCTGGCCAAGGACCCGAGCGCGCGCGGGCTGTTCGCGGCACTCGGGTTGTTGGGCAAGGGGGTACAGCAGGCTCAGGTCGATTTGTCGCCGTATCAAACTGCGCTGGCCGCATTCCATCAGGCGATCGCCGATGCGATCGCCGGCCATCCGCATCCGTTGTCGTGGACCCGGCTCATCGGCGGCAAGCTCGCCGATCTGGGCGGGCCATATAAATTCGTCCTGGCTCAGCCGAGGCTCGATAACGGCGTGCTGGAGCCCGGCGGCGCGGCCACGGCGGCGATACGCGCCGCCGCAAACAAGCTCGAATTCGTCAAATCGGGCGCCGCCCGCGTGCGCATTACCGGGAATGTGGCCCTTTCCGACGAGGAGTTCGCCAGCGTGGCGAAAGGTGCGGTCGCAGGCATGATCGGCAGCGTCCTGCTGATCTCGCTGTGGCTGTTCCTGGCGGTTCGCACATGGCGGCTGATCGTCCCGATCCTGTTGACGCTCGCGACTGGGACTGATGCTGACCCTGTTGTTCGCCGCGGCGGCGGTCGGCACCCTGAACCTGGTATCGGTCGGCTTCGGCATCCTGTTTGTCGGCATCGCAGTCGATTTCGCGATCCAATTCTGTGTCCGCTATCGCGAGATGCGCTGGGAAAACCCAGACCACGGCGCCGCCATGGCCGAGACCGGCCGGCGCGTCGGCGGGCAGATCCTGGTCGCGGCAGCGGCCACATCGGCGGGGTTTCTCGCCTTCGTCCCGACCGAATTTCGCGGCGTCGCCGAGCTTGGGCTGATTGCCGGGGTGGGGATGCTGATCGCCTTCTCGTGCACCATCACCTTTCTCCCCGCGGCCATCAGCTTGTTCCGCCCGCGCGCCGAAAGCGCCTCGGTCGGCTTTCGCTGGGCGGCGCCGCTCGACGAGATCGTGCGCCGACACCGCCGGCCCCTGTTGGTGCTGTTTGCCGCGCTGGCCGTGCTCGGCGTCGCTCTGCTGCCACAGCTGCGCTTCAACTCTAATCCGCTGCATACCAAGAACCCGCACACCGAAGCGATGCGGACCCTTTCCGACTTGATGGATTCGCCGGTCACCAACCCGTTTACGATCGACCTCCTGACTGCGAACGCCGCTGCCGCCGCGCCATTGTCGGAGCGGCTGCGGGAGTTGCCGCTGGTTTCGGGAGTGTTGTCGATCGACAGCTTTTTGCCCAAAGACCAGAAGGCGAAGCTCGCACAGATCGAAGATGCGGCAACGTTGCTGGGCCCAACCCTCAGCCCGCCGGCGCCGGTCCCGCCGCCGACGGCGCAAGAGATCCGCATCGCGGCCAAGAATGCGTACGAGGCGATCGCGCCGGCGTTGACCAAATCATCGACCGATCCGCTGCTGGGCGCTATCGCCGGCGATCTGCGCAGGGTGGCGGTCGCACCCGATCCGGTGGTGCTGGCCATGAACCGGGCACTGACCCGCTTTTTGCCGGCGCAGCTCGATCAGCTGCGCACTGCGCTCTCGGCCCAACCGGTGACCCTGCAGGACATTCCGCCGGCGTTGGCCCGCGACTGGATTCTGCCCGACGGTCGGGCCCGCATCCAGGTCTTGCCCAAGTCCGAGGCGAACGACAGCCGCGGATTGAGGGAATTCGTCGCTCAAGTCAGAACGGTCGCCCCGAATGCCGGTGGCCCGGCAGTGAACATCGAGGCGAGCAGCGCCACGATCGTCGGGTCGTTCCGCTCGGCCGCGCTGGCTGCTGTGGTCGCGATTACGATCATCTTGTTCGTCGCATTGCGTCGCGTGCTCGACGTGTCGCTGGTTCTGGCGCCGTTGCTGCTGTCGTCGCTGATGACGGTGATCGTCATGGTCCTGCCACCGCTGCCGCTGAACTACGCGAACATCATCGCGCTGCCCTTGCTGCTGGGGGTCGGCGTCTCGTTCAACATCTACTTCGTGATGAACTGGCGCGCCGGGCGGGTCGCGGTGCTTGGCTCGGCCACCGCTCGCGCGATCTTGTTCTCGGCGCTGACCACGGGCACCGCATTCGGCACGCTCGCGCTGTCGCAGCATCCGGGGACGGCGAGCATGGGCATATTGCTGCTGATCAGCCTCGGCTGCACCCTCGTCGCGAGCCTGGTCTTCATTCCGGCGCTGCTGGCGTCAGTACCAAGGCCAAGATCCATGCCGGCAGGGCAGTCGACCATCGACCACCATGATAGCGGTCCGCCCGACGGCAGATGACAGTGCCGCGGCGATCAGCTGTTCGCGGGCGATTGATTAGGACGTGGTTGGCGTTCCCCAGGATCGGACCCGGCCGGACAATCTTCTGTCTTGTTCGGGCCGAATGCCGAAGCGGGTCATATAACGGGCAAAGCGCTCGTGCTCGCGGGCCGGATCGAGCCCGTAATCCTCGAGACGGGCGCGCCGCCCACGATAGCCGCCATTGGGATTCGCCGCCACCCGGCGACCAATGCGGGCCGCCGCGTCGGGATCGAGAACCTGCCCGAAATGTCGGTAGAGCCCCGCCACAGTTCCCACCGGGTCGTGTACCAGGTCGGCGTAATGAACGTGAAATATGGGCTTGGCGAAGCCCTCTTTGTCGGCGGCGGCGATCATCAGCCCGGCCGCTGTAAGCCAGCGCTCGCTGTCCTCGCGGCCGATTTCGATCCGGTCGATTCGACGACTGAAGGGACGCCGAAGCACCTCGGTCAGCCGCGCGACGGAGGCGAGCACCGCTACCGGGTCACGATGTACGAACACCAGATCGGCATCGGGATAGACCGTGCGGATCGCGCCGAGCGCGAAGATATGGTCGGGGCATTTCAGTACCCAGCGCCCCCGACCACCCGCCTGATGCTGGAGATGCTGCAAGAAGCGCTTGTGAAAGCGATAGGCGTCGAGATGCCCGGTATCGTCGAGCCAGCGCCGATAGCGCGGAATGCGGTAGGTCGTGTCGAAGCGCAGGCTGGCGAACAGATGCGCCGTGATCTCCGAACATTCCTGCGGCGAATCCGCCTTGATCGGGTGCAGGCGGCGGAATTGCGGCGCCAGCAGCTGGAATAGGCGCAGCTGCCGGGCAACCTGCCGCTGCCGCCGATCGGCACCGGCGCCGGACCGGTTAGCCGGGTAGGGATGGATTAGCTGCCATACGCGAGGAACAAGATTAGCCCGATCTTCCGCCAGCAGACTGTGTAGAAAAGTGGTGCCGGAACGCGGCAGACCGGCAACGACCAGCGGCCGCTCGACCGGTTGGCCGAGAATTTCCGGCGCGCGTTTTTCCTCCTCGCTTAGCCGCAACAGATTTGACAGGAAGCGCACCGTATCCCACCGAATCGCGGCGCCCCCGAACAGGCTCAGATCGGCTT
Source organism: uncultured Alphaproteobacteria bacterium (assembly GCA_963845735.1). Taxonomy (GTDB): domain Bacteria; phylum Pseudomonadota; class Alphaproteobacteria; order ATCC43930; family CGMCC-115725; genus AP-15. The sequence goes on along the minus strand of CAWJTR010000008.1, from coordinate 339,228 downwards.
GCTCGCGGCAGACGCTGAGAAACATCTGCAAGGGTCGCTCGAACGGGACATCGCCGAAATCGGTCAGCCCGACGCGCCGCTGCGCTCGAGTGATCAGCTGCTCGGCGCTTGGCGGCCGGCGCAGGCGGGTCAGCGCGTTAAGCATCGTATTGGCGAGCGGGGCGATTGCCTCGTCTGCGACGATGTTGGAACCACTGTCGGCCGCAAACAGCAAAGGTCGATCTCCCGCGGATGCCGCTGACGTTCGGCGAACAGGCTGGAATGTAGCCGCCCGCTAAGGGGCCGCGATTACCGCCTGCCGCCGCATCCGCCTTGGTTATACGATGCCCGCCGGATAGTGGTCGATGGACGGTTTGCCGCGTCCCGATCGCTCCGACCCGCCGGCGGCTCCGATCGTGCGGCGACGCGCATGACCGGTGCGAGCGGAGCTGGAGGTTAGCGCTGCTTGCGGCGGTTGAGCGGATCCGGGTCGAGCCTCTTTCCGTCGAGAGCGCCCATCCAGTCGAGACCCGCGCGCAACCGAACAACCTCGCCAACGACGATAATCGCGGGAGTTTCGCTGCCCGCGGCAGCGGCAACGGCATCGCCCAATGTCGACGTCAGCACCTGCTGCGCGGGCGTGGTCGCCCGACTGACGATCGCGACCGGCTCGTCGGGTCTGCGGCCCCCGGCAATCAGCCGGTCGACAATGTTCGGCAAATGCTTCAGCGCCATGTACAGCACGAGGACCGGCGCGCCGCGTGCGATCGCGCCCCAATCGAGCCCGTCGGGAACGGTGCCGTCGCTATTGTGGCCGGTAATGAAGGTCACGGCCGAATTGGTCTCGCGATGGGTGACCGGAATCCCGGCATAGGCGAGCCCGCCGATGCCGGCGGTGATCCCGGGGACGATGCGGAACGGGATTCCAGCCGCGACCAGCGCCAGCGCTTCCTCGGCGCCGCGCCCGAAGACGCAGGGGTCGCCGCCTTTGAGACGCAGGACGCGGTTTCCGGCCTCGGCCAGGCGAACGAGTCGGGCCGAGATGTCGGGCTGGCTCGGCGAGGGGCGGCCACCCCGCTTGCCGGCGTAGTCGAGCGCCGCGTCGGGCCGCGCCAGGCGCAGGATGCGCGGATCGACCAGCGCGTCGTAGACGACGACGTCGGCATTGGCGAGCGCGTGCAATGCCAACACGGACAAAAGTCCGGGTTCCCCGGGGCCGGCGCCGACGAGCCAAACCTGGCCGGGCTGGAAGTCAGGCAGACCAAGACGCGCGCTGTCGATCAAAAGACGTCCCCAAAAGCCGAAGGGCGAGAGGCCCGAAAGTAGTCATCCTGGCCGGTTTTGCTAAGATCGGGCAAACGGCTAGGGCTGGAAACATTGCTGCGCCGCTTCGGATGCGAGGGAGGGGTTGATGACTGCGCGTCGGACGGCGGTCCTCGGGCTGGCGATGATCGCCGTCGTCCTCTGGGGATCCGCATCGCGGGCGGACCTCAATCTGTTCGGCGACTATTACTCGAATGTGGCCCGCGCCGCGGCGCAAAACGATGCCGAGACGGTCAGACGGCTCGTCGGCGGCGGTGACGGCAATCCGAACATGGTCGACGAGAATTCGCGCACCGGGCTGCATTACGCGGCGATGAACGGCAATCTCGAGATCCTCGCGATCCTGATCAAGGCCAACGCAAAGCTCAACGTCGAGGATCCGCTCGGGAACACGCCGCTGCATCTGGCGGCGGATCATAACCAGACCGAGGCAGCCAAGCTGTTGCTCGATGTTGGGGCCGAGGTCGATCCGCAGAACAAGGATGGGATGACTCCGCTGATGATCGCGGCGAACCGCGGCAATCTCGAACTGGTTCGGGCATTGCTCGCCAAAGGCGCCAGCCCGACCAAGACCGACTATACCGGGCGGGACGCTCTCGGCTGGGCGCAGGAAAGCCACCGGCCGGCGGTGGTCGAGACGATCAGCCGGGCGGAAGGCGCAAAGGGGTCGTGAGCGGAGAGCTCGTAGCGGCGGGAAGTCTCCGCTGATTTCCTGCCCGGCTCCGGATAGTGGGGATTGCCCCGAGGCTTGCGCGAGGCCGGCTGGAAGGACATCGTGAACGCGTGCCCGGCGAGGAACGGGCACTCGAAGACCGGGCGCGCATCAAGCGCGCCGGTTGACTGAAAAGACGAGGGCAGTGCATGCGCATCGAGATCATCTGCACCGGCGACGAAGTCCTGACCGGCAAGATCGTCAACACCAACTTCAGCTATATGAGCCAGAAGCTCGAGGATTTCGGGCTGTCGGTGGCCTGGGGGACGATCGTCGGCGATGACCGCGACGAATTGCTGGCGGCGTTTCGCATGGCCGGGGAGCGCGCCGACGCGGTCATCGTCAATGGCGGACTCGGGCCCACCGTCGACGATCTGTCGCAGGAGATCGCGGCGCGCGCCGCCGGCGTCGACCTCGTATTGAACGAGGACTGGCTCGTTCGCATGGAAGACTTCTTTCGCCGGCGTAACCGGGTAATGTCGGAGAACAATCGCAAGCAGGCGATGCTGCCGATCGGCGCCGAGATTCTGGACAACCCGGTCGGCACCGCCTGCGGCTTTGCCCTCGACATCGGCAAGGCGCGGTTTTTCTTCACCCCCGGGGTGCCGCGCGAGCTGTTCCGCATGCTGGAGGAGCAGATCATCCCGCGCTTGCTGACGCGCGGTGGAACCCCGGGCGTGATCCATTTGAAGCGGTTCCACTCTTACGGGCTCGGCGAATCGCATGTCGACCAATTGCTGGCCGGGGTCGAGGATCTGGTTCCCGACCACAGCGTCAAGCTCGGCTTCCGCACCCACTATCCGCAAATCGAGACCAAGCTGACCGTGCACGGCGTCGACCAAAACGAGATCGACCGCAAGCTGGCGCCGGTTGTGGCGGAAGTGCGCAAGCGGCTCGGCAACTTCATCCTCGCCGAGGACGACCAGACCCTGGAAGGCGTCGTGCTGCGCGCGCTCGCGGCCCGAGACGGCTCGCTGGCGGTGGTCGAAACCTATACCGGCGGCCAGATCGCCGCCCGCATCGCCCATCTGCCGGGCGCCGAAAAGGTGTTCCGCCGCGGCCTCGTCGCCCGCGACCCGGCCGAGATCGCCGCCGCCTTCGGCCTAGACGGCGCCTTGATAGCAGGCGAAATGAGCCGCGAAACAGCCGAGGCCGTCGCCCGGGCAGCGCGCGCCGAGACCGGCGCCAGCCATGCGCTCGCGGTGCTGATCGAGGTCGATGACGGTCCCGACCGGATCGATTTCGGCGGCAGCATCCACCTCGCGATCACCGACGGAGAGCGGATCGAATCCCGCCGCTCGCGCATCTATGGCGGCCGTGACTGGGTGCGCCTCGGCGCCGTCGAACTCGGCCTCGACTGCCTGCGCCGCTACCTGCAAGGCCTCCCGGTCACCGAGCGCACCGATTTCGAGAGATCCGAGCAGAAGTGATGTCCGGTCACTCGTCGCCCGCGACCGCGCGGTAATATTGCGGGGCCTCGCGGCGGTCGTGCATGCCGTAGTCGCGGATGATGCGTACCGACCGGTGGCGGATATCGATGCCGCCCGTCGTATTCGGCCGCCACCGCTCCCCGGCCGTGCGATCGCGCCAGGAAACCAGCAGCAGCGATTTGGCGGGATCGGTGATGCCGGTAAAGGCCTCGTGCGACACGACGCTGCTGGTTTCCACCGTCGGCAGGCCGAGATCGGCTGCGAGCGCGTCACTGCCCGCGCCGCTATCGCCGGGCGCTCGAAATTCGGTGATCGTGACCAGTTTGGCGGCGCCGGTTTCGGTCTCGTCGAACCGCTGCTGCGGCAGGCCGTGACCTCTGGGAACATGAGTGTCGGCGACGACTTCGCCGACGCGGAGATGGTAATCCGCGAAGATGCTCGACCGCCCCTGTTCCTGAGCGTCATGATGGAGGGCGTAGCGTGCGCCAGCGGATCAGCGCCTTTTCGTCGCGCCAGGTCGACAACGACAGCACACGACCTCGGTCGCGCAAACTCGTGAAGCGCTCGTTGTCGATGAAGCCGTCGATTTTCTCCAGCTCGGGCCTCAGCATTCCGGCGAGATCGAGATAGTCGTTCCAGCGCTCCTGTTTCGGCTGAACCTCGAAGATCACGGCAAACATCGTCATGCTCCGGCGGGCTAATCGTGGCCTGTGGCAAGCGCCGGGGTCCGGCGGCGGATTTCACCAATCAATATAGGGCGTCAACCGCTCGGTCGATGGCGGACGCCTCGGCGGCGGTCGAACATTGGGCGAGGGAAGAATGTAAAGCCCGACGTCGCCCATGCCACGCTACGTCGGAGTAGAATAAAAATCGGTGTTTTCAGGCTGCTCTCGACTGGGTGCAGCCGCATCGGCCGGAGCCCGGTCCTCGCCCATGCCGGTGAAAGTACCCGGTGGGCGAGGTTGCCGGTAATGGCGTTACGGAACGCCGGTCGCCCGCTGCGTCTGAGAGGCGCCGCTGGTAACCGTATGACCGATCGCCGACACGTCTTGCCCGGCGCCGGCAACCGTGTTGCAGGCGGACAGCAGCGAGCCCATCCCCAGTAGTACCAGCGCTGCGAGCAGCAGCTTGGCGGTGCCATTGCGTCTCTCACTCTTCATATGAACCTCCGAAACCAGCAGGTCGAACCCCGAATCGGAAACGATACGAGACGCAATCGGGTTCCGGATCTGCCATTGACGGCGTCTGTCCGCCGAGGCGAGACCATGGCGGGTCCTTCGAGCTGATCAACCTTGGCGCGCCCGCGTTCGCGCTGCTTTTTTCGCCGAGGCAGAGCGCGCGCTTTTGGGCCGCGCCGCGGCAGCCGCGCCGCCGAGCCGACCGCCCTTGCGCGCGGGCTCCTTGTTGACCGCATGGCCGCGTCCAGAGCCCGACTTCTTGCCGCCGCCGGTCATCTTGTTGACGGTCGCCCATGCCCGCCGCTCGGCTTCGGGCTCGCTAACGCCGCGCTCTTCGTAGCCTTCTTCGATATGCTCGGCCTGGCGCTTCTGCTTGTCGGTGTATTTCGATTTGTCGCCCCGCGGCATCCGAACCTCCTCCGCTTGATATACTTAGTGCCCGATCGCGAAACGAAACAGTCCCGGATTAAGTTCCGTGGATAGTCGACACGAGCGCTGAGACGGGAACAGGCAAGACTTCGGAACCGATCCTTTCTCTGCACTGTTTTGCAACTCGACTAACCTGAACGGAGGTCGAGTATGGATACGGTCGGAACGGACGCTGCAGTGCGAGAGACTGCTCGCCTGATCTCCAGCGACAAAGTCGAAGGGACGGCGGTGCGCAACGTCAGCGGCGACAAGGTCGGCACGATCGAGCGGGTGATGATCGACAAGCGGGCCGGCAAGGTCGCCTACGCGGTGATGAGCTTTGGCGGGTTTCTCGGGATGGGCCAGGATTACGTTGCGCTGCCTTGGCACATGCTGCGCTACAACGAGAACCTCGACGCCTATGAGTTGAACATTACCGAGGACCAGCTCCGCGGCGCCCCTGCCGTCGCCCAGGGGTGGGACACCGGCATTGTCAGCCGGGATTGGGAGCGCAAGGTCCACACTTACTACGGGGTCGACCCGTACTGGTGATCGAGCCAGTCGAGTGTCACGCGAACGGAGCGGCTTCGGCCGCTCCGTTTCGTTTTAGGACCCTCACTTCATGCTGGGAATGGGAGGCGTTTGGGTGTCAGGATCAAAGCTCACTTCGAGCAGCGCGGTCCGACATGACTTTTCTCCAGGCAATTTTCTTTGCGATCGTGCAAGGCGTTACCGAGCTGTTTCCGGTCAGCAGCCTCGGTCATGCGGTCGTCCTGCCGGCGGTGCTTGGTTGGCATATCGACCAGGATTCGCCGCGGTTTTTGCCATTCCTCGTGGTGCTGCATGTCGGCACCGCGACGGCGCTTCTGGTCTATTTCTGGCGCGACTGGCTGAGCCTGGCGATGGCGGCGCTCGGGCGCGGCGGCATGACGAGCAGGACGATCGCCGAGCACCGCCACCTGATCGTGCTGCTGGTGCTCGGCACCTTGCCGGCGGTCGTGCTGGGTTTCGTTTTTGAGAAATGGCTGCGCCACCTGTTCGGATCGCCGGTCGCTGCCGCATCCTTCCTGATCCTCAACGGCATCTTGCTGTTCGCCGGCGAGCGTCTGCGCCGTCGCGCCAATACCGCGCGCGACAGAAAGGGCCTGGCGCAGGCGAGCTTGGGCGACGCGATTATCGTCGGCCTCTGTCAGACGACGGCGTTCTTCCCGGGGATCTCGCGCTCCGGCGTCACGATCGTCGGCGGCCTGCTGGTCGGCTTGCGGCACGAGGATGCGGCGCGGTTCTCGTTTCTGCTGGCGACGCCGATCATCCTGGGTGCGGCTGTCCTCGAAATCCCGAAATTGCTCCACGCTCCCGCCGGAACCGGCGGTGCCGCAATCAGCGGCGGGGTGCTATGGGTCGCCGGATTGGTCGCCGGCATCACCGCCTATGCCAGCACGGCGTTTCTGATGCGGTATTTCCGCAGCCGCGAGGAAAGCCCGGCGCTCGATCCGTTCGCCTATTACTGTTGGCTGGCGGGCGGGCTGGCGCTGCTTTATCTGATCTTGGGGTGAGCTGGGACCAGCCGGAATGCCCGGCGGCTGCTCAAGCTATAGGTGCGAACCGTGGATATCCCCTTATTGCCGGAATTGCAGTTCGCGGAGATTCCGGCGGCGTCACGGGTTCGGTACGACGGTGACCGGTTCAGCTATATGGCGGCGGGCCGAACCGAGGCCCCGCCATTGGTTCTGCTGCACGGCGTCGGCGCGAACTCGATGCACTGGCGCTTTCAGTTCGCGGCATTCGCCGAACGCTTCCGGGTGATCGCCTGGAACGCACCCGGCTATATGCTGAGCGATAATTTGGTCGCCGAGACGCCAGAGTGGGTCGATTACGCCGAAGCGCTCGACGACTTTCTGACCGCGCTCGGCGTCGGCCGGTTCGATCTCCTGGCCAATTCATTCGGCACGCGAGTGGCGCAATGCTTTGCCTACCGTCATCCCGACCGGATCGGGCGCGCCGTCTTTACCGGAACGAGCATTGCGCAAGGCACAGCACCCGAGGAGCGAGCCCGCATTGCCGAGGGCCGCGCGAAGATGATCGCCCAGGGCGGCTACGCCTTTGGGGCGCGCGCCGAGGCGCTGCTCGGATCACGAGCATCGGCCGACACGTTGCGGCTGGTGCAGCACACGCTGCGCGCGACCAACCCGCGCGGCTTCATGCAGGCGGCGCGGTTTATCGCCAGCGGCGGCATGCCGCCGCTCGGCGCCGGGCTGACGATGCCGCTGCTGATGATCCAAGGCGACGAGGATCGCGTCACCCCGGCTGCCGCCAACGCCCAGATAATCGCGAAAGCGGTGGCACAGGCGAGGCTCGTCGCGTTGGCGGGCTGCGGCCACTTGCCTGAGGTCGAAGAGCCCGAACGGGTCAACGAGCTTGTAGGCGGGTTCCTGGGATGACCCTCCCCTTCGGCCATTTTTCCGCCCGATGACAGCTTTGCCTTCGCCTGCTAGAAACCGCAGACACGAACCGGTGTCAGTGGAGGCGAAAGATGGCGGCGAAGCCTTATATCATCGCGTTGGAGGAGCATTACCTCGATGCCGAGGTAAAGCGGCATTATACCGGTACCGACGCGCAGCATGCGCCGCGGGTCACCGAACGCCTCGACGATGTCGGTCAGGGCCGCATCGCCGAGATGGATGCCGCCGGCATCGATATGCAGGTGCTTTCGCACGCCAATCCGGGCATGCAAAAGATGGACGCCGAGACGGCGGTGCGGCTGGCGCGCGGCGCCAACGACCGGCTCCAGGAAACCGTCCGCGCCCATCCCGACCGCTTTGCTGCCTTTCGCCGCGATCCCGACGCCCGATCCGAAGGCGGCGGCCGACGAGCTCGAGCGGGCGGTTACCAAGCTCGGCTTCAAAGGCGCACTGGTTAACGGCCTGACCAATGGGCTCTTTCTGGACGACAAGCGGTTCTGGCCGATCTTCGAGCGGGCCGCCGCACTCGACGTGCCGCTCTACATGCACCCGGCAATCCCCCATCCCGCGGTCGTCGAAGCCTATTACAAGGATTACGTCGAGCAATATCCGTCATTGCTGCGCGCCGCCTGGGGCTTCACCGTCGAGACCGCGACCCAGGGCGTTCGTCTCGTATTGAGCGGCGTGTTCGACGCCTATCCCGGCCTCAAGATCATCATCGGCCATCTCGGCGAAGGCCTACCGTTTCTCCTGTGGCGCATCAATATGGGGTTCGAGCGCGACCGCACCGGCAGCAAGAATTTTCGCGACGTGTTCTGCGAGCATTTCTATGTGACGACGAGCGGCTTCTTTTCCGACCCGGCGCTATTGCATTGCATGATGGAGATGGGCATCGACCGGATCATGTTCTCGGTCGATTACCCGTTCGTCGACAATCCGCCGGGGACGAAATGGCTCGAGACCCTGCCACTGTGCGCCGAGGACCAGGTCAAGTTGCTTAGCGGCAACGCCAAGCGGCTGTTGAAACTGTAACGGCGCTCGCGATTACGCGGCCGTAGCCTCGCCCTCGTGCAATGCCTGGCCGAGGCTGAGGCGGCGCGCGACCATCGCCGTCTGCAGCCGCGCCCGCTCGGTCGGCGAATGGGCCGCCAGATAGCGGGCGACGGCGATCAGAATATGGCGCCCCTCGTCGCCGCCCCATTCGCGGTATTGGCGAACGCCGGCTTCGAGCATCTGAAAGGCGTGGAAATCGGCATCCTCGCGCAGCACCGCGCGGGCCAGGGTGACGATCAGCGCGTCGGCCGGGTGGCCGAGGATCAGATAGCGGGCAACGATGCGGCCGGCCTCGCGCACCGAACCCTGGCGGTCGAGCGCCGTCAGAAACGCCTCCCGCAATAGGGCTGCATCAGTGGGCAGGTCGTCGAGGCGGTCGCCGCCCTCGCCGGGGAGCCGCGCCGGCGGCACGTTCAGAAAGCGGATCAGATAGAGCCGCATCGCTCCGTGGAAAACGCCGCGCAACAGCTCCCAGCTGTCCGGCTGGGTGATACGGACGCCAGTGGTTGCGCGCACCAGCAGCTGGTGCAGCGCATTGCAATAGGTGAAAGCGTGATGCGCCGCCTCCCAATCGGAATGCTCGTTGGCGGTGCCGAACCAGGCGACGCGCAGCGCGGCCGCATAGGCAAGCGCGCGGCCGAGATCGGCGGGGGCGGCGCCGGCGCAGATCGCGGCGTTCAGCGCTGTAATGATCGCTGCCGGGTCATCGGCCAAAAGCTGCCGGGCCAGTTCGGTGTGCGAATCCCAGCGGCCAATGCGTGGCCGGACCTTAGCTAACAGCGCAGGCAATTCGGCGAAGGCCGCCTCGCACAAGGCGATCAGATCAACCGGGTGGCGCCAGGCGTTCGCCTCCTCGCCGCCTCGCGCCTCGACGAGTTGGGCGACGGTCGTCGGCAGCACCGCAGAAGCATGTTCCCAGCCGATCAGGTCGACGCATTCAAACGATTTGTTGATGAAGTCGAGCGCGTGACCGCCATCGGCAAAAGTGCGGTCGGTGACTGCCGCGAGCAATAGGGTCGCCAGCTCTGCCGGGGCGGCTCCGCCGGCGATGGCGGTTAATAGGGTGCGCTCGGCGCCATCCCGGTGGCGCACCGACGTCCAATGGCGCAGCCAGCGCCCAAGTTGGGGCAGTGGGCGCACGCCATCCCCAAAGAGTGGCTGGCGATCGCGCCGCGGCGGCGCCCCGTCGCAGTCGCGGGAGAGCCTCGACAGGCCCTGGAACAGCGCGAGGTAGGTTTCTTCCGGCGGCAGTGACGGAACCAGATTGGCGAGCGCGGTCAGGATGGTCAGGCCGGTGCCCCAGCCGTCGCGGTGATGGACGCCGTACAATACGGCGTCGCGCACCAGCGCGCGATGGTCGACGTGGTCGGCGGTGAGGCCCAGCACCGCCTTTGCGATGACGAGGCCGATATCGTGCTGCAAACCTTCATGCAGCCGGTTGCGCCAATGCGCCTCGCCGTCGCCATAGCGGGTCTGCCGGCCGACCCATACAGTACCGTCCTTGCGCAGCTCGACGGCCGCGGTCGGGACGTCGTCTGCCCACAGATCGAACGTGCCGCCGGTGCGCAGGTCAAAGCGGGCGTGATGCCAGTGGCAAGTCAGAACGCCGTCTTCGACCGAGCCGCGGTGCAATGGGAAGCCGAGATGGGGACAGCGATTGTCGAGCGCGAAGACACTGCCCCGATCGTGCACGACGAGCAGCGGACACGCGCCGCCGGCGACGACCATCATCCCCTTGGCCTTCAGCTCGTCCAAGGTGCCAGCGCAGATCAGTTCCTCGCCGCCAAGCTCCTCGGCTCGCTTGCGGACAGGTTCGGACATCGTCGATCCTCCTTCCGCTGACCGCCGGTCGGCACGACCAAGGCCGGCCCGATCGTTAGCCGCTCATTGCCGCTTGCGGTGTTTCCCCGTGTGCGGGATGCGGCAGGTGCCAGCGCGAATCGCGGCTTTCGAGGCGGCCGGCGCGGCGATGGCGCTGCAGCGCAATACCGAGATGATTCGGCCTGACCGCCATGCCGAACTCGCGCGACAAGTAAGTCAAAACTTCGGCGGCCGTGGCGCCTGCCCCATGCGCCTGGACTGCCTTCAGGGTTGCGTCGCTCAACGACATCCCCGGCGCCGGCTGAGCGGCGCGAGCCCGGCGTTCGCCGGCGGCAGGCGGAGCGGCCCGCGCCGGGCGTCCCCTGCGGCCACGGACCGCCACGGTGGCGGCGCGCCCCTGCCGAACCGGGACAGCACGCGCTCGGCGATTTCCAGCTCGTTCAGCTGCTCCGCCAGCTTTGCCCGCTCGGCATCGAGCCGCGCCAGCCGTTCGGCAATCCGCTGCTTCTCCTGTCCAATTTCTTCCACTGTGGCCATCTTCTGCAATTCCTCCGCTGTCCCTGCATCCCACTGCGCCGGCGTCCCCGGATAGATGGAATACGCCAGCACAGAAAAAAGACCGCCCAGGCCGATTATTGCAATTATATTATGATACGGCGAGGCGCTCGGCAACATGGAGTGGCGCTGCTCGATGCGGCAGGGGACGGCAACCGCCTGGTTTTCGAGCGCTGGTAGCCGGCGCCGCCGACGCGCGGAGGACTTCAATCCGGGTTCCGCAAAGAGCCACTTACCTTATTGGACGCTTCACCCGGCCACGGCTTGCAGTGCAAGGCGATTGTCGACGCAGGCCTGAAAGGCGATTGGCCGGCGGATAAAACCGCTGGAGACCAGTCCTCGGCGCAGCCGGTCGAAACCGTCCTCGGGCAGAACCGGGTCATCTCCCCATACTCGCTGCGTCCGGTAACGGGCGAGGGCGCGCGCCAGTGCGCCCGGATCAATCGCCGGAAAGAAAGACTTGATCGTGTCGGCGATCTGATCCGCCGGCTTATTCTTGAGCCATTGCTGGGTGCGGTAGATTGCGCGGGTCATGCGCAACAACGGCTCGGGGTCGCGCAACAGCCGGTCGCGGGTCGTCACAAAAGCGGTATAGGTGGTACGACCGCGGCTACTGGCGGCATGCCATAAATACCCGGCGCCGGTTGCCAGCGTCTCTTCGACGAAGGGCTCGAAGAATTGCGCGGCGTCGATTTGGCCCAGGCGCAATGCCGCGAGGTTCTCGGCCATGCTGCAATCTGCGACGCGGTCGAGCCGATCGGGGTCGATCCCGGCCTGCCGCAAATCTTCCTGCAGGCAGAGCCAGGGAGTCGGCACCTCACTGACCGTCGCAAACCGCATCTGCGCCAGATCGGCGAGACGAAAGTCGGGGTTGGGGTAGCGGCCGACAATCGAAAACGGGTCGCGGCAGACGATCTCGGCAAAGCAGACGAGCGGGGAGCCGGCATGGTCGTCATGGTGCTTCATGACCCGCATCGGACCGGCCCACAGCACGTCGACAGCACCGTCGATCAACGCCTGCTCAGCTCGCCCCGTCCCCGGCGACGGCAACAGCTCGACCTCGATCCCTTCGGCCGCATAGGCCCCGGTCGCATGCGCCGCATAGAACGGCGCATACAGCACGAAGCGATAATTCTCATAAAGCCGCAGGCGCATTGGCCCTCAACAACTGCGCTGGGGCGTTCCCCTCACCCTCCTGCCGCGCAGGGCCCTCCCTCTCCCCGCTGAGCGGGGAGAGGGTTAGGGTGAGGGGCCGCGGGCACATTGCTCAGAGCACGCCGTCGCGGCGCAAGCCCTCGACCTCGCCGGCGCCGATGCCGAGCCAGTTCTGCAATACCTCGGCGCTGTCGCCGCCGAGCGCCGGCGATGGCTTCAGCCGTACCGTCTTGCCGTCGATCCGCACCGGCCAGGTCGCCATCTTGTAGTCGCCCTGACGGTGGTGCACGACCTGCATGATGCCGCGCTCCTCAAAGCTCGGCTCGTTCTGCAATTCCATCGTGTCGAACACCGCGCCGGACGGCACGCCGACGGCAATCAGCTTCTCCATTGCCTCGCGCTTCTCGTGCTGGCGGGTCCATTCGCCGATGATCGCGTCGAGCTCCTTTTCATTCTTGACGCGGAGGTCGCCGGTGGCGAAACGCGGATCGTCGATCAACTCCTCGCGCCCGATCAATTTCATCAGCCGCGACCAATGCTCCGGGTTGGCCCGGCTGGTGGTCAGGTAGACATAGTCGTTGGGGCCGCCACCCTTGGCCGGGTATAGCCCTGACGGCGCGTTGTTGCCGCCGCCCGACTTGGCGCCGTTGCGCGGCGCCGGCTTGCCGGTGCGCGCCATCGTGCAAAAGCAGGTGCGCATATAGTGGATCATCGCGTCCTGCATCGCCAATTGCAGCCGCCGCCCCTGGCCGGTGCGGTTGCGCTCGTGCAAGGCGCCGAGGATGGTCGCCGCCATCAGCATGCCGGTGCCGGTGTCGCCAAAGGAGAGCCCGGGCTTGACCGGCGGCAAGTCGGGGTAGCCAGTGACGCTGATCGGGCCGCCGGCGGCCTGCGCGATCATGTCGAAGGCGAGGCCCTTCTCATGCGGGCTGCCTGATCCAAAGCCCTTGATCTGGCAATAGATGATGCGCGGGTTGATTTTCTTGACCGAGTCGTAATCGAGGCCGAGGCGCTCGATCGTACCCGGCGCCATATTTTCGACCGTGACGTCGGCCTTTTTCAGCATCTCCTTGACGATCTCGAGGCCCTTGGGCGATTTCAGATTCAGCGTCAGCGACTTCTTGTTGACGTTGAACTGGTGGAAGTACCACGGGTCGTCGTCGGGCTTGCCGGGGCGCAGCCGGCGGCCGGGATCGCCCCGCCCCGGGTTCTCGATCTTGACCACCTCGGCGCCGAACCACGCCAGCACCTCGGTCGAGGTCGTGCCCGCCTCGAACTGGGTGAAATCCACCACCTTGACGCCTTGCAGGAAATTGAAGTCCTGAGAGATGTCGCTCATCGCTGGTTCCTTCCGTTACGCGCCGATGCCGGCCCACAGCCTGCGCCATCCCGCGCCCCACCGCAACGCCTTCCCGCTTCGCCGCTCCCGGCAAGCGTAGGGCTTGTGTGGAGCCTTCAGATGCCGGCATCCTCAGGCGTGACACTCATGAGCAACCGCTGATCATCAACTTCCTGTTGGTCCTCCGGGTCGACCGGCAATTTGAAAGCTTGCTGCACCTTTACCCGAAAATTTGTAGCCTCCGCCTCGCGACCGGGGGCAAGTGAGTTGGAGAGACCGGTGAGGCCAATCGCAGCGCCCGCGAGGTTATAATTACGCCATATCAGCAGAAATAGCACCGGCCGGATCGTCGATGTCCGCAGAGCATCCAACCGAGACGCTAGCCACCGGAAGCATCTCGATGCGTCGTCGGCATTACGCGAATTTGGCGGTCGATCAAATTTTATATTGGCAAAATAAAATAGAAATGTGTGTGTTTCCGAGCGCAATTCGTAAAACCGTACTAAGGGCCGGCCAACGTAATTACTAAAAAACCATGCGATGAGACCGCCCACAAAGCCAGCAAACAAGGATAGGATAATAGTCGCTGGTGTCTGCACGGACCTCGAGCCTCCCGTTCGTCCCATACCTCGCCCTCGGAGCTGGGCCACCGCCTCCGCCGCCGAGTGCAGCCGGTGCGCCCCGATGATAAGCGCTCTTACGGCGGCAACCAAGTAAACCAGATCCAGTCATCGCCATCCACGTATTCACCGGCTTCGTATTCAAACCCTTCTGATTGAAGAAGATCAATCATTTTCATGTTTTGAGGTTTTACGCGTGCTCTAAGGCCGCCAGTCCACGTTACCTGAGCATGCTTAATCAGCGCACGGCCGATCCCTGCTCTTCTTTTATCGGCGTTGACAGCTAAATAGGAGATTTCAGCCGGAAGAACTTTAGTGGGCAGGCGTATGAGCATAACACCCGCTGGAGCGCTGTCTTGCTCCAAAACCCAAACGGCGCCGGAGCTGCACTGCTCGTGGACCCATCTTTGATGCTCGGCGTCAGCAAAGTTGTCGGCCAGCGGGATTTCCGCTTTCGCGGCCCAAAGAATTGCATGAACCGTCGGAGCATCGGCACTTTGAGCCAAACGAAGCATTGCAATTCCTTCCCACCTGGTATCAGACCGCCACAGATAATTCACTACCTCGCGGCGCTTACTAGTCGATGGCGTTAAAAAGGTAGAAAAGGCAAAGAACGCCAATAAGTGTAAGACCTACTTAATTCAATAACCATCTCCCCAGTTAGCCTAGTCTTCATTTTTTCCAACGCTTCGACGTCACCATTCTCTCGATGATAACCCACTTCAGTGGTAGCGCGTACTTGCGCTTCGATCCTCGCTAGCGCCAAGGTCTGCATTAATATAAAAGGTGCTAGATTTAATCCAAGCGTCCGCACCGCCACGTAAATTAGCCCTAAGACGGGTAAGATTACATTCTCAGGCCGCCTCCGAAACTCGCTGAGGACGTACCAGACGACCAAGGTGTATACGACGTTGACGACGGCGCGCCACGTCCATCTCAGCGCAGTTCTTCGCATGCCGCGATGTTGGCAGCCTGCCGCGGCTCGTCAACCGCCAGGTGTTGGGCCGCCTTCCACCATTTTCTTACCGCCTCGGTGGGTGGGCGCGCACGAATTCCTCGTTGACCTCCGCCCCCCAGGCCGGGGCCGGTCGGCGATATTTAGGTCGCCGTTCTCGATGACTGGCGGCCGGGTGACGATGTCGTTCTTCCAAGTCACATCGTCGATGTCGATCTCCCTGCCTTTGAATACGCGGCATTTGGCGACGGCGGTACCGGGAGCGTATTTCCGCGATCGGACCGGTCAGCCCTCCGCCGTCGTCGGGTCGATCATGCGGCGGATTTCCGTGACCTTGTTGGCCGGGAAACCACTCTTGCGTGCATGCTCATGGATGATCGCCTCGTCTTTGGCGAGGTAGACGCAGAACGTCTTGTCGCCGGCGACATAGCTCTCGACCCACTGAATGTCCGGCCCGAGCTCCCTGAGCGTCGCGTTCGATTTCTGCGCAGCCTCGCGCAAGGCCTGCCGCTCGGCGCTGCCGATCGCCGGCAACTCGCGTTCGATGATGAATTTGCGCATGATGCTCCTCCATGTTCGGTTGCCGCCGATCGTGGCAGATCGGGCAGAATCGGTAAAGTAGGTCATCGCCTCGCGGGCCAAACGGCCGACGCCGTGACCGCGTGTTACTGCGTCGTCGATTTCGGCGTCGGCACGATGCGGGTCACGACCATCGCGGTGCGGTCGAGGCAAGCCGGCACTCGCGGCGCGATCTTGGTTTTCCAGAAATCGCTGTCGTAGACCGCTTTGTAGAGAGCCTCGCGCTCGGCTTCGCTCTCGAAGCGGCGCATCCAGACATAGACGGAATCGTCGGTTTCGCCGCGATAGCTGCCGGTGATGACCATGCCCTTCGATACCTGGAAGGGGATGATCTCCTCTTCCATGATCTTGACCCATTCATCTATCTTGCCCGGCAAAACCTTGTATTGGCGCAATTCGTAAAATGCCATTTCGCTGATCCTTTGTTGGCTCGGTTGCCTCGCGCGCCAGCATAACCGCCGACCACCGCGTGCGAAAGCCGGCGCCCGAAGTCACTCAGAACAGACGCCGCCTCAACGACGCGCGCGATGATCGCGCCCGCCGGCTCGATTGTGTGGATCAGGCTGATACGTGCTCGCAGCCGGTCTCGACGAGGCCGCCGGCCGCAGCCGGGCGTCTCGCCGGGAGACTAGCTCTTTTTCTCCCAGTACCCGGCAGCGGCGGGAAAGACAGTCTGACACCGCGTCGCCTGAGGCGCGCCGTCCAGCGTGTCGGCGGCCGCGCGCCAGACAGAGTAGTGGGGCGCGGCCCGGTGCGCCTCGAGCGCCGCCTCGTCCCGGTAGGCTTCGAAGAAGTAGTAGACGTTCTGGTCCTGCGCATCCTGAAGAACGTTGAACCGCAGACAGCCCGGCTCGTCCCGCTCGGAGCCGAGGGCATCGACCTCGATCGCCTTCAGAAAACGCTCGCGCTCGTCGGGTTTCACCCGAACCTTCACCCACATCGCTAGCATGCCGCCTCCCTTTCGTCAGCAGGTCGAACTTCCCGCGCGCTTCGCTCTCGGCACAATCCCCTACTTAAATGCGGATCTTATGCAAATGGCGAGAGCGAAGGAACGGTTACCGCACGCAAAAAAAGCCCTTAGCGCGAGATCTCCTCGAGCCGCAGGTTCGTCGTCCGTGGCCCCATCGACGCGATCACCAAGATCACCGCAATCATCGCGCTGGCGATGAACAGGAAAACCCCGGTCGTGCCGTAATTCCTGAGAAAAAAGGCGACGAAAAAGCCGACGAAGATCGTGCTGAACCGGCTCCAGGAATAGGTGAAGCCGACGGCCCGGGCGCGAATGCGGGTCGGATAGAGCTCTGACTGGTAGGCATGCAGCGAATAGGCGAAGATCGTGTTCGAAAACGCGATCAGCAGCCCGAAGATAACGATCCCGACGGCGCCTTTCTGCTGCGAGAAACACAGGCCAAACACCGCGATCGCGAGCGCCGACCCGCAAATTTGCCACTTGCGCTCGAACCGATCCGCAAACTGGGTCGCAACGAGCGCCGCACCCGGCGACGCGATCGCGATGATGAAAGTGTAGGCGAGCGATTTGGTGATGTTGATCCCTTGCGACAGCAGAAGCGTCGGAACCCAACTGGAAAACCCGTAATAGCCGATCGTCTGCAGTAGCTGGAAAATGACCAGCATCACCGTCCGCTTGAGATAGGGCGGGCGGAAGATCTCGGCATACGATCCCTGGGCTCTCCTCGACCTCTCCGGCGAGGGTCTGCGCGCGCGGGCAGCGGGCGGCCGGTTTCCGCTTCGATCCGCGCCTCGATCATGCGTGCGACGCGGTCGGCCTCGGCATGGCGGCCGTGCTGGGCGAGCCAGCGCGGCGATTTGGGCAGTCCGAGGCGCAGCCACCAGGCGACGATCGCGCCGCCGGCGCCGATCAACGCCACCCAGCGCCAGCCGTCGACTCCCGAGCGGAACCCGCGGCACCAGCAGAAATGCGAAAAACGCCGCGATCGGATAGGCGGTCAGGCTGATTGTCGCAACAAACGCAAAGGCGGCCCCGCGCCGCTCTCGCGGCACCAGCTCGGACAGATAGGTGTCGATGGTAACAAACTCGACGCCGATGCCGATGCCGGCGATAAAGCGC
This sequence comes from uncultured Alphaproteobacteria bacterium, assembly GCA_963845735.1. Lineage (GTDB taxonomy): Bacteria > Pseudomonadota > Alphaproteobacteria > ATCC43930 > CGMCC-115725 > AP-15. The sequence continues at coordinate 321,570 of CAWJTR010000008.1, read as the reverse complement.
CACACGACCAAACCTACATCGCTCGACTGCAGCGCCATCATCAATGTCGCCAAGCGAGTACCAAACCAAGGCGAACGTGAAAATCGTCCGCCTGCCGAAATAGTCGGACAGCGGGCTCAGCAACAAGGTGCCGATGAACATCCCGGCAAAAGTGGCGGCGATCAGGCTCGCAAAGCCGTGGATGTCGAAGAACCCCTTGGTCGTCGCCACCATGATGCCGGCTTTGAACAGGCCGGGCGCGATATAGGTGGTCAGGCCGTTGTCGTAGACTTCAAAGAATGCGCCGAGCGCCAGCAACACGATAAACCGCAGCATGAAGCGCGTCTGCGGCAACCGGTCCATCCGCGCCGCAATCGTCGTCGCGGGGCGGCCCGCGAAGCCCGTGATAGCGTCATCGGCCAAGGCATTTTCCTCCTATTTTCTGGCATTGTTTCGCGGGACCGATGACGACGCAACCCGCGTCTCGGGCGCAGCAGCCGTCCGCCCGCGCATTTCTGCACGGGTTACGCCCGTAAGCATTCAGGCTGGCGCCCGCTGCCAAGCCTACATATGCGCCGAGGGCGTCGCCGCCCGGTCACCGAAATGTGAGATGCGCGACCGCCGGCATGCCGCGCCATCTTTCGCCGTCGCAATCTGCAATTGCAGTCAGCAGGGGAGGCTGCCAATCATGCGGTCGAACATCATTTCTCGCCTTTGTTCTGCTCACCGCGCTTGATCGCGTGCCCGGCCTTTGCCCAGGCCCCGCCGGCCACCCAGCGGGCCGCCGGTGCATGTTCGCGGCACCGTCGATAAGCTCGACGGCCAGAATTTGACAGTCAAATCGCGCGACGGCCAGATCCGTGTCGGATCGCGCTCGCTCCGAACTTCACGGTGCAGGCCGTCGTCACGAAGAGCCTTGCCGACATCAAGCCCGGCGATTTCGTCGCCTCGACCTCGGATCAAAGGCCACGGACGGCACGCTCCACGCGATCGAAGTGCACATCCTGCCCAAGGCGAACCTGCGGAGCAGGATCGAGGGCCAGTCGCCTGCGGATCTCGTACCCGACAGCCTGATGACCAACGCCACCGTCGGCAAATCACTCGGTGCGCCGCAGGGCCAGGTGATGAACGTCACCTTCAAGGGTAAGGAAGCCGAAATACAACGTCCCGCCCGGCATCCCGGTTGTCGGCTATGTCCCTGGCGAATGCTAGCCTGCTCAAGCCGGGCGCCGCGGTCGTCATTTTTGCCCGCAAGCAACCCGACGGCAGCTCTGACCGCGGCCGGCGTCACCGCGGAGAAGGACGGCGTCAAGCCGCCGATGTAGGGAGGCTGTGCCGCAGCCGGAGACGCCGCCGATGGCATTCCGTGGAATGATTACGGCGGCCGGGTCTGTCGCCGCTAAAGCTCACGGTCTTTGTCGCGCTGTTCGTGCCCGCCACCTGGGTGATGTTCGCCTACGCCTTCGGACTGCTCGGCGCGCGGCCGCTCAACGAAGCGATCCATCAGATCGGGCTGTGGACGATCCGGCTGATCTTTCTCGCCCTGGCGGTGACGCCGCTGCGCCAGATCCTGCAATGGCCGCGGCTGATCCTGGTGCGGCGGATGATCGGGGTCGCCGCCTTTGCCTATGTGCTGATCCACTTCTCGCTTTATTCGGCGAGCGAAGCGTTCGACTTCGGAAAGGTCGCCAGCGAGATCGTGCTGCGGATCTATCTGACGATCGGCTTTACCGCCCTGCTCGGCCTTGCGGCATTGGCGGCGACCTCGACCGACGGCATGGTCCGCCGCCTCGGCGGCAAGCGCTGGCAGCTATTGCACCGGCTGGTCTATGCGATCGGCGTGCTCGCGGTCATTCATTACTGCTTCCAGTCGAAGCTCGATCGGTGGGAGCCGACGATCATGGCCGGGCTGCTGTTCTGGCTGCTCGGTTACCGGCTGCTGCTGTGGCGCTTCGGCGTGCGCGGGCATCTGGCGCTGCCGTGGGTCGCCGGGCTCGGCCTCGCCGCGGCGATCGCGACCGCGCTCGGCGAAGCGGTCTATTTCCGGCTCGCCTTCCACGCCCCGCTGATGCGGGTATTGGAGACCAACCTGTCGCTGGTGACCGGCATTCGCCCGGCGGTGATCGTGCTGGCGATCGGCCTCGCCGTCACTGCCGCCGGCGTATTGCGGGCGGCGCTGATCCCCGCCGAAAAGCGGCGGACCGGTAGCGCCGTCCGCAGGCAGCTCACGCCAAGCCGTTGAGCGCGAAGTCGAAGATGTCGAAGTTGCGTAACCCGCCGGTCTCGGCGCGCCGCCGATACTCGGGGATCAGCGGCCGCGACAGGATGAACGGCACGCGCTGTTCGCCCTGGCCGCCGTGCGAGCGCAGGCGATGGCCGGCGAGGCCCGACAGATCATGCTCGTCGCGCGCGGCGCCGATCGCGGTGTCCGCGTCGCCGAGCACGACGAAATCGGCTTCGCGATCGTACGGCAGTTCGAAGCGCTGCGACGCCTCGGCGCGGTCGAAAACCCCGGCGACCCCGGGCAATGCCGCACTCACCGTCATCATTGCCGCGATATCGCTGTCGTCGCGGGCGTAGACGCGCACGAACGAGCCGAGCGCCCCGTGGTGGCGCACGAACGGGTCGGTGATCGGGCAAATCACCCGCGCCGCGCCCGCGCCAAAGCGGCCGCTCAGCTCGTCCTCGAGAAAGATCACCCGCGGCTTGTCGTTCATCCCGTGATCGGCGACGAGCCCGACGACCGCGCCCAATTCGACAAACCGCGCCACCCGCTCGTCGAGTGCTTGATGAAACGCGTCGGCCTCGGGATCGCCCGGCGCATGGCCATGCTGCACATAGTCGGACAGCGACAAATAAAGCAGCCGCGCATCACCGCGTTCCAGCAGCTGCAACCCGGCGTCGAGCACGAACAACGACAGATCGGCCGAGTACATGTCGGGCCGGGCGCGCCCGACCATCGCCTCGACCCCGGCATCGGCGCATTCCGACGAAAAACACACGCCGTCGAGACCCCGCCCGAGCATCCGCCGCAACTTGTCCTTGGCCGTGACCGCGGCGGTCGCGACCCCGGCCTGCGACATCAGCCCGAGGATCGTCTCGCTGCGCATCAGCCGGTCGTCGGTGATCATCACCTCGCGTCCGGTCTCGCGGTCGAGGTAATAATTGCCGGCAATGCCGTGCACCGCCGGCGGCGCGCCGGTCACGATCGAGACATTGTTCGGGTTGGTGAAGGTCGGCATGACCGCATCGGCGGCGCCGAGCCACCCCTCGCGCGCAAAGCCGCCGATCGTCGGCAGAATGCCGTCGCCGATGCCGCGCTCGACATAAGCCGGGTCGAACCCGTCGACGCAAATCACCACGGTCGGCCGTTCCGGCTTCCGATAGCGCCGCCCGTTCAGCTCGATCGTCTCGGCCATCCCGCTCCTCCTCCTGTTCCGGGCGAGCCATCCACGAGGGCCTTCGCCTGTTCAAACCCACCGGCCTGCTCAAAGGGCTCCTGGTCAGCGCTCGATTCCCTCGCCGCGCTCTGCTTGTGCGGTGGGCAATGGCTTTACATGGGTCGGCCTGTGCCTACTGCATCGAGAAGGCCCAAGGGAAGACGCCCGTCGAAATTTCTGTTCCGCCGCTGAGCGGCCGACCGAAAATGAATAGAGTGATTTCAGTCTGTTGTGGCATGGTGATTGTGTCAGGCAATCAACGAGGCACAACGTGGTGGACCGAAATCACTCGACTGAAGCATGAGCGCGCGGGGCAGTGTTACGCAAGCGACCTGACCGATGCCGAGTGGGCCGTGATCGAACCTCGCCTGCCGGCCCTCAAGCCCCTGGGACGGCCGCGCGGCACCGATTTGCGGGCGATTGTCGAGGCGATTTTGTATATGGCGCGGACCGGCTGTCAGTGGCGCTTGCTGCCGAAGGACTTTGCGCCGTTCACCACCTGCAAGGCTACTTCTACGATTGGCGGGACCGTGGTTTGTTCGAGCGGATCAATTTCGAACTGTTGCTGGAGGCGCGCGAAGCTGCCGGTCGCGAGGCGAGCCCGTCGGCTGGGGTGATCGATAGTCAGTCCATCAAGACCACCGAGAGCGGCGGACCGCGCGGCGGAGCCTGTCCTCGGGCGCGGCACCGCCGCGACCCGGGGGATGCCGCCAAGAAGGTCAAAGGCCGCAAACGGCATATCACGACCGATACCAGCGGTTTGATGGTCGGCGCCGCGGTCCACCCCGCCGATGTGCAAGATCGCGATGGCGCGCTGCTGGTTGTCGAAGCGATCCATGACCTGTTCCCTGGCTGCGCCACCTCTTCGCCGACCGCGCCTATGCCGGCGACAAGCTCGTCGAGACGCTCGCCAAATTCGGCAATTGGAGCATCGAGATCGTGCGGCGCATGGCCGATACCGTCGGCTTTGTAGTCCTGCCGCGCCGCTGGGGCGTCGAACGCACGCTGGCTTGGCTCAATCGCAACCGCCGCCTTGCCAAGGACTTCGAAGCCTCCACCGCCAGCGCCCAGGCTTGGGTCTATGTTGCCTCCGCACAGCTTCTCCCAGGCGTATCGCGTGCGCAACACTCAATCTATACGAACACTAAATGCAGGAAGGACATCAGCTCCTGCTCCTTCTCCGGAGATGACATGGGCCGCCAAATATAAAAATGACGGCACAAAGGCTGCCACACATATAACGGTAAAACTAGGAACGGTTGATCTCTCCACAAAGAAATCGAAGATACTAGCGCCGCCCGATAAGCTGAAAAGACTCGCCGTAGGGCCGCCGTTTGGAACGGCGGCCACCGAGTTCAAATTCAAGCAAGAGGACGTTTATGAGCTGTTCGTGGTCTGCGTATATTATTCTGATGATAACGGCACAACCTTTCCCCCGGTAGCCAATTTCTACAAAGTATCAGCAATACTAATGTCTTCGAGTGACGGCCGCTGCTGCGAGCTGGCCGACGCAACAACTGTTGAACAGCAAGCCTTATCAGATTGGTTCACATGTGGGACGCTGTAAGTTTTCCATAAAGCTTGGCTAACCATGGAACCGGGCGCTTCGAGGCCTGCGGAGCCCCGGCACGCGGCCCGCAGCTTTGCCCTCTTGTCACCCGAACAAGCTTCAGGCTTAATTTTAACAAGTGTCGGCGTAACGCCGCCGAACACGCGCAGATGCGGGCCGCCGGCAGCCGAATTCGGCGGGCGCCAAGGGCAAGGAGGGACAGGCGGATGCGGGCGGATTTGCCGGCCAAAAGACAACGGCTTCTCGGCATCATCCGCCACAAATCCTTGCTGCAGCAGCGGGATTTCCTGCTCGCCTCGGGGCGGTCGAGCAGCTTCTTCTTCGATATGAAGCGAACGATGTTCGATCCCGAAGGCGCGGCATTGGCCACCGACCTGTTGTTCGACCGAATTAAAGATGAGCAGGTCGATTATATCGGCGGGTTGGAGACCGGAGCGATTCCGATCGTCGCCGCTATGTGCGCTAAGAGCTGGCCGGAGAAGCCGATCAAGGGCTTTTTTGTGCGTAAGGAAGCCAAAGGCCACGGCACCGACCAGCGGATCGACGGGCTGCTCGAAAACGGGTCGCGGGTCATCCTGTTCGAGGACGTCACCACCACCGGTGGCTCGGTGATGCAGGCGGCGACCGCGGTCCGGCAGCTCGACTGTTCGATCGTCAAGATTATCGCCATCGTCGACCGCCTCGAAGGCGCCGACCAAAACTTCAAAAACGCGGGGATCAATTTCGAATCTCTGTTTACCTGGCGTGACTTTAGTTGACCCAGTCGATCGTCGATCTGGCCGCGGCCCATCTCAAGCGTCAGTTGATCTATCAGACGCAACGCAACCGTTTCGGCAGTTTGGAGGCGTTGCACGAGCTGGCGATCTATGCCCGCGGATGCATCGCCTCGTCGCTGTCTGCGGGCCGGGTCACTGTCGCCTTCGTCCTCGAACGCGTTCTGCATAAATGTGCCCGCGACCTCGACGGGCGGCCAGTGCGGATTTCTGAGCTCGCCGATCTCGGCGACCGGCTGCATCCCCCGGTGCTGCGTGCGGTCGAATATCTCGCCGGCGCCGAGGATGACCCTGTCGAAATCGCCGCCGCCCTGATTCGGGCCAACCCGGCGCGAGAGCGCTGAGCGCCGTACCGGCTACCGGACGTTTTCCCGCAACAGGAAGGCTAGCCGCACCCCGGCCTTGGCCAATTGCTCCCTGACCGCGGCGATGGCGCGGTCCTGATAGGCCGAATTGATCCGATAGACCGAGATTGCCCCACAGGAATCCTTTCCGCCTCGGCGCAGTGGCAAGGCATGTCTGCCGGCGACCAAGTCGGCGGGATAGCTGTAGGCGACACTCTTGGCGATGTTGTAGGATTCGCGCGCCCAATCTTCGAGCGTGCCGCTGGACCATTTGGTGATGTCGCCCGGGGTCAGACCGGTGACGATCTGATCGGCCGCCGTGATCGGGTCCTTGCCCTCGGCCTCGGTGACAAGAACATCATTCCAATAGATGCTGAGCCGGACCGGCGTCTTGGCGCCGGGCGGGAGCACGGCAATGCAGTCGCCGCCCTGATCGCCATGCTCGATCGCAGCCAATGGCTGGTGCAAATCCCCGGTAAAGTTCAGCAGGAACCGCAGCGCCATCAGCCGCTCGCCGGCTGAAGTGCCGGGATCGTACAGTTCTCTGGCGAACTCGTTGACCTTGTCGATGATGCAATCCTGTTGCGGGCCGTGGATGGCCGGGGTCGTCGCCGGCAGCTCGGGTTGGCCGAAACAGGCCTTGGCCAAATCAGGGCTGGCGGCATCGAGCTTGACGTAATGCCATTGCGCGGTTGCCGCCCGCCCCTCCTGGCTCTTGTCCATCAACACATCCGCCCAGGTCGCCTCGCCGGCGATGTCGGTTTTGGTCCAGCTGTTGTCCTTATCGGTTGCCAGGATCGCCGCGACCTTTTTTTGCACCGCCGGGTCGTGCGCCTGCAGTAGCCGATCGGCGACCAATGCGACGATCCTGTCGCCCTCGGGGCCCCACGCCTTGGCTTCGCGCGGAGCCATGATCGCAAAAACCTGCGCTAGGCAGACGAGGGTGAAGCACAAATGCGCCGGTTTCATCGCGATCTCCGATATCGCTCATGCTAGCATCGCCGTGGCGACGGTGTCAGCCCGCGGCCAGCCGCCGCGCCTCGGAGAAACCAGCTCCGCGGCCTCGCGGCTACCGCGCTAGCGTCAGGGCAGGGCGATGCAAGATTGCGCGATCCATTTCACTTCCGACGGCCTCGCGCTGTCGCCGGCCGAGTACGCGCGCCTGCTGGCCCGGCTCGCCGAGGAGGACGGGATCGCAGCCGACGAGTTCTCCTTGGGTGGCGCCGTTGCGCGGCTCGAACAGCGCATGGCCGTACTGCTCGGCAAGGAAGCGGCGATCTTCATGCCCTCAGGGACGCTGGCCAACCATCTCGCGGTTCGCCTTCTGGCGCAGCGCGGGCGCCGGGTGCTGGTCCAGCGCGAAAGCCATCTCTACGCCGATACCGGCGATTGTGCACAGGTGCTCAGCGGGCTGACCCTGGTCCCGCTCGCCGCCGAACGGGCGAGCTTTGCCCTCGACGAGGTCATCGCCGAAGCGGCACGCGCCGAAGCCGGCCGAGTCAGAACGCCGATCGGCGCGATCTCGATCGAAAGCCCGGTGCGCCGCCTGTCGGGCGAGGTCTTCGACCATGCCGAGATGCGGCGGATCACCGACTTCGCGCGCGAGCGCGGGATCGGGCTGCATCTCGACGGCGCGAGGCTGTTTCTCGCCACCCCTTACACCCGGATCACGCCGGCGGATTACGCGGCGCCGTTCGACACGGTCTACGTGTCGCTTTACAAATATTTCAACGCCGCCGGCGGCGCAGTGCTCGCCGGCCCCAGGCATCTGCTCGACGGGCTCTACCATCAGCGCCGCATGTTCGGTGGCGGATTACGGCAGGCGTGGCCTTACGCGGCGGTGGCGCTGCATTATCTCGACGGCTTCGCCGAGCGTTTTGCGCGGGCGGCCGCGGCGGCCGACGCGCTGTTCCGGGCATTGGGCGAACAACCCACCGTCCAGGTGCTGCGCTCGGCGGCGTCGACCAATGTTACCCGCCTGCGTATTTGTGGCTCCGCCGCCGCTTCTCTGTCCGAGCGGTTGAACGCACGCGGGATCTCGATCCGGCCGCCGCTGCTGGCGGCTTCGGCAGCGGCCGAGTTCGAACTCGTCACCAACGAGACCATCCTGCGCCGGCCGACAGAGCAAATCACGGCGGATTTTCTCGCCGCGATCGGACCGGCCTGAGGGTCTGGATCGGTGCCGGCGGATTGACGCTGCGCAGCCGGTCCCTTATCTAAATTTGCGTCCGATGGCCCTGCTACCGATCATCACCGCCCCTGACCCGCGCCTCAAAATCAAGGCGCTGCCCGTCGCCGCGGTCGACGACAAGGTCCGGCGGCTGATGGACGACATGCTGGCGACGATGCGCCAGGCGATCGGCGTCGGCCTTGCCGCACCCCAGGTCGGGGTCGCAAAGCGCGTCATTGTCCTCGATGTCGCGCGCGAAGGGGAAAAGCCGCAGCCGATGATGCTGGCCAACCCGGAGATCTTGTGGCGCTCGCCGGAGCTGACGACCGGCAGCGAAGGCTGTCTGTCGTTGCCCGAGCATTACGCCGAGGTCACCCGCCCGGAAAAGATCCGCCTGCGCTATCTCGACTACCAGAACGAGATCCGCGAGATCGAGGCATCGGGGTTGCTCGCGACCTGTGTTCAGCACGAGATCGACCATTTGGACGGCGTCCTCTTTGTCGACCATATTTCGATGGTCAAGCGCGGGATGATCCTGCGCAAGCTCGCCAAGTCGAAACGCAACCGGACCCTCGTCCCCGCCTAGCGCCAGCGGCCGGGCGACGACCGCCGTCTGCGGGGAGTGCCGCGTTGGACCTGGTCTTCATGGGCACGCCGGCGTTTGCTGCGACGATCCTCGAGGCATTGATCGCGGCCGGGCACCGGCTGCTCGCCGTCTATACGCAGCCGCCGCGTCCGGCCGGCCGGGGTCATCGTCTGCAACCCTCGCCGGTTCAGCTGTTGGCGGAGCGGCACGGCATCGTGGTCCGCTGCCCGGCCGGGCTGCGTGACCGGGAGACTCAGGCGGGGTTCGCCGCACTCGGCGCCGAGGCTGCAGTTGTCGCCGCCTATGGGCTGATCCTGCCTCAGGTGATGCTGACGGCGCCGCGGCTTGGATGCCTCAATGTACATGCCTCGCTGCTGCCGCGGTGGCGCGGCGCCGCCCCGATCCAGCGCGCCTTGCTCGCCGGCGACCGCGAAACCGGAATCACCATCATGCAGATGGAAAAAGGGCTCGACACCGGCCCGATCCTGATGCAGCAGCCGCTGTCGATTGGTCCCGCGGCGACCACCGCCGGCCTTACCGAGGAGCTCGCCCAACTCGGCGGCAGGCTGATCGTCGCCGCTCTCGACGGCCTGGCCGCAGGCACCCTGGTCCCGCGCCCGCAACCGCAAGCGGGCGTTAGCTATGCACCCAAGATCAGCCGCGAGGAGGGTTGGCTTGATTGGCGTCGCCCGGCGGCGGAGCTGGAGCGTCGGGTACGCGCACTTGATCCCTGGCCCGGCGCCTATTTCGAGCATGATGGCGCACCCATTCGCGTACTCGCCGCCGCGGCGCTTGCCGATGCCCCGGGAGACCCGCCAGGCACCGTGCTCGACGATCGTCTGGCGATCGCCTGCGGGTCCGGCGCTCTGCGGCTGCTGCGCCTGCAACGGCCGGGCCGCGCCCCGCTCGACGCGTCCGAGTTCCTGCGCGGCTATCCGATCCCGCCCGGGAAGATTTTGTTGTGCCCCGCTACAGGCTGAGGATCGAATATGACGGCGCCGGGCTCGTCGGCTGGCAGCGTCAGCCGCAGGGCTTGTCGGTGCAGGAAGCGCTCGAAACCGCGGTCATGCGCTTTTGCGGCGAAAGGGTCACAGTGCACGGGGCGGGGCGCACCGATGCCGGGGTTCATGCGCTGGGACAGACGGCGCATCTCGACCTCGCGCGCTCGGTGCCGGCCGAGGTGCTGCGCGGCGCGGTCAACCACCATCTGCGCCCGGCCGCGATCAGCGTGCTCGCCGCCGAGCCCGCGCCCGAGGATTTCGACGCGCGTCTGTCGGCCATCTTGCGCGTCTACGTCTATCGCATCCTCAACCGGCGCTCGCCGGCGGCGCTCGAGCGCGGCCGGGTGTGGCGGGTAGCGCCGCCGCTCGATGTCGAGGCGATGCGCGAAGGCGCGCGCCATCTCGTTGGCCACCACGATTTCACAACTTTTCGCGACCGGCTGTGTCAGGCGAAATCGCCGCTCAAGACGCTCGATGCGCTGGACGTGAACCGCATCGGCGACGAGATTCGGATCGAGGCGCGGGCGCGCTCGTTCCTGCATCGCCAGATGCGCAATATGGCGGGCACCTTGGAGCTGGTCGGGCTCGGCCGCTGGCAGCCCGACGACGTCGGCACGGCACTCGCCGCCCGCGACCGCCGCGCCGGCGGCCCGACCGCCCCGGCCGAGGGTCTTTATCTGGTCGAGGTCAAGTATCCCGACCGCTATCGCGACTCGTAAATGACATATCCTGCCGCACCCTCGGCGCTGAAGTCAGGGTTGCAAACAGGTTTCATGTTTAATAATTAACCTATCGACGGCGCAAGATGGTGAAGGCGCCGGGCGATTAAGCACTATTCACCAGCATATGGCGCGAATTGTTACATTTTGCGAGGTTGTTCGACGGAAAACGGCGAGAATGAGGCGATAAATGGGCAAGAATATATTTGACGACCTCCCGCTTACTCTGTCCAGGCGAGAGCCCCGACCGCCCAGGCGAGAGCCCCGACCGGAACGTGCGGAGCCGCAGCTGTTCCCGGCATCCAGGGTTCGGCCGATCGATCCGCCGGTCGCCGATACGCAGGTGGCCTCGCCGGTCGGGACCGGCGGGCATGTTCCGGTCTTGTCGCCGACGCCTTTCGCGCCCGATCGCCTCGCCACCGGCAAGCCCGAGCTGCCGGCGAGCACGCTGGCGTTTCTCGCCCTTGTCGGCCTGGTCGCCATCGGCGTCATCGGCGCCTCTTACGGCATCGGATTTTCGCTGCTTTCGAGGCCAGCGAGGCAGACCGTCGCCGCTTCCGAGACCCAAATCTGCGCCCCTTCCGGCGCCGATATCGCCCGACGCCGGCACAACGCATGTCACCGCGGCAGCCGCCGCGCTCCCCAATCCGCCGGCCGCGCCGCAGCCAGCGACGGCCGCCCCAACCGCTCCGCCGCCGATCAAAGCCGTCCAGACTGTCCCGCCGGCGATCCCGAGCAGCGTATCGGCGCCGCCAGCTGTCCCGGCGCTAAAGCCTGCGCCGATCCCCGCGGCCTCCCCCGTCGCCGCGCATGATGCAGCCCCGCCCCCGCCATCTCCGCGAAAGGCCGCTTCCCATTACGCGGCAGGGCATCCGCCAGCGCGCCATCTACAGCCCGAGCACGCGCGAACTGCATCGCGAGAGGCGCATTTTCGATCCGCCCGCGATGACGCGTCGCCCGCGCCGCGGCAGTCTCGTCTCGCCCGGTCCCTGACCCCGCCGCCGGATCAGACCCAGTCGTTCGACCAGCTCGTGTCGCAGCTGACCAGGCAGACCCAACCTGCCGATCATAACCCGCCTGCCCGTCAGGCCCTGCCCGCCGGTCAGTTTCAGGATCAGACCTTGACGCCGCCCCGGCCGGACCAGCCGGACCCCTTTGCCGGGCGCTAATAAAGGCTGCCGGCGGCGCGGCTGACGACAACCCCGAGGACAAGATCGACGAGGACGACGAGCGTTGCCGCCGCGCCGCTCGTCTCCAGTGCAACCCGGGCGATGTACCACTCGTAAACGAGGACGGCGATGGCGGCCGCGGCTTCGATTGCCTGCGCCGCCGGATCGCCCAGGATGCCGCTTTCCACCCCGAGACCGACCAGCACGAACAGCACGCTCTGCGGCAGCTGGCACCAATTGTACGGCACCATAAAGTCGAAGAAGCGACCCTGGCGGCCGAGCCAGCGGGTGACCGACAGCATCAGCAGCGGAAAGGCGACCCAGGCGATCACATAGCCGATCGTCTCGACCAAGACGATGCGCAGGGCGCCCGCGGTCTCCCAGTCGGCCGCGCTGACCCGCATCGTCAGCAGTGCCAGGTAGAGCGGATAGCTCAGCACACCGGCAAAGAACGAGCGCCAGAATCCGTCGAGCGAGCGGTCGAAACAGGCGAGCCCGCCGCGATCGCCTTTCGCCAGCCGCAAGCTCCCCACGATCGCCGAGCGCACCTCGTCCCGCCATGCCGTCGCGGCCATCGGCTACTCGTCGCCGGTCAGGGATTTCCGAAGAACAGGTCGAGGAAGGTGCGGTAGATCTCGGTCAAGGCGGCGAGATCGGCGAGATCGACCCGCTCATCGGCCTGGTGCATGGTCTGGCCGACAAGGCCGAATTCGGCGACCGGGCAATAAGCATGGAGGAAGCGCGCATCCGAAGTGCCGCCGGTGGTGCTGAGCTCGGGCACCCGGCCGGTGACGCGGCGGATCGCCTCGGCGAGCGGATCGCTGACGATGCCGGGCCGAACCAGAAACGACTCGCCGCTGACCGTGACCTCGAGTTCATAATGCCCGCCAACCGCGCCGAGGCGCTCGGCGATCCAATGTTTCAAGGTCTCGCCGGTCCAGCGATCGTTGAAGCGGATGTTGAATACCGCCCGCGCCGCCGCGGGGATCACGTTCGCGGCCGGGTTGCCGATATCGATCGTCGAGACCTGCAAGGTCGAAGGCTGAAAATGCTCGGAGCCGCGGTCGAGCTCGGCCGATGTCAGCGCGTGCAGCATCGCGACGAGGCGATGGGCGGCGTTGTCGGCGAGGTGCGGATAAGCGGTGTGGCCCTGAACGCCGTGAACGGTCAGCCGCCCGGTCAAACTGCCGCGCCGACCGATCTTGATCATGTCGCCAAGCGCCGTGGCCGAGGTCGGCTCGCCGACGAGGCAGGCATCGAGCGCCTCGCCGCGCGCGGCCAGCCATTCGAGCACTCTTTTGGTGCCGTCGACCCCCGCCCCTTCCTCGTCCCCGGTGATCAGCAGGCTGATCGAGCCGGCAAAGCCGGAGGATCGTTCGGCAAGCCAGCGCTCGACCGCGGCGATGAAGGCGGCGATCGCGCCCTTCATGTCAACCGCACCGCGGCCCCACAGCGCGCCGTCGCGCAGGCTCGCCGAGAACGGGTCGAACGACCAGGCCTCGCGCGCCCCCGGCGGCACCACGTCGGTATGCCCGGCAAAGCACAGATTGGGCCGCCCCTCGCCAAGGCGGGCATAGAGGTTGACGATCGCGTCGCTGCCGTCGCCGCCGAACACCAGGCGGTGGCAGGTGAAACCGAGGTCTTCGAGATATCCGGCGACGATCGAGAGCGCGCCCTCGTCTTTGGGGGTGACGCTCGGCCGGCGGATCAGCTCGGCGGCGAGTGCCGCCGGGTCGATGGCGGCATTTCTCATTCGCGCAGCAATTCGTTGATCGCGGTCTTGGCGCGGGTCTGCGCATCGACGGTCTTGACGATCACCGCGCAATAGAGATTGGGGCCGGGGCTGCCGTCGGGCAGCGGCCGGCCGGGAAGCGAGCCCGGCACCACCACCGAATAGGCCGGAACCCGGCCGAGATGGATCGCGCCGGTATCGCGGTCGACGATCTTGGTCGTGGCGCTGATGAAGGTGCCCATCGCCAGCACCGACCCTCGTTCGACGATGACGCCTTCGACTACCTCGCTGCGCGCGCCGATGAAGCAATCATCTTCGATGATCACCGGCTCGGCCTGCAGGGGCTCGAGCACCCCGCCGATGCCGACCCCGCCCGAGAGATGGCAATTGGCGCCGATCTGGGCGCAGGATCCGACCGTCGCCCAGGTGTCGACCATCGTGCCCTTGTCGACATAGGCGCCGACATTCACGAAGCTCGGCATCAGCACGACATTCGGCGCGATATAGGCCGAGCGGCGGACGATCGCGCCGGGGACGGCGCGGAACCCGGCGTCGCGGAAGCGGTTCGACGACCAGCCGGCGAATTTCGAGGGCACCTTGTCCCACCACCGCGAGGCCCCGCGCTCGGGATCGGTCGGGCCGCCGGGGATCTCGACCATGTCGTTGAGGCGGAACGACAGCAACACCGCCTTTTTCAGCCATTGGTGGACCTGCCAGCCCTGCGCCGTCTTTTCGGCGACCCGCAATTCCCCCGCATCGAGCCCGTCGAGCGCGGCCTCGACCGCGTCGCGGTAGGCCCCCCTGGTCGACGGCGAAACCCCGTCGCGCGCCTCCCAGGCGGCATCGACGGTGGCGGCGAGATCGGCATCGGTCATGGCGTCTTCCGAGGGGCGGATGCTGGCGAACGGCGCGCACCATGATCGACCCCACCCCGCGGTGTCAACCGAAGGCCGGGCGATAGGGCCAGCCGGCGGCGGCATATTCCCGTGAACCGGGAAAATAACCGGGAATCTTGTCGATTTTCGCCGCGCGACTCCGGTTCGACCGCGAAAACGGCCGACAAATCAGCCCGTTGCGAGCAAATTCCCGTTGCGGGCGAACCGGGAATTTTTGCCGGCCTAACCGGGAATTAAATCGGCGGAACCGGGAATTCACGGGAAAATGCCAGAACGCGATTTTGCGAGGGCTCCGAAACCGCCGCCGACCCAATCGGCGGACGTGCGATTATCATATCATTGTGTCGGATAATTGACCTTGGTGGCGCGGCCGACCCGGATCTTGGATGCCGCGCCGCAATGCGTGTAGGGTTCTGGTCGCGGACAATCAGCGAGGCAATGCCCGTGGACTACACGACATTCACCCTGCCCTCCGGCGCCGTTGTCGCGGTCGAGTTCGAGCCGTGCGCCCTTGCCGACACGCGGCGGCGTCACCGAGGCCACCGCAGCGGCGGAGAGGGTCGCAACCGCCTGGTCGGACGGCGTAAACATGGTCGCGGAGATGGCAGAGCAAGCGGTCGAGCAGTTGCGCAAGGCGACCGCGTCGGCCAAGGAGGTCTCGGTCGAGTTCGGAGTAAACATCAGCGGCAAGACAGGAATTGTCCTGGTCGAAGGGACGGTCACGGCCAATCTGAAGGTCGTGCTGAAATGGTAGGCCGGGGCACCATGGCCGATCTGGGGCCGGGTGCGGTTGTCGGCTGGCTGCGAGCGCACGCGACCGCGGACGATCTGGCGGGTTGCGCGTTTTTGATCGGGCCGGACATCGCGCTGACTTGCGCCCATGTCATCGGCGCTCATCTCGGTTTGCCAAAGCCGGTCCCGAAAGAGCCGCCCGCCGATCCGATCACGATCCGCTTCGAGGCGTTGCAGGATGAAGTGACAGGCCATGTGCGCCCCGGCGGATGGTTCAGCAATGCCCGCGCTGCGCCGGGCGAACTGTCCGACATCGCCGTGGTTTGTCTCGACAAGCCCGTCGAAGCGATCTCGCCGCTGCCGGCGATCGCTCAGCACCTGCCGACGCAGAGCCAGCCGGTCCTGATTCGACGGCGCCGAGGCCGATTACAAGAGCTATGGCCAGCAAGTGCAAGGCGAGATGGGCGGCAGCAACATTCCGCGAGGCTGGCGCCAGATCGATCCAAAAAATTCGGCGCGCGGCTTCACGGTGGAAAGCGGTTTCTCGGGCTCTGCGGTGCTGGACGATCTGGGCAACGTGGTCTGGGGAATGGTGGTGGCTGTGGCCGAGCAGGGCAGCGGCGTCGCCTATGCGATCCCGGCGGATAATCTGTGGAGGGCGTTGCAGTCCGCGGGTGCGGATACGACGGTGCGGCTCCCAGACGGAACCGACCGGCAAGCTGAGGCGGCAATGGCGACGCTGCGCGCCGAATATGAAGCCCAGCTGGCCGAACGTGAATCCGAGACCGCGCGGATGCTACAGGAGCTTGATCAGCTCCGGCAGGGGGTTCGCGAGTTGGGGCAGGAAGCACGCGATTCGCCGGATGAGCGGGCCGGAGCCGCCCTGAACGCGTTGACGGCAGGCGACAAGCTTCCTGCCGTCGAGCTCCTGCGCCGGAAGATGGAAGAGCGGCTTGCGGCCGCCGGCGAGGCTCACCGAGAGGCCGCTGCGGCGGCGCGGCAGCTCGGAACAATGCTGAAGCTGGTCGATTCGGCCGGCGCCTTGAAAGCATTCCATCAGGCGGCCGAATGCGATCCCGAAGATTTCTGGACCTGGATCGAGATCGGCCGGCTCGAGGAAATCGTCGGAACGCTTGATGGCGCGCGAAAAGCCATCGACGCGGCGCTGCTGATCGAAGCCCTAGACGAGCGGTCTCATTCAGTTGCGCTTAATGATCTCGGCGACGTGCAGGTTGAGCAGGGCGATCTGGCGGCGGCGCGAACCAGCTATCAGGCCTCGCTGGCGATCAGGGAGCGGCTGGCCAAGGCGGACCCAGGCAATGCCGAGTGGCAGCGCGATCTGTCGATATCGCACGAGCGGATCGGCGACGTGCAGCACGCGCAGGGCGACTTGGCGGCGGCGCTGACCAGCTACCAGGCCTCACATGATATCGTCGGCCGGCTGGCCAAGTCGGACCCGAGCAATGCCGGGTGGCAGCGCGATCTGTCGGTGTCGCACGAGAAGATCGGCGACGTACAGCGGGCGCAGGGCGACCTGGCAGCGGCGCTGACCAGCTACCGGGCCGATCTCGCGATTTCCGAGCGCCTGGCCAAAGTGGATCAGGGCAATGCCGAGTGGCAGCACGATCTGTCAGTGTCGCACGACAGGATCGGTGACGTGCAGCGAGCGCAGGGCGATTTGGCAGCGGCGCTGACCAGTTACCAGGCCTCGCTGGCGATCAGGGAGCGGCTGGCCAAGGCGGACCCAGGCAATGCCGGCTGGCAGCACGATCTGTCAGTGTCGCACGACAGGATCGGTGACGTGCAGCGAGCGCAGGGCGATTTGGCAGCGGCGCTGACCAGTTACCAGGCCTCGCTGGCGATCAGGGAGCGGCTGGCCAAGGCGGACCCAGGCAATGCCGGCTGGCAGCGCGATCTGTCGGTGTCGCATGAGAAGATCGGCGACGTACAGCGGGCGCAGGGCGAGCTGGCAGCGGCGCTGACCAGCTACCAGGCCTCACATGATATCGTCGGCCGGCTGGCCAAGGCGGACCCGAGCAATGCCGGGTGGCAGCGCGATCTGGCATTGAGCTACGGCCGTGTGGCGATGGTCAAAGCGCGGCAGGGTTTGCGCGAGGACGCGCTCGGTGGATTCCGGCAAGGACGGGACATCATTTCACGGCTTGCGCGGCAGTCGCCGAGCAACGCGACACTGCCCAATGACCTCGCGTGGTTCGACGACCAGATTGCTGCTCAAGAAGAGTGAGGCGTCGGGTAAATCGCTTGCGCGGGCCATAGGCTAGTGGTGCGAATTTGGCGCTTGGTACTCGCCCATCATGCCCCGAAAAGCGGGCACCCAGGGCAGCTAACACCGTACCAACGGCACCTGCCCCCGCTTTCCCCAGGGAACATGTCCGTGGGCTAAAGGCGCACGGGGCGACGAGTAAGAGAAACCAGAAACCATCTATCTGGTTCAGACCTCTGGTTTAACTAAGAGCCTGACCACGAATCGCGATAGCTGTAGTCAATGGATTTAAGCATCTATTACTTGTGCGCGGGGTCGGGCAAGACGGCGTGCCAGCAGTTGGACTGAAGCAAGATAGAGCCATGCCTCACTGCTGGCGATGGTCCTCTCAAAGTCCTTCGCCAGCCGCCGATTGCGGCCAAACCAGGCTAGGGTCCGTTCGACCACCCAGCGCCTGGGCAATACTTCAAACCCTTTGGCTTGGTCTGATCGCTTGACGATCTCCAGCGTCCACTGCCCGCGCCCGGCAAGCGCGGTCTCCAGCTTCTCGCCGGCGTAGGCGCCATCGGCAAAGACATGGCGCAGCCATGGGAAGAGATAGCGGATCGAAGCCAGCAAGTCGGGCGCACCGTCTCGATCTTGGATGTCGGCACTGTGTACCTGCGCGCCAACCAGACGACCGTTGGTATCGGTAATGATGTGGCGCTTGCGCCCGTTGATCTTCTTGCCCGCGTCATACCCCCGCGGACCGCCGCTTTCCGTAGTCTTGACCGATTGACTGTCGATCACCCCTGCCGACGGGCTGGCGTCGCGGCCATCACGCTCCCGAGCCTGTTGGACCAACAGGAAATTGACCTTTTCCCACAGCCCTTCCGCCTGCCATGCATAAAAGTAACGCTGCACCGTCGACCGCTTCGGAAAATCGCGCGGCAGCAGACGCCATGGACACGCCGTCCGTAAAATGTAGAGCACGGCGTCGACAACACCCCGGAGCCGAACTATTCGCGGCCGTCCCAAGGCCTTGTGCCCCGGCATATGGGGCTCGATCAGCGCCCATTCAGCATCCGTCATGTCACTTGCGTAGCGCAGATCTTCCCGCCGATACTGCTCCCGAGCGGTTTCAGTCCACATTTTGTGTCCCCCATGCTATCTGACAACAGCTTGGGTATCACAAACCGCTGAAATCGCTCAATTCATTTCGGGCCAAGCTCTAAGAGACCTTGGGGGCTCGCGACCGGGGGACGGCTCAGGAGGTAGGAAGCTGACCTTCCCAGAGCGCAGTCTGAACCTCACGAGATCAACGAACAAACCTTGATCAACTTTCCGGTCCCCGCCAGAGGCTGCACGAGGTTGCCGCCCGCGTCGAACTTGTAGCTAAATGATCCGATCGCTAGCACGAACCCAGCGTCAGGATCGCCCAGGAGATTGCGGCCGGTGACGACTGTCACCGTATCGCCCATCGAGTCGGTCGATTGGTGAAACGTCCCCGTGATATTCAACGTCACGGACTTCGACGTCTCGGTATTCGTCAACGTCGCATCCAGCCCCGGAGAGGTGAAAATGAACCGGCGGCCCGGAAGGGTGATCGTGCCGGCTTTGCCACTTTGTTGAAACAGAACAGGGAACGCGCACTCGCCGAACACACCCCCTACCGGAATCGTTTGCGAACTGGAGACACCGATCGGTGGCGATCCTCCCGTCTTCTGGGCGTCGGCCGGCGCTAACAGAAAGATGCATGAGATTGCCGAAACGGCAGAGGCAACAACCAATGACGCCTTGCGCATGGGGCTCTCCTTCGTGTGAGAAAGGGCACTTACTGAGGACCGCGACGACACCAAAATTGTCGCTGAACCTTTTCATACGGCAATAGTCAGTTGCACTGACTTAGATCAATGCAGCCTCGAACCGGGAGACTGGCCCATCCTCAGCAGGGGGACTGGGTGCTAGATCGGCCGGCAAAACCGTTGGCTGAAATTCGCGGTCGGTCATGAGCAAAGGACCGGCCGCGATCAAGTCACGCATCGCCGATCTGTTCGCCGCGACCCGCGATGGGCGCGCTCCGTCGGCGAGATCGCCGATCATGTTTCCAGCTCGGTGGCAAGCCGGCGACCAGGGTGCAGCGCCTCTCGGCGACACGGGCGGGGCGTCGGCTGCCCCGGCGGATGCGCGTCTCATTGCGGCCCGCCAAGCCCTTTCGTCATAAAGCGGTGAAAGTCGGAATCCGTGGCGGCTATGGGTCCCGGCCTTCGCCGGGAAGACAAGGAAAATATGAGGACAAGGAATATATGTTGTGAGGTTGAGCTGCGGGATAAAAGTTGCAGTTTGCGGAAAGATATGGCCGAAACTCATTTGCGCGACGTCGACGAGCGGCCGCCATGTTATTATCGAGCAATGCACTTGGCCGTCAAAAAAGTGGCTTTGATAGATTGCCCGCCACGGCTGATGAGTGTTCCGAGCGCCCAGGAGGGCCGCAAGTTCGGGCGAGGGTGGCTTAATATTGACCGCGGGGT
Source organism: uncultured Alphaproteobacteria bacterium (assembly GCA_963845735.1). Classification (GTDB taxonomy): domain Bacteria; phylum Pseudomonadota; class Alphaproteobacteria; order ATCC43930; family CGMCC-115725; genus AP-15. Next base: position 301,725 of record CAWJTR010000008.1, on the reverse strand, counting down.
TCGAGGCCGAAGGCGTGCTGACCGTACATCGTGCCGACCGCATCCCAATTGAGGCTGACATGGCGGGCGACGGCGTTGACGTCGCGCCAGGCGCGCTGGATCGGATTGCCGAGCAGCAGCCCGGCGCCGCCGGTCGAGGCGTTGAGGGCTTCGACCGCCTGCAAGGCGAGCTTTGTCGCGTAGGCCTGGTCGCGGCGGGCATGGATGCGGTCGGCGACGGTGATTTCTTCCCCGGCGCGCAATTTCGCCATCGCATTGCGCAGATTGGTCATCAGGATCAGCTCGGCGGCTTCGGCCGCGGCCGAGGCTTCGGCGAAGCGCAGCTGGACCGTGGCGAACTCGGCCATCGCCAGCCCGCCGCCGGCGAGCGCGCCGCGGGTCTTGCGGCCCGTGGTCATCTCCAGATAGTCGGCAAGCGCACCCTTGGCGGCGCCGACCGCGGTCGAGGCCAGCATCGAGGCGCCCAATACCAATAACGGCAGGCGGTAGAGCGGGTTGCGGTGATGTTGCGCGCCCGAGGTGCGGCCGGCGCGGGTATCGGCAAACCGCAACACGCGATGTTCGGGCACGAAGGCGTCGTGCACGATGATGTTCTTGCTGCCGGTGCCGCATAGGCCATAGACGAACCAATTGTCCTCGATCTCGACCTCGCCCGTCGGCAGCAGGAAGAACGCGCCATCGGAGGACGGGGCGGCGTCCGGCGATTTGATGAAAGCGCCGAGCCGGATCCAGCTCGCATGGTCGACGCCGCTGGCGAACGACCATTTGCCGCTCAGCACATAGCCGCCGGCGGTCGGGATCGCGGCGCCGGTCGGGGCAAAACAGGCGCAGCTGAACGGGTCGGCGCCATCGCCCCATAATTCGCGCTGGGTTTCGATCGGGTAATGACCGAACGAGATGCCGTTGGAAAGCGCGCCATTGACCGCCCAGCCGGTCGAGGCGCAGGCGGCCGAGATCGTCAAGGCGATTTCGAGCGCGACGGTGGGGTCGAATTCAAAGCCGCCGAACTCCTTTGGCCGCGTGGTGCGCAACAGTTCCGCATCGCGAATTTTGGCGATAATCGACGGGCGAAATCTTGCGATTGCGCTCGGTTTCCTCGGCCAAGGCGCGGATCTCGGGGACCAGATCGCGGGCGCGCCGGATCAGCTCCTCCGGGGTCGGCGGCGGTGCGGTGCGGCGGATCGCGGCGCTGGTCATTGTGTTCTCCTCTGGCCCCTCCTGGGGAGGTCAGCATGCGCCGATGGCGAAACCGCGACAACGCGAAAGGGCGGTGGTGGCATAAGGTCTCGCGTCGACGGCAAGAGCACGCTACGATCAACGCCCGCATTGGACGAAGCCGTTGGAGCCGCGGCGCTCAATCGGGAGATCATGTAAAAATGGCCACGCTCGACGAGATCGTTGCGGCGGCGGCGAAGGTGTTCCGCACCAAGGGCTATCATGCCGCCACGGTGCGCGACATCGCCGACGAGGTCGGCATCCTGAAGGGCAGCCTCTATCATCATTTCGAGAGCAAGGAGGCGTTGCTCTACCTCGTCGTCAAAGAGCCGATCGCGCAAATGTATCGGACGATCGCCGCGATCGCCGATGCGGATTTAGCGCCGACCGAGAAGCTGCGCCGGGCGATTTTGGCGCATCTGGAAGCCTTCGACCGGCATTACCCGCATCTTTTTGTCTATCTGCGCGAGCGCGAGTCGGTGAAGCGCCGGTTTCGCGAGATGATCGGCTTTTCGCCAAAAGATTATGAGGGGTGCTGGCAGCAGATCCTGCGCGATGGGGTCGAGAATGGGGAATTTCGCGCCGAGCTCGATATCCAGGTGACGTCGTATGGGCTGCTGGGGATGCTGAACTGGGCGTACAAATGGTACGATCCGCAAGGTCGCCTGAGCGTTCAAGAGGTCGCCGAGCAATTCACCTCGCTGGCGCTCGCCGGTCTCGCCGCGGCCAAACCACGCCGCGCGCCGGCCGGCAGTCGCCCGACGCCCGGCAGTGTCGAGGCGGGCGCTCGCCGCCGCGCTGCCCGGCTTTGACAAAGCCCGATCGGGAGGATAGGTTTTTCACTACCAAACGCTTGGTTGGTAACATCAGCCCTTGGTTGGTTGCTCTCTGGTGTCCGATAGGAGACGGATCATGCGCAACGCTTACAACGTCATCGATGCCGACGGTCATATCCTCGAGCCGCTCGATCTGTGGGACAAATACATCGACCCGAAATTTCGCGATCGGGCGCCGAAGATCGTCAAGGGCGAGAACGGCAAGGAGCGGCTGGTCATCGAGGAGCACACGGTCGGCAATGCCCAGCTCGGCATCGGCCGGATCGGCGCGGTCGGCGCCCGCCAGGGCGTGGTCGCGGCCGACACGATGGAATACAAGGACGGCAAGCCGGGCGGGTTCGACCCGCATAAGCGCATCCCCGACATGGACGCCGACGGCATCGACGCCGCCTTTCTCTATCCGAGCCTCGGGTTGTTCTCGGGCGCAATCCATGACCCCGAGCTCGCGGCCGCGGTGTGCCGCGCCTACAACCGCTGGCTCGCCGATTACTGCAAGCCCTATCCCGACCGCCTGTTCGGCGTCGCCATGCTGCCGCTGCAATCGGTCGAGCTGGCGATCAAGGAGATGCAGTTCGCGAAGAAGGAATTGGGCTTCCGCGGCGGCTTCATCCGGCCCAACCCGTACAGCGACAAGATGATCCACGACGAACGCTACGAGCCGTTCTGGCAGGCGGCCGAAGATCTCGACTTCGCGATCGGCTTTCACGAGGGCGCATCGAGCGGCATGCCGACGGTCGGCGTCGACCGCTTCGAGGGCCGCGGCGCCCGCCACATCATCAGCCATACGATGGAAATGATGCTGGCCTGCATGAGCGTGATCTGGGGCGGCGTGTGCGAACGCCATCCGAAAATTCGCATCGCCTTCCTCGAATCGGGCGGCGGCTGGATCGCGCCCTGGCTCGACCGCATGGACCGCCATTTCGACGATCAGGGCTTCAACGATTCCGGCCTGACGACGCGGCCGAGCGAATTGTTCCAGCGCAATTGCTGGATCTCGTTCGAGCCGGTCGAGGGCAGCATCAAGGCGCTGGCCGATTACATCGGGCCGCACAAGATCCTGTGGGCGACCGACTATCCGCACCCGGACGGCTTCTTCCCCGGCGCCCCGAAAATGATCATGGATCGCATGGAAGGTCTCTCGCCCGAGACCAAGCACCAGGTCATGGCGGGCGGCGCCATGGGCTTGTACGGGCTGAACTGAGGCGCGCGGGGCGGCGTCGCGCATGCCGCGGCGCTGCCCCGGTCGTCTTCCGTGGTGGCAATTTGTCGGGAGGAAGAAATGTCGCTCAGACTGGTGGTCACGATCACCGCCGCGCCCGGCAAGGGCGGGGAACTGGCGCAGGCCTTTAGGGGACGCTGTTTGGAGGTCATGAAGGAACCGGGCTGCGAGCAGTTCGAGGTCTTTCAGAGCGTCGTCAACCCCGACAAGCTCGCATTGCTCGAACGCTGGACCGACCAGGCGGCGCTCGACGTCCACGCCAAGGTCAACACCACGCGGCCGCCGCTGCCCTCGGGGCTGCGGGTCGGCAATGGCGAGCGCGAGGACTACGAATACAAGCGCACGCGCTGAGGCTCGCGGGGCATCGTCAGGGAGAGGGCGTCATGGGCTGGCTCGACGGGCAGGTAGCGCTGGTCACGGGCGGCGGCTCGGGCATCGGCCGGGCCGTCGTCGAACGCTATGTCGAGGAGGGCGCGCGGGTCGCGGTCATGGACCGCGTCTCCGGCCGCGGCGAGGAGCTGCGGGCGCGGTTCGGCGATCAGGTGACCGCAATCAGCGGCGATGTGAGCCGGCTCGACGACAACAAGCGGGCGGTCGCGGAAACCGTCGCCGCGTTTGGCCGGCTCGACATTTTCGTCGGCAATGCCGGAGTGCTCGACGGCTTCCTGCGGCTTGCCGACCTGGCGGAAGCCAGCATCGCCGCCGCCTGCGACGAATTGTTCGCGATCAATGTCAAGGGCTGCATCCTGGGGGCCAAGGCGGCGCTCGACGAACTCGAACAAAAGCAAGGGCTGCATGATTTTTACCGCATCGGGGGCGGGGTTTACCTCGGCCGGCGGCGGCGTGATCTATACGGCGTCAAAGCATGCGGTGGTCGGGATCATCCGGCAATTGGCGGTCGAATTGGGGCCGAAGATCCGGGTCAACGGCGTGGCGCCCGGCGGCACGATGACCGATCTGCGCAGTGTCGCGGCATTGTCGCTGGAGGATCGCTCGCAATTCGCCCTTCCCGGCGCGGCGGAGCGGATCGCCGCGGGCAACCCGCTGCAATTGGCGCTCGACCCGGCCGACCTTGCCGGCGCTTTTGTGTTTCTGGCGTCGCGGGCCAACGCCCGCGGCATTACCGGATCGGTCGTCTCGGTTGACGCCGGATCGACCTTGCGGATGATGCGGCGGGGTTGAGCGACATTCGGAAAAATATTGACCCGGGCCATTAAGGAGACAGGGATGGTGAGGGATCTGAACGGGTTGGTGGACAGCGACAACGGCCTCGTCAGCCGCCGCATTTTTATCGAGCCGGAAATCTACGAGCAGGAGCTGACGCAGATTTTTGCGCGCTGCTGGCTGTATCTGTGCCACGACAGCCAGATCCCGCAGCCCGGCGACTTCTTCACCACCTATATGGGCGAGGACCCGGTGCTGGTCGTGCGTGACAGCGGTGGTCAGGTGCGCGCCTTTTTGAACGTCTGCCGCCACCGCGGCAACCGGCTGTGCCGCGCCGATACCGGCAATGCCGCGACGTTTACCTGCGCCTATCACGGCTGGACCTATCGCAATGACGGGCGGCTGGCCGGGGTGCCCTATTTGAAGGAAGCCTACCACGACGAGCTCGACCGCGACCGCTGGGGCCTCGTGCCGGTGGCGCAGCTCGACAGTTACAAAGGGCTGTGGTTCGCCACTTTCGACGCCGAAGCGCCGCCGCTGCACGACTATCTGGGCGAGATGAAGTGGTATCTCGACATGTTTTTCGATCGCCGCGAGGGCGGCATCGAGATTATCGGCGGCATGCACAAATGGATCATGCCGTGCAACTGGAAGTTCCCGGCCGAGAACTTTGCCGGTGACGGCTATCATGTGCACTGGAGCCACCTGTCGGCGGTGCAGACCGGCTCGGGCGGGGATTTCCGCACCCGGCCGGACAATGCCGGACGGGCATTGTCGCCGGGCAACGGCCACAGTGCGATGATGACCGGCCCGGACATGCCGGCCGACATGCCGCATCCGGCCGTGCTCGCCTACGAGGCGCAGATCCGCCCGGAGCTGGCAGCAGCGACTGGGGCCGCGCATCGACCGCGGCAACCCGGTCGCCGCCACGGTGTTTCCGAACCTGTCGATCCTGCGCCCGACCTCGCGCACGCTTGCGCGTCTGGCATCCGCGTGGTCCCGACAAGACCGAATGCTGGGCCTTTGTCTATACGGACAAGGCGGCGCCGCCCGAAGTCAAGGAGGCGATCCGCCTCGCCGGGGCCCGGGTGTTCGGACCTGGCGGCACGTTCGAGCAGGACGACATGGACAATTGGCAGGGCTGCACCCAGACCGGCCGCGGCGTCGTCGCGCGGCGCCAAGCGCTGAATTACGCGATGGGGCTCGGGCGCGAGCGCTTTGAGCCGGATTTCGGCGCTGTCGCCAGCGATTACCGCTACAGCGAGAGCAATCATCGCGGATTTTACCGCCGCTGGGCTGAGCTGATGGATGGCGACGACTGGAACCGGCCCGGCGGCGGGCATAATGGGGGTGCGGATGGCAAATGACTGCGCCGGCCTCGTCGACAGCGAACGCGGGCTGCTGAGCCGCCGCATCTTCATCGAGCCGGCGATCTACGAGCAGGAATTGCAGCAGATCTTTGCCCGCTGCTGGCTCTTTCTGTGCCATGAGAGCCAGATTCCTACGCCCGGCGATTTCCTCACCACCTATATGGGCGAAGATCCCGTGCTGGTGGTGCGCGATACGCAAGGCGAGGTGCACGCCTTTCTGAACGTCTGCCGTCACCGCGGCAACCGGCTGTGTCGCGCCGATGCCGGCAATGCCGCCGCCTTCACCTGCGCCTATCACGGCTGGACCTATCGCAATGACGGGCGGCTGACCGGCGTGCCGTATCTAAAGGAAGCCTACCACAACGAATTGGATCGGGAGCGCTGGGGACTCGTGCCGGTGGCGCAGCTCGCCAATTACAAGGGGCTGTTATTCGCCACCTTCGACGCCCGAGGCGCCGCCGTTGCGCGACTATCTCGGCGAGATGGCGTGGTATCTCGACACCTTCGTCGACCGGCGGGACGGCGGGATCGAAATCGTCGCGACCCATAAATGGGTCATGCCGTGCAACTGGAAGTTCCCGGCCGAGAATTTCGGCGGCGATGCCTATCACGTGTCATGGAGCCACCTGTCGGCGATGAAGATCGGCTTCAGCGTCGGGTCCACCGCGAGCCCGACCCACGGCAACCGGATGGTGTCGCCCGGGCAACGGCCACGTCCTGATCTGCATCAATCCCGACAATTTCGGCGACGCGCCGATGCCGGAGATCCAAGCCTACGAGCGCGAGATCCGGCCCGAAGTCAACCGGCGGCTTGGCCCGCGTGCGGCGCTGACCAACCCGATCGTCGGCACCGTCTTTCCGAACTTCTCGCTGCTGCGCGGCACCTCGCGCACGTTTCGCGTGTGGCAGCCGCGGGGGCCGGGCAAGACCGAAGTGTGGTCATATGTGTTTGTCGACAAAGCGGCACCGCGCGAGGTCAAGGAAGCGTTCCGGCTCGCCGGCGTTCGCGGCTTCAGCCCGTCAGGCACGTTCGAGCAGGACGACATGGACAACTGGCAGGAATGCACCCAGACCTGTCGCGGCATTGTCTCGCGGCGTATGCCGGTGAACAATCAGATGGGTCTCGGGCACGATCGCTTCGATCCGGCGCTTGGCGCCTGGGCGAGCGATTCCGGCTTTAGCGAGAGCAACCATCGCCAGTTCTACGGGCGCTGGGCCCAGCTGATGAGTGCGGACAATTGGGCCGAGGTGCCGTGCGGCAACGGATGGGCGGGAGCCGGGCATGCCGGGGATGAATGAAGACGTCACCCGCGAGGTCGAACAGTTCCTCTATCGCGAGGCCCGGCTGTTGGACGAGCGGCGCTTTCACGAGTGGCTGGAGCTGTTGACCGACGATGTCCACTATTGGATGGGCTCGCGAAGCAACCGCTATCCGAAGACCAGCAAGGCGATTGCGATCCTTGATCCCGACCGTTACGTCGAGGACGATCTGACCAAGGCGGACGAACTGGCGATCCTTGACGAGGACAAGGCGAGCCTCACCAGCCGTGTCGCGCGGCTGGACACGGGCATGGCCTGGGCCGAGGACCCGCCGTCGCGCACGCGCCATCTGATCACCAATATCGAGGTGGAACCCGGCGATGCGGCAGCGGAGGTCAAGGTCTATTCGAATTTCATGGTCTATCGGAGCCGAGCCGAGACCGAGCAAGATTTCTATGTCGGCGCCAGACGGGATGTTCTGCGGCGGGTCGCCGGCGCCTGGAAGATCGCGGGCCGCAAGATCACTCTCGACCAGAACGTGCTGCTCGCCAAAAACGTCAGCATCTTCTTCTGACTGAAATCGTGACACGGGCGCTCCGGCGGCGGCGACGCACGGCAACCGCTATCCGCGGGGAGCGATCCGGCCCGCTATGCATCGAGGCGATCGCAGCAGCGAATTAACGAAATTTTAACCGGCTTCTGTTGCCATCGACTTAAAAGCGGGCAATAACTTTACGTAGCGTCAGCATGGATTTCGGGCCATTGCCCTATCAGGGTAAGGCGACCAACAGTCGCTGCGAATTACGGCTCTTCCGATGTCGTAGGCTGCGAGCACCTTGATCAACGATTACACCGCAAGCCGCGCGACAGCGCACAGGCTTGCCGGCCAGGTTTAAGGAGCGGCGATGCGACCATGGATAATCGTCTTGTCGAGCGCGACTGCCGCGATCGCCGCCGCGGCCGCAATGGCTTGGCCTGCGCTGTCGCTGACACCCCCCGCCGCCATCGCGCCGGCCTTGATTCCACTGATGCCGACGCTGGCGGTGACGGCGCTCGCCGTCTATGCGCTCTGCGCGATTGTACTTGCCGCCGGCAATCTGGTTGTCCTCAGCCTCCGGCTGCGCCGCCATCTGGCTCCCGGCCCGGCGCATCAAGGCCCGGCTCGCCCCGATTGGGCGGCCTTCGCCGACAGTGGGCTGCGGCGGCTGGCCCCGCCCTCGGCTAACCCCCAGCCGCGCTCGGCAAGACCGGACGGCATGGTCGTGCTGCAAGGCCGGTTTCATCCGGGGGAAGCACGAAAAGAAGTGGCGCGGCTTTACTATATCTGGGCGGCGCGCACGCATTTCTTCAGCGCATTGATCGCACTCGCTTGCGCGGTGGCATTGGGCGCGGCGCAGCAACACGGGCTGTTGCCGATTGTCACCGGACTTATCCCAACCGTTCCAGCAGGATTGATCCTGGTCGGGCTGATTCTCCTCGCCGCCCTCGCCCGTCTCGCCGTCGACGTTACGATCGACCCTTTGATCGAGGCGATCTCCGGGTTCCCGACCGAGTCGATGGACGTCTCGCTCCTCCGCCGCGCCGTGGAGCTGCTCGAAGTTGCCCCGACGCCGCGCCGGGACCGCGATCTTGGTGACCCTGCCTCGATCTCGCAGATTCCCGATCGGTTGGTCAGCGCCCTCGAAGAGGGACATCGCGCGTTGTCCAATGCCATCGAGCGCCTATCGGCGACGACCGACGGGCTCGCATCCACCGCCCAATCTTCGATTGAAACCCTCGAAAGCACGTTTCGCGTGGCCGAACAACGCCAGCCGCCGGCCATGCCGGCAATGGCCGACGTGGCAGAGTTATCACAACTTCGGCAGGCGATGGTGGCCCTGACCGCGGCGCTGGAGCGCATCCCGCCAGGACCCGCCGCCGGCAGAGATATGGCGCCCGGCACCGATCTCGCCGCTCGGCGCAGAGAGGCTCAGCCTGATCTCGCCGACCAGCTGAAACAGCTGCTGCAGGAGATCGGGACCGTCCCGTAACGGCCACGCCGGGCTGTATTGTCGACGGCCGCGGGCCGCAGCGCCGCGATCAGCTGTGCTTGAGTTCGGCGAGCAGCTTTTCGGCCTGGGCCTTGTCGGCAAAAGCAGCTCCGGAGCCGAGCAGCTTTTCGAGCATGGCCTGTGCGTCGGCAGAACGCCCGGATCGATTGAGTGCTACGGCCAAGTGATACGCGATCGCCGGATCGGTGGGGGCCGAGACATTGGCTTCGGTCAAGTAGGTCACCGCTTTGCCGGCGTCGCCTTGGGCCAAGAGAATCCATCCGAGCGTATCGTCGATCTGCGGGGCATTCGGGCGCGGCAGCCGCCGCCCGCTCCGCCAGCCCCTGCGCCTTGTTCAGGTCACCCTTTTGCTGATAGAGCCAAGCGAGATTGTTCAGCGCGCCAGGATCGACGGGATGCTGGTCGAGGATCTTTGTGTATTGTGATATCGCGGCGTCGTAATTCTTCTTTTCGAGATAGAGCGAGGCCAGGGCCGAGGCGACGACGTAATTGGTCGGATCGGCGGCGACGCGTGCGCTCAGAAGCGTCTCGGCCTTATCGGCGTAGCCGGCGCTGCTGTACAGTTGGGCCAGCGCGTTGATTAGACCGTCGTTGGCCGGTTTGGCCGCGAGGTCGCTTTTGAGCAGTCCGATTGCCTCCTTGCTGCGTCCCGCCTTGTTCAATAGCTCAGCCGAGACCTGATCGTAGATGGTGCTGTCGGGATCCTTCTTCGCGAGATCGCGCGCTTCGGCCAATCCGGCATCGACGCCGCCGATTTCTGCGGCTACCCGGATCAGGTCGGCCTTGATCGTCAAATTCTGCGGGGCGCGGTTGAGCGCCGCACGCAGCACCGACTGGGCCTCGACAAAATCCTTCGCCTTGTTCAAGGCGAAAACATAACGCGACAGGATATCGGTCGAATTCGGGGCGAATTGGTAGGCGCGTTTGTATGTGGCTATCGCGCTTTGCAGGTCGCCGGCGCCAATTTGGGCTCGGGCCTGCGCGTCGAGCACCTCGACATTTGACGCGAATTTGGCGGCGAGGTCGCTCGCCGCAGATGTGGCGCCTTTCCAATCCTGGCGCGCTAGGTAAAGGTTGACCAGCTTAACCCCGGGGCGGGGTCTTGGGGAGCTGCCGCGCCCGCGCGCTTGATCTCGTCAATCGCTTCCGCCCATTTCTTTTCCCCGATCGAGACATCGGCGAGGCCGAGCAGCGCGGCGACGTCGTTCGGCTTCTGCGCCAGTAGATCGTCATAGACTTTTCTCGCATCGACGGTGCGTCGGGTCTCCAGATACAGCGGCCCGAGCACCGCGCTTAGCGCCGCGTTGTTCGGATCGGCTTTCAATCGGCTGGTCAGCACCCCCTCGGCTTTGCTGAAATGCCCGGTGCGGATATACTCGCGGGCCAGCGCTACCGTCAGCGCGTCGGCGGTCGGTCGCGCCGCTATCGCCTTTTCGAGCAGTGCTTCGGCGTCGTCCCAGCGCCCCGCATTCTGGTAAACCTGGCTCGCCACGAGAGGGTAGACGTTATTGCTTGGGTCATCCCTGGCATAAAGATGTGCTTGGGAAACTGCGGCATCGACCCCGTCGAGCTTGGCCGTGACCCGAACGAGGTCAGCCTTTAGGGCGCTGTTTTTGGGATCGCGGTCGATTGCGACCTCGAGGACGCCTCTCGCCTCCTGGTAATCGCCCGAAGAGGTGAGCAACGCGAGGTAGCGAGACAAGAGCGGGACCGAATTCGGCGCCAGCTCGTATGCCCGCTTATAGCTGGCGATGGCGCCATTCGTGTCGCCTGCCGCGAGCTGGGCCCGTGCCTGCGCGTCCAGCACCTCGACATTGGAGGGGAATTGAGCGCTCAGTGCGCTCGCCACCGACTTGGCGTTTGCCCAATCCTGCCGCAGCTCGTAGGCGCGCACCAGCGTCAGCCCCGGTGCCGGGTCGTTGGGGGCGGCGGTGCGGGCGCGGTTGATCAAATCGGTCGCCTCCGGCCATTTTTTGTCGGCGATGGCGATGTTCGCCAAGCCGAGGAGGGCGGCCTCGTCATCCGGATTTTTGGCGAGAGCATCGCTGTAGACCTTCTTGGCCTGTTCGGCCTTTCCGGTCGCTAGATAGAGTTGCGCCAGGTCGCGTCTGGCGGGCGAGAAGTCGGGCTGACTGGTCAGTGCCGCTTGGAACGCGGCCTCGGCCGCCGGATAATCGTGCTGCTCGGCTTTGACCATGCCCGCCAGGGTCTGGTAGAGCGCGCTCTTGGGATCGCGCTTGAGCAAAGCCGCGGCGGTTTGGGCGGCGTTGTCGACCTGCCCGGCGCGCAGTTGGGTCAGCACCAGGGTCGGACCCGCGACCGTCGCGCCGGACTGGGTGTCGAACACCCGCTCGAGTTCGGCCAATCCCTCTTTGCCCTGACCGGCGCCGATCTCCGAAATCGCGACCCGGGTCTTGATCGCCGAGTTCCCCGGATCGAGAGTCGACGCCTTTTCGAACTGCTGAAGCGCCAGTTCGGGCTTGCCGCTCGCCATATAGGCATTGCCCAGTAACGTCAGCAGCTGGGGATCCTGGGGCGATTGGTTGACAAACGGCTTGAGATATCCGATCGCCCGTGTCGGAGCGCCCTGCCGCAGAGCGGCAATGGCCGCGAGGCGAGCCGCCCTGGCATCCCGGGGAAATTGGGTGAGGTAGAGCTCGAGAACGTTTTCCGCCTGGGCAAATTGTCCGAGTGCAAGCTTCGTTGCTCCCTGCAGGTAGTAACCGGCCGGGAATTTCGAAAAAAACGGCGAAAGACGGTCGAACAGATGATCGGCCGCCGCATATTTTTGCTGTTTTGCGAACTCGAACGCGCGCAGGTAATTCGCCATGAAGTTGTTCGGGATTGGCTTTGAGGACCGGATTGAGATCGTCGTCCGCAGCCGTGAAATTACCTTCGGCGATGTTGAGGCTGGCGCGGCTGAGAAGCAGCCGCGACATTTTTGGGGTCGATCTTGAGGGCCGCGTCGAATTGGCTCATCGCCGCCTTGGCGTCGCCATGAGTTCGCGCCAATTCTCCCTTGACCAGGAGCGCCTCGATCGAGCGCGGATCGAGGGCGAGCGCCTGGTCGAGCAGCTTGCTCGCTTCGGCCGGGTTGGTCGCCGCTAGGGTTCGCGCCAAGGTGATCTTCGGCGGCAGCGCGCTGGGATCGAGGCGGACCGCATCGGTCAGCATCGCCTCGGCTTTGACACGATCATGGAGGCCCGCCGCCGCGATGCCGAGCGCCAATCGCACTTTGCTTTCGAGCGCCGGAGCGCGATTGCCCGGTTTGACCAGATCGGCCAGGTCGGCGAATTTGCCCTGCCGCATCATCGAGTCGAGCAACACCGGCAGATAGTCCGCTTCCTTGCCATTCCGGTCCCGTGCGGCGCGCGCCTCGCGCTCGGCGGAGATGGGATCGCCGAGCTGCAGGTAGACGCGCGCGAGCTGGCTGCGCAGCAACGGATCCTGCGGCGATTCCTGGATCGCATTGCGCAACTCGATCTCGGTCGCCTTGGGATTTCCGGTGGCGACAAGATGATCGGCATTTTTGACCGAGGCCGGCGACTCGGCCGCATGGGAAGCGGGGCTTGCCAGGGTAAACACGGCAGCGGCAAAAGCGGTGCAGTGCCATAAGAGACGGCGTCGAGCCTGGGGCATCGGATTTCCTTTCACCCGCCTGCGGCCGTCAGGCATCGAGGCTGAGCTGGTGCTGCTGCATCAAATCGTAGAGCGTAGGTCGGCTTATGCCGAGTAGCTTGGCCGCCTTCGACAGATTGGAGCCGGCCTGGGCCATGGCCAACTGGATCACCTCGCGCTCGGCGCGGCTCCGCGCCGAGCGGATGTCGAGTGATTTCGCCTCGTCTTCGCTGGTCGACAATTCGAGGTCCGCGGCCGAGACCAACGCGCCGTCGGTCATCACAACGGCGCGTTTTACGCGATTTTCAAGCTCACGCACATTGCCGGGCCAGGGATGGTCCCTGATCGCAGCGAGCGCCGAAGAACTAATGCCACGCGCCACATGCCCATATTCGGCGGCAAAGCGGCGCAGGAAGAAACTGGCCAGGACCACCGCATCGGCTGGCCGTTCGCGCAGCGGCGGAACCTTCACCGCGACCTCGTTGAGCCGATAGAACAAATCTTCGCGGAAGCTGCCTTCGACCAGCATTCGATCGAGGTCCTGGTTCGTCGCGCACACGATCCGCACATCCACCTGAACGGGCTTGCGGCCGCCGATGCGCTCGACGACCTGATCCTGCAGAAAGCGCAGCATCTTCACCTGCATGGGCAGCGGCAAATCGCCGATCTCGTCGAGGAAAAGCGTGCCACGATGCGCACTCTCGATCCGGCCAATGTTTTGCCTGACTGCACCGGTAAAGGCGCCTTTTTCATGGCCGAACAGCTCGCTTTCGAGCAATGTCTCGGGAATGGCTGCGCAATTGATCGGGATGAACGGCGCGTGGGCGCGCCGGCTCATCTTATGAAGTGCGTGGGCGAGCAACTCTTTTCCAGTGCCGCTTTCGCCCAGGATCAATACAGCTACATCGGTCGGCGCAAGCTTCTCGATATTGCGCAGCACCTGCAGCATTTCGGGGCTGTTGGCAATGATGCCATCAATCGGCGATGCTATTGCGGCTTCATTGAGCCTGCGGTTTTCGGCCTCGAGCTCGAACATCTGCTCGGCACGGCCGACGATCATTCGCAACACCTCGATGTCGATCGGTTTCTGATAGAAATCGTAAGCGCCGAGTGCAATCGCGCGCAGCGCGTGCTCGCGAGTCTCGTTGCCGGTGGCGATGATGACCTTGGTCGCCGGAGCGATTTCTCGAATTTCCATCAATGTCGCCAAGCCTTCCGAGGCGCCGTCCGGATCCGGAGGAAGCCCGAGATCGAGGATGGCTACTGGAACCGGGGCGGCTCTGATGATCTCGATCGCTTCGTGGCGGCTAGCGGCCGGGTAAACCTTGTGGTCGGAAAAAGCCCAGCGAAGCTGGCGCAACAGCCCGCTGTCATCATCGACGATCAACAGCGATTTTGCGGTTGGCGACATGGTGCTCAAGCCGCGGCAGAGGGGGTCGCCGTCTCGCGGTCGAGGACTACGGGCAAGACAATGCGCATGGTCGTGCCCGCTCCTAGCTCGGAAATCACTTCGATGTCGCCTCCTGCCATGCGGATCAGCTCGCGAGTTTGAAAGGCGCCAATGCCGTAACCGCCCGATTTTGTCGAACGGAACGGCAGGAATAGCTCATCGCGGATGAAGGTTTCGTTCATACCGGCGCCACGATCGACGACGGCGATGGTGAATTGGCTGCCGAGCCGCCGCGTCGAGATGATGACCGGGCCGTCCGGGGGTGAAGCGTCGAGCGCGTTTTGGACGAGATGGGCAAGCGCCGAGCGCAGCCGTTCGGGAGCGATCGCCACCGCCGTGTCCGGATCATCGCCGCTGGTCTCGACGATGACCGATCCGGATGCGAACTCGCCTGCGACGGCGGCCACGATGGCCTCGGGGTTGGCGAGCGGGGTTGGCCGCGGCGCGGCATTGGCCTTGAGCTGGCTGAGCAGGCTGTTCATGCGCGCCACCGAATCCTCGACCGTCTGGAGCATGTCGCGCTGGAAGTCGGGATCGTCGATGTAGCGGCGGGCATTCGACACGATTAGACCGAGCTGGCTTGCGAAGATTCTTGATGTCGTGCACGACGAAGGCGAACCGCTTGCTGTATTCGGTCAACAGCTCGGCGTCGCGCAAACCTTTCGTCGAGCGTTCCTCGGCGAGATAGCTGGCGGCTTGGCGGCCGGCCGCGCGCAGCAGATCGAACGCCTCCCAGTCGAGCCCGACCGGGTGGGTCGCACGATCAAGCACGACAAAGCCGACAATTTCGTGGCGATGCGCCAACGGGACGGCCAGCCAAGCCCGAGGCGAGGCGAACAGCCAGGCCTCGCCTGCCGCGTCTGGCGAATGTTCCTGAATCCAACCGCCGTTGCGAAAGCCTGCGACGAATGGGTCGTCGGCCGCCACTTTCGCCCCATGGTCGGCGCGAAGCTTCCATGTCGCGGTCGGGTCGTAACCGGTCCCCGGCCCCAACGACCACAGCATCCCGCTCGGGCTGTCGACGAATTCGGCGAGTGCGCGGATGATCCTGACTTGCAGCTCTTCGGCCTCTCGTGGCGCCGAAACCAAGTCGATGAATTTGAGCCACTCGACGCGATAATCGTAGCGATGAGTGAAGAAATTTCGCGAGATCAGCAATTTCAGACGCTGCCGGAAGCTTCCCGAAGTCAACACCGTGGCCAGCACGACGATGCTGCCGAACAGCATTGCCAGCTGCAGCACCAGGCCCCAGTCGCCGCCGAACCCGCGCAGCAGCATCCCGACGATGGCCACGGCCAACAGAAAGCATCCGCTCGCCAGCAGGGTGACCGTGTGCAGCACGACCTGGCGGGAGACATGAATGTCGACCCGCCACTCGCGGTTGCGCACCATTGCCAGCGCCAGCAGAGGCGTCATGAACGCCGCGGCGAGCGCCCGCCCGAGCGCCAGGCCCGGATTGATATGGCCGCGGGTGATGAACACGTCCGAGAAGAAAAACAGCTCGTAGGCGAACAGGAGGCCGAGAGCCAGGCAAATCGGCCACACGTGCCAGCGCCGCGAGGCTGCGGTGTTGCGCCATAGGTTTTCTATCGTCAGCAGCCCGAAGACGCCAAAACCCACGCGGACCAGCACCTGTGTGTAGATAGAGAAGAGATACTCACCGCGGATCAAGGTCCACAGGTCGATCGCGATGGCGGCGGCGCAGAATATGAGCGCCGCGACCCAGTAGCGCCGCTCGACCTCCGAGCCGTCGCCGGCGTGCGCGGTAACGAGCCCCACTGCGAACAGCAGCCACGCGGAGAGCCTGATGCCGTCGATCAGCGCTGGAGCGCCGGACGGAAGGACCCCAGTCGGCCGCCGTCGCCGCCGCCCAGGCGGCCGATGCCAGACAGCAGCCGATGATCGCGACGCCGGTTCTGCTGGTCCGGCCCCGCAAGACCATCAGCATGATGATCAGGACGAACGCTAGCGCACATCCTGAAAAAACTGTTTCGATGACGGTTCTTGCCAGCTTCGTTGTCCTATCTTGCGCCGTGATTCCAGAAGATCACCCGCGCCGTCTGCAGCAATATTAAAAAATCCAAGAAAATGCTTTGATTTTTTACGTAGTAGAGGTCGAAAGAAAGCTTACGCCGCGCATCCTCGATCGAGGCGCCATAGGGATAATTGATCTGCGCCCAACCGGTGATGCCGGGGCGAGCCCAATGCCGCTCGGCATAGTAGGGAACGGCTTCGGTCAGATCGGCGACAAAAAAGGGGCGCTCCGGGCGCGGCCCGACAAAGCTCATGTCGCCGCGCAGGACGTTGAGAATTTGCGGAAGCTCGTCGATGCGCAACTTGCGAATGATCGCCCCCACTCGGGTGACCCGCGGATCGCGTTTCGCCGCCCATTTGGGGCTGCCGTCCAGTTCGGCATCCACCCGCATGCTGCGGAATTTGAAGATCGTGAAAACCTTGCCGCGCGATCCGACCCGGTCCTGGCGGTAGAGGATCGGCCCTGGGCTGTCGAGCTTGATCAGGCAGGCGATCGCCACCAGCAGCGGCAGCGAGAATATCAGCAACGCCGAGGCTGACCGCGATGTCGAAGGCGCGCTTCAGCCCCTCGTCGACGACGCCGCAGCGGAATCCGTCGGAATAGAACAGCCAGCTGGGACGCAAGGCCTCGAGGTCGACCGTCCTCGTCTCCCGCTCCCAGAAGTCCAGGAAATCGGTCACTCTGATGCCGGCCAGCTTGCAATGGAGCAGTTGACGGACGGGCAGGCCGCGGCGGTCGTCGGTCGCGACTACGACCTCGCTGGCGCCTAGGCGGTAGGCGAGATCGGCGAGCGAGTCGGGCCGCCCTCCGACCAGCCCGGCGCGTCGGCCCCGACCGCTGCGCGCTCGTCCGGCGTTCGCACAAAAGACACCGGTGCGAAATGCTGGTTCTCGCCGGACTCGACCAATTTAGCAATGCGCGCCGCTTGGGTTCCGTTGCCGAGGACGATGATCCGCCGCTTCAGCAGCCCACGGCCCAGGGTCACCAGAAAGGTCCCGCGCGTCACCGATATGCAGCCGAGCCACACCAAGGCTGCCTTCAACGGCAGATTTCCAGTGTCCGGCAACCGCTCAAACCCTTCGCGCCAAAAGGACGCCGAGACCAGGACGAGCATCAGCACCAGCACAAAGGCGACCGCGATCTTGCCGATCAGCAGCCGAAAATCGACAAAAGTCTGTTCCCCATAGAGACCGATGGAAACCATCGCGCCGACCGCTGCGATCGAGAGGCCCACAGCGAACTGGGCGGGGAAGCTCGCGATGCCAAAGATTAGTGGCGTAGTCTCGTTCGACTGAGACAACATCTGGTAGAGCGCGCCAGTGATCAGCAGCGCGTCCGACGACACCAGCAGCACGACCGAAATAGGGACGAAATGTCTGAACAGTCTGAGCTGCATTGCAGATTGGATATTTCCAATATAGTTAACCGTCCGAGTCGCGACGGCGCTGCCCATAACCCATGAGTATAATAGCAGCAAAGAGACCGGCCGTCCAGTAGAACGCCGCAGCAGCGCCGCGGATGACGGCGCGGCGGTGTCGACGATCCTCGACCGGTCGCCGCTCGCCGTCACGCGCGCGCTGGGCAGATCGAGCGGATCCGACCGCCGCATGATATCGGCATCGGCCGGGCGCATCGATAATTCACCTGAAGAACCAGGATTGTCGGCTATCATCATGGCCGTATGAGGGAGTAGCGCCGATGTACTTCGACCGACGTCTGTGGGAGCTGACGCGCGGGTTGCGGGGGTGGATCGTCTTCGCGATCCTGCTCGGGCTCGTCGCCTCGGTCGTCGGCATCGCCCGCTTTGCGATCCTCGGCGTGCTGTTGTCGCACGTCTTCAACGGCGCCGGGTTTCTCGCCGTCGCGATCCCGGCCGTGGGGGTCGCCGCCGCGGTGCTGCTGCGCGGATCGATCGAGCACCACCGGGCGATGGTCTCGCACCGCACCGCGACGCGGGTGCAGGAGACCTTGCGCGGCCGCCTCTATGACAAGATCGCCGCCCTCGGGCCGGCCTGGTTCGCCGGCGAGCGCACCGGCGGGGTCATGCTGTCGATCGTCGACGGCGTCGAACAATTGCAGACCTTTTTCGGCCAATACGTGCCGCAGCTGTCGATCGCCGTCCTGACGCCGATTGCGATCTTCGTCTTCATCGCCTTCTGGGACGTTCCGGTGGCGACGGTGATGCTGGTCTTTGCCCTGGTGACCCTGCTCGCGCCGACCGTCTTCGTGCACCTCGAGCAGCGTTCCAGCCACGGTCGCCAACGGGCCCTCAAAGCCTTCGGCTCCGAGTTTCTCGACGGCGTCCAGGGCCTGCCGACCTTGAAGGCGTTCGGTCAGAGCCGGGCCTTCGGCATGCGGCTCGCCGACAAGGCGCGCGAGCTGTGCGACAGCACCCTGCGCGTGCTGTCGACCGGAGTGATGACCCGCGGCATCACCGATTGCGGGGTGGCGATCGGCGCCGCCGCCGCACTGGCGCTCGGTGTGTGGCGGGTGTCGCACGGACTGATGAGCATCCAGGCATTGTTGATCGTGCTGATGGCCGGAACCGAGGTATTCCGACCACTGCGCGACCTGCGCACGGTGCTGCATCAAGGGATGGTCGGGCAATCGGCCGCCGCCGGCATCAACGCGCTGTTGGCCGCCGAGCCGCTGGTGCAGCCGCACCCGCCGAATTTGCCAGACAGTCGTTCCGCTAATGCCCACGATCGCTTTCGAAGATGTTCATTTCGCCTATCCCGGCGGCCGCGGCGCCGCCCATGACGGGCTCTCCTTTACCGTCGCCGCAGGCGAGAAGATCGGCATCGTCGGCCCGAGCGGATCGGGAAAATCCTCGGTCGCGCGCCTGTTGCTGCGCCTGTTCGACCCGCAACAAGGCACAGTGCTGATCGGCGGGCGCGATCTGAAGACGCTCGATCCCGAGGCGGTGCGTCGGATGATCGCCGTCGTTCATCAGGACACCTATCTGTTCCACGGCACCGTCGAAGAGAATCTGCGGCTCGGCAAGCCCGACGCCGGCCGCGAGGAACTGGAAGCCGCGGCCCGCGACGCCAACGCCCACGCGTTCATCTCGGCTCTGCCGCAGGGCTATCAGACGATGATCGGCGAGCGCGGGGTCATGCTGTCGGGTGGACAGCGCCAGCGGCTGGCGATCGCCCGCGCCCTGCTGCGCGACGCGCCGATTTTGATCCTCGACGAGGCATTGTCCTCGGTCGACGCCGAAAACGAGGCAGTGATCCAGCAGGCCCTCGACCAGCTTTCGGCCGGGCGCACGACCCTGATCCTGGCGCATCGGCTGTCGAGCGTGATCGGGACCGATCGCATCCTCGTCCTCGACAAGGGCCGCGTCGTCGAATCCGGCCGGCATGCCGAGCTGATCCGCCGCGACGGTCCCTATCGCCGGCTGATGGGGGCCCAGGCCGAAGAGCGCGAAGACGATATCGCCTTGGTCGAGGACAGCCTCGCACCGGGCGCCGCCGGCGAGCGCGAGCAGATCGAAATGGCTGCCGTGACGGCGCCGGACGCGGTCGCGGCAGAGGCCGCGTCGGTTGGCTGGGTGGCGACGCTCGGTACCCTGGTCGAGATCATCAAGCCGTGGCGGCGGCGGTTCGCGATCGTCGTCGGCTCGGGCATCGCGCGCGTGGCCGCCTTTATCGGCGTCGGCATCATCGGCGCGCTTGCCGTCGCCGCGGTTAAGACCGCATCGCCGTTTGGCTACCTCTTGATATTACTGGCCCTCGCCGCGCCGCTGGCCGGGCTGCTCCATTGGGTCGAATCCTGGCTCGCGCACGACATCGCCTATCGCCTGCTGGCGGAAATGCGGATCGCGCTGTTCGCCAAGCTCGATGCCCTGGCGCCGGCCTATCTGATGCGCCGACGCTCGGGCGATCTGATCGCGCTCGCCAGCCAGGATGTCGAGACCGTCGAATATTTCTTCGCCCACACCGTGGCGCCGGCGCTGGTGGCGGTGCTGGTGCCCTCGACCGTGCTGATCGTTCTGGCCGTTGCCGCCTGGCCGATCGCCCTCGCTTTGCTGCCGTTCGTACTGTTTGCGGCGCTGGCGCCGGTGGTGACCCGGGCGCGGATTGACCGCCTCGGCGCCACGGCGCGGGACGCGCTCGGGCTTTTGGGCGCGTATGTGACCGAGACGATCCAGGGTCTCAACGACCTGGTCGCGTTTCAGGCGGTTGCCGGCCGGCGCCGCGGCTTTATGGAGCTGGTGCGCGGCTATCAGAAGATCCGTCTCGAACTGCTCGGCGATTTGTCGGCCCAGACCGCCCGGCTCGAAACCGTGACCGGGCTCGGCGGGCTCGCGGTCGCGGTCGTCGGCGCGCGGCTCGCCGCCGAGCATCATCTCGCCCCGACGATGCTGCCGCTGCTGATCCTGCTGTCTTTGTCGTCGTTTCTGCCGATCTCGGAGATCGCCCAGGTCAGCCGCCAGCTGGCCGATACGATCGCATCGACGCGCCGGCTCTATGCCGTGCATCGCGAGCAACCCGCGGTCGTCGATGGCCCGCTGCGCCCGCCCGAGCCCGATGGCGGCTCGGCGATCCGCTTCGAGGGGGCCAGCTTTACCTATCCGGGCGCGCGGCGCGCGGCGCTAACCGACATCCGGCTGAATGTGCCGGCGGGCGCGACATTGGCGCTGGTGGGGCCCTCGGGCGCCGGCAAGACCACGATCGCCAATTTGTTGCTGCGCTTCTGGGACCCGAGCGCCGGGCGGATTTTGATCGACGGCGTCGATCTGCGCGAGTTCGAGCTCGACCATCTGCGCCGCCGAGTCTCCTTGGTCTCGCAGGACACCTATCTGTTCAACGACACCTTGCGCGCCAATGTGGCGCTGGCCCGGCCCGAGGCCGACGAGGCGGCGATCCACCGCGCGCTCGACCAGGCCGCCCTCGCCGAGTTTGTCGAGAGCCTGCCCGAGGGGCTCGACACCCCGGTCGGCGAGCGCGGCGTCCAGCTTTCGGGCGGCCAGCGCCAGCGGGTGGCGATCGCCCGCGCCTTTCTAAAGAACGCGCCGACCCTGGTGCTCGACGAGGCGACCTCGCATCTCGACGCGGTCAGCGAGGCGCAGGTACGCGGCGCGCTCGACGTGCTGATGCGCGACCGCACGACGATCGTCATTGCCCATCGGCTTTCGACCGTGCGCAACGCCGATCTGCTGGCGGTGCTCGACCACGGACGCCTGGTCGAAACCGGCAGCCACGCCGAACTCCTCGCCCGCAACGGCCTCTACGCCCGCCTGATCCGCCGCCAGATCGAAGGCGCCCGTCAGCCGCTTCGCGCGGTCGGGAATTAGACTAGGGGCGGTTGTCGCCCTCCTTCCCCTTTTCCTTTGGCGCCGGCTTGCCGCCGCCATGGGCAGCCGGGGAAGCATGTACCGGCTGGGGATGCGGCGGCGCGACGGGGTGGGCAAGGGCCGGAGCCGGGCGGGCGACGGCGGGGGCCGGCGGGTGAAAGGCTTGCGCCGGCCGGCGGCGCCGGGTGTGGCGGAGCGACGGGGCGGGCAAGGGCCGGGACTGGGCGGGCGACGGCAGGGGCCGGCGGGTGAAAGGCTTGCGCCGGCGGCGGCGCCGGGTGTCGGCGGCGCGACCGGGCGGGCCTCGTTTACTGCCGCCCGGCGAGGTTCCGGTGGAGCAGCCGGATGCAGGGGCGCCTCGCGGCGAATGCCAGCCGCAGCAGGAGGATGCGCCGGTGCGGCGATAACCGGCCGCGCTTCGGCAGCCGGTGGGACAGCACCGGGGTGCGCCGGCGGCAGTGCGGCCGTGTTCGGTGCCGCAAGCCGGATGGGGAACGCCGTGTTCGGGCGCGCCCGGTGCGAGCGTCTTCGCGGCGCCCGCGGCTTCGGGAATATGCGGACCGCGCTCGGACAGGTTGGCCGCGCCGGGATGCGGCGGGATGGAAGCCTCATTCGGCGGCGTGCCCGGGCGGCCCGGCGTGGCGGCATGCTCCGGCCGTGTCCCCAGCTGGTGCGGCTGACCAGCCGGCGCAGTCGAAACCGCCCCTGCCGGACGGGCGGGCGGCGCGAGACCAGGGCCGACCCGCACCGGCCGCGGATGCTGCGGCCCCTGCACTGCTGCGGAGGCCGGCCGCGGCGACGGCTTGACCTGCAGGCGGATGGAGCACCACCGGCGCCTTCTCCAACACCGCGGGTGACACATGGATCGCCGCCGGCGCGACCGGATCGGCGTTGGCGAAGACCCGCTGCGGAACGACCGTAGCAAACCGCCGATTGGCGAAATTCGCGTTCGCGACCTGCGACGGCGGCGCCCCGTTCGATTGGACTACAATATTATTGATATTCTTGACGTTGGTAATGTTGACATTGCGAATGTAGTACACGTTGTGGGTATAACTCGGCCAATAGGTTTCGCCGGGGGCGAGCGGAAACCAGCCGACAGCCGGCCCGCCGCCTGCGGCAAGGCCAATTCCCGCGACGGCGCCGACAAAGGCGACAAGGGCCGGCGCATAGACCGGCTGCGCCACGTAGCTGCCGGGGACCCAGCCCCAGCGGTCGTCCACATAGGCCCAGCGGCCATAATGAAATGGCGCGAAGCCCCAGGGTTGCTGGTCGACCCAGGTCCAGCCCCAGGGCTGGACCCAGATCCAACGGCCGTCGCGATAGGGCGCCCAATCCGCCGGCACCTGGCTTGGATACCAGACTTCGCCGTATTGCGGGTTGCCCTGCCAGCCGCCGTAATGATCGAGATCCGCGTAGCCGGTCATCTGCGGCGAAACGTAATGGGCCGCCGCCAGCCCCTCTGCGTGATAGTCGCGCGAAGCGCACCATTCGACGAATGCGTCGGGCGCGGCGTGCTCGATCCGGGCGACGACCGGGTTCGACCCGGTCAGCACCGCCGCGTCGCCGCGGTTGACGCCGATATCGGCGCCGCCGCCGACAAAACGGGCGCTGCCGGCGAACACCGCGACGCGCGCCGGCTGGTCCGCGGTCGCCGGCGTCGATATCGTAGGAACCGGGCTGCAGCAGCCACACCGCACCCTGCGGCAGGTCGACCTCAAAGCTCTGGCCGTTATCGAGCTGACGCAGATGTAGGTTGATGCGTCCCTGCGGCAGGCTGAGCTGGGACACCTGATCGTTCAGATTGGTGACGTCGAGTTCGGTGCCGCCCGCCATGCCGATCGTGGTCGGGCCGATCTGGATTTGCGCGCGGGCCTGCGGATCGGTCCAGAACGAGCCTCCGGTCGCCACGGGATAGTTGACCCCGGCCGCCGACCATTGGGTGTCGCCGGCGGCGCGGAAAGCGAGCTTGCCCGAAACATAGCTGATCTGGCCGACGCGGGAAGGCGGCTCCGGCGCCTGCGCCAGCGCCGGCGGGGCAGCAGCAAGGATCAACAGGACGAGGTTGAACAGAAGGCGCATAATGACACCCGTACGAGGCTTCCTTCATTGCCTGAACGGTTCGATTACGGCAGAGTTGTGGCGTCCATGTCGGGACGGGGCACAAACCTCGCCGTCACGGTAGGACGCACAATCTTGCCGCGATCATCGGGTAGTTCGAGGCTTGGCCCCGCGCTGCGCGCCGGTGGTCCGTGGCCTAGCGCTTCAAGTGCTCCTGCAGTCGCGGCATCAGCTCGACGAAATTGCAGGGACGGAAACGATTGTCGAGCTGGTGCACGAGGATGCCTTCCCAGGCGTCGCGGCAGGCGCCGGGCGAGCCCGGCAGCGCAAACAGATAGGTGCCGCCCGCGACCCCGGCCGTCGCCCGGCTCTGGATCGTCGAAGTCCCGATTTTCTCGAAGCTGAGCCAGCGGAACAGCTCGCCAAAGCCGGCGATTTCCTTTTCATAGACGCTGTGAAAGGCCTCGGGCGTCACGTCGCGCCCGGTGACGCCGGTGCCGCCGGTAGAGATCACGACGTCGATCTGCGGGTCGGCGATCCAGGCTTCGAGCTGCGCCACGATCTCGGCCTGCTCGTCGCGCACGATGCGCCGCGCGGCGATCCGGTGCCCGGCGGTGGTCGCGAGATCGGCGAGCGTATCGCCGGAACGGTCCTGCGCCGCGTCGCGGGTGTCCGAAACCGTCAGCAGCGCGATGTTGACGGGCAGAAATGGTCGGGTTTCATCGAGCCGGCCGGGCATGGCGATCGCTCCCACTGTCGATGCCGTCAGGATATCCCCGCCAGAGCGGCGGCGGCTAGCCGGCAGCTGGTTCGGCGCGCAGCAGCTCGTCGAGGCGGGCGCGCAAGGCCAGCAGGTCGCGCCAGGCCTCGCGCTTGCGCTCGGGGGCGCGAAGCAGAAAGGACGGGTGGAACATCGGCAAGGTCGGCACCGGCTGGTCGAGTCCGGGAATGGCGAGGTCGAACCAGCGCCCGCGCAACCGGGTGATGCCGGGGCCGGGCGGCAGCAATGCCCGGGCGGCGGTGCCGCCGGCGAGCACCAGCACCTTGGGCCGGACCAGCGCCACATGCCGCAAGTACAAACGGCAGACAGGCGGCGATCTCGTCCGTGGTCGGCGTGCGGTTGCCGGGCGGGCGCCAATAGATGACGTTGGTTATCAGCACGCCTTCGCGATCGAGGCCGATCGCCGCCAGCATGCGATCGAGAAGCTGGCCGGCGCGCCCGACAAAGGGCCGTCCGATCCGGTCCTCGTCGGCCCCCGGCGCCTCGCCGATGATCATGACCGGTGCGGCCGGGTTGCCGTCGGCGATGACCGTATTGGTCGCGGTCCGCTTCAGCGCGCAGCCGTCGAACCCGGCGATCGCGGCTTCGAGTGCGGCGAGCGTATCGGCGCGCGCCGCCAAAAGCCGCGCCGATTGCGCCGCTTCGCCCAGCGAGTCGGCAAAGGCGGCGGGCGGCGACGCCGCGACCGCGCGCACCGACTGCGGCGGCGCCGCTTCGGGCGCGGCCGGCCGAACGGCGGAAACGCGCGGCGGCGCGGCGGCGCGAGCCGGTTCACCGGTTCGTCGGCGATCGCCTCGTCCGCCCCCATCTCGACATACCAGCGCAACAGCGCCAGCGCTGTCTCGGGGCCGCCGGGTTTCGACTTGTCGCTCATCGCCGCAGACTAGCACCGGCAGCGCGGGGCGCAGCGCCGTTTTGACTGCGCGCCTTGACCTCGGCCCGCCGATCGCCTAAATGGGCGCCCTTGCCGGCGCGCGAGAATGCGGGCGCCTGGCCTTTTCGGCCATGGCGATGAAAACCTTTTCCGCAAAACCGTCCGATATCGAGAAAAAGTGGCTGCTTGGTCGATGCCGAGGGTCTGGTGCTGGGCCGCCTCGCCGCGATCCTCGCCACCCGCCTGCGCGGCAAGCACAAGCCGTCCTACACGCCGCATATGGATTGCGGCGACAACATCATCGTGGTCAACGCCGAAAAGGTCGAGCTGACCGGCAACAAGCGCAAAGACGACATTTTCTACTGGCACACGGGTTACCCGGGCGGCATCAAGGGGCGCAGCAAGGGCGCCATCCTCGACGGCAAGCATCCCGAGCGGGTCGTCGAAAAGGCGGTCGAGCGCATGGTGCCGCGCGGCCCGCTCGGGCGCCGGATCATGAAGAATTTGCGGGTCTTTGCCGGACCTGAACATCCGCATGCGGCGCAGCAGCCGACACCGCTCGATGTCGGCGCGATGAACCGCAAGAATGCGAGGGCGTGAGGACGATGGCCGACGACGATCAACCGACCAATCCGCCGGCAGCCCGCCGGCTGGCCAGCCCAGCGGACAAAGGGGCGCCGGCCAGACCTTTCAGGGCTTGGCGAGCCTGCGCCAGGCGATGCAGGCGGCGCGGACCGTCCCTTCGGCAGCAGCGGTTCCGGCCGCGGTGGCGCCGGTCGATGTGCAGCCGCGCATCGATGCGTTCGGCCGCTCCTACGCCACCGGCAAGCGCAAAAACGCGGTCGCCCGGGTGTGGATCAAGCCCGGCAACGGGGCGATCAAGGTCAATAATCGGGAGAGCCCGGTCTATTTCGCGCGCCCGGTGCTGCGCATGATCATCAATCAGCCGTTCGTCGCCACCAACCGGTTCGGCCAATTCGACGTCATCTGCACGGTCAAGGGCGGCGGGCTCTCCGGTCAAGCCGGCGCGGTGCGCCACGGCATCAGCAAGGCCTTGACCTATTACGAGCCGGGCCTGCGGCCACTCCTCAAGAGCCAAGGGTTCTTGACCCGCGACAGCCGCGTCGTCGAACGCAAGAAATACGGCAAGGCCAAGGCCCGCCGCAGCTTCCAGTTCTCCAAGCGCTGATCGGCCGGGACGCGGGCGACACACCCTTCCAGGCCAGCTGCTCGGCGCACCCGGATACTCCTCGGCGCGGTAGGCATCGCAAGCGGGAACGGCCGTGATGGCCGAGTCCCGCCGGCTCGGATCGCCGCGCACTGCCGGCGCATGAGGGAAATGCCGAAATAGAGGGCAGCAGCGATTGCCGCGGCGACCCCGGCGCGCTTATGTTCGCGTTATCACGAAACCGGTCAAGGGTACGAGAATGGCGAGCGAGTCGATCGCCGCCCCGCGAATCATCAAGGGCGGCGAGGTTCACGCCTTGGGGCTGGTTTCGGCGGCCCACTTCGTCTCCCATTTTCAGTCGCTCGTGCTGCCGCCGCTGTTTCCGCTGCTGCGGGCGCGCTGGGGTGTGGGTTTTATCGAACTGGGCTTGGCGCTGACCGTCTACGCCATCGCGTCGGTGGCGGCGCAATTGCCGATGGGCTATCTCGCCGACCGTTTCGGCTCGCGCAAGCTGCTGATCGGGGCGCTGTGCCTCGGCGGCTTGGCGCTCGCCTCGGTCGGCGTCGTCGACCGCTATGCCTGGCTCCTGGTCGCGGCCGGAGTAGCGGGCATCGCCAACGCCGTCTACCACCCTGCCGATTATACGATCCTGTCGGCGAGGATCACGCCATCGCGTATCGGCCGCGCCTTTTCCATCCACACCTTCTCCGGCATGCTCGGCAACGCGGTGGCGCCGCTGACGATGCTGGTGCTGGCGCCGACGGTGGGTTTGCGGGGAGCGCTGATCGTCGCCGGGCTGGTCGGGCCGCTGGTCGCCATCCCGCTGATCTGTGCGCGCACGGTCGAAGGGGATGCGCTCGCGAAACGGGCGGAAGGCTCGCGCCGGACGGCATCGAAACCCGGCCGAACCGGCACCGTCTTTACCCCGGCGATCTTGGGCCTGATGGTCTTTTTCGCCCTGCTCAGCCTGTCGAGCAGCGGCATCACGAACTTTTCGGTCCCGGCGTTGATGGGCGCATTTCACCTGCCGTTCGCGGCGGCCAATCTGGCATTGACCGCATATCTGACGGCGAGCGCGTTCGGCGTGTTGGGCGGCGGATTCGTCGCCGACATGACGCGCCGCCACGGCGAAGTCGCCGCGATCGGCTTTGGGGTGAACGCGGCACTGGTTTTGCTGATCGGCACTATCGGACTTCGGCCCAGCGCTGCTGGTATTGGTCATGGGTCTAGCGGGATTTCTGTCGGGCATGATCATGCCGTCGCGGGACATGCTGGTGCGCGCGGCGGCGCCCGCCGGCGCCATGGGTCGGGCCTTTGGCGTCGTCACGATCGGCCTCAGCGTCGGCGGCATGATCGGGCCGATGCTGTTCGGCTGGATCATGGACCGCGGGGCGCCGCGCTGGATCTTCGGCGCCAGCGCTGTGTTCATGCTGCTTGACCGTGGCCGCGGCCTTGATCGGCGACCGGCGTTCGTCCGGCAGCCGAGCCGCCGTGGTTCGATCCACCGGTTCGGCGTGACTGTGCTCCGCCCCCGCGACTGCTGATGCGCGGCGAAATCCCGCTGTCGCAGGGTCTGAGCCAAATCGAGGGGGCGCCTCCGACGCCCCGGCCGAGCGAAAACCTTAGCGATCGGCCTCCGGACCTGGAAGGCAAACGCGATCTCGTCCGCATAATCCTCGCGATTCTGTTTGTCACCGGGCTGATCGCGGCCTCGGTTTGGATACTTTGGCCGTTTCTGCCGGCGACGATCTGGGCGACGACCCTGGTGGTCGCAACCTGGCCGCTGATGCTGCGAGTGCAGCAGCAGCTGTGGCACCGCCGCTGGCTCGCGGTGGTGGTCATGACCGCGGCCCTGCTGCTGGTCTTTGTCGCGCCGTTCTGGCTCGCGATCGCTACGATCTCGCAAAACTTCGAGCGAATCGTCAGCTGGGTGACCGCCATCACGTCATTCAAATTGCCGTCCCCGCCGCTTATGGCTCGACGGATATTCCTCTGTTCGGCGACCAGACTGATTTCGCTGTGGCATCGGCTAGCAGGCGAGCGGCATCACCGACTTGATGGCCAAAGCCGCCCCTTATGCCGGCAGCGCGGCCGGCTGGTTCGTCGGCGCATTGGGCGGGTTCGGCATCGTCGTCGTGCAGTTTGTCCTGACCGTCGTCATCGCCGCGGTCCTGTATGCCGGGGGCGAGCGGGCAGCGGCCATCGTCCAGTTGTTCGGCCATCGGCTCGCCGGCGAGCGGGGTCGGCAATCGGTATTGCTGGCAGGTCAGGCGATCCGCGGAGTGGCGCTGGGCGTGGTCGTGACCGCATTGCTGCAATCGGTGCTGGGCGGTATCGGCCTGGCGATTGCCGGGGTGCCGTTCGCCCCGGTGCTGACCGCCGTCATGTTCATGATGTGCATCGCCCAGCTCGGGCCCGGCCTGGTGCTGATCCCGGCGGTAGTGTGGCAGTATTGGACCGGCGGGCCCGGCTGGGGGACGTTCCTGTTGGTATGGTCCCTCATCGTCATCAGCCTCGACAACATCGTGCGCCCGATGCTGATCCGGAAGGGTGCGCACCTGCCGATGATCTTGCTGTTGGCTGGGGTCATCGGCGGCTTGATCGCCTTTGGCCTGGTCGGCATCTTCCTCGGCCCGGTCGTGCTCGCGGTCGCCTACACCCTGCTGCAGGCGTGGATGGAAGAGGACCCGATCGCGCATCTCGACGACGAGCCCGGCTGACCCGATCGCCGGCTCGGAGCGGGCGGTCGCTTAGGCGACTTTGGCGGGATATTCAACGGGCCGCCGCGCGAGCACCAGCTTTTGCGCCGAGCGGCCGAAGAAATGATAGCCCGATCCGCCTTCGGCCAAGAGGTCGAGAAACGTATCGGCGTCGGTGATCTTGACACAGCCCAAAACATCGGCGCCGCGGGCGAGAAAGGCGTCCGGCAGCATACCGACCGTTGGCCCGACGATCGTGACCCGGGTTTCGGGCCGGACCAGCGCCAGCAGATCTTCGAGCGTATTGTTGACCAGGGTCGCGCCGGTGATCAGTACGACATCGGCCTCGGGCAAGATTTCAGAAGCCTGCTCGGCCGGGCGGAAGAACGGCAGCTCGTCGGCCTTTAAGGTGGCCGGGTCCTGCTCCAGGACCAGAAAGGGTTGACCCCGGCGCTTCAGCTCCTTGAGGAACGGGACGAAAGCCCCGACCACCACGACCTTGTCGCCGTTGCGGATTTCGGTCGCGTCAAAGGCATCGACCCCGGGGCGCAGCTCGACATCGGGGTGGGGTCGGTGCTGCCAGCAGCAATCAGCCAGCGCGTTGACCGTGGCGATGCCGACCGCGCGGCGAATGCCGTGGCCGGAGAGCGCCTCGCGCGCCAGGTCGGCGGCACGTCGGCCGGCGAGTTTGCCGGGGAACGGCATCGCCATCGCCGAGCTCGGACAGCACGCCGCCTCGGGGATCGTCTTGATCGGCGTGGCGCAGCTGCCGGCGCTGTTGTTCGTCAGCTTGACCCCGGTGAAAAACAACCCGACGACCACTCGCTCGACGACGATCTCGTCGAGTTCGGAGCCGAGGATCGCGCCGATCGCCGCGATGGTTTCGCCGAGGATAGTTTTGCTATCGCTGTGCATCGATGGGTCCGCTTTTCATGCTGGTATCGCCATATCCGATAAGATAGATCGATCGCACACTGCGGCAAAGGATCTTGGCAGCGAGCGGATCGGCCCCGACGATATTTGAGACCGCCGCTGCCGCCTCTAATAGCCGAATTGTTGACAGGAGAGTTCGATGAAGCTCAGCGCCCGCAATCAGCTCAAGGGCAAGATCGTCGGGGTGACCAAGGGGCAGACGACGGCGCATGTCCGCATTGATATCGGGGCCGGGGTGATCGTCACCTCGTCGATCACCAACGAGGCGGTCGACGATCTCGGCCTCAAAGTTGGCGACGACGCGTTTGCGGTGATCAAGGCGTCGGATGTGATGGTCGCCAAGTGAGGCGACGCAGCCTCCTCGGCCTCGGCGCCTTCGCCGGGTTGATTTGGTCGTCGTGGCGCGCCGCGGCGAAACCGTTCACCGACTCGGCCGGTCGACAAGTTGACATCCCGGGGCCGGTGCGCCGAGTTTTCTGGCCGGGCCGCCGGCTTCGGTCACTCTGTTCACGGTCGCACCCGAGAAGATGCTGGGCTGGACCCGGGCGCCGATGTTTCTCCGGAGCAGGTCCTGGCGTGGCATCCGCACCGACCCGGTCTGGCGTCAGCTCAAGGCGATGCAGGCGGGGCATGTCCATTTCGTACCCGACCTGCCGTTCTCGTGGCTCGACGATCCGCCGGCGCCCAGTCGGCTGATCGGCCTCTTATGGCACGGTAAGCTGCTCTCGGTCATAACCAGCAGCCGCCGATACTTGTTGTTGATCCAGATCAAGGGCGAGTTGCGCGGGGAAGTGGTTGAATGCCTGCTTGCGCTACCACGCGCAGACAGGAGGTTGAGAGATGGGCGAGGTTTGGTACGACGGCCCGGATTACGTCGCGCGGGCCCGCTCGCTCGGGCCTGCTCTCGCCGGGGCGGCGGACGAGATCGAGCGAAACCGCGAACTGCCGGCATCGATTGTATCGGCACTGATCGACAACGGGCTTTTCCGCCTGTTGCAGCCGCGTTCCCTCGGCGGCGCCGAACTCGACCCGATGACCTACGTTCGGGTGGTTGAGCAAATCGCCAGCCATGACGCCAGCACCGGCTGGTGTGTCGAACAGGCAAATGGCTGCTCGATGGCTGCCGCCTTTCTCGATCCCGAAGTCGCACAAGAAATCTTCGGGCCGCCAGTCGGGATCGTCGCTTGGGGCCCGGTCGGCCCGGCCGAGTTGCGCGCTGTCCCCGGTGGATTCCGTTTGACCGGCGCCTGGAATTTCGCCAGCGGCAGCCATCATGCGAGCTGGCTCGGCGCCCATGTCGTGACGCTCGGCCCCAACGGCAAGCCGCTATGCCGCGCGGATGGCGGCGAAATCCTGCGCACCTTACTGTTTCCAAAGGACCGCGCGACGATGACCGATATCTGGCACGTCGTCGGTTTGCGTGGCACCGGCAGCGATCGCTATTCGGTTACCGATCTCTTTATCCCCGAGAGCTACACTGTGCTGCGTGACCCGAAGATCGCGCCGCGCCAGCCGGGCCGGCTTTATTGCTTCAGCAGCAGCAATCTCTATGCCTTGGGTGTCGCCGGGGTGGCGCTCGGCATCGCGCGCGGCATGGTCGCCGACTTTACCGAACTTGCGATGAAAAAGGTGCCGCGCGCCGCCCGCCAGCGGCTGTGCGAGAACCAGGTGATCCAGTCGCAGCTGGCGCAGGTCGAAGCGCGATTAGGCTCGGCGCGCGCCTTCCTGCTGAGCGGTCTCGCTGAGATCTGGGAGGCGGTGGGCGAGACCGGCGAGCTGAGTTTGGAGCAAAACACGATGATCCGCCTCGCCTCGACCTGGGCCATTCACCAGGCTCGCGAGGTGGTCAGCACCCTCTATCACAGCGCTGGTGCTACGGCGATTTTCGACGACCGCCCGTTCGAGCGCCGCTTCCGTGACATGCATACCGCCTCGCAACAGGCCCAGGGGCAGCAGGCGCATTACGAGACGATCGGGCGGGTTCTCTTCGGCCTCGCGCCGGATACGGCGATGTTCGCTTTTTAACGCCTATAAAATCGTGCAATGATCCCACGGGTTATCTACGCTCTGACCTACCTATCAAGAAGGAGTGTTCGCATATGGCACAAGCATCGCAGCGGTTCTCCGCCGGTCCCTTGACGTTCACCGTCAGGCACGAATTGTGGGACGGCAACATCCAGGATCACGCCGACCAAGGTGTCTCGATCGCGGTGACGGCGGATGTCCGCGGGAAAGAGGCAACTCTGCTGCGCTTCAATTGCTTCGATTTTGAAAAAAGCTACGAGTACGGGCCGGAAAATCCTGATCTGAAGGTCGCCGGGCCGGAGATGCTGGGGGGCGCGTCCCTGACCAACCTCTACCGGATGGACCCGATCGCCGACGGCAACCCGATCGGCTGGACCGTGAGGACCCTCGGGACGAAGTTGCCGAAGATGCTGGAGCGGGCCGGCTATCCGCAGATCGCCTCGGCAATCGATATGTCAGAGGTGCGGGATATCCTGCCCGAGATGGAAGCCTCCGCCCGGGACCTCTATGCGACAAAGCGCAATACGGTCAAACACAACCGCGGCACGCATATCTTCGAGGCCGGCAACATTCGCTTCGGGCTCGAGATGCGGCGGCTGCCGATGGGCGATGGCGGACTCGCCATCCACGTCCTGGCCGACGTTGGCGGGACGCCGGGCAAGGCCTACACGGAAGAAACCGAGCTCCTGGCCTTTGATCACTTCTGGAACGGCGCCCATTACCACTATGGCCCGCGCAACAAGAACCACCGCATCTACTGGGACCGGACCTTGGTCGAAGATCCGCTCGCATGGACGTTGGAGCAGTTCGAGAACGGGAAATTGCCGGCAATGATCGAGCGGGCCGGCTATCCGGGCGATCGCGGCCGATCTCGACGTCGAAAAGATCCGCTCGGTCCTGCCGGCGATGAAGAAACAGGCGCTTGAGATGTGGGAATTGGGCGAGAAGTTGACCGGCCATCCGGGGCTGCCGCTGGAGCCGACTCCGAACCTGGCCGCCGCCGAATAAACCCGCGAGGCAAAGCGTTCGCCTCTGCGCCGGCGGCCTTGCCCGGACAACCCGGCCCAGGAGCGGCCGGGTTGTTGCGCCGGACAAACCCCGCCATGACAGACTCCGTCTGGCATCGGTGCGCTGCTTGCGGACATTCGAGCCGAGACAGCCTGCATCCGGCTGGTCTTCGGCCACGGGGGGTGCTACACACGGCGGGCTGATTGCACGCCCGCAGGAGAGGCCGCGCCCCGGCCGAATAGGGGCGCGGCGCCGAAGGAGCAACCGCCCCGGAAACTCTCAGGCAAAAGGACTGCGGGCGGAAGGGCACTCTGGAAAGCAGCGGGTAGGTTCGCACCCGTCCGCTCACCGAAGGAGTAAGCCCGGTCCCCCACCGACCCTCTCGCTCGCGGGGGGTAAGATGGGGTACGGGTGAATCTCTCAGGGTCCACGACAGAGGGGGCATGGTCGGGCGCTTGGCGTCCGCTCTGTCGGAGGTATAGGTGTCCCCTGATGATGCTGCGCCGCCGTTGCGGCGGACGCCGCTCTACCCGCTCCACCAATCGCTCGGCGCCCGGATGGTGCCGTTCGCCGGCTACGAGATGCCGGTGCAATATCCCGCCGGCATCCTCGCCGAGCATCTGCACACCCGCGCCCGGGTTGGGCTGTTCGACGTCTCGCATATGGGCCAGCTACGGCTTGCCGGCTCCGACCCGACCGCGGCGCTCGAGGCGTTGGTTCCCGGTGACATCCGCGCGCTGGGTCCGATGCGGATGCGCTACACGCTGCTTCTTAATGATTTGGGTGGCATCCTCGACGATCTGATGTCGACCCGGCTCGGCGATGGGTTGTTCGTTGTCGTCAACGCGGCGACCAAGGACGCCGATCTCGCCCATTTGCGCGAACATCTCGTCGGCGGCGTGACTGTCGAACCGCTCGAAGATCGCGCCTTGCTGGCGTTGCAGGGGCCGGCCGCTGCCGGGGTTCTGTCGCGCCTCGCCGCTGGCGTCGCGGCAATGCCGTTCATGAGCGCGGCCGAATTGATGCTTGACGGGCGGCAATGCCTAGTCACCCGCTCGGGTTATACCGGCGAGGACGGGTTCGAGATTTCGCTGCCCGCCGCCTACGCGCTTGGCTTGGCCGAAAGGTTGCTCGCCGAACCGGAAGTGATGCCGGTCGGCCTTGGCGCCCGCGATTTGCTGCGTCTGGAAGCTGGGCTGTGCCTATACGGGCACGACATCGACGAAACCACAACCCCGATCGAGGCCGATCTCGCCTGGACCATCGGCCGGCGTCGAAAGGCCGAGGGCGGCTTCCCTGGCGACGCGATCATTCTGCGCCAGCTCGCCGAAGGGGCATCGCGCAAGCGGGTCGGGATCCGCCCCGACGGCCGCGCGCCGGCGCGCGAGGCGACGCCGATCGTCGACGCCGCGGGCGATCCGATCGGGCGGGTCACCAGCGGCGGCTTTGGCCCCTCGGTCAACGGTCCAATCGCGATGGGCTATGTCGACGCCGCTCACGCCGCCGATGGCGCCGCCCTGTCCCTGGTGGTGCGCGGCTCCCCCCGACCGGCTCGCGTCGCGCCGCTGCCCTTTGTCCCGCACCGCTACCACCGCGGCTGACGCCGCAGAAGGAACCCGCCGATGACCGCGCTCCACTTTACCAAAGACCATGAATGGGTTCGGCTCGACGGCGATCTCGCCGTGATCGGCATCACCGACTACGCCCAGTCGCAGCTCGGCGACGTGGTTTATGTCGAGTTGCCGGAACCCGGCCATCGGGTCGAGCAGGGCAAGGAGGCCGCGGTCGTCGAATTGGTCAAGGCGGCGAGCGAGGTCTACGCCCCGGTCTCCGGCGAGGTCGCCGAGGTCAACGAGGCGCTGGCCGCCGATCCGGCCAAGGTCAACGCCGACCCGCTGGGCGAAGGCTGGTTTATGAAGTTGCGCCTCGACGACCCCAAGCAGCTCGACGGGCTGATGGACGAGGCGGCCTATCAGCGCTTTGTCGAGGAGCAGCATTAGATGCGGTATCTGCCGCTGACCCCGCGCGACCGCGGCGAGATGCTCGCCCGGATCGGGGTTCCGTCGATCGACGCGCTGTTCGCCGAAGTGCCCGACGCGGCGCGGCTCGACGGGCTTGTCGACCTGCCGCGGGCGATGGGCGAGATCGAGGTCGAGCGCGCGATCGGCCGGATGGCGGCGCGCAACCTGGCGGCGGGTTCGGCGCTGTTTTTTATCGGCGGCGGGGCCTATCGCCACCACGTCCCGGCCGCGGTTGACCATCTGATCCAGCGCGGCGAGTTCCTGACCTCCTACACCCCTTATCAGCCAGAGGTGTCACAGGGGACGCTGCAATATCTGTTCGAATTTCAAACCCAGGTGGCGCTGCTTACCGGCATGGAGGTTGCCAACGCCTCGATGTATGACGGAGCCACGGCCTGCGCCGAAGCGGTGATGATGGCCAATCGGCTTACCGGCCGGACCAAGGCGGTGCTGTCGGGCGGGCTGCATCCGCATTACCGCGAGGTGTGCGAAACTTACGCCCGCTTTGTCGGCTTCGAGCTGTCGGCCCAGGAGCCTGCACCGGGCGAGGCCGAGGATTTGGGCCGACTGGTCGATGACGGCACGTCATGCGTCGTCGTGCAGAACCCCGATTTCTGGGGCGAGTTGCGCGACTGGTCGGCGCTGGGGCGGACCTGTCACGATCGCGGCGCGCTGCTGATCGTCGTCGTGACCGAGATCGTGTCCCTGGGGGCGGTTCGCCCACCCAGCGAGATGGGGGCCGACATCGTCGCCGCCGAAGGCCAGTCGCTCGGCAACGCGCTCAGCTTCGGCGGACCCTATCTCGGTTTGCTCGCCAGCCGCGACAAATTCGTCCGCCAGATGCCGGGCCGGCTCGTCGGCCAGACCGTCGATGCGGACGGCAAGCGCGGCTGGGTACTGACCTTGTCGACGCGCGAGCAGCACATCCGGCGCGAGCGGGCGACGAGCAACATCTGCACCAATTCGGGCCTGTGCGCGCTGGCCTTTACGATCCACCTGGCGTTGCTCGGCGAGGCCGGCCTGAGCCGGCTCGCGCGCCTCAACCATGCCGCAGCCGTCGCCTTGGCGGAGCGGCTCGAAGACATCCCTGGCGTGCGGCTGGTCAACCGCGCTTTTTTCAACGAATTCGCGCTGCACCTGCCTTGCCCAGCCGCGCCGGTCGCCGAGGCGCTCGCGGCGAGGGGCATTCTTGCGGGCATTCCGGTCAGCCGGCTTTATCCGGACCGAGCGGAATTGGCCGATCTGCTGCTGCTGGCGGCAACCGAGATCGTGACCCAAGCGGACATCGACCGGCTGGCGCAGGGATTGGCGGAGGCGCTGTCGTGAGCGAGTGGAGCCGGGCGCTGAGCGTGCGGGCGGCGGAGCGACGTGGCGCCGCCGAAGACTTTCAGCGGCAATCGCGGATTGCAGATCGAGGAGAAACTGATCTTCGAGCAGGATTCGCCGGGTCTGTGCGGCGTCGATCTGCCCGAGCCGGCGCCGTTTGTCTCCCGCCTCGGCGGGCTCGAACGCGTCGGCCCGATCGGCCTGCCGGGGCTCAGCGAGCCTCAGGTGGTGCGCCACTTCACTCGGCTGTCGCAAAAGAACTATGCGATCGACGGCGGGCTCTACCCGCTCGGCTCGTGCACGATGAAGCACAATCCGCGACTCAACGAGAAATTGGCGCGGCTGCCCGGCCTCGCCGACATCCACCCGCTGCAGCCGCTCTCGACCGTGCCGGGGGCGCTCGAACTGATCGACACCCTGGCACATTGGCTCAAGATCCTCAC
The DNA here is from genome assembly GCA_963845735.1 of uncultured Alphaproteobacteria bacterium. Taxonomy (GTDB): domain Bacteria; phylum Pseudomonadota; class Alphaproteobacteria; order ATCC43930; family CGMCC-115725; genus AP-15. The sequence goes on along the minus strand of CAWJTR010000008.1, from coordinate 264,869 downwards.
CGGCTTCCCGGCGATCGCCTTGTCGCCCGGCGCGGGAGCGCATGGCGAGCTGTGCGGCATGATGACCATTCGCGCGGCACTAGAAACCCGCGGCGATGCGCGCCAGCGGGTGCTGGTCCCGGAATCGGCGCACGGCACCAACCCGGCGACCGCGGCGGCCTGCGGCTATCAGGTCGATGCAATCCCGGCCAACGCGCATGGCCGGGTCGACCGGACGGCGCTCGAAACCAAGCTCGGCTCCGATGTCGCGGCGCTGATGCTGACCAACCCCAGCACCTGCGGGCTGTTCGAGGACGAGATCATCGAGATCGCCGCGGCGGTGCATCGCGCCGGCGCCTTTTTCTATTGCGACGGGGCCAATTTCAACGCCATCGTCGGACGCGTGCGGCCCGCCGATCTCGGCATCGACTGCATGCATCTGAACCTGCACAAGACCTTCTCGACGCCGCATGGCGGCGGCGGTCCGGGCAGCGGTCCGGTGGCCCTGGCCGCGGAGCTCGCCCCTTATGCGCCATTGCCGTGGCTGGTGCATGGCGCGCACGGGCTCGAACTGGTCGAGCACCGGAGCGGCCCGGCCGAGCACGCGATCGGGCGGCTCAAGGGGTTTCACGGGCAAATGGGCATGTTCGTGCGCGCGCTCGCCTACATGATGAGCCACGGCGCCGACGGGCTGCGCCAAGTCGCCGAGGACGCGGTGCTCAACGCCAATTATCTGCGCGTGCTGCTCGAAGACGACCTCAGCCTGTCCTTCCCCGGCCCGTGCATGCATGAGGTCCTGTTCGACGACCGGTTTTTGAGGGACACCGGCGTCACCACCCTCGACTTCGCCAAGGCGCTGATCGACGAGGGATATCATCCGATGACGATGTATTTCCCGCTGGTCGTGCATGGGGCCTTACTGATCGAGCCGACCGAAACCGAGAGCAAAGCCACGCTCGACGAATTCGCCACGGTCGTAACGGCGCTGGCCGCTGCCGCGCGATCGGGCGATACGGGCCGGTTCCATGCCGCTCCGCTCCTCACCCCGCGCCGCCGGCTCGACGAAACCGCCGCCGCCCGCAAGCCTGTCCTGCGCTGGCGCCCCGAACCCCCACACCGCGCAGCGGCAGATTAGATCGTCAACGGAGAGCTCCGCTTTTGCCGCGGCGCGCTCACCTGCATCGCGCGCATACCCGATCAATAGGTCGCCGAAGTTCATCGTTTGACCGCACCCGACCCGACGCTGCCCATCCGCTCTTTTCCCTTGCACCGCAGGGACCGTCCACACCTGACGGTACCCAAGTCAACGCCCCGTGAACCGCGGTTTGCGCTTTTCGTTGAACGAGGCGATGCCTTCGCGGCGGTCTTCGGTCGGCACCATGCGGTTGTAGGCCTCGATTTCGAGCATCATGCCGCTGGCGAGATCCATCTGAAGCCCGAAATGGATCGCGTGCTTGGCTTGCCGCACCGAGATCGGAGCGTTGTCGGCGATCCGCCGCGCCGTCTCCAGCGCGTCCTCGACGACCTTTCCCGGCGCGCACAGGCGGTTGACCATGCCCCATTCATAGGCTTCCTGCGCGGTGAATGGGCGCCCGGTCAGGATGATCTCCTTGGCGCGCCGCTCGCCGACCGCGCGCGGCAAGCTCTGCGTGCCGCCGGCGCCGGGCATGATGCCGAGGGTGACCTCGGTCAGCGCGAAGCGCGTATTCTCAGCCGCATAGATGAAGTCGCAGCACAATGCCAATTCGCAGCCCCCGGCATAGGCCGCACCATTGACTGCGCCGATCACCGGCACCGGGCAGGCGATAAAGGCGCGGACCATGCGCTCGAACAGCAGATGCTGGTCTTGCCATTGCTCGTCGGTCATGCCGTTGCGCTCTTTGAGGTCGCCGCCGGCGCAAAACGCCCGCTCCCCGGCGCCGGTCAGCACGATGCAGCGCGCTTGCGCCGGCGCGGCGTTGACGTCTTCGAAAAAGCCGAGCAAGTCGCGGCCCATCTGGGTGTTCAGCGCATTGGCGACCTCGGGGCGGTTGAGGGTCAGCAGCACCAGCCCGTCGCCACGATCCTCAGCCCGTAAAGTCGCAAATTCGCGGTTCATCGCTGGTGTCTCCCGCCGGCTACTCTTGCCGGGCGATCATAGCACGCGAAGCGGGAGGAAGGCGCATCCGGCCGATATGGAGAGCCCGTTCGAGCCGCTCGGGTGAGGCAGGGTGCCGGGATGCTGGATCACACGGTTTGCAAACCGAGAAAGCGCTCCATCGGCTCGAAATCGCGATCATTGTGCAGCAACACGTGGCCGCGCTCGATGCAAAAGGTGCCGATGACGAGGTCGACAGTCGTCCTTGCGGTCACTCCTCGGCCGCGCAACAAGCGATAGTTGGCAGCTGCAATGATTGCCAGCTCGGGATCGACCAGAGTGACAAGTGGGTCGCGGAGGGATTAGCTACGGGGATCGGACGCCGGTTGGGGCCGACGCTGATCCTGTGCTCCAGCGCCTCGCGCAGCGCGCGCCAGTGGCCGAGTTTGGCGGCGAAGTCGAGGCGGGCATGGGCGGGACTCGTCGACGGCAATGCCAGATAGGCGAGGTTCGGACGGCGTGGGAAATGGCGATCATGGAGCCGCCGCGCGCCGGTGCCGTTGAAGGCGACGGCGCGGATCAGCGGATGAGTGTCGAGCAGCCGGTCGATGGCGTTCGGCTGCTCCCGGCGGATCGTCGCGTCGGCGCTGGCCTCGCGCTCGCCGACCGCGCACACGTCCCACAGCGCCACCCGCTGCGCCATTGCGAAGCCCAGCTTTGCCCGATAATCGGCGGCCGGAGCGGCGTCGAAGAGGGCGAACAGGATCGACCAGAACAGGTTGCGCGGATGGGCGTAGTATTCCTGGCGGCGCAAGGATTCCTCGCCGGGCAGGGTGCCGAGCACGAGCACCCGCGCCCGCCCGTCGACGACCGGTGGAAAGCTGCGCTTGGCCGGGGCGGCTGCGGCGAGGTCGAGCGCGGTCCTCACGCGACAAAGCGGCCGAGGCGAACCGCCGTGTGCCCCTTGGCGAGCCGACGCGAGGGCATGATCAGCACGCAATCGTCGTAAGGGGTGCGCACCTCGCGCCCATTGTCGCGGCCGATCAGGGTCCCCTTTGGCGACAGCACTTCGAGCCCGCGAAAATCGTCGACAAATTCGAACTTGTCGCTGGCGATCGTGACCGCTTCGGTCACCTCGATGATCCGCTGCTGCGGATGCGCGTCGAAATCCGGCCCGGCGATCGGCGCGGCGTCATCACGCGTCAAAGCGCCCACGGCGATCAGAAAGCGCAGCATGACGTCGGTCGCAACCTCGGCGGCGCGGTTTTGCCAATGCTGCCCGGCCTCGATCAGCAGCGCCGTCTTGGTCGATGCGGGATCGCCAAAGGGGCCATAGTCGCGCATGCGCTTTCCCGCGGCGTGGCCCGCATCGCACATGATCAGCTCGGGGATCCCGACCTGGCGGGCCAGCGCCACCGACCGGTCGAGGGTGCCGGCCAGCATCAGCGGCGCCGTCGCATATTGCATCGAGTGGATGTCGAGCAGGAAATCGGCGGCGTCGACGAACGGGCGCAAGGTCCGGGCGCGGGCAAGTTCGGTCGATTGGCGCGGGCCGTCGAGGGTGGCCTCGTCCCACAGCCGGTTGAAATCCTCGTCGACAAAGCGCGAGACCACCGGATAGCGCGGATCGAAACTGCGATAGGCGGCGACATTGTCGAAGGCCAGGGTCAGCATTCCCCGGCGCGGCCGCAGCCCGGCGCGGAACAGCCGGTCGAGGGCGATGGCCCCGCAGATCTCGTTGCCGTGGGTTAGTGCCGTGACCAGCACATGCGGCCCCGAGACGCCGCTGTCGAAGGTCGTGACATAGTCGACCCCGGTATTGCCGGCACGATAGGGCTCGATATCGGGTGGGGTCAGCTCGACGGCGTAGTTCGGCTCGGCCACAAAGCGCTCCCTTAGGCGGCGACACTGTCGAAGATGCGGGCGATAAACCGCTCGCACTGGGCGATCTGATCGAGATCGATGAATTCGTCGGGCTTATGCGCCTGCTCGATCGAGCCCGGTCCGCAGACGACGGTCGGGATGCCGGCCTGCTGAAACAGCCCGCCCTCCGTTCCGAAACTTACCTTGGCGGTGCCGTTCGCCCCGGTCAGCGCGGCGACGAGCCGGGTGATCTCGGCATCGTCGGCGGTATCGAGGCCGGGAAAGGCGCTCAGTTCCTCGAACTCGATCGCCGCCTCCGCGCGGATCGCCTGCATTTCCGGCAACAGCCGGTTTTCGGCGAAGGCGCGCAGCTCGCTGATCCCGGCATCGGGATCCTCGCCGGGCAGCAGACGAAACTCGAAATCGAAGCTGCAGTCCTTGGGCACGATGTTGAGCGCGGTGCCGCCATGGATCACGCCGGTCTGGATGGTCGTGTAGGGCGGCGTGTATTCCGGATCGAACGGACCCGCATCGCGCCGGCGGCGCGCCATCGCCTTGAGCAGAGCGACAAGCTCGGCCGCGGCTTCGATTGCGTTGACCCCGAGATGCGCGAGGGCCGAGTGGCATTCGAACCCGCTCACCCGGCAGCGAAAGCTGCGCTTGCCCTTATGGCCGGTCACCGGCTGCATCATCGTCGGCTCGCCGACGATGCACAGGCGCGGGCGGTCCGGGCGCTCGGCGATTGCCGCGATCAGCCGGCGCGCGCCGCGGCAGCCGACCTCCTCGTCATAAGACAAGGCCAGGTGGAGCGGTATCCGCAACGGGCGCGCCGCGAGGCTCGGCAGCAATGCCAGCACCACCGCAATAAAGCTCTTCATGTCCGCCGTGCCGCGGCCGAACAGCTTGCCGTCCTTGGCGAGCACCGTGAACGGATCGCTGTGCCAATCCTGGCCGTCGACCGGAACCACGTCGGTGTGGCCCGACAGCATGATGCCACCGCTCCCCGCCGGACCGAGCTTTGCGTACAGATTGGCCTTGTTGCCGGTCTCGTCGAAGACCAGCTCGCTGGGGACGCCGTGGCTATCGAGATAGCTCCGCACAAACTCGATCAGCGCGAGGTTCGAGCCTCGGCTCGTCGTGTCGAAGCCGACCAGCCGGCGCACCATCTCGACGCTGTCGATCGCCACTGCAGTCATCCTGCGAGGTTATGCTCAACCGCGGCGCGGCGCCATAGACACCGCGGATCGTCGCAGCTTGCCCAGCGGCCGCGCTATCCGTAGATTTGCTTCAACAGCGGGCAACAGGCATTTTCCTTATACCGTTCGCCCACTCCAGCCTATCCGTGGATGCGTGATGCTCGACGAAATCGCCTGTCTGGTTCTAGAACATCTCCGGGTCATGCGGGCGAGATCATGGCTGATCGCCGCGAGCCCGAGCAGCGATTGGAATTGCTCGAAGCGGCGAGCCTGATCGGATGAGCTTCGAAATTCCAGGCGTGCTGTGGCGCCGCGACCCCGAGGCGGCGGAAGTGCCGCTGGTCTTCAACTCGCCGCATAGCGGTTCGCACTACCCCGAGGATTTCCGCTTTACCTGTGCGCTCGAAACCTTGCGCCGCGCCGAGGACGCTTATGTCGACGAGCTTTACACGGCGGCACCGGCACATGGCGCCACCTTGATCGGCGCGCTGTTTCCGCGCAGCTATCTCGACCCAAACCGTGCGGCCGACGACATCGACGAGGCGCTCTTGGAGGGTGAATGGCCGACCGCATTGAAGCCTTCGCATCCGACGCGCGCCGGGCTCGGCCTCGTGCGCCGCGTCGCCCGGCCGAGTACGCCGATCTACGACCGCAAGCTGACGGTGGACGAGGTCCTGGCGCGGGTCGAACGCTGTCACGCCCCCTATCATCGCGTGCTCGACGAGGCCTGCAACCGGCTCCATGCCAAATTCGGCGCGGTGTGGCACGTCAATTGCCATTCGATGCCATCGAAGCGCAGCGCCCGCGACGTCGGACGTCCGGCTGATTTCGTGCTCGGCGATCGCGACGGAACCACTTGCGCCAAGGAATTTACCGATTTTGTCGCGAGCGTGCTGCGCCACCGGGGCTACGACGTGCGAATCAATGAAATCTACAAGGGTGTCGAGATTGTGAAACGCCAGGGCCGCCCGGCGGCACGGCGCCACAGCCTGCAGATTGAGGTCGACCGCGCGCTCTACATGGATCAGAAGACAATGGAAAAGACGCCCGGCTTTGCGCGGTTGCAGGCCGACATCACCGAATCTGATCGCGGCGCTCGGCGAGTTTGCGGAGACCCGACGATGAGCGTCGCGACGTCAATCGACTCGCACCCGCTCCACCCGCTGTTCGTCGCCGAAATCAGCGGAGTCGATATCGGCCGGCCGCTGGAGCCAGAAACCATGCGCGGAATCGTGCAGGCGATCGACCGCTATGCGGTGCTGGTCCTGCGCGATCAGGATCTCGATGACGAGCGTCAGCTGGCCTTTGCCGCCTATTTCGGCGAGATCGAGGCGCCGCGCAGCGCCCGCGGCGCGACCAAGCACCGGCTGCGTCCCGAAATTTCCGACATCTCGAATCTCGACGAAAACAACAGGCTGCGCGCCGCCGACGATCCGCGTCGCTTCGACCAGCTCGGCAACCGGCTGTGGCATACCGACGGCTCGTTTCGCCGCGTTCCCGCGCGCGCTGTCGATGCTCTATGCGCATCGCGTGCCGGCGAGCGGCGGCGAGACCGAGTTCGCCGATCTGCGCGCGGCCTGGGACGCGTTGCCCGACAAGACCAAGGCGCAGATTGATGGGCTTGTCGCGACTGCACGACATCGCCTATTCGCGCGCCCAGATCGGCTTCACCGAATTGCTGTTCGGCGAGCGCGAGGTATTGCCGGCGGTGCCGCAGCGCGTCGTCCGCGTCCATCCGGGCTCCAAGCGCAAGACGCTCTACCTTGCCGCACATGCCTCGCACATCGTCGGCATGCCGGTGCCGGAAGGCCGCCTGTTGCTGCACGACCTGATCGAGTTCGCGACCGAGCGCCGGTTTGTCTATCGGCATGTCTGGCGCCCCGGCGACTTGGTGATCTGGGACAATCGCTGCACGATGCACCGCGGCCGGCCGTTCGACGAGCGCGAGACCCGCGATCTGCGCCGCGCGACGACCCGCGATGTGGCTTCAACCCTCGACCAGGTGGCCTAACTTTCGGGAGGACTCTGACGATGGCAAAGATTCCGACGATCCTGCAATCGCACATCAACACCGCGTTTCCGGCGAATGTGTGCCTTGTCGGCAGCGTGCTGCCCAATGGGTTCGCCCAGATCACCCCGCGCGGCGGGACGATGGTGTATGACGACACGCATATCGCGCTGTGGGAGCGCGGCAAGGGCTCGACCAACGCGAACCTTGCCGACGGCACCGCGCTGACGGTCTACTTCCGAAAGCCGCAGTTGCGCGAGGAAGGCGTTCTGCCGAAGGGCGGCATCGCCCGGTTTTATGGCCGCGCCCATGTCCACAAATCCGGGCCGGTCTATGAGGAAGTGTGGCGGCGCCTCGTCCAGCCCGAGAAGGACCGCGACCCGCAAAAGAACGGCTATGCCGTCTTGATCGACATCGAACGCGCCGAAGATCTGGACGGGCAGCCGCTAGCCCTCGACTGAGCGCGGGCAGTCCGGCCGGTTCATCGCGGCTCGGTTGGTCTGCCGGCTAGCGGGCCGCTCTCGCCTGGAGGTTGATCAGCCGCCGCTCGGCGCCGGCCGCGCCGAGCACGAGGGCGTGCAAATACCATGCACGCGCCTCGGCCGGATCGCCGTACATAATGCGAAGCGGGCTAAGGCGAAGGAAGGCCGGATCGTAAGTGGCGCCCATCCCCAACGCCCCCCGCCCTTCTCCAGCGTCCGCAGCACGCTGAAAAAGAAGGCGCGCTGCGGCAATGTCGCCTTTGCGAAAAGCGGCGTTGCCATGCGCCAAGAGCGCGCGGATCTCAGCTGCGGAGAGGCGCGGGCTCGATGCTTGAACGGCCGCCGGCGGCGCTGCCGAGGGCTTCGCCGCCAGCTGTGCGGCCGCGGTGTCGGACGGCGCCGTTCGGGCCAAGGCCGCGACCGCAGATCCGGTCGCCCGATCAGCGATGCCGGAGGATGCCGCGCCAACGACTGCGGGTGGTCCGCTCGCGGCGAAGATCGGCGCCCGCCCGCGCACCTCACCGCTGTTGCGCGCCGATGAGGTCGCCGCCGCGGCCGGCGGCGCGGTTGCCGGCGTCGCCGAAGGTCGCGTTGCATCCACCGGGGTTGATGTCGCTTCGGCCGAGGCCGCTTGGGCTTCGCCGTAGGCGCCGGCGGCGGGATGCTGGACCATCAGGCAGAAGCCAAGTCCGAAAAACACGCCGACCGTCGCGGCGGCAACCAGCGCAATCGAAATCGGGTAGATCATGGCGCCGAGGGGCAGCCGGACGCCGCCGCCTCGCCGGGCTGGAAACGACAGCGGCGCTAAGACCGCTTTCACCGGGTTGCGAGCTAACCGCTCTCCGCGAGAGGAGGTCCTGAAGGTCTGGCCGAGCATTTCCTTCTTTCCTGTCTCAGGCCCTGCCGTTGTTCCAGCCGAGGCGAACGCTGCTGCGCGATCGCCGCGCATTCCCGAAGAAATGCCACAGTCCGGCGGCGCCCGCGCAACGGGTGCGAATGGTATTGCAGCGGCTCGCCGTTCGATACAATTTCAGCCGCGCAACACTCCACGAGTTCCGCCTTGGTTAACTGGCTAACCAATTTCGTCCTGCCAAAGATTCGGGCGGCCGTCAGCAAGAAGACGACACAAGACAATCTGTGGCAGAAATGTCCGGCCTGTGAGCACATGTTGTTTCACCGCGAGCTCGAGGCCAGTCTCCATGTCTGCCGCAATTGCGGCCATCATCTGCGCATCGGCGCCGTTGAGCGGCTGCGGATCCTGTTCGACGACGGCGTCTTTTCGCGAATCGAGCTGCCGAAGACCGTCGCCGATCCGCTGCACTTTCGCGACCGCCGGCGTTACACCGATCGGCTAAAGGAAGCGCAAACGACATACGAGCCCGGCGGCGACGCGGTGGTCGTCGCCCATGGGCGAATCGGCGGGCGCCCGGCCGTGGTTGCCGCGTTCGAGTTCGGGTTCATGGGCGGCTCGATGGGGCTGGCCGCGGGCGAGGCGTTGCTGGCCGCGGCCAAGCTCGCGGTATTGCAGGAGGCGGCGCTGATCGCCGTCCCGGCGTCGGGCGGCGCGCGCATGCAGGAGGGCGTGCTGTCCCTGATGCAGATGCCGCGCACGATCATCGCCGCCGAAATGGTCAAGGAGGCCGGGCTGCCCTACATCGTGCTGCTGACCGACCCGACGACCGGCGGCGTCTCGGCATCCTTCGCGATGGTTGGCGATATCACTCTGGCCGAGCCCGGCGCCGTCATCGGCTTTGCCGGCGCCCGGGTCATCGAGGAGACGATCCACGAAAAGCTGCCTGACGGGTTCCAGCGCGCCGAATACCTGCTCGATCACGGGATGGTCGACATGGTCGTGCCGCGCGGGGAACTGCGCGCGACGATCGGGCGGCTGCTCGGGTTGCTGCGCGAGCCGCAGCGGACAGAAATCGTCGCGCCGACCCCAGAGGCCGCATGAGCGTGCCGGCCAGCGACATCGTGCTGGCCCGGCTGACCCGGCTGCATCCGAAACTCATCGACCTGTCCTTGGGCCGGATCGAGGGGCTGCTCGCGGCGCTCGGCGACCCGCACGAAAACCTGCCGCCGGTGATCCATGTCGCCGGCACCAACGGCAAGGGCTCGACGGTGGCGACGATGCGCGCCTGCCTCGAAGCCAGCGGCTGGCGCGTCCACGCCTATATCTCGCCGCACCTAGTGCGCTTTCACGAGCGCATCCGGCTGGCCGGCAAGCTGATCGAGGAAGACCGGCTGATCGAACTGCTCGAGGAATGCGAGCGCGCCAATCGCGGGGCGCCGATCACCTATTTCGAAATCACCAGCGCGGCGGCGTTTCTCGCCTTTGCCCGCACCCCGGCAGACATCGTGCTGCTCGAAACCGGGCTCGGCGGCCGGCTCGACGCGACCAACGTGATCCGCCACCCGGCGGCGACCGCGATCACCCCGATATCGCTCGACCATCAGGCCTTTCTCGGCGACACGATTGCCGCGATCGCCGGCGAAAAAGCCGGCATCCTGAAGACCGGTTCGCCGGCGATCATCGGCCCGCAGCCATCCGAGGCGGCTTCTGTCATCGCGGCCCGCGCCGCGGCGGTTGCGGCCCCGCTCTACCGCTTCGGGAAGGAGTGGCATTGCGAAGCAAACGCCGACGGCATGCGCTACGAGGGGCCGCGCTGGCATCTCGATCTGCCGCTCCCGTCATTGCTCGGCGCGCATCAGATCGCCAATTCCGGAACCGCGATCGCCTGTCTCGAACAGCTCCCAGGCTTCCGCCTGTCGCGCGAGACGATCGCCGACGGCTTGCGCCACATCGAGTGGCCGGCGCGCCTGCAGCGCCTGACCCGCGGCCCGCTGGTCGAAATGATGCCGCGAGATTGGGAACTCTGGCTCGACGGCGGTCACAACCCCGGCGCCGGCGAGGTGCTGGCCGAAGCGGTTTCAAACTGGGCCGACCGTCCGCTCTACCTGGTGGTCGGCATGCTGAATACCAAGAACGCCGCCGGCTTCCTCGGCCCTCTCGCCCCGCACGCCCGCGCCTTATGGGCCGTCACGATCCCCGGAGAAGAAAACCCGCTCCCGGCAGCCGCCATCGCCGCCGCCGCCAATTCGGTCGGGCTCCCCGCCCACGAATTCGCCCTCGGTCGCGGCGGCCCTCGACGTGATCACGGCCGACCCGACCCCCGCCCGTATCCTGATCTGCGGCTCCCTCCACCTCGCCGGCGCGGTGCTCGCCGAAAACGGCTGATTGGAGTTGATTACGGCGCGATATTTCGTTGGAGCTGCCGGACCCACTGCGGACCCTTCAACTCTCGCCTCGACCCGCGGTACCGGTCTGATCCGGCGCCGGATTTTGGATTAAACGACATGAGGAAGAAGACCTTTTCCTCCCCCATGGCTGACTACGACGCTATCTTGTCCGTATAAAATACGAGGAGACGCGCATGCGGATACTTATGAGCGCGATTGGGCGCCGGTTATCCGCCGCCTGCGGCAAAGGTTGCCCGATCGCCAAGTGACAACGCAGAGCCTGGACCGCGGATTTTCCTTGTGCGTCACCTTTCCCTTTGGCGGTTATCCCTAGCCGCCATGGTCGTCCCTGCCGTGTTCGTCGCCGCCACGGCGCGCGGGCAGGATCGCGTCGCCTTTGGTCTCGACTGGAAAGCCGAGGCCGAATATGGCGGCTATTACCAGGCGCTCGCGACCGGGCTTTACGCAAAACGCGGGCTGGACGTGACGATCGAGGAGGGCGGGCCGCAGGTCAATCACATGCTGCTGTTGATGGCCGGCCGGCTCGACTTTAATCTCGGAGGCGGCCGGGCGATCGAATTCGCCCAGCAGAATTTGCCGTTTCTCGCCGTCGCGGCGATTTTTCAGAAAGATCTCGCGGTGCTGATCGCTCATCCCGGCCAGGGAAACGACAGCTTCGCGGCGCTGAAGGGCAAGCCGATCATGATCGGCGCCGACGCGCGGGTCGGCTGGTGGCGGTTTCTCGCCGCCAAATTCGGCTATGACGACAGCCAGATCCGGCCCTATACATTCAACTTGGGCCCTTTTCTTGCCGACAAGAAGGCGATCCAAGAAGGCTACGCCAGCAGCGAGCCTTTTCTAATCCGCCAGAAGACTGGGATCGAGCCGGTCGTCTTGCCGCTGTCCGCAGCAGGCTATCAGGGCTACGCGAACATCATCACAACGAGCGCGAGGCTTGTTCGCGAACGGCCGGATATCGTCGAGCGCTTTGTCGATGCTTCGATCGAGGGGTGGTACTCTTACCTCTACGGCGATCCCACGCCGGCGAACCGGCTGATCATGAAGGCCAATTCCGAGATGCCGGCCGACCTTATCGATTTCGGGCGCAAGACGATGATTGCCCGCGGTATCGTCGATTCAGGCGACGCCAAAACCCTCGGCATCGGCGCGATGACGGCCGCCCGATGGAAGGCGTTTTACCAGGCGATGACCGCGGTCGGGGTCTACAAGCCGGGGATCGATATCGAAAAGGCCTATACGACGCGGTTCGTCGACAAGCGCGTCGGCATGGAGAGCGAACGCTGACGAAGTCCCTCCGCGTCCGCCCGGCCTTTGAGCCGGGAACCGCTCCGCCGGAAAGGGTTGGAGACAGACCGGGTGCCGGTCTTCATTTCATACGACCAAACCGAACGCCTCGTCGCCTCCTTGCTCGATCGCGTCTCGCTTTGGGCGCCCGACGCTGTCGCCGGCATCGCGCGCGGCGGTCTCGTGCCGGCGACGATGGCATCCTGCATGCTGGCACTGCCCTTGTTTATGATCGGCTGGGACCGCGCGACCGGCGTTACCCGGTGGATCGGGCCGGCGGCGCCCGACGCCCGACGCATCCTGGTTGTCGACGACGCCTGCTCGACCGGGGCGACGATGGCCTCGGTCCGGACGGCGCTTCGCGCTTGGGGCCATGCCTGCGCGACTTTGACGGTGCTTTATGATCCTGATACGACGCGCTACATTCCGAATTTCTCGCACCCGATGCGGGAGTTTTTTCGCTTTCCTTGGGAACGCGGGGAGGCGACCCCGGCGGCGGTTGCTCAACGACTTACCGGCTCGCCACCCGAGCTGTCGACCGAGCGCCCGTTTTTCGGACTCGATCTCGATGGCGTCTTTCTCCCAGAGATTCCACGGGCGCACTACGACGCCGACCTCGCCGGGACGCTCAGCCGGCGTCACGCGCTCGAGCCCTTCCCGGCATTGCCGCCCTTTTCGCCGGAGCGCGCCGTCATCATCACCGGCCGTCCGGAGAGCGACCGCCCGCACACCGAGGCTTGGCTTGCGCGTTGGGGATTTCACGGGCTGAAATTGGAATGCCGTCCGAGCGAGGTTCCGGCGGACCTGCCCTCGGTCGCTCGTTACAAGGCCATGGCGGCGACCCGCTGGGGCTGCACGAATTTTATCGAAAGCGAGCCTGAGCAGGCGATCCGCATTGCGGCGATCGCCCCCCATCTCGTGGTCAGCTGGTGGTCGGCCGCGGAGACCCGCGCCTGGGTCATCGGCGCCGCCAGCCCATCGGAACTATCGCACCCGTCGATCATCGATCCAAATTCGCTGGAGGGGATGGATCCAATCGACCGGCCCACATATCCGCCGCGGCGTCTTCCGTTCGATCGCTGACCGAAACCTGCACCGCGATCACCTGCCTCAAACAACTCACCGGCTTCGTGATTACTCGCGAGGCGATCGGACGCCCGTTACACAACGAGCCTTCTATTCAGAAGCGGGTGAGACGGAGAGCGGGATAGCGCCGCGTCCGGCCAGCGCCCATCCCGCCTAACGCAGGAAGGCGAACAGAAGCGACATCAACACCACAATTATCCCGGTGACAACGACCAGTCGGTCGGCAAATAGGCGGCGCATCGGCGACACTCTAGGCAAAACTATAGCGCTCGGAATGATATTTCGACAGCGGCACCCGCATATGCCCAAGCGCCCGTTCGATCGCGTCCATCATCACGTTCGGCCCGCAGATGAAATACTCATGGGAGGCGTAGGGGGTTGGGAGATGGCGCCTGAACAGCTCGGCTGTAATGAAGCCCTGCTCTCCCGTCCAGCCCTCCGGCGGATTTGCCAGCACGTGGACGACCGTCAGGTTCAGCCGCGCTTGCAGCGCCTCCAGCTCTTCCCGGAAGGTGATCGAGTCCCAGTCCCTGCTCCCGTAGAGCAGGATCACGGGCCGCCGGTCCCCGCGGTCCGCGAGCGTCCGGATCATGCTCATCATCGGGGTGACGCCGATTCCCCCCGCGATTAGCACATGCATGTCCGTCGGGTTGCCGACCGTGAAGGCACCGTAAGGTCCGTCGAGATAAACCCGCTGCCCCTCTGACACCCTGGGGATCGCACTCGTGAAGTCGCCCAGATTCCTGATCGTCATCTCAACGCGACCGTCCGCCGCCTCGGCGCTGGACGAGAACGAAAACGGGTGTCCGGTGATCTTGAAGGGGCTCCCCCACAGGGTCAGCCAGCCGAACTGACCAGGGGTGAAGCGGAACCCCGGATGGCCGTCCGGCCGCATCACCAATGTCGAGGTGTCACCGCGCTCCCGGCGCACTTCCGCGACCCGGTATGGACGCCGGAGCATGAACAGCGGCTTGACGGTGCGGACGTAGAGCAGCAGCCCGATCCAGAAGACCGTCAACCCGATCCACAGCGCACGCTTCCACGGGTCGACCAGGTAGACGCCCGATCCCACCATGTGCGCGATCCCGGCCGCAATGGCGACAACCGCGAGGATGACATGAGAGAGATGCCACGCTTCGTAGCCGATCTTCAGCCTCACCCGCCATAGCGCCGCCACCACAAGCGCGATCAGCGCAACGATCGACACGATTGCGAAACGCGCGCTCCACGGCGCCTGGAGCATATTGAGCGGCGCGAGCATTTGCGGCCGGCCAGCCGTCAGGACGACCGCATGGGTCACGATCAAGCCGACAGCGATCAGCGAGATCTGGCGATGGAAGTGATAGATGACATCCTCGCCCCAGGGCTTGGTCACGTAGCGGAAACGGGCCGTGAGCCCGATTTGCAGGCCCATCATCGCCAAGCCGGAGTAGCCGAGCGCGACCGCGAACTCGGTCCAGAAGTCGCGCGCCGGCGGCCACGTCCCCGCCAGCAAAGCGAACAACGGGGCGAGAATGAACAGCAGATAAACCGCGATCCAGATCGTACCGTGCACCGCATAGCCAAGGCGCATGAACCCTATCCTCCCCAATACGCCCCGCCGCCGGCGAAACGAGGAATTAGCTCGCAGTATATGCGAGGCATCTACGACCGACGCGACGATGATGATCGGCGGCCCTAACCGAGACGAGGCGCGCACGAAGGCGTCTCGAACGTCGCGGCTGCTGGTTTTCTCTGGCTACTCGATTTGCCGCTCGTCATAGTTGGGATAGACGGCGCGCCACGATGCTGACGAGGAGATCGTGTCGGATCCACTGATCGCATATTGCGGTCCCGCGGCGGTCCCGGACGATTTGTGGGTACGCTGGAATTTCGATCCGCTGCTGATCGCGGCGCTCGCGGCCTTGGCTTTGGCGGTCGCTCGCGGCCGTTCGTCCAACGCCGGTGCGGGTCTGTGGCGCAATCGCGCTGATGGCCCTCGTCTTCGTCTCCCCGCTCTGCGCGCTGTCATCGGCGCTGTTCTCGGCGCGGGTATTCCATCATGTCATTCTGGTCGCCGCCGTCGCGCCGTTGCTGGCGTTGGCGTTTCCGCTGCGACGTGCGGGCTCGCCGCCGCTCTCGCTGCTCGTCGCCGCGCATGCGGTCATCCTTTGGCTCTGGCACGCGCCGGGCCCCTATGGTTGGGGTCTCGCCACGGTGCCGGCCTACTGGCTGATGCAGGCTTCGCTGCTGGGGAGCGGCTGGCTCATGTGGCGGGCGATCCTGGCGCCGCGGGCCGGGCCCGGCCCGGCGCTCGTCGCGCTGGTGGCGACGGTCGGGCAGATGGGTCTTCTCGGCGCACTGATCGTCTTCGCATCCCGGCCGCTTTACGCGGTGCATTTCAGCGAGCACATTGCCCTGGGGACTCTCTCCGCTCGCCGACCAGCAACTCGCCGGGCTGCTGATGTGGGTGCCGGCAATGCTGCCTTATGTCGGCGTGGGCCTCTGGCTCGCCTGGTCGAGCCTGCGGCCGGCGGCGCCGGTCCGCTGACCCTCCTCCTCAAATTCGTTCATCTCGCGGCGATCTCGATCTGGTCGGCCGGGCTGATTGTTCTGCCGTTCATGTTCCGGCAGCGCGGGGCGCTCGGCCCAGGCTGGGAATTGGACCGGCTGCACCGGATGACGCGTTTCGTCTATGTCGAGATAGCCTCGCCCGCCGCCGTCATCGCTATCGGCAGCGGCACCGCGCTGATCTTTCTCCAGGCCACGTTTCAGGAATGGTTTTCCACGAAGCTGGTCCTTGTCGGGGCGATGGCGATGCTGCATGTCGTCGCCGGCCTCGTGCTGGGGCGGCTCTTCCTGGCGGATGGCCGCTTTAGCCGGGTTTCCTGTGTCGCGCTGTCCAGCGCCTATATCGTGCTGATCACGGCAATCATCTGGATTGTGCTCGCCAAGCCGCACATCGACTCCAACCGGTTTGCCACGGATCTGTTCAGGCCCGGGGCGCTTGGTCAGTTCTTCGGCGCTACCAGAATGCCGACGCCATGATCGAAGACGAGCTTGCCCCCGTGCCAGCCGGCGAAGGCCGTCATCAGCCGCGGCCAGGCCCGACAATGCGAGGCCGTGCGGCAGGATCGATTGGGGATCGGTCAGCCGCAGGCCCCAGCTGGCCCCTGCGATCGCGACCAGCGTCATCGCCGCGACGGCGTGCGACCAGCTCGCCTCCAGGACGCGGATGCCACGCACGAGCAGGAGTTCCGCCGTGCCGGCGATGCTGGCCGCAACGCCGGTCCAGAAGGCGATGCCGGCCGACCAGATGCCGACCCGTACCCAGAACGGGTCGCCCGACCACCAATAGAAGACATCGACGCCGAGAGTCGCGAGCACGAACGCGATCGGGAAATGCACCATCATCACGTGGATCGGATGACCGACCACGGCGACCGCCGATCCGACATCGAGCCGGCGCAGCTCCAGCAGAACCGGACTTTCGCGCGGGACCGCCGGATCGTCTTTCGCCGCCATGATCCTCGGCCTCCCCACCCTTCAGGCAGGATTCGTAACCTCTCGCGTCCGGCCGTTCAACTCGGATCGACCATGGCGCTGGCCGGCTGCGGCGGGCCGCTGTCGACGCTCTCTGCCTCCGGGCCGTCGGCGGATGCGATCGCGACACTGTGGTGGGTGATGCTGGCGGGCTCGGCAGCCATCTTCGCGCTTGTCCTCGGCCTCTTCGCGCTGGTGGTGGGGCGGCCCGGCTGGGGCTCGAGCGTGTCGGGCGCACGCTGGATCGTGCTCGGTGGCCTCGTCCTGCCGGGCGTAGTGCTAACGCCGCTCGTTGCCTATGCGCTGATCACGGGCGAGCGGCTTCTGCCGTTGCCGGAGCCCGCCCGGCAGCGAATCGAAGCCGAGGGCCGGCAATGGAGCTGGACGTTCCGCTATCCCGGCGAAGGCGGGGTGCAGACCGTGAATGTCCTGCACCTGCCCGCAGGCGTCTCTGTCGACATCATCGTCAGCAGCCTGGACGTCATCCATTCATTCTGGATTCCGCGCTTTGCCGGCAAGATCGACGCGGTGCCGGGGCATGTGAACGTCCTGCGCATCCAGGCCGATGAACCGGGCCGTTACGAAGGACAGTGCTCCGAATTCTGCGGCATCGGCCACGCCCTGATGCGGTTCGCCGTGATCGTCCATCCGGCAAAGGACTTTTCCGCGGCACTCGCCCAAGCGGCCGCGTCGTCGCCTGCGTCGTCGAAGGCGAAAGAATGAGCGCATCCAGCGATCGGCCGCCGCAGGGAAACCCGGCGCTGCGGCTGCATCGGCAACTCGCCGCGGTATGGGGGACCGGGCCAGGACTGCAGCGCCTCGCCGCGGTCAACCACTCCGTCATCGGCCTGCGCTTCATGACCACGGCGTTCGTCTTCTTCGCGATCGGCGGCGTTCTCGGCATGCTGACCCGCGTCCAGCTTGCAACGCCCATGGCGGCCTTTATGACGCCGGAGACCTACAACCAGGTCTTCACCATGCACGGGTCGGTGATGCTGTTTCTGTTCGCCATCCCCCTTGTGGAGGGCGTGGCGGCCTATCTGACACCGAAGATTCTCGGCACGCGCGATCTCGCGTTCCCGCGGCTGACGGCCTATGGCTACTGGTGCTACCTGTTCGGCGGCACGATCCTGACCGGCGCGCTGCTCGCCGGCGTGGCGCCGGATACCGGCTGGTTCATGTACACGCCGCTCAGTTCCAACGTCTACACGCCGGGCATGAACGCCGATGTCTGGTTGCTGGGCGTGACCTTCGTCGAAATCTCGGCGCTGACGCTGGCGGTGGAGATCATCGTCTCGATTCTGAAAATTCGCGCGCCGGGCATGTCGCTCGACCGGATGCCGATCTTCGGCTGGTACATGCTGATCACCGCGCTGATGATGGTGGCGGCGTTCCCGCCGCTGATCCTCGGTTCGATTTTGCTCGAGGTCGAGCGGGCCTTCCATCTGCCATTTTTTGACCCGACACGGGGCGGCGATCCGCTGCTGTGGCAGCACCTGTTTTGGCTGTTCGGCCACCCGGACGTCTACATCATCTTCCTGCCGATGGCCGGCGTTCTGTCCACCATCATCCCGGTTCTTGCCGGCGCGCCGCTCGTCGGCTACCGGGCAATCGTCGTCGCGATCATTGCCCTCGCCTTCGTGAGTTTTGGCATCTGGGTGCACCACATGTTCACGGTGGGCATCCCGCACCTCGCGCTCGCCTTCTTCTCCGCGAGTTCGGCGATCGTCGCGGTACCGACGGCCGTCCAGGTCTTCGCCTGGCTGGCCACGCTGGCGCATGGCAGGCCGGCTTGGAACGTGCCGATGCTGTACGTGTTCGGCTTCTTCTTCATCTTCGCGATCGGCGGGTTGACGGGTGTGATGCTGGCCATGGTGCCGTTCGACTGGCAGGCGCATGACACCTACTTCGTCGTCGCCCACATGCACTACGTCGTGGCCGGGGCGCTCGCCTTTCCGATGCTGGCGGCGCTCTATTACTGGCTGCCGCTGCTGAGCGGACGCATGGCGACGCACCAGCTATCGATACCCGCCTTCTGGCTGGTCTTCGTCGGCTTCAATCTGACCTTCTTCATGATGCACCTGACCGGGCTGCGCGGCATGCCGCGGCGGATCTACACCTACTCGGGGGATGAAGGCTGGAACTGGCTCAACCTGCTATCCTCGGTGGGCGGGTTCATCATGACCATCGGTTTCGCACTGGTGGTGATCGATCTTCTCACGCAACTTCGCTATGGGCGTCGCGCGCGCCGCGACCCTTGGAGAGCGGAGTCGCTGGAATGGGCCATGCCGATCCCCCCGGCGCCGTATAATTTCGCCTCGATCGCGCATGTCGGTGTCGGACCCGACCGTACCGCTCCCGAGGGACTCGCGCCATCTTTGGCGCGAGGTGACGGATATCTCGGGTTCGTGCGCAACGGGTGGCAGGAGACGCTGGGCGTGCATATGACGTCCGGGGCGCCCGAGCAGCTCATTGTGCTGTCGCGCTCGTCCTACCTGCCATTCTACACGGCGCTCGCCACCGGGGTGGCGGTGTTGGCGATGCTTTTCCGGTTCTATTTTTTAGCTCTGGCCGCGGCGCTGGTGGTCGCCGGGCTTTTTTTACTGGCAGGGCAGAGCGCCGGGCTGAATCGGGACTACGGCCCGCTGCCGGTCGGCCGGGGCGTCAGTGTGCCGCCGCATACCGAGCTGGCCGGTTCGCCGCCGTGGTGGGCGCTGATCTTTACGCTGATCGCCGATGGCACGTTGTTCACGTCCCTGCTGTTCGGGACGCTCTATCTCTGGATCTCCGCCCCGAACTGGCCGCCGGCGCAGACATTCACACCCAATCTGGGGCTCGCCTTCGCGGCCGTCGTGGCCCTCGTCGTCGCCGCGACGGCGGCCCGCGGATCGCTGCGGTCGATCGGCGGCGGCGGTATGGCGCGCGGCTGGATCGGGCTCGCCGCCCTCGGGCTTGTCGCTGCCATCGCCGTGGTCGTTGGGCTGGTCGGCGGCATCGTTCCGCATCCGACCGAGCATGCCCTGGGCGCGACCGCAGCCGCACTATTGGCCTATGTCGCGTTTCATGCCGGCATCGGGCTGCTCTTCCTGCTCAGTAATCTGCTGCGCCTCGAGGCCGGCTTTCTGTCGTCGCTACGGTCGACGGATCTGCGCCTGACGCGGCTCTGGCTCGACTACACGGTCGTGACCGGCGTGATCGCGCTTGGCCTCGTGTCGGCACTGCCCGCCCTGGTGAGGAGCCTGGGAACATGACCGCGCGCACAGATCCCGTGCCGCCCGGATATCTCTGGTGGCTCGCCGCCGGGTTCCTCGTCTGGTGCAGCGCGCTTGTCGTTGTCTACGCCGTCCACGCCATCGGCTGCACCTTTGCCTGGTCCGCCGGTCCGCTGCGGCTTGGCCTTGCCCTTGTGCTCCTCGCACATCTGGCCGTGATCGGCTGGATGTGGCGCCATCTCGGTAGCGCCGACCCGAGCCGCGATTTCGGCCAGACCGGCGCATTCCTCCGCATGGCGGCCCTGTGGGCGACCATCGCCGCATTCGCCACCACAATCTTCACTCTCGGCGCGACGACGCTCCTTACCGTGTGCTTGTGAACGCGGCACCTTCGTTGCCGTGCTGGCAAATGATATTGTTCTTTTCAATTCCAGCGTCACTGCCAATGGACAGATTGTGCCATTCGATACCGACCTAAGCCTGACAACCGGGGAAATGGTGGAATTCTCTGTGGGGCCGGGCGGTGGACTCCAAAACACTGGCGTCTCGGCAACCATAGCACCCCTAAGTTCTGTTCCGGAACCCGCCTCGCTCACGCTCTTCGGCACCGCTTTGGCTGCACTCGGCTTGATCCGACGACGTCGGAAGCGTGTTTAAAAAACCACCAAACCACCGACAAGCTCGACGCCCCACGCCGGTTTACCCGGTCGGTTACCCCGTTTCTGCGACGGTTGAAGTCTGCTGCCTGCCGCCAGCCTTGTTTATCCTGCTAAATATCGGAGCCAGGTCGTCCCACTAATACCTTAGCATGCGGCGTTTATGAACCAGATAGATGGTTCCCGGTTTCTCTTTCGCGTCGCCCCGGCGAAAGAGCGTGTGAAGGAATTGGTCTCGAAACGAAAGCCGGGTGCGGCACGGCCGCCGTGCGTGGTTCGAGACGCGCCTTCGGCGCTCCTCACCATGACGTACGTTGTTGATGGCATTGAGAAACCACCTCATCCCCGGCCTGCGCCGGGGCAGGCTCCGAGGAAGCCGCGACGCGGCTGTCTCGAAGGACGCACCGTGCCGACCCAGCCATCCTTCAATTCCCTCACACGCTCGAAAGCGGGGGTCCGGGCGCCGTTGGTACGGTGTTGGCTGCCTCCTGTTCAAGCCAGGGGCAGGCTCTGGGCGCCGCGCTTTCGCGGGCATGACGGAAAAGGAGGCGGGTGCCGAGCGTCGAATTCGCACCGCTAAGCCGAGGGCCGGCGCTTGCGGTCGGCTAACCGATGGGGCGGTTTCGCATGTGAGTTTCTAGTCATATGTTGCGGGAACCGTGACCCATTGATCGGGCGGGCGCGGTCGGTGCACCGTGCTGGTCGCAGAATTGGGTTTCTCGGAATCGCGCGCGGTACCGTTGTCCACTTAAATTCGCCAAAAACACCTCAATCATGCGGTGAAGGGCATTGGTTGATGGGCGGGAGGTAGCCATAGAGCTGCTTGGTCAGGTAGGCGGCTGAGCCAATCGGGGCGCCGGAATAGATCGTTGAGCCCGTGTTCGTGTTGGCGGTCGCGCTGCCGCAGTTCTTGAAGAACGATTTCTGGCAGGGGTAGGGGCCGGGGATCTGGTAGCCCAGCCTCGCCTGGGCGGGCGATGCGATCGGGCAAGAGCAGATAATTTGGCTGCTCCCCGGCGGCTGGCCAGAACCCGGAACCGATTGCGCACTGGTGAAACAGATCCCGCCGTCGCACTGAGCATAGGTTCCATTCGAGACGAGCGGCGGGCACGTGTAGAGCGCCTGATTTTCGGTGCCTGGGCTGACCGAGGGGGGAAAGCTGAAAGTGCTCGCCATGTAGCCGTTCCCCACACCCGCTGCATTGACCGTGCAGATATCCTGCTCGCTATCGAATTTGAACGGCAGGCTGATGCTGTCGCCGGACGCGACATCGCACTCGCAGTAGGCGAGGTTGTTGAGCACAAAGCAACTGGCAACGGCGCAAAGACCGTGGGGAACCGGGGTCCCGTCGGCGGCCGTGCCGTCGCAGACCTTGAAGAAATTGTGCGAGGTCGTGGCCGTGCCGGCATTGGCTGGGCTCAACCCCGAATCGCCGGCTGCCAATATCAGCCCAACCGCCAGCCCGATGCCGATCAGCCACGCTCTCCCCGAACGGTGTGTCGGCATGCTACGTCGCTTCATGGGGTGTTTCCTCCCGGCTTATGTGAAATCGGTGTATCACGACCGGGGGTCTTAGTGAGCATTCAAAATCAGGGCCTGGCAATATCGCGGTTTCATTCCATCTCGAAGCGACGCTTGGCAAAACACAACATCTTGCCGTCTCCAGCGCTCGCATCAAAGCCATCATAATCCGACCCGATTATGAAAGAACCTTCTAAGGTAAACGCGAAATCGAATGTCAACCTCCGAGACTTCCCCGCCGCCAGTCTTGTTTATCCAGCTAAAATATCGGAGCCAGACCGCCCCACTAACGCCTTGGGATGCGGCGTTTATGAACCAAACAGATGGTTCCTGGTTTCTCTTCCTCGTCGCCCCGGCGAAAGAGCGTGTGAAGGAATTGGTCTCGAAACGAAAGCCGGGTGCGGCACTGGCCGCCGTGCGTGGTTCGAGACGCGCCTTCGGCGCTCCTCACCATGACGTACGTTCTTATAGCATTGAGAAACCG
The DNA here is from genome assembly GCA_963845735.1 of uncultured Alphaproteobacteria bacterium. GTDB lineage: Bacteria > Pseudomonadota > Alphaproteobacteria > ATCC43930 > CGMCC-115725 > AP-15. The sequence continues at coordinate 242,238 of CAWJTR010000008.1, read as the reverse complement.
CCTCATCCCCGGCCTGCGCCGGGGCAGGCTCTGAGGAAGCCGCAACGCGGCTGTCTCGAAGGACGCATCGAGCCCCCTCACCCCCTCCCGAACCCTCCCCCCATCAAGGGGGAGGGCTTGTGTCGGCGGGGAGGGCCTGTGTCGGCACCCCGGGGGAGGGACTGTGTCGGCAGCCCACATTCGTACTCCCGCCCCCTCGATGGGGGCGGGTCGGGGCGGGGGTGATGCGTGCCGAGTGTATCGACTCGGTCACGGCAGCCGCCGCAATCGCTGCATTAATCCCGCGGTGCTGATCTGATATTCCCAATAAGCGACCAGCGCCGCCTCGTTGAGCCGGATCCACTCGCTGACCGCTTGCATGTCGGCCGCCGACAATTGGCCCGCTATGAGCCGCGGTGTCGGGCGCACCGCCACGGTCGCAAGATTCCCGGGCAACATCCGCGTGCCGTGCGACTGGTTGACCTCGATCCGGACATCTTGGCGCGCATGACCGCGTTCCAAAACCCACACCACCATCGCCAGTCCGGTGTCAGCCGGAAACAGGTTCGCCATCAGAAAAAAGTCTTCGTCGATTTCGCTCACGCCGCACTGTCCCGGATGGGACCCCGTTGTGGGAACTGTTCGACCCTCATTTTTGACGCCCGCCACCCGATCCATGAGTAGTCAATGAATTTGATTGTAACAAGGCAGCTCATCCCGGTGTCATCACCGGGCTTGTGCCGGTGATCCACGTGTTTTTTCAGGCCCGACCCGGGCACGTGGATGCCCGGCCTTGTGCAGAACAAGTCCGGCCATGACGAAGGATGAGAGGCGCCCGGAGCTTAGCGAAAAGTTCGCTAATCCCCCCGTTCGAGGATGGCGTTGAAGAGTTCGGTGCGGCGCTCTTCGAGATTGCGGGCGGAATTGCGAAACATCGCCTGCCAATCGTCGCCGAGGATCAGGTGGGTCCCAAGCGGCGGGGGTGCTGTGGCCGCATTGCGCGAGCGCCTTGCGGCTGATTCCAAGGCCTCCGCCGTGGTATCCTGCCAGGTCACGACCCGAAAGCCGGCGGCTTCGAGCTTTGCCCGGGTCACGGCGGCGGAGAACAGAAAGCTGATGGCCGGCTCGCGCGCCCACTGCACCGGAAAGTGCGGGTCGCCGCCGGGACCGGCCGCGACTTCCTGCAAGGCGAGCCGTCCACCCGGTTTCAGCACGCGCCGCATCTCGCCGTAGAGACGGTCGCGGTCGGCGATGTTCATCGCCGCATTCTGCGACCAGACGGCATCGAAGCTCGCCTCGGCGAACGGCAGGTCGAGCGCATCGCCCTGGCGGTAGTCGACTTTCCCGACCAGCCCGGTGCGGCGGGTCAGCATGTCGGCGACCCGGACGAATTCGGCGGTCAGATCGACGCCGCTGACCCGCACGCCATAGCGCCAGGCCAGAAAGCGCGACGGCCCGCCCAGGCCGGAGCCGACATCGAGCACGCGCTCGGCGCCGGTCAATCCGAGCAGCTCGGCGAGCCGGATCGTCGCCGGCCGCTGGCCGCCGTGGAACTCGTCGACCGGGGCGAGATCGTCCGGGGTCAGATGCTCGATGTCCTTGCCCATCCCCTGCAGCGCGGCAAGGATCACCGCGCCGAGATCGCGGCTCGCGTAATGGTCTTCGACCGGGTTTGGGATCGTTGTCATTGGCCTCTCCACATTCTCGGCTCAGCTTGCTTCCGGCACGTTGACGGCTATGCCCATTTCTCGGGCGGCGGCCGCCAAGCGCCGATCGAGCGTGATCAGGGTCGCATCGAGACGCCGGGCAATCGCCAGATTGAGCGCGTCAGGCGCGCGGAGCCCGAGATTGAAGCGCCGCACATACACATCGGCGAGGCGAACATCCGCGGCGTGGATTTCCGCCGGTCTGGTCATCGCTGCTCGCCAAACGTCGAAATCGGACAAGCAGACTGTCCCGTCGACCGCCTGCAGGCGCCCAGTGCGAACCAGCCGCGACAGCGCCGACGCCACTTCCGCGGCGGCGAAGTCGCTCACCCACGGCTCCTGCTCAACGGTCGCCATAAAGGCGTCCACCACGGCGCTCGCCGGTTCTTTGACCAGGATCGGAAGCATGACGCTGGCGTCGAGATAACAGGTCAACGATCGTCGGTCTCATACAGCAGATCCAAAATCTCGACCGATGTCAGGCCAACGCCCGGACGGGCGTCGCGGCGCGCCCGCAACCATTCATATGTGCCGCGGGGCGGCGCCGGCCGTGGTTGCACCGACCTTAGCTCGGCGACCGGCTTGCCGTGCCGCGTGATGACGACTTCCTCACCCTGCAGCGCGCGGTCGATCAGCTTGGGCAGGGTGTTTTTGGCCTCGGCAACACTGTAGGCGGTCACGTTAGGCTCCGCTTTGCAATACGGCTATACGGCTATACATATAGCCATAATTGCCGGGTAGGTCGAGAACGGGCATAACCTCTCGAGGTCGTGGAGGTTCCCCGACAATCCGCACGCCAGTGAGCGCGTCCACAGCGGGATGTCGCGCTCGCCGATCGTCGCGGTGGCCGGGACGGCGATCGGGGTCGTGTGCAGCACCACGTCGCCCGGAGAGGGCGGTCCTAACGCGTGGCTGTCCGACACCTGCCGGATGGCCGCTCCGCGATACCCTAGGCGGCACGCCCGCCGCTGTTTTCGCGCGGGACGGGGCGCGCGCTCCTCGCAATAGTCGAGGTGGAATACGCTGCGCTTATCCGTCCTACTTTACCCGTTGGATGGCCCTAGGCAGGAAAAGGCGAAAATACCCAGAGCCGCTGTCAGGCGCGCTTGCGGCGGATCAGCGCAAAGCCGACCAGACCGGCGCCGAGCAGGACAAGCGACGTCGGCTCGGGAGCCGGAGCGACAGAAAAGTCGGGCACCAAAATACCATTCTGACCGTATGAGCCGCCCGTGCTAACGGTTGGAAAGTTCAGACCCGGGCCAAAGATCTGCTCGTCGGTTAGCCAAGTGAACGCGGCGATAGTCGTTACACCCGCTGCCTGGTATGGAAAGGGATCGCTATTGCCAAGGAATTCGCCGCCTATCGTATATTGGCCAGCACCCAGGGTTACGTCAGGTATCGTTTGCCAGCGAAAGTTGTCGACCAAAGGATCGGCGCCTAGGACGGTCGTCGAAGCGACAAGGGTGGCCGACGAATCCCAAATACCGACTTGATGATTATTGCCGAGCCCATCGTCCCAATAGCCGAGCGCGTTAACCGTCACTGCGCTGCTAAGGGAGAAAGTATAGCCGAGCGTAAAAGGTCGGGAGTTGCTTAAGGTAACCGTCGAGGTGTACATAACGGCCGGCGCGATCGGCGCGGCCGTCACGGCGCTGCCTGTCGCAGCTAGCAACATGAACCCCGCTACCACGCTCAGGAATTTGCTACTCATCACATCCTCCCCGACGTTCACCAGTTGGTTGCTGGCTACCCGATGCACTTATCCGATAGGCACGCCGGAAATCTAGACAAATTTCTTCCGGAGGCCGAATGGTTAACTCGAAAGCTGCGGCCATCCCCGCCGTCGGTTCAGGCTTCGTGGTTCCCGGACTTCGTTTCGGGCTTCCACGGGCAGATCCGGCAGTCCTGTGCCGCCGGCCGATGGATGGCCGTGACGCGCACAGCCATGACGGATTAGAACGGGGCGAGGAAGGTAATTATTGGGCGGGAGTTCGCGAGCATGCGCCTGCTGATCGCGATGATGAAGCACGAGACCAACACCTTTTCGCCGGTGCCGACGCCGCTGGCGCGGTTCGGCAACGGGCCGGGGCCGCTTTATGGCGAGGCGGCGATCCGCGCCTATCGCGGGACCGGCACGGGTCTCGGCGCCTATCTCGATCTCGCCCAGCGCGAAGGGGCCGAGATCGTCTTGCCGATCGCCGCCGGAGCCTCGCCGAGCAGCCCGGTCGAGGACGCCGCCTATGCCGAGATCACCGAGCGGATCTGCGCCGCGGCGGCAGCGGGCGGGTTCGACGGCATCATGCTCGACCTGCACGGCGCCATGGTCACGCAGAGCCTGGAGGATGGCGAGGGACAGTTGCTGAAGCGGCTGCGCGCGATCGACCCGGCGACCCCGATCGCGGTATCGCTCGACATGCACGCCAATCTTTATGACGAGATCATTGCCAACGCGACGGTGGTTACCGGCTACCGCACCTATCCGCATGTCGACACTTACGAGACGGCGTGGCTCGCCGGCGAGATCCTGTTGCGGGCGATCCGCGGCGAGGTCCGGCCGGTCATGGCCTGGGGCAACGCGCCGATGCTGCCGCATGTCATGCGGCAGGGGACCGACGACCATCCGAACAAGGAATTGCAGCATCGCTGCGCCGCGATGAATGCCGAGGGCGCGTTGGCGGCGAGCCTCTTCACCGGCTTTCCGCATGCCGACATCACCAATGCCGGGCTCAGCGCCGTGGTGGTGACCGACGGCGACCGCGAGCTTGCCGAGAGGCTGCGCGACGAACTGCTGGACCGGGCCTGGGTCGAGCGCGAGGCCTTTGTCTACCAGATCGAGCCGCTGGCGCTATCGGTCGCCCGCGCCAAGGCGATGCCGTCGCCGATCGTCGGGCGAAGGGCCGGTCGTGCTGCTCGACCATTACGACAATTGCGCCTCGGGCGGCACGATGGACACGACCGTCGTACTGGCCGAAATCCTGCGCCAGGGTCTCGAAGACGTCGCCGCCTTTGCGATCTACGACCCCGAAGCGGTGCAGCAGGCGATCGCCGCCGGCATTGGCGCGCGAGTGACCTTGTCGATCGGCGGCAAGATCGCGATGCCGGCGATCCCGGCCGAAAGTCCGCCGCTGAGCGTGACCGGCACGGTCAAGATGATTTCCGATGGCCGTTACAAAAACCGCGGGCCGATGGCGCGCGGGGTGCAGATGGAGATGGGCCCGACGGTGGTGCTCGACACCGGAACGGCCGAGATCGTGCTGATCTCGCGCCATGTCGAGCCGTCCGATCTGAATTGTCTATTGGCGCTCGGCATCGACCCGATGCAAAAGCGTTACGTCATGCTGAAGAGCCGCATCCATTGGCGCGCCGGCCTCGGCAAGTTGGCCAAGGCGGTCGTCGACTGCGCCGGGGTCGGGGTGTGCACCTCGGATTACGGCCAGCTGGATTTTAAGAAAGTCAGGCGGCCGATCTACCCGCTCGACCTGCCCAACCGATAGGGCTATCGCGAGCGTCCGGGGCCGTAGCGGCGAGCAGCCGGGACCGTCATCCAGCCGTTCTTCTCCGGTCGCTGGCGGCCTTCCGGAGCGTCGAGCAGCTTCCGATCGCCTCGGCCGGGGCCGTCATCACCGAGAAGATCCTGTTTCGACGCTTGCTCGCGCTCGCGGCGCAGCTCAGCCAGGCGTGCATGAATCGTCGCGAAATCATCGGCAGCGCGGGGTCGGGTCACGTTTCCTCCTGGGATTTTGCTGGCTGCCGCTGGGCTCGGCAGGCTTGTTCGATACCGCCGATTAAGGCGCGCGCATGCTTGCCAGCGGACAGCGCTCCGATCAAGCGAAAACGAAGGGTGGGACGATTTTGCGTTAACAAAATCTCCGCTGGCCCGACGCGGGGATTTCGCAAGGAGGCTGGACCGCAACGCCACGCCAGGCCAACGGCGCGGTTGTCGCGGCGAGGCCGGCGCGGTAAGGGTGTCGGCAAGGGGCACGCGCTTCAGGAGCACGACATGGACGGCACCACCCAGCTGATCGAAACCGACCGGCGCTATCTGGTTCACCCGCTGCACCATCCCGACGATCACCGGCAGCCGCTGGTCATTGTCGAGGGCAAGGGCGCGATGCTTCGCGATGCGGACGGCCGCGAATACATCGACAGCCTGTCGGGACTGTGGAACGTCAATGTCGGTCACGGACGGGGCGAGCTGGCCGACGCCGCCGCGGCGCAGATGCGCCGCATCGCCTTCGCCTCGGCCTATATCGGCCAGACCAACGAGCCGGCGGTGCGGCTCAGCGAAAAGATCGTGGGCCACGCCTACGCGAATTCTTCCGCCGTCTATTTCACGACCGCCGGCGCCGAATCCAACGAATCAGCATTCAAATTCGCGCGCTATTACTGGAAGATCAAAGACAAGCCGACAAAGACCAAGATCATCTCGCGCATCCACGCCTATCACGGGGTGACGATGGCGGCGATGAGCGCCACCGGCATGGCCGCCTACCACAAGATGTTCGGGCCGCTGGTCCCGGGCTTTATCCAGGTGGCGCCGCCTTACGCTTATCGCTGGCCCGGCAACGAAGATCCGGGGATCGGCGCGGCCGAGGCGGTCGAAAAGGCGATCCTCGCCGAGGGACCGGATACCGTAGCGGCGGTGATCGCCGAGCCGGTCATGGGCGCGGGTGGGGTGATCGTCCCGCCGCCGAGCTATTTCCCGGCCCTGCGCGAGATCTGCGACCGCCACGATGTGTTGCTGATCGCCGACGAGGTCATCACCGGGTTCGGCCGCACCGGACGATGGTTCGCGCTCGGCCATTGGGGGGTCGAGCCCGATCTGGTCTCCTTCGCCAAGGGGGTGACGAGCGGCTATCTGCCCTTGGGCGGCGTCATTGCCTCGAAACGCGTGCACGAGGCGATCGAGAGCGCGCCGGCCGACCGCAAATTCATGCACGCCGCGACCTATTCCGGCCATCCGGTATGCTGCGCGGTCGGTCTGCGCAATGTCGAGATCATCGAGAGCGAGGGGCTAGTCGAGCGCGCCGCGGTCATCGGCAAGCGGCTGCTGGCGGGTCTCGAAGGGCTGCGCGATCTGCCGGCGGTCGGCGATGTGCGCGGGCTCGGCATGATGTGCGGGATCGAGCTGGTGTCCGACCGCGGCAGCAAGGCGCCGGCGCTCGGGCTGGGGGCCCGCATCACCCGCGAAGCGCTGGCGCGCGGGTTGTTGCTGCGGGTTCGGGCGGGCAGCGCCGATCCGGCGATCGGCGACACGATCTGCCTCGCGCCGCCGCTGATGACCCCGGCCGAGACCCTCGACCGCATCCCCGAGATCCTGCGCGCCGCGATCGTCGCCGCGACGAAGTAAAATCGAGCCAAGACCGCAGTCCCGGCGAAAGCCGGGACCTACTTAGCCGCCTGTTCAATGTTTTTTGCCTACCTGCTGGCGAGCCGGCCGCACGGCACCTTGTACGTCGGCATGACTGACGACCTTTTACGCCGCGTCTGGGAGCACAAGACCAAGTCTGTGCCGGGCTTTACCGCGAAATACGGCGTCGATCGCCTCGTCTGGTTTGAGGCGCACGAGACCCTGGAGTCCGCGTTACTGCGGGAGAAGCGGATCAAGGAGTGGAGGCGCGCCTGGAAAATCCAATTGATCGAGCGCGACAACCCTTATTGGCTTGATCTCTATCACGAGCTATCGGCGTGAATCGGGAGAAAACCGAGCCACCTGATGGGTGGGTTCCGGCTTTCGCCGGGACTGCGATGGTTCTTCGTTGTCGCATCCGTCGCCGCGTGGCGTATATCACATACTGCGTCGGACCGTTATGCTGATCGGTTTCCGCCCGACGTCGTGCAGCTCGCGGGAGAACGACCCGAAAGCCATGACGTACGACTTCCGAGCTAGGTGATCCATCTATGGGCGCACGCACGATCGGGATCGTCATCGAGGGCGCTACCGGGCGGCTCGGCACCACGCAGCATCTGAAGGCGCTGCTGGCGATCCGCGGCGAGGGCGGGCTGCTGCTCGGCAATGGCGACCGCCTCGTCCCGGAGCCGGTGCTGCTCGGCCGCAACCCCGAAAAGCTCGCGGCGCTTGCGGCGGCGAGCGGGGGCCTCAGATGGAGCACCGATCGCGATGCCTGCCTCGCCGACAAGGCGAATCGACATCTATTTCGACGCGACCGCGACCGGTGGACGGCCGCAGCGCCTCGCGGCCGCCATCGCCGCCGGCAAGCATGTCTATACCGAAAAGCCGGTGGCGGAGACGCTGGAGCAAGCCCTGTCGCTGGCTCGGCAGGCCCAGCGCGCCGGCGTCAAAAACGGGGTCGTGCAGGACAAGTTGTTCCTGCCCGGCCTCAAAAAGCTCCGCAGGCTGTACGACGCCGACTATTTCGGCCGGGTTCTGTCGATCCGCCTCGATTTCGGCTGGTGGGTGTTCGACGGCGAGCTTTACCCGTCGCAACGGCCGAGCTGGAATTACCAGCGCGCGGCCGGCGGCGGGCTGATCCTCGATATGTTCGCGCATTGGCGCTACATTTTCGACCGGCTGCTCGGGCCGATCAAAGCGGTGTCGTGCCGGGCGATGACGGCGCAACCGCATCGTATCGACGAGGCCGGCAAACCTTACGATGTCGATGTCGAGGACCACGCCTTCGCGATCTTCGAATTGGCCGGCGGGGCGATCGCGCAAATCAGCTCGTCCTGGGCGAGCCGGGTCAAACGCGACGACCTCTTACAGATCCAGGTCGACGGCGCCAAGGGCTCGGCGGTGTGCGGCCTCCATCGCTGCTTCGTCCAGCCGTTGGTCGCGACGCCGCGGCCGTTTTTCGACCCCGAGCGGCCGCAAAGCGCGGTGTTCGGCGACGAATGGCAGGAGATGCCGGATGCCTCGACCCGTTCAAGAACAGCTATCGCGAGGGCTGGGAATTGTTTCTGCGCCATGTCGTCGAGGACATGTCGTTCCCGTCGCCGCTGATCGAAGGCGCCAAGGGCGTCCAGCTCGCCGAAGCCTGCCACCAGAGCGACCGCGAACGGCGCTGGATCGACCTGCCGCCGCTGACCCTCTGACCCGACGGCCGAAGATCGAGCGGACTGGACGCCGCCCGGTTTGCGACTCACATTGATAGTGCGCGTATTCGCATGAAGGGGTTGGCGATGGAACTGGGGAAGCTCGGCGTTTGGGTGTCGATGGACAGGATGACCGCGGCGGCATGCGCGGCCTTTGCCAAGCGGGTCGAGGAATGGGGATACGGCGCCTTGTGGATGCCCGAGAGCCGCGGGCGCGACGCCTTGGTGCTGTCCTCGTGGCTCCTCGCCAACACGCAAAAGCTGATCGTCGCGACCGGGATCGCCAACATTTACGCCCGCGACCCGATGGCGATGGCGAATGGCCAGCGCACGCTCGCCGAGCAGTCGGCCGGCCGGTTTCTGCTCGGCGTGGGGGTGTCGCACCGCCCGATGGTCGAGGGACTGCGCGGCCACACCTATGGCAAGCCGGTCGCGACGATGCGCGCCTATCTGAAGGCGATGCGCGAAGCGCCCTATCAGGCGGCGCCGCCGGCCGAGACCCCGCCAACCGTCGTCGCGGCATTGGGCCCGAGGATGATGGCGCTGTCGGGCGAGCTGGCCGATGGGGCGCATCCCTACAATTCGATCCCGGCGCATACCGCCGAAGCGCGCAAGATTCTCGGCCCCGGCAAGATCCTGGCGCCCGAAGTCTGGGTCTTGCTCGAAACCGACCCGGCGACCGCGCGCCGCGCGGCGCGCGAGGCGCTGTCGCACTACTTGCAGCTCGAGAACTACGTCAATGCCTGGCGCGGCCAGGGCTTTGGCGAGGCCGACCTTGCCGGCGGCGGCTCCGACCGCTTTATCGACGCGATCGTCGCCTGGGGCGACGAGGCGGCGATCCGCACCCGCATCCAACAGCATTGGGACGCCGGCGCCGACCATGTCTGCATCCAGCCGATCGGCCCGCAGGGCTCGCGTCAAATCGATGAAGGAGTCCTAGAGCTGCTGGCGCCGGCGCGACGACCTTGACGGATTCGGGTGCTCGACCGACATTGTTCGCGCCGATCTCGGAAATTTCGCCGGCGCTCGCGCCGGCCCGCATCGTGAGGACGATTGGCCATGTATTCGCAAACCACCCGATCGATCATCGTCACGGTCAAACCGTTCTATCTGGAGGACCAATCCTCCCCGGCTGAAGACCACTATGTTTGGGCCTATCACGTGCGCATCGAGAACCAGGGTAAGGAGACGGTCCAGCTGCGCAGCCGGCATTGGAAGATCACCGATGGCCGAGGCCAAATGCAGGAAGTGCGCGGGCCCGGCGTCGTCGGCGAGCAGCCGGTGCTCGGCCCAGGCGAAAGTTTTGAATACACCAGCGGCACCCCGTTGCCGACGCCGTCCGGCATCATGGTCGGCAGCTACCAGATGGAAACCCGCGGCGGCGAGAGTTTCTCTATCCGGATTCCCGCATTTTCGCTCGACAGCCCGCATCAGCCGGTTCGGCTCAACTGACCGCGGCCGCGGGCCCGCCCGCGTCCCGCCTGAACCCTTCAACCAACAAGAGAAAATTGATGTCGCGAATTCTCGCTCCGACCCTGTCTGTGCCGCAAGGCTATTCCGGGCGGCCGGCCGCCGAACCGCGGCCGAGCCGCGCCGAAGCCGAGGAGGCGGTCCGCACCCTGATCCGCTGGGCCGGCGACGACCCGGAACGCGAGGGGTTGCTCGGCACCCCGGACCGCATCGTGCGCGCATATCAGGAGTTCTTCAGCGGTTATGACGAGGACCCAGTGGCGCTGCTGAACCGCACCTTCGAGCAGACCGACGGCTATGACGAAATTGTCGTGCTGAAGGACATCCGTTTCGAGTTGCATTGCGAGCACCACATCGCCCCGATCATCGGCAAGGTGCATGTCGCCTATCTGCCGAACAATCGCGTGGTCGGCATCTCGAAATTGGCGCGGCTCGTCGATGTCTATGCCAAGCGATTGCAGATCCAGGAAAAGATGACCTCGCAGATCGCCAACACCCTCGACGAGGTGTTGCAGCCCAAGGGGGTCGCCGTCGTCATCGAAGCGGCGCACCAATGCATGACCACCCGCGGCGTGCACAAGCCCGGCGTCACCATGGTGACGAGCCGAATGCTCGGCGCCTTTCGCGACGACCCGTCGAGCCGGCGCGAGGTGCTGGCGATGATCGGCACGCCGGGCGGCGTCCAGCTGCCGAACGTCTGATCCCGGCCGGCGACGAAAGATGACCGCGGCCGCGATCGCGATCCTCGAGCGGCTCGTCGCGTTCGACACGATTTCGGCAAAGTCGAATTTGGAGTCTGATCGGCTGGGTCGCCGACTATCTCGACGGTCACGGCATCGAGAGCGTGCTGACCCGCAATCCCGAGGGCACCAAGGCCAATTTGTTTGCGACGATTGGTCCGGGTGAGCGCGGCGGGATCATTTTGTCCGGTCACACCGATGTCGTGCCCGGTCGAGGGGCAGGCCTGGAACAGCGACCCGTTCCGGCTCGAAACCCGCCCGGCCGATCAGGGCTCGGACCGCCTTTACGGGCGCGGCACCGCCGATATGAAGGGGTTTATCGCGCTGGTCCTCGCCATGGCGCCGCAGGCGCTGGACGCAGCCGCTCGAAATCCCGCTGCATCTCGCGTTCAGCTACGACGAGGAGGTCGGCTGCCTCGGGGTGCCGGACCTGATCCGCGGATTGCCCAAGGATGCGGCGCGCCCACGTCTGGCGATCATCGGCGAGCCGACCGAAATGCAGGTGGCCAACGCCCATAAAGGCATTCATTTCCTGCGGACGCGGATCACCGGACACGAGGCGCATTCGAGCACGCCCGAGCGCGGCGTCAACGCGATCGCGGCGGCGGCGGAGATCATCGCCGAGATCGGCCGGCTGGCGGCCGAACGCAGGGCTGCGGCGCGGCCGGACAGCGGCTTCGACCCGCCTTACACGAGCTTCAACATCGGCCGGATCTCGGGCGGGGCCGCGGTCAACATCATCGCCCGCGACTGCGCCTTCGAATGGGAGTTCCGCCCGGTCCCCGGCGAGGACGGCGCAGCGCTGCAACGGCGGATCGATGATTTCGTCACCGCCGAGCTGCTGCCGCGCATGCGCGCCGGGCATCCCGAGGCCGATGTCGAGACTTCGAACGATGGCGTGGGTTCCGCCGCTCGTCCCCGACCCGGCCTCTCCGGCCGAGGCGCTTGCCCGGCGGCTGACCGGCGCCAACACCACGACGACGATCGCCTTTGCCACCGAAGCCGGCTTGTTCCAGGCGGCCGGCATCCCGGCGGTCATCTGCGGCCCCGGCTCGATCGACGTTGCTCATAAGCCGGACGAATTCATCTCGCGCGAGCAGCTCGCGGCCGGCGAAGCCTTTCTCGACCGCCTGCTCGCCTGGGCGCGTCGCGGCGGGAATTAGCCGGCCGCTGAATTTTGCGTGACGCGTTACCCGCGGTGGGCGCTGAGGCGCTGCGGCCGGCGCTCGGCGAGGGCGATGACGAGGCCGGGGCGGTGCGCGACGACCCGTTCCTGAGCGGCCTCGATGATCAGTCTCAAGAGGTCGCAATAGCGTAGGCCCGCCAGCTCGGCCATCAGGTTCAGCTTGCCATCCCAGCACCAACCGGGATTGGGGTTGACTTCGAGCAGCTTGATCTCGCCCTCGGCATCGGCGCGGAAATCGAAACGGGCATAGTCGCGGCAGCCCAGCCGCTCGAACAGGATGTTCGCGTAGTCGGCGATCTTGCGCCGGGATTCTTCGTCTAGCCGGGCCTCGCGATAGCTGATCTGCGACCAATAGGGCGAGTTCGGGACCCATTTCGAACTCGTACGGCAACAGCCGAGGCAAGCCGGGGTCGAGGCGGGAATAATCGACCTCGAGTGGCGGCAGCACGCGGTAGCCCTGCCCGGGATTGCCGACGATCCCGATCGAATATTCGGGGCCGGTCAAAAATTCCTGGATCAGGATCGGGCAGAGCGGCATCTGCTCGCGCAGCCGGCCGAGGCAGGCGATCGCCTCCTCCCAGCTGTGGACCACCGCATCCCTGCCGATGCCAATCGACGAATTGCCGAAATTGGGCTTGATCAGGGCCGGGAATACCGACGGGATCGTCGCCGCCAGATCGTCCGAATTGAAGTAAGTCTCGGCCGGCACCGGCACGTCGATCGATTGGGCGATGCCGCGGACCAGCGACTTATTGTAGCAAAGCCCGAGGCAACTCGGCCCGGCCCCGCTATAGGGAATATCGAGCGTCTCCAGCAGCGCCGGGACGTGCAATTCCATGAACGCATCGTTGTTGAAGCCCTCGTCACAAAAATTGAGGACGAAGTGCGGCCGGCCGGCTCTGAGATCGGTAAACAGCGAGGCGTGGTTGTCGAGAAAGCGGAAGCGATAGTCGGGCAATTCACCCAGCGCTGCCTTGAGCCGCTCGATCGTCTCGAAATCCTCCTCATTGCAACGCCCGTCGCGCTTGACCGGGTCGGGCAGACGCGGATCGCCGAGGATCACGGCGACGTCGGGAATCAAAGCGGAGCGGCGCGGCAGCAGCCTGGCCCGATGCGGCGCCCGGCAGGTCAGGAAGAGCCGGTGCGTGACCATGCCGAGATCCTGATTGCGCGAGGAGTTCGGGCGCCGGCAACCGGTGGAAGGAGACATTGGCAAAGCCGGCGCGGATCAGCAGGGTTTCGAGGCGCTCTTTCGAATAGAGCCGCTCGGCATAGAATTGATCGGCGATAACGCCGCGTTCGGCATGGACGACGACCTCGCGACTGATCAGCCGGTCGCCATCGCCGGCGAGATCGCGCTCGCGGCAGACGAAGTGATTCTGGTCGACCCATTCCCACGAGCGCGGCTCGAAATTTCCGCGCATCCAATCGCCGTCCATCAGGTCCATGACCAGCGCGCCGCCGGAGCCGAGTGCTCGCTTGACCGCTTCGAGCACGGCAAGATCGTCCTCTGGGCGCTCGAAATAGCCGAAAGAATTGCCCAAAATGCAGACGCAATGAAACTCGGCGTCGCCAAGGCGAAAGCGGCGCGCGTCGCCTTCGTGAAAAGAAACCTGAAGATTGCACTTCCGGGCGCGCTTGCGGGCGAGCCGGATCAGGTAGCGCGAGCGGTCGAGCCCGGTGACGCGGGTAAAGCCGCGGCGCGCGAGCTCGAGTGAATGGCGGCCCTGCCCGCAGCACAGATCGAGGATTCGATCGTTGCGCTCGACGCCGGCGCTGCGGATCAACAGGTCGACTTCTTGCGCGGTGTTGCGATCGTTCTCGATCACATCGCCGTCGGTTTCGAGATAGAGCGAGTTGAACAAGGTCCGCCACCAATCCGATGGGAGATGGCGTTCGAGATCGGACACCGGGCCCAATGTCCGCGCGCCGATCCGTCTTCCCTGGTCGGCGCTCTCCGGCTCCGTGCCGGATGGCCCCGGGCGAGTGGGCCGCATACCGCTGGTCTTCCTGTTCATACTCGAACCCCCGAACTTTTTTCGAGCATCAAAAAAGCGGCTTCCCGATCAAGGGAACCGCTCAGAAGCCGCGTCTTTTGGAGCAGCGGCGATTTTCGATCGGAGCCGACCGACAGCGCGCGCCGGAAGCGGCGTCGGACGGCCGCTCGTCGACATACCGCCGTCGGAGCCGGCGCAAACCGGTGTCGCATGATTGCTGATCATCGAGTTCCGCAGCAGCCAACGATGCGCGCCGGCGAGAAGTTCGGGATAATCGGCTAAGCTTTCAAGATGGATTTTCGCGTCGCCCAACCGTCCAGCGGCGCCGGCAGTCGGGACGCCGGGCGAAGCCGCGGCGCCGACCCCGCCGCACCGTGTAAGCGCCGAGATTCACTGGGCGGAACGCAGCGCGATCGTGCCGAGCCGGGCGCCGGTCGCCAAATCGACGACGAGGAGCTGGCGCTCGCCGTCGGGCAATGCCAGTTCGAGGATCAGACGATTTGGCGATGCCGTCATCGCCTCGATTCGCGCGCCTCGGCGGAATATCGATCGCGGTCGCGGCAAAGGGGCGCTCGACGCTTGCCCCAGGCCGATCGCGCGACATCTTGCCGGCGATGCCCGCGATCAGAGCGGCGAAGCCGATGACGATCAGCACGCCCATCACCACGACCAGGACGTTTAGCGCGCGCATCGGCCTAAACCGGGTCGCGCCGGGCGACCGAATTGCCGACGGGACGGATCGTGATGACGGCTGACGCCGCCGCCGGCGGGCGCGCCGGCACCTCGGCGGCAATCAGCGCCGAGGCGGGCGAAGCGGGGTTGCGCCTCGACCGCATGCTGGCGCTGCATTTGCCGGCGCTGTCGCGCACCCGGCTCAAGCGGCTGATCGAAGAGGGTCATGTCATCCACGCCGGAGCCGCATCGCGCGACCCATCCTTGCGGGTTCGGCCGGGCCAAAATTTCGTCGTATTCTTCCCCGAAGCTGAGGATGCGGCGCCGACGGGACAGCCGATCGCGCTCGATATTCGTTTTGAGGATGCACATCTGGTCGTCATCGACAAGCCCGCCGGCCTCGTCGTCCATCCCGCCCCGGGAAACCCCGACGGCACCCTCGTCAACGCGCTGATCGCCCATTGCGGCGCCGGCCTTGCCGGCATCGGCGGCGTGCGACGGCCGGGCATCGTCCATCGCCTCGACAAGGACACCAGCGGGTTGATGGTCGTCGCCAAGACCGAGGGCGCGCATCGGGCGCTGTCGCGCGATTTCGCGCTGCGCCGGGTCGACCGCGCCTATGCCGCCTTTGTTTGGGGCGTGCCGGCGCCGGCCACCGGCGAGATCGCCGGCAATATCGGCCGCAGCCCGGCAAACCGCAAAAAGATGGCGGTCGTCGGCGAAGGAAGGGGCCGGCCGGCGCTGACCCGCTATCGCGTCGAGCGGGCGTTCAAAGCCGCGGCAGCGCTCGTCGAATGCCGCCTCGCCACCGGGCGCACCCATCAGATCCGGGTTCACTTTGCCCATCAGGGACACCCGTTGATCGGCGACCCGGTCTATGGGACCCGCGCCGGTCGCGCCGCCGCCCGGTCGGGCGATGTCGGCGCGCGGATCGCCGCCCTTCCCCGGCAGGCGCTTCACGCCCGGCGGCTCGGCTTCACGCACCCGGAGGGTGGGGGCCGGCTCGAGTTCGACAGCCCGCTGCCGCCCGACCTTCACGCATTGGTGACCGATTTAGAGCGACTTTAAACTGGACAAAACCCGACTATATTACTAGGGTATGCGCATCCGCCATTCCCGGTGGGATCAACCGCGCGTGTTTCAGCGTTTACTCCTCCACAAGGCTTCAACCCGGAGCAACAATCGTCAATGGCCACCCTTTCGGTCCCTTCCATTTCCGCTGAAGGAAACCTGACCCGGTATCTCCAGGAGATCCGCAAGTTTCCGATGCTCGAACCAGAAGAAGAGTACATGCTCGCCAAAAGCTGGAAAGAGCATGAAGACCCCCAGGCCGCGCACCGCCTGGTAACCAGCCATCTGCGTCTCGTCGCCAAGATCGCGATGGGCTATCGCGGCTATGGGCTGCCGCTCTCGGAGCTGATCTCGGAGGGCAATGTCGGGATGATGCAGGCGGTAAAGCGCTTCGATCCCGATCGCGGCTTCCGGCTCGCCACCTATGCGATGTGGTGGATCCGCGCCGCCATCCAAGAATACATCCTGCACTCCTGGTCGCTCGTCAAAATGGGCACCACCGCCGCGCAGAAGAAGTTGTTCTTCAACCTGCGCAAGCTCAAGGGGCAGCTGCAGGCGATGGAAGAGGGCGATCTGTCGCCCGAACATCTGAAGAAGATCGCCACCGAGCTCGATGTGCCGGAGGCGGACGTGGTCAGCATGAACCGCCGGCTGGCGAGCCCGGACCATTCGCTGAACGCGCCGCTCAGAAGCGACAGCGAAGGCGAATGGCAGGATTGGCTGGTCGACGAGAGCGAGAGCCAGGAGACAAGGCTCGCCGACCGCCAGGAGCTGGGGCTGCGCCGCGACCTGTTGGAAAAGGCGATGACCCATCTGAATGACCGCGAGCGGCATATCCTGACCGAGCGGCGGCTGCGCGACAACCCGACCACCCTCGAAGACCTGTCGCAGCAATACGGCATCTCGCGCGAGCGGGTGCGCCAGATCGAAGTCCGCGCCTTCGAGAAATTGCAAAAAGCGATCAAGACCGCCGCCGTCGAGCGCCGCCTCGTCACCCAATAAGGCTCGCTGCCCGATCCTTCGCGCGCGCCCGTGGCGCCGGTGTGAGCCGGCGCCCATCCTGAAGAACGCTGTGCCTGGGCTCGTCCCAGGCACCTGCGGCTCAGGCGGCCGTGGCCAACCCGGCTTTATGCCGTCGCCCCGGCGTGCTACAGAAGGCCTTTCGTCGACAGGAGAGCGCCAGATCATGATCCACCACGTATCGATCCCGGCGCGCGAGCCGCGCCACGTCGCCGAGGTGCTGGCCGAGCTGATGGGCGGCAAGTGCTACCCGTTCGGGCCTCTCGAGGGCGCCTTCATGGCGGCGAGCGGCGACGAGCACGGCTCGATGATCGAGGTCTATCCGGATCGCGGCGACCCTCGACATCCCGCGACACCGACGATCAGGTCGTGTTTGGCGAGAACCGCTCGCCGCCGCAGACCTGGCCGTTCCACGTCTTCCTCTCGGTCCCGCGCGAGCCGGAGGAGATCGAGCGCATCGGCGCGCGCGAAGGCTGGCGGGCCAAGACGTTCGGCCGCGGCATGCAGGGCCAGCAAGCCGTTCTTCCACGTCATCGAATTCTGGCTCGAAAACCGCCTGATGATCGAGGTGGTGTCGCCGGCGATGGCGCGCGAGTACGAGGATTTCCTGAAGAGCGCCCAGACCGCGATGATGAGCGACCCGGAATCGCTGCGCCTGATGCGGGCAACGCACATCAAGCAGCCGGCCTGAGCGCCGCGCCGATCGGGAGGACCCACGATGCCGAAAATTGCGGCGGAACGGCTGACCGAAATCGGCCAGGCGCTGTTCGAAGCGGCGGGAGCGCCGCGGGCGGAGGCGGAGCTGGTCATGCGCCACATCGTCGCCGCCAACCTCGTCGGCCACGACTCGCACGGGGTGATCCAGATCCCGACCTATATCGAGCGGATCAAAGTCGGGCACATCGTCCCCGGGGCGCCGTGGACGATCGTCCAGGAATCGCCGACGACCACCGTCGTCGACGGCCATTGGGGGTTTGGCTACGTCGCCAATGAGCGGGCGATGCGGCTGACCATCGAAAAAGCGAAGTCGGCCAATGTCGCCGCCGCGACGGTGTTTCGCCAAGGCCATATCGGCCGGGTCGCCTCCTACACGTTGATGGCGGCGCGGGAAGGGATGATCGGCATCGCCACCGCCGATTCCGGGCGTTCGCCAAAGGCGGTGGCGCCGTTCGGCGGGCGCGAGGCTAGGCTCGGCACCAACCCGATCTCGATCGCGATGCCCTCCGACCTCGAGGGGCCGCTTTATCTCGACATGGCTACTTCCGCGGCGGCGGCCGGCAAGATCGCGCTCGCCGTCGCGCGCAACGAGCCGGTGCCGGACGGCTGGGTCATCGGCAGCGACGGGCGCCCGACCAACGACCCGCGCCAGCTGCGCCAGGGCGGCGCCCTGTTACCGCTCGGCGGGCCCGAAGGCGGCTACAAGGGCACCGGGCTTGCGGTCATGGTCGAGATCCTGTGCGGCCTCCTGACCGGGCTCGGCTTTGGCGTCGAGCCGACCGGGCGCCACAATGACGGCTGCTTCATGGCGGTGTTCAACGTCGCGGCGTTCCGCCCGCTCGCCGAGTTCAAAAAGGACATTGGCGAATTCGTCGCCTATCTCAAATCGACGCCGCCGGCCGAGGGCAGCAAGGGGGTGCTCTACCCGGGCGAGATCGAGCACATGCGCGAACAAGACCGCCGGCAGAACGGCATCGAGGTCGAGGACGCGACCTGGTACAAATTGCGCCAGCTGGCCGACGGCTACGGCCTCACCGAAAAGCTCGATTTCGAGGAGCCGGAGTGAGGGATTGTCATTGCGAGGAGCCGGAGGCGACGCGGCAATCTCGATCTCGATGACGCTGGGTGGGGCGGCACGAGATTGCTTCGCGGAGCCTGTCTTCGGGCCGGCCTCCGGCCGGACCCGTGGGCTCCTGACCAGCAACCAGTTGAGGTAGCCGAATGGACGACCGGCTGACGCTTTACGGCAGCTTCACGTCGAGTTCGAGCTACAAGCCGATGCTGTATTTGGCTTTGGCCCGGCTGCCGTTTTCGTTCCGGACGGTCAACCTCAAATTCGGGGTGCAGAAAACGCCGGAATACCTCGCGGTCAATCGCTGGGGCGTGGTGCCGTCCCTGCGCCACCGCGGGCTGACGATCCTGCAATCGAACGTGATCCTCGACTATCTCGCGCGCACGACCGGTCATTTCGAGCCGGCATCCGAGCAGCAGCGCTGGCAGGCGCGCGAATGGCTGTCGTGGGAGGCGGACCACATCACCGCGATCGCCAAGGTGCGCCACTCGGCCCGGTTCCGCGCGTCGCACCCCGAGGTGATCGCCGAGTTCCGGCCGAAAGCCGAGGCGGCCCTGTCGTTTGTCGACGAGACGCTGAAGGACCGCGAATGGCTGGTCGGCGACGGGTGCAGCATCGCCGATATCGGCTGCTGGGGCCGCATGGTGTTCATGGCCGAGGGCGGCTTTGACATCGCCGACTGGCCCAACGTCGAAGCCTGGTCGAATCGGCTCAAGGCGATGCCCGGTTTCGCGCTCCCCTACGATCTGATCCCGAGCAAAGACCGGGAATTCGAACCGGCCTGAGCGACTGCGCCAAAAGCGCGAAAAAGTAGCCAAGCGCGCGGGCCGCTGGATAATCTCGGTTGGGGTTGCAGACCGGGGGACGGATGCGGGGGGTCGCTTTTTTATCCTGTTGAGCCTGGCGGCGTGCGTGGCAAGGGATGCCGTCGTGCCGTCGAGCGCATCTTCGGAAGCTCGGGAATGGCAGGAGGCGAGCGGAAAGCCGCCATCGCAGGCCGAGTTCGCAGCTGTCGTCGCGGCCTGCCAGGATTGGGCCAGGAGCGCCGACCGGGGCGGACCGATCGATAACTGCCTCGCCGATCTCGGGCTACGCCGCATCCAGTGAGCATGACAGCCGGTAGGGGCGAGATCGCGCAGATCGGCAGCTCTGGCCTTAAGAGCGGTTTCCGACCAAATTGAACCGCACTCACCCCCTCCCAAACCCTCCCCCATCAAGGGGGAGGGCCCATTTTTACTCCCGCCCCCTCGATGGGGGCGGGTCGGGGTGGGGGTGATGCGTGCCGAGTGCATCAACTCGGTCGAAAGCCGCCCTAGCTTACAGCAGCAATTCCGGTAATGCGCGGATGATGCGATCGGGGCGGATCGGGCAGTCGGGCGGCAGACCGACCCCATAGCCGTCGTGCCAGATCGCGTGGATGCCGAGGCGCTGCGGCGCCACCACTTCCCATTCGAGATTGTCGCCGACCATCCAGGTTTCGCGCGCAGTCACGCCGAGCGTCTCCATTGCGTGGGTGTAGGCGCGCTCCTCGGGCTTGCCGAAGCCGTGTTCGCCCTCGATCTGGATGTGTTCGAAGCGATGTTCGAGCGCGAAGCGGATGACCTTGGCGCGCTGCGGCTCGGCGGCGCCGTTGGTGATCAGCGCCAGGCGCACGCCGAGCTCCTTCAAGCGGTCGAGGGTGTCGTGGGCGCCCGGAAAGCACTCCAATTCGGCATCGTGCAGTGCGTTGTAACGGTCGGCAATCTCGTCACACAGCGAGCGCTCGGGGACGGCATGACCGGCTGCCGCCAACGCGGCGAAGGCGTTGGCGACGATCCGGCGGCGGGCCTCGCCGATGCGATGGCGCCAATGCTTGTGCCGCGCCGGATCGGCCCACAAATCGCGCGAGCTGTCCATGATCGCGGCGATCGCCGCGGCCGGGGTCAACGGCGCCAGATGTTCGGTGTAAGCGCCGATGACGCGCCGCCATTGCGACTCGGCCGGCCCAAAGGCAACGAGGATCGTGTCGTCGAGGTCGAACAGGATCGCGCGCGGAAGGTTCGGCATGCTGTGGGCCGCTCGGACTGCTCAGACGATTTCCGCCGGCGCCTGCGGCACGCTTTTCCAGAATTCGCCGTCATGCCCGAAAAAAATGCGGGCGCCGCCGGTTTCGAGGCGGGCGAGCTTATCGAGCGAAGCCAGCATCGCCGTGCGGTCATAGACGTTCTGCGGCAGCCGCCTTTCCCGCAGGGTGCGGCAGAAATAGCAGGAATCGGCGGCAAGCACGACATCGCCCGAGGCGAGCCGAACCTTTAACGACTGATGGCCCGGCGTGTGGCCGTGGGTCGGCAGGCAGACGATAGCTGCCGTCGCCGAAGAGGTCGTGCTCGCCGTCGACCTGGATGACTTTGTGCCCGAGATCGAAGTCGCGCCGGTCGAACCCGCGCCGCGCGGCGGTGTCGGGGTCCATCCCGGCTTCCCATTCGCGCCGCTGCACGACCATCGTCGCGTTCGGGATCAGCGCGTTGCCGCCGACATGATCGAAATGGAAATGCGAATTGACGATGATTTCGATCTTGGCCGGATCGCGGCCGATCGCTTCCAACCGGGCGCTGATTTCCTCGCCCGGCCGGTAATTGAACGCGAACAGACCGGTGATGCGGGGGCCGACCCGACCTGCGGGGTCGTGCTGGCAATCGGGATGCATCCCGGTATCGAACAGCACCGTGCCCTTGGGATGTTCGATCAGGTAGGACGGGATCGGCAATTGCGCCCGACCCTCACCGCCCTCCATCAGATACCCGAGATCGCCCTCCAGCCAGCCGCAGGTAAAGGCGAACAGCTTGACGCTCATCAGCGCCTCGTCACGCTGTCGCGCGAGCGAGGTTCGCTGCCTCGAACATGCGCCGGTGCAGCGCGAAGTCATAGGGCCGCTCGGTGAGCGATTCCGGATCCCACTCGCTGCGCTGCGCGCCATAAAAATCGCCGCCATAGACGTGGATTGCACCGGTCAGCCGCCGGCAACGGGTTGGTCACCGAATGGATGATGTCGCGCCCGAACGGCTCGGCGTCGCGGACGCCCAGAGATTTTGCGCCGGCAGCTTCGATGAGGCCGCCGGCTTCTCCCGGCAGCCGGCGCCAGAAGATGTTGTCTTCGCGGCCGGTGTAGACCCCGATCACCGCCCACATCCGGTGGTCGTGCGGCATGATCGTCATCCCCTGCCCCCAGATCACGTTGAGGATCGTCAGCTCCTCCGAGCGGTAGAGCGGCGTCACGCCGGCCGTCGTCGGCTCGCCGAGCGCGGCAAGGATCGCGGCAGGGTTGGAATTGGCGCGGGCCACCACCTCGCGCGCCGCCTTATGGCTCGGGTCTTCGCGCACCGCGGCGCGGCAATCTTCGATGAAGCGATCGAGGTCGAACACGGTTCTGCACTCCCTTCGGCTATTCGGCCGCCTGCGCCACAACCTCGGAGCGGTGGCCCTTCTGGTGAAAATAATTCGCCCGGTAAAATTCGAGCACGAGATCGCGGTAGACCGCCGGCGGATAGCGCGCCGGATTGTCGGCGCTAACGCAGGACGGCAGGCATTCGATGACCCGGTCCGGGTTGGGGCTGTGGAAATAGGCGATCGAGTAGCGATCGGTCCCCGAACTCGTTGAGCACGCCGTGCGGCGTCGACAGAAAGCGATCATTCGACCAGCGCCGCATGATGTTGCCGAGATTGATCAGAAACGTCCCCGAGATGATCGGCGGCGCAAACCATTCGCCAGACGGTAAGCGCACGGCCAGCCCGGGCACCTCGGTCCGCGCGAGCGCCGTCATAAAGCTGTTGTCGGTATGCGGACCCTGGCCAAAGAGGTTGTCTTCGATCACGTCCTGCGGCGGATAGTGCAGGAAGCGCAGAGTGGCGTGCGCCTCGTCGGCGAAGAACGGCGCAAAGAAATCGAGCAGGCATTCCCAGCGCGACGGCGAAGGGCGGCAGCATCCGGTCGCACATCGCCCCGAGCGCGTCGAAATACGCCATCATGTCCCCGCGGATGCCGGGCAGCTCCGCCGGCCACTGGTTGCGGCCGCGCAACGGCTTGCCGGCGACCACGTCGGGATGGTCGGACCCGCGGTCGTGGCTGATAAAAAAGCTCTCGTTCTGGTTCGGCCTGGTGGCCTTGTGGACGGTCGAGGCGCCCTGCACCGAAGCGTTCAGCGGCAAATAGCCGATGTTGTTGTCATTGAGCCGAAGCGCCAGCTTTTGGGCGAGCGGCAGGGCATGGCACCGGCGCGAAGCAGCAAAGGCCCGGTCGATCAGCTCGTCTCGCACACCGTGGTTCAGCGCATAGAAGAAACCGACGTTCTCGCAGGCGCGCGCGACCTCGGCGGCGACCTGCTCCAGCGCGCCCTTCTCGCCGGCGAAATAGGGGCCGTAATCGATGACCGGGATCATCCCGGCGACCGCTTCAGGGTCCGCCACCGCATGTTGCTTGAACAGATGCATCCCGTTTTCTCCGCGCCGCGGTGCACCCGACTATAGCCCGCGCTCACCCCCGGCGGCCAGCCGCATTGCGGTCCCGGGTGGGATGGGAACGGCTCGGCAACTTGCTGAACAACCCTGCCTGAGCGATGCGCCGGCGTGCCATCGCAAGCTCCGAGATTGCGGGCCCCGCGCATGCCGCCCAGCTACTACCCATCCGAGGTGAATCGGTTTTTCGATGCGGGATAAAAGCGATGAACAGGGAAATCGGCACTGACAGCGGCGAGGACCTCTGTACGCTCGCGGAACTCGTTCGCGATCCGCTGGTTGGCCTCGTCATGAAAAGCGACGGCGTAGACCGGCGCAGCATCGAGCTGCTGTTCGAGCGGATCGCGCGGGAACGGCCGAGTTTCGCTCGACAGCGCGGCGCTGCTCGCTCCCCCTAAAGCGAGCCAATCAGCTTCGAGACTGGGCGCGCGGCCGGATTCGTGTTAACTCGTGTGGCATGCGGTACCGATTCGAGATACCTCCACATTACGTCATGTTGATCGTGTGCGCGGTGGCGCTGATCGGGCTGGTCCATGCCGAAGGCTGGATCTGGCCGCTGAAGGCGGCCGCGGTCATGATCCCGGTGTCGTTCCTAGTCGGCTGACCGCCCGCTCAGCGGCGCAGCAGCAGCGGGTAGAGGCTGAGCACCAGCTCGGCGACGATCAGCAGCACGATGTACCACTCGACGCGCAGACTGCTGCGGGTCTGCACCAGACCCAGCAAGGTCTCGACCGTGCGCGAGACGATGTCGAGCTTGCGGTCGAGCGCGCGGTCGCGGTCGCGCAGCTCGTATTCGTCGGCGAGGCGCATATAGAGCCGCTCGAGTTCGGGATGCTCCCATAGCAGCTCGGGGGTTTCGGCGGTTTCGACCCGGCCGACCATTTTCTGCTGCATCAGCAGCACGTCGCCGATGTGGCGTAACAGCACCTTGCCGCTCGCGCCGGCGCGGCCCTTCTCGCGCAGGGCCGCGGCCAGCGGTTCGATGCGGTCGAACAGGTCGGCGATGCGCGTCTCGTAGTGCGACAGCATCAGGCTCTTGGCCAGAATGTCGGCGACCAGCTGCAGCCGCTCGGTCGATTTGTCGCGCAGGATGATATTACCGGACGCGTCTACATGCTGATCGCTCTCAGCGCGGATCAGCAGCCGTGCCTCCTCCCGCTCCGGTACCGGGAACGCACCGGCGATCGAGGGCATCAATGTCGCGACGAATTCGTCCATCGCAGCGTTTGGCGGGCCGAACAGCACGACCGCGCCATAGCGAAACAGCACCGCCACGCCGCCGTCCGGGATGTCGAGGGTCAGCGGCGTGATGCCGACCGAGGCGCCGCGCTCTAGCGCTCTGGTATCCAGCCGCTCGCCCAGCAGCAGCGCGCGCACCGGCACGATGTCGGCGGTGGCCGCCGGCGTCGGGGAACGCGCCGCTTCTGTCGCCTCCGGCGGCGCAGCGCCTTCGGTCATGGCCCTCGATAGAGTGTGCTGGCCGCCGCCGCTCACTGCACGCCGACCCGTCGCGGAAAGTTCGATCGCGGCTCTTCGACCCCTTCCGGGTCCTGATGGATGATGATCTCCGCGTGCGGATAGGCGGCGCGCAGCCGCGCCTCGACCTGGTCGGAGATTTCGTGCGCGCGAACCAGGCTGATATCGCCATCCATTTCGATATGGATCTGGATAAACGCTGTCGGCCCCGCGACCCGGGTGCGCAGATCGTGGGCGGCGGCCACCTCGGGGTGCGACAATGCGATGTCGCGGATCCTCTCGCGTTCGTCGTCGGGCAGTTCGCGGTCCATCAGCTGGACCAGCGACAGGCGCGCCAACCGCGCCGCGGAATAGATGATCCACAGCCCGATGGCGGCGCCGAACAGCGGATCGAGGATGCGCAGGCCGAAGATGCCGCTGAGGATCAGCGCCGCGATTACGCTGGCGTTCAAAATCAGATCGCCGCGATAGTGCAGTTCGTCGGCGGTGATCGCGATCGACCCGGTGCGGCGCACGACATGCCGCTGATAGAGCACCAGCGCAATCGTCACCACGATCGAAAACACCATCACCGCGATCCCGGCCGGCGGGTTCTCCACCGCAGCCGGGTGGATCAGCCGGCGCACCGCCTCGGCGAGCAGCAACAGCGCGCTGCCGGTAATGAACGCCGATTGGCCCAGCACGGCCAGCGGCTCGGCCTTACCGTGGCCAAAGCGATGCTCGCGATCGGCCGGGGTCAGCGCATGCCGTACCGCGAACAGATTGACGATCGAGGCGACGGCATCGAGCAGCGAATCAATCAAGCTCGACAGCAGCGCGACCGAGCCGGTTTCCAGCCAAGCCGCGAACTTGGCGGAAATCAGCAACAGAGCGACGGCGACCGAAGCATAGGTCGCCCAGCGCCGCAACCGGTCGGCAGCCGGTCCGTAGATCATGGGAAGAGCCGTTCCCGCCGCCATCCGTCGCCCTCGCGAACAAACAACCAACGGTCATGCAGGCGGGAGGGACGCTCCTGCCAAAATTCGATGCGCCATGGTACGACACGAAAGCCGGACCAGTATGGCGGCCGGGGCACCTCGCCGTCGCCGAAACGGTCGGTGAAGGCCTCGACCCGGCGCTCCAGTTCGGCGCGGGTCCCGAGCGGCCGCGACTGGTCCGAGGCCCAGGCGCCGATCCGGCTGTCGCGGGATCGCGTGGCGAAATAGGCGTCCGCTTCATCGTCCGCGACCGGCTCGACCGCACCCTCGATCCGCACCTGCCGGCGCAGCGACTTCCACAGCAAGCATAGCGCCGCCTGCGGGTTGTCGAACAGCTCCGTCGATTTGCGGCTTTCCAGATTGGTGTAGAAGACGAAACCGCGCGCGTCGAACCCCTTCAGCAGAACGGCGCGCGCCGAGGGCTGGCCATCGCGGGTCGCCGTCGCCAAGGTCATCGCCTCGGGCTGCTGCTCGTTCGCCAGTGCTTCGGCATACCAGCGCTCGAACGGCGCCAGGGGTTCAACCTCGACGATCTCTTCCATCATGCGCGTCCGTTGAACGGGCTATTCCGATGCAATTTTCTCCCCGATCGCACCAGCGGCGCGGCGGGGACCGCGCTGGCGCGGCGCGGGGTCGAGGGTTTCGCCGATCAGCGAGGCGATCGTCATCTGCATGGCTACGGCTTCGGCTCTGACGATGCGTTCCATCGCCGGCGCGACCAGCCTCTGCCAAGGCGCGGTGGCGTGGTCGAGCCAAACGCCGGCAAACGGCAACCGCAGCGCCTCGTAAAGATCGTGAACCGTGGCGGTCTCCGGGCTCCGGGCCAGCACCCAGCTTCCCTCCTGCGTGTGGGCGGCGAAACCGGCGGCGAGGAGCGGCCTCATATACTCGTCGACGACGTCGTCGGCACCCTGAGTTCGGCGGCCAGCGCCGCTGTGGTCAGCTGTTCCCCCACCCGTTGCGCCCGCGCCAGAGCCGCGATCAGCCCCAGGCTCAGACCGAGCTGGACGCCGCCCGACGAAACCGGACCGATCCGCCGGTCGATGCGCCAGTGCGGCAAGGCGGCGGCGACCTCCGCGCCGAGCAGCACCGCCATCCATGAAATATACATCCACAGCAGAAAGATCGGGATCGCCGAGAGCGCGCCATAGACGGTTTGATAATAGGACATGGCGCCGACATAAATCGTAAACCCGACCTTCAGGATCTCGATCGCCGCGGTCGCAACCAGCGCGCCGAGGGCTCCGTCGCGCCAGCGCACCGCGCGGTTCGGGATCAGCCAATAGAGCAAGGTCAAGGCGACAAATTCGAGCACCGCCGGCACCGCCCGCGCGAGGCCGTGCAGCCAGCCGCTCTCGACCCACTGGACGGCTTGTTGGCCAAACCCGGCGCGACGAGCGGCGATCTCGAAATAGGTCGACAGCGACAAGCTGAGGCCGACAAGAAGCGGGCCCAGGGTTATCAATGTCCAATAGGCCAGGACGCGCTGCCCCCAAGGCCGCGGCGCGGTCACCCGCCAAATCACGTTCAGCTGGTCCTCGACCGTGACCAGCAGCAATATTCCGGTCGCGGCGAGGCCGATGACGCCGATCGCCGTCGTCTGCGCCGCAGAATTGGCAAAGGCGCGGAACCACCAAGCCGCCTGCTCGCCGACCGACGGCACGAAATTTCGAAACACCAGCGCCAGGATCTCGTCGTGCACCTGTCCAAAGATCGGAAACACCGAAAGCGAGCCGAGCGCAATCGCGACAAGCGGCGCCAGAGAGACTAGCGTCGTGTAACCGAGCGCGCCGGAGGCGGCAAAACAGCCGTCCGCGTTGAAGCGGCGCAGCGAGTAGAGCACGAAGGCCCCCGGTGTCGCCACCATCCGCCGCAGCCTGCCGCCGCGTCCGCCCTCTTTCGCCTCAGGCGTCATCGTGGAAACCTCGCAGCGTCCTCTCTGGTCAACACGGCCGCGCTGGGCAATTATCCGCTGCCTGCCGCTGCGGCGCCAGCGCCGAAGGCCGTCGGGCCCGCTCATGGCCCTCCCCGGAGTGTTCGTGTAGGATGAACCGTCGCGAGAAATGGGGATAACCATGCCGCTGATGGCGGGTAAGCAGGGTCTGATTATGGGTGTTGCCAACGAGCGCTCGATTGCCTGGGGCATCGCCAAAGCCTTGCACGATCACGGCGCCGAACTTGCTTTTACCTACCAGGGTGAGGCGCTGCGCAAGCGGGTGCAACCTCTGGCGCTGAGCCTCGACAGCGATTTTGTGCTGGAGGCCGATGTCGGCTCCGAAGCGAGCCTCGATCTGGTGTTCGCGGCATTGGCGGAACGCTGGGGGCACCTCGACTTCCTCGTCCATGCGATCGCCTTTTCGGACAAGGACGAGCTGAAAGGAAAATACCTGCACACCACGCGGGCGAACTTTCTGCGCACGCTGGAGATCTCCTGCTATTCGTTCACCGATGTGTGCCGTCGCGCGGCGCCGCTGATGACCGCGGGCGGCAGCTTGCTGACCTTGACCTATGCGGGGGCCGAGCGGGTGATGCCGCACTACAATGTGATGGGAGTGGCCAAGGCGGCGCTGGAGGCGAGCGTGCGCTACCTCGCCGTCGATCTCGGCGGCGACAACATTCGCGTCAACGCCATTTCAGCCGGCCCGATCAAGACCCTGGCAGCGTCCGGGATCGGCGATTTCCGCTATATCCTGAAGTGGAACCAATTGAACTCGCCGCTAAAGCGCAACGTCACGATCGAAGATGTCGGCGGCGCCGGTCTTTATCTGCTGAGCGGCCTTTCGGCCGGGGTCAGCGGCGAGGTCCACCACGTCGATTGCGGCTATCATGTCGTCGGCATGAAGGCCGTCGACGCGCCCGACATCTCGGTGGTGTGATCGAAATGCGGACACGCCAATCTCGGCAAGCAGACCGTCATACCGGCGAAGGCCCGCAGCCATGGCTGGGCCTGGGTTCCCGGCCTCCGCCGGGACGACGCACGAACTGCGGTTGAAGCGATGGCAGGCAACTCGTTCGGCACCTTGTTCAGGTTCACGACCTGGGGCGAAAGCCACGGGCCGGCGATCGGGGTTGTCGTCGACGGCGTCCCGCCGCGCCTGGCGCTCGCCGAGCCCGACATCCAGCATTGGCTGGACAAGCGCAAGCCCGGCCAGTCGCGCTTTACCACGCAGCGCCGCGAGGAAGACCTCGTCCGCATCATGAGCGGCGTCTTTGACGGGGTCACCACCGGGACCCCGATCCAACTGTTGATCGAGAACACCGATCAGCGCTCCAAGGATTATCGAAACATCGCCGACCGCTTTCGCCCCGGCCATGCCGACTACACCTATTGGAAAAAATACGGCGTGCGCGACTATCGCGGGGGTGGCCGCGCCTCGGCGCGCGAAACCGCCTCGCGCGTCGCCGCAGGCGCCGTTGCGCGCAAAATCCTCGGCGCCGACGTATCGATCCGCGGCGCGCTGGTCCAAATCGGGCCGCATGCGATCGACCGCAGCGCGTGGGATTGGCGGGCGGTCGAGGACAACCCGTTCTGGTGCCCCGACGCCGCGATGGCGCTCTTCTGGGCCGATTATCTCGATAGTGTGCGCAAGGCCGGCTCCTCGGCCGGCGCGGTCATCGAGATCATTGCCAGCGGCGTCCCGGCGGGGCTCGGCGAGCCGGTCTACGACAAGCTCGACGGCGATCTCGCCCGGGCGCTGATGACGATCAACGCGGTCAAGGGCGTCGAGATCGGCGCCGGCTTCGGCGCCGCGGCGCTGAAGGGCGAGGAGAACGCCGACGAGATGCGAATGGCGGACGGGCAGGTCGTCTTCCTGTCGAACAATGCCGGCGGCATCCTCGGCGGGATCTCGACCGGGCAGGACATCGTCGCCCGTTTCGCGGTCAAGCCGACGAGCTCGATCCTGACGCCGATGCGCACGGTCGATGTCGACGGCAACGAGGTCGAGATCGCGACCCACGGCCGCCATGATCCCTGCGTCGGTATTCGTGCAGTCCCGGTCGGCGAGGCGATGGTCGCGTGCGTGCTCGCCGATCACTTGCTGCGCCATCGCGCGCTCGGCGCCAAATCCTGAACGCATGCGCCGGCTGCTCCTCGGTTTTTTTGCGACCATCGGATTTCTGACCGTTCTGCTCGTCATCGCCGTCCTGGTGGTGGTCGTCCGCTTGAGACCGGGTACGCCCGCGCTCCCCGGAAAGATCATCCTCTCGGCAGACTTGACGCAGGGCCTCGCCGATGGCCCCGACGAGCCGAACCTGCTGCGGCTTATCGCCGGCGGTAAGTCGAACCTGCGCGACTTTCTCGACGCGATCGAGGCCGCCGCAATCGATCCGCGGGTCAAGGGCATTCTCGCGCGCGTCGGCAACGACGAATTCGCTGTCGCCGAGGCGCAGCAGATACGCGACGCGATCATCGCCTTCCGCGCCAAGGGCAAGTTTGCAATCGCCTTTGCCGACAGCTTTGGCGAGTTCGGGGCCGGCACCCGCCCCTATTACCTGGCGAGTGCGTTCGACCAGATCTGGCTGCAGCCGATGGGCAGCGTCGGCCTGACCGGGCTCTATTCCGACGCCACCTTCTTAAAGGGCACCTTTGACCTGCTCGGGATCGTTCCCGAGTTCGACCATCGCGGCAGCTACAAAACCGCGGCCAACATTCTGACCGAAACCAAGATGACCCCGCCCCATCGCGAAGAGGTCGAAGATCTGCTCGCCTCGGTGGCCGGGCAGATCGTCAGCGGCATTGCCCAAGCCCGCAAGCTGTCGCCGGATGCGGTGCGCGCGGCGATCGACCGCGGGCCGCTGCTCGCCGACGAAGCGCTCCAGGCGTCGCTCGTCGACCGCCTCGGCTATCGTGACGAGGTCATTGCCGAGGCCCACAAGCGCGCCGGATCGGACGCCGAACTGATCGGCCTGTCGACATACCTCGCCGGCGCAAAGCGTCCGCACCGCGAGGGCGAAAGGATCGCGCTGATCTACGGCTCGGGGCTGATCGTGCGCGGCGGCGGTTCGGCGGGCCCGCTGTCGGGATCGGAGGAAATGGCGGCGGACAAGATCACCCGGGCCTTTCGCGCCGCTGTTCGCGACCCCAAGGTGCGCGCGATTCTGTTTCGCATCGACAGCCCCGGCGGCTCGGTGGTCGCCTCGGAGACGATCTGGCGCGATGTCGTATTCGCTCGAGAGCGCGGCAAGCCGGTCATCGTATCGATGGGCGACGTCGCCGGCTCCGGCGGCTATTACGTCGCGGCCCCGGCCGACAAGATCGTCGCCGAGCCGGCGACCCTGACCGGCTCGATCGGCGTGCTGGCCGGCAAGCTGGTCGTGGCCGACCTGCTCAAGAAGATCGGGATTTCGACCGATTCGGCGCAGGTCGGCGCCAATGCGGCGATGTTCAGCGCCACCTCCGAATTCTCGCCCTTCGCCCGCTCCCGTCTCGAAGCGTTTCTCGATGCGACCTATCAGGGCTTCAAGGATCACGTCGCCGCCGGCCGCCACATGACCCCCGATGCCGTTGAGGCAGTCGCCAAAGGCCGGGTTTGGTCGGGGGAGGAAGCCAAGGCGCGCGGGCTCGTCGATGCGCTCGGCGGTTACGACGTAGCGCTCCGCCTCGCCAAGGAAGCGGCCCATATCCCGGCCGACGAGCCGATCCAGCTGACAGTGTTCCCGCGCGAAGAAGGACCGGTCCAATTCCTCTACGATCGCCTCACCGGCAAAGAGCGCGAGGACGACACTCTGGGCCTCGGTTCGCTCGGGCGGGCGATCGAAGCGGCGCAGCCGCTGCTGCAACGGATCGAAGCCGCGCTCGACGGTCCGGGCGTCCTGACCATGCCCCCGATCGGCCAGCCGAGGTAAGCCCGCGATTGCGCCGTCATTCCCGGCGCCACCGGCGCGCGGGCTCACACATTACCGTCTGCTCGATCCTGCATCTTGCCCGCCACCCGCACCCGCACCCGCAGCGCGTTGCCCGGCAGATAGGCGAGCGGCATGTCTTCGACATCGACGGTTTCGAGGCTGGCGGGGTCGGCGCCGGCGGCGACCGCGCGTTCGCGGGCCTGCGCCTCGGCCGCGGCGATCGCCTCGTTGCGGCCGAGGTCGCGGTAGATCTGGTCGGTCTCGCCACTGATCTGCGCGATTGCCGCGCCGACCGCGTTGGCGTGCTCGCCATGCGGGACACGGATCACCTCCGAGATCCCGGCGAGCCGGTCCGGCGCCAGAAACGCGCCGCCGCCGACTGCGATCAAAGGAAGATCGCCGGCTTCCGTCTTCATCCGGTCGACCGCTTCCTCGATCTTGTGTCGGGCCGCTTCGAGAACGGCATGGCGCGAGGTTCCTCGGCAAATTGGACACCCGCGCGGCATCGCCGATCGATGCGACCCCGGCGGCAACCGCGGCATCGGTCGCGGTCAATCTATCGCCGCCGAAGACCAGCGCCTCGCGGGTCAGCCGATAGCCGACGCTTTGCGGCCCGACGGCCAGGGGGTCGCGCTCGACCAGGCTGCCGCCGCCCAGCCCGATCGACAGCAAATCCGGCATTCGGAACAAGGTGCGCACGCCGCCCACTTCGACAACCGAGTTCGCCTCACGCGGGAACCCGCGGCGCAGCTGCCCGATATCGGTCGAGGTTCCGCCGACATCGACGACCATCGCGTCGGCGAGGCCGGACAGAAAAGCAGCACCCCGCATCGAGTTGGTGGCGCCCGAGGCAAAGCTCATGACCGGCATCGTCGTCGCGAGCCGGGCCGCCATCACGGTGCCGTCGTTCTGGGTCAGATAAAGCGGTGCGGTGATCCCGCTCGCCGCGATCGCCGCGGTAAACCCGTCGACCGTCACCCGCGCCAGATCGATCAGCGCGGCGTTCAGCAGCGCCGCGTTCTCGCGTTCGAGCAGGCCGATACGGCCGAGGTCGCGCGACAAGGTCACGGCCGCCTGAGGACATTCTTCTTGCAGAATCTCGGCAGCGCGCACCTCGCAAGACGGATCGAGCGGCGAGAAGATCGCCGCGATCGCGACCGACCGAATGCCGCTCTCCCGGATTTGCCGCGCGGCATGGCGCATGCCGGCCTCGTCGAACGGCACGATCGGCCGGCCGTCGTAATCGTGCCCGCCTTCGAGCATGAACACCGCGCCGCGCACGAGTTCGGCGAGATCCTGCGGCCAATCGCAGAACGGCGGCAGCGAGGCCGCGGCCGGCAGCCCGATGCGCACCGCGGCGACGCGGGCGAGCCCCTGCCGCTGCACGACCGCGTTGACGAAATGCGTCGTCCCGATCACGACGCCGCCGATCGCTTTGCCCGCGACGTCGGGGTGCGCCGAAAGCTCCGCCAGCGCAGTGACGATGCCGGTCGTGACATCCGGCGTCGTCGGCGTCTTGACCGCGTGTACAACCTCTCTGTCCGCAAGCAATACCGCGTCGGTATTGGTGCCGCCGACGTCGATCCCGATCCGCCGCATTTCAGCCGACAGTCGCGCGCGTCATCGGCTGCTTCATTCGGAGCCGGCCCGCTCTCGTTGTCACCGGGCTTGACCCGGTGATCCACGCCTCTTCACAGAGGCCAAAGACGTGGATGGCCGGAATTCAATCCGGCCATGACAGGAAAATGCGACCATTAATCGAGAAATCATCACCAATTCACCCACCGCGCTCCGTCAAACACCGAGCGGAAGTCGAGGTCGTAGCCGAAGGCGCGCGGGCCGACGTGGTCCAGCCCTTTCGCCGTCAGGAACACCGGCGGGGCCGGCAACGCGACGACCGTGACCCGCCGGCCGTAGCGGATCGTCTCGGTGCCGCAGGCCTCGCCCGATACGGTGTCGAGGACGCAGATCAGATCGGGCGACATCGCGATCGGCGCGCCGTCGCGCCAGGCCACGACCCATTCGTTCTGAAACGCGATTTCGAGCCGCGAGCCATGATCTTCGTCGAGCCCCTCGATCGCCGCTCGACCGCGCAGAAACCCCTCGGTCGTGCGCCTGTCGACATCGACGACCTTGCCGCGGAACAGCAGCTTGCCGTCAGCCTCGTCGAGGATCGCGGCAATCGGGTCGAGGTGCAGGCGCTGCGCCTCCTGCACCCGGCGGCCGATGCCGATCGCTTTGGTCACGGTGAAGTGAATGCCCCAATCCTTGACCTCGCGCCCGGTGCGCGGGGCTTTGCAGGTCGAGGCGATCGAGCCCATCTCGACGCAGATCTTGCGGCTCGCCCGCTCCATCCACTTCCAGCTCGGCACCTTGGTCACGACCGCCTCGATGCCGCGCGGGTCGTAGAGCACGCAGGGATAGGGGCGCAGATCGCCGACCGCGACGCTGGTCATCTGCGCCTCGGGATAGGCGCGGCCCATCGTGTCGGCATCGACCACCGGCAGCCCCAGATGCGCCGCCGCCATCAATGGCTGGATCCCGTTGCCGCCGCCGATCTCGAGCGACATGACGGCGCGGAATTTCGACCCGAGCAGCCCCTCCTGAATTTCGACCGCGCGGGCGACGTTATGGCTGTCGGCGAGGCGCTCCTGCCCGACCAGCGGCGCCCCCATGTTCGACACCACCGCCACCCAATCGTCGTCGGCGAGGTCGAACGGCGACATCAGCTCGACCCGACGCCCCTCGGCATAAAGCCGGCGCATGTTGAGGAGCCCGAGATACGGGCTGCCGCCGCCGCCGGTGCCGAGAACCCAGGCTCCGACCGCCAATGCCTCGATGTCGTCGAGCGAAATGACCATAAAATTCATTTTCCGATTGCGGCTACCGACAGAGACAGACCGAGATTGCGCCGCTTCGTTCGCAATGCCGGGGGACGGCCCGCGACAGAACCGTCCTTCAAATCTCGCCCTCTTGCTTCAGCATGCGCACGGTTTTGCGGATCGCGCTGAGCGTATCCGCCAGTTCGGGCTCGTCATGGGTGGCGGAGACGAGCCCGCCGGGGCTGCCGCTGAAATCGACTCCGTTGACCATCATCGCCAGGCGCAATTTGTGCACGATGTCGGCTTGGCGGTTGCCGGTGAGGCTCGCGGTCGGCTGCTGATGCGGGTCGAACCGGGTCGGCGTGATCGACACGCGATCGGGGTTGGTGAAGATGTGCAGCATCGAAAACGTGCCGTAGGCCGCCCACGGCACCCGCTCTTCCTCGAACACCTCGTTGATCCGGGCGCGCAAGGTCTCGCCGTAGCGGTTGGCGCGGGCGCAGGCGTCGGTGGTGCCGACGATCGCCAAAGCCGCCACCCCGGCCGCCGCCGACAGCGGGTTGGCGTTGAAGGTGCCGGGATGGGCGATCTTCTCGCGGTCCGCAGCCTTGGTTACCTGGAAGTCCAACAGATCGAGAATGTCCTTGCGGCCGGCGACGGCGCCGCCGGGCAACCCGCCGGAGAGGATCTTGGCCAGGGTCGTCAGGTCGGGCCGGATGCCGTATTCGGCCTGCGCCCCACCGGGCGACACCCGGAAGCCGGTGACGACCTCGTCGAAGATCAACAAGACGCCGTGCTGCCGGGTCAGCTCGCGCAGCGCGTGGAGAAATGACGGATCGATCGGCAGCCGCGCGCCATGGGCGCCGGTCGGCTCGAGGATCGCCGCCGCGATGTCATCGTGCTCGTCGAGCAGCCGAGCCAGCCCGTCGACGTCGTTCTGCTCGGCCAGCAGCACGTTGCCGGCGACGCCGGGCAATACGCCGGTGGTCGGGCTGCCGTCGAAATGGTTGGCAAAGCCCGAAGTCATGTGATCGTGCCAACCGTGGAAATGATGCTTGAACCGGATGATCTTGGACTTGCCGCTGAAGGCGCGGGCGAGCCGCACCGCCATCAGGGTCGCCTCGGTGCCGGACGAGGTAAAGCGCACCCGCTCGGCTGACGGCACCAGCTTCAGCACCCATTCGGCCCAGGCGATCTCGGTCTCGTGGCTGGCGCCGTAATGGGTCCCGCGCTCGATCTGCTCGTGCACCGCCGCGACCACCTCCGGGTGGGAATGCCCCAGCAGCAGCGCGCCATGACCGCCGAAATAATCGACGTAGCAATTGCCGTCGACATCCCATTTACGCGGCCCCTTGGCCCGGGTGATGTAGAGCCCGTAGGGTTCGATATAGCGCGAATCGTGGGTGATGCCGCTCGGGAACAACCGGCCCGCCTTTTCCGCGGCCGCCGCCGATCCCGGCGTCGCGGCGCGGTAGGCGGCGATGATCGGCGAGTTTGTGGTCATCGTATCGGGCATGGCGGTCACCCTCACTCGAGAGGCAGTTCGGGCCATTTGTAGGCCCTGCGCCCGGCATGGCCAAGCCCGGAAGACCGGCCCCGAAAGAGAAGGGCCGCCCCGAGAGGCGGCCCTTCCTTACCCAAACACCGGCGGCCGATCACGGCCGCGAGCCGTCGCCTTCAGTCAGGCGCGGATCTCCATGGAAGCGGGGATCCTGGTCACGGCAGCGGACGACCGCGGTTTATGGTTAGACACAGGATCACCTCCTTTCAGTTGTTGAGCCGAAGGCCGCACTCTATGAGGTTGGCTCGCCGGCCGCAAGCAAGTTGTTCGCAATCGCGCCGTGGCGCCCCGCCGCTTTCGCGCTAGACTGCAGAAAATTGCCGGAAAGTTGAGGGAAGGAGCGACGATGCGCCGCAGCGAAGAACGGATACTGACAACCCACACCGGGAGCCTGCCGCGACCACCCGAGCTGACCCAGCTTCATATTCGCCGGGCGCGCGGTGAATCGATCGATCCGGCCGAGCTGGAAACGCTCGGGCGGGCGGCGTTGCGCGGCATTGTACGCAAACAGGCCGAGGCGGACGTCGACATCGGCAACAACGGCGAGCAACAGCGCGAAGGGTTTTTTCCTGCACATCCGCCACCGCATGAGCGGGTTCGGCGGGTCGTGGCAGCGCCGCACCCGCGCCGACGCGCTGCGCTACCCGATTTTCAAGCGGATCATGGAGGAGCAGCTCGCCGCCCGCCAGGCGGTCAGCAATATGGGGCCGCCCAAGGCGATCGATGCGGTGCGCTATCTCGGCCGCGGCGGGATCGAGGCCGAATGCGCCGATTTCCGCGCCGCGCTCGACGAGACCGGGACCCATTTCGCCGAGCCGTTCCTGACCGCGCCCTCGCCCGGCATCATCGCCGGCGCGATGAAGAACGAGCATTACGAGACCGAGCAGGCCTATCTCGACGATATCGGGGCCGCCCTCAAGGAGGAATACGAGGCGATCGTCGACGCCGGGTTTCTGCTGCAGCTCGATTGCCCCGATCTGGCGCTCGAACGCCATCTGTCCTACCAGGACCGGCCGCTCGGCGATTTTCTCGGCTTTGTCGAGCGGGTCGTCGCGACGATCAACCAGGCGGTGGCAAACATCCCGCGCGAGAAGGTGCGGCTGCATGTCTGCTGGGGCAATTACGAGGGGCCGCACGATTGCGACGTGCCGCTATCGGACATCCTGCCGATTTTGCAGCAGGCCAAGGTCGGCGCCTTCTTTCTGCCCTTCGCCAACCCGCGCCACGCGCACGAATACCGTGTCTTTGAAAAGCAGCCGCTGGCCGACGATCAGATCCTCGTCGCCGGGGTCATCGACAGCCTGACCAATTTCGTCGAGCACCCCGAAGCCGTCGCCGACCGGATCGAGCGCGTCGCGCAAGTGGTCGGCGACCCGAAGCGGGTCATCGCCGGCACCGATTGCGGCTTCGACACCTCGGCCGGAATGGGCCGCGTCGCCGAGGACGTGGTCTGGGCCAAGCTCGCCGCGCTGGCCGAAGGCGCCCGCCTTGCCTCCAAGCGTATGGGGATGGGCTAGCCGCAGATTCGGTCAGACCGCGCTTCAGCCGCTCGCGGCCCGGATCGCACGCACGAGCTGTTCCGGCCTGATCGGCGTCGCATTGACCTCGACGCCGAACGGAGCCAGGGCGTCGCACACGGCGTTGGCGATCGCCGCCGGCGGGGCGACGGCGCCGCCTTCGCCGACCCCTTTGACGCCGAGCGGGTTCAGCGGCGAGGGCGAGTGCTGGTGCACGATCGTCATCGGCGGGATGTCGCCGGCGGTCGGCAGCGCGTAATCCATCAGCGAGCCGGAGAGCAGCTGCCCGTCGGCATCGTAGACGATCGCCTCCGAGAGGATGCCGCCGAGCCCCTGCGCGGCGCCGCCCATGACCTGGCCCTCGACCAGCATCGGGTTGACGACAACACCGCAATCGTGGGCGACCGCGTAGTTATCGATGGCGACCCGGCCGGTTTCGCGGTCGACCTCGACGATCGCGACATGCACGGCATAGCTCCAGGTGACGGTTTCCGGCTGCCAGTAGCAAATTTCCTCGAG
The DNA here is from genome assembly GCA_963845735.1 of uncultured Alphaproteobacteria bacterium. Lineage (GTDB taxonomy): Bacteria > Pseudomonadota > Alphaproteobacteria > ATCC43930 > CGMCC-115725 > AP-15. The sequence goes on along the minus strand of CAWJTR010000008.1, from coordinate 204,345 downwards.
GCCGGCCTCGACCCCCGGCGGGCGGGTGATCTCCCAGCCGGGGCGGGCCGCCTGCGCCACCTGGGCGAGGCTCACCTGCGCCCCCGGCACGCCGACGACGCCGACGCCGCCCTCGCGCAATTCGAGATCGGCCGGCGCGCATTCGAGGAGATGGGAGGCGATCGAGAAGACTTTGTCGCGCAGGCGCCCACTGGCGACGTGCATCGCCGCCGAGGCGGTGACAGTGCTGCGGCTCGCCATCGTGCCAAAGCCGATCGCGATCGCCGCGGTGTCGGCGAAGGTCGGGACGACGTCCTCGGGCGCCACCTTCCACAGGTCGGCCATCACCTGGGAAAAGATCGTCTCCATGCCCTGGCCCTGCGGGGCGGCGCCGCACGAGACATAGATCTTGCCGGACGGGTCGACGCGGACAAAGGCGCTCTCGAACGGGCCGACCCCGGTGCCCTCGATATAAAAGCCGATGCCGAGACCGAGATAGCGGCCCTCGCGTCGCGCCTGCTGTTGGCGCTGGCGGAACGCCGCGACGCCGCCGACGGCGTCGAGCGCCTTTTGCAGCGCGCCGGGGTAATCGCCGCTGTCGTAGACGATCGGCTCGCCGTCGCGATAAGGGATGCCGACCCGATATGGCATCTCCTCGGCACGGATCATGTTGCGCCGCCGCACCTCGGCCGGCTCCAAGCCCAGGGTGCGCGCCACCAGGTCGATGGTGCGCTCCATCGCGAAGGCGGCTTCCGGGCGGCCGGCGCCGCGATAGGGGGCGTTCGGGACCTTGTTGGTGACGACGATCCTTCCGGACGCCGCCAAATTCTCGATCTTGTAGGGGCCGGTCAGGTGGACCGCGGTGTTGTAGGCGACACCCGAGCCGATCGGGTTCCACGCGCCGCAATCGACGATGTAGTCGTCGCGCAAGGCCAGGATACGCCCGTCGGCGTCGAAGGCGACCTCGACATCGTGCAATTGGTCGCGCGAATGGGTCGCGCTGATCATGTGCTCGCGGCGCTCCTCGATCCAGCGCACCGGACGGCCGATTTTGCGTGCAAGGAAGGTGATCAGCAGGTCTTCGGGGTAGACATGGCCCTTGCCGCCAAAGCCGCCGCCGACATCGAGCGCGATGCAACGGACCCGCGCCTCCGGCAGACCCAGCAGGCCCGCCGCTTCACGGCGTACCCAATGCACCACCTGGGTCGAAGACCAGATCGTCGCCGAGTTGGTGCGCCGATCATAAGCGGCGACGACACCGCGGCACTCCATCGGCACCGCGGCGTAGCGGTGGTGGTAGAAGCGGCGCTGCAGCCGGTGGGGCGCCGTGGCGAATGCTATGTCGACCTCACCCCGGCCGACCGAGAAGGCGCCGATCAGGTTCGTGCCGTATCGCTCGTGAATGATCGGGCTGTCGGGACGCAACGCCGCCTCGGGGTCGACCACCGCCGGGAGCGCTTCGAGGTCGCAGGCTGACGAGCTCGGCCGCGTCTTCGGCCTGGTCGCGGGTTTCGGCGACGATGATCGCGATCGCCTCGCCGACATGGCGGGCCTTGTCATGCGCCAGCAGCGGCTCTTGCGGGTTGAGGAATTTGTGCTGGATCGCCGTCGCCCATTTGCTCGGCATCGAAATCTGCCCCTCGGGCACCGGCGGCAGCAGCCGCAGCAAATCGGCGCCGTTGAGCGCGACCACGACGCCGGGCATCGCCGCCGCTCGCGACAGATCGACCGAGCGGATGCGGGCATGCGCCACCGGGCTGCGCACGAGGACCGCGTGCAGCATTTGCGGCAGGACGAGATCGGCGATGAACTGCCCTTGGCCGGTCAACAGGCGCCGGTCTTCGCGCCGCAGCAGCGAGCGCCCGACATAAGGGGGTCCGATGTCGTTCATGGATCAAACCCTCCGTTGCCATCGCGCGAGTGTGGGGGAATTGCCCGAGGAGGTCCAGCCGAGCCGCCGTGGCGGCCTCTCGCATCCGAGCCGAACCGGGCCGATTTCCAAACAGGTAGCGTCGCGCCACGCCGGCGGCTTAGATTTCCCCGATTGTGATCAACGAGGGGACACGGGACATGGCTATCGGCGCAGAATTGTTGACCGGCGCGCTCGCCGGGATCGCCTTTGTCGGGTGCAGCCTGACGAACGCCCGGCCGGCGCATGCCGCTCAAGGATCGGCGCAACCGGGGCGGCGGCGCGAAGTCGTCGTCAACGGCAAGCGGGTCAAGACCGTCGATGTCCACGCCCATACCATCGTTCCGGAGGCGGCGGCGGTGATCAATCACCCGCTGGAGGCGCCGGGGCTGTTGTGGTCGAACGTGGCGGACCGCATCGCCGAGATGGACGCCGAAGGTGTCGATGTCGAGGCGCTGAGCATCAACCCCTACTGGTATCGCGCCGAGCGCGATGCGGCCGCCGAGCTGATCAAGATCCAGAACGAAAAGCTCGCCGAATTCTGCGCCGCCACCCCCGACCGCTTTGTCGCCTTTGCGACGGTCGCGTTGCAGCATCCGCAGCTCGCCGTCGAGCAGCTCGACTACGCGGTCAAGAGTTTGGGGCTGCGCGGCCTGTCGGTCGGCGGCAGCGTCGCCGGCCAGGAATTGGCCGATCCGAAATTCCACCCGGTCTGGGCCAAGGCCGAGGAACTCGGCATCCTGATCTTCATGCACCCGCTCGGCACCAGGGAATTGGAGCCCAGCGGCCGACTCGGCGGCAGCGGGTTGTTGACCAACACGATCGGCAACCCGCTCGAAACCACGATCGCACTGTCGCATCTGATTTTCGAGGGGACACTCGACCGCTTTCCGGGGCTCAAGATCTGCGCCGCGCATGGCGGCGGCTTTCTGCCGTCCTACGCCAACCGCTCGGATGCGGTGATCACGACCTTCCCGAACCGCGTCGGCCCGTTGCCCAAGAAAAAGCCGACCCAATACCTGAAGGACGGTCAGCTGTTTTTCGATTCGATCATGTTCACCGGCGAGGCGATGCGCCACCTGATCGCCGAGAGCGGCGTCGGCCAGGTCGTGCTCGGCACCGATTACCCGTTTCCGTGGAACAAGGTGCCGGTCGATCACATCCTATCGACCCCAGGGCTCGAGCGACGACGACAAGATCGCGATCCTCGGCGGCACCGCCGCCAAATTGCTCGGGATCAACTGACAAACCAAGTGCTGGAACCGACGCCGCGCAAACATATTCGACGTCGTAGTGGGCGACGCGAAGCAATCCATCGAAATTGCTTCGTCGCTCCGCTCCTCGCAATCACCGCGGAGGGACAGGCATGAAGGCGGATTATGTCATTGTCGGCGCCGGCTCGGCGGGGTGCGTGCTGGCCAATCGGCTGAGCGAAGATCCCGGCACGCGCGTCGTGCTGATCGAGGCCGGCGGGCCGGACCGCAACCCGCTGATCCACATCCCGGCCGGCTATATGAGGCTGCTGGATCATCCGACGATCACCTGGGGCTACACGGCCGAGCCCGACCCCGGCACCAACGGGCGCGCCATCCCCTATCCGCGCGGCCGCGTGCTGGGCGGTTCCAGCTCGATCAACGGCATGATCTATGTCCGCGGCCAGCCCGAGGATTTCGACCATTGGGGGCAGCTCGGCAATCGCGGCTGGTCGTGGGACGATGTGCTGCCCTATTTCAAAAAGGCCGAAAGCTGGGAGCGCGGGGAGGACGCGTTTCACGGCGAGGGCGGACCGCTGTTGACTTCGAACGCCTCCGACCGGCCGCTCTTGTGCCACACGATGATCGAGGCCGGCCAACAGATCGGGCTCGAATATCATCAGGACGTCAACCATTTGCCGCCTGGCTCCGGCGACAATATCGGCTGGGTTCAGCAGACCCGCCGCGGGCGGCGGCGGCAGAGTGCCGCGCGCACCTATCTGCGGGCCGCGAAAAAGCGGCCGAACCTGCAAATCATCACCGGCGCGCTGGTGCGCCGCGTGCTGTTCGACGGCGGCCGCGCGGTCGGCGTCGAATACGGGCGCGGCGGGGCCGTCGAGCGGGTCGATGCGGCGCGCGAGGTGATTTTGTCCGCCGGCGCCATCGGCTCGCCGCACATCCTGCAACTATCCGGGGTCGGCGACCCCGACCATCTCGGCCGCGTCGGCATCCCGGTCCAGCATGGCTTGCCGGGGGTCGGCAAGAATTTTCAGGACCATTACATCGCGCGGGTCGCCTGCTCTGTCGCCGGCGCCAAGACGTTGAACGAGAAATCGCGCGGCCTGCCGTTTGCCGGCGAGATATTGCGCTACCTGTTCAGCGGGACCGGCATGCTGACCTATGCCTCGTCACTGGTCTGCGCCTCGGTCAAGGTGCTCGAAGAATCGGCCACCCCGGACGTCCAATGCCTGTTCTCGCCGGGCAGCTTCGCCCCGGGGCCGGTGCGGCGGCTCGACGACAAGCCCGGCATGACCATCGGCATGTGGCAGATGCGCCCGCTGAGCCGCGGCTATGTCGAGGCGAAATCGCCAAACCCGGCCGAGCAGCCGGCGATCAATCCGCGCTATCTCGCCGAGGACACCGATCGGCGGGCGGTAATCGGCGGGCTGAAGATGGCGCGGCGGCTGTTCGCCGCGCCGGCGATCGCCAAATACGTCGTTGGCGAGACCATCCCCGGCAAGGATGTTCAGACCGACGACGAATTGCTCGACTATGCGCGGCAGTATGGCTCGACCGTGTTTCACGCGACGTGCAGCTGCAAGATGGGCCGCGACCAGATGGCGGTGGTCGACGACCAGCTGCGCGTTCACGGGCTCGACGGGCTGCGGGTGATCGACGCTTCGGTGATGCCGGCGGTGACGTCGACCAACACCAACGCCCCGACCATCATGGTCGCCGAAAAGGGCGCCGCGATGATTCTGGCCGACGCGCGGCAGAAACTGGCGGCGTGACTCGCCGCGGTCATTCTTGGATTACCTTACGCCACTTGTGAGGAAGGAAGTCGGCTCAAGGCGAGATCGGCACGGGCTGTCCCGTTCAGGGTCGGCAGATGGGACACGCGCGGCTTGGCGGTGCGCGAGAGGGAGGATTTGTGCCTGTGCTGGAGCCCGCCGCGCTTCGGGCACAAAAAACCGGGAAGGATGCTCGCCCCTCCCGGTTTCAGCGAAAGACCGAAATGGCCGATCGCGGCGCGTTAGTGGCTCTCCAATTGAAAAATTTCGTCCTTGATGCGGAGTTTCTGACGCTTCAGATCGGAGATCGCGTCGTCGTTTGGCAGCGGACGGCTGTTCTCCTCATCGATGGCGCGTTCGAGTGCCGCATGCTTTTCTCTCAGCGCTTCGATGCGATCCTGCAGCGACATGCACAATCCTCCTGATAGACGATCACCGCCCCCGATGGTAACGCCGGGTCGGGGGTCCGGCCAGGGGCCATGCACCCCTCGATGACGAAAATATGTCAAGACCGCAAATTTCAAAGAGGTCCCGATGAGAGAAACATCCGCAATGCCGCGCATGATCGTCGGGATCAGCGGTGCCTCCGGCGTGATCTACGGCGCGCGGCTGCTCGAGCTGTTGCGGCCGTTGCCGGTCGAGACTCATCTCGTCATCAGCCGGGCGGCCGAGGTGACCTTGGCGCTCGAAACCGATCTGAAACCGGCTGCGGTGCGCGCCCGCGCCGATGTCGTGCATGCGATTGGCGACATGGCCGCGCCGATCTCATCCGGCTCGTTCCGGACGATGGGAATGGTCGTCGCCCCCTGCTCGATCCGCAGCATGGCCGAGATCGCCAGCGGCGCCACGACGACATTGCTGACCCGGGCGGCGGATGTGGTGCTAAAGGAGCGGCGGCGTCTCGTGCTCGTCGTGCGCGAAACCCCATTGCACACCGGCCATCTGCGGACGATGACCGCGCTGTCGGAAATGGGCGCGGTCATCGCCCCGCCGGTCCCTGCCTTTTACGCAAAGCCCGCCACGATAGCGGAGATGATCGATCAGACCCTCGGCCGCGTCCTCGATCTATTCGGGCTCGACAGCGGGACGGTTCGCCGTTGGGGCGAGAGCTGAATTATCGCCCCAGCTCTTCGAGGGCTCGGCGGATGACACCCGCCGCCGCGCCGTGCGCCCGATCGGCGCCGAGGGATAGGGTGAGATTTGCCCCGGCGGCGGCAAGGCGCTCGACCGGATCGACGTCGGTGGCGGGCGGCCCGGCGCAGCCGGCGAGGCGGGCCTGCGCGATTTTTTCAGCATCGAGCTCGAGCGCCTTGATCGCCTCTCGCAGGTGCTGGATCTCCGCATCGGGGTCGGTTCTGAGCCGCCGCCGCAATGCCCGCAACGGCGTGACGATTTCCGTCTGGATTGCGCGGGCGGCTTGGTCGGCTACCGCCAACCTCTCGTCATCGAGCCGGCCCCGCCCCGACAAGCCGTGCCACAGCGCGAACAGGATCAGGTTGACGTCGAGGCCGGCGCGGTCCTGCAACTCGATCAGCGCCGCCGAGACACCGGGCCGGGCATAAAAGTCGAGCGAAAATTCCCAAAGCTCGGCCGCCGCGTCGGCGAGCGGTATGTCGGCGACCCCGGTCATCAAAAGTGATATGGTGCCCGTCAAATTTCGCGCCAACGGCCATGGACCTCGACACCGAAGCATTGAAGGCGAGGCTCGCCGTGCTGAAAAGCGAGCACCGCGACCTTGACGATGTGATCGCCCGCCTCTCCGAGCACGCCCCGTTCGACCAGCTCCGGCTGCAGCGCCTCAAAAAGCGCAAGCTGCTGCTGAAAGACCAGATACTGAAAATCGAAAGCGAGCTGCTACCCGACATCATTGCCTAAACGCCGCGGTTCGGGGTGGTTGTGCGCTGCTGTCCTCCATCTATAATACGCCCCGATTACGGAAAGAGCCGAATGAGCGAGGCCGGCCCGGCAGTGGGCATCATCATGGGCAGCCAATCCGATTGGCGCACGATGCACCACGCTGCCGGAACGCTCGATCGGCTGGGAATCGCTTATGAGACGCGGATCGTCTCGGCACATCGCACGCCCGACCGGCTTTACGACTACGCCCGCACGGCGCGTTCGCGCGGCGTGCGTGTGATCATCGCCGGCGCCGGGGGTGCTGCCCACCTGCCCGGCATGGCCGCTGCCCTATCGCCGCTGCCGGTGCTCGGCGTACCGATCGAAAGCCGGGTTCTCAAAGGCGTCGACAGCCTGCTGTCGATCGTGCAGATGCCGGCCGGGATCCCGGTGGCGACCTTTGCCATCGGCGAGGCCGGCGCCGTCAACGCAGCCCTTTTTGCGGCGGCAATTCTCGGGCTTTCCGACGCCGCCGCCGCACAGGCTGTCGACGGCTGGCGGCAAGTTCAGACCGAGCGCGTGGCCGACCGCCCGGACCCTCTGTGATGCCCGAGCGGGTGCTGGCTCCGGGGACGACGATCGGGATTTTGGGCGGCGGTCAGCTCGGGCGGATGACGGCGCTCGCTGCGGCGCGGCTCGGCTATCGCTGTCATGTCTTCGCGACGGAACCGGACAGCCCGACCGAGCAGGTGTGTCGCGCCGCGACCGTCGCCGAATTCTCCGATCTGGCGGCGCTGGACCGCTTCGCCGCCGCGGTCGACGTGGTCACCTTCGAGTTCGAAAACATACCGGCCGAGGCGGTGCGATTCGTGGCGGCGTCGAAGCTGGTCCTGCCCCGCGCCGAAATTCTCGAAATCACGCAGGACCGTTTGCGCGAGAAGGATTTTCTGCGTTCGATCGATATCGCGACCACCGCTTACCGGGAGGTGTCCAACGCGGCGGCGCTGGTCCGCGCGATGCACGACTTCGGCTACCCCGCCGTGCTGAAGAGCGTGCGCATGGGCTATGACGGCAAGGGCCAAACGATGCTCACCCCCGAGACCAAGCCGGAAGAGGCCTGGCGGAATATGGGCGGCGAGATCGGCATTCTCGAAAGCTTTGTCGATTTCGCCTGCGAGATCTCGGTCATCGTCGCGCGGGGCCGCAACGGCACCTGGGCAACCTACCCACCGGTCGAAAATCAGCATACCGCGCATATCCTCGACACCACCATCGCCCCGGCACGGATCGGGGCCGAGACAGCGATGCGGGCGGAGGCGATCGCCCGCCACATTGCCGAAAAGCTCGATCTCGTCGGGGTGTTGGCGGTCGAAATGTTTGTGACCCAAGCTGGTGAGGTTCTGGTCAACGAGCTGGCGCCGCGGCCGCACAATTCAGGACACTGGACGATTGACGCTTGCGTCACCAGCCAGTTCGAGCAGCTGGTACGCGCATTATGCGGGCTGCCGCTCGGCTCGGTCGTGCACCATTCCGATGCAGTTATGAAGAACCTGATCGGCCGCGATGTCGAGAAGTGGCGCGAGGCGCTTGGCGACCCGCTGGCCAAGCTTCACCTCTACGGCAAGACCGAAATCCAGCCTGGTCGCAAAATGGGCCATGTCACGCGGCTCATTCCCCACCGCTGAAAGCGTGGCTTTAGCGGAGCGGGCGCAGCAAGCGAAACGGGTTCGGCAGGCGCTCGACGAGCGTTGCGAAGTCGCGGCGGGCGCGGCCGATGCGGGCGGCATCGGCGAGACGACGATCAAGAAAGGCGCGGGTGTCGGCTGAACCCTCGGAGTGGTCGTCGAGCCAATAGAGTACGGTGGCGCTATAGACCGCCGCCAAGATCAGGCGCTTTGTGTAAAAGCTGAAGTCGGTGGCGTTGTCGCCGGCGGCGTACCAGATTCCGTCGACCGTCTCATAAGTCAGACGCATGGCAAGCGGAGTATGCTGCGGCAGCGCCAGGACCGTAAGCGCCCGGCGCACCCCCTCGCGCCACGGCGCGACAATGTCCAGCCGGGCGCCGATCGCCAATGCGATGCGTTCGGAAACGCGCAGCGGATCGAGCGGCAAGATTTCCAGGCGGTCGAGCATGCGCCGGTCGGCCCAGCGGCTGAAGCCGGCGACAAGATCGGCGGGCCCGCCCGGGAACAAAGCCAGCGCCTCCCCGACCGGCACGGCGAGTCGCCGCGCGGCCCGACGGAGCCCGGCGCGGGTCCAACCGTCGAACGGCGCATCGGGCAGCATCGCCTCGATCAATGCCTCGCGCCGTGCTTCGGCAAGCGGGCTTTTCATTCCGGCCGCGTCTCGGCGAGAAGATCGGCAAGATCGATCGGGTGGCGCTGCAGCTCTTCGAGAAAGACCAACAACCGAAGGTCGGTCATGCGCTGGGGGTAGAGGATCCCGTCGAGGTGATCGCATTCGTGCTGGACGACGCGCGCATGAAAGCCTTCGGCCTCGCGCTCGATGGTTTCGCCGTCGAGGCCGGTGGCGCGGTAACGGATGCGCAGGTGGCGAGGGACGACGCCGCGCAGGCCCGGAACCGACAGACAGCCCTCCCATCCGAATGCCCGCTCTCGACCCAACAGCTCGACCACCGGATTGATCAGCACGGTCAAATCCTGGGCGACGTCGCCCGGCATGCCGCTTAGACGCTCTTCGGACACAAAAAATACGACGATCCGCCAAGGCTGGTGGACCTGCGGCGCGGCCAGCCCGGTGCCGCCGGCGTCCTCCATCGTCTCGATCATGTCGTCGACAAGCCGGCGCACCCAGGGTGCCGCGGGGTCTTCGACGGCCGCCGCCGGCTTTCGCAAAACAGGGTTGCCCATGCGGGCGATTTTCAAAAGAGCCATGGTCGCAAATATGTGTCGGGCGGCGATCCCGGTAAAGCGCCGGCCCGCCCATCGCGATCGTCCGCCTTCACAGCCGGCCGTCGAGGTGCTAAACGAGCCTCTCAACGCCACGCCGCCTGCGGCGGCAGATAGCCTACCGGAGAAGAACCCCCGTGCAAGTCCTCGTTCGCGACAACAACGTCGACCAGGCCCTAAGAGCCTTGAAGAAGAAAATGCAGCGCGAGGGTGTGTTCCGGGAGATGAAACTGCGGCGCAGCTACGAGAAGCCCTCCGAGCGGCGGGCGCGGGAAAAGGCCGAGGCGGTGCGCCGCTACCGCAAATTGTTGCGCAAACGTATGGAGCGCGAGGGCTACTGAACCACGGCGCCAGCGGCAAGCAGCACCCCTGAGATCAGAGCCCGGCCACACCGCCAGCACGCTGGGCTAAAAGGGCAGCGCAAGCGCGAGGTCGCTCACTCCATCGCCTTGACGATCTCCTCGGACATTTTTTTGGCGTCGCCAAACAGCATCATCGTGTTGTTGCGGTAGAACAACTCGTTCTCGACCCCGGCATAGCCCGACGCCATCGAGCGCTTGACGAACAGCACCGTCTTGGCCCGCTCGACATCGAGGATCGGCATGCCGTAGATCGGCGAGGAGGGATCGGTCTTGGCCGCCGGGTTGGTCACGTCGTTGGCGCCTATAACGAAGGCGACGTCGGTCGACGGGAAGTCGCGGTTGATTTCGTCGAGTTCAAACACCTCGTCATAGGGGACGTTCGCTTCGGCGAGCAGCACGTTCATGTGGCCCGGCATTCGCCCGGCGACCGGATGAATTGCGTAGCGGACCTTGACCCCCTCCTTCTTCAACTGGTCGGCCATCTCGCGCAGCGCGTGCTGAGCCTGGGCCACCGCCATGCCATAGCCCGGCACGATGATGACCGAGCCGGCATTCTTCAGGATGAAGGCGGCGTCCTCGGCGCTGCCCGACTTGACCGAGCGGTCGCCCGTCCCGGCGCCGGCGGCGATCACCCCGCCCTCGGTGCCGAACCCACCGAGGATCACGTTGATGATCGAGCGGTTCATCCCCTTGCACATGATGTAGCTGAGGATGGCGCCCGACGAGCCGACGAGCGCACCAGTGATGATCAGCAGGCTGTTCGACAGGGTGAAGCCGATGCCGCAAGCGGCCCATCCCGAGTAGGAGTTCAGCATCGAGATCACTACCGGCATGTCGGCTCCGCCGATCGGCAAGATCAGCAAAAAGCCCAGCGCCAACGACACCAGCAGGATCAGCCAGAACATCGCCGCCGCCCCGTTGGCGACAAAGATCACGATCAGCAGGACCAGCAAAATCCCAAGCCCGGCATTCACCAGATGCTGGCCGGTGAACGAGAGCGGCCTGCCGCTGACGAGACCCTGCAATTTTGCGAAGGCGACGATCGAGCCGGTAAAGGTGATCGCCCCGATCGCCATACCGATCGACATCTCGACGAGGCTGGCGCGCTCGATCGCGCCGGGTACCCCGATCCCGAATTCCGCCGGAGCGCTGAAAGCGGCGGCGGCGACGCACACGGCGGCGAGGCCGACCAGACTGTGAAACGCCGCCACCAGCTGCGGCAGCGCCGTCATATGGATGCGCAACGCGATATAGGTGCCGATTGCGCCGCCAATCAGAATGCCGATGACGATCAGCCAAAAGCTGACCACATGCGGGGTCAGCAAGGTCGTGGCGACCGCAATCACCATGCCGGCGATGCCGTAGAAATTGCCTACGCGCGCCGTCTGCGGCGACGACAGGCCGCGCAGCGCCAAGATGAAACAAACCGAAGCGATCAGATAAAAAAAGGCCGATAGGTTATCGCTCACCGCGGCCCCACTATTTCTTTCTCTGGAACATCTGGAGCATGCGCTGGGTGACGATAAAGCCGCCGAAAATATTGACCGCGGCCAAGGTGACGGCGAAAAATCCGGCGAGTTTTGCGAAGCTGAGGCCGAGTGGACCGGCGGCAATCAGCGCGCCGACAATAATCACGCTCGAAATCGCGTTGGTCACGCTCATCAGCGGCGAGTGCAGCGCCGGAGTGACCCGCCACACCACATGGTAGCCGACAAAAACCGCGAGCACGAAGATCGTCAGCTCGAAGACAAAGGGCGTGCCGCCCGCTGCCGCCGGCGGCCCCTGCACTGCCAATTGCCGGGCCAAGGCTTCGAAGTTGTGGGCTAGCGCGCCGGCATCGCCGGCTAGCTCCCTGGCGCGCTCGGCCAGAGAGACGGGGTCTGCCATTACTTTCTCCGTCAGTCGTCGGGGATTGAGACCGGGCTAGCAGTCTCCGCCGCAGGTGAGATCGCGAGCGGCCGGATTGACCACCGCGCCGTCCCGGGTCAGCAGGGTTGCCTTGATGATCTCGTCGTCCGCGTCGATTGCGAGCCGGCCGTCCTTATCGACGAGAAGTGTTAGAAAAGACAACAAGTTGCGAGCATAGAGCTGGCTCGCGTCGGCAGCGATCCGGGAGGGCATGTTGACATGGCCGATGATCTTGACGCCGTTCGCGGTGGTGACGATCTCGCCGGGCCGGCTGCCCTCGACATTGCCGCCGGCCTCGATCGCCAGGTCGACGACGACCGACCCTGGGGCCAGCTCGCCCACCATCGCTTCGGTCAGTAATATCGGCGCGCGGCGACCGGGGATAAGGGCGGTACAGATGACCACATCCGTGCGCTTCAGCACCTCGGTGATCTTCTCGCGTTGCCGGCGCTGGTAGTCCTCGCTCATCTCGCGAGCATAGCCTTGAGCGGTCTCCGCCGAGCGGGCAGCCTCGTCATCAACCGTGGACGAACGTCGCACCGAGGCTCTCGACCTGCTCCTTGGCGGCGGCGCGCACATCGGTCGCGGAAACGATGGCTCCGAGCCGCCGCGCGGTGGCGATCGCCTGCAAGCCGGCGACGCCGGCCCCCATCACCAGCACCCGCGCCGCCTTTATCGTCCCCGCCGCGGTCATCATCATCGGAAAGGCGCGGCCGAACTCCTCGGCGGCGTCGATCGTCGCCTTGTAGCCGGCGAGGTTCCCCTGCGAGGACAACACATCCATCGCCTGCGCGCGGGTGATCCGCGGCAACAGTTCCATGGCGAAGGCCGTGATCCCGGCGCCGGCATAGGCCTGGATCTCGGCAGGATTCTGCAACGGCTGCAACAGGCCGATCAGCACCGCGTCGCGTTTCAGGCATTTGAGCTCGTCGACCGCGCCCTCGCCGGATGTCTGCGGGCGCTGCACCTTGAGGACGATATCGGCAGCGCCGAGCGCCGACGCCGGATCCGCCGCGATCGTGGCGCCCGCCGCCGCAAAGGCGGCGTCGGTAAAGCCGGCCCCTTCGCCGGCGCCGCTTTCCGCGATGACTTCGAGCCCCATCGCGATCATCCGCTTGATGGTGTCGGGCGAGGCTGCGACACGGCGCTCATGCGCCCGTCTTTCCTTGACGACGGCAACCTTCATCGAGCGGATTTTCCTGAATGCTCAAGCCGGCAAGTCCGCACAATGCCGCCAAGGGCTCGGTTTGTGAAGAGCGAAGCCCCGGCCGGTCGTGCTGGCGCGATCTTGTCCACGCCACGCAGATCACTCGTTCCGCAGTTCTTCTACCGAGCGCCGCAGTTATTCGAAGTCGTCGCGCTTTCGCCCTATTTCGCCGCCGTGGTAGCTTGCGGAACGGAGAGCCGATCCGATGCGACCCTAGAGACATCAAACGCTGCGGCTGCTCCGGACGGAAGAATGACAGGCCGGCATCAGCCGGTGGTGCAATACCGCCGGGAATAACCTTTCAGGAGGTGCGTTGTCGTTCGGACATAGAATGGCGGGATCGCCGGCGCGCCGAGTTGCGGACCAGGATCCGGCTAGCGAGCGGTTCGGCGACCAGCTGGTAGCGGTACTCCCGCGGCTTCGCCGCTTTGCGCGCGGGCTGACCGGGTCCAGCGTCGAGGCTGACGATCTTGTCCAGGCGGCCTGCGAGCGCGCGCTTGCGCGCCGGCACCAATTTCAGGAGGGCACCCGGTTCGATAGCTGGATGTTCCGCATCGTGCAGACGATATGGATTGATCAGATTCGCTCGCGCGAGGTGCGCAAAACGGACGGCGATATCGGCGAAGACCGTCTCGGATCGGACGAGCCGGTGCGCCGCGTCGAGGCGCGCTTGACGCTCGCCGAGGTGCGCCGGGCCGTTGACCGCCTAACGCCGGATCAGCGCGCGGCGCTGCTGTTGGTGACGGTCGAGGGGCTCAGCTACAAGGAAGCAGCCGAGGTCGTGGATGTGCCGGTCGGGACGATCATGAGCCGCCTCGCCCGTGCTCGGATCGCGCTGCAGCTTCAGCTCGAGGCTGGCGGCGGGATGCCCAGGAGTAGGAAGGATGCAGAAGCGCAGTGACGACCTGCTCGTCGCCTATCTCGAAGGCGAGCTCGAGCTGGTGGATCGGCGCGAGGTCGAAGCTTGGCTCGACAGCGATTCGGCCGCGCGCGATCAGCTGGCTGCTCTCGCGATCTCGGCAAAGCTGGTGCGTCGCGCCTTCGACGAGGTCCTTCACGAACCGGTGCCGGAACGGTTGATCGCTGCTGCGCGTGCAGAGATGGTCGCAGCGGAGGCTGGTCCCCGGATCTTGCCCTTCGCGCTGCGAACGGGTGCCGCACGATTTGCTCGATCGCGATGGCCGCGTCTAGGATTGCCGATCGCCGCCTCGCTGCTCGGTCTTATTGTCGGCGGCAGCGGCGCCTATTTCGGCGTCACCAAATTTGCCTCTGGCGCCGCCGCCATCGCCCTCGCGCAACCTGCGGTCGAGGCGGCGGTCGCCAACAATCTCTGGCTCGACAACGCCGCCGGCTATTTCAAGCTGTTCGTCAGCGCTGGCAACAACATGCTCGTCGACATTCCCGCGACGGGCGACACCCGTGAGGCGCTGCAAAAGATCAGCCAGAGTTTGCCGCAGCAGGTCCGGCTGCCGGACCTCAAACCGTGGGGCCTCAATTTCCATGGCGCCCGGCTGATCGTCGTTGACGGCCGTCCGGCAGCTGAACTCGTCTACACCACCGACAACAAGGCAATCGGCCCCCTGGCCTTGATCGTCGGATCCTCGAATCAGCCGGATCTGCCACCGACTTTTGATCACCGCCAGGACGTAAACCTAATCTTTTGGCGGCACCAAGGGCGCGCCTACGCTCTCGTCGGCCAGGCCAATATCGGCTATCTATGGGGAATAGGTAACGACGTCGCCTGGCAGCTCGACGCGATCTGAAGCCGGGGATAGCCCGTCATCAGGGGCGACGGGTGGAGCATCGGCATCCTGAGCCGTTCCCTCGAGCTCGGAGGGTTCTCGGGTCGCAGCGCGATGCGCGTCTACGGCGATACGGCGGGATCCCTAGGAGGGGACGAGCCCGATAGGAAAGACCCGATGCGGCTGTTGCTTATCGAGGATAACGAGCGCTTTGCCGAGCTGCTGAAGCGTGGTCTCACCGCGGCCGGGTTCGTCGTCGACATCCTGGCGACGGCGGCGGACGCGACTGCAGCCTTGCAGGCGAGCCGCTTTGAGATCGTCGTGCTCGATCTCGGGCTACCCGACGCCGACGGGCTCGAGGTGCTGGGCGAGATGCGCCGACGCCGCGATGCGACGCCGGTGTTGATCCTGACCGCGCGCGGCAGCCTGAAAGATCGCGTTGCCGGTCTAGGCGACGGCGCCGACGATTATCTCGTCAAACCTTTCGCGCTCGAGGAACTAATCGCTCGCCTTCGAGCGCTGCTGCGTCGCCCGGGCAATTTGTTGGGCGTCCCGCTCGAGCTGGGAAACGTCACGCTCGACACGGTAGCCCGTCAAGTTTTTGTGAGCGAAGAGCCGATCTTCTTTTCACCCCGGGAGATCGCCGTGCTCGAGCATCTGCTGCGTCGCAGCGGACGCGTGGTAGGTAAGAACCTTCTCGAAAACAACCTGTACGGTCTGTCACAGGAGATCGGGTCGAACGCGGTCGAAGTCTACATTCACCGACTGCGCAAACGCCTCACCGAAGTCGATGCCTCGGTCCAAATCCACACTCTGCGCGGGGTCGGCTATCTGATCTCCGAGAGAAAATGAGGTGATCCGGTTTCGCTCGGTCGTCTCGCGGATCGTAGCGCTCCATTTTCTGGCGATCATCGCCACTTCGATCTGCATGCCCCTGGCGCTGTTCCTGATGCTGAGGGAAGCGGTTGAACAACTGCATCATCAAGCCTTGCGCGACCAGGCCGCCGACATCGTGCGCTATCTTTCGACTGCGCCCGACGGGACTCTGCGGTTATCGCTGCCGCCGGGTCTGGCCGAGTTCTATTCCGCAGGCTACGGACGCGCCGCCTATGCCGTGATCGATAGGGACGGCCGGGTGTTGTTTTCCTCCTTGCCCGGGAATCGCGCGATTACGGATATTCGGCCGGAGAGTAGGCCCATTGAGTTTTTCCAACAAGATCGTGTCGGCGCTATTGCCCCCGTTCGCCCGGAAGGGGGACCGATCGAATTTTTTCGACGTGATCGCTACGGCGTCGCGCTCTATGGAGCGACAGTCGCCGTCGATTATCGCGGCCACCCCGTCCGCGTCCAAGTTGTCGAGGACGTTCTCCATCGCGACGTGCTGATCGATGACATACTTGCCGAGTTCTTGACCCATGTCGGCTGGATCACCGTGCCGCTGTTGCTGGCGCTGCTGTTCATCGACGTTGTCATCTTCCGGCGCGCCGTGAAGCCGATCGTCGCCGCCTCGGCGCTGGCTGAAGAAATCGGTCCCGACCATACCGACCTCAGATTGCCCGAAACCGGTATGCCGCGCGAGGTATTGCCGCTGGTTCGCGCCGTCAACGACGCGCTTGATCGGCTCGATGCCGGGTTCCGCGCTCAGCGCGAGTTCACCGCCGACGCCGCCCATGAGCTGCGCACACCACTGGCGATCCTGCGGACGCAGATCGACATGCTCGATGATCGCGAAGTGGCCGCGCCCCTGCGCCACGACGTCGAGAACATGAGCCGGTTGGTCAACCAGCTGCTCGAAATCTCCGAACTCGAGACCCTCGTCGTTGCCGAGGACGAGATCGCGGACATCGTTGCAATCGCAGCCGAAGTGGCAGCGTTTCTTGCCCCGTTGGCCCTGTCCCAACGCAAGACCCTAGCGGTGACTGGCGCGCGCCGCCCGGTACGGGTCCGCGGCAACAGCGACGCAATCGTCCGCGCCGTGAGAAACCTCGTCGAAAACGCGCTCACCCACACTTCCCCCGCAACGACGGTCGAGATTGCCGTAGCGACCGAAGGGGTGATCCGCGTCATGGATCGCGGGCCTGGTATACCAAAAGCCGATTGCGAGCACATATTTCAACGCTTTTGGCGCCGCGACCGTCGCCGCGGCGGGAACGCCGGTCTCGGCCTGGCTATCGTCGCGCGCATCGCGCAGATGCACAACGCCACCGTCGACGTCGACGAGCGGCCGGGCGGCGGGGCCGTGTTCGCGATCCGCTTTCCCACCGTGTTGGCGCCGGAAACCGCCGCGGCAACGCGATTTGAGACCGCGCACTGAGCGGCTTGCCGAGCGCCGCGAGACCGAAGATTTCCTAGACGGTTTCGGCAGCATCGGGCATCATCGCAGCCTGTTGCTGATCTTCAGCAGACTTCCGGTTTCCACTTTTCGGGATGTGGACGAGATCGTGCTCGTGCTGGCCCCTTTAAGTATCGCCAAGAAAGGCTAGACAATGGTTGCTATCGAATCGACCCCGGAAATGGCGGCTGCGGTCTACACGACAATGGCGCGCAATCTTACGGTGGTCCGCCGCCGGCTCGATAAACCGTTGACCTTGGCGGACAAGGTCCTGCTCGGGCATCTCGACGATCCGGAGAACCAGGAGCTGGAGCCCGGCCATAGTTATCTGCTGCTGCGCCCCGACCGCGTCGTTTTTCAGGATGTGCTGGGGCAGACCGGTTTGCTCCAGTTCATGCAGACCAAGCGCGACAAGGTCGCGGTCGCGGCGACGATCCATTGCGACCATTTGATCCAGGCGCGGGTGGAGGGCTCCGCGGATCTGCGCGAATCACTCGCCGAGAACAAGGAAGTCTATGACTTCCTGCGCTCGGCCGCGGCCAAATACGGCTTGGGATTCTGGGGGCCGGGCGCCGGCATCATCCATCAGGTGGTGCTGGAAAATTACGCCTTCCCCGGCGAACTGATCATCGGCACCGACTCGCACACGCCGAATGCCGGTGGTCTCGGTGCTTGTTCGGTCGGCGTGGGCGGCGCGGACGCGGTCGAGGTAATCGCCGGGCTGCCATGGGAAGTGCTCTATCCGCGGCACATCGCGGTGTACCTGACCGGCCAGCTCAACGGTTGGACGGCGCCGAAGGACGTGATCCTTTACGTCGCCGGGCGCTTGACAGTCTCCGGTGGCACCAACGCGATCGTCGAATATATCGGACCCGGCGCGCGCACGATCAGCGCCACCGGCAAGGCAACGATCGCCAACATGGGAGCCGAACTCGGCGCCACCACGTCGATGTTCCCAGCCGACGAGCACATGGCTCGATATCTCCGCGCGACCGGCAAACCCGACCTGGTGCCGCTGTTCCAGCAGCACCAGCATCTGCTGGAACCCGACAAGGAGGTCGAAGCCGACCCAGCTAAATTCTACGACCAGGTCGTCGAGCTCGACCTGTCAAAGCTCGAACCCCATATCGTCGGTCCGCATTCGCCCGACCGGGCGCGCCCGATATCGCGGCTCGCCGCCGAGGTCGCCGATTCGAAGAACGGGTTCATCGACCAGATCTCAACCGCGCTGATCGGCAGCTGCACCAATTCCTCCTATGAGGATATGAGCCGCGCCGCCGATGTCGCCGAACAGGCGAAGGCGCACGGCATCAGAGCCGGGGTGCCGTTTCTGGTCACGCCGGGGTCGGAGGCGGTGCGCGCGACGATCGAGCGAGATGGCCAGATGCAGTCGCTGAAGGACGTCGACGGCACTGTGCTGGCCAATGCTTGCGGCCCGTGTATCGGCCAATGGCGTCGCTCTGCTGCGGAAGGTGCTGTGCCGAACACAATCGTCACCTCCTATAACCGCAATTTTCCACGACGTAACGATGGCCAGCCGACGACGATGAATTTCATCGGCAGCGCGGAGATCGTCACCGCAATGGCGCTCGCTGGACGGCTGTCTTTCAACCCGGTGACCGACACGCTCAACGACGCCCAAGGCCAGCCGTTTCGGCTGGACCCGCCGAAGCAGGCGCCTGAGGTGCCGGCCCACGGTTTCGACGCTGGGCACGCGACCTACGTCGCCCCGCCGGCCGATGGCAGCGGTATAACATTGGCGGTCGATCCGAATAGCGAGCGGCTGCAATTGATGGAGCCGTGGCTCGCCTGGGACCATAAGGATTTCGTCGACTGCCCGGTATTGATCAAGACCCAGGGCAAGACTACGACCGACCACATCTCGCCGGCTGGTCCGTGGCTGCGATATCGCGGCCATCTCGACAAGTTCAGCGACAACATGTTCATGGGCGCGACCAATGCCTTTACCGGCGAGGCAGGAACCGGCGTCAATGTCCTCACCGGCGAGAAGGGGGTCATGGTCTCGAAGGTCGCCCGCGACTACAAGGCCCATGGAGTCAAATGGGTGGCGATCGGCGACCACAATTACGGCGAGGGCAGTAGCCGCGAACATGCAGCGCTGTCGCCGCGACTATTGGGCGGTTGCGCCGTAATCGCGCGCAGCTTTGCCCGCATCCACGAGTTCGAACCTCAAAAAGCAGGGTCTGCTGGCGCTGACCTTTCAGGACCCGGCGGATTACGATCGCGTCCGCGCCGATGATCGGCTGAGCCTGGTCGGATTAGAGGAGATGGCGCCGGGCCAACCGGTCGAATGCCGGATCAGGCATGCCGACGGGAGCAGCGAGACGCTGCGGCTCAACCATACGTTCAGCGCTTCTCAACTTGAATGGTTCCGTAAAGGCTCCGCCCTGAA
Source organism: uncultured Alphaproteobacteria bacterium (assembly GCA_963845735.1). GTDB lineage: Bacteria > Pseudomonadota > Alphaproteobacteria > ATCC43930 > CGMCC-115725 > AP-15. Next base: position 184,765 of record CAWJTR010000008.1, on the reverse strand, counting down.
CCTGTTCCATCATTAAGCGCCCGCCACGCCGGTCGATGTTCTCCCTTGACGAGAGGGCGGCCGAAACCAAGCAGCGAACCACCGTCGGCGGGGTGTTTTCACCACCCGGCGGGCGCACCCTGTGCAGACACGCGAGCGATCGGGTGATTTGCCGAACTGCGCAATCCGGATAAGTCGCCCTAATTCAACGCGGTAATCCGCACCTGACGATGCCCGAGCATCGGCCCAGGGCTCCCCGACGTGGAGATCGCGGCGTGGGTTGCCGGGAGGATTTCGGGCAAGCCGTTGGAAAACATCGGTCTGCCTCCAGACGGCGCGAGCGCGGGTGAATTTGGCGCCGGGCGGTGCGATATTGCCGGCATGCCGCTCGCCGATTTTATTCATTTGCGCGTTCACACCGCTTACTCGCTGTCGGCCGGGGCGATCCCGGTCAAGGAAGCGGTGCGGCTGTGTAAGGTCGAGCGCATGCCGGCGGTGGCGATCACCGATACGGGGAATCTGTTCGGTGCGCTCGAATTCGCCACCGCCTGCGCGGCGGCGGGAGTGCAGCCGATCATCGGCTGTGAAGTGGCGCTCGCCGGCCGCGACGAGACGGCGCGAAGCAATGGAGCGCCGGGGCGCAGCGTAGAGCCGGACCGGATCGTGCTGCTGGTGCAGAGCGAGGCCGGGTATCGAAACCTGCTGGCCTTGGTCAGCCATTCCTACCTGGCTAGCGACGGGGCCGCGGAGCCGGCCGTGAGCCTCGCCGATATCGCTGCGGCGAGCGAGGGGCTGATCTGCCTCTCGGGCGGACCCAAAGGGCCGCTCGGAAGGCTGCTGTCGGAAGGGCAAGGGGATGCCGCCGAGGCGCTGCTGCGGCGAGCTGACGATGGCCTTTCCGGGCCGACTCTATATCGAGTTGATGCGCCACAATGGACCGGACGAGGCGCGCAGCGAACCCGCGCTCGTCGAGCTCGCCTATCGCCACGATCTGCCACTAGTCGCCACCAACGACGCCTATTTCCCCGATCGCGAGTTTTACGAGGCGCATGATGCGCTGCTGTGCATCGCACAGGGCACGGTCGTCGCCGACAATGATCGCCGGCGTTTGACCCCGTTCCATTATTTTCGGTCTGCGGCGGAGATGCGGGATGTGTTCGCTGATCTGCCCGAGGCCTGCGACAACACCCTGGTCATCGCGCGGCGCTGCGCCTTCATCCCTCAGCCGCGCCAGCCGATCTTGCCCGCCTTCCCGACCGAAGAAGGCGACACCGAGGAGTCGGCGTTGCGGCGCGCGGCGCAGGCTGGGCTCGACGCGCGCTTCGCCCGGTTGGGCATCGGCGAAGCCAAGGCAAAGCCCTATCACGAACGGCTCGAATTCGAGCTCGCTACGATCATCACGATGGGGTTTGCCGGTTATTTCCTGATCGTCGCCGACTTCATCCAATGGGCCAAGCGCGAGGGCATCCCGGTCGGTCCCGGACGTGGTTCCGGGGCGGGTTCGGTCGTCGCCTGGGCGCTGACCATCACTGACCTCGACCCGCTGCGCTTTGGCTTGCTGTTCGAGCGGTTCTTGAACCCCGAGCGCGTGTCGATGCCCGATTTCGACATCGATTTCTGTCAGGACCGGCGCGACGAGGTGATCCGCTACGTCCAGCAAAAATACGGTCGCGACCGGGTCGCGCAGATCATCACCTTCGGCAAGTTGCAGGCGCGCGCGGTGTTGCGCGATGTCGGCCGGGTCTTGGCGATGCCCTATGGCCAGATCGACCGGCTGTGCAAATTGGTGCCCAACAACCCGGCGCACCCGGTCACGTTGGAGAAGGCGATTGCCGGCGAGCCGGCCTTGCAGCAGGCCCGCGAGAGCGACGAGTTGGTCGCCCGGCTTATCGAGATTTCGCTGAAACTGGAGGGGCTCTATCGCCACGCCTCGACCCACGCCGCGGGCGTCGTGATCGGCGACCGGCCGTTGGTCGAGCTGGTCCCGTTATATCGCGATCCGCGCTCCGACATGCCGGCCACCCAGTTCAATATGAAATGGGTCGAGATCGCGGGCCTCGTCAAATTCGACTTTCTCGGGCTCAAGACCTTGACAGTTTTGGCGCGCGCCCGCGAGTTGCTCGCGGAGCGCGGGATCGAGCTCGACCTCGAGGGCCTGCCGCTCGACGATCGTGCGACGTATGAATTGCTGGCCAGCGGCGACACGGTCGGGGTGTTCCAGGTTGAAGGTGCCGGCGTGCGCGACATGCTCAGACGGCTGCGCCCGGACCGCTTCGAGGACATCATCGCTGCCAATGCGCTGTACCGGCCGGGCCCGATGGAGAACATCCCGCGCTACATCGCGGTCAAGCACGGTGAGGAGGCGCCCGATTACCTGCACCCGACGCTCGAACCGATCCTGAACGCAACCTACGGCGTCATGACCTACCAGGAGCAGGTCATGCAGATCGCCCAGGTCTTGGCCGGCTATACGCTTGGCAGCGCCGACCTGTTGCGCCGCGCGATGGGCAAGAAGATCCAGTCGGAAATGGACGCGCAACGCCAGCAGTTCGTAAACGGAGCCGTGGCGCACGGTGTCGAGAAGGGTCGGGCCGAGCTGATCTTCGACCAGATGGCAAAATTCGCCGGCTATGGCTTCAACAAACCGCATGCCGCGGCTTATGCGCTGATCACCTATCAAACCGCTTATCTGAAGGCGAACTACCCGGTCGAGTTTCTCGCCGCGTCGATGACGCTCGATCTCGGCAACACCGATAAGCTGAACCATTTTCGCCAGGAATTGAACCGGCTCGGGATCCGGCTGTTGCCGCCCGACATCAATCGCTCGCAGCCGACTTTCTCGGTCGAGATTGACCCCAAGAGCGGAAAGCCCGCGATCCGCTATGCGCTAGCCGCGGTCAAGGGTGTCGGCGCGCTGGCGATGGACTTACTGGTGGCCGAGCGCGAGCGGAACGGCCGGTTCAAGGACCTCTTCGACCTGGCTCAGCGGCTCGATGCCAAGACCTTCAACCGAGGACAATTCGAGAGCCTGGCGAAAGCCGGAGCATTCGATCCGCTCGATCCGAACCGCGCGCAAACCTTCGCCGCCGCCGAATTGTTGTTGCGGCAGGCAAGCCGATCAGCCAGCGAGCGACAGGACGGCCAGGGCAGCCTGTTCGGTCTCGGCCTCAGCGACCGCCCGTCATTGCCGCTGGTCGAGGACTGGCCGCCGGTCGAGAAATTGCAGCACGAATTCGCGGCCATCGGCTTTTACTTGTCGAGCCATCCGCTCGACGCTTACGGCAAGAGCCTCGAACGCGCCGGCATTCTGCGCTGGGCCGAGTTGCCGACGGCCCTGGCTGCGAACGGGACGACCCGGTTCCGGCTCGCCGGCATCGTCGTCGGGCGCAAAGAGCGAACCTCGGCGCGCGGCAATCGATTTGCTTTTGTCCAGATGTCAGACACGAGTGGTATCTTCGAAGTGACCCTGTTCGCCGAGATGCTGAGCCAGTCTCGGGCTCTGTTCGACGCCGGCCAGCCGCTCGCGGTCACTGTCGATGTCCGCAGCGAGGAGGACAATTTGCGGCTGACCGCGCAGAAGGTCGAGCCGCTCGACGATGTCGTGGCCCACGCCGCGGCCGGGCTGCGCGTGTTTCTCGGCGAGGAGCGTGCGCTCGCCACTCTGAAGAGCCTGATGGGCCGCGAGGCGGGCGGCGGCCGCGGTCGCGTGTCGGTGGTGCTCGACCTGGCCGAGCGCGAGGTCGAGATAGCGATCCCCGGCGGCTTCCGCGTCGACCCCAAGATCCGCGCCGCGGTCAAGTCGCTGCCCGGGATCGTCGACGTACATGACATCTGAGTTTCTCTATTGCCGGGCTTTATTGGGGTGCTGCAGTCTGCGGCCAGCGCGCCTCAACGCTGCTTGCGACCCGTCGGCGAAGGTCAGAGCCGACGCGTCCGCCGCCTGATGATCCCGTACTCTATTGGCGAACGGCCTTCGCCTAATCACGCAAGTCGCGGCGAGCCGCCGCGGATCGACATGCTGGTGTTGCATTACACCGGAATGCAGAGCGCCGAAGCGGCGTTGAACCGGCTGTGCGATCCGGCGGCGCGGGTCAGTGCCCATTATGTCGTCGAGGAGGACGGGGCCATCTGGCAGCTTGTGCCTGAAGCGCGGCGCGCGTTTCACGCCGGGCGGTCGTGCTGGGAGGGCGAGCACGACCTCAATTTTGTCTCGATCGGGATCGAAATCGTCAACCCTGGCCACGAATGGGGCTATCGCGCCTTTCCCGAGGAGCAGATGGCCGCGGTTGAATATCTGTGCCGCGACATCCTTGCGCGACGCCCGATCCCGCCGCATCGCGTGGTGGGTCATTCGGATATAGCGCCCGATCGCAAGACCGACCCCGGCGAGGCCTTTGACTGGCCGCGTCTCGCTCGTGCCGGCATCGGGATCTGGCCGGAACCGTCCCGGCAGCGGCCCGACGCCGTGCTCGACCGCCCTCGCGCCGTCGCCGAACTTGCGCTTAATCGGCTATTGCGTGGCTCCGGCCATCGAGGAGGCGACCGTCGCCGCCTTCCAGCGGCGCTTTCGCCCCACCCGCGTCGATGGCGTGATCGACGCCGAGACCGCGGCGCGCCTCGCCGAGGTGCAAGCAGCCTTTATGCGATCGCGTACGACATCGCCCGCCGGCCGCAGCGCGCGGAATTCTTGCGTCGATCGGGAAACGAACTGCGGCGCGAGGCTCAATTGAGCCGTGACGGCGGACGCCGCTCCGCCTGGCGGCGGACGATCTGGCCGGCATGGTGGTGGGCCATTCGCCACCCGCCGTCCTCGCGGACAAACAGGTTGCTGGCGGCGAGGGTGCCGCCACCTAACTCCTCCTCGCACAGTACCAAGGCCGTGTCGCCGTAAAGCAGCACGCGCTCGTCGTAACAGGCGATGCGGGGCGCGTCTGGGCTCGTCAGAATCGCGATCCAGCTCGAAATGATCGCCTCCCGGTCGGTCAGCACCGTCCATCCCGGGTGGAGGCAGGCAACGGGCGCGCGGCGCGCCCACAGCGCGTCCATGGCGGCGACGTCGCGCGCCGTAAAGACGCGGTAGAATTCGAGGTTGGCGGCGAGTACGGCGTCGTTGTCGGTCATGGTGATCCTCGGCCTGGCATAAGCTAAAGCTACGTCGGGCGATCATCCGCCGCCAGTCGCTTCGCGTGGGCGAGTCTTCGACTGGCGGCTTTACCATCCTAGAGCGGACAATAGCCGCGCTCGGCCGCCCGCTCCGATCGCGCTCCAGCGCCAAATGCCTTGCCATCCGCGCCGCGGGGACCGGGACCCTCGTCTTTGACGGATGAGGCCTCGCCGCAGGCTTGCATTTCCACCTCCGCCGCGCGACCCTTAGAGATAAATCGAATTCAACCGGACGATCAGGAGACAGAGCCGTGAACGATATCGCACCGTCGCGCTTCAAATGGGTGGGAACTCGGCCGGTCCGTCCGGACGGCGTGCCGAAAGTCACCGGCCGGGCGCTCTACGGCGCCGATTTGGCGATGGCCGGAGCGCTTTACGGCAAGATCATCCGCTCGCCGCACGCCCATGCGCGCATCCGCTCGATCGACGCGTCAAAGGCGCTGGCGTTGCCCGGGGTCAAGGCGGTCGTAACCTCTGCGGATTTTCCCGACCATAAGTTCGAATATGTCGGGCCGGAGCGGGTCGCGCAGAACTTCTGGCACATTACCCGCAACGTGATGGCTCGCGAAAAGGCGCTCTATGAAGGCCACGCGGTCGCCGCCGTCGCCGCGGCCAGCAAATCCGTCGCCGAAGAGGCGGCGGCGCTGATCGAGATCGACTACGAGGTGCTGCCGCATGTCATCGATGTCGACGAGGCGATGGCGCCGGACGCGCCGCTGCTGTTCGAAGACATGATCACCCGCGGGGTCGAGCCGACACCGACCAAACCGTCGAATGTCTCGAAGCGCCTCGAATTCGCGATCGGCGATCTCGACGCCGGCTTTGCCGAGGCCGATTTTATCGTCGAGAAGGAATTCAAAACTGCGGCGGTGCACCAAGCCTATATCGAGCCGCACGCCACCGTCGCCCGCGTCGAAGCTGACGGCCAGGCCGAGATCTGGGCGTCGAGCCAGGGCCATTTCGTCGTCCGCGCCTTGACCGCGAAACTGCTCAACCTGCCGGTCGGCGACATACGGGTCAACCCGGCCGAGATCGGCGGCGGATTTGGCGGCAAGACGGTCGTCTATCTCGAACCGGTTGCGGCTGCGCTGTCGAGGAAAGCGGGGCTTCCGGTCAAGATCGTAATGAGCCGCGACGAGGTATTCAAAGCCTCCGGCCCGACCTCAGGCGCCTCGATGTGGGTCAAGATCGGCATCAAAAAGGACGGCAGCTTGGTCGCTGCCGACGGCGTCTTCAAATTCCAAGCCGGCGCCTTCCCGGGCTCGCCGGTGATGAATGCGTGCCTGTGCGCCTTTGCTCCGTACAACATCCCGAATGCGCGCACCGTCGGCTACGATGTCGTCAGCAACCGGCCGAAATCGGCCGCTTACCGCGCACCGGGCTCGCCGATCTCGGCCTTTGCGGTCGAAAGCGTGCTCGACATATTGGCCAAGAAGATCGGCATGGACCCGCTGCAATTGCGCCTGAAGAACGCGGCGCGGCCCGGCACGACGATGATCTATGGGCCGAAGATGGCCCATGGCGGCTATGTCGAAACCCTCGAGGCATTGATCAACCATCCACAGTACAAGACGCCACTGGGTCCGAACCAGGGCCGGGGCGTGGCCTCGGGCTATTGGTTCAACGGCGGCGGCGAGTTCGAGCGCCACGGTGCAGGTCAACGAGGACGGCACCGTCGTCGTCGCCACCGGCAGCCCAGATATCGGCGGCTCGCGCGCCTCGATGGCGCTGATGGCGGCGGAAACCCTCGGCGTCGATTATAGCCAGGTTCGGGCGATCGTCGCCGACACTGCCTCGATCGGCTACACCCACGTGACCGGCGGCTCGCGCGTCACCTTCGCCACCGGCATGGCGGTCGTCGACGCCAGCAAAAAGGTCGTCGACGAATTGCGCAAGCGGGCGGCGGTGATGTGGGACGTCGACGTCGACGGTGTCGTCTGGGAGGACGGCCGAGCCAAGCCCGCCAGCAGCAATGTCGGCGATTTCGAGCCACTGCCCTTGAAAGAGCTCGCTGCGAAGAAGGCGCTGACCGGTGGTCCGATCGGCGCTCAGGCATCGGTCAACGCCGGCGGTATGGCGCCCGGCTTCGCGACGCATTTCTGCGATGTCGAAGTCGATCCCGAGACCGGCAAGGTTACAGTATTGCGCTTTGTCGCGGCGCAGGATGTCGGCAAGGCGATCCATCCCTCCTATGTCGAGGGACAGATCCAAGGCGGCGTCACCCAGGGCATCGGCTGGGCCTTGAATGAAGAATACATCTACGACAAGTCCGGCCGCCTCGATAATGCCGGCTTCCTCGACTACCGGTGTCCGGTCGCCTCGGACGTGCCGATGATCGATGCAGTGCTGGTCGAGGTGCCGAACCCGGCCCATCCTTTCGGCGCCAAGGGGGTCGGCGAGGTCAACATCTGCCCGCCGATGGCGGCGATCGCCAACGCCATCGACAATGCGATCGGCAGACGCTTGACCGAATTGCCGATGTCTCCGCCGAAAGTACGCGCCGCCCTCGATGCCGGCGCCGGGGATTAGGGACCGCGGCGATGGCTGAGCCGACCGCGCGGGTCGTTTTGTCGAGCGGGTTCAGCCGCCGCTACACCGGCGGTGTACGCGAATTCCAGATCGAAGCAAAAAGCCTGCGCGGCGTCATCAAGGCATTGGACCATCTCTACCCCGGCCTTGGCGAGCACCTCGAAGGAGAAACCACCGTCGCCATCGACGGCGAGATTCACGAGGTCGGCTACCTGCAGCCGCTGCGCCAAGGCAGCGAAGTCTTCTTCATCCCCAAGCTCGAAGGGGGGTGAGGCGGAGCGATCTCTAGGCCGGCCTCACCAGAGTCCCACGCGATTGACAGGGCTCGCATAGCTCTGCCCTCTCCCGGTAGAGAGAGGGATCTTGTTGATTTGGATCATTGTCGATGGACGTTGCCGCTGCCGCCAAACTCCCCGCCTCGGTCGACGACACGCTCGCCATGCTGGGCAGCGCCGATTACATCGCCGACCGCAGCCTAGCGACGGCGGTACATCTCGCGTTGCATCTGAAGCGGCCGCTGTTTCTCGAAGGCGAGGCCGGAGTCGGCAAGACCGAGATCGCCAAGGTGTTGGCGAGCGCGCTGACGCGCCGGTTGATCCGCTTGCAATGCTACGAGGGTCTCGACGTCGCCTCGGCGGTCTACGAATGGGACTACGCGCGCCAGATGATCGAGATCCGACTGGCCGAGGCGGCCGAGGAGGACCGCTCGGAAATCGAGAGCACGATCTTCTCCGACCGGTTTCTGATCAAACGTCCGCTGTTGCAGGCGTTGGAGCCCAACCTCGGGGGCGCGCCGGTATTATTGATCGACGAGCTCGACCGCACCGACGAGCCATTCGAGGCCTATCTCCTCGAGCTGCTCTCCGACTTCCAGGTGACGATCCCGGAAATCGGCACGATCCACGCCGCCGACCCGCCGATCGTGATCATCACCTCAAACCGAACGCGCGAGATCCACGACGCGCTAAAGCGGCGCTGTTTCTACTATTGGGTCGATTATCCGACCGCGGCGCGGGAACTGGAGATCCTGAAGCGCAAGGCGCCCGGCGCCAGCGAACATCTGTCGCATCAAGTCGTCGCCTTCGTCCAAAAACTGCGCACGATGGATCTATTCAAGCTTCCCGGCATCGCCGAGACAATCGACTGGACCGAGGCGCTGATGCAGTTCGACGTGCTCGAGCTATCCCGCATGCGATCAACGACACCTTGGGCGTTTTGCTCAAATACCAGGACGACATCGCCCGCATCCAAGGGAGCGAAGCCGCCCGGCTGCTCGACCAGATCAAGGCCGAAGCCGGCGCCGCGACGGAGTGATGATCTACGCAACGATGGCTTTTCCTAACCCTCTACCGACGATTTTGTATCTCGGTTCAATCGGATACGAGATTGCATCGCTGCGCTCGCAATGACACCGCGAGGCGTCATTGCAATGATTGAAGCGACAAGCAATCGCCGAGGTCCTGAAGTTGCCCGCCCCAACTACCTCTCTATCATCTGCCGGCGGGTCGCTGCTCGCCAATCTGATGCATTTTGCGCGCACCTTGCGCGCGGCCGGTCTGCCGGTCGGCCCCGGCAAAGTCATCGACGCGGTCGAGGCGGTCAAGACGGTCGGGATCACCGACCGGCGCGACTTCTATTGGACATTGCACGCGGTCTTCGTCAACCGGCCGGACCAGCGGCTGATTTTCGACCAAGCCTTTCACATTTTCTGGCGCAATCCCGATCTGCTGAAAAAGATGATGGGGCTGGTGCTGCCTGAAATTCGGGTCGAGGCCGAAGAGGATCGCGGCGCCGAGATGGCGCGGCGCCTCGCCGAAGCGCTTCACCCGAACCGGCAGCAGGAACCCCCCGGCGAAAGCGAGGAGACCGAGACCGAGATCGACGCGGTCATGACCTTTTCCGACCGCGAGCAACTGCGCAGCATGGATTTCGAGAAAATGTCCTTGGAGGAGCTGGCGCGCGCCAAGGCCGCGATCGCGCGTTTGCGCCTGCCGGTGCAGGACGTGCCCGACCCGCCGCTTCGCCCCCGACCGGCACGGCGCCCGCGCCGATCTGCGGGCGACAATGCGCGCGGCGCTGCGCTCGGGCGGGCTGATCGAGTTGAAGCGCAAAAGCCCGCGCCGGCGCCCGCCGCCGCTCGTCGTGCTATGCGACATCTCCGGCTCGATGAGCCGCTACAGCCGCGTCTTCCTGCATTTCATGCACACCGTCACCAACGACCGCGACCGGGTCTACACGTTTGTCTTTGGCACGCGGTTAACCAACATCACCCGCTATCTGCGCCACCGCGACGTGGACCTCGCGTTGGAGCGGGTCGGCGAGGCGGTCGCCGACTGGTCGGGCGGGACCCGCATCGGCCACTCGATCGCCGAGTTCAACCGGCTGTGGTCACGGCGCCTGTTGGGCCAGGGAGCCATCGTCCTGTTGATTACCGACGGGCTCGATCGCGATGCCGGCACCGGTCTCGCTCACGAGATGGATCGGCTGCATCGCTCGTGCCGAAGGCTGATTTGGCTGAACCCGCTGTTGCGCTACGAAGGGTTCGAGCCAAAATCTCTGGGGATGAAGGCGATGATGCCCTATGTCGACGAGTTCCGGCCGGTGCACAATCTTGAAAGCCTCGAAACCCTGATCGCGGTGCTGAGCGCCCCGATCGCGCGCCGCGGCGCCGCAGCCGCAGCATGGCAGCACAATGAGGAGAGGGCGGCATGAGCGATACGGCAGAAATCCTCGAACAAGCGGCGCGGTGGCGCGAGGCGGGGTCGGGCGTGGCATTGGCGACCGTCGTCACCACCTGGGGCTCCTCGCCGCGGCCGGTCGGCGCCAAGCTCGCGGTCGACGAAAAAGGCGCGATGGTCGGCTCGGTCTCGGGCGGCTGCGTCGAGGGTGCGGTCGTCAACGAGGCGCTCGAGGTAATCCGAGACGGCAAGCCGCGGCTCCTCGATTTCGGCGTCAGCAACGACCAGGCCTGGGAAGTCGGCCTCGCTTGCGGCGGCAAGATCCAGATCTTTGTCGAGCGCGTCGAATGAAGGGACGCATTCTCGATCGCGTCGTGGCGGCAGAGCGAGAGCACCGCTCCGTCGCTCTCGCAACCGACCTTGCTACGGGTCGGCAATTGCTGCTCGACGGCGAACATGCCGAGGGCGATCTGGCGCTCGACGACGCGGTGCTCGACAGAGTACGTGAGACTTGGCGCACCGGCCGCAACCGAACCATCGAGACGGTGGCCGGGCCGGTGTTTGTCGAGGTGCTCACGCCGCCGCATCGCTGCTTCATCGTCGGCGCGGTGCATATCGCCCAGCCGCTGGCGAAGATGTTGGCGATGGCCGATTATGCCGTGACGGTCATCGACCCGCGTGAATCGTTCGCCACCGAGGCGCGCTTTCCCGGAATAGAGATGACCTCGGAGTGGCCCGACGAAGCACTTGAACGGCTCAAGCCGGACCGTGGTTCGGCGGTCGTGGCCTTGACCCACGACCCGAAGCTCGACGACCCGGCGCTGGCTGCTGCGTTGCGATCGGAATGCTTTTACATCGGCGCGCTCGGCTCGCGGCGTAACCACGCCGGACGCTGTGCGCGATTGAAGGAGCAAGGCTTCACCGACGAAGATGTCGCCCGCATTCACGGGCCGGTCGGGCTGGCGATCGGAGCGATATCGCCGGCCGAGGTCGCGATCTCGATCGTCGCCGAGATGACCCAGATACTCCGCCGCGGCAAGGAAGCTGAGACGGCATGAGGTTCGGAGAGGTCCCGGTCGCCGAGGCGGAAGGCGCGATCCTCGCGCACAGCCTGAAGCTTGGGACGACTGCGCTCAAAAAAGCGCGCGTTCTGTCAGCGGACGACCTTGAGCTGATCGCTGCCGCCGGTTTGTCGCGGATTGTCGTCGCCCGGCTCGAACCCGACGATATCGGCGAGGACGAAGCGGCGCGGCGGGTCGCCGCGGCGGCAGCGGGGGCCGAGATCGAGGCGGCGACACCGTTCACCGGCCGCGCCAACCTTTTTGCCAAGGTTCGCGGGCTCCTGGTTTTCGAGCCCGGGCGAGTCGACCGGATCAACCTCGTCGATGAGGCGATCACGCTCGGCACGTTGGCGCCGTTCACGGTCGTCGAGCCGCGGCAGATGGTCGCCACGGTCAAGATCATTCCGTTCGCCGCATCCGCCGAGGCGGTTGGCCGCTGCGCCGAGGTGGCGGCGGCGGGCGGTCCGCTGCTGCGCGTCGCACCTTTCCTGCCGCGCTCGGTCGGGCTGATCCAGACTCGTCTCCCCGGACTGAAAGAAAGCATCCTCGACAAGACCCGCGAGGTAACCGAAGGCAGGCTCGCGGCGCTCGGCTGCAAGCTCATCTTTGAGGAGCGCTGTAGCCATGCGATTGGCGAGCTCGGCGCAAGGATCCGCGACGCGCTCGGGCACGGGATCGACATTTTGCTGATCCACGGCGCCTCGGCGATCCTCGACCGGCGCGATGTGATCCCGGCGGGGATTGTGGCTGCCGGCGGCAGGATCGATCATTTCGGCATGCCGGTCGATCCCGGCAATCTCCTGCTGCTCGGTCATGTCGGCGAGCGCGTTGTGCTGGGGCTGCCCGGCTGCGCCCGCTCGCCGAAAGTCAACGGCTTTGACTGGGTCCTCGAACGATTGGTCGCCGGGCTGCCGGTCGGCGCGGCGGAGATCATGCGCATGGGCAGCGGCGGCCTGCTAGCCGAGATTCCGTCGCGCCCGCTGCCCCGCGCCGAAGCGAAGCCGCCGACGCCGCAAGAAAAGCCGCAGGGACCGCGCATCGGCGCCGTGCTGCTCGCCGCCGGTCAATCGCGGCGAATGGGTGGCCCGAACAAGCTGCTCGCTGAAATCGACGGCGTGCCGATGGTGGCGCGGGTGGCGCAGCGGCTCCTTGCCTCACGAGCGCGCCCGATTATCGCCGTTTTGGGCAACAAGGCCGACGAGGTCGACCAGGCGCTTGGCAAGCTGCCGGTCGAACGGGTTCGCAACCCCGACTTCGCCGACGGGCTCTCGACCTCGCTGAGGCGCGGGATAGCCGCGCTGCCTGCTGATCTCGACGGCGCGCTGGTCTGCCTCGGAGACATGCCGCTCGTTACCGGACGGCATATCGATCGCCTGCTCGCGGCGTTCAACCCGCTCGAAGGCCGCGCGATCATTGTGCCGACCCGGCGCGGCAAACGCGGCAACCCGGTGCTGTGGGCAAGACATTTCTTTCCCGAAATGTTCCAGATCGCCGGCGATGTCGGGGCCCGGCATCTGATCGGCGAGCATGCCGAACTGGTTGCCGAAGTCGAAATGGACGACGACGCGATCCTCGTCGATATCGACACCCCCGAAGCGCTTGCCGCCCTGCAAGCTAAAGGCAAGCCGGGCGTAGACCGAGGCCGGCGGTTAGGCCGTTGATTGAGGCGCAGGATCGCCGATAGTCCGGGACCGCCATGCCCGAAAGCGCCAGTTCAGCGCGCGTCGCATGACGACTGCCAGCGACAGCCATAAGAGGATCGGTGCGATTTGGAAGTCGAACAGCTTCGCCGGTATCATCGATAGCGTCGGGAGCGTAAGCAGAACCAGCACAGTGATTTTCTCCCATGGATGGAAACCCGTCTCGGCGGCGTCCTTGGCGAGCCATGCAGCCGCGAACATCAAGGCCACCGCGTCGTAGTCCCAGGCATATGGGGTCGCGAGAAAGGATGCGATCGCCAGTCCCGCGGCTTTCATGCAGATCGGGCATCGCTCACGCCACAGGATCGCAATCGCAATCGCGGCGCAAATCGTCGAGAGCCCCTGAATTAAGTAGGCGGCCGGCGGAGTGGCGCCGATGAGCCGCATCATCGCGAATGCGGTCGGCATCCAAGACCATGCGGCGACACGCGATTCCATAAATTGACGCTGCACAACCAACCGATCGACGAAATCTATCCAGGTGTGCGGGCCAAGCAGGATTGCACTGGCCGCTCGCCACGCACCGACGGAAGAGTGGCGATCAGGAAATCAAACGTCCTTAGACGACGCTACACGGCGACTCGCTTGGCCGGCCCCTCGGTGAAGTGCGGCATGACCTCGCGGGCGAAGCGGCGCAGGCTGGTGCGGCCGCGCGCTCCCCCGCCCGATCCGCCGCCATTGACCAGCACATAGCCGGCGCCGGCGGCCCGCAGCTGCTCGAGCCGCCCGGCGATATGATCGGCGTTACCGTACATTGCGCTGATTTCGTTGACCGCGCGCGGATCGCCGGTGGCGCGGTCGGGGCCGCCATGCACGGTGCCGTCGGGTGTAGTCGCGAGCTTTAATTGCCGCACCCGATTAGCTAGCCGGCGCTCCATCGCCGCTTCCCGTTCGGCTGGCGCTGTCGCAGACAAAGAAGGCGCGGGTCACCGCCACCTGCGTCGGGTCGAAGCTGCGCCCGCGAGCCTCGACCTCGGTTCTATAGATCGCGACGTTGGCCGCGACGTCGGCGGGCGAGGCGTATTGGCCGAGCAACAGATTGTAGCCCTGCGCGGCGACCCGGCGGATCGAGCGCTCGCTGCCGGCACCCATCCAGATCGGCGGATGCGGCTTTTGCGCGGTCGGTGGCTCGACAACGATGTTGTCGAATTGCCAATGCTTGCCCCGGTGCGAGAACGGCTCATCGGCAGTCCATGCCCTGATGATCACGTCAAGCGACTCGTCGAAGCGCTCATCGGCCTCGTCCATCGGTATGCAGAACCCGGCGAACTCGTTGTAGCGATAACCCTTGCCGATGCCGAAATCGAGCCTTCCGCCGGACAAGAGATCGAGGGTCGCCGCCTGCTCGGCCAGCAGCACCGGGTTATGCCATGGCAAAACCATGACCGCCGTGCCGAGTTGCAAATGCCGCGTGCGGGCACCGAGCCAGGTCAACAAATTGATCGTCGCGGAGACCTGGCCATACCCGGTGAAATGGTGCTCGACGACAAAGGTGCTGTGAAAGCCGAGCGCCTCGGCTTCGATATTGTACTCGATGAAGTCGCGATAACCCTCTGCGCTGTCGAATTCAGGACCGCCGCGCCTTGCCGCCGCACTGCCGAACAGGCCGAACCGCATCGTACAGCTTCCTCACGCTAAAATGCCGCGATCGACACTACGCCGGAGACGCCGAATGTTCCAAATCCCGTCTTTTGATCGCCTACATATCGCGTGGGTATGAGAAGGCGGGAACTCCCATTTTCTTCCGTTGTTTTCGCTTTCCAAGCCGATGGCGAATTGCCAAATGGCCGGCCCCGGCCCCCGCGGCGCAAGGGGAGCAGATGGGGCATCGATAGGGTGTGGTCATGTGTCCATCGATGAGCGCGCGCGGTTCTGGTTCGCGCGCGCTTAGGCGGCAACCATCACGGCCAGCCCCAGGGGTCTCCGTCCCAATCCCCCTGGGTCATGATCGCGGTCATCTGCGCCTCGTCGGCGAGTTGCTTGGCAAACATTTCCTGCTTGTAGGCGTCCCAGTTCTGCTGGGTGCCGAAATAGACGCAATTGCAGTCGAGCGGGTCGGCATACAGATAGACCGGATTGCCGTTCACCACCTTGGTGATAAACTTGTTGGGCGGCAGCCTCTTTATCGCCTCGATACGATGCGGCGAATCCGCGGGCCTGACCTGAAACCCGGCCGCCGCGAGCAGATCCTCCTTCTGCACCACCTGCTGTTGCGGGCTGACGCACCCGGCAACGCCGAGCGCCAGGGCGCCGGCAGTCCATAATCGAGCCAATTTCACCACGGCGATCCTTTCCGAACTCGGCGGACGCTACCCGATCGCGCCGGTTCAACGCAACAAGGCGAGCAGCATCTTTCCGAAGAGCGGGCTGCCTTTCTGCGCCGCAGCGGGTAGGCCGAAGAGCAGGGGCGAACTATTGTCGGTTTCGACGCCACCAATCGACCGCTCACGATCGAATGGCTGTGGTCTTTGCTCGGTAATGAGCATTCCAACTGCGGCGGGATTCGACGTGATCGCGCGATCATTGCCAAAGGCTCGTGGAAGCTTGCCCGGAGCCGGCATCACCCCGCGCTGCCCTATGACAAATCGCCGACTTTCTCGCAGAGCTTCGGGTTCAGGAAGGCGTCGCGGCGCGTGTGCTCGAGTTCCTGATTCTCACGCCGCCCGTACCGGCGAAGTGATTGGCGCTCGGTGGGACGAGGTCGATCTCGAGGAGAAGATTTGGGGTCGTCCCAGCGGCGCGCGTGAAAGTCGAACGCGAACACCGGGTTCCGCTCTCCGCGGCAGCGCTGAGCATTCTCAAGCAGATGCAGGCGATCCGCGAGGACGACTTTGTCTTTCCCGGTGGCAAAAAGGGAAAGCCGCTATCGAACATGGCAATGCCGGCCGTTTTGAAGCGGATGGGTAGGGGTGATGTGACCGCTCAGCGGATTCCGTTCGAGCTTCCGGGACTGGACGGCGAAGTCCACGAATTTCCCACACGAGGTTGCGGAGATGGCGCTCGCCGTCGGCGATAAGGTCGAGGCCGCCTACCGCCGCGGTGACCTGTTTCAAAAGCGCCGCCAATTAGCGGAATCTTGGGGAAGGTTTTGCGTCATCCAACTGAACTGCGATCCTCCGGAAAGGGTTGCGGAGCACGATCCAGCCTCGTCGACCTTATCGGTCTGAGTACACTCAGTGTACTCACCAAAATATCTTAGCTTGCATGAAGCCGTTCGACTCACAGCCAAATATTCAGCAAATGCTAATCCGCAGTCGTATGGCGATGCAAATTCTCCCTTCGATGCCGGATGTACACAACTTGTCCAAGCGCTATGCGACGGTGCAGTGCCCACCCGACGACGAGGAGTTCCCACCGAAAGGCGTATGCATGAGCCTCCGGTAGCGCTACAGGTTGTGGTGGGTTAGGCGGCTTTGCAGATCAGCACGCGGTAGGGAGCTGGGGTTGTTCGGGCGTCGATGCCGAGCGGTGTGGCGAATGCTATCTCGACGAGTTCGTGTTCCACTTCAACCGGCGCCGGACGCGGCATGCAGCGCCATCGGGCCCACCGTGATCGCCTTGTGCTTGATGCCGGCAATGCCCTGGTAGGAAGGCCAGTCGTCGGTCACCAGCCGGGTTTGCGCCGCCACGGCGCCGAGCACGAAAGCGTGGATCTCGTCCTTGCCGAAGCCTTCGATGATCTTCAGCCGGGCGCGCCGCGGCACGCCGCCGTCGACTTCGACCGCGCCGACCAGCATCTTGCCGACCCCGCTGCGGCCCGCCGGTGCGACAATCGGGTCATCCTTGGTGCGGAACGGATGATCGTCTCGTCGGCCTCGACAACACCGCACAGCGGCTCGCGTTCGGGGTTGACCATGGCGCGGCGCAGCGTGGCGCCTAACATCCAGGCGGTACGGTACGAGCCGAGGCCAAGCTGGCTCTGGAGTTGTAGAGCCGAGATGCCGTTGGAATGCGTCGCCATCAGAAACGCCGCCCAGAACCAAGTCGTCAGCGGCAGCTTGCTGGCGTGCATGATCGTCCCGGCAGTTACCGAGGGCTGTCGGCCGCAGGCGGCGCACTCGTAGGTGAAGGCCTTCGCCCGCAGACGCCAAGCGCGCCCCTCGCCGTAGCCGGGGCAGACAAACCCATCCGGCCACCGCTGCGCGAGCAAGTATTCCGCGCACGCGCCGTCGCTCGCAAAGCAATCCCGGAACTGCATCAACGTCTTTGGAAACCGGCGCGCGGACCCGGACATGGCGTCACCCCCACCCTTGGACGGGTGACGAGCTTACCTCTGGTCCCTGTTTTGTACGCCATATTTAGATGGGCCGGACGCTCGTGCTAAGCCGTTGAGTCGAAATTGGCGGCTTCCCGTTATAAGAGAGCATGCATGGCAACTTGAATGTTGATTTGAAGGCGGAAGCCGCATTCGGATACAACAGCGAAACCGTCGCGATTAACAATGCTCCGATTAGCTGCAGGCGAAACATTGGTAATTCTCAATGATGCTGAGCACCCGCTCTAACGATATTCCAGTTGTTGAAGGCAGATGAAACCGTTTCCTTCCGGCCCTCCCCCGGACGGCGACGAAATATCCTCCGATCATTTAGGGATATCTATCCGGCGGAATAAATATTTGCTCAACTAGTTTACGGGCATGTCCTATTTTTGCTCCATGTGCGCCCGAAGCGCTTTCACCATATTTATCGTGATCGGCCCGCTCCACCGGGAGAAACCCATGCGTATCCGCCAAATTGCGGTTTCGGCCGCATTCGCCGCCGGGCTCGCCGCTGTGCCACTCGCGACCGCCAAGGCGCAATATTATTATCCGCCTTGCTCGCCATTTCCGCTCTCTTGGCCGTTTTGCGTGGCGGGCGCCGCCGTCGCCACCGCCGCGACGATCGTCACCGCCCCGTTCGTGGCGCTCGCCGGACCACCCTACTACTATTACGGATATCCCAACTACTATTACGGATATTACGGGCGGCCGCGGCACCATTACGCTCGGCGACACTACGCGCATTATTAACCAGGTCGCGAATTTTTTCCTGACGCGCTTGTTTGAGCAGTCCTATTGGACGCCTCGAAGAACCCGGTTTGAGTGAAGTTTGAGCCCGGCGGGGAGACGGGCGGTGGGGATTTTGGGCCCGTCAGCGGCGTGATAAACCGGTTGTGCGGGGTTTTTCGGTGTGGGTGGCCGTGTGTACCCTCATCCGGGCGCGGTTCGACCATTGAGCCATGCCATCCGGGTGAAGTTAAAAGCGAGATTGGCCAGGCCGATCTTGGCGCGGGCGCGGACCATGCCGACGGTGCGCACGACGAGGCCGAGCCGGCATTTCTGGGCGGCAAAGACGTGCTCGACCCGCGAGCGCACCCGGGCACGGGTAGCATTGCCTCGCGCGGCCGCGCGCGATGTGGGCCGGCATCTTCCGACCCCTTGGCTTCTTGCGCCGGAATTGCGGCGTCAGGCCGCGCCGCTCCTGGAGGGCCAAGTTCGCCGCCGAGCGATAGGCGGTGTCGGCCCATACATCGCTTGCCGTGTTGTCGCGGTCGAGCACCGCGCCGAGTTGGCCGCCATCATAGGCCGCCGCGTGGGTGATGGTGTAGCGCCGCACAAAGCCGAACTCACGATCGATGCCGACATGATTTTTGTACCCGAACATCGGCACCGCGATCTCGACCTGGCGCTGCTGGCCGTCCCCTGGGACAGGCTGGCGCTTGGTGCTGCGCTTGATCGTCCAACGCCCGTCGTGGTCGACCTGAGCCCGCCGCGCCGGTGTCCATTCGGCCGGCACCCACCGCCCTTGATCGTCTCCTTCTCGGCCTGGGTCAGCCGCGGCCGGCGCGCTTGGATCACCGTCGCGTCGACGATCTGGCCGCCCATCGCCAGCCAGCCCTTGGCCCGCAGCAGCCCGTCGAAGCGGGCGAACAGCCGTTCCGCCGCGCCGGCCCGCGCCAACTGCTCGCGGTACAGCCAGATCGTCTTGGCGTCCGGCACCGGATCGTGCAGCGCCAGCCCGATAACCGCATAACGACAGCCGGTCCTTCAACTGATACTCGGTCTGGTCGTCCGAGAGCGGGTACAGCGTTTGCATTACCAGAACCTTGAACGTCAGCACTGCGTCGTAGGGCGGCCGCCCACCCTTCGACCGATCCGAGCGCGCCAGCGCCGCTTCCAGATCGCGGCGGAACCCCTCGAAATCGATGACCGCGGCGAGCCGCTCCAGCGGGTCGCCCGCCGCCGACAGGGCCTTCAGCCGCTCATCCTTATCGAAAAATCCCGGTTGCCCCGCTATCCTCGATCCCCCGCATCCCCCAACCCAAAAGCAGGCGATTTGGGCCAAAAAACCAATCAGTTTTTAGAGGTGTCCACCTGTAAGAGAACTGCTGAATCAGGCAGCCAGCGGAAAGTCGGCTTTCGGTTAGGGTTTCGGATGGCGGCCCAGCGCGAGCAATCGTCCCGGCACGGGCCGGAGGGCCGGCGTCCGAAAGCCTCCGAAGAACGAACCCGCGGGACAGCGGCGAGCAGTTGGCCGTCTATGGGAAATTGGTCGGGCAGCGGGGTTGGCGGGGGATGGTTTTGCGCCAATTGGCGAGAGCTGAGAGCGGCTGATGATTACGGACCCGGCGCTGCCAGCGTAGCCCGAGGGCCTGATCGGGAACTGATAAATGATGTGGTGCCGGCGCTTGCCGATGCCGGACTGAAACGGGCACGGCGCCGGGAACGAGCCGTTCCGGCGGATGGTTGCTGCACCGAGACGACCGGGATTGTCATCGCCTCAAATCCCGCTCGCGGCGCCGGAGGGCGGACCGCGCGGTGCACCGCCGCGCCCAAAGACCTCGACGATGATCATGCGTCCGCCGCAGCAAGGGCATGGCAGGCGATGATCGATCGCGGCATCGGGATCGGCGGTGTTGTGCGCCGTCGGCGGCTCGATCTCTGGCATCGGGGCGCCGATCAGCTCCCTGGCGCGTGCGATATTGGCCTTACAACCGGCGCTCGCGAGCAGCCCGTAGTGGCGGATACGGTGAAACCCCTTCGGTAGCACGTGGAGCAGGAAGCGCCTGATGAACTCGTCGGCGGCGAGGGTCATTGTGCGGTACCGCGCCTGCCCGTTGCGGCGGTAATCCTTGTACCGGAAGGTCACGCCGCGCTCGTCGAGAGCCACGAGACGGCTGTTGGCGATGGCGACGCGGTGGGTGTAGCGGGCGAGATAAGCGAGCACCGCTTCCGGCCCGGCGAAGGGCGGCTTGGCGTAGACGAACCAATCCTTTCTCCTGAGCGGCGCGAGATGCGCGGCGAAAGCCTCGCGGTGGCGCAAGTCCTCGATCTCGCCAAAGAACGCGAGCCGGCCTGCCGCGTGGGCATCGGCGAGCGTCGGCCAAGAAGAGCCGCCGGAACAGGCGGGAAAGCACGCGCACCGGCAGAAGAAAGCCGGGCTTGCAGCGCACCCAGCGCGTGCCGTCGAGCGATATCCCGCCACCCGGCACAATCATATGGACGTGCGGGTGGTAGGTCATTGCCGAGCCCCAGCTATGGAGCACGGCGGTAGCGCCGATGCGCGCGCCGAGATGCTTGGGATCGGCGGCGATCGTGATCAGCGTCTCGGCGGCTGCGCTGGAACAGCAGGTCGTAGACCACTGCCTTGTTCTGGTAGGCGATCGGGGCGATCTCGGCCGGCAGCGTGAAGACCACGTGGAAATAGCCGACCGGCAGCAGATCGGCCTCGCGGGCCGCAAGCCAATCCTCCGCCGCCGCGCCCTGACACTTGGGGCAATGGCGGTTGCGACACGAGTTGTAGGCGATCCGGCTGTGGCCGCAATCCTCGCAGCGCTCGACATGCCCGCCGAGCGCGGCCGAGCGGCAGTCCTCGATGGCCGACATCACCTGAAGCTGGCCGAGGCTCACATGCCCGGCATTGGCTCGGCGCCAGTCGGCCCCATGGCGATGAAAGATGTCTGCGACCTCCAGCCTCGGGCGGCGCACGGCCGCCGGCTACGCCTCGGGTCGCGGCCTCCCGTCGATCAATGGTGCGAGCCGGTCGAGCGGGCTGGTGACGGCCCGGATCGTGGTATTGGCAACGCGGGTGTAAAGCGCCGTGGTGTCGAGCTTGGCGTGGCCGAGGAGCGTCTGGATCACGCGAATGTCGACGCCTTGCTCGAGAAGGTGGGTGGCGAAGCTGTGCCGCAGCGTGTGCGGCGACACGCGCTTGTTGATCCCCGCGGCCTGTGCGGCGGCGCGGACAACGCGGCCGAGCTGGCGGGCCGACAGCGGCTCGACCGGGTTGCGGCCGGGGAACAGCCAGCCTCCCGGCAGCAGCAGGCTGCGCCGCCGCCCTTCGCGCCACCAGGCGCGCAGCAGTTCGAGCAGCTGCGGCGACAGCATCGCGTGGCGGTCCTTGCCGCCCTTGCCGCGCTCGACGCGCAGCAGCATGCGCTCGGAATTGATATCGCCGACCTTGAGCGCGACGACTTCCGAGACGCGCAGCCCGGCGCCGTACGCGGTGGCGAACGCTGCCTTGTACTTCGGCGCCGATGCCGCCTGCAGCAGCAGCCTCACCTCCTCGACGCTGAGCACCGTCGGTATCCGCCGCGGGTACGGCACGACGGTGAGCCGGCGCGCCAGATCCGGCCGGTCGAGCGTCACCGTGAAGAAGAAGCGCAGCGCCGAGACCGCGCTGTTGATGCTCGGCGGCTGCACGCCGCTCTGCGTCTGGTGCAGCTGGAAGAGGCGCAGTTCTTCCGCCGTCGCCGTGTCAGGCGACCGGCCGATGAAAGCCGCGAAGGCGCGCACGTGGCGAACATAATCGCGCCGCGTGTCCTCCTTGAAACCGCCCACGCTCATGTCTTCGATCATGCGCGCCCGCAGCGGGCTGATGGGCCGAGGTGAGGTATCGGAGGTCATTGGGGCTCTCCCGAGCTGAAGGTTGCTGGACCTTCGATGCTCGGGATCGGATGCCCCGACCGTCACGCCCTACCGCTCACTCCACCCCCAAAACGCACGGACCGTACGCGCGCCCTCCCGCGCGAGCGGGTTCGTTCCAGAACTCCACCTGCGCCGCCCCCCGATCGGCGGCTTTCGGCGCAAAGGACCTATCGGACCGCCAGCGGGGACGGTCGCCTTCCACCCGTAGCCGAAATTTGAGCGGTTTGCACCGCCCTCTCTCGGGCCTGGCGTCACAGGGCGGCGAGGCGGCGTTCGAGATAGGCGCGCTCGACGGCGTTGGCGGTCAGGGCGAGGGCGCGGCGGTAGGCCTCGGCAGCCGCCGGGCGCGAGCCCAGCCGGCGCAGCAGGTCGGCGCGCGCGGCGTGGAACAGATGATACTGGTCGAGCGCCCCCGAGCCGCCGAACCCATCGATCAAGGTCAGGCCGGATTGCGCGCCTTCGCTCATGCCGATGGCGACGGCGCGGTTCAGCAGCACCACGGGGCTCGGATCGATGCGGGCAAGCTCACCATAGAGGGCGGCGATCTGCGGCCAGTCGGTTTTCTCGGCCGTCGCGGCCTCGGCGTGAACCGCCGCAATCGCCGCCTGCAGCTGGTAGGGTCCGATCCGCCCCCGCCGCAATGCCGCTTCCACGACCGCCAGCCCTTCGCTGATCTGCTCGCGATCCCACAGCGAGCGGTCCTGCTCTTCGAGCGTCACCAGCAAACCCGCTGCGTCGACGCGGGCATGGCGGCGCGAATCGTGCAGCAGCATCAGCGCGAGCAGGCCGAGGCTTTCCGGCTCTGCCGCGTCGATTTCGCACAGCACCCGGCCGAGACGAATGGCCTCGGAACACAGCTCGCGGCGGATCAAAGCCTCGCCCGAGGTTGCGACATAACCCTCGTTGAAGATCAGATAGATGACCGCCTGCGCTGCGGCCCGGCGCGCGGGCAGCGCCTCCGCGGCCGGCACCTCGTAGGGGATCCGCGCCTCCTGGATCTTGCGTTTGGCCCGTACCAGCCGCTGCGCCAAAGTTGGCTCGGGAACGAGGAAGGCGCGGGCGATCTCGCCGGTTGTCAGGCCGCCGAGCGTGCGCAAGGTGAGAGCGATTTGGGCCTCGCGATTGAGCGCGGGATGGCAGCAGGTAAAGATCAGACGCAAACGGTCGTCGGGAAGTGAGGAAAGCTCGCCATCGGGATAGGCGGGCTCCTCGATCGTCTCGGGCATGACCTCCTGCTCCAGCACAGCTTGCTTTTCACGCCGGACGCGCTCGCGCCGCTGCGCGTCGATCAGCTTGCGCCAGGCGGTGGTCGTGATCCATGCGGCCGGATTTGCGGAATTCCGACCGCCGGCCCAAGCGGCGAGGGCCGCGGCAAAGCCTTCCTGCATCGCCTCCTCGGCGCGATCGAACGAGCGGCAGCGGCGGATCAAGCCCGGCGATGATCCGCCCGTGCTCGCGGCGAAACACCGCCTCCGCCGCAGCGCGAATGTCGGCGCGCTGCGGCATCTGCGCGGTACGGCGGCTTACCGCGGCGGCAGCCCCATGATCGGTCGGATTTCGATGCATCCGTCGCCGCCTTTGCACGCCGTCGGGATCTTTGCGGCCCACCCGATCGCCTCGTCGAGATCCGCGCAATCGAGGATGTAGTAGCCGGCGAGCTGTTCCTTGGTTTCGGCAAACGGCCCGTCCAGGATCAGCGGTTTGCCGTTTTCCGTCCGGATCGTGGTCGCGGTGGCGGTCGGGTGCAAGGGCTCAGCTCCAACGAAGATCCCTCTCTTCTTGGTTTCGTCCATGACCGCCCAATGCGCCGCCATCAACTTTTCCCTGTCGGCGGCGCTGGCCTCGGCCATCTCGGTCTCGCGGCTGTAGATCAGGAACATATAGCGCATCGGCCTCCTCCCGTTCAGGCTGCGAGATCCCATGAGGAGCGACCGGGAAACGGCGGCGGGATTGTCTCCATGACGCTCGCACGCGCCATATGCCGCCGGTAATATGCGTCGAGATTTGCCGAGCGCCGCAGCATCGCCCGGCTTTCCGGCAATTTGTCCACGTAGAACAGGATCGGCAGCAGGTTGATGTCGGCGAGAGAGAGGTTTCCGCCGACGAGATGGCCGGTTTTGGCGACAGCGCGATCGAGCACCGCGAAATGCTGTTCCATTTTGGGCAGGGCCGCGTCGATAACCGCGCGATCGGGCCGGCCATCGGGCGTGCGCGGAAAGAAATACGCCGCGAGATACTGGCGCACCAGCAGCGGGTCGATATGCGTGTTGACGAGCGAGACCCATTGCTCGGTCTGCGCGCCCTCGATCGCGTCTCTCGGCGCCAGCGGCGGGCCGGCGAAGGCATGGTCGATGTAGAAGCAGATCGCGCGCGACTCGCACAAGGTTATGTCGCCGTGGCGCATCACCGGGATCTTGCCGAACGGGTGGATTGCGTCGACTTCGGGCGAATGCGGCATGACCGGCACCAAGGTGTAGGGCACACCCTTCTCGATGCAGGCGATGCGCGTGACCCAGACATAGTTGCTCTGCGGCGCGCCGATGATCTGAAGCTCGGGCATGGCTTGGCTCCTCGGTAGACTGGTTGCGGGCGGCGCTTACATCGGGTCGATCTGACGGACCTCGATCGCGCCGCCGTATTTGAAATGCGGGCAGCTTTCGGCGATTTGGCAGGCTTCCTTATAATCCCCGGCGGTGATCAGGAAAAATCCACCGAGCAACTCCTTGCTCTCGGCATAGGGGCCGTCGGTCACCATGATTCGCCCGCCAGCCGCACGCATCGCCCGTCCCGGGTCGTCGGTCAGCTTTTCGCCGGCCTTGAGACGCCCTTCCCTGCGCAAGCGCTCGCCCCAGCCCAAATACTCTTTGGTGATCGCCGAGGCCTGCTCCGGCGGGAGCACGGGCGGCGGGCCGGCGGGGCGGTGCAGCAACAGAATGAAATCAGGCATCGCTTACCTCCTGTGTCGGGCGCGGGCATCATCGCCCCGCCTGTCGATACGACGTTCGGGAGAGGCAAAATCGACAGCGCCGGCGATTTTTGTGCGCTCATCGCGGACGCAACTCGCAGGATGTCGCAACGCGTGGCGCTCGGGCCCGTGCGGGGAGCTTGCCCCAGGGTCGGCGGCAGCTGATATAGTGGCTTGGGAGCCCGGAGGCGGACAGGCCTCTCGCCAACCCGGTCAGGTCCGGAAGGAAGCAGCCGTAACGAGTGCCGGCCTGGGTCGTTCACCCGGTCTCCCACCTCGATCCTGGTTTCGAACATGAGCGATCCGGCGAACGCCTATCGCGTTCTCGCCCGCAAATACCGGCCGCAGAGCTTCGCCGAGCTGATCGGGCAGGAGGCGATGGTGCGCACCCTGTCGAATGCGATCGCGACGGGGCGGGTCGCCCATGCCTTTATCCTGACCGGCGTGCGCGGGGTCGGCAAGACGACCACCGCGCGGATCATCGCGCGCGCCTTGAATTGCGTCGGCAAGGATGGCGCCGGCGGGCCGACGATCGAGCCGTGCGGCGAATGCGTGCATTGCCGGGCCATCGCCGAGGACCGCCATGTCGACGTGATCGAGATGGACGCGGCCTCGCGCACCGGCGTCGACGACATCCGCGAGCTGACCGACGGCGTGCGCTACCGGCCGGTCTCGGCGCGCTACAAGGTCTACATCATCGACGAAGTGCACATGCTCTCGAAAAACGCCTTCAACGCCTTGTTGAAGACGCTCGAAGAGCCGCCGCCCGCCGTGATCTTCGTGTTCGCGACGACCGAAATCCACAAGGTGCCGGTGACCGTATTGTCGCGCTGCCAGCGGTTTTCGCTGCGCCGGGTGCCGGTCGATCTTTTGGTGCAGCATTACCGCCGGGTCGCCGAGATGGAAGTGGTCGAGGCCGAGCCCGCGGCCTTGGCCTTGATCGCCCGCGCCGCCGACGGCTCGGTGCGCGACGGACTCTCGTTGCTCGACCAGGCGATCGCGCTGTCGGGCGGACAGGTCGCCGAGGCGGCGGTGCGCGACATGCTCGGCGTTGCCGATCGCGGCCAGGTCTTCGACCTCCTCGAAAATGTGCTGCGCGGCGATGCGGCGGCGGCGCTGGCGCAGCTCGACCGCCTTTATCGGGATGGCGCGGACCCGCTGTTGGTGTTGCAGGATTTGCTCGACCTCGGCCATTTTCTGACCCGGGTCAAATTGGCGCCCGAGGCCGGTGCCGGCGATCCGATCGCCGAAGGCGACCGCGAGCGCGCCCGGCCGCTTGCCGAGAAACTGACGATGTCGGCGCTCGCCCGTCTGTGGCAGATGCTGCTGAAGGGTCTGGACGAGGTGCAAACCGCGCCCTCGCCGATCCAGGCCGCGGAGATGGTCCTGGTGCGCCTCGCCTATGTCGCCGATCAGCCGGCGCCGGCCGAACTCGTCCGTTTGCTGCAAGACGGCGCCGCCGGCGCCGACCGCGCAGGCGCGTCGCCGCCAGCACGCGCGGCGGCATCGACGCCGGCTGCGGCGCGCCCGATCGCCGGCGGCGCGTTGCCGGCTCGGGCCGATCCGCGCGAGGCGGCGGCGCCCAGGGAGATTACCTCGCCGGCGCCGCCGGTGGCGGTCGCGACCGACCCGATGCCGCAGAGTTTTGCCGAGGTCCTGGCATTGTTCGACGAGCGGCGCGAGGCGGTGATGCGCTCGCACCTCGTCTCGCATCTTCATCTCGTCCATTTCGAGCCGGGGCGGATCGAGTTCCGCCCGGCGGAGGGCGCGCCGCGCGACCTTGCCAACCGCTTGGCGCAACTCCTCAGCGAGTGGACCGGGACGCGTTGGCTCGTCGCGATCTCTGACGAGGAAGGCGAGCCGACCCTGCGCCAGCAGGAGGCCACCCACGAACGCGATCTGCGGAACGAGGTCGCCAGCCACCCGTTGGTTCAGGCGGTTCTGGCAACCTTCCCCGGCGCCACGATCGCCGCGGTTCGCGAGCGCTTTGCCGCCTCGGCCGCCGAGCCGGAAGAGGCGCCGGAGCAGGACGCGGACGCGGAACGAGGTCAACCCAGACGAGGACGGTTCATGAAAAATCTCGGCCAGCTAATGAAGCAGGCGCAGGCGATGCAGGAAAAGATGGCCGAGATGCAGGCCGCGCTTGAAATCGTCGAGATGACCGGCCTCGCCGGCGGCGGCCTGGTCGAACTGACCTTGAACGGCAAGAGCGACGTCAAAAAAGTCAAGATCGACAAATCCCTGCTCAACCCCGCGGAGGTCGAGGTGCTGGAAGACCTGATCGTCGCCGCATTCGCCGATGCGCGGCGCAAGGTCGCCGCTCACGCCGAGGAGGAAATGCAAAAGCTGACCGGCGGGCTCCAGCTGCCGGGGGGCATGAAACTGCCGTTCTGACGTTTTGTCCGAACTCGACACCCTGATCCAGCTGCTCGCCAAGCTTCCGGGCCTCGGCCCCCGCTCGGCTCGGCGCGCGGCGCTGCACCTGATCAAGCGGCGGGAGAGCCTGCTGGCGCCGCTCGCTTCGGCACTGGCCAAAGCGGCCGAGGCGGTTCGCCCCTGCCCGGTCTGCGGCAATCTCGACACGGTCGAGCCCTGTGCGATCTGCCGCGACCCCCGGCGTGAAGAGGGCATCATCTGCGTCGTCGAAGATCTCGCGGATCTTTGGGCGCTCGAACGCACCGGCGCTTTTCGTGGCCGCTATCACGTCCTCGGCGGAACCCTGTCGGCGCTCGACGGCGTCGGCCCCGAGGATCTGACGATCGAGCGCCTGATTGCCCGACTGAAACCGGGTCAGGAATTGATCCTGGCCTTGAATGCGACGGTCGAAGGCCAGACCACCGCGCACTACATCGCCGACCGCGTCGCCGGGACCGGCGTCAAGCTCTCGCGCCTCGCCCAGGGCGTGCCGATCGGCGGCGAACTCGACTACCTCGACGACGGCACCCTGACCGCCGCCCTCAACGCGCGCCGCGCCCTCTAGCCCGCTCACTCAAAACCAGCGCGCCTTGTCGACGAGGTTGCGCAGCGGCTGGCCGGCGAGGAAACGGCGGCAATTGTCGAGAATGACCTCGTAGCGGCGCTCGTCGAGATAGGGGCCATAGCCGGCGGTATGCGGCGTCAGCAACACGCCCGGCAATGTCCACAGCTTGTGGTCGGCGGGCAGCGGCTCCTGTTCGAACACGTCGAGCCCGGCGCCGGCGATCTCGCCGGCCTCGATCGCCGCGGTCAGGTCGTCGAGGCGGGTCGTCAGGCCGCGCCCGATATTGATGAAGAACGCGGTCCGTTTCATCTGCTGAAACCGCGCCCGGTTCATAAACCCCTCGGTTTCCGGGGTGTGCGGCACGGTCAGGATCACGAAATCGGCGGCCGGCAACAGCGCGTCCAATTCGTCGGCGCGGTGCAATTCGGCCACACCCGGCGGCGCGTCGCGGCGGCGCTCGTCGACACCGATCACCCGCATGCCAAAGGCGGCGCACAGCCGCGCGATCTCGCTGCCGATCCCGCCCACGCCGACAACCAGCGCCGTCGTCTCGGGCAGATGGAGCACGCCCTCGTTCTGCGCCGGTTTTTTCCATTCGCGCCGTAGCTGCTGCGGAATGTAGCGCTGCAAGCCGCGGGCAAAGGCCAGAACAAAGGCCATCACATGCGTGCCGATATGGTCGTTGTAGATCTCGCGGAAATTGGTGATCGCCAGCGGATGCGCGATCAGCTCCGGATAGTAGTAGCCGGCAGGCGGCGCCGCCTGAGGCGCCTGCAGCCAGCGCAGCCGCCGGGCCTGGCGCAGCAGCGCGGGCGGGATCGTACCAAAGGCGGCCTCGGCGGTCGCGATCGCCTGCTCGGCGCGCACCGCGTCTTCGGCGACGACGACCTCGAGCTCGGGCAGTGCGGCGGCAAGGCGCGCGCCCCATTCGCGCGTCTTCGGCGTCTGTGGCGGCAGCATCAGGAATTGTGTGGGCATGGCAGCCTCCGCTCCATTCTCAATTGGTTGGCCGTGCTTGGTTCGTCGTCCCACCATCTCATGCGGCTGGATCGAGCACCCTCAACTGTTCCGACCGCGCCGCCTCCAAAAGCCGATGATCCGAGCAGACAAACGTGAATGCTTCAGCGGCGGCACCACGGATCACAAGGCAACCTGCCAATTGGACGGCGTCGTAGGCGCGCAACGCATACCGATCAATCATCTCCAGTGCGGTGTCGATCACGGTGTCATTGACCGCCTGCCGGAGAAATCGGCTCTCCATGTGCCTTTGGAGGCTCTCGAGAACTGCGATGGCAAGGCTTGCCTCGATATCCCCGGCGCGCTGCCGTCGTCTGATCGCGGAACGGACTTCGACCACCGAAATCGCCAGAACAGCAAAGCGATTTTCCGGTTGATCGCTGATCAGATGCAGGAGCCGGTCTGTACCCGGCTCCTGCACGTATAATTTCACGAGCGCGCTGGTATCCAAGAAATATAGAGCCAAGTCACCGCCTGTCGCGCAGCACCGTTGCGGACAAAGCCTCTCCACGGATAGTGACCGGGTGAAAAGCCGGGGGACTACCAGTGCGGGTCCCAAGTGCTGCGTTGACCTCGGGCATCTGTCGATTCAATCGGATTGCGGTAACCGGAAAATTCGGCGGTCTCGGATTCGCGACTTTGCTCGTCAGGAGCCAGCGCTTATCGATCGCTTCGCGTAGTACGTCGTGCCGCGCGAACTCATCCAAAGCCCAAGGGAATCCCTCATGGACTAACGCGGTATCGCGAAACCATTTCAGCGAAACAAATTCGTAGCCAGGACGTCCTTCCGCGCGATCGAGTGCGCGAACGAGGTCCGACAATCGATCTTCCGCAGACGCCGGATTCGCCGTCTTGAGGGAAGCCGAACCTGCGCTCGTCTCAGTCTCGATCTCTTCCTCCATCGGCGAAAAAGCAATTCGAATCGAATCGGTGTCTGGATCCCAATTCCCTTCGAATTCAGCGTCTCTCCGCTTCTTCCTATTTCCGCGATGGAGGTGTACTTCGCATTGATACCCTGTTGGAAGTATTCTCAATTCACGCAGAAACTCAGGGATTCGCTGCGCAAGGTCTAACTCGACGTCGGCGTTAGTTGTCATGTGAACTCTTAATCTATTCTAGTCAGACCGTACTCGACGCGCTATGTAATATAGGGGAACAAAAAACCGTTTGTCAAGCGCCTTTGCAGTTGGGACGCTTGATCTTTGTGGTCGCGGTCTGCCCGTGCGACGACGGGTTTTGTTGCCATTCCGAGCGAAGCGAAGCAAGTTGATCCGCGGCGACGCCGCAATCAAAACTGGGGAGACCGATGGTCCAGACCTCGCAAACCAACCGCAAAAAGCTGCTGCTGCCGACGACGATGGCCAAGGCCGGCTGGGCGATCGTCGAGGCCCGAGACGACGTCGAAGGAGTCCCCTTTGCGCCCAACGTGCCAAAGGCCGAGCTGCACCGGCTGTTGGAGGATATCGCCGGGGTGGCGCTCGGCGTGCAGCCGTTCAGCGATCCCGAGCTCGACGCCGCACCCGCGCTCGAAGTCGTCTCGCGCATCGGCGTCGGCTACGACGCGGTCGACGTTCCGGCGCTGACCGCGCGAAAAATCCCGTTGATGATCGGCGGCACCGCCAATTCGGTCAGCGTCGCCGAAGCCGGGGTCTATCCTGATCATGTCGTTGGCCCGCCGTGGTGCGGCGATGGACAGGCTGGTCAGGGAAGGCCGCTGGCAGGACCGCTACAAGGAGATGCCGGTCGATCTCTACGGCAAGACCGTGCTGATTATCGGCTTCGGCAAGATCGGCACACGCGCCGCCAAGCGCTATGCCGCGATGGAGACCAACGTCCTGGTCTACGACCCGTACACCTATTCTGCGACGATCCATGGCCTGGGCTACGAGCCGGTGCAGGACCTCGACGCCGCGGTGGCGCGCGCCGATTTCATCACGATCCATTGCCCGAAAACGCCCGAGACGGTCGGCCTGTTCGACGCCTCCAGGCTCGCGCATATGAAGCGCACCGCGTTTATCGTCAACACCGCGCGCGGCGGCATCATCGACGAGAAGGCGCTCTACGACGTGCTGAAGGCGAACCGCATCGCCGGCGCGGCACTCGACGTCTTCGTCGAAGAGCCGACGCCGCAGGACAACCCACTGTTGACCCTGCCGAACTTCATTGCCGCCCCGCATGTCGCCGGCGTGACACGCGAAGCGGTCGACCGGATGGGCGTTGCTGCCGTGCAGAACATCCTTAGCGTGCTCGACGGCAAACCGATCCGCGACAACGTCGTCAACCGGGAAATACTCGGCTGAGGCTGTCCCTACGCGCGGCCGCGAGACTTTCGCGCTGTGCCGGGGACGACAACCATAGTCCGTCGTCACGGCCGCCCGCAGCGCGCGATGCAATCTCGACAGGGGAGGGTTGCTGCGGCGCAACAGGGATGAGGCGGTTGTCGCGCGCCTAAGACCTCGGGGCGCTGATACGGCGCCGGTCCGGGGGACCTGATCAGGCGATGCGCTCCTTCTCCGCGATAATGCTGCGCGTCCGACACCGCCTCGAACCGGGCAATCTGCCGTCAACCGCGCTGCCGGCGGCGATCGGGGTGTTCGCTCTGGCGCTGCGTCTCTATGGTCTCGGCGACAAGCCGTTCTGGCTTGACGAGATCGCGAGCTTACGCCGAGCTACCGCCACCTTGCCCGACCTTGTCGGCGACTCGCTGTATAACAACCATTATCCGAGCTATTTTCTGCTGCTGTGGCTGGTCGCCAAAATCGGCACCTCGCAATGGCTGCTGCGGTTGCCGTCCGCGGTGTTCGGCGCGGTCGGCGCATCGCTGACTTGCGCGATCGGATCCCGGGCCGCCGGCCGCCCCAGCGGCGCTATCGCCGGGCTGTTGATGGCGGTTTCGCCGTTCGAAGTCCAATTCGGGCAGGAGGCGCGCTCCTACACCCTGGTCTCGTGTCTGATACTGACCGCACTTTTTGGGCTCGTCCGGCTGGCCCAGGAGCCGGCCTCGGCAGCCCTCCCGATGTGGCGCAATGGCGCGTTGCGCGGCGCGTGGATGGCCTATTCTCTCGGCACTGCGGCGGCGCTCAGCGTGCTCAACGTCGCGATCCCCTGGCTGCTCGCCGCCAATCTGGGCGCCGGCGCGATCGTCTGGCGCGCCGGCGGCAGCAGACGCGCGTTTCTGCGAAATTGGGGTCTTGCTCAGGCCCTAATCCTGGCAATCTGGGTCCCCTCGCTGGCATGGGTCTATGCCGTCAGCGAGGGGGTTCTCTATGGCGCGGGCGGGGCGCCGGCGGAGACCGCCAAAACGATCTGGTCGATCGTCGCACCGGTGTACCTGCTGCGCATCTCGAGCTTCATCACCTTCGGGCTGCTGCCGTCCAAGGTCCCCGGGCTCGCCGTCGTCAGCGTGATCTTGGCCGCGCTCGGCGCCTGGCGGCTGCGCCGCGACACGACGGTAGTGGCGGTCCTCGGCTGCGCCGCGCTAGTGCTTCCGGTGGGGTTGTTGCTTCTATCCCTGTTCGTGCCGGTGCTGTCGCCACGGTATTTCGCCTGGAGCGCGGGGCCATTCTTCGTCTTTGCCGGCGCCGGGCTGGGTCGGCTCTCGTTCCCGCGTCTTGCGCCGGCGACGGCGATGCTCGGGGCCGCCGGCATGATCAATCTGATCCCTTACTACGATTACGAGACCAAGCCGCGTTGGGACCTGTTGGCGGCGCATCTCGCCGATGCCGCCCAGCCGGGCGATGTGGTCCTGCTCGACAACTATTATTCCTATTCGGTGCTTTCGGTTTTTGCCGCCCGCTCTGGTCTCGCCGACCATCAGGTCAGTTTGACCTGGAGTTTGCTGGAAGCAGCCAGGCTTGCGCCCGGCCACACCGTTTGGGCGGTCTATGGGCGCACTGGACCAGCCGCCAAAAGGCATTCGCTGGAGGACTATCGCCGGACTCTCGCCCCCCTGGGACGCCCGGCATCCGAAAATTCGGTCGGACGTTACATTGTGTTGTGGCGGTTCAGCCGGCCGAACGCAGTCGCCAGAACCGCACCACCGCAAGCTCGCCCGGACGCCTGGGCCGCTGACGAGCCGCGACCCTGAAATTTCGCTGTTGAGCGAAGCCCGCGGATGGCGCGGGACTGCTTCGTGCGCTCACAATCGATCGCCGGATCGCGTAGCGGCGCCAAGCTTGACTTCCGTCGCGCCAACTGGCGGGATCGCTGCCTTGGATTTTGCAGGAGGGTCGGATGGCGCGGGCAAACCGGGTGCGGGAATTGTGGCAGGCGGGCAAGCCCGTCATCAACAGCTGGCTGGGCATCCCCTCCAGCTTTTCGGCCGAAGTCATGGCCCATGCCGGCTGGGATTCGCTGGTCGTCGACATGCAGCACGGCATGATCGACTACCAGATGATGGTGACGATGCTGCAGGGCATCTCGACCACCGAGACGGTGCCGCTGGTGCGCGTTCCGTGGAACGACCCGGCCTACATCCAAAAGGCGCTCGACGCCGGCGCCTACGGCATCATCTGCCCGATGATCAACACCCGCGCCGAGGCCGAGAAACTCGCCGAACTCGATGCGCTATGCGCCGCTCGGCCATCGCAGCTCGGGGCCGATCCGCGCCTCGCTTTATGGCGGCGCCGATTATCATGCCAAGGCCAATGACATCGTCGTCGCCTTTGGCATGATCGAAACCGCCGAGGCGATCGACAATCTCGACCAGATCCTGTCGGTCAAGGGGCTCGACGCGGTCTATGTCGGCCCGTCCGACCTGTCGATTTCCTATGGCCACCCGCCGGGCGGCGACAAGCCCGACGAATGGATGATGACGGCGCTCAAAAAGGTGCTCGACGGCTGCAAGCGGCATGGCGTCAAGCCCGGCATCCATTGCGGCGCGCCGGCTTATGCCAAGAAGATGATCGAGATGGGCTTTATGTTCGTCACCGTCGGCGGCGACACCCGCTTCGTGACGATGGGCGGCCAGGCGGCGGTCCAGGAAATGCGTTCGGGCGCGCCCTCAAAGCCCGCGGCCGGCGGCAGCAGCAGCCCTTACTGAACGGCTCGTATGGACACGGGGTCGGTGATCACGCCTCGTTGAACCGACAACCACCAGGATCGGGAGAACGCGGATGGATTTTGGCGCATCGATGTTTTTCACCGATTATTCGATGACCCCGGCCGAGCTCGGGCGGGCGCTCGAGGCGCGCGGCTTCGAGTCGGTCTGGGCGCCCGAGCACTCGCACATTCCATCCTCGCGCCTGTCGCAGCCGGCGTCGGGCGGCGAGCTCGGCAAGCAATATTATGACGTGATGGACCCGTTCGTGACCCTAACGGCGGCGGCGGCGGCGACCACGACGCTGAAGGTCGCGACCGGCGTGTGCCTGGTGATCCAGCGCGACACGATCCAGACGGCCAAGCTCGTCGCGACGCTCGATCAGGTCTCGGGCGGGCGGTTTTTGTTCGGTATCGGCGGCGGCTGGAACCAGGAGGAGATGGCCGATCACGGCACCGTGTTCAAAACCCGCTTCAAGCGGATGCGCGAGCAGATTGAGGCGATGAAGGCGATCTGGACCCAGTCCGAGCCCGAATATCACGGCGAGATCGTCGACTTTCCGAAGATGCGGACCTGGCCGAAGCCGGCGCAGAAACCGCACCCGCCGGTCATCGTCGGCGGCGCGTTCCCGTACAGCGCGCGCCGCGCCATCCGCTATGGCGACGGCTGGGTTCCCAACGCCAGCCGGCCCAGCTATGCCGACGTGACCGAGTTCCTGCCGCAGTTCCGCCAGATGGCGGCCGATGCCGGACGCGATCCGGCTGCCGTCCCGGTGTCGATATTCGGCGCGCCGGAAAACCTCGATCGGCTAAAGCGCTACGGTGATCAGGGCATCGCTCGCGCGGTCGTGACCCTGCCCTCGGCCAAGTCTGACGAGATCCTGCCGGTGCTCGACCGCTGGGCCGAACTGATCCGCCACACTCGGCACTGAGCGAAGCCCGCGCGGCCAGGCGGATTTTGGTCACCTATCTGAAGCGGAGCCTACCTAATGCTGACCCTCGAACAAGCCTCGACCATTGTTGACAAGGCGCTGGAAAAGGGGCGCGAACTCGCCTTCAAGCCACTGACCGTCGTGGTGCTGGATGCCGGCGGCCAATTGAAGGCGATGAAGCGTGAGGATGGGTCGAGCTTGTTGCGGCCCGAGATTGCCGGCGGCAAGGCTTGGGGCGCCTTGGGCATGGGCTTTGGCGGGCGCGAATTCGCCCGCCGCGCCGCCGCCAACCCGGTATTTATTCAGGCGCTCAGCGTCGCCTCCGGCGGCCGGGTCATCCCGGTTCCGGGCGGTGTGCTGATCTGCAACCAGGCGGGCGATATCTTGGGCGCCGTCGGGATCAGCGGCGACACCTCCGAGAATGACGAAACCTGCGCCGTCTACGGCATCGGCTGCGCCGGCCTCGTCGCCGACACCGGCGACCCCGCCTAGCCGATTGCGCCGCGCGGCTCGGCCGGGCCACCGCGGCACGGCCCGGCGTTATTGACCAAAGATCCCCTTGAGCACGCCGACGGCGCGTTGGCCGACGCTCTTGAGACCCTGGCCGACCCCTTCGAGGTTTTTGCCGACGCTGCCGCCGGCGGATTTGAGAATGGCGAGCGCATTGCCCGGTGTTTGCGTCAGCATGGCGCTCAGATCGGGCTGGTAGCTCAGATTGTCCCAGGTGCCGCTGACCTGGATCGGCACCGCGATCCCCTCCCCGAGCTGCAGGCTCACCCTGTAGTTCACCACGCGCGTCCGCAAATCGACGATGCCGGCGCCGGTCAATGGGAACGCGCCCAACTGGAGCCGCAGATCGTTGTTGCGCAACAGGCCGTTGGTGACCGCGCAAGTCGCCGTCAGCGTGCCGAAATTGGTGACGTTGCCGCCGCCGGTCAGGCTTTTCGCCGCGTCCGTGACGAGCGCCAGCGGACCGACCGCGTTGATCTGGCCGTGGGCGAGAAGGTTGAGCGCGCCGGTGACGTTGAGCGAGTTGATCAGGTCGCGCTCGATCTTCGCCGTGCTTTGGGCGAGCGCCGGCAGGTTGACCCCCTTGATCTGCCCATTGGCGAGGTTGATCGCACCCCTGCCGGAGAGCGTGCCGATCAAGTCGCGCTGGCTATTGCCGCGGGCGGTGACCGCGATGTCGAGATTGCCGGCGCCGGTGAGCCGGTCAATGCCGATCGCCGCCTGCGCCAGGGGCTGGATCTGCACTTGCCTCAGAGCGGCGTCGAGCCCGATGGTCGGCACGGCGCCGCTGCCGTCGATCGTCACGCTGCCGTGGCCACTGCCGCGATAGAGCGCCATCCGGCTCAAATCGGCGGTGAGCCGGCCGTCCTTGATGCGGATGCCGACGGCGCTCGCGCCGATCTGGAATTGACGGTAGACGATGCCGCCGATCTTGAGGTC
Source organism: uncultured Alphaproteobacteria bacterium (assembly GCA_963845735.1). Classification (GTDB taxonomy): domain Bacteria; phylum Pseudomonadota; class Alphaproteobacteria; order ATCC43930; family CGMCC-115725; genus AP-15. The sequence continues at coordinate 148,370 of CAWJTR010000008.1, read as the reverse complement.
GAAATCGACATCGGCGAGCTTGAGCGCCGACAAATCGATAGACATATCGCTCCGGCCATTTTGCGCCGAAGACGCGGGCGCGGGGCGGCCCGCCGGCGCGCCGAGCGGTGCGGTCGATGCCGTCTGCGGCGACAGGTAAGGGTTGAGGTCGAGCCTGTCGACATCGAGCGTACCGACGATCGCGGGCCGCGCGCCGGCGTTGTCGACCGATACCGAGCCCTTGGCCCTGATGGCGTCGAGCGAAATATCCGCATCCTTGAAGCTGGTCGTCGTCCCGGCGATCGCGAGCGTGCCCTTCAGCGCGAATGGACCGAGGCCGTTGCCGCTCAGGGCGATCGGCGATCCCGCCCATTGCGCCAGCCGGCGCAGCGATGTGGTCTCGAGATCGATCGCGCCATCGAGCTTTAACGACGGCGACCCCATGACCCGGCCCGCGAAGTTGAGGGTGAGCGGAGCGGCGGTGAGCTTGATCCCGACCTGGCTCTCGGCCCCGTAGAGGAGAGCGTGCGGCTTGTCGATGTTGACGGCGAACGCCACTCTCTCGCCGTTCCACACCGCCGAGCCGTCGCTGATGAGGGCGCTGCCGAGGCTGCGCAAGGACAAGGTCATGTTGATGCCGTCGAGCCGCTCCGCCTTGCCGGTGCGCTGATCGAAATAGCTGATCTTGCCGTCGGAGAACTGCACTTTCCGAAGCGCGAGGCCGGAAATGCCGAACCCGCCGCCCACGGTTGCGGGCTGGGCATTGCTGCCCGCCGGCGCGGCCGAGGGCGCCGCCGTCGGCCCGAACACCCAGTTGGGATGTCCCGCCTTGTCCACCTCGAGCGCGATCACCGGCCGGACCAGAACCAGCCGGTTCACCACAATCCGGCGGTGGAGCAGGGGCCACAGCTGCACCTGCAGCCGCAGCCGCTTCAACGCCACCATGTCGGGCGTGCGCGCGCCCGGCATATTGGCGAACGAGACATCGTTCGCCTCGAGCGCCAGCATCGGCAGCACCGACAACCTGACCGGCCCGGCGATCTTGAGCTCGCGCCCCGTCGCCTGTTTGACCAGCGCCGCGACGCGCGCGCTATAAACCTCGACCGGGACGGCGAACGGAATGATCACCGCCGCGGCGACGAGGAGAACGACGAGCACCCCCAGGCCGACGAGCAGTTTCCGCATCGAGCGCCTCCCTGGCGGCAATTCCAGCACCAGCGGCAGGCCGCCGCCTCAATCTATTTAAGCACTCCGACCCGCAATAAAGCCGCGCCTTTATCCGCATCCCGCCTCAACAGCCCGACCCGTCCCGACACGGCGCTCGAAGCACCTGGAACCGGCCGCCGCCATCGCGGGAACGTGGGCGGTGCTCCGACTATTGTTTATCATAATAGTCTGTGCCGGTCAGCCGTGGCCAGGCGCTCGGGGAGGGAGGGGGGCCGGTGGGAGACGAGCCGATCGATGCGGGTCAGCGGATCGATCCGCTCGAACTTGAGCCCGTAACCGGCGACTTGCCGGCCGGCTTCGAGACGCTGCGGGCCGAGGCGCTCGCCGAGGGGTTTCGGCAGGTCGAACGGCTCGCTGCCGAGTGGGCGTCGCGCACGACGCGCTTCGACCGCGAAGGCGAAGCGCTGCTCGCCGCGCGCTTGAATGGCGTGCTCGCCGGAATCGGAGGTCTGACGATAGAGCCGGTTGTGCCGGGCGCTTTGCGGATGCGGCGCTTCTATGTCCGCCCGCGGTTCCGGCGGTGCGGTGTCGGCCGCAAGCTGGCGACGGCGTTGCTCGAGCGGACAGAGCATACTGGCCGGCTAATCACCGTGAATGCCGCCGCCGGGAGCATTCTGTTCTGGGAAGCTCTCGGCTTCAAACCCGACTTGCGCGAGGGACACACGCACGTCCTGAACCCTAAGGGGCGGTGACGACCAGCCGGCTCGCCCCAATCGGAAAGTTGAGGGCGGATTCCCTTAGGACTTCGCTTTCTTCGAAGGTTTCGACTTTCTTGAGCTGTTGAGGGCGACCGCTTGGCGAACGAGCGCCTTGAAGGCGTCGTCGTCAATTTCTTCGCCTTCGTGGATGTCGATCGCGCGGCGTACGTTTCCGTCGAGACTTCGCGTTGAAGAGACGGGCCGGATCCTTCAGAGACGCGCCCTTGGCGAAGGTGAGCTTCACGACATTCTTGTAGGATTCGCCAGTGCAGATGATGCCGTCGTGCGACCAAACCGGAGTGCCCATCCACTTCCACTCCTCGACGGCGTCCGGGTCTGCTTCCTTGATCAGCTTGCGCATTCTGCCGAGAGTTTCTCCGCGCCAGTCCCCGAGTTCGGCGATTCTTTTCGAGATCAGCTCCGACGCCGACTGGCCTGGGTTCGCGCCCGAGTTTTTCATGCTCTGATCCTAGAAGCTCCAGTCATGTTGGACTGCAGCTGGAATCAGGCCTGCCAGGCCGTCGCCTGAGCGCCAGTCGGCGGCTAGGCCGGGTGGGCCGCGTCCTTGGGCAGCAGCTCGGCGCGGTAAGTCGGCCGCAGAATGTTGAGCTTCATCGGTACCGGCGTTCCCAGCCACAGCGCATTCTTGCTGTGGTCGTCATAGGAGCTTTCGGTCAGCGGATGGACCAGCACGTCGAGGCCTTCGCGGTTCAGCATCAGCCACGGCACGATGTTCTGGAATTCCTCGTTCTTGAAGATCACGTTGAACTGCGAGATCGGGTGCGGGCCGGCGGGCGCGTCGCTGAACCCGCCGGGCTCGACCGCGAATTTTCCGATGATCGTCTCGCGCAGCTTTGCGGCTTGGGGCTTGGTCTCGGCATTGTAATAGACGTGGGCGTGATAGCCCCGGTTTTCGGTCATCTCTGGTTCTCCTGATGATGTTGCGTGGTCGTGCTAAGGCGGTGCCCGAAGCCGGTCGGCGTCACGCTTCGAGCTTGGCCGCGATCTTCTTGCCGATCTCGGTCCGCCACTCCTCGATCGGCTTGAACCCCTCGCGATCCCGGCAATAGGCCTCGGTCTCGCGGAACAGCTCGTCCTCGGGTTTGTCGAGGTCGATCTTGAAGCCCAAGGGCTGCGGCACGTACCACGGCGTGTCGCAGAACATCTCGATGCGGTTGCCTTCGGGGTCCTGGAAATAGACCGACCAGGCATTGCCGTGGCAGATCGGGCTGATGCCCTCGCAGCCGGCGGCGCGCACCTTGCGGAACGCCTTTTGCACCTGGGCGAGGGTGCCGACATTGAACGACACCTGCTGCACCATCGGCACTTCGGCATCGGTGGTGCGGCCGCGCACCAGCACGACCTGGTGATGGTCGCTGGGGTTGCGCGAGAGGAAGGTGATGCGGCCGTCCTCGGCGCCGTCGCTGACCACGAAGCCGAGCACATTGCTGTAAAAGTCGATCATCTTCGGCACGTCATGCACATAAAGCCCGACATGGCTGAGGCGCGGCGCGGTGTCCTGCGGCATGGCTGGTTGCTCCCGATCGGGTTGTTCGCTGCTGTTATAAGATAGGATCGGCGGCCATCTATCAAATCGATAGATGATATGCTATCCATTCGCAGCATGGATATCCGGGCGGTCGACCTCAACCTCCTCAAAGCCTTCGACGCGCTGACCACCGAGCGCGCCGTGACCCGCGCCGGCGACCGGATCGGCCTGTCGCAGCCGGCGATGAGCCACGCGCTGTCGCGCCTGCGCGACCTGTTCGCCGATGATCTGTTCGTCCGCACCCCGACCGGCATGGAGCCGACCGCCCGCGCCCGCGAGATCGCACCGCTGGTCGCCGCCGCGATCGAGCATATCGAGGCGGCGCTCAACCTCGGCATCGGTTTCGATCCGGCCAAGAGCGCGGGCATCTTCACCGCCGGCATGGCCGAATATGCCGAGGTAGCCTTGGTCGGGCGTCTCGCCGCGGCCTTTGCCGATCAGGCTCCCCGGGCAACCCTGCGCCTGACGCCATTGACCGGTGCGGCTGCCGCCGAGCAGCTCGACCGCGGCATGATCGATGTCGCCGTCGCCCATCTCAACACCTTGCCGGCGCACATCGAGTCGATGCTGCTGTTGCGCGACCCGTTTGTCGTCGTTGCCCGCCGCGGCCATCCGATCGCCGGCCAACAATTGTCGGTCGAGGCCTACGCGGCGCTGAACCACATCCTGGTCTCGCCGCGCGGCGACACCAGCGGCGCGCTCGACCGTATTCTCGTGGATTTCGGGCTGCGCCGCCGCATCGCGCTGTTGGTCGCGACCTATCTGGCGTTGCCGGTGGCTCTTGCCGCGTCCGATCTCGTCGCCACCGTGCCGAGCCGGACCGCGCGCCAGATCGCCGCCACCGCCGAAATCGAAATCATGCCGTTGCCGCTCGATTTCTCGATGACCGTGACGATGGCCTGGCACCGCCGCGCCGCGAGCGAGCCGGCGCAAGCCTGGTTCCGCTCCCTGCTGATCGACGCGGCGAGCGATTGAGCGGGTGTCGCCGAGCTTGCCCGTCGGATAACCGAGTTACGCATCGCTTTTACAGGATCAATCTGTTGGAGAGCGTCAACTGGACTTGGGGTCTATCGCTGATCGCACTGACCATAGCAATCCACGCGACGGGGGTGGTGCTGATGTCCTTCGTGGGGTTGGGGATCAGGGCATGGCTGGAGACCCGGAAGCTTGGTTTACGTCATGTGATCCCGATAGTGATTGGCGTGGTCGGAGTGGTCGGCCTGCTGCTGGCCGTGCTCCACGGGATAGAGGCCGCGATCTGGGCGGGGGCGTATGTGTGGCTCGGTGCGCTCCACTCGCCGAAAGATGCGATCCTCTATTCCGTCGAACTCGATGACCACGCGAGGCGCATCGGGGCTGACGCTGGAACGGCACTGGCAGATGATGGGCGCGCTGGAGGCGGCCGGCGGCATGCTGCTGTTTGGTATCAGCACGGCCTACATTTTCGCGGTGATGCAGGTGTACTGGCCGATGCTCTCCGAGCTTTTCGTGACCCGCCGTCATCCACGATGAAATTCTTCCGCAGCTCGAAAGACGCATAAAGGCGCATTCTCAGAGGCAAGGTGAAAGACGCATAACCGGTATTATGTAGCAACGGCCACAACGACGGCTCTGCCCGCGACCGATAACGCCAGCCCCTCAGGGGGGGTGCAACCAATAAATTACATCGGCCACAATCAGCTGTCATAGGATGCTGGGCGGCCAGCATGGAAACCGAGGCGAGTCCTCGCGCTTCTGGCGAATACCGAGCGTCGCGCACTTAAGTGCGGCAAACCACGTTTTTGTGCGATAAGGAGACGTAATGGTGGCCATGTCATGGCCACGGTCGCGCCATTGTTAATCTTTTCAGTGGTTTGGATAGTGCGCATTATCCTGGAATGCGCGACTTATCGTAAGCCGATAAGTATCAATCTGTTATTGAGGGGGCTCCGGATGTCTGAGATATAGCGATAAGAATGTGCGCAACATGGTGCCAAAAAGGCGGGATATTTCACAGTTGAAGCCCAGATTATTTAAACGCGAAGCTGTCTGAGGCATTCATGTGCGCCGATGCGCGACCGAGCGCAGGAGATGCCGCTGGATGAGATATGCTGGGGGTATATAGAATTTTCAAAGACGGCTCAAAGAACACGTTTAAATTGCGGGAGATATTGATCAGACCCAATTTCGTGCAAGAGATTTTCTATGGGAAGTGCTCACAAGAAAAGATTTGGGCCGAAAATACGGAAAAGCCAATTGCAAGACAAGTGAGAATACTACTTAATTCCAATCCACAATTCATCGGAGGCCATAAAGAGTTAGTGTTAGAATTTATGGGGAAGACGATATCATTGGTGTCTGGAGAAGGGATAATCCGGTCTACAATTCAGTAAGGGCAATGTCTTCTTGCCTGATCACCACCATAACGGCGAGAAGAAATGTAGCCGGGAAGGTGCCGCGTTTGAGTTTGCCGGCAATCGAGTTCCGGGTCTCTGATAGGCCGTGGTCTCTCAGCCGCTCGGCCAATTTGTCATAGGTCGCGCCGCAGGGCTTTAGAAGGCCACCCAACCCATCGGGTCGGCGAAGGTTCGCGCCCTGTTCGAGCAGACCTGTTTCGCCGACCTCCGCAAGGCTGGAATGCCGGAGGAATGAATGCCGCTGCCGGTTCGTCGAGGTTCCGGCCGTTGCGCGCGCATCAAATCGGCGCGATCCCGCTCGAAGTAGGTTAAATTGGACGCGGGAGTTAGCGCCGTCTGAGCAATGCCCACGACCACCGCCACGCGCCGTCTCGCCGCGATCCTCGCCGCGGATGTGGTGGGCTATTCGCGCCTGATGGGGGCGGATGAGGAAGGCACGCACGAACGCGTCCAGGCACATTTGCGCGAACTGGTCGATCCGAAGATCCGCGAGCATCGGGGTCGCGTCGTCAAGAATACCGGCGACGGCGTGCTGGCGGAATTCGCCAGCGTCGTCGACGCGGTGCGCTGTGCCGGCGAAATTCAGCACGCAATGGCCGACCGCGATCTGGATCTCGCCGAGGAGCGGCGCCTGCGATTTCGCATCGGCGTCAATCTCGGCGACGTGATCGCCGATAGCGGCGACATTTACGGCGACGGCGTCAATATCGCGGCGCGGCTGGAGGGGTTGGCCGCACCCGGCGGCATCTGCGTCTCCGGCACGGTCCGCGACCATATCGGCGACCGCCTCCCTTACGCCTTCGAGGACATGGGTGAGCAGAGCGTCAAGAACATTGCCCGGCCGGTTCGGGTCTATGCGTTGCGCCCAGAAGGCGTAGCCGGCGTGTCGACGGCAAGCGTGTCGTCCACCACCTCGAGTTCGCCGCCCCTCGCTGCGCCGCGCCTGTCGATCGTCGTCCTACCGTTTACCAACCTCAGCGACGACCGGGAGCAGCAGTATTTCGCGGACGGGATCACCGAGGACCTCACGACCGATCTCTCGAGGCTCGCGAATATGTTCGTGATCTCGCGCAATACCGCGTTCACATATAGAAACAAGCCCATCGACACGAAGCAGATCGGCCACGAGTTGGGTGTGCGCTATGTGCTGGAAGGAAGCGTCAGGCGATCGGGCAATCAGATTCGCATCAACGCCCAGCTGATCGACGCAGAGAGAGACACGCATCTGTGGGCCGAGCGGTTCGACGGCGACACGACCGATCTGTTCGCCCTGCAAGACGAAATCACGAGCCGGATCGCCGTTACACTCAGCATTGAGCTCGTCAGAGCGGAGGCAGCTCGGCCGACCCAACACGCCGACGCACTGGACTATATCCTCCGGGGACGAGCCGCATATTCGAAGCCCGCCTCACGCGACACATATATCGAGGCAATCAGCCTCTATGAGCAAGCATTACGTCTGGATCCGCGGTCCGTAGAAGCACAAAGCTTATTGGCGCGGACGCTCGCCTCCCGCGTACTCGACCAAATGACCAATTCGGCCGCCGCCGACATCGCGCGTGCTCAGGGGTTGGTCGCACAAGCTTTGGCCGGCTCAAACGGCGGCCCGCTTGCCCATTTCGCCAGAGGCCACGTGCTGCGCGCAATGGGAAGGCCTGACGAGGCCACGTCCGAATACGAGACGGCGATTATGCTGAACCCCAACTGGGTGTTCGCGTACCTCGCACTCGGTGCGTCTAAGCTATTGACCGGAGAGATAGAAGAGTCCATCCCGCTCGCAGAGAAAGCCATCCGGCTCAGCCCCCGCGATCCCAACATCGGTGCGATGTACGCGCAGATTGGGCACGTACATCTGTTGCAGTCTCGCGCTGACCAGGCGATCCTCTGGCTCGAAAAGGCGCGCAGCGCCAACCCTGCACATCCGACATTTCGCGTCAGTCTCGCCTCCGCCTATGGCCTCAAAGGCGACACCGAGCGCGCCGCCGCAGAACTCGCAGAAGCCCGCAGACTGAGCCCCGACGATCGTTATTCGAGCATATCCCGCCTAAAGGCCATCAGACATTGGGGCGCGCCGAGCACCCGCGCTCTGTTTGAAGCCACTTATCTCGCTGGATTGCGCAAGGCCGGAATGCCGGAGGAATGAACGCCGCTGCCGGTTCGTCGAGGTCCCGGCCGTTGCGCCCGCATCAAATCGGCGCGTTCCCGGTCGAAATAGGTTAAATTGAACGCGGGAGTTAGCGCCGCCCGAGCAATGCCCACGACCACCGCCACCCGTCGTCTCGCCGCGATCCTCGCCGCCGATGTGGTGGGCTATTCGCGCCTGATGGGCGTCGATGAGGAATGAACCCACGAATGCCTGCCGGGCACGTGGAACGCGATTTGCCGTTGCCAAACTCCCTCGAGAACGTGATCTTAACCTTAGAAATCGGCGGGATATCGGGGGAATCTCGGCTAATGACAGACCTGGTTTGGTTGTGGGTTGTGTATCGCGTAGACAGTGACGCGGTGTTCGGAGCTGTAAGACGAGCTGATAGACTTTACAGAACGGCCGAGGAAGCTCGGAGTGTAGTCGGACAGGTAGCTGATAGAATGAGTGCCGATGAAATCCGTTGGGATCAGACGGACGAGGCCACTTGGGTAGCGAGGACCAAAAGGTACGTTTGCGTCGTATGGAGCATTCGGCTACCTGAGTAAATTGAGTTCATGAGTTTCTGTGAACTTGTCGAAACTCCTACGACGAAACCGAACGAGGGGGCCGGCAACAATCGGGTTTTACGGCTCCCAACCCGGAAGAAGCAGGCCCTACGACCGCCCGGGGTGATGCTTGGGAGTGCCGCGCGCGCCGCTGCATTCTGAGTGGAAGCGGTGTCGCGTTAAACTCTGCCATCCCCCTTCACAGACCCAAAAGCTGCGGTCGAGCGACAACATATTGCCATAATCGCATTGTATGTCTTCGCCCACGGGCACCCTGGCGGCGGGATGGGTGTCGATAGGGGCCAGGGAGCTTGCACAGCAGGCGGCGATGTTGGGTATCTTCAGCTGAATTATGGGCTCTTGAGCGTGTAGCGGTTGGCGGCGAGTGTATCGCGCGTCGTGATCACGCCGCGGTCGACGTTGCCGTTGAGGGTTTGCGCAAGATCCGCGGTAAAGACCGGGTCGCCGAACTGCCAGGAATGGCTCGTGGCAACTCCGGCCACTCCCGTCGCGTGCGGGCCGATCGCCGCTTGATAATATTGGCTGCAATCGACATTAACGGCGATGGCCGGCGCCGCGCCCGGCAAACCCACGCGGCCTACCCTCGGTTCGATGCCGACGCGCTTGATGTTCGAGATCTGCAGCACCTCGTCGTGGCCGTTGGAATAATTGGTCAAGCGCACGCAATGCCCATAGATCAACTCGGTGTCGGCATCGCCATCGGCCATCGAGTTGCTCGAAATGTCGCCGGAAATCAGTGCAATCTGACTGACGGTCCAATTGATCGAGTTGATTGCGCGGCGGTCGTCGGCGTCATCGAAGGCCTCTTGAACCACATAGGCGCCGGTCGAGTGGGCGAGCAGATGCACGTTGACGTCACAGTCGAGCTGACTTTGCATCCTCGCGACCCGAAAAATGCAGTCGCGAACCAAGCCGAAGGCGGTCAGCTTCGCCTCCTCGCGATCAGGAACATAGGCGAGTGCGGTGTCGTAGCACGGCCAGTCGAAGCTGATCACCGTGCCGGCGAAACCGTGGGCCGGCAGGTCGCGCTTCAAGATGCGATGCCGGGTGAGCACGTCGGCCATCGAATTGTTGTAACCGTGGATGAAGACCAGCACGTCGCCGCGCAACACGCCGGTGGCGTCCTTGCTTTTGGCGACTTGGCCGATCACCTCGCGCACCCAATCGTCGCCCGGCATGGCGCGCGCCGGACTGAACGGCGCCTTGTCGGCATCCTCGAGCTTCAGGAATGTCGTTGCGCCCGGAGAATCGGTAAAGGCGCCGTCGCCGATCGCCCGCACCGTAATGAGGTAGTCTGGCATCGACTCCGCTCCCGCTGTAGGCCACGCCGGCGCTTTCCGGCTGAACGGCAGCGCGGGTCGCCCTCGGGGCAGCTAAAATCCTAAGGGCAATCTAGCCTGTCGGTTTTCTCGGCCATGTGAAACAGCTCACACGAGGTTAAGTTTTGCCCTACCCCCAGCCCGATTGGCACGCAGACCAGAAAATTGCGGCGTAGGCGGCGATGTATTGCCATAATCGCATGGTATTTCTGGGCGGCCGAAGGCACCCTTGCGTCAAGGTGCGAACCGGGGACGAGGAAACAGGGTGGGATGTCTTTTTAGATTTTTGTTGCTGTCGTGCTCGGCCATGTTGGGCCGATTTCTGGGCCCGACGGGTGTTCCCGATAATTCCCGGTTACGGCGATTTAATTCCCGTTTAGGCAGGAGCAAATTCCCGTTTACATCGCGACGGGAATTCTCCTGGAACGGCTTGATTTACCGCGGTATTTTGGCGGACGAACGGTGCCTTTGCGGCTCGAATCGGCAAATTCCCGGTTACTTTCCCGGTTCACGGGAATTTGCCGCGGCCGCAGCAGCGGCGTCAGCCGGTGGTGTGCTTGCGGATGAAGCTCTTCATGCGCTCGATCGCGCGGGCGGCATAGGGGGCGTCGGGCTTGCCGGTCATGAAGCCGTGATTGGCGCCCTCGTAGAGCTGAAGCTCGACCTCGCCGCCGGCCTTGCGCCACGAATCGGCGAAGTGGCGCATCAGCTCGACCGGGACCCATTCATCCTTGTCGCCGCCAAAGACCAGGGCCGGCGGCAGATGGACCTGTTCGCCGCGATCGAGGATCCGCGGCGGGTTGCCCTCCGCCATCGTCGCCGCGTCGCCCCAGAAATTGTGGTGGTTGTCGAGCAGCTCGGCGTTGCCGGCCTTCTTGGCCAGCTCGTAGCGCAGCAGCGGGTCGAGCACCCCCCAGCCCGAAATGACAAAGGCGAGTTTGGCGTCGGCTGCCGGGGCGTCGGCCAGCCACAGCCCCGCATAGCGCGGGTCGTCGGGCCGCATCGCCGCCAGCAATACCTGATGCCCGCCGCTCGACGTGCCAAAGCTGCCGACCCAGTCGGCGCGGCTCCGGTATTCGCCGGCATGCGCCTTCAGCCACCGGGCGCCGAGATTGATGTCGGCGAGCGAGGCGGGGTAGGGGGCCTCGGGCGGCATGCGGAAATCGATCGAGGCGACCAGGATGCCGCCTTCGGCCAACGCCTTGGCGATGAAATCGTTGTCGGTGCGGTCTTTGTTGACCCAGGCGCCGCCATGGACCTGCAGCACCGCCGGGAACGGCCCGGCCCCGCTCGGCCGGTAGAGCCGCGCCAGCATCGAGCGGCCGCCCTGGCGCTGGTATTCGACGTCTTCGATTCGAACATCGTGGCGGATGGCGGCATCGATGGTCATCGGCATTTGCGGCTCCTCGCATACGTGGCAGGGGTGCATCCTAACGGATCGGCCGCGCGCAAATCTACCGGTCAGCGGCGCAGTCGCTCGAGCGCCATCCGGGCCATCGGATCGCCCTGGTGCAGCCGGAGAATTTGCCGCTCCAGTAGCGCCTTCAGGGCTGCAGCCTCAGGGAAGCCGCGATCGGTCCAGAACCGCTTCGCCGGGTCGAAAAATCCGACCGTGTCGAGAAAGGCGACCGTGAAATAATAGCTCTCGGGCAGTGATTCGCCGACCGCGCGCGCCACCACGGCGCCGTCCGCGCCGATCGCCGTCTCGAGACACCACGACAGCAGCCGGTCGATCTCGTGTTGCGCGCGCCGACGCTGATCGCCGCGCATCTGATCCCAGCCGAGCTGGAACAGCACCGCGACGTCATAATTGTTGTGGCTGGTGATGCCCTCGTCGTCGAGCCAGCCATTGGGGTAGCGGTCGTCGCGGATTTTTAGGAGCGTGTCGATCAGCCGCTGCCAGTGGCCGATCCGGCCGTCGAGATAGCGGGCCATGTGAAAGGTCAGGCTGAGGTCGGTGGTGCGCCATCGCTGTCCGGCGATCTCGTAATCCGCGCCAAAGAAGCCCGTAGTCGGATCTTGCCAGCGGGCGACAAAGCGCCGGATCACGGTATCGAGCCCCGGGCGCCATGGATAGCCCGGCGGTCGGCGGCGCAGGATCAGCCGGACCAGGTCGGCGGTCGCAAAGTTCAGCTCCTTGCGGCGATCGACGCCGTCCTCGGCGAGGCGCGAGACGACGAGGCTGTCCAGGTAATCCTCCAGACGGCCCGGATCGTTGACGCGGTCGAGAAAGCGGGGCGCTCGACCGCTTCCGGTGAAGTCGTCGGCGAGCATACGGTCGACCGAGGCGTCGAGCTTCAGAAACCACACCTCGGCGCCCGCGCCGAAACTGCCATCCTCGTCCGGGAGCAGACCACTCGGCGGTTCCGCCAGGGCGGCCAGGGCGCGCAGCCGGCCGAGCGCCGCGGCGGCCGCCACGGCGTCGCCGGTATATTGCAGCCGCCAATGAATCTCGCCCACCGTTTGGCGCAGCAACGAGGTATCGCAGCCCGGCGGCCTCGTCGCGGTCGAGCCGCGCTTCGAGCGCGCGGATCTCGGGTTCCGCGTTGCGGCCCAATTCGGCCATCTTCGGAAAGTGGGCGGCGATCACATCCCGCGGATTCCAGCCAGCGGGCGCCGGGAGGATTTTGGCCGAATAACCCAGATTATCCCTCGGCCGTCTGCATCGCGGGCTAGCCGGCAACTCTCGCATCGGCCTTCGCGGCCAGCCGCTCTGGTTGCAGAAGCGAGCCGAAGGCGGTGACGCATAGCAGCCCGGCGAAAGCGATGACGATCGCCAGCGTAAGCGGGCTCCCGCTCCGCCCGAGCGATAGCGCGGCCGTGCAGCCGGCGGCGCCGATGATCTGGAAAAAGCTGGCGAGACCCGAAGCGGCGCCGACGATTCGGGAACCGACCCCAAGACTTCCGGCAGCGGCGTTGGGGGTGATCAGCCCGCTGCCGCAGCAGACAAAGATCATCGGCCCGACGACGATGAATGGGCCGGTCAAGTGCAGCACCGCCAAACTCACCATGACCAAACCGGCTGGGATCAGCACCGTTGCGCCAATCGTGATCAGGGCGTTGAGGCCGAGGCGGCCGGTCAAGCGGTTCGACACAAAGCTGCCGACGAGAAAGCCGAGCGGCGGCAGCGCGGCGTAATAGCCGTATTGCGCGGGGCTGACGCCGAAGCTGCCGATCAGCACCGCTGGGGCGCCGGCGGCGAAGATGTGAGAACCGGCATGGGCGCCAGCGGCGGCGAGTGCATAGCCGAGAAACCGGCGGGTGCCGATCAAGGTGCGATAGCTCGCCAGCATCCGCGGGCCGTTGGCGGATGCAGTCGACGCTGCGCCGCGGTCGGGGACGAAGCGGATCATCAGCACGATGGCGAGGCACGCGAGGACCGCTACGGCTGCGAAATTGGCGCGCCAGCCGAACGACATCTGCAGATAGCCTCCGACCACCGGGGCGCCGACCTGCATCAAGGTGGCGGCGATCCCGCGCCCGGCGATGACCTGAGCCGCCGCCGCGGGGCCCCATATATCACGGGTAATGGCGCGGCCGACGACCATCCCGGCGCAGGCGCCGATCCCTTGCAGAACTCGCGCCGCTATCAGGAAATCGATGCTGGGGCTGGCGGCGCAAGCAAGGCTGCTGACGGCGCTCAAGGCCAGACCGTAAAGAATGGTCCGCCGCCGACCGAGCCGATCCGACAACGGCCCCAACACCAACATGCTGATCGCGTAAGCCAGCAGATAGCTGACGAAAGTGAACTGCACCCGGGCGATCGAGGTGTCGAGGGCTCGGGCGATCGCGGGTATCGACGGTACGTAAATGGTCGAGGCTACGGTCCCCACCGAGAAGGATAAGGTGAGGCTCAGCAGCACTCCCCTGCGACGCAGGGTGGTAAATCCATCTGCCGCCAGAGAAGGGGGGTTCCGAAAGCTCAGCCATGATCGCGGCTCGGCCCCGAATCTTGCGCGAGCATACCCTAATTTAGATTTTCGCAGCCGTGCCGGCGAACCCCGTCCGGCGGCATGCAGGCCACGGGTTCGGCAGCCACGCCGCGGCAGCCCGGTCAGTCGCACTGGGCGGCGGGCGAGCCAATGGTCGAGGGGCGCAACCGGCAATGCAAGTTCGGTTCCGTCACAATCGGGCAGCAACAGCACGCTCAGTCGGCGGGTCCCCGCCGGCCAGGCGATCTGTAGCCGCTGGATCGGCGCGCCGGCGGCGCGCTTGCCCGCGTGATCTTCACGGCGGGGCAATTCGGAAACCAGGGCGCCGTCTCCGGTTGCCCCGCCATGCAGCTCGTGCGCCGGGCCGCACGCGAACGAACGCGGCGGCGGCGGGGAGGCCAGCTCGAAGCGGGCGCCCGCCGGTTCGAGGATGCGGGCGGACGAACCGGTCGCTGCCCATACGGAAACGGGCGAGCGATCCAGCCAGTTGCACCGGCTCGGCGCTGGTATGGGTCACCCAGACCACGTCGCTGCAGCTGTCGGGATCGACCTCGTCCTGGATCACCACTTGTCGGCCGATCAGTGCGGCGCCCCGCCGAACCGTGCCTGCCGGCTTGTCGTAGGCCGCGGATAGATCGAGGACCACCCATTTGCAGTCGCCCTCGACGCAACTACCGATAATCCTCGCGGGCGCGTTCGGCACTTGGTCGCGCCCGCCGATCGTCAGCGTATTGTGCCCGGCGGCCTGCGAGCGATAGTACCGCCAGCGCGGCCCCGACCTGGTGTCGCTGCCGTGGTCGAAATAGCCGGGCAGATCATAGTCGTCCGAGCCGAGTTCGGTGATCCAGCGGTGTCGAGCGCCATCCAGGATGAACGTGCCGGCGTCGGCCTGGGCGTGCAGCATCACATCCTCGGGCCGTGGCGCGCCGCTTCCGATCGGAGCGGATATATTCCCGCCCTTGACCGCCAGATAGACCGGCCGCGCCGATGGTTCGCGGGACCAGGTGTTGCGAAAACAGGCGAGATCGGCGCTGTGAAAGACCTTGCCGGTAGGTAGACCGAGGGTCATCGGGCAGGCTTTTGCCGGTCTCGGCCAAATCGTTGTAAAGAGCAGATGCCAGCCATCCGGCTCCCCGAGCAGCCAGCCATCGATCGGCCGGCCAAAGCGACACGCGAGCCATGTGAGCGGCGACACATCGAAGCGAGGTTCCGAATCCCCGAAATTGAAGGCCGCCCCAAACGGTCCCACCGCGTGCAGGACCAAGTCTCCAGTCTGGGCGAAGCCGGGACGATCAGCAAGACCAAAGCTGTCGCCGAACGTGCTCTCGAGCGCCGCGACCATCAGACCGGCGTAACGCATCGCCAGGGACCAATAGCTGAGGCCTTCGCGCCAGGCCCCGTCCGGCGCCAAGCCCGCGAACACGTTCCACGCCGAAGCAAGGCTGCGGTGCACCAGGCGCGCCGATAACTCGGGGTAACGGTGCAAGACCGCCAGTGCGGCAATCGTGATCGCCGAATTTGACACCAGGGTGCAATTATCGCGGCGCTTTGGCCACAGCAGCGAGGGATCGGCATAAGCCGCATAGGCCGGCTCGAGCACGTTGCGCAGAATCGCGTTCTCGATCGCCCGTCGTTCCTGCGGCGCGAGCCTGTCGTATAGCCAGTCGTAGGCGAGAGCAACGGCGACGGCGATTTCGCCACGATCGAGAAATGATCGGATCACCGGGCGCTCGTTCCAGCTCGCGGCGGCGACAAACTCGGCGAGCGCGCTACGGGTCGCCGCCAGCGCTGCATCCGCGGAGGAGCCCTTGGTGGTCAGAGCGAGAAACGCGATGTTGATCAGGCGCCGAGCTCGCCGTTTGAGCGCCGTGCGCGGGTCCTGTGCCGCTGCCGGCGGAATCTCCGCTAGCACTTGGGCTACGCGCGCCTGCAACTGCGGGTTAACCGCCGCAGAGCGGCGAATGCCGGGCAAGGCGCCGCGGCGGAACAGCAGATAGGGATGGTGCGCCGTGAATTGCCCAATCGCGGTCTCGGCGCGGGCAAGATCCGGACCGTCGGCCGTTTCGCGTTGAAGCGATCGCGCGCTGTCAAAAGGCAATTAAATCCCCGAGCGCCGATGTGGCAATTTGTTACACGTTCTTACAAATGGTTACACTCTGCAACCCTGGTTGTGACGTCTAGGGGCGGTTTCGCGGTTGCCGAGGTCGGGGTTTACTCTCGTCAAGCGAGATTAATTTTCTCTTTCGCGGTTTCCGAGCGCCCTGTGCAACCAAACGTTCCGCAATCAGGCCTGGGCGAGAAGTTTTGCCAAAAAATCCTCTTTCCAGGCAGCGAGGTTGAATTTTCCGCGCAGCGAGACGTTCGAACGGTCCTTGTGCATCAGGTTGAGAGCCATATGACGCAGGATAGCGAGGTTGTAGGGGCTATTGTCCATGCGGCTTCGCCCCTGGTCCTCGTTCATGACAACGTTCAACACCCAGTGCAAGCGGTTCTCGACCCCCCAATGCGAACGCACGACCTGACCTAAGCGCTCGGGCGACAGCGCCGTGCTCAGCAGGTAATAGGCGCTCTCCTTTGTGGCTCTCGGCGCCGCCTTCCCGGTTGTTGCGCGGGTTCGAACGACCCTGCCGACGGCAGCCAGACCGGGCCACTGGTGCCGCGTCTGCAGCCGGGCGATGTCGGTCGAGACCAGGCTGACGCGCTGCTCGCTCCGGCCGTGATCGTTGTCGAGCGTCACATGGGTGGCGGCCGTCTCGTGCTCCGGAGCAGCGAAGAATCGGACGACATCGGCGTGCAGCGCATGGTGGTTGCCCTTGAGCGCCAGAACATAGTCGCCGCCCTGGCCGATGATCCGGGAAGCAATGTCGCGCTGACAATTGAGCGCGTCTGTGGTGACGATCCTGCCCTGCAACGCCAACATCTCCAACAGCTTGACGACCGCGGTGCTCTCTTTGGTCTTGGCTGTCGTGGCGATCTGGGCAAGCACCAAGCGCGTGTCGCAGCACCAGGCGCTGATCATATGCAAAGCCGAACCGCGATGCGCAGGGTCGAGCGGCCTGCGCAGGACCTTGCCATCGATGGCGATGACCCCGGTTGAGGTTTCGCTGAAACGCGCCGTGAAGCGCTGAAAACACGCACGGAACTGGTCGGGATCGAGCTGGCGAAACACGCGGCTGAAGGTGTCGTGGCTCGGGACCCCGTTCTTCAGCTGCAGAAAGTTGCCGAGGAATTCCTGCTTGGCCTCGGCAAATACGGCCATGTCGACCGCGGTCTGGCCGCCGGACAGGACGGCGCATAGCGCGATCATCAGAATCTCCCAAAGATCGTGCCGTCTGGCGTTGACTCCGCGCGGGTCCTGCAGCGCGGCGAAGCAGTCGTCGAACCCCTGCATCGCTCCCTCCACCGCACCGCCACGCGGCGGCGCGGAGCGGGTCGGGAGCGCCGTGACAAACGCGGTGCGGCGACTCGAATGTATCGGGGCCAGCCTCCGAGGCCGCTGCCTCGATCAGTCGAGCGTCTCCAGCGCAAGTGACGAGGGTGTCGCCGATGGCATCGCTAGGACGCCGTATGGACGATACCGAGTCACGGTCGGTGTGGGGTCTTGATTTGAGCCGATCTTGTTTTCGAATTGGAGTAATGCGCATCAACATTTTCCGGTGTTTTGTTTTGTCTCCCCGAGCGAGAGTTTTCTGCGCGTGGTCAGCAAACCGTCGCCGATTGCGTCACCAGTCCGTCAAAAATGAATTCGACTTTGATTTAACGAAATCTTATCGAAACTCAGCCGACGATTGACGGCTAAGGTTGTCCCGAAGACCCTTCATAAGTTGAGCGTAGCTCGCATTTCACCCGTATTTCGGGCCGAGACGACAAATCGGGTCTCCCGCGATCATTCGCCCAAAATGAGGTGTGGGAAATTCGCTGCATTCGAAATCATTGGTTAACAATTTGTCGCGAAGATGTCGTTTGATGGCGTCCGGGACGCCTTTTTGACGCAGGTTGCGATAGTTTCGTTCCAAAGAATGCCAACGACAGTCGTCGCCCGACGCTCGTGTGCCCAACCGCGCTGACCTGAGGCGACCCAAATGGGGGTAATGCTTCGATGCTAATTAGAAACCTCGCCCTGACGGCGACCGGCGGCGCGAGGATCTCGTCGGCCACTGTCGTCTGGGAGGATCGGAACTTTCCCGATCAGGTGCTGACGTTTGAAATTGAGGACGATGCTTTCGATACGGATGAAGCCGACGATCGCCCGGAGCGAGGCGACCGGCCCAGCGCCGATGCGTTTCTCGCCGCTTGCTTCCCCCTCGCCGCCATTCACGGCGAAGCGAGAGTGCGGATCGAAGGCCATCCCTGCCCGATGCTGATCGAGGGTCTGCGGACCGTGCACGCGTGGTGGACGAGTTGGGGAGGAATGCTCACCCCCGCCCCGGAGATCGAAACTATTCCCCGAGGCCGCGGCTGTATCCCTGTCGGTCCGCGGCGCGCCGTCGCCTTTCTGTCCGGGGGCGTCGACGGGCTTCACATGCTGATGCGCAATCGGCGCCTCTACCGCAAGGACGACCCCGCCTACATCCGCGACGCTTTGTTCATCCACGGGATCGACATCGGAAAACGGGCACGCGATCCCGAGGACGAGCGCTTTCGGATGGCGCTCCGGCGCCTCGATCCGGTGGCCGTCGAGACCGGGATCCGGATCATCCCATGCCGCACTAATCTTCGCCACCTGCCGTCACAGCCCGGCTTCTTCGAGCATCGCCACAGTGGAGCCGCATTGGCCGCAGTCGGGCATGCCGCGTTGGCTGGGCCGGCCTTTCTGTTCATTAGCGGCACCTACTCGGTGGACACACCGGTGCCATGGGGATCGCACCCCGCCGTCGATGGTTTGTTGTCGAGCCAGCGCGTTACCGTCATTCACGACGGCTCGCGCTTCTCCCGCCTCCAGAAGGTGCGCGATATCGCCGGCTGGCCTGCGGCGCTCGCGGCCTTGCGACCGTGCCCTGCAAAGCCCGGCGGGTCAGGCCAATTGCGGGCAGTGCGAGAAGTGCTTGCGCACCCGGCTCGAACTGCTTGCGGCCGGCGTCGAGGAGACCGGAGCGTTCGGCCGGAGTTTCACGCCGATCGAGCTTTGGGAGGATGCAGCTCCTTCGGATGTCGGCGACCGCGCCATCTTTTACGAGGACTTGCTGCCGGCGTTGAGAAGTCGTGGGTACGACACTCTCTGTCGCGTGATCGAAGAAAAGATCGCGGTGCATCAGGGACGAGAACGACGCGAGATGGCGCTTGCCTGACCGTGCATTAACCAACTATACCCTTGATGGTAGTTCGCACTTGGATCAAAATAGATCGATGCTCGTCGGCCCAGGTCGATTGTGGCCGTCGTAGCACCACATTGGGACGGTGGTGATGGCTCTGCTGATCAGCCTCCTCGGACCCTTGGTAATAGAGAACGGTGAACGCCGGCTCGGGAAGGTCCCGAGAAAGGCGCGCGCTCTGTTGGCCTATTTGGCGGCCCAGGGGGGCCGGCCGGTCAGCCGCGAACGGCTCTCCGACCTGTTGTGGCCCTATCAAGGTTCGGATCAGGCGCGCCACAGTTTGCGCAACTGCCTGTTGGAGCTGCGAAGAGCATTCGGTGAGAGCGCCGGGCGCCACTTGGCCGCGGAGTTCGCCAATTGCCGACTCCAAGATGTCGACGTCGACGTCGAGCGTTTTGAGCGGCTTGCGCGGCTGTCGGACCGTTCCGAGCTGCTCGCCGCGGCCGAGTTGTATCGCGGCGAATTTTTGGCTGACTTCGTCATTGATTCCGAGCCCTTCCAGGAATGGCTCGCAGCCGAGCGGGATCGCACGCTCGACCTTATCTGCAGCGTCTTGCAGCGCTTGACGGCATTGCAGGACGAAGCGGGGGAGCATGATGCGGCGATCCAATCGGCGCGTCGATTGGCGGCGCTCGAACTCGCTTTCGGAGATTGGTCAGCGCGCACTGATCCGCGCCTATGCTCATGCGGGGAGGCGGCCGGAAGCGCTGCGGCAATACCGCACCTGCGCCGAAATCCTGAAACGCGAACTTGGGGTCGCTCCTGACGCCGAAACCCAGGCGCTCGCCAACGAGATAGCGCATGCGGGCACGGCCAGTGAGGGTGCCGCCGCCGGCCGCTTGGCCGAGATGCCGGATCGTGACACGGCGGCTTTGCCGAACGCCCTTGCCGGACTTCCTGCCAAGCCCGCAATCCAACGACACTTAGCGCCGATCGCCAAAAAAGCGGGGCCAGAATGGCCTTGTGTGCTGCCGAATATTGCGGTGGCTGTCGCGCCGGTGCGCAATCTGACAGGCGACCACCGCCAGCAATACCTGGTGGAAGCCTTTACTGACGATCTCGTCACCGATCTCCTGCGCCACGGCCGCGGGCTGGCGCTCGCGCGGGTCGCAGAAGAGCGGCGGCCTCCCGACATCTCGGCGCGGATAGGCAATCCAGAAATCGAGTACGTCGTTACCGGAAGCGCTCAACGCAGCGGCGCGACGACGTTCCGGGTCAACATGCAGATCACCAACGCGGTGACGGCGGAATACTGCTGGGCAGATCGGTATGAGTTTGATCCGGAAGATCTTGAATCGATCCAGACCAAGATTACCCGCCAGATCTCCCGAGAGCTTCACCTCCTCGTTCTGCAGCAGGCGAGCCGCCGTGCGGTGATGACATCCGGCGGCGAGTTCGGGGTCAATGAGTGTCTCACCCGGGCGGCGACTGCGATCAAGGGCAGGATCACGCCTGAGATGACGGCCGAGGCGCAGAGCTGGCTGCTCGCCGCGCTCGCGCACGACCCGCGCAATGTCGAGGCGCTCTCCGGTCTTGCTTTCACCTGCCAGCATCTCGTCAGCAACCCCTGGTGGGGCGACCCGCATGCCATCGCAGCGTCATCCGACCTCGGGCGCGAGGCGATCGCGCTCGCGCTCGACCTCGCGCCGGGACATGCCCTCGCGAAATGTATCCAAGGCCTGCTGCACTCCGCGGCGGGGAGGCTGGATGAAGCGGAGCGGGCCATCGAACAGGCGCTGGCGCTGGATCCGGGGCTCGGGCTCGCTCACGGGTTCGCCGGGTACAATGCGGCCCTTCTCGGCCGCGCCGAAGAGACGCTGCCGGCCGCGGAGCGGGCGATGCGCCTCGATTCGACGGATCGGCGGCAAAGCATTTTTCTGTTCTATGGTGGATTCGCCGAGCTTCTGCTCGGCCGCACCGAGGCGTCGATTGCCCTGCTGCGAAAATCCCTGGAACGCAATCCCACCTACGGAACCGCGCAACTCTTTCTGATGGCCGCCCTTTCGCTGATCGGGCGGGCGAGCGAAGCCGCTCGGGCGGCAGCGTCGTTTCGCGAGCAATTTCGAGAATATCCCCCGAACGCCTTCGAGCAGCTGTGGCTGTCGCGCTCGGCTTCGCCGATTTATCGCGCGCAGATCGCCCCGGTGTTCGACAAAATTCGCAGCCTCGGCATCGCCGGCTGAGCCTCGCCGGGTCTCTCGCGGCGCTCGGCTTCGGCGCAGCTCGCAGATCCCATCGCGCCGCCTCTGCGGTGCGTCATGTCCTGACGCCCGGCGACCACGGTTCGGGAGCGCGCGGCTCGATATCGGTCACGACATCGACCACGACCGGTTCCCCGGCGCCGAGCGCCTCGGCCAGAGCGGGGGCGATCTCGCCGGGCCGCTCGACCCGGATGCCGCGCACGCCAAAGCTCTTCGCGACCGCGGTGAAGTCGGTCGGGCCAAAG
Source organism: uncultured Alphaproteobacteria bacterium (assembly GCA_963845735.1). GTDB lineage: Bacteria > Pseudomonadota > Alphaproteobacteria > ATCC43930 > CGMCC-115725 > AP-15. The sequence goes on along the minus strand of CAWJTR010000008.1, from coordinate 126,797 downwards.
CGCACCAGCGCCTCGCCGCGGCCCGGCCGGTTGCCGGCGATGCGGCGCACCCCGGTCAGGTTCTGGCCAAAGCCGGAATTGTTGTTGACGACGACGACGGCGGCGATGCCGCAACGGCGCGCCGATTCGAGCTCGGCCAGATGGTAATAGAAACCGCCATCCCCGGTGAAACATAGGACCGCCCGGTTCGGCGCCGCGCATTTGGCGCCGAGCGAGGCCGGAAACGACCAGCCGAGCGAGCCCGCAGCGCGCAGATAGGTCTGACCCGAGCCGTTGAAGTCGATCATCGTTCCGGTCCAGATGCCGGAATATCCGGTATCCGCCACCAGGATGCCGTCGGCCGGCAGCGCCTTGGTGATCTCGGCGCACAGCCGCTCGACCCGGATCGGCGCCCGGTCGTCGTTGACGAGCGGCGCCATCGTCGCCCGCCAATCGGCGACGATGCGCGCCGCTTCATCGGCAAAGCCGCGATCGCGCGCCGGGCGGCCGATCGCCTGGGCGAGGCGGGCGACGCTCGCCTTGGGGTCGCCGACCACCCCGATCGTGTTCGGGTAGCTGCGCCCGATCTCGAGCGGGTCGGCGTCGATCTGCACGATCTTCGTGGCGAGCGGCGGCACGGTCCAATTCAGCGTAACTTGGTCGCCGGTGTCGCAGCCGACATAGAGCACGAGATCGGCGCCGTGAACGATGCGATTGGCGGGCGGCGCCGAATAGCTGCCGGGCACGCCGGCCGCCAGTGGATGGCGACTCGGGATCAGAGCGCGGGCGCCGAGCGTGGTCGCGATCGGCGCCGCCAGCGCCTCTGCCAGGGCGAGCACCTCCGGCCCGGCTTGCGAGGCCAAGGCCCCGTCGCCGGCAACGATCGCGACGCGTCGAGCCGCGGTCAATGCCGCGGCGGCGCGCTCGATGTCGTTCTCGTCGGCGACCGGCCGATGCGCCGGAATGTGCCGCGCCTCGGGATCGATGACCGTCGGCTCGCTGGTCTGGCCGAGTTCGATGACGTCGCCCTGCAAGCCGCAGAAATCGAGATGAGTCGGCCGCGGGGTGTCGGCCAATGCCGCGCGCCAGGCATGGCGCAGCAGGCGGGGCAATTCGGCGGTCGAATCGACCGGGCTCGAAAATTTGGTCACCGCCGCGAACAGCGGGGCGTGGGCGATTTCCTGATAGCTGTTGCGATGCTGGAACGACGGCTCCTTGCGCCCGGTCAATGCCACCACCGGGCTGCGCCCGAGATAGGGGTCCTGCAATCCGGAAGCGAGATTGGCGGCGCCGACCGACTGCGCCATGCACACTCCCGGCTTCCCGGCGATGCGGGCGTAGCCGTCGGCCATATAAGCCGCGGCCTTTTCGGAATGGGCGAGAATGCGGGTCACGCCCAGATCCTCGAACTCCATCAGGGTCCGGCGCATCACCAATTCGACAAAGAAGACATGGGTCATCCCGGTCCCGGCCAGCGCCCGCGCCAGCCATTGCGCGCCGTTGATGGTTCGCTGCTCGCTCAATCCAATTTCCTCCCGTTGGGACCGCGGGCGTCCGGCCCGCCTTTTCGCGGCTAAAGCGTCAGGCCGCCATCGACGATGACCGTCTGGCCGGTGATCATCGCCGCCCCGGCGCACAGGAAAAACATCGTCTCGGCGATGTCTTCGGGCTTGCACGCGCGCTTCAATGGCGTGCGCTCGATCGAAGTCTGTTTGCGGTCGGCCGGCCAATCCTTGTTCCACGGGCTGTCGACAAAGCCCGGCGCCACCGCGTTGACCCGGATTTCGGGCGCCAGAGTGCGCGCCAGGCTGCGCGTCAGATTGATCAGCCCGGCCTTGCTGGTCGCATAAGGAATGCTGCTGCCTGATCCCATGACCCCGGCGATCGAGGCGGTGTTGCAGATCGCCCCCCGCGCCGCCTTCAGCGCCGGCACCGCGGCATGGGCGCAGCGGAACGGCCCGATCAGATTGGTCGTCAGGATCGTCGACCAGAAATCCTCGGTCAGCGCGTCGAGATCGGAAAACGGGATCGGCGTCGGGGTGGCCGGGGTCCCGGCATTGTTGATCAGAAAATCGAGCCGGCCGAGCGCGTCGATCGCACTCGCCACCATCCGCTCGGCCTGGCCCGGCCGCGCCACGTCGCCCGCCGCGGCAACGACCCGACGGCCCTCGGCTTTGAGCCGTTCGACCGCAGCCGGCCCGCGCGGGTCGTCGGGCAGGTGGTTCAGCGCGACCGTCGCGCCGCAGCGCGAGAAGATCTCCGCCGCGGCGAGGCCGATGCCCGAGGCCGCGCCGGTAACCAGCGCCGTTTTACCGGTGAGATCCGCACTGATCATGTCGCCCCCTCAGCAGAGATCGCGTGTCCGGCCCAGCATGCCCCCGCCACGCCGGCTGTCAAGCCGCCGACGGGTCGGCAAGCCCGACCGGCGGCCGTGAGGTCGGTCAGAGGAGATCGCGCGCCCGTTCGAGCTCCTCGAACTCGCCATACTGGGAGACCAGCAGAACCTCGTCGAACCCCAACTGCTCCATCCGCTTCAACCGCCGCCGCGCCTCATCCGGGGGACAGACCAGCGCCACGTTGGTGGCCGCGGCGAGCTCTGCGGATTCGGGCCGGTTAGTCGAGATCGACGGCGACATTGGCAAGGACCGCATTGGTGCCGCCCGCGTCACGATAGATGCGCATGCCGGCTTCGAGATCGTCCCAGCTGCTGTATCGGCCGGACGGGGTCCAGCCCTGGCACTCCTTGGCGGCATAGGTGATCCAGCGCGGACTGCGCCAGGCCCCCATCAGGATCGGCGGCCCGCCTTCGCAGCCCGGCCATATCGACAATGTTCCGCCATTAACCGGCTCGCCGCGCCACACCCTGTGCATGGTTTCGAGGGCAATTCTCATCGCGCGGAAGCGATGGTCGTAATCGAGGCCGAGCAGTTCGAAATCCGCCCGCGTCGAGCCGCTGCCGACGCCAAGGCGCAGCCGGCCGCCCGACAATGCCTGGACCGACTGCACCCGATGGGCGAGCTCGATCGGGTGGCGCAACGATAGCTGCAATACCCCGATGCCGAGTTCGACGCGCTCGGTCACGGCCGCCAGCACCGCCAGTTCCACCAGCGGATCGAGAGTCGGCCGCCCACGGCCCATCGAATCGCCGACCCAGATCCCGGGAAACCCGGCGGCTTCGATGCGGCGGGCATAATCGGCTGTGCGGCCGAGCAGCCGGTCATGCGGCCCGGTGCCGGCGCCGAAGCGGATCATTGTGCTTATTTTCACGAAATTCCCCTGTCTCTAGGTGGCGTTGCCGCCAGCATGCAGCATCTTTGCAGCCGGTGCCAACCGCCGAGCCATCAGAGCGGGCATGCAACGCCGGTTTTGTGGTATCGTTGCCGGCAAGTCGGACGTGCAAACCAGGGAGGGTGAAGATGGATACGATCGAGGTTGCGGCCGGATCGCGGACCAAAGGCTTGTTGTCGCGGCTGCCGTCGCGCTTGCACCACAACGCCTTCGTCGTGAAGGACCACGAGGTCAACCGCCGGTTTTTCGAGGATTTGCTCGGTATTCCGCTGGTCGCGACCTGGTGCGAAAAGAATTTCAGCGCCGATTTGCAGCGCGAGGTCGAGTTCTGCCACACCTTTTTCGCGATGGCCGATGGCGGCGCGCTCGCCTTCTTCCAGTTCGCCGACCCGGAGATGTACGAGCTGACCCAGGCCGAGAAGCCGGCCAAGATCGGGCGTCACTTCCACATCGCGTTCAAGGCCGAGCCCGATACCTATGAGGAGCTAAAGCAGCGGCTCGAAGCGGCGGGCGAAAAATACCGCGAGACCAATCACGGTTATTGCAAGTCGATCTATGTCGCCTCGCCCGACGGGCTGATCGTCGAGTTCACCCAGGACCCGGAAGACGTAGCCGAGATCGACGCGATCCGCCGCGCCGACGCGCACAGCGAACTCGCGCGCTGGCTCGCCGGCGACCGCCACACCAACAACGAATTGCGCGGCCGGCATATCTGACGCGCCCTCACCCCGCCCTCTCCCCGCTCGGGGGAGCAGCCCGCTCGGAAGAAGGGGGAGGGTGCAAATCGTCTGCTTGTTTTGCCAAGCTCACACAATTTATAGTTATGTAGCTCCCGAGCTATTGCTGCGTCCGCAGCAAATCAGCAGCAAATTCTCGCCGATAGGTTGCAGAGGCGACCAGGGCCCCGGGCCGGGGGAGCCCAGCAAAGCTGACGTGCGGCCGTCCAACCGAGTTCCATATCCATCGCCTTGGTTGGTCCTACCCGCGGACCCTTTTTGCCGCTGCCAACGGCCGACTATGCGATGCGATTTTGGCTATCTTATGATTGCGATGCGACTGATCAGCTCAGTCAGCATTTGGCCGGTGATCTCGTTTTGCAAGGCAAACAGATCGCTGATGTTGCGCGGTCGAACCGCTCGGCCCACAGGTGCGCATCGGTCTCGGCGTCACGACGACCGACAGACGTGGCCGAGATCGACGCGATCCGCCTCGCCGACGCGCACGGCGAACTCGCGCGCTGGCTCGCCGGCGACCGCCACACCAACAACGAATTGCGCGGCCGCCATATCCGACCGGGACGCGATGCGGGCTCCTCACTCGAACCCTCTCCCCGCGAGCGGGTTGGGGAACTTTGACGCCGCAACGTCGGTCGGTGATGCGCGCTCCAGGGACGCCGAAATACTGATCGCGCGCATTACCTGCGAAATGGGTCGGTCTCGGGACTTACCCAAGCCTCGATAAACGTCTTCCAAAATAAGACTTCCCCGGCATCGGTGGCAGCGGCTTGTCGCTCGCGGACCCGTCTCATGAACTTTCTTTCATCCGCAAAGTACCGAATAGCCTCTCTGTTGACTTGAGGAGCGCCACGGGAGACAAGGTCTGCCATGGCGCCGAAGCCGAGTGAATGCGACCACGTCATGCGGAAAGCGTCGATGGCCAGATGTGAAACAAACTCGTCATTTGCCAGCAGCTTGTTCGCTTTAGCTCGTACCTCCTCGATTCCTTTCGGCGAGAGACGAACCCATTGGTATAGGATCGTCACAAGTCTGCGCTGATCGGCGATGCTCCCATCTTCCGCGGCTTGCCTGATTTGGCTAAGCGCACCCTATGAAATTGTCTAGCGGTCTTTTCGTCAACGTATCGCTCATCTTCTAATGTATGGGGTTCGCGCTGCGCGGGATAGTGGTCTTTATAACAACGTTCAGCAAAATTACAGTACCAGTATAGAGAAGCGACCTTCATTGCGGCGCGAAGCAGCGGAACTCGTGCCGGCTGCGGCAATCGCTCTCGAACCAATTGATTCAATAGCCAATGCAGCCGTAGGTTGTTATTGGACATGGCGAGCATGCCGCGCCCTTCATCGGCCTTCACGTCCAACCCGTCGCCGATCTCAAATAACGCAGACACGAGTGGCCCGATGTGTGCCTCTTCCACTTCTGAAGCATGCAATCTCAATTCATCGAGATAGACAGAAGCGCGCGTGCGACCAGACTTCAAAGTTTCGCGTAATGCTTCTCGCAGTGTCGCTTGGATAAAATCGTGGTCGCCCGCCCGCCTGATGAGTTCCGAGACAGTCTTAGCAGGTAAAAGATCCTCGCCTAATGCGAAGGAAAAATAGGTTGGAAAGTGCTCCGCTGAACAGACGAGTTGTTGGCGTCGCCATTCGTCGTCTGAGGTGTAATGGGTATTCGCCCATACTGCTTCTAGCCGAGGAAATAAACGACGCAGCGCGATGCGCATCTGCGGGCGCTCGTCCTCCGGGACCTCGGAGAGCAACAGCTCATCATATCCAGAAGCCTGATCCCGAGCGGGCCTATGCGCCGAGGTATCGGCCCCGCCTGTAAGGCGCGCCGGATTGGCGCGAATGGCCGTGTAAACGCTTGGTTTGAATAGGCGCAACGCCTCCATTGCAATGAAATCGGCGCGGTCAACTTCAGATGAAACGGCGGGCCATGTAACTTGAAGCATGCCGATTAGGCGTTTGAGATGGCGCGGCGACTTGATAAGTGGAATCACGAGCCCGAGAATTATGTTCATGACCCTGACCGGGTCCTCACCATCTTTCGGCAGACAGGTCACGTCTGCCTGAGCCAAGAAGGCCTCCCGCAAATCGTCCGGCGAGGCTGGGGGTACATCAAACGCTGCCTGAACAATTTTCTCTAAATAATGCGGCCCTTCAGACGGATACCTTTCCGTGATTACTTTCTCAGCCAATTCCCGATCAAAAACCAAGACGTACAGAACATTGGGTAGCTGGCCGACCGATTTCACGAGTTTGAAGACTTGGATCGCCTCTTCCGGTGACAGACGGTCTATATCGTCAATTACTACCAGAAACCGGCGGTCACCTTTTTCCAGGAGCGCAGAAATCTTTTCGTGCTGGGCCTCGATGTCATCTTCGTCAGGAAGCAACGACTCGACAGTGTCGGTCACGCCACCAACGACGGTACCTGAGCCCGGCGCATAAAGATTAGCGGCCGTCTCGGCAGCCTTCCCAAATCGAAGCACTTGGCGTGTAAGCTTCTGTAGGGCGTCCAGCGCTTGCTTTCCGATTGATCGGCCAATCGCGGCTTCCAGATCAGAAAAGAATGCAGCTGTAATTGCGTCGATGCCGGAGAGCCACCAAGGACTAAACCGGATCAGCTTGAGCTTCTCCTGCTTGATCAGTTCGTCCAGGTGGAAGACCACAAGGTTTACCGCGCTGCTCTTGCCACACCCCCACGGACCATTAACGGCGATTACCGTTCCCTTCGGGCTCGGCATCTGCGAGATAGCCCGAGCGAGCGCCTGAGCAAACGGATCGACCCCAAATTGATCGTCTTGGGGTGTGACAATGGGCGTGTCGTTGGTGAGCATCGCTCTCTTTTATTTATACTCGCGCGCTGCGGCGTGCTCGCTGCATAAAATCGGCCTTCAAGCGGTGTTCGGAAACGCTAAGGTCAGTGCTTGGATATTCCATCCCAGAAAAGCAGTACAGCTAGCACAAGCGAACATGAGCGTCTCCGCTTTCGGGGGTCTCGCTCAGATAAATCAGTAGCCCGCTGGATTACTGTCCATGATCATCCATGCGCACAAGTGCCGACGACTGGAGGGTTGCGGCTGGGCCAGAGCAGTGAGTGGCCGGCGAACGCTGTCTTCGAGCACATGGCGCAGGTTCGGGTGGTTTCGGCGCGTCAGCGGAGCGTACCGGCGGCTTTGAGCGCGGCGATTTCGTCCGGATCGAGCCAGGCGGCGAGGGCGGCTTCGGCTTGGTCGGGATCGGTCGGCTGCGGCGGGATCGGCAGGTCGGGAACGGTGCGCGAGAAGCGCGGCGCCGGGGCCGGCTGGACGATGCCGTCGACCTCGACGAAGGTGCCGCGCGCGACGTTGTGCGGGTGGTCGGGCGCCTCGTCGATCGTCAACACCGGCGCGAAGCAGGCATCGGTGGCTTCGAGCAGGCGCACCATTCGTCGCGGGTCCGGGTCTTGAACAGCTCGGCGAGCTGGGCCTTCGCCTCGGGCCAGCGCGCGCGGTCCATTTGCGGCGGCATCGTCGCCGGATCGATCTCCAGCCGGCGCAGGAACTCCTCGAAGAACTTGCCCTCGATCGCCGCCAGCGAGATCAAGCGGCCGTCGGCGCATTCGTAGACGTCGTAGAAATGTGCGCCGCTATCGAGGTGGTTGGTCCCGCGCTCGTGGGTCGAAATGCCGGCCGCGACCGCGCCTAACCGCCGCGTCATCAGCGAGGCGGCGCCGTCGATCATTGCCGCGTCGATCATCTGGCCCTGGCCCGAACGCGCGCTCCGAGAACGCCGCAGATCAGGCCGAAAGCGAGATAGAGCGAGCCGCCGGCGAAGTCGCCGACGCAGGTTCAACGGCGGCGTCGGCGGCTGGCCGCGCGCGGCCGATGGCATGGAGCGCCCCGGCGAGGGAGATGTAGTTGATGTCGTGGCCGGCCGCCTGCGGCCAGCGGCCCGTCCTGGCCCCAGCCGGTCATCCGGCCATAGACGAGGCGCGGATTGCGCTGAGGCAATCCTCGGGGCCGAGCCCCAGCCGCTCGATGACGCCGGGGCGGAACCCTTCGATCAGCCCGTCGGCGCTGCTCGACGAGGCGCAACGCCAGCGCCTTTCCGTCCGCGGATTTGAGGTCGACCGCGACCGAACGGCGGCCGCGCAGCAGCAGGTCGTAGCGCAACGGCCGCGCGAGCCCGAGACCGCTGCCGCCCGGCCGGTCGATCCGCAGCACCGTGGCGCCCATATCGGCGAGCAGCATCGCGCACATCGGCCCCGGCCCGATCCCGGCCAGTTCGACGATCTTGATCCCGGCGAGCGGTCCCACGGCGTACCTCTCTTCTATTTCCCGCCTGTTCCATCACGGAAAAATGTGGGTGTCGAGAAGGCCTCTCACGCACCAGCCTCGAATGCTGACTGAATGTCCGGTGGCAACGGCTCGTCGAAATCCTCGGCGATGAAGGTGATGCCGAGCAGGTTCCCGGGTTCGCGCGGCGTCGACGATCTCTTCGCCTTGCGCGGCGCGGTCGACGAGCCGCGACAAGTGCGTCTTTGCTTCATAGAGATTTTCGGTCTCGGTCATGGGTGCTTTGCTCGGTTGGTCAATTGACCAAGATAAGCTTTGTCGGACGGCCGCAAGACGCGGGTTCGCAATCGGGATTGACCGCGGGCGCCGGACGGTATCCGATTGGGGACGCATACCTGCACGAGCCGCCACGGGGAGGACCAGCCGCCGATGAGCATCAAAGGCAAGGCCAATATCGTCGGGATCTTCGAGCATCCGACGCGCAAGGCCGACGACAAATCGCTGTTCCAGCTGCACGCCGAATGCGCCCAGGGCGCGCTCGCCGATGCCGGGCTCGGCAAGAACGACATCGACGGATATTTCTGCGCCGCCGGCGACACGCCGGGCTCGGCGCGCTGTCGATGATCGACTATCTCGGGCTCAAATTGCGGCACTGGGATTCGACCGACACCGGCGGGTCGTCCTACCTGCTGCAGGTCGGCCATGCGGCCGAGGCGATAGCGGCCGGCAAATGCTCGATCGCGCTGATCACCTTGGCCGGAAGGCCGCGCACCGAGGGGCAGGCGACCGGCACCGCGCCGCGCCCAGCGACGGTGCAGTCGGCCGAGACCGCGTTCGAGAACCCCTATGCGCCGGCGACCGCGAACATGTATGCGATGTGCGCGATGCGGCACATGCACCAATACGGCACGACCAGCGAGCAGCTCGCTTGGGTCAAGGTCGCGGCCTCGCACCATGCGCAATACAATCCGCATGCGATGCTGCGCGACGTGGTCACGGTCGAGGACGTGGTCAATTCGCCGATGATCGCCGACCCGCTGCACCGGCTCGATTGCTGCGTGATCAGCGATGGCGGCGGCGCGATCATCGTCGCCAGCCCCGAGGTGGCGAAGAGCCTGAAGCGGCCATTGGTCAAGATCATCGGCGCCGGCGAGGCGCCCAAGCACCAGATGGGCGGCCAGATCGACCTGACCTATTCGGGCGCGGTGTGGTCGGGGCCGGCGGCCTTTGCCGAGGCCGGGGTCAAGCCCGCCGACATCAAATACGCCTCGATCTACGACAGCTTTACGATCACCGTCGTGATGCAGATCGAGGATCTCGGCTTTTGCGAGAAAGGCCAGGGCGGCAGGTTCGTCTCCGACGGCAATCTGATCTCGGGCACCGGCAAACTGCCGTTCAACACCGATGGCGGCGGGTTGTGCAACAACCACCCGTCGAACCGCGGCGGATTGACCAAGGTGGTCGAGGCGGTGCGCCAGTTGCGCGGCGAGGCGCACCCGAAGGTGCAGGTGCCGAATTGCGATCTGGCGTTGGCGCACGGCACCGGCGGCTCGCTCGGCACCCGCCATGGCGCGGCGACCGTGATCATGGAGCGGGAGTGACGGTCATGCAGAGCCAGGAGCGCAAGATCCAGGCCCCGGTGCCCAATCTCGAAACCAAGGCGTTCTGGGACGCCGCCGCCGAGGGCAAGCTGATGGTCGGCAAGTGCGATGCCTGCGGCAAGCTGCACTATTATCCGCGCGCCTTTTGCCCGTTCTGCTTTAGCGACAAGACCGGATTGCAGCAGGTCTCGGGCAATGGCACGATCTATACCTACAGCGTCATGCGCCGCGCCCCGATCCCCTACGCGATCGCCTATGTGACCCTGGCCGAGGGCCCGACGATGATGACCAACATCGTCGATTGCGACCTCGACGGGATCCGATCGGCCAGGCCGTGAAGCTGGTGTTCAAGCCCAGCGACGGCGGCCCGCCGGTGCCGATGTTCACCCCGGCTTAACCTCGGCACCTCATTCGCGAGCTGACATCTCGTGAACCGGAACCAGATCAGGATCTTAGGAACCGCATTGCGCCATCTAGCGGGTGCCGATGCCCAGGCATTTCTCGATTGGCGCGCGGCAAGAATGACGAGCAGAGGAAAGAACCAATGGACACGCTTGAACAACATCTCGAACCGGCCGGCGCATATCAGCGCGGAGGAATGGGCGGTGCGGGTCGATCTCGCCGCCTGCTACCGGCTGATCGCGCATTTCGGCTGGGACGATCTGGTCCTGACCCACAATTCGGCGCGGGTGCCGGGCCACCCCGACCAGATGCTGATCAACCCCTCCGGGTTGATGTTCGACGAGATCACCGCCTCGAACCTGCTGAAAGTCGATATTTCGGACGGCCATCTGATCGAGCCGTCCGAATATGAGCCGATCAACGCCGGGGTCGTGATCCATGGCGCGATCTATCTCGGCCGGCCCGACGTCGAGTGCGTCGTCCACACCCATACCGAGGCCGACATCGCGGTCGGCGCGCTCGAAGAGGGGCTGCTGCCGCTTTCGCCAATGGGCGATGCGTTTCTACAACCGGCTCGGCTATCACGATTACGAGGGCGTCTCGCTCGACATGGACGAGCGCGAGCGGCTGCAGCAGAGCATCGGCAACCATCCGGTGCTGGTGTTGCGCAATCACGGCCTGTTGGCCACCGGCCGCAACGTGGCCGAGGCGTTCTCGTCGACCTACCATTTCGAGCGCTCGGCCGAAGCGCAGCTTAAGATCCAGGCCGCGGTCGCCGCCGGCGCCAAAATGGTGGTCCCGTCGCCCGACACCTGCGAGCGCCAGGCCGCGCAGTTTGCCGGCAACATGCCGCGCCTCCAGGGTCAGCGCGAATGGCCGGCATTGCTGCGGATGCTCGACCGGCTCGATCCCAGCTACCGGACTTAGGGTCAGCGTGCTTCCGGTAAGAATTCCTCATTCGTCGTTCCCGCGGTAATCGGGATCCGGGGCTATGGGTTTCTTCGCTCGCCCTAGACCCCCGTTTGCGCGGAGCGACCGATTATCGGACCAACGGCAACCAAGGAGGCCGACATGGCCAAGCTGCGCCACATCGCCATCGCCGCGAAGGACCCCGACGCGATGGCCGATTTCTATGTCAAGGCTTTTGACTTCAAGATCGTTCGCTCGAACGACGGGCCGCTCGCCTATGGCCACCATCTGAGCGACGGCACGATCGATCTGGCGATCCTACGGTTCAAGACCGACCAGCTCGGCAAGGGCATGGACTATGCCGGGCTGCACCATTTCGGGATCCTGGTCGAGGATGTCGAAAAGGCCGGCAAAAAGCTCGAGGCCCTCGGCGGCAAGCACTACATGGACCAGGCCGAGGCCGAGCGGATCGGCGGCTTTGAGGTCAAATTCTACGGCCCCGAGGGCATCCTGTTCGATGTGGCCGAGCATCCGTGGACCGGCACCGAGCCACTACCGATCGAAAAGGCGGAAGCGGCCGAGTAGGCCGGAGCTCATCGCCACCCAGCCCTCCGTTCTGCGCTGGCGGTCGACGATACTAGGCGGTCGAAGTGTTGGTGCGCGTTAGGGTCCGCCGCCATTTCGCCCTGAGAGCGCTAGGTCGCTCAGGGTAGCGCTCGTCGAGGAACCCGGCCGCGGTCACCCGGTCCGTCCGAAAGCTTCGGAAGTCCTGGCGCAACTCGCACCATGCGATCAAATGGCGGACGGTCTCCATGTAACCGACCGTCACCGGCCAGACGACGCGCTCGCTCTCTCGGCCCTGTTCATCGCGATAGCGCAGCGCGATCTTACGGCCCGCGTGTATCTGGTTGCGTACGCGCGCCATGTCGAGGCCATCGGCGGCGAGGCCGCGCGCTGGCGGTGTTTCGGTGGCCGGCTCGAGCACATAGGGCCGAAGCCGTTCCGGTACGACGGCGCCGATCTTGGCGATCAGATCCTCGGCCGCCCTGGCCAGGGCCGAATTGCTGTGGCGGGCCACCCATTGGGCTCCCAGCACGGCAGCCTCGATCTCGTCGGGCGTCAGCATCAGAGGCGGCAGGTCCAGCCCCGCCTGCAAGACGTAGCCGACCCCGGCCTCGCCTCGGATCGGCACCCGCTGGCCGATAAGATCGGAGATGTCGCGATAGACCGTCCGCTTGGAGGTCTCGAGTTCGGCGGCGAGCGCGTCGGCGGTCGCCGGCTTAGGCGTACGCCGCAAGATCTGAATGATCTGAAACAGCCGGTCCGCGCGTCTCATGAGCCATTATCACCCGGTGATGCTGACAGCATGATGGCAACAGGTGGCGGGAGGCAACGCTGGCGCTTGCTCGATTCGTCACCAAATAACTGCCGGGTGATGGCGACATTGCGATGACGGGTAGTCGATAGCGCCGGATCGGCAAAGGACTCTCGCAGCCCGAAGCTGCCCAGCTCACGGATGCGCGATGGGGATGCAACGATGAGCGAAGCCAAAAGTCTGTTTTCGGTTCTTCGGCAATCGGCCGATCCGGGCACTGTCGAGGCCATTGACGCGTTGGTTCGGGATGCTCCGGACCGCGCCCTGTGCCGGGTCAACGTGCTGGATTTTGCGGCGAAGACCGGGCTCGACGAGGAGCACGTGATTGCCGCCTTTCTGCATGCGGCGCGGCTCGGGATCTTCGAGCTGTCGTGGAACGTGCTGTGTCCGGGCTGCGGCGGGGTGCTCAATTCCAGCACGACGTTGAAGAGCGTCGACAAGGACGAGTACGCCTGCGGCTGGTGCGCCGCCGGGTACACGCCGACGCTCGACGAGATCGTCGAGGTGACGTTCACGGTCAGCCGGCGGGTGCGCAAGATCGCCGCGCACGACCCGGACGAGCTGCCGTTCAACGAGTATTTTCGCCAGGTGTTCTGGGGCTCGGGCATCGATGTCCCGGACAATTTCGAGGAGCTGCTTCAGGAAATCGTCCTCGAATTGGTCGAGCTGCCGCCGGGCGGAAAGGCGCTGCTTTCGCTGCAACTGCCGGCGCAGTTCGTGATCGTTATCGACCCGGTGACGCACGGCACCCAATTCCTCGACGTCAAGGGCGAGCCAACGCGCGAGCGCCAGAACCTGACGATTGTTCTCGACAAGCTGCGCTCGCCGACCGGAACCTTGGAGCTCCGCCCCGGGCCGCTGCGCCTGTCGCTGGAGAACCGCGCCGATACGCGGGTGCTTGCCGGGGTTGTGGATCGCCAACGACAAGCTGCACGAGCTGCTCGGCCGGCGCAAACCCTTCCTGACCGCCAAGCGGCTCTTGACCAACCAGGTGTTTCGCGACCTTTACGGCACCAACACGATCGATGCCGAGCAGCGGCTCAAGATCACCAGCCTGACGTTTCTGTTCACCGATCTCAAAGGCTCGACCGAGCTTTACGAGCGGGTCGGCGATCTTGCCGCCTTCGATCTGGTGCGCGCGCATTTCAAGGTCCTCAACGAGATCGTCGCCGCCGAAGCCGGGGCGGTGGTCAAGACCATCGGCGACGCGGTCATGGCGACTTTTTCGACCCCCGACCGGGCGGTTGCCGCCGCACTGCGCATGCGCGAGGCGATGCGCCATTTGGGCAACGGCGGCAACGGGCATAACGGTCACAACGACGAGGAGGATTTGCTGCTGAAGATCGGCATCCACGAGGGGCCGTGCCTGGCGGTCATACTGAACGACCGGCAGGATTATTTCGGCCAGACCGTCAATATCGCCGCCCGGGTGCAGGCTCTGGCGGATTCGCGGACCATCATGGCGACGGGTCCGGTCGTCACCCATCCGCAGGCTTCGATCCTGCTGCAGAAGAGCGGCCTGCAGCCGGTGTCGCAACCGCGCGCGTTGCGCGGCATCGCCGACGAGGTGGCGGTCTACGAGATCCCGTAATCATCGCCTTTCCCGTAGCTGGTCGAGGAGTTGACCCGCGAAGACGACGTTAGCGGCAGTCACCGGAGCGCCGGCGGCGTGCAGCGCCTCGGCCGTCCAGGTGTTGCAGGTGTCGGAGAGATCATAGCGCCCGGTCGCCGCGTAAAAGACGCTCTGCGGGTAGGGGCCGGCGCCGGCTTCATAGGGCGCGCCGCCGCGGTCCTTGGCCAGACTGCCCCACAAGAATTGCTGGAGGCGCTCGACGCCGGCAGGCGAAACGTTAACGGGAAAGGCGTTGGCTGCGCCAGCATACGCCACAGGCGAAACCGCAAGCGGAATGACCAGCATAACCGCCGGCCCCGGCGTCGCCGCCCGCAGCAGATCCGCGATCCCAGGATTGTCGGCCATGTAATAATCGCGCGCACCCCAGCCGAAAATTAAATACGGCACGCCCGCTAATCCCCGCATCAGAGATGCCAGCGGGCGGCCAATCAATTTCGTCGGAACGGCGAGCTCCGTATGCCAGCCACCGGCGATGACAAAAATCACCTCGTTGTGCGCGGCGGTCCCGGCCGTCATCGACGCCGACGCAGCGGCTTGCACCGTGAGCAACCACGCAACGCAGATGGCTGCAATCCTGCCGCAAAGGAAATATCTGAACAATCGGGGTCGGGCTCCAAATCGGAGATGCGGCTGCGGCGAACGGCTCGACGCGGGCGTTGCCGGTGAAAGATACCGCCGACGTTGACCGCGCCGGCGTCTGCTCTTACCCTTCTTGACGGATGGTTCCCCGAGGGGATCAAACGGGAACGCGGTGCGGCGTCAGTCCGCCCATGCCGCGGCTGCCCCCGCAACTGTGAGCGGCGAGCCAAGCGCTCTGAAACCACTGGGCTGATGCCTGGGAAGGTGGCGCGTCTGGCGACGACCCGCAAGCCAGGAAACCGGCCATCCGCTCGTGGTCACGCGCGAGCGCGCCGGGCGGGGTGTACCGGCGGGGCGGGCCCATTTCTCGGCGGGCGCGGCCGGCTTGCGGGTGACGGATAGCGCTGTTGCCGGGGAACGCACCGCTTGTCCGCAGATCCACCAGCCGAGCCGGCGCCGGAATTTCACCAGCTGCGTCCCGCCAAGCGCGGTTGGTGTCCGGACGTATTGCACCCGATGCCGACCGGAGACGGTCTGCTGGTGCGGCTTCATCCGCCTCTCGGCAGGCTTACCGCCGGGCAGTTGCAGGCAATCGCCACGGCGGCGCGAAGCTGCGGGAACGGGCTGCTCGACATTTCCAGCCGGGGCAATCTGCAGATCCGCGGCGTTTTTGCACATTCGCACCCGGCGCTGGTCGAGCAGCTTGCCGCCGCCGGCCTGGCCGGCCCCGGGCCGCGCCGCACGATCGTCTCGCCGCTCGCCGGCCTCGACCCGATCGACCATGTCGATGCGGCTGCGCTCGCGCTACGGGTCGAAGCCGCGCTGCGGACCGTCGAGGGGCTTCCCGGCAAGCTCGCAATCGTGGTCGACGGCGGCGGGCGGTTCCCGCTGGTCGAGCTTGATGCCGAGATTTACGCGGTCGCCGTCTCCAGCAGCAGCATCGCCGTCGGTCTCGCCGCTGCGGATGGACCGCGCTGGTGCGGAACGACGTCGCCGGCGGCGCTGCCGTCGGCGCTTGTCGCGATGCTGACCGACTTTGCCGACGCGGTCGGGGCTGGGAAGTCGTTGGCGATGCGGGACGCCCCGGCCGATCTGCGCGCGAGACTTGCCGATACTGCCCGGCTCGCGCCACCGACCGTGCCGACGCAGCGCCCAATGGCGCCGCGTGCCGGCCCGTTGCAAATGCCGGGCGGCCGGGCAGGCGTCGTTCTGGCGCTGCCGTTTGGCCGGTGCGACGCAGACCAGTTGACGCAAATCGCGAGCTGGGCGGAGCGGTTCGGCGGCGGCGAGGTGCGTCTGTCGCCGTGGCGCGGCATCGTAATTCCGGAGGTACGGCGACAGGACCTCGGAACCTTGATCGCTTTGGCGTCCGGAGCCGGGCTGATCATCGAGCCCGCCGATCCGCGCCTCGCTGTCTTCGCCTGTCCGGGACAACCGGATTGCGCCAATGCCTCGGTCATGACGCGGCGCGATGCGGCCCGGCTCGCGGCGGCTGCGCGCCCGCTGCTTCAAACCGGCGGCCAAATTCACGTTTCGGGGTGCGCCAAGGGCTGCGCCCATCCGGGTCCGGCCGCACTGACCTTGGTGGGCGACAATGGCGCCTACAGGGTTGTCGTCGAGGGGAGCCCGCGCGATCCTGCCGTCGGCCGTCTCTCGATCGACGACATCGAGCGGCGTCTATCATCGGTCCAAACCCGCGCCGACCTCGCATCGCGGTTCTCCGGCGGCAGAGACATGAGCTCGCGCAACTACCTTCGCGACGGCGCCGAAATCTATCGGCGCTCGTTCGCGGCGATCCGCGCCGAGGCGGATCTGGCCGGCTTCTCCGGCGCGGCGGAACGCGTCGTCGTGCGCATGATCCACGCCTGCGGCATGATCGACCTGCCGCGCGACGTGGAGCTGTCGCCTGATTTCGCTGAAGCCGGCGAAAGGGCGCTGAAGCGCCGGCGCCGCGATTTTCTGCGATTCCAAGATGGTCATGCATGGCGTCACCCGCGCGCGCCTGCCGGCTGCCAACGATGTAGTTTGCGCCCTCGACGATCCGCGCGTGCCGGATTTCGCGCGGACGCTCGGCACTACCCGCAGCGCCGCTGCGGTCGAGCTGTGGCGCGAGCGCCTGGGCGATGCCGTCGTGGTCATCGGCAACGCGCCGACGGCGCTGTTCCGGCTGCTCGAAATCCTCGACGAAGGGACGCCCTTGCCGGCCGTGGTAATCGGCGTCCCGGTCGGCTTTGTCGGCGCGGCCGAGGCAAAGCGGGCGCTGGCGCAAGACCGGCGCGTTCCTTTTCTCGTCGTGCATGGCCGGCGCGGCGGCAGCGCGATTGCGGCGGCGGCGATAAACGCGCTGGCGAGCGAGGCAGAATGATCCCGACCAATGGCCATTGGCCCTCGGCCGCGCGCCTTGTCGGCGTCGGGCTGGGGCCCGGTGACCCTGACTATGTGACGATGCGGGCGTTAAAGGTGCTGCGCGCCGCCGACCGCGTCGTGCATTTCGCCAAGAAGGGCGAACGCGGCCACGCCCGCACCATCGCCGATGCCGTGATCGGCCCCGATCCCGGGCGCGAATTGCCGCTCTACTATCCGGTAACGACCGAAATCCCGCTCGCCCACCCCGATTACGCCGCGGCGATCAGCGCCTTCTACGACCGGGCCGCCGCACGCTTGATCGACGAGATCGCCACCGGGCGTTCGGTCGCGGTGCTGTGCGAGGGTGACCCGTTCTTCTACGGCTCGTTTACCCATCTGTGGCTGCGCTTGAAGGACCGGGTGGCGATCGAAATCGTGCCCGGGATTACCGGCATGGCGGGAGCGGGCGCGGGCGCGGGCATGCCGATCGGCTGGGCCGACGATGTACTGACCGTCCTTCCCGCTACCTTGCGCTATGCCGATCTTGTGGAGCGCCTTGGATCGACGGATGCCGCTGTGATCATCAAACTGGGGCGGAACCTGCCCAAGGTGCGCGACGCCCTCGCCGCCGCCGGGCTGCTCGACAGAGCCGTCTACGTCGAGCGCGCGACGATGACGGGTCAGCGCATCAGCCCGGTCGCCGACATAGCCGAGGACAGTGCGCCCTATTTCTCGCTGATCCTGGTGCCCGGCCGGGGGCGCCGCGGGTGAAGGCGCCGGGGAGTTTGACGGTGGTCGGCCTCGGCCCGGGCGACCCGCAATGGCTGACCCCCGCGGCATCGGCTGCACTGGAAGCGGCGACCGATCTGGTCGGCTATCGCACCTATCTCGACCGCGTACCGGAGACGCCCGGCCAGCAGCGCTATGGCTTCGACAACCGCACCGAACTCGACCGCGCCCGTCTGGCGCTCGACCTCGCGTCTCAGGGGCGGCGGGTGGTCGTTGTTTCAGGCGGCGACCCCGGCGTGTTTGCGATGGCCGCGGCCGTGTTTGAGGCCGTCGAGCAGGGGCCGCCGGCGTGGCGCGACCTGGACATCCGGGTCGAGCCGGGCGTCACCGCGATGGTCGCGGCGGCAGCACGGGTCGGCGCACCGTTGGGCAACGATTTCTGCGCGATCTCGCTGTCCGACAATCTGAAGCCGTGGGCCACTATCGAACAGCGGCTTCGCGCAGCTGCCGCAGCCGATTTCGTGATCGCCCTGTACAACCCGGCATCGATGGCCCGCCCGCACCAGCTCGAAGACGCGCTGCGAATCGTCGCCGAGATGCGCGATCCCGACACGCCGGTCATCTTCGCCCATGCCGTCGGCCGACCCGAGGAGCGGATCGCGGTCGAACGGCTCGGCGAGGCCGGCTCCGTTGCCGCCGACATGGCGACGATCGTCGTGATCGGCGCGACCGCGACCCGGCGGATCGCCCGCGGCGGCGGCGCCGTCCCTTATGTCTACACGCCGCGCGAGCAGCGGAACCCGTTGTTGAGCGTCGATCCAGTCCAGCGCCGCGACGACGCTTTCGGCTTCGGTGACCGCCGGTTTTTCCGGCCGCGCAACGACGACCACCGGCAGCCCAAGCGCGCGGGCCACAGCGATCTTGGCATAGGTGGCCGAACCGCCGGAGTTCTTGGTGACGATGACATCGATGTGTTCGCTTTCCAACAGCGCCCGCTCGCCGGCCTCGTCGAACGGCCCCCGGGCGAGCAGCGTGCTGACCCGCGGCACCGGCAGCGCGTCGCCGACCGGCTCGATCGAGCGCACCAGATAGAAGTGCTGCGGGGCGGTGGCGAAGGGCGCCAGCTCGAGCCGGCCGATCGTCAGAAAGACGCGGCGTGGTGCCGCTCCCAGCGCCGGCACCGCATCCGCCATCGTCGCGACCTCGATCCAGCGATCGCCTGGCTGGGCGCGCCAGGGCGGCCGGCGCAGCCCCAGCAATGGCAGGCCCAGACGGGAGCATGCCGCGGCGGCGTTGTGCGACATCATCGCGGAGAAAGGGTGGGTGGCATCGACGACCGCGTCGGTCTGGTGCTCCGTCAGCCAACGCGCCAGACCTTCGGCGCCGCCGAAGCCGCCGGTTCTTGTCGGCAGCGGCGATGGGCGCGGGTTGGTGGTGCGCCCGGCCAAGGACAAAATCGCGTCGATATCGGCTCGCTCGGCGAGTTTCGCCGCGAGCGCCGAGGCTTCGGTCGTCCCACCGAGAACAAGGATACGCATGCGGGTGTCTTCGCCGATGCCTGATCGTCTGTCCAGTCCAGCCGCGCCGCTACTGTGGCTGTCGATCCTCGGCGTCGGCGAGGATGGCCGGCAGGGCCTGTCGAATGCCGCCCTGGAGGTCCTCGACGCGGCCGAGTTCGTAGTTGGCGGCGCGCGGCATTTGCGACTCGTCCAACCGATTGCGGCGCAAACGCTCGCTTGGCCGACGCCGCTTTCCGACGCCTATGCGATGATTATCGAGCGGCGCGGGCGGCCGACCTGCGTGCTGGCGACCGGCGACCCGTTCCACTACGGCGTCGGCGCGGAACTGGCCCGGTTGGCGCCTGCCGAAGAGATCGTCTGCTATCCGCTGCCATCTGCTTTCAGCCTCGCTGCCGCTAGGCTCGGCTGGTCGCTGCCCGATTGCGAGTGCCTGAGCCTGCATGGGCGGGCGTTGGAACGGATCATCCCGTATTTACAGCCGCGGGCTCGTATCCTGGCGCTGAGCTGGGACGGGCAGACGCCGGGCCGGCTGGCCGCGCTGCTGACCGCACGCGGCTTCGGCAACTCAACGTTGACGGTGCTCGAGGCGATGGGCGGACCGCGCGAGCGCGTCCGTCGAATGCGCGCGGCCGATTTCGGTCTCGCCGAGATCGACCCGTTGAACACCGTGGCGATCGAGGTCGCGGGCGAGCGCGCGGCGCGGGTGGTGACCCTCGCATCCGGTCTCGACGATACCTGGTTCGAGAATGACGGGCAGCTGACCAAAGCGGAGATCCGCGCGGTCACCCTCGCCGCCCTCGCGCCGCGGGCGGGTCAATTGCTGTGGGATATCGGCGCCGGGTCGGGTTCGGTCGGCATCGAATGGTGCCTGCGCCATCGCCGCAATCGCTGCATCGCCGTCGAGCAACACCCGGAGCGCGCCGCGCGTATCCGGCGCAATGCCGCGGAACTCGGCGTCGATGCGCTGGAGGTGATCGTCGGTCGAGCGCCCGGAGGCGCTTGCCGCGTTGCCCGCGCCGGACGCGGTCTTTATCGGCGGCGGCGCCTCGGACCCGGCGGTGTTTGAGACCGGCTGGACGGCGCTGCAACCCGGCGGGCGTATGGTCGTCAATGCCGTGACGCTGGAGACCGAGGTGCTGTTGGCCGACCTGTACGCGCGCCATGGCGGCGCCTTGCGGCGCATCGCGATTGCCCGCGCCGAGCCGCTCGGCGGGTTGCATGGCTGGCGAACGGCGCTGCCGATTACCCAATGGGCGGCGACAAAGCCATGAGGCGATCCCGACATGACCGTTCACTTCATCGGCGCCGGCCCCGGCGCGCCCGACCTGATCACGGTGCGCGGCCGCAATCTGATCGAGCGCTGCCCGGTCTGCCTCTATGCCGGCTCGCTGGTCCCGCCTGAGATCCTCGACTGGTGCCCGCCGGATGCCCGCCGGATCGACACCGCGCCGCTCGATCTCGACGGCATTACCGCCGAGTTCGTGCGCGCCCAAGCGCGGGGCGAGGATGTCGCCCGCCTGCACTCGGGCGATCTGTCGATCTGGAGCACGCTTGGCGAACAAATCCGCCGCCTGGATGGCCTCGGCATCCCCTATACCGTGACCCCCGGGGTGCCGGCTTTCGCGGCGGCGGCGGCGGCGTTGCGCCGCGAATTGACCGTGCCGGAAGTGGCGCAGTCGGTGGTGCTGACCCGGACCTCCGGCCGCGCCTCGGCGATGCCGGCGACCGAAGGCTTGGCGAGGTTCGCGGCGACGCGGGCGACGCTCGCGATCCATCTCTCGGTCCATGCGATCGAGAAGGTCGTCGACGAACTGCTGCCTGCATACGGCGCCGACTGCCCGGTCGCGGTGGTGTGGCGCGCCTCGTGGCCGGATCAGCGCATCATCGAGAGCCCGCTCGGCGAGATCGCAGCTCTCGTGCGCGCCGAGGTATTGGAACGGACGGCGGTGATTCTTGTCGGCCCCGCGCTCGACCCGGGTGGCTTTCGCGACAGCGCACTCTATTCCTCGGATTACGAACGGCGGTTCCGCCGCTCCGCGACAGTGGAAACCGGGCCGAAGGGGGTTCGTCCGGCGAGGCGGCCCTGACGGTCGAATATCGCGATCTCCAGCTCGATGGCACCGCCGGCCAGCACCTGAGCGGCGGTGCGCCAGGCATGCTCGGCAACGACCGCGGCCAATGGCAAACCGATCGCTTCAGCCATCTGATAGATTTCGAGCGCGGTATTAGCGCGCGCGCGCGGCGGCCACGGTCTCGGCATCGCCGCCGGCCTCGGCCAAGCGCTGAGCCAGCCAATCGAAATCGATTGCCCCGGCGCGGGAATGAAGATCGAGCAGACCCTGGCCCAGCTTCGCGATCTTGGCGATGCCGCCGGCCACGGTGACGCGGGGCAGGGGATGGCGGCGCAGATATTTCAGCATGCCGCCGGCGAAGTCCCCCATGTCGATCAGCGCGTGCTCCGGCAGTCCGTGCAATGCCTGGACCGCCGCCTCGGAGGTCGCGCCGGTCGACCCCGCGACATGCGCAAGCCCGGCGGCGCGCGCCACGTCGATGCCCCGATAGATACTGTGGATCCAGGCGGAGCAGGAATACGGCACGACGATCCCGGTGGTGCCGAGGATCGACAGCCCGCCGACGATGCCGAGCCGCGGGTTGAGCGTCTTGCGCGCGACCGCCTCGCCGCCGGGGATCGAGATCTCGACCTCGATGTCGGTTGCGCCGCCCAGTGACGAGGCGGCTTCGGCGACGGCGTCGCGGATCATTTTACGTGGCGCCGGGTTGATCGCGGGCTCGCCCGGCGGGATCGGCAGCCCGGCCCGTGTGACCGTCCCGACGCCAGGCCCGGCGCGAAAGACGATGCCGCCGCCGGCCGGACCGGGGCGGACCGTCGAGACGATCAGCAGACCATTGGTAACGTCCGGGTCGTCGCCGGCATCCTTGACCACCCCGGCGCGGGCGCCATCGGCGAGTGCGCTCGTGGCAGGCCAGCGCAAAGCCGACCCGTGCGCCGCGCGGCAACAGGATCTCGATCGGGTCCGGGAACTCACCCGTTATCCAGCCGATAAAGGCGGCCTTGGTGGCGGCCGTGGCGCAGGCGCCGGTAGTCCAGCCGCGGCGCAGTTCTCCGGCTTTGCCTCTCTTTGGCGCCGCAAATTGTGCCCGGAAAGGTTCAGCCGCGGTCACGGCGGAGGCTCACCGAAATCTTCTCGCCCTGTACTCCCGAAGCGCGGGGCCGCCTGCGCCGGCGGGCTCTCAGTGCAGTTCGGCCAGACCCATCGCTTCGCCGAAGCGGCGGCTGGCTTCGAAGGTGTCGCCGTATTTGCGGTGACCGGCGGAAATGTGCGCGCAGGCGAGCAACAGCCGCGCGCGGTCGGCGCATTGGTTCTTGCCGTAATCCTGCAACAGGCATTGCGGGATTTCCTGATTATGCGGGTCGTTGCCGAAACGCGTTGCCATCAGGGCCAGCCGCTGCACCAGCGGCGAATGATCCTCGCCGCTGTCGAGATACGCCTTTGTCCAAGCCACCGACTGCGCGGTGTCGAACGCCGTCATCGCGTCTTCGAGACGCCCGATGATCTGGGCTCCGGTCAGGCGGTCGGCGCCGGCCGGCGCGCTGATCGGTTCCGATTTGACCCAGCCCATGTGCTTTTGGTTCCAGGCCGCCTGATTGACCATCGAGCCCGCGACGTAAAGCAGCTTGAGCCGCTGCGGGTGCTCGAAATTGTCGTAGAACCAGCCGAGCGTGTTGCAATACTCGTAAGTGTGCTGCGGCATCGAGAAGGCGTTCGGGCCGTCGGTCTCGAGCACCACCTGTCCGGCCGCCAGCTGGATCGCATCGACGATGCGCCGCGGCGAAGTGCCGGCGAGCAGCAAGCGCTGATCTTTTCGATGTAGGCTGGCTCGTGCTGGCGAATCAGCGCGTCGACCAGTTCGTCGGTTTCGCCCGCGGACAAATCGCCGGTATTGGTCAGCAGTGCGCGCTCGCGCTCGGTTGTGCCGCCTTGCGGGACGGCGTGGACCTCGGCGCCTTCGATGAACATCGTGACGATGTTGCACGCCATCTCGTAGACCGAATGCCAGCGCGGCCCGACGGCAATGTCGAGCGCGCCCGCATAGAGCACGTCGTGGGCGTTGTCCCAGCCGACCGCGTTGCCGATCTCGACCACCGAACGGGCGCGATAGGCCTTGTGCCCGGTCGTGTAGGAGCGGTTGTAGAGCATGCGGTCCTGAACATCGATCAGCCCGGCGAAAACGAGTTGAGCCAGCACCTCCTTGCGGTGCTCCGTCTCCTCCATCAGGCCGAGGAAGGTGCGGTAGGCATCGATGACCTGGCCGCGCTCGACCAGGGTCAGCCAGTTGTTGAGGCGCTCGCTAAGCGGGCCGGATTCGCGCAGCGGCTCCTGGTCCGGCCAATAGACGACCGGCTTTGGCGGCTCGGTATTCGGCATCTTGTAGCCGCGGGTCGCATAATGGCCAGGCGCCTTGAGGATCTTTTGGTTCCAGATATCGAGTCCCGAGGGGATGTACCAGATCGTCTGCGCCAATGGCAGCGCGGCCAGCTTTTCCGGCAGCATCTGCTGAAGATTGATCGCGGCGCGCGCCGAGAGCAGGCAATGGTCGTTGTTGACGAAGTTGGGAAAGCCGTCGTCGATGCGCTGATGGTATGGCACGTGCGTATAGGGCGCATGGATTCGCACCGCCTGGGCCATGATTTCCGGCAACGGCCGGCCGCGTTGAAGCAGTTCATAATAAACCCGGCTGCCGCCGACCTGATCGCGAGCGAGGAGCCGATCCTCGAGTTCACCATATAAGCGTGTTGTTTCCTGATCGGGCGTTGCGGCTGCCATTATCGTTTCTCTCCTGGGTCGCGATCGAATTTACCGGCCGTGATTGTAGGCCGTTCCGGTCGGACGCGGCAACCGGCGATGACAAACAGCCGGCTACGGCCGAAGCCATTGGCAGAGCGGTAACTTTACGGAGACCGGTTGCGAGTCCCCGCGAACTACGGCCCGGACAGAAACGTAATCGTCAAGATTTGCTCGCCGGGACAAACCGAATTTGGCGCATAGCTGCTCTCTGGCTTGTCATACATTGGGTAGAAATAAGCATTAACGCATTGCGGCCCGTTGCCCACGCGATGGGGCGGCGGCGGGTCAGGATTGCCGCAATTTTGCGGGTATTTCTCCGACCCGTATTTCGTGCTGGTGGGTCCCCGGCACGTATAGGTCGTCTCCGCAGGGCAAGTCAGCTCCACCGGGTAGTTGTAGGAAGCGCCGCCCTCGCCCTTGCATCGGTCCTTTTGCCAGTCGGCATCGGTGCACCAACTCGGTATCAAGCTGATGTCGTACCAGATGCAGGTGCCTGATCGACCCAGCCAAGCGCATTCGGCAGATGTTTGAGGGGTCGTCTCGATCATCGTCAGGTGATTGGCCTGTGCCTGCGTGCAATTCGGCACTCGACCGTCCGCCGCGCAAAACCGGGTCGACTGGTTATTGGCAACCACCGTCGCGGTACAAGTCCCCTGCTTTCCGATTTCGACCCCGTTTGCGGATTTGACGCAGTCCTTGCCCCAAGTGATCGGTCCGTCGTAGCCCACGAAAATCGGCTCGGCTCTGTTGTTGACGATTTTTACGGTCGAGGTTTCCTGGGCCCCGAGTTGATCCTGTCCGCACGCTCTTTTCGGCGATTGCCCTCTGTCGCGGATCGGTGATCGGCATCATTCGGCCCGGTTCGTTCGATTTTGAAATCGCGGTTCGCCTGAACCGTCCGTGCAGGCATCGCACAGCAAAGTCAGATCCTCGTCGAGGCCCTGATTCGACCCGGTCAAATGCAGGATCGGAAAACGCCTGGAACGTCCTCGGCCAAGACCTGATCGGCGGTCCATCGGCAGGACAGGCCGTGATCAACGAGACAGCTTCACGAGCATCAGCGAGTCGCCGCGTCGGCGCAGCCGCCGCAAACCGGGCCGCAGAAGCAGCCGCCTGATGCGACCAGCGAGGGCCGCAGTTCGCCGTCGCACCTGCCGCGGCCGACTTATCGCGAATTGGCAACGAATGTAGCTGTGCCCCCATGTTGCTCTCTTTCGGCTAGATAATCCGGAGGCCATGATTGCATTGAAGAGTGATTACGATATCGTATCCGCGGGCTCGCTGCATGAGGCCTGCGATGATAGGCTGAGGCTGATGTTGAGCCCCGACATTCTGCACCGGGATTTCACGCCCTCGCCCTATTGGTGGGAAGCCTATCGGCCGGTGGCGGGCGAGCTCGCCGAGGTGCCGAAAGAGGCGCGGGTGGCGATCGTCGGCGGCGGCTATGCCGGGCTGTCGACGGCGCTGGAATTGGCCAAGCAGGGCATCGACGCCGTCGTGCTCGAAGCGAACGAGCTCGGCTTTGGCGCCAGCACCCGCAATGGCGGGGCAGTCAGCGGCGGCGTCAATCTCGGCAAGAGCTTCACCGGCCGGGCAATCGACATAGAGGGCGAGCGGGCGCAGAATATTCTATCCGACGCCGCCGACGCCTTCGCCCTGATCGACCGCCTGATCGGCGAAGAGCAGATCGACTGTCATTGGGAAAAGCGCGGCCGTTTTGTCGGGGCGTGGACGCGCAAGCATTTTCGCCGCCCAGATCCCGCCGGCTGGCGCTGCTCAACGCGGCGGCGCAATCGGGCGCCTATATGGTGCCCCGCGAGCGCCAGCGTGAAGAAATCGACAGCGGCTATTATCACGGCGGCATGGTCGTCGAGCGGTCGGGCAAATTGCATCCGGCGCTTTATTACAAGGGGCTGCTCGATGCTTGCCGCCGGCGTGCCGTCGCGGTCTGCGCAAAGGCCGCAGTCGGCCGCATCGTCCGGGCCGGAAACGGATGGCGGGTCGAAACCAGCCGGGGCGAGGTTTCGGCCGGCGATGTCGTCATCGCCACCAACGGCTACACCGGCAATCTGACCCCGGCGCTCAGACGCCGCGTCGTCCCGATCGCCAGCCACATCATCGCCACCGAGGAATTACCGCCGGATCTCGCCGGCTCGCTGATCCCCAAGGGGCGCACCTTGTCGGACACCAGACGGGTGCTGTGCTATTACCGGATGTCGCCCGATGGCCGGCGGATGATCTTTGGCGGCCGGGCCCGGTTTACCCAGGTCGACGCGGCGGTCAGCGCGCCGATCCTGCATCGCTATATGGCCGCGCGCTTCCCGCAGTTGCGGGGCGTCAAGGTCACCCATGCCTGGACCGGCAACACCGCGTTCACCCTCGACGCGCTGCCGCATATGGGTCAGAGCGAGGGTCTCCATTATTGCCTCGGCTGCAACGGCAGCGGGGTCGCGATGATGACCTATCTGGGCTGGCAGACCGCGCGCAAGATCGCCCGCGCCGCCAACTATGCCTGCAGCTTCGACACGCACGATTTCCCCGACCACCCGCTCTATTCCGGCAATCCGTGGTTTCTGCCGGCGCGTCGGCGGCTGGTATCGGCTGCGCGACCGGCTCGACCGCTTGCTCGCTTGATCCGCCCGTTGCTGTATGCTGATGCGATTGCGCTTCACCAGGAGGAAGCGGGATGGATTTCGAGACTTACCGAGGCTCGCTCGCCAAAGACGAGCCGCCCGAAGGATTGAGCATGGCGGCGGCGGCGCTGTGGTGGGAGGCCAAAGGCGATTGGCACCAAGCCCACAAATGCGCGCAGCAGCAAGGCGACGCCGAGGGGGCGTGGGCGCATGCCTATCTCCACCGCGTCGAAGGCGATCTGCGCAACGCCGGCGGCTGGTACGGCCGCGCCGGCCGGGAGGTGTCGACCGCGCCGCTGAAGGAGGAATGGGAGACGATCGCCCGCGCCGTCGTCCGCTAGACCATTTCGCTTGTCGCGCCTCACGCTGATCGGCATCGGCGGCAATCTCGACAGCCCACGCTGGGGACCGCCGCGGGAGACACTGAGTGCCGCCCTCGACGCGCTGGCGGAGGAGGGGGTGACGATCACGGCGCGCTCTGCCTGGTACCGCAGCGAGCCGGTGCCTCCCTCGGACCAGCCGTGGTTCGTCAACGCCGTCGCCGCGGTGGAGACCGGACTCGACGCTGTCGGCCTGCTGGCGCTGATGCAGGCTATCGAGAACCGATTCGGCCGGGTTCGCGGCGTACGCAACGCGGCGCGCGTCGTCGACCTCGATCTGCTCGATCACCAGGGCGAGCAGATCGAAACGGGGGCGCTGATCTTGCCGCACCCGCGCCTGCATCAGCGCCGCTTCGTGCTCGAGCCATTGGCCGAAATCGCACCCGGTTGGCGCCACCCGGTCCTCGGGATGACCGCGCGGCAGCTTATTGCCCGCCTCGCGGACGGGCAACCGGTAGAGCGGCTGCCGGGTTGAAACAGCGGGTGCTGCCGATTGTGCCCGCTCTACCCCACCGCTATAACGCGGCTGTTCATTCGCCACCGGGAACAGGATGACGGTATTCGAGGCGGCTCGCGTGCACATGATCGAGAGCCAGATCCGAACCAACAAGGTCACCGATGATCGGCTGCTCGCCGCCATGGGTGAGATCCGGCGCGAGCTGTTCGTGCCCGAACAGCTGCAGCCCGTCGCCTATGTCGACGACGATCTGCCGCTCGGCGGCGGACGCTATCTGATGGAACCGATGGTGGCTGCCCGACTGCTGCAGGCGGCTTCCGTCGAGCGTGCCGACATCGCGCTGGTGGTCGGCGCTGGAGCGGGATACGAGGCGGCCGTTCTCGCCCGGCTGGCCCGCGCCGTCGTCGCACTGGAGGAAGACCCAGCAGCTCGCGCGGCGCGCCAGGGCTGCTCTCGTCGATCACGGTATCGCCGCTGTCAGCGTGGTCGAGGGGCCGTTGGCCTCGGGCCACCGGCAGCGCGCACCCTATGACGTGATTATGTTCGGCGGCGCTGTCGCCGAGGTGCCGAATGAGATCGTCGCGCAGCTAGCGGAAGACGGACGGCTCGTCGCCGTGGTCAAAGCGGCGGGCGGGATCGGCCGCGCCACCCTGACGACAAAGACTGGCGGCGCTATAGCGCGACGCGTTATGTTTGAGGCGGCAACCC
The DNA here is from genome assembly GCA_963845735.1 of uncultured Alphaproteobacteria bacterium. GTDB lineage: Bacteria > Pseudomonadota > Alphaproteobacteria > ATCC43930 > CGMCC-115725 > AP-15. The sequence goes on along the minus strand of CAWJTR010000008.1, from coordinate 98,374 downwards.
CGCTGTTGCCCGGTTTCCAGCCCAAGCCGACCTTTGTATTTTAGAGTTCAGAAGCGGTCTCACAGCCTTCGAGCCTCGAATGTCCGGCGACCAGCAAATTCCCCAGATGGACCGAGCGGATCGACGCCGCCGGCACGGTTCACGGCCCCTCGGTCGGCGCAACCTGTCGGGATTTGCCGCGCTTGCCGGGCTGATTTTGGTAGCCGCGGCGCCGGCCCAGGCGCAGACGCTGACCCAGGCGCTAGCCGAAGCCTACAACACCAACCCGCAGCTGCTGGCGCAGCGCGCCCTGCTGCGGGCGACCGACGAGCAGGTGCCGCAGGCGTTGTCGGGCTGGCGTCCGACGGTCAACTTTACCGGGCAGTTGGGAGGCGCGCGAAGCAGTTTCGCAACAGGGAGCCCGCCGTCGCGCCGCGGATCGACCACCTATTCGACCTTCTATCAGAACAGCCTCAATCTCCAGGTAACCCAGCCCGTCTATTCCGGCGGTCGGACCGTGGCCCAGACCCGGCAGGCGGTCAACACGGTGCAGTCGACCCGGGCGCAGACCCTCGCGGTCGAGACCTCGGTGTTTCAAGCGGTCGCCCAGGCCTATCTCGACGTGGTTCGCGACCAGGCTCTGGTCGAGGTCAACCGCAACAACGTCGAGGTGTTGCGCAAGCAGCTCGAAGCGACGCAAGACCGCTTTCGGGTCGGCGAGGTGACCCGCACCGATGTGGCGCAGGCCGAATCGTCGCTCGCGCAAGCCATCGGCACCCTGACCTCCGCGGACGGGACAGCTGCGGCAGAGCCAGGCCGAATATGTCCGCGTCGTCGGCCATGCGCCCGGCAGGCTGCTGCTGCCGCGGGAGCGCCCGACACTTCCCGTGACACGTGAAGAGGCCCTCACCCTCGCCGCCACGGCTAATTTCAATGTGATCTCGGCCAACTTCGCCGAGCTTGCCGCGCGCGACAACATCGATGTCGTGCGCGGCCAATTGCTGCCGCAGATCTCGCTCGTCGGCGGTCTCATCCGCTTATTTGCTCCTTCGATCACGTTGAACGGTTCTCTGGAACAAGAAGCCTCGATTACCGCGCAAATGACGATGCCGCTTTATGAAGGCGGCGCGATCTATTCGCAGACGCGCCAGGCTCAGCAGACGGTCGGTCAGCGGCGCAGCCAGGTCGACGACGCGCGGCGCGCGTCGGTGCAGACCGCGACTGACGCCTGGGAAACCTTGAAGGCGGCGCGGGCCAGCATTGCGTCGTTCGCGGCGGCGGTGCGCGCCGCCCAGATCGCTCTCGAGGGGATTCAGCAGGAAGCGCTGGTCGGCACTGCCACCACGCTCGACGTTTTGATTCAAAACCAGCAGTTGCTGACGACCCAGCAGCAGCTGATCGTCGCCGAACACGATGCAGCTTTAGCGGAGTTCAATCTCGCCGCGGCAATCGGTCGGCTGGTCGCCCCCGAGCTCCATCTTCCGGTGCAGCTCTACGACATGGAGCGGCACTATAAGGAGGTGAAGAACAAATGGATCGGCTTCGGCGGCGGTCTGAAAGAGTGACCGGTTGAAGGAGTGACTTGGCCGGTTCCGCTGGAAAATTCGACGGGCCTGGAAAGTTCGACGGGCAACGTCTAATTTGGCCGATCCCCAAAGTTTGCCGGTTGCCGTTATGTCCGTCGCCCAGCCCAAGCCAAATCCTTTGACTCCCGGCCACCCGGCGGCCGAACCCTCGATGGAGGACATAATCGCGTCGATCGGCCGCCTCATTGCCGAAGATAATCGATCGACAGAGGCGATACGCCCGGTGCGGGGCGAGAGCGGCGAAATCCTCGAACTGACTGAGGCGATCGAAGCGGATGGCTCGGTGCGGCATTTGGCGCCGGTCGCCGCGCCGGCGCCTGTGGCCGGAGCAGGTAAAGAGCCCTCGCCCGCCGCCGCCCGGTCGGAGCGAATCGAACCGGACCCTCCGCACACGGACCCCGTATACGCAACGAAATCGGATCGTCCGCGCGAACGCATTCTTTCGTCGGCGACATCGGGGGCAGCCGCCACCGCCTTTGCCCGGCTCGGCGCGGCGCCGCGGGAGCGGCGGACCGAGGGAGAGCTGACGATCGGCGCCGCCGACCGCACCCTCGAGGAAATCGTTTGCGACACCTTGCGGCCCTTGCTGCAGGCCTGGCTCGACGACCATCTCCCGGGCCTTGTCGAGCGCTTGGTCCGTGAGGAGATCGCGCGCGTCGTCGGTGAGGCCGGTCTGCGCTGAAGCGGGGGCAAATCGCCTGCCCCAGCCAATCATCGCGCGTCGCCGCCTCGCTCGCTGTGCTTTCGACGCCTGGTTTCCAACCGCTCAATCGAGGACGGTTCAGCAATGCTGGACAAAACTTTCGAGCCTGCTGACGTGGAGCGGCGCTGCTACGCGCAATGGGAAGCGTCGGGCGCGTTTGCCGCCGACCCCGACAGCAACAAGGCGCCCTATACGATCATGATGCCGCCCCCCAACGTGACCGGGAGCCTGCATATGGGGCATGCCTTGACCTTCACGTTGCAGGACGTGCTGGTCCGCTATCAGCGCATGCGCGGCCGCGACGTGCTGTGGCAGCCCGGCACCGATCACGCCGGCATCGCCACCGAAATCGTTGTCGCCGGCCAGATCGCCGAGGAAGGCGGATCGAAGCGCGATCTGGGCCGTGAGCGGTTCGTCGCCCGGGTCTGGGAATGGAAGGAGCAGTCGGGCGGCACTATCACCCGCCAGCTGCGGCGTCTTGGCGCCTCGCCCGACTGGCGGCGCGAGCGCTTTACGATGGATCCGGGCCTGGCCGCGGCGGTTCGCCGGGTTTTTGTCGCGCTTTTTCGCCAGGGGCTGGTCTACCGCGACAAGCGGCTGGTCAATTGGGATCCCGAGATGCACACCGTGATCTCGGATCTCGAGGTTGAAAACCGCGAGACCAACGGCTCGCTGTGGCACATCCGCTACCCGATCGAGGGCGAGCCTGGCCGTTATATCGTGGTCGCGACGACCCGGCCCGAGACGATGCTCGGCGACACCGGGGTCGCGGTGCATCCCGAGGACGCGCGGTTTGCCGATCTGGTCGGCAAATCGCGTCCGCCTGCCGCTCGCCGGCCGGCTGATCCCGATCATCGCCGACGAATACGCCGATCCCGAGACCGGCAGCGGTGCGGTCAAGATCACCCCGGCGCACGACTTCAACGATTTCGAGGTCGGCCGGCGGCACGGGCTGGCTGAGCGATCAACATCTTCGACGCGGACGCGCGGCTCAACGATGCGGTCGCCGGAGGCGTATCGCGGCCTCGACCGGTTTGCAGCGCGCGACGAAAGTGGTTGGCCGACCTCGATGCCGCCGGGCTTCTGGAAAAGATCGAAGACCATACCCTGATGGTGCCGCATCACGACCGCTCGGGCGTCGTCATCGAGCCGTGGCTGACCGATCAATGGTTTTGCGACGCGCGAGGTGCTGGCCGAGCCAGCGATCGCCGCGGTCGAGGACGGCCGCACCCGCTTTGTCCCGCGGCAATGGGAGAACACCTTTTTCGAATGGATGCGCAACATCCAGCCCTGGTGCATTTCGCGTCAGCTGTGGTGGGGGCACCAGATCCCGGCCTGGTACGGACCGGACGGCACGGTCTTCGTTGCCGAGACCGAGGCGGAAGCGCTCGCCGAGGCCGAGGCGAAGTACGGCCACGCGGTCGAATTGCGCCGCGATGATGACGTGCTCGACACCTGGTTTTCGTCGGGTTTGTGGCCGTTCTCGACGTTGGGTTGGCCGGAGCCGACCCGCGAGCTTGCCCGCTATTATCCGGGCGACGTCCTGGTCACCGGCTTCGACATCATCTTTTTCTGGGTCGCCCGGATGATGATGATGGGGCTGCACTTCATGGGCGAAGTGCCGTTCCGCACCGTCTACATCCATGCGCTGGTGCGCGACGAGCGCGGCCAGAAGATGTCGAAATCGCGCGGCAACATCATCGACCCGCTCGAATTGATCGACCGTTACGGCTGCGACGCGCTGCGCTTCACGTTGGCGGCGCTGGCCGCACCCGGCCGCGACATCAAGCTCGCCGAGAGCCGGGTCGAAGGCTACCGCAATTTCGCGACCAAGCTGTGGAACGCGGCGCGCTATGCGCAGATCAACGGCTGCGTGCCGGTCGGCGGTTTTTCCCCGGCGCAGTCCAGGCTGACTGTCAACCGCTGGATCGCGGCGGCGACGGCCGATTGCGCCGCTGCGGTGACCGCCTCGCTCGACGCTTATCGTTTCGACGAGGCGGCGGCGCGGCTCTACCATTTCGTCTGGGGCACGTTCTGCGATTGGTATATCGAGTTTACCAAGCCGATCCTGCAGGGCGACGATGGTCAGGCGCGCAGCGAGACCCAGGCGACGACGGCCTGGGTGCTGGCCCATATCCTGCGCCTGCTGCACCCGGTCATGCCGTTCATCACCGAGGAGTTGTGGCAATATTTCGCCGGCGAGGGAGCGGGCTTGCTGATCTCTGCTCCGTGGCCCGATTTCCCGCCGGATGCGATCGATCGCGCTGCGGCGAGCGAGATGGAATGGGTGGTCGCGGCGATCTCGGCGATCCGCGCCGTGCGCGCCGAGATGAACGTGCCGCCCGCTTCGCGTGTGCCGCTGCTGGTCAAGGATGCCGAGCCTGCAGCGGCCGAACGGCTCGAACGCCACCGCGAGCATTTCATCCGTCTCGCGCGGGTCGACCGGATCGAGCCCGCGGGGATCGTTCCCGTCGGGGCGATACAGGTCGTGGTCGAAGGTGCGACGATGATCCTGCCGCTCGGAGAGGTCGTCGACCTCGCTCGGGAACGGGCCCGGCTTGCCAAGGAGATCGGCAAGCTGGATGGCGAGATCGCGAAATTCGCCGCCAAGCTCGGTAATCCGCAGTTTCTCGCCAAGGCGAAGCCAGAGGTGGTCGAAGAACAGCGCGAGCGCGAAGCCGACGCGGCCCGCGACCGAGACCGGCTGCGCGCCGCCTACGACCGGCTGGCGGCGGTTTGAGTTCGGAGCGGCGCGCTGGTTCAGCCCGCCTTCTTTTCGTGCTCCATCGCGGCCCGCAAGATCGCGTTGATCCGCGTCTGATAGCGCGGATATCGTCTGAAATGCTCCAACACATCGCGGTCGAGCCGGATGCTGATCTGCTCCTTCGGTTTCGGCATGACCAGCGTCGCCGACGCAAACCAATCGTCATCGACGATCGGCGCAGCGTCGGGATCGTCGCGCACCGCCGCCTCGATCTCGGCGTCGGTCAGCGCATCGACGCGCGCCCAGTCAGTCCGGGGGCGCTCGGCCTCGGCGTGCGATTTCCGTTTCATAAATTCTTCTCTCTCGGGAACTGGCAATTCGCCCTGAGATGATCCGACGAGCTTCCCGACGCCACGTGAAGACGACGGCTAAAACGCGGTCCTCGGCCAGGCCGAAGGCGACGGTCCGGGCTTCGCCATAATCGCGTCGGTTGTCGGGTCGCTCGTATACGGGACCGTCCCAAATCAGCGATGCCGTGGTGAAATCGATATGATGTTTGTCAACGTTACGGGATTCCTTCCTGGGATCCCATTCGAAGTCGGCCATGTGCGCTACTCCTGGCCGCGCGAAGCTCCACCGGGGAGAGCCGGCCATCGCGCTTCCGGAGCGCGCCATGTGCATCTACAACGTGCATACACAACGGAAGAATGTCAAGGAGCTCTCCGGACCTCAAAAGGTTTGTGTCAGCAAGTGAGGGGTGCTGAAGCCCTGGTTTTTGGTTTTCATGATTCAAGACGGCGAACAGGATGCGGTCCATCGAGATGCGGTCTAAAAAAACACCCATCAACCAAGTTCGCCGTCTGACTTTGCGAAAACGCCGTTCGATGGCGTTAGTGGTTCTGTACCCTTTTGCGTTCAGCGAGAGATTTGTAGCGCCAGCAGGTAAGCAGTTCGTCGAGATCATCGCGCAGGCAGGCGACCGCTTTCCGATAGTCCGCTTCCCAGTGATCGGCAAGCGGCGAGCAGCCGACGCGCGCCTGCAGCACGGTTTTGGCGTTCATCACGGCCTGCAGATCGGCCTTGACCGGGGGCTGGTCGGCTTCGGCGCACTTTGGCCAGCACATTGCGCATCTTGTGCGCCCAGCAGCGCTGAACTGTGCTCCCAGGATAGGCGGTCGGCAGCGTGGCCAAGCAGACCCGCTGCCGCCATCGACGCAGATCATCTCGAGGCTTTCGCCGGTCAGGCCGCGGCGGATCAGGTCGCCGAGAAAGCGCTCCCATTCGGCGCGCTCTCGCTCTGCGCCAGGCGGAAGTCGATGATCTCCTTCTTGCCGTCCGGGCGCAGGCCGAGCGCGACCAGGACCGGGCGCCGGATCGCGCCGGCGCCGGTCTTGCGGGCGAGCACGACGCTATCGAGCATCAGCACTCGGTACTGCTCCTTGAGCGGCCGGGCATGAAAGGCGGCGACCACCGCGTCGAGTTGCTTGGCCACCTGTGCTCACCGTCGCCGGGCTGATCGGCCGCCCGAGGATCGGCAGCAGCGCCTCGCTCTACCTTGCGTACCGAGAGACCCGAGCACAAAGCAGGCCAAGATCATGCGTTCGAGTTGCTCGGCGCGCCGCGCATAGGCGCGCAGCACCGCATCGGCGCAAAGCGGCGGGTGCGCGGCACCGCCAGCTCGATCTCGCCGAGTTCGGTCAGCAGATGCCGCCGGTACGAGCCGTTGCGCCGGTCGGCCTGGTCGAGCACCGCCATCCGATCGAGATGTTCGTCGATCGCTTGCTGCCATCTGGCCCGGTCAGGATGGCGGCGATCTCCTCGCGCCCGAGACCACGATAGCCCTCGTCCCACTCCAGCCCTTGCTCCTTGCATGCCCTTCACCAACTCGAATGCCCTCGGTAAGCTCGCGATCGTCACAGCCTGTGGCATTGGGGTGCTCCTCTTTGCGGACTTCAGCAATCCTCCGAGTACCCCCTCTCACTGCCCTGACACAAATCTCCGTACATCTCCGGACCTAAGCGGGTGGCGACAACACGCGCCGCACTTTATGCTCAGGGTCGCCGAAGTAGCTCGATTATATTGTTGCCGCAGACCGCGAATGGCTATCACGCTCCGTGAAGAAAACCTTGTTACTGGCGGGTTGGTCGAGCCTAGGAGGCTCGGCGAGATCCGGAGGGTGGCGGCAGCAATTTTCGGTCGCCATCACTGAGGACATGGCGGCGCTGATCGATCCCGGCGACGACCGCGATCCGATCGCGGCGCAATTTGTGCCGAGCGCGGCGGAACTTGCCGTCGCCGAAGAGGAACTGGCCGACCCGATCGGCGACCAGCGCTGGTCGCCGGTTCCGGGCATCGTGCATCGCCATCCCGACCGGGTGTTGCTGAAGCCGACCTTGCTGTGCCCGGTCTATTGCCGCTTCTGCTTTCGCCGCGAGGCCGTCGGCAAGAAGCCGGCGATGCTGGAGCCGGCGGCGCTCGAACGGGCCTACGCCTATATCCGCGAGCGGCCGGAGATCTGGGAGGTCATCGTCACCGGCGGCGACCCGTTCGTGCTGGCGCCGCGCCGCCTCGCCGCCATCGTGCGGGCGCTCGACGAAATCCCGCATCTCGGCGTGATCCGGTTTCACACCCGCGTTCCAGTAGTCGATCCCGGCCGGGTGACTGCGGCTCTGGTCGCGGCGCTCACGGCGGAGAAGGCGGTTTATGTCGTGGTCCACGCAAATCATCCGCGCGAACTGACCGCGGCGGCGAAAGCGGCCGTCACCCGGCTGGTCCGCGCCGGGATCCCGGTCCTGGCGCAGACCGTATTGCTGCGCGGCGTTAACGACGATGCCGCGGTGCTCGAAGCCTTGTTTCGAGGGCTCGTGGCAATGCGGGTAAAGCCTTATTACCTGCACCATGCCGATCTCGCCCGCGGCACCGCGCATTTCCGCACCGGGATCGCCGAGGGCCAGCGTCTCGTGCGCTCGTTGCGCACCCGCGCTTCCGGGCTGTGCCAGCCGACCTATGTGCTCGACATTCCGGGAGGCTACGGCAAGGTGCCGCTCGCCGCGAGCGCCGCCGCCCCTGATCCCGCTTCCGGCGGGTGGATCGTAGAGGACGGAACCGGGGTCCGGCACGCCTATCCGCCCGATCCTGACATCTCGAAGGGGTGAGGGAGCTCGCCGTGGCGGGCCCCGACGATCCGGTATTGATCGTCGTCGGCGGCGACGCGCTGGCGCTCGGCACGGCACAAGAGCTTTGCGCGCTGCAGGGTCACCGGGTTGTCGTGCTGTGGGCCAGAGGGTCCGATTTTGCCCGCGCGGTGGAGGGGGTGGGCGCCGCCTTCATCGCGGCGCGCCCGGACAGCGGCGAGGGGCTCGCTCGGGCCGGCGTCGAGCGGGCGGTCACGATCCTTGCGCTGTCGCCCGACGACCAGCTCAACCTGCACGCGGCGCTGCTGGCGCGCGACGCCAATCCGCGGATTCGCATCGTTTTGCGGCAGTTCAACCGAACTCTCTCCCGCAAAATCGAGCAAAATCTGCCGAATTGCTCGGTCCTGTCGCTCGCCTGGCACTCGGCGACAACCTATGCAGCGGCGGCGGTCGACCCCTCCGCTTTCCGCGGGCTGCAATTTCCCGAGCCCGACGGCCCACTGACCGCCTTTGCCGCGCGCGTCGCCGAGCGCTGTGGCGTGGCCGGCGATACCGTCCTTGCGGCGGAGCAGGCCCTCGGCGCGCGGATCATTGCGGTCGACGGCAAGACCGAGTTCGCGCGCGATGCCGTCCTGGCGGCGCAGGCTGACCTCGTCATCTATGGCGATGTTGCCGAGCTGGAAGGCACTTCCCCCCGTCTCCCGCTAGGGCGGGCCCGTCCAGCGCTCCGCCGGAATCTGAGCGCGCTGTTGCACCGCCGCCGGAATCAGCCGCCACGCCTCAATCCGATCCTCGCCCGGCTCGTCACGGGGGCGCTCGTCGTGTTCCTGGCCGGCTCCTGGTATTTCCACGCGGTCTTCCGAGACAGGTGGCTGGACGCCGCCTATTTCGTGGTCGCGACGATGACGACGACCGGATATGGCGATGTGACCCCCAACCGGAACGATCCGATTGAGGTCGTCGCCGCCATGCTGCTGATGCTGTCCGGCATCACCTTTACCGGCCTTTTCATCGCCTTCGGCGCCTCGCTGCTGACCCGGGTGCAGTGGGTCACGATGCAAGGCCTGCGTCCGATCCATCGCCGCGGACATATCATTGTCTGCGGCGCCGGCAGCATCGGCTCCGAGGTGATCGACCTGTTGCTCGGTCTCGGCAAACGGTTGGTCGTCGTCGAAAGCGCACCCGATACCTCTTTGGTGGAAAGTGCACGCGAGCGGCGCTTCGATCTGCTGACCGGCGATGCAAGTCGGGATGCGACGCTCGATTTATGCAATCTCGGCACCGCGCATGGCCTCGTCGCCTTGACCAATGTCGATACCCTGAACCTCGAAATCGCGCTCGGGGCGCGGGCGCGCAACCCGACCATGCCGATCGTGTTGCGGATCGCCGATGCGAGCTTTGCCGCGTCGATCGCCCGCCACTTCGAGTTCGAGACGACGTTCTCGGCAGCGGCGCTGGCGACCCCCGTCTTTGTCGGCCTGTCGCGTTTCGCGGGATCGCGCGGCCGCGTCGCCTTTGCCGGTCAGGAGTTTGCGATCGGCGAATACACGGTCGGCGAGGATCTCCGGCCGACGCCGCCGCGCAACGCCATCGCGCTCGCAATATCGCGGCGGGGCAACTTCTCCCTGGCGCGCGATTTTCGCGCGCTCGGACCCGGCGACCGCGTGCTTCTGATCGTCCCTTTGGCCCCGTTCCGGGAAGGGCAGGACACGCTCGCCGCCGCGGCCGAGCGTTTTCTGCACGGCGGCTGAGGTCTAGAGAACCTATATCGCCAGCTCGCACCAGATCGGGGTGTGGTCGGAGGCGCGCTCCTTGGCCCGTGGCTTCTTGTCGATGTCGCAGGCGGCGACCCGGTCGGCGGCATGCGGCGACAGCAGCAGATGGTCGATGCGCAGCCCCTCGTCGCGGTTCCAGCGACCGGCCTGATAGTCCCAGAAGGTGTAGCGATGCGGTTCGCGGTGAAAGACCCGGTACGCGTCGGTCAGCCCGAGATTCATCAGCGCGCGGAAACGCGAGCGCGCTTCGAGCCGGCACAGCGCGTCGTCGCGGAACGCCACCGGGTCGTAGACATCTTCGTCGGCCGGACAGATGTTGTAGTCGCCGGCGAGCACGAACGGAATTTCGCGGCGCAGCAGCTCGCGCGCATGGCCGACCAGCTGCTCCATCCAGGCGAGCTTGTAGGTGAATTTGTCGGTTCCGACCGGATTGCCGTTGGGCAGATAGATCGCGGCGACGCGGGCGGCGCCGAAAGTCGCCTCGAGATAGCGCGCCTGCTCGTCCGCTTCCATGCCGGGCAGTCCGCGGACCAGCTCCTCGGGCGGCTGCTTCGACAATAACGCCACCCCGTTATACGAGCGCTGGCCGATCGCCTCGACATGGTAGCCGAGCGCCGCGATCTCCAAAGTCGGGAAATCGGCGACGAGACATTTGGTCTCCTGCAGGCAGACGACATCGGGCTGCGCGTCTTGGAGAAACGCAAGGAGGTGCGGCAGCCGCGCCTTGACCGAATTGACGTTCCAGCTCGCGATCTTCACGGCCGCGATCGATCGCCAGGGTCAGCCGATCGAAAACGAATTGCCGCAGCCGCAGGACGAGGCCGCATTAGGGTTGCGGATCTGGAACGAGGCGCCCATCAGATCCTCGACGAAATCGATCTCGGCGCCGCTCAGCAAGCCGAGCGATACGTCGTCGACGACGACGGCGACGCCGTCGCGCTCGAACACCACATCGTCGTCGTTGCGCTGGTCGTCGAAACTGAACCCGTACTGGAACCCGGAGCAGCCGCCGCCGGAAACGGCGATCCTCAGAAACGCATTTTCGGCCTGCTCCTGCGCCTTGAGCGAGGCGATGCGGCGAACCGCGCTTTCGGTGAGGGCGATCTGGCGCTCCTCGTTCTCGTCCATGCTTTCGGCCATGTGCGCGACGCTCCCAACTTGGCCGGCTCGCACCCGGCATCTCGCAACCGTATGTAAGCATCCGGGCAAGTTTGGTCAAATACGCGGTTGATCCCGACTTTGGGCGGAGGCGAAGATTTTCGGCCGGAGATCGGCTAGGATGAGCGCGCTGAGCGGGAGTTGATGATGTTGCGCGCCCTCGAAGGCGGTCTCGACCAAAAGCCGGATGCCGAGCCCGAGGATAAACTTGCCTGCCTGACGGCGCTCGAGCGCAAGGTGCTCTGGCTGTCGACCTGGATGATCCACAACGCCAACCACCTGCGCCCGAATCGGGACGGGCTCAAGGTCGGCGGGCATCAGGCATCGAGCGCCTCGGTGGCGACCCTGATGACGGCACTCTATTTCGACGTGCTGCGCCCGCAGGACCGGGTCGCGGTCAAGCCGCACGCCTCGCCGGTGTTTCACGCGATCCAGTACCTGCTCGGCCATCAGACGCGTGAGAAATTGGAGCGGTTCCGAGCCTATGGCGGCGCCCAATCCTATCCGTCGCGGACCAAGGACGGCGATATCGTCGATTTCTCGACCGGTTCCGTCGGCCTCGGGGTCGGCATGACGTTGTTCAGCTCGATCGCGCAGGACTATCTGCGATTGAAAGAACTGGTTCCGACCGACGAACCGCCGGGCCGGATGATCGCGCTCGCGGGCGATGCCGAACTCGACGAAGGCAACATCTTCGAGGCGTTGCTCGAAGGCTGGAAGCACGACGTGCGCAACCTGTGGTGGGTTATCGATTACAATCGCCAGAGCCTCGACGCCGTGGTCTCCGACCGGCTGTTCGGCCGCATCGACGCGATGTTCGAGATGATGGGCTGGCGCGTCGTCACCTTGAAGTACGGGCGGCTGCTGGAGGCCGCCTTTGCCCGCCCCGACGGCCATCAGCTGCGCGAGTGGATCGACGCCTGTCCGAACTCGCTTTACTCGGCGCTGGTCTATAAGGGCGGCGAGGGCTGGCGCGAGCATCTTCAGCGCGACCTCAACCGCTATCCCGGGATCCGCGCCATCCTCGACGATCACGACGATGCCGGGCTGCAGCGGCTGATGACCAATCTCGGCGGCCACGATTTGGCATCGGTCCTCGATGCCTTCCATGCCATCGCCGACGACCGGCCGACCTGCTTTATCGCCTATACGATCAAGGGCTACGGGCTGCCCTTCGCCGGCCACAAGGACAACCACGCCGGGCTGATGAACCTCGACCAGATGGCCTCGTTCCAGCGCAGCATGATGGTGGAGGAGGGCGCTGAATGGGATTTGTTCGCCGGCCTCGACCTGCCCGCCGCCCGGCTCTCCGCCTTTCTCGAGGGACTGCCGCTCGCCGCGTCCGGCCGGCGCTGGCACGACGCCGCGCCGGTGCCGGTGCCGGCGAATCTGCCCGTCCCGCGCGGCGAGCGGCAATCGACTCAGGAGGCCTTTGGCCGGCTGCTCGGCGACATCGCCGCGAGCGACACTGAGCTCGCACGCCGGATCGTGACCACCTCGCCCGATGTCACCGTCTCGACCAATCTCGGGCCGTGGGTCAACCGCCGCGGGATCTTCGACCGCGCCGAGCGGGCCGATACCTTTCGCGAGGAAAAGGTCGTCTCGGCGCAGCGCTGGGCGATGTCGCCGCAGGGCCAGCACATCGAACTCGGCATCGCCGAGAGCAATTTGTTCCTGCAATTGGCGGCCCTCGGCCTTTCGGCGCCGCTGTTCGGCACGCGGCTGTTGCCGATCGGCACACTCTACGACCCGTTCATCAAGCGCGGCCACGATGCGCTGAACTATGCCTGCTATCAGGATGCGCGCTTCATCCTGGTGGCGACCCCGTCGGGGATCACCCTGGCGCCGGAAGGCGGCGCGCACCAATCGATCGGCGAACCGCTGGTCGGCATCGCCCAGCCGGGGCTTACCAGTTTCGAGCCGGCCTTTGCCGACGAACTCGCGGTGCTGTTGCGCTGGGCGTTCGCCGAGATCCAGCGCGAGGGCGGCGAGTCGGTCTATTTCCGGCTGTCGACGCGGCCGGTCGAACAGCCGAAACGGAAGGTCGACTCGGACATCGCCGCAGCGATCGTCGCCGGCGCCTATTGGCTCGGCGAGCCGGAGCCCGGAGCAGAGCTGGCGATCGCCTATTGCGGCGCCGTCGCCCCCGAGGCGCTCGCCGCCCATCGGCAGGTGGCCGAGGACATTCCCGGCGCCGGACTGCTCGCGATCACCTCGCCCGATCGTCTGCACCGCGACTGGCGGGCGGCGTGCGCGCGGGGTGGGCCGAGCGTGGCCGGGCGGCTATTGGCGCAGCTGCGGCCGGGCGCCGCGCTGGTCACCGTCGGCGATTTTCATCCGGCAACCCTGTCGTGGCTCGGCGCCGTCGCCCACAACCCGATCGTCCCGCTGGGGGTCGAGCGCTTTGGCCAATCGGGCGACATTCCCGACCTCTACCGCGCCTACGGCATCGATGGCGACGCGATCCTCGACGCCGCCGCCCGCGCCTGCCTCCTCGCGCTGGGTTAGCTTCGGCTCATTGCGGGCCGCTGCGCATCGAGGCCGGGTGGCCCGGCAGCTTCAGGCGATGCCCGGTATCGGTCACGTTGGTGCCGTCGACCTTGAGGATCGACAGATCGCCGTCGATGAAATTGCCGACATAGAGATAGCTGCCGTCGGCGCTGAAGGCTGCGCCTTCGGGCAGCGCGCCGACCGTGACCGAGCCGGTTTTGGTGACCTTGTTGCCGTCGATCGCCAGGACGGCGACGCTGCCGCCCGCATGATGATAAAACACCGTCTTTGGCTGGTTGGAGCCTTCCGCCTGAATCGAGACCGCGAGATTCCCCTTCGGGCTGATCGCCAATCCCTCGGGCGAATCGCCGACCGTCACGTGATCGATGACCCGCGGCGGGTTGGCCGTGAGATCGATGACGCCGACGGTGTCGATATTGCCGTCGGAGCCCCCGCCCCCGCCATTGTCGGCGGTCAGCGCCAATTTGCCGTCGGGGGTCACTGCGACATTGTAGGGAAAGATGCCGGTCGGCAGGTCGCGCTTAACGTAGGTGACCTTGCCGCCGTCGATGGCCAGCAGCGCCACCTTGTTGGCGGCCGCTTTGGCCGCAAGCGCGTGCTTCCCGTCCGGGGTGATGGCGACGGCCGAGACCTGGTCGGCGGCGGCGCCGACAGACACGGTATCGGCGACCAGGACCTCCGACCCGTGGATCGAAAGGACCGAGATCGTACCGTCGGCGCGATTGGCGACCAGCGCCAGATCGCCGTTGGGGCTGACCGCCATGCCGGAAGGCTGTTTGCCGACCGTGACGGTGCCGATCACCTTGGGCGGGCTCGCCTTCAGATCGACGATGAAGACCTTGTCGTCGGGCTCCAGCCGATGGCCCCATCCCTGAATCACCGGCATCAGCGAGTTGGCGACGAGGGCGATGTCGCCCGGCGGCACGATCGCGAGGTTGGTCGGCGGCCCGACGACAGAGTTGATCAGCGGGATCGTCGCCGTGATGCGCGGCGCACCCGGATTCGAGATGTCGATCACCGACAAAGTGTCGTGACCGGGCTCGCGGATTATCGGCTTGAAGTTCCGGTCGACCCCGTTTTTCTCGTCGTTGCCGACGATCAGGGTCTGTCCGAAGACCGGGATCCACCCGGAGCCGATCAGGGCGCCAGCCAAAACGGCTGCCGTAAGAAACGTCGAACGCATCCTCCCCTCCATCGTTTTGCCGCACCGCCAAGCGCACGGCCGCCGAAACTGCCCCGATCGCGCGCCAACGACAAGGGGCGCCGTTCGAATTGCAATCCTCGCTAGGGCGCGATGCGCGCCTCCGAGGCCTGGACTCGACCGCGAGCGTGCACCAATCTCGGCAGCGCAGGCCGCCCGCCGCAATCCGATCGCATCCGGCGAGCCGGAACCGCCCCTGGGAGGGAGCAAGAGAATGGCCGATACCGCAGCCGAGAGCCTGGTCGAATATGCGTGCGCGGATCAGGTCGCGACCCTGACGTTGAACCGGCCGGATCGGCTCAACGCCTTCAGCGACGATCTGGTGCGGCATCTGGCGGATGCGCTGCGCCGGTTCGATCTCGATCCGGAAGCGCAGGTTGCGATCATCTGTGGCGCCGGCCGCGCCTTTTCGAGTGGCGCCGATGTGCATCAGCGTCAGCTGCGCCGCCGCGAGGAGTTCCTGCAGCATGGCGGGCCGCAGGGCTGGGGCGCCAATTCCGCCGATCTGTTGACCCGATCGGTCAACTGGAAGCCGGTCATTGCCGCGCCGCACGGCTACGCGATGGGCCTCGCTCTTGGGATCGTGCTGGAATGCGACCTGATCGTCGCCGAGGCCGGGACCAAGTTCCAGGTGACCGAGACATCGCGCGGGCTCGGCGGCTCGAAATACTGGGCGTTGCTGAATTTTCGCGGCGGTGCCGCTTTCGCCAGCGAGGTGGCGCTGACCGGGCGCTTCTTCACCGCCGAGGAGGCGCTGGCGGCCGGCATCGTCAACCGGGTGGCGCCGCCGGGCCGGCATCTCGAGGCCGCGCGTGAACTTGCGGCCGCCGTCGCTGCGAACCCGCCGCTCTCGGTGCGCGCGACGGTGCGCACCCGGCGCTGGTATATGGAGCAGCTCGAGCGCGAGGTCGCGATGCAGACGGCGCCGCTAAAGCTCTATCTCAGCGAGGATTTTCACGACGCGGCGCGCGCCTTCGCCGAAAAGCGCCGGCCCGGGCCGTTCAAGGGCCGGTGACCCACTTTACGATCAGCACGAGGGCTTTGCGATGATCACCCCTGCTTATATCCGCACCATGGCCGCCTACAACGCCGAGATGAACCGCCGCCTCTATGGCGCGGCGGCGCGTCTTTCGGAGGCCGAGCGGCGGACGCCGCGAGGCGCGTTCTGGGGCTCGATCCACGGCACCCTGACCCATATCCTGTGGGGCGACCGGCAGTGGATGTCGCGCTTCGACAACTGGCCGAAACCCGACACGCCGATCAAGCAGAGCGCGCAGATGATCGACGACTTCGCCGAGCTGTCAGCGGTTCGTGAAAAGGCCGATGCTGATATCGCCCGCTGGGCCCACAAGGTCGACGATGCCTGGCTCGGCGAGGATATGGTCTGGTTCAGCGGCGCGGCGAACCGCGAAATGCGTGCGCCGAAGGGTCTGCTCGTGACGCATTTCTTCAATCACCAGACCCATCATCGCGGCCAGGCGCACGCGATGCTGACCGCGGCCGGGCAGGAAACCGGCGACACCGATCTGTTTTTGCTGATACCCGAAATCGTCGAATTGAAAAACCTCGGCGCGCCTCGCATTAAATTCGCCCGGCGCGTTTACTTGGCTCGGCTTTTCGGTTATGCTTTTGAGGTAAAAGCATTGGGCCGCTGAACAGCTCAAAGTGACGGTCGAGTGGGGGCCTTTGTGCGAGTTCCGGCTGGGAGAAGATCCATGAGAATGTTCGGCAAAGCGGTCATCGGTGGCGCATTGCTGCTGACCATGGTGGCGCCCGCGATCTGGGCCGATGGGGGAGGCGGGGCCAAGAACACTGTGAGTTGGGAGACGATCATCGGGATAATCCAGGCGGGTAACCCGGTTGGCGGGATCGCCGGCGGCGGGCAGCCGTGGTCGACGCTTGGCGGGCAGGCCTATGTCGACCTGTTGCACAGCGTCGTGGCGTTCAAGGTGAAAGGGCTCGTGCTCGCCGGCGGCAATGCGATCGGCACCCCCGGGGCGATCAACCAGGTCGAGGGTACGTTGGTTTGCAATGCGGGTGCGGCTTCACAGGCAATCATCGACACTCCGTCGGTCACTCTGGATCCCCAGGGAAACGCTTCCTTTAAGGGCTCTTTCACCATGCCGACGGATGCCTGCAGCGCCTCGGCCGTCGCGTTTCTGATCCGCGTTCCCGCGAATGGTCATTGGATCGCCAACGGCGCAGTGCAAGTGCCCTTCCCGTGACGGCATGCGGGCGCGCCGCCCGCTAGCCACGGTCGCCGCAGCTGACCTCCGTCGCCTAGATAAGTGCTAGCGCCGTCGTTGACGGTCGGGTAACTCTGCCGCCCTTTGCCGATTAGGGCGGCGGGCGCCCAAGGTGTCATGAACACGGCCGAGGACGGGGTTCCGTTTCCGCAACGATATTGGGCGATCCTGACGCTCGTCGTCGGCATGGTGGTGTCGGTTCTCGACAGCTCGCTCGCCAATATCGCACTGCCGACGATCGCCAGGGATATCGGCGCCACCGCGGCGCAGTCGATCTGGGTCATCAACGCCTATCAGCTGGCGGTGGTCATCTCGCTGTTGCCGCTCGCCTCGCTCGGCGACATCTTCGGCTATCGCCGGATCTATTCGATCGGCTTCGCGATATTTACCGCTGCGGCGCTGGTCAGCGCGCTGTCACATACGCTGGCGATGCTCGCGATCGGGCGCGCCCTGCAAGGCCTGGGCGCCGCCGGGATGATGAGCGTCAACACCGCGCTGGTGCGCTTCACCTATCCGCGACGGCAATTGGGGCGCGGCATCGCGATGACCGCTGTTGCGGTGTCTGTCTCCTCGGCCTCCGGACCGAGCGTCGCTGCGGCGATCCTGTCCGTCGCCTCCTGGCATTGGCTGTTTGCGGTCAATGTGCCGATCGGGCTCGTCACCTTCGTCATGTCGCTGCGGCTGCTGCCGCGCACACCGCCCTCGGAGCATCGTTTCGACTTGGCCAGCGCCGTGTTGAGCGCCTTTGCCTTCGCCTTTCTGATCGCCGGGATCAACGGTATCGGCCATGGTCAGGCGGGTCCGTTTGTTGCCGTCGAGCTGGTCGGCGCCGTCTGCGTCGGTTATGTCTTGGTGCGCCGGCAGGCGACCTTGAGCCTGCCGTTGCTGCCGGTCGATTTGTTTCGCCGCCCGATATTCGCATTGTCGGTCGCCACTTCGGTCACGACCTTTGTCGCTCAGGGAATCACCTTTGTCACCTTGCCGTTTTACTTCCAGGATGTGCTCGGCCGCTCGCAGGTAGCGACCGGGCTGTTGATGACGCCGTGGCCGGCGACGGTCGCGGTCATCGCACCGATTGCCGGCAGGCTGGCCGATCGCTATCCGGCCGGGATCCTCGGCGGCATTGGGTTGAGCGTGTTGAGCCTCGGCTACGTTCTGTTGGCGCTGTTACCGGAGCATCGCCAGCACTGCCAACATCCTGTGGCGCATGACCTTGTGTGGGCTCGGTTTCGGTTTTTTCCAATCACCGAACAACCGGGCCATCGTCGCAAGCGCGCCGCGCGAGCGCAGCGGCGGGGCGGGCGCCATACAATCGACGGCCCGGCTGCTCGGGCAGACGATCGGCGCGGCATTCGTCGCGCTGATTTTCGGCTTTGCCCGACCCGGCGCGGGAGCCGGACCGCATCGTCGCAATTCTGCTGGCCGCCGGGTTCTCGGCTTTGGCGGCGGTCGCCAGCGTCTCTCGCCTGTTCAATTTCGTTCGTGCAACGCGATCGACGCCAAGCGCCGATTCGACGCAACCCGATCCGCAGAGCAGCACTGCCGGCAGCAACTGAGGACTTCGCGTGCGGTCCTTTTATCCTCGTAGGCTTTGCAGCGATTACAGCACAAGCGCCAGCCCAGTTTCGGCGCTCCAACTAGAGATTGTGACGAATACCGCCAAATGGGGATATAATGCGTCAGTGGGTTTCGTAAAAGACGGTCGACGATTGGAGCCCAGCGCGAGCCATGCCGAGCCGATGCGGTGGAATCCTTGTTACGGCGTGTTTGCTGCTCTTGCTGTCGGTGGGGCGGGCGAGCGCCATCGATTCGGATCGCCAGGTCATACACGTTCTGAATCGGCTCGCCTTTGGCCCGACCCTCGACGATTTCAATTATGTGAAGATGGTCGGGGTCGAGCGCTACATCGCCGAACAGCTCGATCCCGCGGCGATCCCCGAGCCGATCGCGCTGCGCTTTCGTCTGGCCGAGCTTGATACTCTCGGGCTCGATGCGGTCGCGCTACGCCAGCTCTATGGGCCATTGCGCCCGGTCATGGGCGTCAAGCCGACAGCGGACGACATCAGCGCGCAGCAGGCGCGGGCGGCGCTGGTCGTGCGCGAAGCTGCGGCGGCGCGCGTTCTGAAAGCGGTGCTGAGCCGACGCCAGCTCGAGCAGGTAATGGTCGACTTTTGGTTCAACCACTTCAACATCTTCGCCGGAGAGGGGCTGGACCGGGTGTGGATCGGCAATTACGAAGAACAGGCGATCCGTCCCAACGCGCTCGGCCGGTTTCGCGACCTGCTGTTCGCCGTCGCCAAGCACCCGGCGATGTTGGTTTATCTTGATAACACAGAGAACACCGCGCCGAGCAGTCCGGCGCGTAGCGGCGCGGCGGGGGGGCTCAACGAAAATTTTGCGCGCGAGGTTATGGAGCTGCACACCCTCGGCGTCGACGGCGGATACACCCAGGCCGACGTCACCACCTTGGCGCGGGTCTTTACCGGGTGGCGGGTCAACTCGCCGAATTCGCTGAATTTTCCGGGTGCTGCCGCGATCTTCGAAGGCACCCGCCATGATTACGGACCAAAGGTGTTTCTTGGACGCACGCTGCGTGCGCAAGGCAAGGCCGAGGGCGAGGAGGCGCTCGATATACTCGCGCGCAGCCCGGCGACCGCTCACCATATCGCCTATGAGCTGGCCCAATACTTCGTTGCCGACACGCCGCCGCCGGCGCTGGTCGAGCGCCTCGCCGCCCGCTTTCTCGCCACCGGCGGCGACATCCGCGAGGTCTTGAGGACGCTGTTCGCCAGTTCCGAGTTCTGGGACAGCGCCGGGCAGAAATACAAGACCCCCTATGAATACGTGATCTCGGCGGTGCGCGCGGCTGGCGTTCCGGTTAACAATGTTCGCCCGCTGCTCGGCTGGATGAGCCGGCTCGGTATGCCGCTCTACGAGTGCCAGACACCGGATGGTTACAAGAATACCGAGGAAGCTTGGTTGAGCCCCGATGCGACATTGCAGCGGATCAGCTTTGCAATTGCTTTGGGCCGAGGCTCTCTGCCGGTGGGCGCCGAGCCCGACCTTGCGGCGACAGAAACGGGGCGACGGTCCGATCCGCCCGATGCGGTCGATCCCGGGCGTCTCGAAGAAATTTTCGGTTCGACCCTGTCGGGCGCGACGCGCGAGGTCGTCGACGCCGCGCCGCCCGGGCTGCGCGCGTCGCTGATCCTCGGCAGCCCGGATTTCATGCGCAGATAGGGCGTTGCGATGGCTGGACCCGACTTTTCGCGGCGACTGATGTTGCGGGCCTCGGCCACGGCGGCGCTCGCGTCGCTCGGCCGCGGCGCGTGGGCGGCGACCGCCGAGGGCGGTCCCAAGCGCCTGGTGGTGATCCTGTTGCGCGGCGCCGTCGACGGTCTCAACGTGGTCGTGCCCTACGCCGATCAGGCCTATTACGAAGCGCGACCGACGATTGCGATCGCGCGGCCGGGCGCGCCCGATGGGGCGCTGGCGCTCGACGGCCATTTCGGGTTGCATCCGGCGCTGGCGGCGCTGATGCCGCTATGGCGGCAGGGCGATCTCGCCTTTATCCATGCTGCCGGCTCGCCCGACCCGAACCGCTCGCATTTCGAGGCGCAGCGCTACATCGAGAACGGCACGCCGGGCTGCAGCACGACCGCCGACGGGTGGATGAACCGGCTGCTGCTGGCGCTGCCGGGTCGACGCGGCCCGACCGATGCGATCAGCATCGGCGCGACCCTGCCGCGTATCCTGACGGGTGCGGCGCCGGTCGCCAATCTGCCGCTCGGGCCGGATCCCGCCAGGGCGCTGCCGATCGACCAACCGCAGCTCGCCGGCGCCTTCGACCGGCTTTATGCGGTGAATGGCGCGCTCGGCGAGGCCTATCGCGAGGGCCGCGGCGCGCGGGCCCAGCTGCTCGGCGATCTAGCGCGCGAACAGGCCATTGCCGATGCCGGCGCACCACCGCCGGCGAGCTTTGCCGCGCGGGCGGCGCGGCTCGGTCGTCTGATCGGCGGCGATGCGCGGATCAGGCTCGCCTTTGTCGGGCTCGGCGGCTGGGACACCCATGTCGATCAGGGTGGGAGTAAGGGACGGCTCGCCAACCACCTCAGCTCGCTCGGCGAAGGCCTGGCGGCTCTGGCCCACGGGCTCGGGAGCGCGTGGCGCGACACGGTGGTCGTCATCCTGTCCGAGTTCGGCCGTACCGTGCGCGAGAACGGCGATCGCGGCACCGATCACGGCCACGGCAACGTCATTTGGGTCGCTGGTGGTGAAGTCAAGGGCGGGCGGGTTTACGGCCAATGGCCGGGGCTGAGCGCGGCGCAGCTCTACCAGCAGCGCGACCTCGCGATCACCACCGACTTTCGCGCGGCGCTAGCCGCGATCCTCGGGGCGCATATGGGCCTCGCCGACCGCCAGCTCGACTTGGTCTTTCCTGGAGCGCCACCGGCCGCGGCGGGGCTGGCGCAAATGCTGGCGGGCTAATCGACGGTCATCAAGGGCGCCGGCCCCTGGCCCTTCATCATATGTTCACCGAAAGTGACCGACGATCAGGGCCCTGGCACGCGGGGCGCCGAGATCGGAGCAATGAAACAAGGTTGTGGACACGCGGCGCCGCCGGAAGACCGGCGCGGATGGCGACAAGATGCGGCGCCATCCGGCCGCTCGTCGCATGGCTGCTGCCCGCGAACAGGCGAAATCGGCTCTGCGGGTTTCGCGAGCTTCACCCTGCCCGCGCTGTGCCAGATCGCAACAGCTACGGCATTGAAGCCTGCCTATGCTGTCTCGTTTGTCTATTAACAAAGAGAATGCCAAACGACAACTTTATTGCGCGCGAGGCGGTTAGGTGCTATAGCGATCAGCATCGTTGACAGTACCTTACCGCGATGCGCGCGAACCGGGGGGCTGCGGTGTTTCGCTACCGGCATTTGTGGAACCTCGCTCATCATCGCCGGTCGGAAACGCTGAACAGGAGTGCAGGGGTGCACCGCACGTTGTTTCGCGCCGCAGGAATAATCGTGGCGCTCGTTATCGCCGGGTGCCATGGCGGGCCGCCGTTACCATCGGCGCCCCCGGCGTCGGCGTTGCCGTCGAGCGAATACATTATCGGCCCCGGAGACAAATTGAATATATTCGTCTGGCGCAACCCTGAATTGAGTGTCTCGGTTGATGTTCGGCCGGATGGGCGTCTGTCGATCCCGCTTGTCGAAGACGTGGTCGCAATCGGCAAGACGACAACCCAACTTGCGCGCGAGCTGGAGCAGCGCCTGGCGAGATACATCAAAGAGCCGGTGGTCACCGTCATCGCCCAAGGGTTCGTCGGTCCTTTCACCGAACAGGTGCGGGTCATCGGCGAAGCCGCGCAGCCCCGAGGGATCCCGTACCGAACCGACATGACCGTACTCGACGCAATGATCGAAGTCGGTGGGCTGACGCGTTATGCGGCCGGCAACAATTCGGTCCTGGTGCGCACCGCCGGGGGCAAGCAGCAGACCTACTCGGTGCATCTCGACGACTTGATCAAGGACGGCGACGTGACGAGCAACGTCGCGCTTCAGCCCGGCGATATTCTGATCATTCCGCAACGCCTGTTCTGATTATGGCCGAACTTGCCGGAGCGGGTGGTCGTGGCAAGGCCGAGCGATTTCATTCGGTCGAATTATCGGGGGCCGTGGGATCCCGCTCAACCGCGTGGAGCTGTCGATGAATTGGGTTAAATCGCAAGCTTTGCCGATCGCGCAGATGCTGTGGCGGCAAAAATGGCTCGCCATCGGCGTCGCCTGGCTGGTGTGCACGGTCGGCTGGGTCGCGGTCGCCTTTATGCCGACCAAATACGAGTCGTCGGCGCGCGTCTATCTCAACGCCGATCCGCTGCTGACTCCGCTGCTCCATGGTTTGGCCGCGGATACCAATCCGACGCGGCATCTCGATTTTCTGCAGCGCACACTGCTGAGCCGGCCCAATCTCGATCAGCTTGTTCGTATGACCGATCTCGACACCACGGCGACCACGCCTGAGAAAAAGGACGCTCTCTACCAACAACTTGCCGGCAACGTCGATATCAGACCGATCACCCCGAACCTGATGACGATATCCTACCGCGACCGCGATCCGCAGATGGCCAAGAACGTGGTTCAATCGCTGTTGACGATCTTTGCCGAGAAGACGGCGGGCAGCAGCCGCAGCGAGATGGACAGCGCGCAACGCTTTCTCGACGAGGAGATCGCGTCCTATCGCGATCAGTTGCGCGCCGCTGAAAAGCGCCGGGCGGACCTGGCGCGGCAATATCCGGACATCGTGACGGATCGCGACCCGGATGCTCCGGCAGACGCCGGCAATACCGGCAGCCGGCTCGATCAGGCCCGCGCCGCGGTAAGTCAAGGCCAAGGACGACCTCGCGGATTTGATCACCAAACGCGACTCCCTCAGCAAGCAGCTCGCTTCGATACCGTCGATGCTGACCGTCGACCGCGCGCCGCAGGTGGTCGTCACCGGCGGGCGACTGAGCCCGGACGCGGAGCGGCTTCAACAGCTACGCACCCAGCTCGAACTCGCTGCGGCTGAAATACACCGACCAACATCCGGACGTGATCGCCACCCGCGCGGCGATCGCCGAGACCGAGGCGGAGATGAAGCACTCCGGGTCCGGGTCGGGCGCCGCCGGCGGTCGGCTCCAGCACGGGCCAGATTGCCAACGCCGTCTACGATCAAATCAAGGTCAGACTAGTCGAAGCCGAGGGCGATGTCGCCTCCGCGCAGCGTCGTCTCGTCGTGGCCGAAGACAATGAGCAGGCGCATCGAACGGATTGCGCAGTCGGTGCCGGGCGTGTTGACGCAAGCGCAAGACCTCGACCGCGACTATAGCGTGCTGAAGAGAAATTATCAGGAACTGGTGTCGCGCCGTCAGGCGGCGCAGATCGCCGACAACGCCAACACCAAGACCGAAAACATCCAGTTCCGCATCGTCGATCCGCCTCAGGAGCCGCTGTTTCCGGTGGCGCCCGATCGGCCGATGTTGCTGTCGGTAGTGCTGCTGTTCGGGCTCGGCGCAGGCCTCGCCGCGCCGATGGCGATGGAGCAGCTCGACCGTTCTTTCGCGACGATTACCCAGCTGCGCAGCCTCGGCATTCCGATCTTGGGAAGCGTGACCCGCCTCTCGCTCAGCGCGGCCAAACGGCGTGAAGCGATCCAGTTGGTCGGGGTCTGCGCCAGTGCATTCGTGTTGATCGCGGTTTATGGCACGTTGCTGGCGCTGAGCTTGCGCCTCCATTCGGTGAGCGTTACGTAATGGCAGAGTCGATCGGATTAATCGAGCGGGCGGCGGCGCTGCTGCGCCAGCGGGAAGGGGCCGAACCCGACCCGCCGGCGCCGCCTTTGCCGCGGACGCCGCAACCGGCGTCGCCGCCGGCGCCCAGCAGAGCCGTAGACATTGCCGGGCCCGAGGTGGTCTTCGATCGTGGGCGACTTGCCAGTTTCGGAATTCAGCTTCCGTCGTCCGAGCGCTCGCGCACCGTCGAAGAATTTCGCCTCGTCAAGCGTAACCTGATGGCCGCATGGTCCGCCGCTGCGGCCGGCGATCAGCGGCCGAGCCGGCTCATCATGGTCACCAGCGCGCGGCCCGGTGAGGGAAAGACCTTCACCGCGCTCAATCTGGCGCTGGCCTTCGCCACCGAAAGGGATGTGAAGGCGTTGCTCGTCGATGTCGACACTCAACACTCGACCTTGGGGACCATCCTTGATCTCCACGGGAAGAACGGGATCGTCGACCTGCTCGCGGCGGGTCTCGACTTGTCCGATGTTCTGGTCCGCACCAATATCCCCAACCTCCTGGTTCTGCCGCCGGGGAAAGGTGGCCCGCATGTGCCGGAGTTGTTTTCGAGCAATCAGATGGTTTCTCTGATGAACGAACTGACGCGGCGTTTTCCCGACCGCTTCATCATCCTCGACACCCCGCCCTGCATGGCGAGCAGCGACGCCGCCGCGTTGGCCCCTTTGGTCGGGCAGATCGTGTTCGTCGTCGAAGCGCACCGCACCCAGCAGGACGAGATCGAAGCGGGGCTCAGCATGCTTAGCTCCTGCCCTCGGATCAGCTTGCTGTTGAACAAGAGCGAGTTGGCGAGCGCACATTTCGGCTCCTACGGCTACGGTTATCACTATCCCAGTGGCGAGGGCGATGAGCTGCGCTCGGAAAAACCGGCACCGGCCTAGAGGCCCAGCGGGCACGGTACTGGGTAAACCGCATTTCCGGCTGACGCTCTCGTTCCTCGTCATTGCCGGCCTGACGCCGGCGATGCCGGTTGACGCGCAGCCGGTGACCGGCTCATCTCCCGGCGGTGGCGTTCCTGCCGGTACCGGGCCCGATGTACTGCCGCCGGTGTCGTCCGGCCCGTTTGGCCTGCCCAACCCGCTGGCGCCACCCAATGCGCTGCCCAACGGCATCACTCCGGCGGAGCCGGCGCAACCTGCGTCCCCGCTCGCGCTGCCCGAACCTGGTGCCGGGATCACGACGCTGCAGCAATATGATCCCAACGCGCCGGCGATCCTGATCCAACCCTATTTGTCGGTCGGCGAGCGGTTTACCGACAACGTTAACTTCACGCATTCCGATCGGATCGCAGCAGCCGAGACCAGCCTGATCCCCGCTGTCTCGATTTCGGCCGACACGCCGCGGCTGCGAGGTGTGCTGAGCGCTCAGGCGAGTCGGTAACGTGTACGTCCCGGCGGCCGGATTGGATCAGGTTGTCGGCAATCTTTTCGGAGAGCGGCACGGCGACCATCGTGCCCGACCGTCTGTTCGTCGATGCAAACACCGTCATAACCCAAGGCTCGACGTTGCCTGGGCTCGGCTTTGTCAATCCGAGCTTGCTGCCGCAGACCCAGCAGACACAAGTATTTGCCACTTCGATTTCGCCTTATCTGAGACAATCGTTCGACGGCATGGTCGACACCGAACTGCGCTATCGCTTCGGCGCGACCAATTTCGGCGGCAACACTGCGGCAGCGGCGACACCGCAGACGAACAACCTAGCCAATGGGATCTTGAACGAGGGTTCCTTCATCGCCGCAACGGGTCGAAATTTCGAGCGTGCGCTGTCACGCCTGACCGTCGATGCGTCAGACTTCAACTCGAGCTCGACGAACCGCAACACGCAGTTCAGCTCGTACAACGATCTTCAATATCGGATTACCCCGGATATCTCGGCGCTGGCACGGATCGGTTACCAGAACCTCCAATATCCGCTTGCCCCGTTAGCGTCATTCGCTGGCGCGACCTGGCTCGCCGGCGGGCGGCTCGGGCTCGGCCCCAATTACGGCTATGTCAGCCTGGAATACGGACGGCAGCAGGGCGTTTACGGCTTTACCGGATCCGCCAATTATCAGGTGACGCCGACCATCACCGTAGTTGCCAGTCTGGTGCAAGGGGTCAGCTCTCCGGGCCAGTATCTGCAGGGCTCGCTGGCGAACGCGACCCTGGACCCCTATGGCTCGATCGTCGATCAGTATTCAGGGCTCCCGACGGCCTTTTACAGCCCGGGGTTGGGATTGACCAATGGAGTCTACAAGCAGCACCTCTTCAACGGCCAAATTACCGACACAATCGGTCCGAACCGCTATTCGCTTTACGGCTATTACACCAATCAGCAGTCGCTGACGCCGCCGATAACCGCGCCGACCAAGAGCATCGGGGGCTATGCGACCTGGGATCGCGACATTAGGCCTGACCTCAATGGCACCGCCTCGGTCGGCTACGCCACATACAGCCAACGCAGTTGCTGTGAACAATGTGACCCCGATCGGCACTGTCAACACCGTGACCGCCAATATCGGCGTCAACTATCTCTTTGCCAGAAATTTGACCGGGTCGGTTTTATACACTCTTACATATCAGCCGAACGGCGCCGTGGTGGCTGGCCGGGCGAAGCGGCGACGTTGTCGCGAATTCGTTGCAGTTCTTTCTGAGGAAGGCGTTCTAAGCCCATGTATTCTGAATTCTATGGGCTTGCCACCCGGCCGTTCCAACTGACGCCCGATGCCCGCTTCTTCTTCGAGAGTACCGTTCATCGGCAGGCGATGGCCTATCTGGTCTACGGTCTGCACCATGCCGAAGGCTTCATCATAATTACCGGTGAAGTCGGGGCGGGAAAGACCATCCTGGTCGACAATCTGCTGTCGACGATCAACGAGAGCAGCTTTGTTACCGCAAAGATCGTGACCAGCCAGCTCGGCGGCGACGATCTCCTGCATTTGGTGGCGGCCGGCTTCGGCGTTGCCAAGGAGGGGCTGGCCAAGGGATCTCTGCTGCAGCGCATCAGCGATTTCGTTCTCGCCCAGCACCGCGACGGCAAACGCGTGCTGCTGATCGTCGACGAGGCTCAGAATTTGTCGTTCGAGGCGCTCGAAGAGCTGCGCATGCTCTCCAACATCGTCGTCGATAGGACTATGGCATTACAGAGCTTTCTGCTCGGCCAGCCGCAGTTCCGGACGATCTTGGGCAGCCCCGGGCTCGAACAACTGCGCCAGCGGGTGACCGCCGCTTACCATCTCGGCCCGCTGGATGAGGCCGAAACCAGGGCCTATGTAGAGCACCGCCTGCGCCGCGCCGAGTGGAAAGGCGACCCGCATTTCACCGAAGCCTCCTTTCCGGTGATCTATCGGCATACCGAAGGCGTACCCCGGCGGATCAACACCTTGTGCTCGCGGCTTCTGCTGTACGGATTTCTAGAGCAGCTCCACACCTTGACGGCGAGCGCAGTCGACAAGGTTGCCAACGATCTGCGCGAGGAAATCGCGGTGGTCGCCTCGCCGCCGACGCTCCCCGCTGTCGATGCCGCGACGGGCGCGCTAGGCGCTGCTTTTCCGGCCATTGTCGAACGCCTCGCCGCGCTCGAAAAGAACGTCGACCAGCACGATCGCCTGATCCGGCGCGCGATCGAAATCGCCGCCCATTATTTTCAAGGCGAACGGCCATGAGCCCGGCGGCCAAGTCGTTCCAGCGCAAGATCGTCAGCGAGTCTCAAGAGCTCGGAGCCGATGTCGGTTTCGGTCGCCGACTCTGCGCCGCACCAGAGCCGGCGCGTGTGCGGCGCGATGACGATCGACGTCGAGGATTATTTTCAGGTCGAGGCTTTCTCGGCGACGATCGATCGCAAGGATTGGGACGGCCTGCCGCAACGGGTCGAGCACAATACCCAACGGCTGCTTGAGATCCTAGCCGAGGCGGGCGTTCAGGCGACCTTTTTCACCTTGGGCTGTATAGCGCGGCGGCATCCGTCGCTGGCCCGGCGCATCACTGCCGAAGGTCATGAGCTGGCCAGTCACGGGACCAATCACGTCCGCGTCGATCGCCAGTCTCCGGCCGCCTTTCGCGCCGATGTGCGCGAAAGCAAAAAAATTCTCGAGGATGCGGGCGAGGTCAAGGTAAGCGGCTATCGCGCCCCGACCTTCTCGATCGGCCCCGCCACCGCCTGGGCTCATGAGATCCTCGCGGAGGAGGGCTATTGCTACAGTTCGAGCGTCTATCCGGTCAGGCACGATATCTACGGAAGTCCTGACGCGCCGCAATTCCCGTTTGCTCCGTGTCCGGGGATGATCGAAATCCCGCTGACCACCGTTCGTATGCTGGGAAAGAGCGTTCCCGCCTCGGGCGGAGGTTATTTCCGACTGTTTCCGTATGTGCTGAGCCGACGGCTATTGGCCCGGGCGTGCCGCGCCGACAGCCCATCGCCGGTATTTTATCTCCATCCGTGGGAGATCGATCCCGAGCAGCCGCGGCAGCGGCAGTCGCCGCTGCGCTCGCGGTTTCGCCATTACTTGAACCTTAGCCGCACCGAGCCGCGCCTGCGTCGTCTGTTGCGCGAATTCGCCTGGACGCGCATGGACCGGTTATTCCTGACCGAGCCGTCGGGGCGGTTTCCACTGATCACGGCATGGACGGATCATCGCAGGTCGCGGTAAGACCGTTCCAGCCGGATGATTCTGGACGGTGGGACGATTTCGTCCGAGACTGCGCGGCCGGGACGTTCTTCCACCTGTCGCCATGGCGGCGGGTGATCGAGCGCGCCTTTGGCCATCGCACTCATTATCTGCTCGCCGAGCGCGCCGGAAATTTGACCGGGGTGCTACCGCTCACCCATGTTAAATCGGCGCTGTTCGGCTCCTCCTTGATTGCGAATGCGTTTGGCGTTCAGGGCGGTCCGATCGCCGTCGACGACGCGAGCATGCGCGCGCTCGAAGGCGAAGCCGTGCGGCTGATGGACAGGCTCGGGGTGCCGGTGCTCGAAATGCGGGGCGCATCGAAGAGCCGCGCCGATTGGCCGACCAAGTCGGGGCTCTACGCGATCTTCCGCAAGGCGATCGATCCCTCGGTCGAAGCCAATCTGAAGGCGGTCCCGCGCAAGCAGCGGGCGATGATCCGCAAGGGCATTCAACACGGGTTGCAATCCGAAATCGACGACGACGTCGATCGGCTCCATCGCATCTACGCCGAGTCTGTTCATAATCTCGGGACGCCCGTATTTGCCAAGTCATATTTTCGTATTCTCAGGGAAGAATTCCCCGCCTGTTCGGACATCGTCACCGTTACCTGCAATGGAGGGGCGGTGGCAGCAGTGCTCAACTTCTATTTTCGGGACGAGGTGTTGCCTTTTTATGGGGGCGGGACAGGGATGGCGCGAGGACTCGCGGCAAATGACTTTATGTATTGGGAGGTGATGAGGAGAGCTTGTGAACGCGGCTATCGCAGGTTCGACTTTGGGCGCAGCAAGATCGGCACCGGGGCATACGCGTTCAAGCGCAATTGGGGCTTCGAGCCGACGCCGCTCGTCTACCAATTCCGCTTGACGGCAGAGCGGGATATGCCCGATCTGAACCCGCTAAACCCTAAATTCGCGTTTTTCATCGCGGCCTGGAAAAGATTGCCGTTGCCGCTCGCCAATCGGCTCGGGCCGTTGATCGTCAAGGGGATCGGCTGACCATGGATATCCCCCGTAGGCCGGGATCGTTGGACGATCCGGCAAAGCCGGTGGCGGTACTCCCCATTGCCCTTCCCGCTGTTTCGACAACTCGTGTGAGTGGCCGGGCGTCGGCGGCGTACGGCTGGGGCGCGGCGCTGTTGATGATCGCGCTGTCGGCCGTCGTCTTTGGCTTGGTCTTTCGCCATGAAGTGGCGTTGGCGGTACAAGTTTGGATCTCTTCGACCGCTTACAATCACGGCTTTCTGATCCTGCCGCTCGTGGGGTATTTGCTGTGGGAACGGCGGGCGGTGATTGCCGCTATGTCGCCCGCTCCGGCGTTCTGGCCCTTATTGCTGATGCCGGTGCTGTCGGCGTTCTGGCTTGTCGCCGCGATCCTCGACATCAACGAGGGTCGACAACTGATGCTCGTGGCGATGTTCGAAATCGTTTTGCTGGTGGCGCTTGGTCCGCGGGTGTTCAGGCGCCTGCTGGCTCCGCTGCTGTTTTTATTCTTTCTGGTGCCGAGCGGCGCCTTTCTCGTCCCGACATTGCAGACGATCACCGCCAAGATCGTCGTCGCCGGGCTGCATACCCTTCATATTCCCGGTTTTTTCCGACGGCTATATGATCGAGATACCCGAGGGCAATTTCGAGATCGCCGAAGCTTGCGCCGGTTTGCGGTTTCTGGTCGCCTCGGCTGTGTTCGGCTGTTTTTTTGCCATCGTCATGTACCGCAGCTTTCTGCGCCGCGCGGTATTCATCGCGCTGTCGCTAACGGTGCCGATCGGCGCCAATGGCATGCGCGCCTTGGGGATCATCGTATTGGCGCATCTCGAAGGCAGCGCCACGGCGGTCGAAGCTGACCATATCATCTATGGCTGGCTGTTCTTCTCGCTGGTGATCCTGCTGCTGATCGCGATCGGGATGGCGTTTGTCGACAAGGGGGACCGGCGTCCGTCTGTTCTACCGCTGCCGGCACCGAGCCCGCCGGCCTGGCGGTTCGCCATCGCCGTCGGTGCTGCCGTTGTGCTCGCCCTGGCCGGTCCGGCCTACGCGGCCAGGCTGGACAGCGACTTCCCGGCTTCGGCGCTGCCGCGCGCCGACAGCCCGCGGGTCGATCCGCCGTGGCATCCGGTTGCCGGCATCGAGTGGCGGCCGGTGGTGCTCGGCGCCGATCGCGAGTTCCTGCAGAGTTTCGCCGAGCCCGGCTCCGGCGTCGTCGACCGCTTTATAGCGCTCTATCGCCTGCGCGTTGTCGGCAGTGCCCTGACCAACAGCGAAAATCGCGTTGCCGATGACCGGCTGTGGCGCGTGGCCCAACAAGGGCGTGCCGAGCTGTCGCTGGCCGATCAGAAGGTTGACGTGACGAGCGCCCAGATCGTCAGCGGGCCGCACCGTCGTCTGGTGTGGTCGTTCTATGTGGTCGACGGAAAAACCGTCGGTGGACTGCTCGAAGCCAAGCTGTTGCAGGCGCGTGCCGTGTTGCTGCGGCGCGCGCCGGTAGCCGCGTTTGTTGCGGTCGCGGCGAGCATGGACGATCCCGACGATCGCGCCGCCGGCCAGCTCGCGCGCTTCCTGCGGGCGACGCAACCTCTGCCCCAATACCTAGACGCATTGCCCCGGAGCGACGCGCCCAAGGCCGGCGAGAGCATCACGAAATAAAACAAGGCGCTACCTATAGCAAACCGAGATCATCCACGCTTCGTCGCAAGATTATCGCGCGTTCTGGCCCAAGCGGCGCCGACCCACATTCCGTGAGATGGTTTGGAGGCGCATCCCTGCCGCTCTCCCCAGCCGGCAGCCCGCCTGAATCCAGGGAAGACGACGGGAACCCGTCAATGCCATCCTCTTCAGGGTGACCGCGCCTGCCGATCCTGTCCTCCTGTCGGGCAACCGCCTGTGCGGCGGCCAGACGCCCCCGGTTACCTATATTGCCGTCTGGAGGACTCGAAGCGATGTCGACCTGCGCACCATAGGCGCATTCTCGGGCAACGCGCGGCCGATGAGGGCAGGGGGTCCGGGTTTCTGCGGCACGTATAATCCGTCATTCTGGTCGATGCGCTTATTCGCGAAGGCATGTCGGGATCTCCGGTGTTGTACTTCGGAAATTGATTAGCGACGACGGAAGGTCGTGAGGCATTTGGCCCGCCCGCTCAGCAGCCTTGGCTGATTGGCGTTTATGCCGGGAGGGAAGGGACCACCAAGGAAGAGTTGGGTATGACCCTTGGGCGGGCCCGGAAACGACCTTTATTAGACGAGATATTCCACCAGAGCGGATGACGAGGTTAGGTGCATAGGAGGTGGCGGCCTGCTTTAATAAATGTAGGCAAGCAGGATGCCCCGTCCCCCGCGCACCGGCGTTGACGCCGACATCGATTTCGGCGCAAGCAGGATCCGACGCCCGCCATTGATGTCAACCGTCAGCAAAATCACGGATTCGGATCAGCTCCGCCGGCCGGTGCCTGCTTGAGTGTGTTGTATCTTTGCAAAATCCGTGTGTACTGATCCGTGGCCGCATCCCACTCTTCGGAGGCCTTATCGCCAATGCATTTCTCTTCATCCCCGAGTTTATCGGCCTCGTCCTGAAGGTTGCTCAATTTTGTAGTAAAATCCCGAGCTAAGGCGCGGTTTCGTGCAATCTCAGCCTCGATATTCGTCGCATGTGCGCCGGTTGGATTCGCCGCAAAGCCCTCTACACTTATATCAAATGCTGATATCGCGGGCCAACCCTCCTTGATGATCTTTGCAAGATCATCACAGAATGCGCTCTCTGGACATGGACACGGCGGCGGCGGCTCTACTATGGTCCCCCTTGACTTTTGGTGGTAGGTGGAAATGTCTCGCCGTGTGGTGCTGCCGGCCGCATTCACCCAAACCTCGACGTCGGTTGCGCCAGTGCCAGTTCGTTCCATTCCCAGGAGGCGCCATCCCCTGGCCCTGAGCTGCTCGGGAGTCGGACCGGTATTAGGCTGCCAATAGTACTGGGTGAATTGTGCCTTACCGTGTTCTGCAATATCGCGGAACTGATGCGCAAACACGGCGCCATAGAGCGCGATCATCTTGTCGACCAGTTCAGTTTTCTCCTCCAGTTTCAAATTTTTCCACGCCTCATGCGCCTTGCGGGGATCACCCGCCAACTCTGTGAGTCTTGCTTCCTTGACCACCGCTGGATCGGGAGGCGCTTCCGGCTTATGACGCTTGTCGTCACGGGCAAGGCCTACACCGGTATTGCAAGCCACGTTTACGAAGGATGCTCCGGCTGCGATAGCATTTGCGGCGGAGCGAGCGTCTTGCTCATGCGGCGCAAGCGCACTGAGCTCAGGCGCGGGCCCGCCCCGGCTCTGCTGAACCACGTGGGCCAGTTCGTGAGCCAGCAGCGACTGTCCCGCGACTGACCTGAGCGACGGTTGAGCGCTGCCTAGCACAATATGCCGTCCCACAGTGTAGGCACGGGCGTGCACGGAGCGCGCCGACTCGGCCGCGCGCGCATCGGTGTGTATGCGCACCTGGCTAAAGTCATTGCCGAAGCGCGGCTCGAAATAAGCGCGGGTCACCGCATCGAGCGGCTGCCCCGGCGAGCGTAGCACTTGATGCACAATCGCGGGCGCCTCGCTGAGGCTCGTCTCGGCCGATCCGGTCGGCTTCCTTTGAATTTCTTCTCCTTCCTCGTCGCATGCGGCACATTTTCGGCTTACCTGCGGAGGTGCCGCGGCGACGGACACGTCGGGGTCAGGCATGCGCATCACCTCGTTGGCAACGCGGTCGGCTTCATGCTCAAGCGGATCGTTGACCGCTCCGACAGACGAGCTTCGGCTGAATGATCCCCGGCAACGGGTATGACGCCTGGGGTCGGCTCGTCCGGTCCGGCGGGAAGAGCGGGATCTTGCCGAAATCCCAGGTGAGGCGGCGCGGTGCTGCCGGGTCGGTCAGGTTTTCACGGACGATTTCTCGCTCTTGGTCGCCGTCGCGCTCGTTCCTGGCCTGGCGCGAGGTCCGCTGTCCAAATCTGTCGGTCGAACCGGCATCGCCTCTCGTCTGTGTAGTTGCAACCCTCGGGGCAAACATGATCAACCCACCAAGAAATGAGATTAGTGTGAAAAGAGCAACCCCGCCGTTCTGCTTTCGGATAGGGTCGTCCCCGGCATCATGATCACAGGCAGTTCGTCGTCAGCGCTTCCTTCCGGCAAGGGGAAGTGCGATCGCGCGGATCTCCGGAGGCGGGTCGCCGATTGGCGGCTCCCCGGCGGGCAGGGTGATGTTCTGATAGGTTGCGGCGCCGAGGGTGGGTTGAAAGGCTGTCTTGCTCAGGTAGACCGGCTGGGCGTTTGCGTTGGCGATCTCGACAAAGAGTGGGGAGGAGGTCTGAGTCGCCGGCTGGGCTGGTTCCGATTGCTGGTCCTCCTCACCGGGATGCGTACGGCCTGCCTCAGCTCGCGACCGACGACGGCGGGGTGACGATGAGTCATTCTGACTTCGTGAGGCCGCAGGCTCGCCGGCGAAACTGATCAGGAAGTAGCCTGTACTGTCGGTATAGGTGAAGCCATAGGCGCTTTGGTAGGCATTCTTCGCGTCGACCAGGAAGACGGTGTAGGCGGAGACCGGCTGCAGTTGGGCGTTGTAGACGTGGCCGTAGAGCGCCCATCCCGTCGCCGAGACCTGCGGCGTTGCCGCGCTGACCTGCTGGTTGAGGATCGCCACCCGCGCGACGGTCGCCTTGGATGCAGTCACCGCGGCTTCGGCAGCGACGGCCTGTGGGGAGCCGGCGCCGAACCGTGCCGTAGCACTGGCGGCGGCGCGCGTCTGTTGCGCTAGGCGAGCGTTATAAACACTGTTGGAATTCTGGATGCGCTGGCTAACGGCGGCGTCGGCGGAGCTCAGAGCAGTGGTGAGTTGGCTGCTGATCGATGCGCTTGTTGTGGAAGGCGTGGTGGTCGTGGGGGCGGCGGGCTGTGTTGGAGCGGTCATGAAACGGCTGTCCTTTCTTGGGGGGCCTCGGTATGGTTATTGCCCGGGTTTGAACTCGGCACACTCGACCATGAGATTGCTGCTGCTGATCACCCAGCCGGCTGGGCCTTCCGGGAATAGGCAATAGGTCGAGATGTTTTGCGTCGTGATGTTCAGCAACGCATAGGTGAGGCCGGAGGCAAGCACGGAGCCGAGCGATTCCTGAAACCGATTGCCGCAGGCGTTGAGCGACGTGCAGAGGAGTAGTGCGTCCAACCAGGCGGTGAATGCGGCGCCACCGTCCAACCAGCAATGATTGTTGGAGAAGATCACGTGGTCGAGGCTGAGAATCTCCACAGAAGCGAATCCCGTTGCCCCGCTCGCGCGGGCCTCCAACTGGCAGATGTTGTTGGTAAAGAGCACCGCGCCGCTGGATGAATTCGCCAGCGCGTTGTCGGCGACCTGAAGGGCTGATTGCTTGCCGTACTGATACAGTTTCGAGTAGTTGACGGCAGGATCGAACTCGATCGCGAGACCAAGATTCAAAATTAGCACGGTGAGGGCGTCCAGGGGATTCGTCTGCAGACCTGTCGTCCCAGCAGGGACCGCTGAGCCGACAGATATCGTGCCTCCGGAGCTGAGATGGTTGCCGGTGATGGAGAAGGTACCAAAGCCGACGGCTTCGAGCGCGACTCCGAGCGGAACTCGAACCACATTGTTTTCCACCCGAAGTGCCGGGAGCCCTGGCTGGTAGATGGGCGCCAGTGGGTTGCCCGCCGCTGCGGATGACGCCCATACAGATCCGACAGCCGCCTGATTAAGCGCGGGCGGCGTGACGAACATGAGCATGATGCCGGCGTATATCCCACTGGTTGAAGGCGTGGTCCCGGAGATGGCGGACCAATCGCGGGTCTCGAGGATCTGGTTACGACTGACATCAACCAGTTCGCCGTTGAGCACAAAGATGCCGCATACCGGGGCTCCGGGGACGTTGCCAAAGTCGGTAACGGTGTTGTCGCGGATTATCAGATTCTGAACGTCGGGAATGCAGATTGCGCCATAGCCGAACAGCGACGAGGGCGTGCCAACATCCTGCAGTGAGCCGGAGATGGCATTGCCGGTAATGGTGAGGTTTTCGATGCTGATGACCTCGAGGGTCTGGGCGAGATCGAAGAAACCTACTGGTCCAATGCCGCACAGACCCATGTTGCGGATGCGGTTGCGGGCAATCTGAATGTTTTGCAGCCCACTCCCGGCGGCGGGTGTGCCCGTGGTTGCTCCGCTGACGCCGCGGGGCGGAAGCTGCAAGGTGATGTTGTCGGAAGAGGGGTTCGTCGCGAGAACCCCGGTCAGGGCGCCGGTGTCGTTTCCGTCGCTGTTGAGAAGCACAAAGCTGCCGAGGGTGATGCCGTTGCGCAATCCGCCTTCGATCTCGTTGTCGCTGACGAAGACATCTTTCGAGCCGCCGGCAATGTGGATGCCGCCATTCGCCCCAGGGGTGGCGCCGGCGCCGCCAAACCCGCCTGCGGCTGCCGGCGAGCTGGAGGCAAGATCGGCGACCACGGTTGCGGAAGCCCAGTTGGTTGCGTTGGACGCATCCTGGAGCCCGACCCAATTGTGGTCGATGTGGAGCTCGGTTCCGCTGACATAAACCGAGGTCCACTGACTGGCGACATCCTCCATCGCGATGCGGTTGTTGGCGATCTTCAACAGCGTCACGTCAACCGCGACTATGGCGGGAAGCATCGAGGCGGTGATGACCAGGTCTTCGATGGCGATGTCGGTGTCGTTCGCCAGACCATCTCCTACTGAAACCGGGTCCAGCAGAATGCCGGCCTCGCTGGCGGCTTCCACGGCGAGGGAGCGCAGCTCGACATGGCTCGAGTTGACGACGGTGATGATGGCGGCAAGGCCGCTGTTGGTGGTGAGAGCGCTTCGGGCGGCTGCCGGGATGTTGCCCGCTTGCATGGACGGTGAGGCGAGGCGCGTTTGCGAGCCGCAGCCGCGGATGACGACGTCGCTTGAGACCATTGACGACGACGTACTCGTAATAGCGGCCGGGAAGGATGCAGACCTCGCCACCGCTTTTAGGCAGCGATTGGATCGCCTGGTTGATCGAGGTGAACTTGCCGAAGCTCTCGACCCCGTCGCCGACCGTGCAGATGCAGCAGCCGCAGTCGCCCTGGTCGGAGCAGGTCCACGGCGTACGGCAGTCCGGATAGCTGGCAGGAGAGCTGAAGGTGACCACCGAAAGCTTCGTATAATGGTGGTGAATGCCGCGGGGTGGCGCTTCGACGAGTTCCTCGACCATGCCGTCGGCGGTGCGCGCGGCGAAGCTCCAGAAATCGCCGATATTGAAGGAGCCGCCGGAGGAACTCGTGTTGAAGACGACAGTAATGCCGTCCTCGAGGACCAGTGTCGTGTCGGAGGCCGGGACGGGGATCGCGCCGCCGGTTGTGCTGAGATCGCACCACGGCTCCAGCTGCGTGCCGTTCAGCTTGTAGACCGTGCCGGACTGGTCCCAGCGGATAATGCGGGTGTGGCGGTGCGGATCGGTGAGGCCGGTGCCCGTGGTAACCGGAAAACTCGGAGGCGTCGCCCCGGCCGTGGCGGTCCCCGTCGGGACCGTTGAGGTAAGCGTTATGGTCTTGGCCGAGACGCTGACGCTGTCGATCTGGCAGAGAATCCCGGCGATGCCCCAAAGCTCGGTCCAGTCGTCGAGGATCTCGATCCAGTCGCCGGGCGAGAAGCCAAGCACCTGATCGCGGCCGAGGCTCATGACCGTCAGCACGCTGGCGGGGTTGCCCGCGGTGTCGGCGCCGCTGGTAATCGCCGTGATGCCGGTGGCGACCGAGGCGTTGTCGCGCGACCACTTAAAGGTGGCGGTACCGGCGCCCGGGGTGTCGCTGCCCGGCCCACCCTGGTGGATCTCCACGCGATAGAACTGGTTTTCGACGCCGGTGTAGCCGGTGCCCGTTGTCAAGCAGCAAGGGCCGGCCGATGGATTGGGGACGACATTGGTGCTGAGCAGGCCGGCGGACGCGGCTGGATACGCAATCTGGGAG
This sequence comes from uncultured Alphaproteobacteria bacterium, assembly GCA_963845735.1. GTDB lineage: Bacteria > Pseudomonadota > Alphaproteobacteria > ATCC43930 > CGMCC-115725 > AP-15. Next base: position 60,412 of record CAWJTR010000008.1, on the reverse strand, counting down.
TCGAGCGTCGCGCAGGTATAGTTGCCGGCGGGCATATATCTGACCTGCCACACGGTCTGGAGCCGGCCGGTGGTGTCGACACCGACGGCCTTGTCGATAAGGTTTGCGTCTTCGAGAAACGTGACGGGCCGCGTCCAGACGTCGAGATAGAACAGATAGGATGCGGTATCGGTCGGCACGCTCGCGCCGGGAAGGTACGGCTGGTGGGCGAAGTCGATCGTGTTCGAGCTGCTCGGCGCGGCGGTGGTTGCGGCGGCGGTTGCGGTGACCCGGAAAGCTCGGCAAGCGCGGGGTCCCATCGCCCATTTGCGGGGAGGCCGTGATTTTCCGCGAGCAAGCCGTCGACATACATGCGGCCGCAGCCGATGAGGACGGTGTTGGGGCTGGTCGAGGCCGTGATCTGAAAGGCGGCTGGGGTCGTGGCGGGATAGGCGGCGTGCCCCATGATATCGAGAGTGCCGGCCTGGATGCGGCGTGCGATCTCTGCGTGCCACTCGTTCCAGTCCGAGTCCAACTGCACTCGGCCCTGCTCCATCACCACCCCGGAATAGTTCTTCCAGGGGTCAAAGGTGAACCGGCTATTATCGAAGGCCACGGTAGTCTCCTATGGTTCTCGTTAATTTTGGTAGATCAGGCCAAACTCCAGGCCCACCGGCAAATACTCCTGGAGTCTAATTTTGAGGTCGCTTTCTCGCTGCGGCACCAACAGAAAGTGAAAGCAACCCATCTCGCCGCCGTCATCCGCGCCGCGACGGATCGTGTCGTCGGTAGAAGCGAGGAGCTTCATGTATGCGGGATGCCCATAGCGCAGCGAAAAGAACAGCGGCTGCGGCGAGGCGAGCGCCTGTTCGACGCACTCGAAGCGGCGGGGGGTGACCGCGCCAAAGGGTAGAAAGCTGAAACGGACACAGCCTTCTTGCTTGCGATCGGCGACGAGGCTGGAGGTCCAGGGCGCGATATCGCCGGGGGCGAGCGCCGACCAGAAGATGCTGTCGGAAACCAAGGTGAGCAGGCCCGCATGGACCTTGCCGACGACGGTGCATCCTTCGAGCGTCAGAGCCCCGCCGCCGCTGGAGCCATCGAGGGCGGCGTAAGCGACTTGGGTGAGGTCGGTAGCGTCGACGATGCTGTCGGTGAGGCTGACCGTCGCGAACGGGGCGGCGCGGATCGCGCCGAGGATGGATCGCTCGCCGATGATCTCGACGCCGGCGGGCTCGACGATCAGGGCGGGAGCGGCGGGGTGGAGCGGATCGCCGTTCGGGCCGACCGACCAGCCCGGAACCAGCGTGCAGTGGGTAAGGCTGAGCTGGCCAAGAAGGTTCGTGGTGCCGCCCGGTCGAAGCGCCGGGAGATGCACGAGTGCGGCCGGCGTGGCCGGTGGGGTGGCGGGCGTCATGGCGGCGCCGGCGGCGAGGACGAAGCCGTTGAGGATGAACTTGCTGGAGGCGTCGCCGGTGACCGCGAGTTCGCCGTCGAGCAGCAAGGTCGGCCGCGCCGGGTCGGCCGCGCGCAGCTCCAGCGTGGTTCCGGCCGGAAGATCGACGCTGAGCGGCCCTGCCATCGACCACGTGTCGCTGCCCGCGACTTCGACCGCAACCTGGCCATTGAGCGCAAACTGGCTCACTGCAAAGTTCAGCGCGTCCTGCAAGGTTGCGAAGCGGGGATCGGGGAAGGGGATGATCCACGCGGCATCGGTGACGATGAAGCCGTCGTTGCGCGCGTATTCGCCGCCGCCCATGTCGGCGTTGAAGCCGTAAAAATAGGAGAATGTCAGCGCAGGCGCGGCTGATCCGGCGGCGGGCGGCGGGAGCGCGATGCGGCCGAGTTCGGGATCGACGACCGCGCCATAGGGGCTGCCGGACGAGGGCAGGTTGGCCCAGCTGCCATCGGCTCCGGAGAGGTTCGCCACCTGAAGCTGATAGGGGTTGACCGGCTGACCGCCGATGTAGAGGACGAGGCTTTTGCCGATCCCGTAATAGGCCGCGCCGACGCCTCGCTGCAGATCGTCGCACAGGACGCGGCGGCGCAGGCGATCGACGACATTGACCGGTTGCGCGGCGGCGGTCGATCTGCTCGCCCTGCGAAACGGCGCGGTGGAACAGCGGGATGTCCATGCCCAGCGAGCTGAAGCGGTAGCAGAGCTGGCCGGTCGCGGCGTTGGTCGCAGCAGCCGTGGGCGAGGCGCCGGTAACGCTGTAGGCGCTCAGCGACCAGAGAAAAATCCCGATGTTCTGAATGTTGTAGCGGCCGCGTCCGGAGGCGATGCGGCGCACGTCGACCTTGTGCGCGGTGCGGTCGAAGCCGGTATCGATGTAGAGACCGGGCTGCCAGCGGCGCAGGTCCGGGGCGTAATGGTTGCCGAGGCGGATATGGTTCATGTACTGCGTGTCGGCGAGAACGCGGAAGAACTCGACGGCATGCGCGCTCCATCCGGTGACGTCGCGGGCCAGCTGCTCCATGACCAGCACCGTGCCCTTGCGACGGCGCAGAGAGATGGTCTCGGCCACCTCGGCGCGGGGATTGTCGACGGCTGCGGTGATGCCCTTTATCGACTGGTAGCCGATCAGGTCGCCGATATACGGAATCACCCATGACGCGCAGGTCTCGATGAACTGATCGTCGTAGAGCTGGTCGAGGTCATAGGCGACGGCGGCGATCTGCTCCGCGACGAGCATCAGCAGCGACTGCAGTGGGCCGCGCGAGGCCTTGGCGGTCAGCTGATCGAGTTGCGCCTGCTGATCGGAAGTAAGCGGCGTCGTCTGCGCCTGCAGCGCGTTCAGGTCGGCAAGCTCGGCCGCGGTCAGCAGGGTCTGCGATTGCGCCAGCTGCGCATCGCGGATGCGGTAGACCGCGGGCAGAAGCTCGAAGAGGTCGGGGCTCACGTCATGACTCCAAGGCTGACGTTAGCGGGGTTGGGGTCGAGGACGAGGATCTCGGCCGGCAGCGGCAGAGATGTTCCCGTCGTGGCCCGGGGGATGTAGGCGCAGATGCTGCCGGGCGAACCCGAGGAGGGACGCGGCAGCGGCGTGGTTAGTGCCTGACCGATCCATTTGTTGTAGGCGGAGATGGAGTAGCCCCCGCTGCCGATGTCTCCAGCAGGACTGGTGGCGATGGGATTGAGGGACTTGACGTTGACCGCGATGATCCCGGGGACGCCCTGGATAAGCGCCGCCACCTCGTCGCCCGAGACGCCCTCGCCGAAATTGCGGGAAGCGAAGCTGTAGGTCTGCTGCAAGAGCTGGAGGACGGCGGCCTGAACGGCGGGCGCACTGTAGGCCGGGTCGTAGCAGAGATCGGCGGAGAGGCCGAAGGTGGTTTCGAGGAAGCTCTGCGCGTAGATCACGACATTAGGGTTTCCGTAGCTTTGCAGCGCCGCGACCAGGTTGGCGAGGGTGAGGTTGCCGGGTGGCAGCGAGGCTCCGTCTGACCCAGCAACTGTCAGGAAAACGCCGCGGTCGGCGCCGTTGGGAATCCAGATGGCATACGCCTTGGCGATGCCGGAAAAAGTCGCGGCGAAGTTCTGGTAGTCGGTGATCGAGACGGCGCGGCCGAGGGTCAGAACGGAAAGCGGGGCACTGGCGCGTATGTCTTCGATCGATTGGGGATCCTGGCCGCCGGTGGCGGGCGTGGGATTGTTGACCCCGCTGACCCCGAGCGGGCGATCGATCAGGGTGGTGATGGCGCCGGCGGCGACGTTGCCGGCCGCCCCGATGCCGGTACGGTAGCTGGCCTGAATGTTGCTCTGCCCGGTGGGGAGCGTCGATCCTTCGACGCCGTCGCCGAACTGGACCTGGGCGGTTCCGCCGGGAAGGTTCAGCGTGGTGAACACCTGCGCCGTGGGCGCCTGATTGTAGAGGGTGGGCACCGCAGTCCAAGCGACACCGTTCGCCCTTACCTGCAAGGTGCTGAGGCTGCCGGTTGGGGTGGGCGCCTGGATGTAGGTTAGGGGCGACTGCTTCAGCTTAAACTGCTGGTTTGGCATCGCCGCAGCGCCGCTGCCGAGGAGTTCGGTTACCGGGGCGCCGGCCGTCGCGGCGCCGACATTGGCGTTCACCGTCGTGAGGGTTCGGTCGTAGCAGTTGAGCAGAGGGTTCTGCAGCAGGATGCGCGTATGCGGGAAGGGTTTGGCGACCAATGAGACCGAAGAAACCAGCGCGGCCTCCTGGACGACCGGATCTTTGGTGGTAGAGAGCGTGAGTGTGAAGTCAGAGAGCGCCGCGCTGACAGTGCCGGTTCGGCCATTGGCGTTCGCAACGGAAAGTGTCAGTGCTGCGGCCGAGGTACTCCAGTGCGGGATCGACCCGTCCGGGTTGAAGAGGTCGGGCGGCTGCAGCAGGGTCAGCGTATCTCCCTGTTTGAGAGTGACGGTGGAGGTAGGATCATCGTCGGGCACGAAGGTGAGGGGGGTGCTGTCGGGGCTGGGGAGGTTGACGGCGATCTTCTGGCTCCGGCCGGTGATGGCGACAGCCGTGGCGCCGGTCAGATCGGGCCGCAGTACTTCGAGGTCGAGGAAGGTGCCGTAAAGCGGATGGTCGAGCGGCTGTTCGGCGACGGCGAGGATCTCGCTCTGGGTTAGGATCGAGGTCGAGCGCGTCTTGCAGTAGTATTCGGATAGATTTGTGTCCGTGTCGGTCATAACGCGGCTGATTTTTGCGCTGATCCCGTAATCGGATCGCGTGATCGAAGTAACGGAGTTCAAGCGGTATAGACTGACGAATCCCGCAGGAGACCGCGAAGTATCGGTGTCCGGGTGGATCAGCACGAGCCAACCCCCGGTGACGAGCTTTGAGTACACCGCATCCAGGTCGACGAGGCTCTCTTTGCCGAGTCCGGATTTGTCGAAGTCCCAGTCCGGTGGTGAGTTGGTGGTCACAAGACCGGCATTCTGAAGGGTGCGGAGTGTCCTGGCGGCCAACAGCATCGGATTCATGGCGTTGTAGCCGAACAGGGAGGCGCGTTGGCGCAGGGCATAAAACTTTGGGTTCTGCTTCGCCGGCCCGCTGCTGCCCCCGCCAAGGCCCTCCGACCAGGTGACCAGCGTGCGCTGGTTGGCGCTGTCGGGTTGGACCGAGCTGACCAGCCTCACATCCCATCGTTGAGGATATTGCGAGCGATCGTCGCCCACGATCAGAAATGCGTCACCCGGCTGAAGCTGCGTCGAGGTGCCTGCGAGGTAGACGCTGGTATCCCGGCGATGTGGTTCCCATGGATAGCCGGTCTGCACCGGCAAGGCGTTCCAGTCGGCTTTGGCGAGGATGTTGGCGGAGGTCTGGAACGACTGCGGCGTTTGTCCCTGTGCGGGGACGCTCTGCACCTGCGTGCCTGCGGGGATGGTAACGGCTGTCGTGGTGGGGTCGGTGGGCAGACCGGTGGCGGCCGTGATGGTGAAGGCAAGAAAGGTCGAGGCGGAGACGCCGGGTGACGGCTGGTAGCCGATGAGTTGGCTGAGTTGCGTCAGCGAGTAGAGCTGGGTGGCGGTGCGCAGATAGCTCTCGTTAGCGAGCCGCTCCTGATAGAAGGTGAGAATGTCGAGCACGACCGCAGTGGCATCGAGGAAGGCGATGCTGAAATCGTCGTCGTCGCGCGTCTTCAGCGCGGCCAGCGCTGGGTACTCGGAGCTGGAGAGACGCGCGAGCATCGATTCCTTGAACGTCGCCCACGTGCCGGTTCGATAGGCGATCGAGGAGAGCCCCGGGCGATTGGTCTCGCCCTGCGGCGTCTGCACGCTGATGCCGGAGCAGCAGCCGCAAGCGCAGTCCGGTAGTCCAGTACAGCTCACAGGTCCCTCACTTTCCGCCCTGCATCACGAGCGTTAGCTGGCCATGGTTGGGAAAACTGCGATCGTTGTCCATGCGGGCCACCTGGAACGGCCCAAGCGGAATTTCCCCCTTCTGAAGATAAATCTCGGTATCGACTCCTTGCGGCTGAAAGACGGTCGCGGTGACGGTCTGCACGCCCGCGACCGTGCGCGCTGCGGCGTAGATCGGGCTGAGGTAGACCGTCTGTCCCAGCTTGAAGAAGCCGGGGGCAAACAATGCGGGTTGGCCATCGGGCAGGGTCCCGCTGCCCAATACCTGCAAGAGCGATTGTTCGACGTCGCTCTGGAAGTAGTCGGGATCGACGCAGATCGTAAGATTGATCTCGAGCGAGACGTAATTCGGACCTTCGAGTTTGATGTCCTGTCCCGCCAGCCGGTAACGGTTGACGTACTGGGTGAGGGTCCGGCGAAGCGACCTGCTCAGATTGCCGCCGCACTGGGGTTCGGCGGTGATGAAGACGGTGTACCAGCTTCCGGTCCAGCGCAGCATCGCCGCGGCGTCTTCGATCTGCGAGTTGGCCTCGGTGACAGTGGCGTAGTCGGACATCGTGATCGCGCGCTCTTGCGTCAGGAAGGCTTGCGGCGCGCGGCGGCGAATCTGGTCGGAGGTTTCGGGATCGATGCCGCCGGTAGCGGCGAGCGGATTGGTGCAGGACTGAATGCGAGGGTCTGCGGCAAGGAACACCAGGCTCTCGGCGCCGACGTTGCCGGCGGTCCCATTGCCGATGCGATAGGAAGCGGTGAACGAGGTCCCGCTCGGCGGGCGCATGCCGTTGGTGTCATCGCCGAAGCGTAGATGCGCGGTGCCGTCGGACTCGATCTCGACGACGAAGTTAGTGTCCGTGGCGCCGGCGGCGAGGAGATCGGGAGCGGAGTCCAAGCGGTGTCGACCCCGTTCAAGGTGCCGGTGAGGGTCACCGAGGGCACGGCCTGATTGGCGTCGTAATGCATCAGATCGTAGGCGGAGAGGCTCGGGTTCGGTTCCTGCTCGAAGCTGCGAACGCTGATCAGATCAGAGCCGGCGGCGAACGTAGTCGCGACGGTGGCGAGCGAGACGCCGTTGAATTGCTCGACCACAATCGGAAGCTGCACGCCGACGGCACCCGAGGGCGGCTGATACAGCAGCAGCAGATTGAACAGGGTTGGGGTCTGGAGTTCACCCTGGGCCAGCACGCCGAAGAGCGGCGGCCATGACAGCGGGTTCGACGGCTGGAGGGTCAGGTAGGGGGTGTTGCTGGCGTCTTCCAGTTCGACCGTGCCGGTGTTCGGCAGCATCGTCGGCGCGCTGGGAAATGCGGTGGGGTTGGCGGCCGGCGGCGTGTAGCTGGAAGGAACGCCAACGAACCGCGACAATGTGTTGAGCTGCGTGACCGCATAGTTGGCGGCGCCGGGCGTCAGTGTCAGATTGGTGAACTGTTCCAGGTGCACCGGACCGGTCACTCCGGCGGGGCCTCCCGGCTGCGGATCGAACACGACGGTCAGATCGAAATTGGCTGGGTTGGTGGCGTTGGGCGCGGCCAGGACGCCGAAATACTGCGGCCACAATAACGGGCTGTCGGCCTGCACCATCAGGCAGGTGACCCCGTTCGCATCGGTAAGGCTGACGGAGCCGACGGAGAGCAACGGAACGGCGTTCGGAGTTACTGGGCTGCCGGCCAGCGGCAGAGAGACGGCCTGGGTGATCGGGCTGTCGGGAAGCTGCGGCCGATAGCGCACCGGGAACGGAACCGGGGCCGTCGGGCTGCAGCGGTCGGCGGCGGGGTTCGGCGGGCGGAAGAGGCTGGGCTCGGGGACGGCATGCAGGTGGACGGAAGGCAGCAAGAGTCCCTGGTCGGCGAGGACCACGTTGCCGAGAACGACGCTGACTCCCGTTATCAAGTGTTCGGCGTTGTTCGGGTCGAGAAACGTCGACGAGATGCAGACAGGAAATGGCAACGCGTCGTCGGGCGACCACCTGATCTCGGTCACCGGCGTAGGCTGCTGCGAGGCAGAGGTGATCGGCACCGGTCCGCTGGCGCCCTGCTCGAACAGCGGATCGACCAGCGGCTGACCTCGGCCGTTCTGCGTGGCGACCGAGGTGAGCCGCACGGCGCAGCGGTGACGGATATCGGCGTCGGCGGCAAATCCGGTTTGCGGACCCATTACTTCCTGAAAGATCAGGATATCGCCGACTTGGAGGTTCGGATAAGACCCGAGCAAGGTGGCTTCGGTGGCCCCCTGCGGCAGACAACAGTTGGTGTCGCCCCAGGTGTAGAACTGTATCTGGTTGTGCTCGGGGTAGAGCGTCGCATCCTGCATCGGCTTGAACACGACGACGCCGGCAGCGAGCGCCGCCCGCTCGTTGCCGGGCAGCGAGGATGGCATGCCCGGCGCGAAGGTGTAGAAGCTGGTTGCAGTGTGGTCGAGGAAGACCGAAACCGACACCGTCAGATGGACCCAGGCGCGGGCATTGCACCCGTCATGCACACGATAATCGACAAGCAGGGCGTGACGGCGCAGCGAGATGCGGCTGCGCGCCGTGAGCAGATACGCCTCGGTGGCGACCGCATCCTGCTGATAGCTCAGCTGGTCGCCGTAATAGGCGATCAGCTCGGCGAGAATGACCCCGATATCCGCTTCGCTCGAGCCCTGCCATGACGGCAAGAGTTGATTTAAGCGATCAAGCAGGATGGTGCGAAAAGACCCATAATCCTTGGCCAGATAATTGATCGCCGGCGGCGTCGGAAGATCCGGTGGACAGTCGGCATCGGCAGGTTTGCAGTCGAAGTACGGAGGACATTCGACCTTGAAGGAAAAGCTGACCTCGGCGAGTTGGGGATCGAAACCGGCGAGCGCTCCGGTAACATCGAAGGGGTCCTGCGATGCCTGCGCAGCGTCATTGACCAGGCGAAATGTGTAGGGCGAGAAGTCGCCGGCGACGCTGGTGCGAACCACCAGTATTGTCGCCGGGTTCGCCAGCTGCGCGAAATAGGCGTCTTCGGCCGGCGTCGCTTGTGGCGGCGGCGGGGAAGCCGGAGCGATCCACAAGGCGGTAATGCCGGTGATGCTCTCGCCGCCTTCGATCAGCACGTTGGCCGGCGTCAGGGTCGTGGGCGCCGGTTTGAGGCAATGCACCAGCAAGGTCTGCTGCCGGGGACTTCCTGCCGGAGCCTCGTCATCCAACACCTCGAGATAGTCGATCCCATTGAGCGTGGGGTTGCCGACGACCGCAGCCCTGCGGTTCTCATTGCAGCAGGTGTAGATCACGAAGGCCCTCCATAGACGAAGGTCTGCACCTGCGTGACCTCGGTGTTGATCGGCGAATAAGTGACGGTGACAGTGAGTACCGCCTCCTGAACGTCGGCGACGACCGACAGCACCTTGATGAGGCCGCTCAGCCATTTCTGCAGCGCGCCCTGAACGGTGAACTGCGTCGCGGCTGCCATCTCCATGCTGGTAGGCGCGAACGGAAGCTGCAGCAGACCGCTGCCGAAGTCGGGCATGTTCACGCGCTCCCCGGGTGACGTGAACAAGACTTGTTCGACCAACTGGCGCAGATAGTCGCCCAATGGATCCAAGGTGCGGCCACGGCCGTCGAATTGGTATGGAAAGTTGACGTTCATTGCGGAAATCGGTTCGCTACGTTGCCAGCACCAAGGTCTGTGCCGAGACCGGAAGCAGTGGCGTTCCGGTCGGGACGCACAGCGACACTCCGGTCATGATCGCGACCGGCTGTCCGTTGGACAGGACCTGCGTCGCTCCCACAACCCACTGCCCGGTAACACATGGACCGTTGCCCGCGGGCGGAACAAATGCGCACCCGGCCACCGCATAGGGTGCTGCGATGGTGGCAATCGGCATTCCAGAGACAAAGACCGTCGGGCTGGGAACGGTCGGTATCGCCTGACCCCCATGCGCGCAGGTCACGACGGCGCCCATATGGAGAATTGGTCCCGGCATCGATTAGCCTCCTCAGTGACCGGGTGCAGTCGCAAACGCTACGGCCCGGTTACGGTGAGTGCGGTCTCATTCAGGGCTACAATCGGACCGATCAGCGTGATGGTCGCTCCTTGTCCGTTGCTGATGTAGATGCCTGTCTCATTGATGACGATCATTGCGCCGCTTGCGCCCTTGAGAACGATGCCGCCAGTCGCCGGGCGTCGGCGCGCCGTCGCTGAGGATCAACGAGTTTTGGCCAGTGGTTTGCAGCACGATGTTCTGTCCCGGCGGAATCGCCGGCGGCGCCGTGGCAAACACCGGAACGTCGGCAACCAGGCCCCAGAAGCCCCCGGTCCAGATCGGATAATCCGGATCGCCCTGCTCGAACTCGATCCACACCTGAGATCCGATCGGCGGAACGACGAAGCACCCAGCCTGGATACCCGCCGCCGGAACGCAGGGCATCGCCCAGCTCGTCGGCGTCTCGCCAAAGACATCGGGGACTTGCGCCATGATGCGCCCGATCTGCAGCGGATCGATGTTGACGAGCACCGTGCCGCGATACTTGCCGTAGTAGCGCGGCGGGGATGAGCCCATACCTGGACGGCCGTCGCTCATAGGTTCACCGTCGGGACTGTGGAGACCAGACCGTTGCGCGTCAGCGTGAAGTCCTGCTTGTATTCGCCGCGCTTGATCTTGTGGGTGACATGCTTGACGTAATAAAGCCCGTCAAAGGCCGGGCCGGCGCCGCGAACCCCGACAAGCTTGCGCGCGCTGAGCACGCCACCGTAGCGCGTGACGTCGAGACTGCCTTCGCAGGTGACGACCTCGGCGTTTTGCGCGGCGGCGGCGAGGCCCAACATGATGGCCTGCGGAATCGGCAATTTCGACGCGTCGTTACGGAAGGCCTTGAGATCCGGCGGAAGCAAATTTACCGGGATCGGCGGGATCAGGCCGAGCGGAGGGTTCAGCGGCGTAATGGGCGGGATTGGGATCGGGATGCTGACGCCCGTTTCCTGGTTGTATACGTAAAGGATCGGGATCCTGTTCTTCTCCTGATCGAAGGTGAAATGCAGGCTCTCGACGTTGGTATAGGCGTCCATGTCAGAGCTGAGAGCAGGCTGCACCGGCCCCACTTTGATCTGCGGACCCCAATAGGCGGTGTTCGTGCCGGGCACTGGACCCGGATCGATGTAGAAGACGTAACCGACCTCTTCCGCCATCGAGCGGATGTATTGCAGATCGGTGCCCTGCTGGCCGGGGATCGCCTCGATTGGCAGGGAGATATCGATCAATACGCTGGGAATGATCAGCGGCAACACGCCGTAGAACGCGTATTTTGAGAGCAGAAGCGCGACGCGCGCCTCGCGCGGGCAGGCGGGAAACGGAAACCCGCTCCAGTCCGATTTGTCCATCAATGCGGTCAAATCTTTTCCGGAGATTGTCAAGGTCGAGTTCGACCCCTTGTCGCCCGGCGAGATTTGGTTGTTCGTAATTACGCCGTCGATCAGCACGTTGGCGACGCCGTTGACCGTAGCCACCAGGATGCACCGCATAAAGAGCAGGGGCAGACCGCCGGTCAGCAGAAAAAGGATCTGCAGCGGGGACTGCTTATCGATGCTGAAGACGAGCTGGAAACCGCTCTGGCCGACGTCCTCGACTTGAACCTCGACCGAGGCGAGCGAGTCGAGCACCACCCTCGGCACGGTCACCGGAATGATCGGCCCCATCATCAAGGTGAGCTGAACGCTCTTAAGCACCGGTGCCTCCCGGCACGCCTTGCGGCGTCGTGATCGCCAACACCCGGCCGGGCGTGGCGACGAGGTCGTGCGGTCGTATCGCGCCGTTGGCGTCGCAAATCAGCCATGCCATCAGCGGATCGCCGAGGTACTTAGCGGCAATCAGGTCGAGCCGGTCGCCCTGGTGTACCGTGTATTGGTTGATGGTCGCGAAATTGGGCGCTCCGGGCTGAGGCACGATGCGTCGCGCGAGGTATGCGATGACCTGGCCATTTGGCGCATTGTAGTATTGCACGCCAAAGCCGTAGTAACGGCTGTCGGTCGGAAACGTGACCGGCGGCACGACGCCGAGCTGCACCATGGCCAGCAACGGATAGTTCATGGCAAACCTCCCAATCCCAGAACCGTCAGAGCGGCAGAGCTGGCCCGGGAGGCGAGCGACTCCTTGTTGGTCAGGTACGACATGAACAGTTGGCCGCCGGGGGTGTCGAAACCGAGGTCGTCCACGCTCAACACCCGCAGCCCGAGGCTCACCTTGGCGCGTATCGGATTGAGCTGGACGTCGAAGGCCTCTTCAGTGATCGAGAACTCGGTGAGGCGCACCGGAACGACTCGGCTCTTGCTCCAGACGAAGAGCGTAAGGGGCTGCTCGAGCGGGATGATCTCGAGGGTCCCGGCATTGGCCATGTTGTCGTCTGCGATCAAGGTCTCGACGGTCGGATTGATCAGCATCTCCAATTGCGCCAACTGGGGATGGAGGCCGTACTGCACGGCCAGCGGAAATTGCGAGGGAAATTCGAGTTGATCGGTCGCGTCGAGTTCGGCCTCGACCTTGATGGTTTCGACCGCCGGCCCGCGCAGCCGCAACGCGTCGACGCGAACGCCATCCTGCCCGCCCGGCGTCGCCTGGATCTGCAAGGTGCGCGATAGCGAGTCCGGGTTGTACTGCAGCGCGATCACGCTCTGGATCACGCTGGTATCGGGGTCCAGCGTCACGATGCCGCCTTTGACCAGGCGCGGGGAAATCGGGGATCCGCTCATCGTGGGATTGCTCCTCTTCGTCTCGTTCTCAGGCCGGCAGACCTTATCCGTCTATCCGCGGCCTACCGCTGTCGGGCGAATTGGGCGCGCGTGGTGCGGCTCATGGCTTGATCCCCTTGCCGATCGCCTTGGCGATGCCGCCGCCAAGATTGCGCGCTCCAGCGAGTCCCGGATCCATCGGCATCCTTCCGGCACGCAGAACCGGAGTTCGCTGGGAACGGGCCGATTTGATCCCGGTGGCGGGGTCGGCCAGGATGCGCGACAACTCGCTTTTGAGACCATTCACCAGCGCGTGCCGGTCGGTGGGATTAAATCCGCGCAGAACCACACGGTCGATCTTCACCTCGATGCGGCTCATACCCACCCCCTGACCTCGGTGTCGGAGAGCGGCCGCTCGATCTTGACGGCCTCCATTCGCGTGGCCTGGAGGACATGCGCCATCTCGACCGAGGCGCCGGCCGCGGCCGCCAGAAACGCCGCGTTCAACGCGATGTTGCGGATATTGCCGCCAGTCATGTTCAGCTTTGCCAGGCGATCGGGCCGCAGATCCTTGGTCGGCGTCTGCGCCGGAAACACCCGCGACCAGATCGCTTCTCGCTGCGCTGCGTCGGGAAAGGGAAAATCGATCGTGAAGCGCAGCCGCCGCTGAAACGCCTTGTCGAGCGACGACTTCAGATTGGTGGTCAGGATCGCGAGCCCCTGGAAACTCTCCATCCGCTGCAGCAGGTAGCTCACCTCGATGTTGGCGTAGCGGTCGTGGCTGTCCTTGACCTCGCCGCGTTTGCCGAAGAGCGCATCCGCTTCGTCGAAGAGCAGCAGAATGCCGCCGGTTTCCGCGGCGTCGAAAACCTGCTTCAGGTTCTTCTCGGTCTCGCCGATGTACTTGCTGACCACCGAAGAGAGATCGATGCGATAGAGATCGAGGTTCGAGTTCGCCGGCGAGCACCTCCGCGGCCAGCGTCTTTCCCGTTCCGCTCGGACCGGAGAACAGCGCGCTGAGGCCGAGACCGCGGCGGCCCTTTGCCGCAAACCCCCAGTTTTCGTAAACCTTCATCCGGTGGCGCGACTGCGCGGCCAACTGCCGGAGCGTCTGCTTCTGCATCTCCGGCAGCACCAGATCGTCCCATCCCGACGACGGAAAAATTCTCTCGGCAAGACCGTCGAGGCGGGGACGCGAGAACGATCTGCAGGCGTTCCAAAGCCTAGTGGCAACGGCTGGGCCATCGGGCGTCGCCTCTTCAGAGACTGTCGCCGCCGCGCTGATCGAGACGATCGTCTCCGCGCTCAGCCGGAACTGTTCCGCGACTTCGTCGAGCATGTCGTCCATCTCGCCGGCGCCGGGGCCCAGCGCCTCTTTCCACAGCTCCTTCTGGCCGACGGGATCGGGTTTGTTCACCTCGTACCGCTGCACCGCGCGATGCAGACGCAGCGGGTCGCGGCTGGCGATCATCAGCGTTCCCGGCAATCTCTCGGCCAGTATGCGAGCCGGCGGGCTCGGCGTCTCACCCTCCCACTGCAGCAGCAGTGACGCCGGGAGAAGCCGGGCCTCTCGTGTCCACAGCTGCAGGAACTGCTCCAGCTCGGTGCGCGCGGACGGGGTATCCTCCAGGCGCAACACGAACAGCTGACGACCACCTGCTCTGTTGGCAACCAAGGCCGCGATGCCTTCCTGGCCGGCCACATCGTCACCGCAGAAATGCAGCACAGTCGACGCTGGCAGATGGTCGAAGGCGGGCTGGATTTCCGTCACCAGCCGCCAATGTTCCTCGGCCAGCCAGCCCGACTGGGATTTGCGGGACAGAACGCTCTCCAACCGCTGATCGAGCTGGTTCACGCCGGCGAGGTAGTGCAGGATTCGCTCGTCGATGCGCAGCGGCGCCGCGGTCACGCCATGGCCCGGCTCCAGCTCGATCAGGCGGAACCGGCGCAGCGGCGATGAAGGAGCGAGCGCGCTCCAATGCGGATTTGCGAGTGCGGCCATCGCCAGCGAGAAGGTTACATCGCTTCGCTGGGGGTGGCCACTGACCGCAGCACATCGCGCTGCCAACGCCGAATCCATCTCGACGCCCGCGCACAACAGCAACAGCTCACGTTCGAAACCGCTCAGTTGGAAAAGTTCCACAAGCCAATCGATCGCCGGAGGCCCCGGCATGGCGCTCCGGATACTTGCTGCTTCCCGCTCGGCGCCCACACTGGAGTCGGAGCTCATGAGGCCCCGAATCCGCGCAAATTCGGCGACCAGGTAGGCCCGGTTGGCTTCGGCCCAGGAAGTGTTGGACGATGGCATATCCATCAGGTCACCTGAACCGAAGGTCCGGTGAAGACAGGCGGCGACTGGGTCATGTCGATGATCGGACTGTCGATGCCGTCCACCCGGAGCCGCACGGGCACGATCCCGCTCGTGGGTTGAAGGATCGGGAATGTAAAAGTCGGCGAATTCGTCGGCGTCGTAATAGGATCGGCCGGGGCCTGCTGGTCTCCGATAAGAAGAGACGCCTGTTGGCCGGGGCGCAGGTAAGGGGCGCAAGGAATGGTCACAGTAACCGCGAAGCCGGAAGCCAATACCCCCGGCGCCCAGGTAGGACTGATTCTGGGCGCGATCGCTAGAGGCAGACCATTGGTATTGACGACGGTCGCCCCCGCCAACACCTGAGCGGTCAACAGGTAAACGCCGGCCGGAAGGTCGGTTGGGTTAGGCTGCGGGGGCGGCAGATTGGGATTAGGCAGCGTGAATTGGAAGGACGCGGCCCCGACGTTCGACAGCGGAGAAATGGCTTGTTGGATTCCCAAACGCGAATTGACGAGTAGAGCGCCGCTGGCGCCGGTCAGATTTGTCCCCTCGACCGTTACGGTATCGCCCAAGACGCGCTGCCGGTTGGCTATTAGGCGGGTTGACTTCGGTCAGCGTGGGCAAGGGGCTAACGAGGCTGGGCTGGGCTCGAACCCTGCGTCGCAGCACCGGCAGGGCGGCCGTCGTCGGCCGCTGCGGCTGCATCAGCACGACGGACACCTGGAATGGATAGGTCGGCCGATAGTCGGCTTTGAGCGCGGTCCATAACCACGCCATCTCTTCCCGACCCAGAGTCTCGGGCGTTATCTTGATCATCTCGACCTGGTCGGCGAGCCCGGACGATCCGAGGAACGGCGTCAACGGGTTGCCCGGATACGGCTCGGGCGGCGTGCTTAGCGCCTGCAGTGCATTGCTGATGTCACTCCGTACCAGCACCGGGTTCTCGTGCAGCATCATCAGCGCGTAGCCCAACAGCGCTTCTGCCTGCCAAAAATCGGTGGCATAGACCGTCAGCAAATAATGGAGATCGAGCGCCAGTGGCGGGCTCGTCAGGCGCGTCTTGCCGTCGGCGCCCAAGGACGGCAGATCGACATTGCGCCAGGCCGGATTGTGCATCACCTGATGCATAAACAGGTTTACCTGGTTCTCCGGCTCGGGGCCGTTGTGTTGAAAGCTTTGCTGCACCAGGTCCGGCGCCAGGCAGGAGACGTTCACAGTGCTGGTGAACGGAGAACCAGGCTCGGCATACAGTTCATGAAGGTAGTACTGCAGCACCGCCGTAACGCCGGATATGGCCAGCCCGTTGCTCATCGGGCCCCTCGACGACTTCGGCCGAGATACTCGTCGAGACTCATCGCCTTGCGCGCCGGCGCGGCCGCTGGACGTGGCGTCGGCTGCGCTACAGCGGTCACTTCGATACGACCGATATGGATTTGGATGTCGTCGCTCTGCGCCGACCGCCGCGACGGCGCGGAGAACTCGGCTCTGGCCGGTTTGCCGTCGTCACCGGCAACCGCTGCCAGCATTCCCGCACGCTCGCGTTCCCCGCCGAACAGCGGTCGTGCGATCGCATTTCGCCGGTCTGCGGTCAGCCCGTCTTCACCCCCAGCATGCGCTATCCACGCAGCGTCGACGATGCTCGTGTCGCGTCGATCGTGCTGCAAACCTGACTGTACGCTCGCCCCATCTCCCGGAACTGTTTCGGGGGGCATTGCCGAGACGTCCATTTCGGGTATTTTGCGTGGCAGTAGGGGATGAAAGATCTCACGCGCGCTACGGCGCTGCTCGGTCCGCCGATCATCTGTGGGCAATACGATCTCGGCGTGCTGCTCGACCCGATCGTCTGCAGCCAGATCGCGTCGGCGCATTGGACCATCCGTCGGGTCGAAGACCGTCCTTGTGGTCGGGACCAGATTTTGGTCATCGGTGGAAGCTAACGCGTCGTCCTGCATCAAAGCAGGCGCAGCCACTTCCTGCCGTCCTCCGGAGAAAATCGATCCCACGAGAGGGTGAAGGCGTGGGCTCGGTCGAGCGACGCTGGCGGCTAGGCGCTGCAGATATCCCGTCATGCGCAGCACCATTTCGAGATAAAACTGCCGCCGAGCCGGATTGAGCGAGAGGATCTCCGCCTCGCCCCAGCCATAGGCCGAGGCCAGCATGTGCACCTCGCGCAGCAAGCGCTTCGCCCGTCCTTCGATTTCGGCCCGCAAAAACGTCGGAAGATCGAGGCTGTCGTCAAACGACTCGCCACACTCCGGGCAATCGAAGTGAAGCATGATCTCGCCCAGAGGATCGGCCAGCGCCATCTTGTCGCTGATCGCGTCCAGATCTTCTTCGGTCCAATCAATCTCTGCAGGAAAGCTTCGCTCGACCGGCCCTGCTTCTCCGTTTATTCGGCACATTTCAACCAGTGCAGCCGCCGCCGTGGCCGGGATCATCCTCTGCGGCGATAAGCGCAAGATCGCGGCTGGTCGGCAGCCGGAAAGTCCGGCCGTTCACAACGATCGGCTGCGCCTTGCTCAGGCAGCGGACTCTCGGCCAGTGCCCGTCCGTCCAATGCGAATTCGAGTTTGTCGGCGCACCGCCGGCAGGAGGTCCACCCGCGCAGCGCCGGCCCAAAGCACGCCAGTTGCATCTCGACCAGCGCATGATTGCGCCGGCCAATCGGCCAGTCTGCTGCGCTCTCCGGTTGCGTCTCGGGAAACATGGTGTTGATTGCCAATAGGCCCCAGTCGAGGGGATGAAGCGCCTTGCCGCTTTCCCACAACGCCAAAAAATCGGCTTGGGTCAGAGCGCGCATGTCAGGTGGCTACCGAACTCAGGGTTGGTTCCTGAGGTTCGGTAACGCCGGTATCGCGCTCCCATCCTTCGTTCTCCAGCTTGATGTGCTCGATGGCGATAGCGTTTGCATTGGCATCGAGATCGGGCAATGCCTGGTACTCGGAGACCCAGCAGCGATAGATCTTGTAGGCGATTACCAGCTGGCCGGCCTCGTTATAGAACTCCAAGTAAATATTCTTGCGGAAATTCGCGAGCGATACCTGCGAGCCCAGAGCAGCACCGAAGTTCCAGACCAGGCCGGCCCAGTCATGAAAGGCCAGGTCCTGAGTGAGGCCGCGCTCCAGTGTAATCGGGTCGTACTTCACCCGTGCTGGAGACTTGTGGGAGGTTGACGGATCGCCTCCTTCGCGATGTTCTACGACTTCAGTCGTTCGCTTCAGGCTGCTGCACTTGCTGATGCCGGCAATATATTGACCGTCCCACTTCAAGCGATACTTGAAGTTCAAGTAGGGATCGAGACGCGTAGGATTGGCGGGAAAGATCGCCATATCTTATCTCCCTTCTCAAGAGCTCGGAGCCAGCTGTTCTGCTGTATCTGGATCACGACGAATTCGGCTGGATAGAGCGGTGCGAAGCCGACCAGGACATTTACGATCCCCTGGGCCACGCTTGCGGAGGGATTGTTCTCGCCGTCGCATTTGACGAAGTACGCCTGTTGCGGGGTCGTTCCGGCGAACGCGCCCTGCAGGAACAGCCCCTGCATAAAGGCGCCGACATTGAGCCGTATCTGGCCCCACAGGGTCTCATCGTTCGGCTCGAAGACGACCCATTGCGTTCCATCATAGAGACTGGATTCGAGAAACAATGCGAACCGCCGAATCGGAACATATTTCCACTCGGAACCCACCTGATCGTTGCCACGCAGGGTCCGAGCGCCCCAGACGACATCTCCATAGACCGGAAAGTGCCTGATGCAGTTGATCGCTTGGACGTTTAATGTGCCGTTTTGAAGATCGGTTAGCAGCACAGTCGGTCCTGCTTCCCCAGTCAAACTCGCATCGATGCCTGCAGGCGCCTTCCACACCCCCCGCGATGCGTCAGTAGCGGCGTAGATGCCCGCCACGAATCCACACGGTGGAAATGAATTAAGGCGGCCTTGCTGAAGGGGGTCCGGCGCATTTACCCAAGGGAAATAGAGAGCGGAGTTGATCGCGTTGACGCCAGTGATCCCCGAGAGCGTACCCTGCACAGAAGTAAAGGTGTCGCCGGACGCGGGATCGACAATGTAAAACGCCCGCTGACTGTGGCAGTACCCCTGCAGTTCGCTGATGACGGTAGAGGAAGTCTCTCCTGGGACACACAGCAGGTTAAAAATCGGTACGGTATCGAGGAGATGAACGCCTCCGGTACCGGATCCATCAGAGTTGAGGGCAGTGTGAAAATCGCTAACTCCCGGTACGAGAACGGTACCGTCGACCCCCCCACTTAAGGCATAGGGCCCCGTGCCCGCCGGGATGGTCAGCGGATTGGGCGTCGGCTGATTTGCGCTAACCCCGCTGATCTGAATAATTTGGGAACCCGTTCCGGGGTCATTGACCACACTGACTACGCTGCGACCTTGGGGATCGGACGGATCAATGGATAGATTGACAAAGCTCTCAACAGTCGTCTCCTGGCCCCCCGCGGGCGTGTAAACCACGAGGAGTGAGAAACGGGTCGGGTCGATGGGGTTTGCAACAATACGAATTCCATAAACGCTGTTGCCCCATTGCCCTTCGTCGATCGCGGTTGCAGTGAACGCGGTTCCGCCGCTGGAGGGAATTGATACACTCGCCTTTGCGGCTAGGGTATCTGAGGGGTTTGCGGTCTGCACTGCTGCGGTGACCACCAGACGCACTATGTACGCCTGACTGCCGCCGTTATCGAAGAACTGGTTTACTGCGTATCCGAGGTAGTTGGGCGTACCGTTGTTGCTTGTGAACCCACCGAATTGATCCTGGAATTCTGTCCAGCTTTGGACGAGGATTGCCCGATCGGTTGGCCCCATATTCGCCCATCCGACGAATGCGGCGATCGAGGTTGCCACCCCGGTGATGGTGTGAACACCGCTCGGCAGTTCCTGAATATAGACACCGGGGTAGGTGTACGCGGACATCAATCCCTCCTCTTGGTGCGATTATCCGGAAAAGCTCCAGCGGCCGATTTGCTGGCTTGATCCGACATTTCCCGGATGGACTGTCCATCCGCCCACGCACGCGAGGCTAGCCCGCCCGCTTAACCAAGATGTGTGAACTGGTTCACACTCGAAAAAAAATTAGATTGTCGGTTGATTCCCAAACTGCACGGCTCATCGATCGGTCCGGACGCTGGATTGCCGGCGGTGCAGGCTGATTAAAGAGGTGGATAGCCGCCAGAGAATTGACGGCCGGAGCCTTATCCGGAGCAGGTAGGTCAGACCGCTTTCGGGTTCATGCCGCCAGGCGGCGCCCCCGAATCAACGTCAGGATTTCAGCGGCGGCTTGGGGGATGTTGGTGCCGGGACCGTAGATCGCGCTGACCCCGGCCTTCCTTAAGAAATCATAGTCCTTGGGCGGGATGACCCCGCCGCAGACGACCAGGATGTCGCCCGCACCCTGGCGCTTCAGTGCTTCGATCAGGGCCGGGACCAAGGTCTTGTGGCCGGCGGCCTGGCTCGACACGCCGACGATGTGAACGTCGTTTTCGACGGCCTGGCGCGCGGCCTCCTCCGGGGTCTGGAACAGCGGGCCGATATCGACATCGAAACCGATATCGGCAAAGGCGGTGGCGATGACCTTGGCGCCGCGGTCGTGGCCATCCTGGCCGAGCTTGACCACCAGCATGCGCGGGCGGCGGCCCTCGTCGCGGGCGAACGCCTCGATCTCGCGCTGAACCCGGCGAAAGCCCTCGTCGCCCTGGTACTGGCCGCCATAAACCCCTGACACCGCGCGGATCTGCGCCCGGTGGCGGGTGAACACCGCTTCGAGCGCGTCGGAGATCTCGCCAACCGTGGCGCGCGCCCGCGTTGCCTCGATCGCCAATGCCAACAGATTGCCGTTGCCGCTCCTCGCTGCCTCGGTCAGCGCGGCAAGCGCCTGCCGGCAGCGCTTAGGGTCGCGTCTCCGCCGAACCTGGTCGAGCCGCGCGATCTGCGCGGTGCGCACGGCGCCGTTGTCGACATCGAGCAGATCGACTTCGGTCGTTTCGCCCGATTGGTATTTGTTGACGCCGACGATCGTCTCCTCGCCGCGGTCGATCGCCGCCTGACGGCGTGCGGCGGATTCCTCGATGCGCAATTTCGGCATGCCGGCCTCGACTGCCTTGGTCATGCCGCCGATTGCCTCGACCTCGCCGATCAGCGCCGTTGCCGCCTCGGCGATCGAATGGGTCAGGCTCTCGAGGTAATAGCTGCCGCCGAGCGGATCGATCACATGCGGGATGCCGGTTTCCTCGGCGAGGATCAGCTGGGTGTTGCGGGCGATGCGCATCGAGGCCGGGGTCGGCAGGGCCATGGCCTCGTCGAACGAATTGGTGTGCAAGGACTGGGTCCCGCCCAGCACTGCCGCCAGGGCCTCGATCGTGGTGCGGATGATGTTGTTGTGCGGATCCTGCTCGGTCAGACTGACGCCCGAGGTCTGGCAATGCATGCGCAGCGCCAGGCTCGCCTGGTCCTGCGGCGAAAATTGCCGCATCAGCCGCGCCCACAACACGCGGGCGGCGCGCAATTTCGCGATCTCCATGAAGAAATTCATGCCGATCCCGAAAAAGAACGACAGCCGCGGTGCAAATTCGTCGATCTTGAGCCCGCGCGACAACGCCGCGCGCACGTATTCCAGCCCATCGGCGAGCGTAAAAGCCAATTCCTGAACCGACGTCGCCCCAGCCTCCTCCATGTGATAGCCGGAGATCGAGATCGAATTGAATTTGGGCATGTGCCGGGCGGTGTATTCGATGATGTCGGCGACGATGCGCATCGACGGCCCGGGCGGGTAGATATAGGTGTTGCGGACCATGAACTCCTTCAAAATGTCGTTCTGGATCGTCCCCTGGAGCTTGTCCTGCGCGACACCCTGCTCCTCGGCGGCGACGATGTAGCCGGCCAATACCGGCAGGACGGCGCCGTTCATCGTCATCGACACGCTCATCCGGTCGAGCGGAATGCCGTCGAACAGGATCTTCATGTCCTCGACGCTGTCGATCGCGACCCCCGCCTTGCCGACATCGCCGACGACGCGCGGATGGTCGCTGTCGTAGCCGCGATGGGTGGCGAGATCGAAAGCGATCGACAGCCCCATCTGCCCGGCCTGCAAATTCTCGCGATAAAAGCGGTTCGACTCCTCCGCGGTCGAGAACCCGGAATATTGCCGGATTGTCCACGGCCGGTTCGCGTACATCGTCGCGCGCGGCCCGCGCAGATAAGGGGGAAAGCCGGGGATCGCCTCGCGCAACGGGAACCCGGCGGCTTCGATCGCTTCGAGGTCTTCGGCGGTGTAGAGCGGCTTGACGCGAATGCCCTCGGGCGTCGTCCAATCCAGACTGCCGAGTGGTTTTCCTCTCAGCTCTGCCTGCGCGAGACGGGTCCAATCCTCCAAGGTCTTTGCCGGAAAGGCGCCGTCGTCGGCCATTTCAATCTCCCGCACGAGACGGACATCATACGCATCTATATGGTCGCACGGGCCTTGACGTCTATCATTGCGGGTCGGCGCAAGGTGTGGCGCAGCACGATCGCTGTGGTCAGCAGGATGACGGCGCCGGCCTGATGCGCGGCAGCGAGCGGGATCGGCACGACCAGCAGCAGGGTCGAGATGCCGAGCGCTACCTGCACCGCTGCTGCGGCGAGCAGGGCCCACAGAGCGATGCGGGCAGGGGCGGGGAGGGCGGCGCGAAGGCCGGCGGCCCACAGCAGCAGCACCGCGGCGGCGGTCGTCATCGCCAGTAGGCGATGGTCGAACTGGATCGCGGGAATGTTTTCGAACCAATTGCGGATGAAGGGGTGGAGCTGAGCGTAGCCGGCCGGGACCAGCCGGCCGTCCATCAGCGGAAAGGTGTTGTAAGTGAGCCCGGCGCGGGTGCCGGCGACAAACCCGCCGGCGGCGATTGTCAGCCCGACGAGCAGGATCACGGCCTCGGCGGCTCGCCGCCACAAGAAAGCTCCCTCTCTGCCCCCGGGGGCGGAGAGGGCCGGGGTGAGGTGGGGGAGCCCCGCGCGATAGTCGGCGTCCGCCTTACCTTCCCGCTTCGCTGCCCCCTCCCTCGCCCCGCTGAAGGGCGCAGAGGGAAATGACAGACCCAGCGCGGTCCACACGATCAAGCCGTAGATCGCCAGCGCCAGTACGAGATGGGCGACGAGGCGGTACTGGCTGACCTCGACCCGATGGACGAGCCCGCTTTCGACCATGTACCAGCCGAGCAATCCCTGGCCAAAGCCGAGCGCCAGTATGCCGAGCAGCGCCGGGACCAGCCGGCGCGGCAAGCGCCCGCGCAGCCAGAACCAGACCAATGGCACGGCATAGGCAACCCCGATCAGCCGGCCCAACAGCCGGTGCGCGTATTCCCAGAAATAGATGCCTTTGAACTCGGCCAGGGTCATCCCGTAATGGATCAGCCGGTATTCGGGGATCTGCTGGTAGCGGGCGAATTCCGTGGCCCACTGGGCCTCGGTCAAGCGGCGGGATGATGCCGATGACCGGGTTCCACTCGGTGATCGACAGGCCTGAGAGGGTCAGCCGCGTAATCCCGCCGACCACCACCATCGCAAAGATCAGCGCGCAGCAGGCAAACAGCCACGCTGCGACCGCCCCGTGTCGGGTTCTTTCCGTGGCGGTGTCGCCGCGCCGGGCCGCCTCGCGATTGTCGAGAAGGACACACAGCACTCCCGCAAAAATGACCGGCAACGGGCAAGGTGAGGGCAGGGGGGCGTCGTGGCAAGTGCGGCGAAAGGTGCGTCCGCGACGCACCCGGCGAACGCGGCGTCCATCCGACCACGGCTTGCCCCGCCGCGTCAGCATGCGCCGCGCACCGCCAGCGCCGCGACGTCGATCGGCGCCGATGCCCGCGCCACTGCGCAGGTCGCCCGCCGTGACCGGCGCTTCGGCACGAGCAGGACTCCCGTCGCTCCCGCAAGCGGCGAGGGCGGCCCCCTCCGCCACCCCCCAACAGCCGGTCGCGCGGAACGCCGCCGCCGAGCGCTCCGATAGACGCTCGGTCTCGGCGAGCAAGCGCGCTGCCGTAAAGAACCATACCGGCGCCCCGAGCGCTCGCGGCGAGTGCCAGAATCCCCGGCTCGGCGCGCTTCAGCTCGATCGAGACAACCGCCGCGACCGAGCCGATCTCAAACCCCGCCTCGGCCAATGTCGCATCGGCGAGTGCGGCGATTTCCCCGGCAGAGCAGCCGCGCTCGCAGCCGATGCCGAGCGCCAGCACCCGCGGCGGAACGGTCTTTGCCGGAGACCGCGCGCGCAGAGCGACATCTTTTCAGGTAGTTCAACGCTCATTGCGTCGAGCCTTCGGCAACTTCGCCGTAACGATTGACCGGGCTGAAATTTGATTGCCTACTGCGGCGCATAGGTCTGAACCAAGATTATCGATTGACCGCACCGCTCGATCTGCTAGACTTGACCGGAGCGGCATGGGTATTGGGGAAGCCATGCGACTCCTTGTTGGCATCGGATTCGCTTCGATTCTCGTTGCGGTCGTCTCCGCATCGGCCGAGGACATCGGCGCGCCCAAAGGGCTCTCGGCCGCCGCCGCAACAGCGGCAGCGCCGTCCGGCAGGGTCGGCCGGATCAGCCTGGTTTCGGGAAAGGTCGGCTTTCGCGGCCCGGGCGAAGCGAACTGGTCCGATGCCGAAATCAACGACCCGATTGCCGGCGGCGTGTCGATGCGCACCGACCCGCAAGCCCGCGCCTTGATCCAAATCGGTCCCGACACGATCGCCCTTGCCGAGAGCACCGAGATCGCGGTCGCCAATCTGAACGATCGAATGGCGGAAATTGCCGTCTCGCATGGGCGCATCGATCTCGACATCCCCCAACTCGGCAACGGCGAAACCGTCCAGATCGATATTCCCCGCGGCGGCGTCTGGCTGCTGCAGCCCGGCCGTTACGACATCAACACCGGCGCCGGCGACCAGGCTCCGTGGATTGCGGCATTTACCGGAAGCGCGCGGTTTGTCGGCGGCGGCGCCGACATCGCGATCAAAGCGGGAGATCGCGCGCTGCTGACCGGCTCCGGCGCGGCTGCGATCACCACCGAGCCGGCCTCCGCCGACGAATTCGCCGTATGGTGCGGCGCCCGCGCCGTCGACGAAAGCCGTCTTGCCGCACCCTATTACGTCTCCCCGGCGATGACCGGCTTCGCCGCGCTCGATGCCGCTGGAACCTGGAAGACCGATCGCAAATACGGCGAGGTATGGGTCCCAAACGCGTTGCCCGCGAATTGGGCGCCCTATCGCTATGGCCATTGGCGGTGGATGGCGCCGTGGGGCTGGAGCTGGATCGACGATCAGCCCTGGGGCTTTGCGCCATCCCATTACGGCCGCTGGGCCTATCTCGACCAGCATTGGATCTGGGTCCCCGGCGCCTACACGGCGCGTCCGGTCTATGCGCCGGCCGTCGTCGCGTTTCTCGGCACGCCGGGTGTCGGCTTGAGCTACGCCGAAGGTTCCGGCCCGGCCGTCGCCTGGTTTCCGCTGGCGCCCGGCGAGGTCTATTGGCCGGGCTATAATGGCGATCTCGACTATATCCGCGGCTTGAATGCCGGCGACATCGCCGATCTCGGCATCATCCGGCTGCGCGCCGATGGCGAGCCGCCGGCCGAAATCGTGAACGCACACTTTGCCAACCGGCAGTTCGCCAGCGTGGTTCCGCGGCCGGTTTTTGTCGCCGGTCAGGCGGTGTCGCTCGCCTTGCTCCAGCTGCCGCCGGAGCGGCTGGAGAATGCGCCGGCGATCATGGGTTCGCCGCAGATCGGCCCACCGGCGCCGCCTGCTCGCGGCTCGCGTCGCGGCGGCTCCGGCCATCGGCCAGCGATCCCCGGCCGGGCATGTTGTCGCGCATTTCGCTCAGAGCACGGCGTGGGCCAGAGCGGTTCATGCCGCGACCATCCGCTCGCGCAACTATCAGCATGCTGCCCGCATGCGTGGGGCTCATCTGCGGGTGCCGGCCTATGCCGCGGCGTCGAGGCCGCGCTATGAGATCATTTTGCGGGTGGCGCACATCGCCCATATTCCGCGGTCTGGCGAAGCGCGCAAGAAAGAGATCAGACGATGATCGATTACCGCAGCGACAACACCGGACGGGCGGCGCCGGAAATCCTCGAAGCGCTGGTTCGCGCCAACCATGATACCGCGCTCGGCTATGGCGCCGACGAATGGACGGCGGCATTGCAGCGGCGGTATTCCGAATTGTTCGAGACCGCGGTGCGGGTATTTCCGGTCGCCACCGGGACCGCGGCCAACGCGCTGAGCCTGGCGGCGCTCGGCCCGTCCTGGGGGATCGTCTATTGCAGCGAGGCGGCCCACATCAACACCTCGGAGGCGAATGCCGCCGGGTTCTTCGGCGGCGGCCTCAAGCTCGCGCCGGTCGGCGGGGAAGATGGCCGGATCAGCGCCGACCGCCTGGCCGAAGCCTTGGCCGGGATTGCGCCGGGGCAGCTGCATCGCGGGCAGCCCTCGGCGGTCAGTGTGACCCAGGCGAGCGACCTCGGCACGGTCTATTCGCTCGCCGAGATCCATGCCATCGCCGAGGTCGCGAAGGCGCGCGGGCTGAGAGTGCACATGGACGGGGCGCGTTTTGCCAATGCCGTGGCGCGGCTCGGCTGCAGCCCGGCGGAGGCGAGCTGGCGCGCCGGCATCGACATCATGTCGTTCGGCGCGACCAAGAACGGCGGCGCGCTGTGCGATGCGATCGTCGTGTTTGCGCCCGAACTTGCCGACGGCCTGGCGGTGCAACTGCGCCGCGCCGGCCAGGTGTGGTCGAAGATGCGCTTCGCCTCGGCGCAGCTCCTCGCCTATGTCGAAAACGGGCTGTGGCTGGAGATGGCGCGCGCCTCCAACGCCATCGCGGCGCGCATCGCCGCCGGGCTTACGGCGCTGCCCGGCGCGCGCTTGCTGGCCCCGGTCGAAGCCAACGAGATCTTTCTCGAACTGCCGAGCACCGTCATGGACGGGCTCGAAGCCGACGGCATCCAATTTTATCGCCGCAGCGCGAGCCTCGCGCGCTTTGTCTGCCGGTTCGACGCGACCGAAGCCGAGGCCGACGCGCTGTTGGCGGCCTTGCGCCGGCATTGCCAGCCCTCGGCAAGAGCGGCCGAGTAGGAATTTCGGAGCAAACGCTCATCGTTGCCCAGCAGAAGCAATATGCGTGGCGGAAAGGCAATGACTGCCCGAGCCCGACAATTGCGCGGCAATGCGACCGAGACTGAGCGGATACTTTGGCAAGTCCTCCGTCGAAATCAGCTCGGCTGGCGGTTTCGGAGGCAATTCCCGATCCCGCCATATGTCGTCGATTTCGCGTGCCCGGAGGCGCGGTTGATCATCGAAGCCGATGGTGGGCAGCATGCCGAACCGGGCGATCACGATCGGCGCGATGCATTCTTGCGTAAGCGGGGCTGGCGCGTCCTGCGGTTCTGGAACAACGAGGTTCTGCAGAACCGTGACGGCGTCCTTCAGCGCATCGCGGAGACGCTGGGCCCTAGCCCCCACCCCAGCCCTCCCCCGCAAGCGGGGGAGGGAGGCCCGCGCGAGCGGGCGGGAGGGGGCTGATCACTCGGCGGCCTGCGCCTGCGGGCTCGAATCGGGCATCATGCCGAGTGCGCGCTTGTAGACGTCGAGCAGGGTTTCCTCCTCGTCGAGTTCGTCCTTGTCGCGTTTGCGGATGCGGATGATCTGGCGCATGATTTTCGGGTCGAAGCCGGTGCCCTTGGCCTCGGCATAGACCTCCTTGATATCCTCGCCCAGCACGCGCTTTTCCTCTTCGAGCCGCTCGATGCGCTCGATCAAGGATTTGAGCCGCTCGCCCGCAATCCCCCCGACATCCGGCATGATCCCGCTTTCCCCCGATAGCGCCGCGCCCCCCGCGGCGGCGGGCCGACGATAGCGGCCGCCCTCGGCGGGCGCAAGCCAGGGGGAAGACGGTCGGGATCAGTGCTGCTGCTGGGCGGCGAAAGCGGCCTTCTGCTCGGCGCTGGCTTCCTTCTGGTATTTCTTGCGCCACTCGTCATAGGGCATGCCGTAGACGATCTCGCGCGCCTGCGGGTCGGTCAGCGGGACGCTGCGCTGCTCGGCCTCCTCGCGATACCATCTCGACAGACAATTGCGGCAGAAGCCCGCCAAATTCATCATGTCGATGTTCTGCACATCGGTGCGCTCGCGCAGATGCTCGACCAGGCGGCGGAACGCCGCGGCTTCGAGTTCGGTACGGGTCTTGTCGTCCATCGGAACCTCCGCGTTGTTGCTGGTCCCTATGTAGCGCCGCGGGGCCGCGATCGCACCCCCGATGATAATTCGATGATCCACGAAAGATCGTTGACAGCGCCGAATCGAGAACATAAATTCGATCTTTGTTGGAATATCGGAGGCTTCTATGGAGGCCAAACAGGCAATCGCGGCGCTTGGCGCGCTGGCCCACGACACCCGGCTCGCCGTCTACCGCCTGTTGGTGCAGCGCGGGCCCGACGGTTTGTCGGCGGGAACGATCGCGCAAGCGCTGGAGCTGTCCCCGTCCTCGCTGACCTTTCATCTGCAGCAGCTGACCCATGCCGGCCTGATCACCCAGCGCCGAATGAGCCGGCAGCTGATCTACGCCACCGATTTCACGGTGATGAACGCGCTGATGGGCTACCTGA
Organism: uncultured Alphaproteobacteria bacterium; assembly: GCA_963845735.1. Classification (GTDB taxonomy): domain Bacteria; phylum Pseudomonadota; class Alphaproteobacteria; order ATCC43930; family CGMCC-115725; genus AP-15. The sequence continues at coordinate 31,962 of CAWJTR010000008.1, read as the reverse complement.
CCGAGAACTGCTGCGGCGGCGACGCCGGCTTATGCACCCCGATTTGCCGTCCGGAAATGACGGGAACGGCGATTCCTGCCGATAAGAAATCGGCTTGAAGGAGACGGATCATGGACCAGGCTGAAATCAAGGAGTTGGTGCGCGCCCGCTACGGCAGCATCGCGGCGGCTGCCGACCCCTCGGGATGCTGCGCACCGGCGGCTTCGTCCTGCTGCGGGCCTTCGACCGCGTCCCAGGATAAAGCGCTGCAGATGGGCTACTCGGAGTCTGAGTTGGCGGCGGTTCCCGAGGGCGCCAATCTCGGGCTCGGATGCGGCAACCCGCAGGCGATCGCCGCGATGCAGCCGGGCGAGACCGTCGTCGATCTCGGCAGCGGGGCCGGCTTCGACTGTTTTCTGGCGGCGCGGCAGGTCGGTGACGCGGGCCGGGTCATCGGCGTCGACATGACCCACGAGATGCTGGCCAAGGCGCGCGAGAACGCGGCCAAGATCGGCGCCGCCAACGTCGAGTTCCGCCTCGGCGAACTCGAGCATCTGCCGGTCGCCGACAACTCGGCCGATGTCGTGATCTCGAATTGCGTGATCAATCTCGTCCCCGACAAGGCGCAGGTGTTTCGCGAAGCCTTCCGCGTGCTCAAACCGGGCGGCCGGCTCGCCGTATCCGACATCGTCGGCACCGCGCCGTTGCCCGCTGATCTCGCCGCCGACCCGGCGCTGGTCTGCGGCTGCGTCGCCGGCGCGGCCCCGGCGGAGCGGATCGAGGCCTGGCTCGGCGACGCCGGCTTTGTCGACATCCGCGTCGCCCCCAAGCCGGAGAGCCGCGAGCTGATCAAGACCTGGTCGCCGGGACGAGGCATCGAAGACTATATCGTCTCGGCCATCATCGAAGCCCGCAAACCCGGCCAAGGGCCGGCTGCCGCCGATGCCTGCTGCGCTCCGTCGTGCTGCGCCTCGTAGGCTCGGCTGGCGTGGCCCCGAAAACCTACAACGTCCTCTTTCTCTGCACCGGCAATTCGGCGCGGAGCATCATGGCCGAGGTGCTGCTCGACCATTGGGGCAGGGGGCGGTTCAAAGGCTACAGCGCCGGCAGCTTTCCGCGGGGTTCGGTCCATCCGCTGGCGCTCGATCTTTTGGAGAAATCGCATTTGCCGACGTTAGGGCTGCGCAGCAAGAGCTGGGACGAATTCGCCAAGCCGAGCGCGCCGAAAATGGACTTCGTCTTTACCGTCTGCGACCAGGCCGCGGGCGAAATCTGCCCGGTCTGGCCCGGCAACCCGGTGACCGCGCATTGGGGCGTGCCCGATCCCGCCGCCGCGTCCGGCACCGAAGCGGAAAGGCGCAGGGCCTTCCGCGAGGCGTATCTGATGCTCGAAAACCGCATCAAGCTGTTCGTGGCGCTGCCGCTCGACAAGCTCGACCGCATGGCGATCAAGCGTCGGGTCGATCAAATCGGCCGCGGCATCGTCGCGGAAAATGAGGAACCGTCATGACATCCGCCGCTGATACCGCGCCGCGCTCCACGGCGCCCGGGCTTGGCATTTTCGAGCGCTATCTGACCTTGTGGGTGGCGCTGTGCATCCTCGCCGGCATCGTGCTCGGCCGGCTGATGCCGGGCCCGTTCCAGATGCTCGGCCGGATGACCGTCGCCGAGGTCAACATCCCGGTCGCGGTGCTGATCTGGCTGATGATCGTGCCGATGCTGCTCAAGGTCGATTTCGGCGCCTTGCACCGGGTCGCCGAGCAATGGCGCGGCATCGCCGTCACCGTCGGGATCAACTGGCTGGTCAAGCCGTTCAGCATGGCGCTCCTCGGCTGGCTGTTCATCGGCTGGCTGTTCCGCCCCTGCTGCCGGCCGGGCAGATCGACAGCTACATCGCCGGGCTGATCCTGCTGGCCGCCGCGCCCGTGCACGGCGATGGTGTTCGTGTGGTCGAACCTGACCGATGGCGAGCCGAATTTCACGCTGACCCAGGTGGCGCTCAACGACACGATCATGGTCTTCGCCTTTGCCCCGATCGTCGGGCTACTGCTCGGCCTGTCGTCGATCACGGTGCCGTGGGCGACCCTGTTCCTTTCGGTCGTGCTCTACATCGTCGTGCCGGTGGTGGCGGCGCAGCTATGGCGGCGCTCGGTCCTGGCGCGCGCCGGTGAGCCGGGGCTGCTGGAGCTGCTGCGGGTTTTGCAGCCGATCTCGCTCGTCGCATTGCTCGCGACGCTCGTGCTGCTGTTCGGCTTCCAGGGCGAACAGATCATTCGCCAGCCGCTGGTGATCCTGCTGCTGGCGGTGCCGATCGTGATCCAGGTGTATTTGAACGCCGGGATCGCCTACGGGCTGAACCGGGCGCTCGGCGTGCCCCACAACGTCGCCTGCCCGTCGGCATTGATCGGCGCCTCGAATTTCTTCGAGCTGGCGGTCGCCGCCGCGATCGCTCTGTTCGGCTTCCAATCCGGCGCCGCCCTCGCCACCGTCGTCGGTGTCCTCGTCGAAGTGCCGGTCATGCTCTCGGTCGTGCGCATCGTGCTGCGCACTCGCGGCTGGTACCAGCGCGGCGCGCGGCACGCCGTCTGAGGGCCAGACGAGCAATACACGTCACGCCGCCAATCTCCGCGATCCAAGAGATGCGTTATGCCAATCTCGCTCGACAGCAACTCATCGGCGCGCTTGTACTGCTCGTGAGCGCCCTGTTCGTCGCCATTAGGGTCGTCAAGCCGCCATACCAAGCCTGGATAAAGCGCATCTGTATCGCCGGGTTCCTGCTGGCGCTTGGTGTTGTCTTCGTGTCGATCGTGGCTTGGCTTGTGTCTCTATAAGAACGGCCACCATCGCCACCGCCGCACCCTCGGCCCTTACGCCACGCGCACAGTCTCGGCGATCAGCCAGTCGACGACGGCGGCGAGGGCTTGCGCGCGGGTGGCGCCCTGGGCGAGCGCCTCGTCGAAGACCGCGAGCTGGCGGTGGGCGCTGGTGCCGCGGGCGAGGATCTCGCGGGCGTGCGAGACTTCGGCGAGGCAGCCGAAATGGCGGGCGTCCTGGTCGATCAGCGCCAGGATCTCTTCGAGCAGGTCGGCATAGGGGACGATCGCGCCGCGGCCGAAATCGACGAGGCCCTGGTCGGTGCCGTAGCGCTGCGCCCGCCAGCGGTTCTCGTCGATCAGCATCCGCGCATAGATCCGCCAGCGCTGGTTCTCGCGCTTCAGCCGCCACAGCATGCGCAACAGGCAACGGAACAGCGCCGCGATCGACAGCGAATCCTCCATTGTCGTGCAGCTGTCGGTGATGCGCATTTCCAAGGTCGGAAACCGCTCGCTCGGCCGCAGATCCCACCACAGTTTGGTTGCGTCCCCGATCAGCCCGGCGCCGGTCAGGACATCGACATGGCGGCGGTACTCGCCCCAGCTGTCGAAGCGCTCGGGCATGCCGGTGCGCGGCAATTCGTCGAACACCGCCAGCCGATAGGATTTGAGCCCGGTGTTGTCGCCGCGCCAGAACGGCGAGGAGGTCGACAGCGCCAATAGATGCGGCAGGAAATAAGTCGCCTGGTTCAGCAGGTCGATGCGCAGCTCATTGTCGGGCAGGCCGATATGGACATGCAGCCCGCAGATCGCGAGCCGCCTTCCGACCCCTTGCAGATCATCCCGCAGATCGGCGTAGCGGCGGCGCTCGGTGGTCTTCTGCGCGTCCCAGCGGGCGAAAGGATGGGTCGCCGCGGCGATCGGCGCCATGCCGTGCCGCGCGGCCACCTCGGCGACCGTGCGCGCGCAGCCGGCACAGATCGGCGCGCGCCTCGGCGAGGCTGGCGCAGACCCGCGTCCCGACCTCGATCTGCGAGCGCAGAAATTCCGGACCGACCTGCCCCGCCAGCAACGCCTCGCAATCGGCCAGCATCGCCGGCGGCGGATCCTCGACGACATCGCGCGTCGCCCGGTCGACAAGGAAATATTCCTCCTCGATGCCAAGAGTGAATTCCGGCTCGGCCAAGGCCATGCGAAACCCCGCACTGCCGCATTCCATTGCTGCTACCGAAAGTTAGCCGATCAGCTGCGCGCTCACCATATTTGCCAACGAAGCCGACCCTGACGATGATGCGGGAAGACTTGTGTCCACCAAATAGAGTTTCATCGGAGGAAGATCCGTCAAACGGGCAGGGCAGGGGTCTTATCGAATATTCTAGCAGCGCTCGGTTGACATCGCCAGATCTCGCCGCGCGCGATGTCTTGCGGAGCGGAGCGGTCGCGGCCAGCTAGAGGCGCATGGATTTTTCGGATGTGGATCGTGCTGCGCTGACGGCGGCAATAAAGCGGCTTGAGGAGCCGGGGTTCGCCGGCAAGATGACGACGCTTGCCGGACGGCCGGCGGAATGGGTGGCGCGGGCATTGCCGCGCTCGGGCAGCGTCGATTGTCGCCAAAGCGGCGGAGGCCGCTTTGACGCGGGCGCTCGACATCGCTTTGTTCAGCCTGCGCGACCAGCGGTTCATCGCCGGGCGGGTCATGCATTCGGCACTGGCCTCGGCTTCGGGAGCGGTGGGCGGCGCCTTTGGCCTCGCCGCGCTGCCCGTCGAGTTGCCGGTATCAACCACGATCATGCTGCGCACGATCGCCGTAATCGCCCGCGAAGAAGGCGAAGACCTTGCCGATCCTCGCACCCGGCTCGCCTGTCTCGAAGTCTTCGCGCTGGGGCACACCGGCATCGCTGCGCCGGATGGTGCCGATGGCGGTTATTTCGCGTTGCGGGTGTTGCTCGCCCGCGGTTTGGCGCTGGCCGCCGATACGCTTGCACACCAAGGCGCCGCGCACAGCAGTTCCGCGCTGACGCATCGCGCTCTGGCGCCGATTGTTGCCCGGTTTACCACCGTCGTCTCTCAGAAGCTCGCGTTCCAGGGAGTGGCCGTTATCGGCGCCGTCGGAGGGGCCGCGGTCAACCTTGCCTTTATCGAGCAGTACCACGGCCTGGCGCGCGGCCATTTCACGGTGCGCCGGCTGGAACGCGTTTATGGCGCCGAAGCAGTGCGTGCCGAATACGACCAGCTCAAGGCCGCAGAGCTGCTCCAACCGGTGCAGATAGCTGACATTGGAAATAGTGCCCCATAACGTCGAAGTCGCTGCTGGCGCCCTGCCCCGCCGACGACAAGATTTGCTGGCCGATTAGCCCGCGCGTTGGCAACGTCAAAATAACGATCCGTCTCTGATTGAGCCGGTCGCGGCGGCCGGGTAATCAACACAAGATCAGAAGAAACCGGAGGAAACATGCCCCCACCCCGCGCCGTCGACGATTTTCCGATGATCCGGGCCCGCATGGGCGGCGTCGGCGGCAGCGCCGTGCACATCGCCCCGGCCGCTGTCGCCGGCAAGGTCATCGTTGCCGATATCGACGCGCAGAAAGGCGCGCATACCCGCCAGATGGGCGCTATCGCGACGATCGACAACTCCACGCCCGACGCCGTCAAACAGGTGATGGAGGCGACCGGTGGCGGCGCCGCCGCGGCAATCGACTTTGTCGGTTCGCCGAAGACGATGGAGTTCGGCGTCAACATCCTGAAGAAGGGCGGCAAGCTAGTCATGGTCGGGCTCTACGGCGGCGCCCACCCGATCGCGACTGTGCTCTTCCCGTTCAAGATGATGACAATCGAGGGTTCCTATGTCGGCATGCTCGACGATTTGCGCGAGTTGCTTGCCCTCGGTCAGGCCGGCAAGGTTCCGCCGATCCCGATAGAGACCCGGCCCACCGACCAGGCGAGCGCGGCGCTTAGTGACTTGAAGGGCGGTGGGAAGGTGCGCGGGCGCGTGGTGCTGCGCCACAATCACCGAGGCCAATGATCAGCAATCTGGCGTTCGGACCATGTCCATTCGAACTGACCCTGGACTGCCGCTCGCTGGGCGCGATAACGCCGGCCGGTTCTGCCCAGAAGCGGAAGCCCCCGGCAGGACGCTCCGAGCTAATCGGTCGTGGCGGGACCGGGATGTGGCCGCATAAAAGCGTCGTCGCGTTGCCGGCCGGCGCTCATGGCCGGCACTCGGCCGGAGGGACCGCTGGCTGCTGCCGCCCGGCACGAAGGAGACGGCAGCGAGGCAGCAGAGAGTTGCCTACCGGCGGCTGTTGCTCGGTTCGCCCATCATCGCGTGCTGGTGCGCAAGTTTCGGCGCCCAATGGGATTGTCGTTGGCGTTGTCCTGGCAGGGCGGGCTCGGACTGTCGCAGTTCCGGCAGCTCCCACGACCGCCGGTGAGGCCCGCAGCACTGCACGGACAGCGTCGGTGAGAGCAACCCGCTTCGCCTCGATTTCGGAGAGGAGGGCTGAAAACGATCGGTTCGCCGAATTGTGCGCTTGTGTCGCCGTGGTGGCCCACGCCCGCGGCATTCCGGCCGGGCATGAGTACTGGCAGGCTCCCGCGTTCGGTCCGTTCAGCAGTCCGCCCAACAACCCCAATAAGTTGCCGGCCGTGCCATCTGGCGCGAGGCGGTTGCCGACCTCGCGGACGACGCGGGCGCGGCGCTGCGTGAGGTTTAGAGTTCGTCCGTGCGGCGCGCTCCTCCGCACGGCGATGCCCGAACCAGCGGGGTGGTTTCGCCGAAAGCGGTCTCTCTTGCATCGCGCTCGAACCCATGGGGGGTTCACCCTTCTCCTTAGGGACTCTTCCTTAGGGACGCTCGTCGGTGGGCGCAGGCAGCGCACGGAAGGCGGTGTTGCATTGAAGCGTGGCGAGATCGCACCACTCGATGTCCGACCGTGCGCGAAAGCCGGTTTCGCAACTGGGGGTCATCGGTGACGAGGGCATCACCCTGTCGGTCTTGGCGCCCGCGCATACCTCTTGGACCACCTTGTCCGACATCAGATAGACAACGATACCCTTGCCCTCCCGGTCGCAGACAAAAGCATAGGCAGGTTCAACTCCAAATGACGTGCACGATTAGTTCGCGTATTCGATGTTTTTTCGGGGTAGATTGATAGAAACGTTATTGCGCTGTTCAAAGCGTGAGCGCGCTTTGACTGAGATCCCAGGCGCTTGCCATTGCGCCTAGCAATGAGATCAATCCCGGTGTGATCGAAACGTCCAATCTCCCAGCCCGCCTTTGACAGCAAGTAGCAGACCAGCGCTTCACCCATGTCGCCGGTAATTTTCGAGTGGCGCGAGCTTTTTTCGAGTGTGGTCATCATCCCGGTCGAGTTTGGAAATCTCAGGGGGCTGCCGGTGGTCCGCTAATCTTGCATGGGCCGTCGCGGTCGACTGAAACGAGCGGCCGTTGTGGGTCCGAAACGCGACGGTCGTGATTATCGCCATCGGTTACGATCGGCCAACGTGCAGCTATGAAAATATCTGCATCAACTCAGGGCACTAACGTGATTACGCTTTTCGATCCAGATTTCTGATGCACAATGCGGGCGTGATTTACGGTTATGCCAGCGTGTCGACTGACGCCCAAGACCTCAGCAGCCAGATTACCCAATTGAAGGCGGCCGGCTGCGAAAAGATGTTTCACGAGAAAATCACCGACACCACGGCCGACCGGCCGCAGCTTCTCGCCTGATGAAGAAGCTCGCCCCGGCGATGTTGTCGTCAACCGGCCCGTCGACCGCCTTGCGCGCAGCACCTTCGACCTGTTCGCCATCGTCAAGCAGATCGTGGACGCCGAGGCGCAATTTCATTCTTTCGCCGAGTTCGCGCGCCGACACCGGCACCAAGACCGGGCGGCTGATCATTGCCGTCCTCGGCGGCTTAGCCGGTGTGGAGCGCGATCTTCTCCGTACCCGCACCGCCGAAGGCAGGCTCTTCATAGTTGAGACGCTGAGCACGAAGTGATTGTAAGTCGCTCCGTCCATCGTCAGTAGTTCACTCGGGAGTTCTTCCACCAATCGGAGAAGCTCTATTACGCGGTCTTTATACTGAACATCTATATTGTATCGAGCCTGCGATATTGTATCGAGCCTGCGATCGGGCGAATGGGAAAACCTCATCGATAAACTTGACAACCTGGCCTGGTACGACACGGGGCATTCCAGCGCTCCGATTTTTCTAATGCCGCCGCCTCCCTCGCCCGACACTCAGTCCCATGCCGGGCCGCATCGGCGGCAAGGGTTCGGACTTTGGAGCGGGCGGTTCCAGCTTCGCCAGGGTCGCTTTCAGCGGGTCAACGCGCGGCGCGAGAGGATAACGGGCATAGTCGAGAGCCCGGCGCAGATGCTCAGCCAGCGCCGCAGCCTCGTCATCGGCAAGTTCGAGCGTCATGATCCGGTTTGCGTTGTTACCCTCTATCGTTACCCGGTGGCCGAGCCTGTCCGCATTGAAAGTGATAACCTGTTGAAAGAGCTGGTGGGCGCGACAGGGATTGAACCTGTGACCCCACCCGTGTGAAGGGTGTGCTCTCCCGCTGAGCTACGCGCCCGCTCCGGCCGGCGGCATTTAGGAGGCGGCGCGAAACCCTGTCAAGGTGCCGGCGGATGCAGTCCGGCGGTGCAGGCGGTAAGATCGGTGAGGACGCGCGGCGACATTTGGGAGGACGGCATGGAGCAGCATCGATTGGGGAAACTCTGGCCGGTTTCGGCGCTGACTTTGGGCGGCGGCGGGCTCGGCATGGTGTGGGGCGAGACCACATTCGAGGAGTGTGTCGCCACCGTCCATGCGGCGGTCGAAGCCGGCATCGACCTGCTCGACCTGGCGCCGAGCTATGGCAACGGCAAGGCCGAGGAGGTCGTCGGCGCGGCCTTTGGCGGCAAGTTGCCGGACGGGGTGCGCGTCACCAGCAAGTGCAATCTGGGCGAGCCGCCGCCCGGCGAGATCGAGCCCATTATGCGCCGTTCGATCGAAGGAAGCCTGCGCCGGCTGCGCCTCGATCGGCTCGATTTGTTCTTCCTGCATTCGAATGTCGTACCCGATTCGGACCACCGCGCCCGCTGGCCCGCCGCCGCCGTGCGAATGACGCTCTACAGAACCTTTGTCGAACATGTCCGCCCGGTTTTTGAACGGCTCATCGCCGAGGGATTGATCGGCGCCTGGGGCCTGACCGGCATCGGCCATCCGGACACGATCATCCGGCTGCTCGACGAGCCCCGGCGCCCGCGGCCGTGCAGTGCATCGCCAATCTGCTCGACTTACCCGGTGGCCTCAAATTCTTCGACGGCTCGGCAAAGCCGCGCGCGGTGATGGAGGCGGCTCACGCCAACGGGGTCGGAGTGATGGGCATTCGCGCGGTGCAGGCCGGCGCCTTGACCGACGCGCTCGATCGCCCGCTGCCGGCGGATCATCGCCGAGATGCGCGATTATGCGCGAGCCGCGGGCTTCCGCCGCCTGGCCGCCGAGCTTGGCGCCAGTCCCGCTGCATTAGCCCACCGCTACGCGCTGTCGCTCGGCATCGACACCTTGGTGCTCGGCGTCAAGAACCGCACCGAATTGGCCGAGTGCGTCGCCGCGGCCGAAGCCGGCCCGCTCCCCGCGGAACTAGTGGTCGCGGATCGACCAATCGGTAGACCGTTCAGCGGACGTGTGACCCTCCGCGGCAGCTACGAAACCGCACAACCTCGCCATCGCTCATCAGTCGAACTGTCACCCCAAAAGACCCGCGGGCAGCGTCATCTCTAATTGGCACGACGTGGTGACATTTTGATCGGGCACCTACAGCGGCGTGACGCATAACCGGTCTTCTGGAAAATCGACAAAGGCCACCCTATGTCCTTGCACAGACAAGAGGAGGGCAATCTTTTGAACTCACCTAGAGAAATATTCGAGCGGCAATACAAAGCCGCTGCCGCAGAGGGTGCGCTTTACGAACTCGACATGCGGCTTCTCGCTGACAAGGTGCCAGAGCTAGCTGGGGGCCGCGATGCGCCTGATCGTTGAAATCGCTGCCGGTGTCGCACTCGGCATCTTTGCTTTCCTCTTTATCCTCAAGATGGTAGCTGATTTTGGGCAATGGCTTGGCTATCGGCGCGCCATCAAAGCTGAAGATCGATTACTCCAGAGCCGCTATGAGATGGCCGTGTCTCAAGGTGCGCCCGCGGAATTTATTGGTGGCTTGTTTGATTTAGAGACCTGGGAGAGGGCCTATCGCGACGGCGAGACCGAGCGCTGGATAGCTCAGAAAACGAGAAGAGCAAGACTACTGGCGCGAAGAGTTCCACGCCGGACACACCGGAAACTCGCGCAATTTTGCGAGCGTACCGGAAGGCTATCCGACCGTGGCGTCCGTCAATCCATTGATAGAAGTCGACCCGGCCACAGCCACTCCGGCGCGGCCCGCGCGTAGACCGAGCTAGATCCCGCGACAGGCTGCGGGAGTTCTCGCTGTCGCTTCATATTGCTGTTTATATTGCTGTCCGAAAAAGCGTTGATAACCTCGACCCCAAGCCCTAAGCGACACCTGATGTCACAAAGCCAATTGCCGTTTTGGGTTCAATACGCTCAAGCTCTCGGTGCGCCCTTGCTCGCGGTAGTAATCGCTGGTGTCGGTGCTTGGGTGGCGTGGCAGCAGGTGAGGATAGCGCGGGTCAGATTGCAACATGATCTCTACGACAGGCGCTTTGCCGTTTTTCAGGCCGCGCGGAAACTGCTTGCAGAGGTACTCACGCACCGCAACGTTTCAGACGATCAGGTAAGAGCGTATGCGCTTGGCACATCGGACTTCGTCTTTTTGCTTAATGACGAGCTATCCACGTACCTAGAGGAGCTACGAAAGGCTGTCACTACGCTGCACGCTATTAAGGAAACCCTTCAGTCTTTGCCCGTTGGGGAAGAACGGAGCGCCTTAGTCAAGCGAGAGGAACAGATTTTCTCGTCGCTGATGACCCGAGCTACCTCACGGTTTAGGGAAACGCTGAAAAATAACCCTGCATCGGGTAGGATCCGGCGGTCCGGGGGGACGAGGGGCGGGATGATGCAGCGGCAGGGGAGCTTTGCGCAGGCGGAGTACGCGGGCAAGAAGAAGCAGACGCGGCGGGACAAGTTCTTGGCGGAGATGGAGCCGGTGGTGCCGTGGGCGCGGCTGGTTGCGCGTCTGCGGCCGCTGTACCCGAAGGGCGAGCGCGGCCGTCCGCCGATCGGGCTGGAGCGGATGCTGCGGATCTACTTTCTGCAGCAGTGGTATGGGCTGGCCGATGAAGCGCTGGAAGATGCGCTGTACGACAGCCAGGCGTTGCGCGGCTTCGCCGGGATTGACCTGAACCGCGACCCGGTGCCGGACGCGACGACGGTGCTGCATTTCCGCCATTGGCTGGAGCAGCACGGGCTGACCAAGGCTGTTCGACGAAGTCAGGGCGCTTCTGGAAGAGCGCGGCTTGCTGATGCGCCAGGGCACCATCGTCGACGCCACGATCATCGCCGCCCCGCCCGCGACCAAAAACAAGAGCAAGGCCCGCGACCCGGAGATGCACCAGACCAAAAAGGGCAACCAGTGGCACTTCGGCATGAAGGCGCATATCGGGGTGGACGTGGCCTCGGGGGTGGTGCACACGCTCACCGGCACCGCCGCCAACGAAGCCGATATCAACCAGATGGCGGCGGTGCTGCACGGCTGCGAGGAGGCGGTCTTCGCCGATGCCGGCTATAGCGGGGCGGACAGGCGGCCGGAACATCACGACCGCGAGGTGTCCTGGAATATCGCGGTCAAGCGCGGCATCATCAAGGCATTGCCCAAGGCCTGCGGGATTGGGCGGAGGCGGCGGAGAGGGCGTTGTCGCAGGTCCGCGCCTGGGTCGAGCATCCCTTCCACGTGGTCAAGAACCTGTTCCGGCATAAAAAGCTGCGCTACCGCGGCCTGGCCAAGAACACCGCACAACTGCACACCCTGTTCGCCCTGGCCAACCTGGTGATCGTCAAAAAAGCCTTGCTCGCGCAAGTGCGGGCCTGACGACACGACGCCCGCAGCCTGCTTCGATCCGCAACAGCACTGCAGAATACCAACAGCACCGAGAATTCCGCTGAAAAATCTCTATAAGGTTGTGTGTTTCCTGATCAAGATCATGCCGGGGCGTCAAACCCTCAGCCTTGTCCGCATTGCTGAGGTCCCTTAGTGGCGGATTTAAACCATTCCTGACCCTCGATAGAGAAACAGCGCGGCAGGTGGTCGTGGTTTAGGCCGTCGATTTCACATGTTGTAGGTCGCTGGTGCGCGAAGACGCTGCGCAAAGCCGCATAAGCCCCATTACGGAAAGCCCGGCAAAGGCTTCGTGAAATAGTCGTCGTGGTCGGTAAGTGGAACAACGGCCGGGGGTGAGTTTGGCTCGTGGCGAGGTCGGTACGGCGTGCATAATACTTCGTCGACCGCACCGTTGCTGGGTTTCGTCGAAAACCATATGTAGGTAGCGGGGCCTCGGTTGTCGTTAAGCCGTGATCACCACCGCGCCGCGGCGAGTTGGGCGTGGCAACCGGCGAAGCTGTCTTGGCGCCTCTCGGAACTTCCCTGAACACCTCGTCGGCCTCCAGGGCGCGATCAACCTCTGTCGCGCCGAACACACCGGTATCCAAAACCATTCGCCGGGACCGCCGACCCAGACCGCATCATCGCCGCCGCAAACTGCGGGTACCAGGTGTTAGTTTCGATACACTCGGTCGATCATGAGGTTACGAGCCGGACTGTTTGTCCAAAAGGGCCCTGAGCGCGAGATTTTCCGGACTCGTCCCAGTTCGATTTAAAAACTCCTCGACCTCGGTCTCTGTAATCCTGCCGCCTGAGGCAAGATTGGGTTCGTGCCTGACGAAGGACCGGCCGGTGGCGGTATCGCAAATGAGCTGCCAGCGGTCGCCGTTCGAGCTGCGGTAGAAATCTTGCACGGATATGGTCATGGGGGTCGCTCCTTTCGTTCGCTCGCAAAACCTACGCGTGCCACTCCCTGAACCATTTCCGCAACAGCCCGCAGGATGGGCGGATCCCGCGACAGCCCATAAAAATTGGTGAGGTCCTGCTCCATACAACGCGCCGGGGACGCGGTTAGGCGGTAGATGGGCGGCGGCGCGTCGCCACGGTTTGGCCGCGAAAGGATCATATGATTGTCGACTCGGTATAGCCATTGATACGGCGGCTGCGCATGATCGCGATTTTCTTCCTTCAGGGCTTGCTCGCGTCTTTGCTGGGAATGGCGCTGGTCTGGCGACGGATCTCGGTATCCGCGGAAATTCCCGGTTCCGCCGATTTAATTCCCGGTTACCCCGAAAAAATTCCCGGTTATTTGCCGACGGGAATTCACTGGCAAACCATTGATAGCGCGTGCGGATTTGTGCACGAAATCGGAACTTTTGGGGCAAAAATGAAAAAATACCCGGTTATTGCCGGTTCTACGGGAATTTTGCGTCTCCGGGAATTTCGCCGGCCGGGGGTCTTTTGGGCTCGTCACTGCGCAGCAATCGGTGGACCGCGCCGGCGAAGGGTGACACCCTCGGCCGAACACGCTGTCACAGCCGGGAGGAACGTCAACATGAGCCAGGCGCTCGAGGGCATTCGCGTCATCGACTTCACCCACGACCAGGCCGGTCCGTCATGCACCCAGATGCTGGCCTGGCTCGGCGCCGACGTCATCAAGATCGAGCGCCCGCCCCATGGCGACCGCGCGCGCCGGCTGTGGAACATGGACAATCCGAACCTCGACAGCTTTTTCTTTCTGCTGCTCAACAGCAACAAGCGCAGCACTGTCATCAATCTGCGCACCGAGGAGGGCAAGGAGATTGCCCGCCGCTTGATCAAAAATGCCGACATCGTTGCCGAGAACCTCGGACCTGGTGTCATGGAACGACTGGGTCTCGGCTGGGAGGCCGTCAAGACGCTGAACCCGCGCGTGATTTACGCCTCGGTCAAAGGTTTTGGCTCGTACGGCCCGTACAGCGGATTCAAATGCTTTGAGCCGGTGGCGCAGGCGACCTCGGGAGCGATGAGTGTGACCGGCGAGGCAGGTGGCCCGCCGCTAGTCAACGGCGCCAATATCGGCGATTCCGGGACCGGCATGCATCTGGCGATCGCGATCCTCGCCGCCCTCGTCCAGCGCGGGCAGACGGGTCGCGGCCAGCTTGTCGAGGTCGCGATGCAGGAAGCGGTGCTGAACCTGACCCGGGTCAAATACACCGGGACATTGGCCACCGGAAAACCCCTCGAACGCACCGGCAACCGCTCGCCCACCGGCGGGTGGTCGGATCTCGTGCGCTGCGCCGGTAATGGCGCGGACGATTACGTCTACATCACGATCCCGCCCGACAATCCGGAGATGTACGAGGCGATGACCGAGGTCATGGAACGCCCGGACCTGCGCACCGACGAGCGGTTTGCAACACCGCCGGCGCGCGCCAAGAATGGTGCGGCCCTAACCGCCGAGATCGAACGCTGGACCGGGACGCGTGAGAAGCGTGAGGTTATGAAGGCGTTTGCCGGGCGCGGCATGGTTTGCGGCGCCGTTCTCAATACAGCCGAAGTGCTCGCCGACCCGCATCTGCGCGAGCGGGAGACGATTTTCGACCTCGAACACCCGACGCGCGGCCGGTTTTCGGTGATCGGTTGCCCGGTGCGGCTTTCGGATTCGCCGCTTGTCCCAAGGAGCGCTCCGCTCAAAGGCGAGCATACCGAAGACGTGCTGAAAAACATCGCCGGGTACACGCAAGACGAGATCCGGCAGTTGCGCGAGCGGCGGGTGATCTAACCATTCTGGCACGGGTCGCCGCGATAACTCTCGTCGTTTCGGCTCACTCCGGGACCCATCGCAGAGATGGGCGCCGGCCTTCGCCGGTGTGATGAAATAGGGAGACGACTAGGTGATCGAACAGACCCTGGACCTCGCGACCACGGATGGCGCGATGGAGACCTTTATCTGCCATCCCGAACGCGGCGGGCCGTATCCGGCGGCCTTGTTGTTGATGGATGCGCCGGGGATCCGCGAGGAATTGCGCGACATGGCCCGCCGGCTCGCCACGGTCGGCTATTACGTGCTGCTGCCCAATCTCTATTACCGCGCCGGGCGTGACACGATCTTTGGGCCCGACGTGCTCGATCAGGGCAGTCCGGAGCGCGAGCGCATGCGCGCGGTGCGCACCAAGATGACGATCCCGCCGGTCATGGAGGATGTCGGCACGATGCTCGCCTACGCCGACCGCCAAAGCGAGGTCAAGCCGGGGCCCGCGGGCGCCCACGGCTATTGCATGAGCGGCCCCTATGCACTCGCCGCCGCGGCACGTTACCCAGACCGAATTATTGCCGCCGCCTCGTTCTATGGCACCTGGCTGGTCAACGACGCCGAGGAGAGCCCGCATCTGTCGCTCAGCCGGGTCAAGGGCGAGCTCTACATCGCCTGTGCCGAGCATGACGAGCTGGCGCCGTTGCCGATGGTCGAGGAATTGCGCGGCCTGTTTCGCCGGGCCGGCACAGTGGGGGAGATCGAGCTTTACCCCGGCGTCCATCACGGCTTCGCCTTCCCGCAGCGCTGGTGCTACGACAAAGGGGCTGCCGAACGCCATTGGGAGCGGCTGATCGCGCTCTACCGGCGGCGCCTTGGGTAAAGCCCCCGATATGCCGCGTATATCCGGACGACTGGCGATGACCGAAGCCGGCAGCTTGGTCACGCCGTTGACCGGCTGGGAATTGCTCGCCGACCCGCTCCTCAACAAGGGCACGGCCTTCACCGAGGCTGAGCGCGACGCTTTAGGTCTGCACGGTCTGTTGCCGCCGCATATCGGCACCTTGGAGGAGCAGGTCTCGCGCCGCCTGACGGTATTGCGCCGGTTTGCCAGCGATCTCGAGCGCTACGCCTTTCTGAGCGAATTGCACGACAACAACGAGACCCTGTTCTTTGCACTGTTGGAGCAGAACCTCGAGGAGTTGCTGCCGCTGGTCTACACCCCGACCGTCGGCGCCGGGTGCCAGCAGTTCAGCCAGCTGTTCCGCAAACCGCGCGGCCTGTTTCTGAGCCTGCCGCACCAGCGGCGTCTGAAGCAGATCCTTGCCAATCCGCGCTTCGACCAGGTCGAGGCGATCGTGCTGACCGACGGCGAGCGCATCCTCGGGCTCGGCGACCAGGGCGCCGGCGGCATGGGCATTCCGATCGGCAAGCTCGCGCTCTACACAGCCTGCGGCGGTCTTCATCCGGCGACGACCTTGCCGATCATGCTCGATGTCGGCACCGACAATCAGGAGCGCCTAACCGATCCGCTCTATCTCGGCTGGCGCCATGAGCGGGTGCGCGGCCAGGAATACGACGATTTTGTCGACGCTGTCGTCAGCGCGATCGTGCATCGCTGGCCGCATGTGCTGCTGCAATGGGAGGACTTCGCCAAAAACAACGCCTCGCGGCTGCTCGAACGCTATCGCGACCGCCTGTGCACGTTCAACGACGATATCCAGGGCACGGCGGCGGTCGCGGCGGGGACGCTGTTATCGGCGATCAACGTCACCGGAGTGCCCCTGACCGAGCAGCGGATTGCGGTATTGGGGGCGGGGTCGGCCGGCTGCGGCATTGCCGGCCTGCTGCTGAAAATGATGGGCGAGGCCGGATTGCCGGAGGGCGTCGCCGCGGCGCGCTTTTATATGGTCGATCGCGACGGCCTGCTGGTCGACGGCATGATCGGGATCGAACCGTTTCAGCTTCCCTTTGTGCAGCGGCGAGCGGCGATCGAAACCTGGACACTCGATCATCCGGACAAGATCTCGCTGCTCGATGTCGTCAAAAACGCCAAACCGACCGTGCTGATCGGGGTCTCCGGCCAACCCGCAGCGTTTTCCGAGACGGTCGTGCGGGCGATGGCGCGAAATGATCATCGGCCGGTAATCTTTCCGCTGTCGAACCCGACCTCGCGCGCCGAGGCGACCCCCGAAGACATCGAGCGCTGGAGCACCGGGCGGGCGGTGATCGGCACGGGCAGCCCGTTTCCGCCGCTGATCCGCAACGGCGCCAAGTTCAAGGTCGATCAGACCAACAATTCCTACATCTTCCCGGGGGTGGGACTGGGGGCGGTTGCGGTCAAGGCGCGGCGGGTCACCGACACGATGTTCATGGCGGCGGCAAAGGCCTTGGCTGCTGCCTCGCCGGCTCGCGACGACCCGGCCAATAATCTGCTCCCTCCGGTGACCGCACTGCGCGATGTCGCCTTTGCGGTGGCGTTGGCGACAGCCATCCAGGCGCACCAGGAGGGGCTGACCGAAGGAGTCGAGACCGACACAGATCGAGGCTGCGATCCGGGCCAAGATGTGGTCGCCGCGCTATTTGCCATATCGCCGCGCCGACGACCGCCCACGAGCGCCGGGTCAGTAGCCTCCGCCGTGTGCCGCGCGGCTGTTGGGGCACTGACCCGCGGGGGGACAGATTATGTCGATCGCCCTTGTCGAGCAGGCCGACAGCGCCAGCGTCAAGCCGCCGACGACAATCACCCATGCAACTATTCGCCCCACCGTCGCTCCGTTTCCCTGACGACCATATCGGGCGGAACTTCTCGGCGGCAAGCCGGGTTATCCGTAGTGACAATGTCTACCAATGCGGGTTTGTCACCCGCGAATTGGCCGAGGTCCTCAGATTACCCGAAGCCGTCGTCGAACAGGAGGAGGACCAGTATCAGGGTCAGGCCCGTTGTCGCCCTTCCCACTTTGATGTCCCGGCGCCGTTTTCTACGAGGCTCCAATCGGCCGCCACGAGGATCATATCGCGCACCGCGCGGGAGCGCATTCCTGATCTCGCCCTGCACGCGAAGCTCTGGTAAGCTAATCAGCATTCGCGTCTCACAAAGGGAGCTGTCGATGCGTTTGGTGTCCCTTTTGTGGCTTCTGTTGGTGTTGTCGGCCTGCTCCTCGTTTGGCCCGAACAACTCGCCCTATCTCGTCTATTTCCAAGAACGCTCGGCCCAGCTCGATGCGCCGGCGCGCAGTCTGATCGCCGAGGCGGCGCAGCGCGCGAACGCCGATCCTAGCGCGCCGGTCACGGTGGCCGGATATACCGACAGCGCCGGCAGCCCGCCTGCCGACGTGTTGTTATCTCAACAGCGGGCGCAGACCGTGGCGGACGCGTTGACGGCGAACGGCGTTGCCGCGAACCGATTGATCCGTAAGGGGCATGGGCAGACCGGCGGCGACCCGGGTCTTGCAAGCCGGCGGGTAGAAATTACGATCGGTGGCGGCTGAACCCGCAGCAGCGGGCCGATCGCGCCAATTGCTGGCCCAGGCCGCCCTTCATCACGAAGGCCGCCGGACAAGGGGTTACGGCGAAGCGCTGCCTGGTTTGGGCCGCCGATATGGCGGGTTCAGCTGCACGTGCAGCTTGTGTCCGGCGATCCACGCTTCGGCTTCTGCACCGGTCGCGAAGCCCGTGATATGGGTGGGGTGGGTATCCGGAACGACGACTTCGACCCCGAATGTTCCATCGACCAACGGTACGACGCTGTAGCTCGCCTCGGCGTGAGGATGCAGTTCACCATGTTGGTAATATGGGCGCGCCGGGCGCCGACCGGTAAGGCGAGGCGAGATTTCTCGGCTGTGGCCCGGCTGATTGCCGAACATCGGGGAATTTAAAGGCGCGATGAACTGGCTCAGGGTAATTGTGGTGCTGCTGATCCTGTGGACGTTGGGAGATTGCGCTGCAATCGGGGCGGGATCAGCGCCGAGTCCGCCCCCCTCCCAAGACGATCGCGGTGGCATGCATTTTCAATGATGCCTGCGTCCGCCTACCCTCCGCGCGACTGCGGCTAAGCTCACCTACCCGGTCAAGCGGGTCCTGAGCGGTTGATCCGTCAATGGCAGCCGACGATCTTTCCGGCCCCAGCTACCCCGAAAATCTCAATTATTCTCGCCACTTGGTCGAACAGGTCGCGTCCCCGGTAATCCTCGCCAGTTTCCGCCAGGATCACCGACGCCAGGAAGCCAGGGTCGACCTCCTCCAGCCAGGCGGCAAACTCGGCAATCCGTTGTGTTGTGACCATTGAAGACGCACCCGTCAAAATTGCACCAATCCCAATGGCACCCCAGCTGAACCGGACAGCCGTGGGTCAAGCCCGGGCATGACGAATGCAGCGAGACTGCACCATCTGAATGCGCCTGAGCGCTACTAGCAGGCTGTTGAAGAAGTCATTCGCGTTCGGCGACGAAGCCTAAATCGTCGCCTTTATGGATGAAGATGTGGCCGACGAGACGCCCGGCGGTGCCCAATGCGGCCCAGCCGCGGCCGCTGGCGGGGCTGCCGTCATCGAAGCCCTCCCAGGAGAACTCGGCGCAGGCGGCGCCGTCGCGGGAAGCGTAGCGCACGTCGAGATCGGCTTCGACGGCGATGAACACCAGTTCGCCGCTGTCGTTTCCGCTGAACGTAATATGCGCCGGTCCGAGCAAGTCGATCTCGTCCCACTCGTCCATCTCGGTGATCCGCCAGCGCCCGGCGAAGGCGCGGGCGAAGCCCGGCGCGCGCCTGGTCATGTCGTCGCCCCGATCAGCTTCGGCAGCCGCACCAGATTGTAGGCGGCCGCCACAAAGGTGAAGGCCCAGTCCACCTTGGCCAGACCCCTGAGCTTGGGACCCCTAAGCTTGGTCTGGCGCAGTCCGCCGACGCCCTTGATCCAGCCGAACGCTTCCTCGATGCGCTTGCGGATGCGCTGGCTGTTGGCGTAGCCCGGATGCCGCGTCGTGCGCCTATCGATCGCCGAGCGCCGGCCGCTCATATTCTGCGCCACGTGCGGGCGCACGTTCAGGCCGCGCCGTTCCCCGACGAAGTCAGCGGCGTCGCAACCGCGGTCGTCCCCCAGCGTGACCGCGCCCGGCCGGTCGGACACGTGCTGCACCATGTCGAGCGCCGCCAACCGCTCGGCGTGGCCCGAGACGCGGGTCAGCCGGGCATCGACGATCAGCCCCGAGCGGTTCTCCATCAGCCCGACCGATGAAACACAGCCTCGCCTCCATGCCCGGTCCCTTGCGGTAGAGCCGCGCATCACGATCGGTCGTGCTTTGATGCGTGTCGTTCGAGCGCTTCTGGCCTCGAAAATCAGCCGGCGGGTTGCGCCCGCCGCCGCGGCCGCCATCCTCGCCCGGCAGCTCTTTCGGCTTGAAGCTCTTGATCGACGCCCAGGCCTGGATCAAAGTGCCGTCAGCCGAGAAATGCTCGCTCGACAGCAGCCGCTTGACCCGCGGCTGCGACAACACTGCGTCCAGGAATTTGGCGGCGATCTCACCCTCCAGCCGCCGGTCGCGGTCCTTCGTGAAGCTTGAATGGTCCCATACCGGATCATCGATGCCGATGCCGACGAACCAGCGGAACAACAGGTCGAACTCGATCCGCTCCATCAACTGCCGCTCCGAGCGCACCGAATAGAACGCTTGCAGCAGCATCGCCCGCAGCAATTTCTCCGGCGGAACCGACGGCCGCCCCATGCCGGAATAGAGCGCCGCGAAGTCGCCCGACAGCGCCGCCAAGGCGGCCTTTGCAATCTCGCGAAGCGGTCGTAGCGGATGATCCGCCCGAACCCGCTCCTCCAAGTCTTTGTAGCTGAAAAAGCTGCCGCAAATCTCGTCGCCGCCGCGCATCGCCACCCCCACCCCCTGACCCAGGGGACCACAGAGCGACAAATCGCCAACGACTTTTTCAACAGCCGCTAGACGGCGATGGCAGACAGATCAATTCCCCGTCCTATTCCCCGTCGCCCCCGCGGAAGCGGGGGTCCAGAGCCGCGAACTCAGCGATTGGCCGCCCTGGGTGCCCGCTTTCGCGACGCTTTCGCGGGCATGACGAGAACGAGGAAAGGTATCATCTGTTTGAATTCTACCACTCTCATGTCCGCCTTTCCAAGTAGCAGGCGCATGAAATGTAGCTGACTCGTGATCTGTCCGGTTTTTGCATCGCGTGGTCTGTCCGGTTTTAGAACCGCTCGAAACGGGGGCGGCGGATGGTCCGGGCGGAGGTGTTGCAAGGGGTACGGCAGATGCGGTTTGAGGGGTTGCTGGAGCGGCATGAGCGAGGTGATTTGAGCCAGGAGGAGGCGGCCGAGATGCTGGGGATCTCGGAGCGGACCTTTCGCCGCTGGCGCGATCGGCGGCGCGACGAGGGTCCGGCGGGGCTGGTCGACCGGCGGATCGGCAAGCCGTCGAGCCGGCGCGCCGCGGTGGAGGAGATCCAGCGCATGCTGGGTCTGTACGAGGAGCGCTACGGCGGGTTTACGGTGAAGCATTTTCACGAGCAGCTGGTGAAGCGGCACCACTACAAGCTCGGCTACACGGTGACCCGGCTGTCGCTGCAGGGTGCCGGGCTGGTCAAGCCAGCGCCCAGGCGCTCGGCGCACCGCCAGAAGCGGCCGCGGCGGCCGATGGTCGGCATGATGCTGCACCAGGATGCCTCGCGCTTTGCCTGGCGGCCCGGCGACGAGCGGCAATACGACCTGGTGGTCACGCTCGACGATGCGACGAGCGCGATCTACTCGGCCTTGCTGGTCGCGGAGGAAGGGACGGCGTCGAGCTTTCGCGGGCTGGCCGAGGTGATTGCGCGGCACGGCCTGTTCTGCGAACTCGACACCGACCGGGGCAGCCATTATTTCCACACCCCCAAGGCTGGCGAGCCGGTCTCGAAGCGGGTGCGACGCAGGTGGGCCGGGCGCTGGCGCCGCTCGGCATCCGCCATATCGCGGCCTATTCGCCCGAAGCGCGCGGCCGCTCCGAGCGGGCCTTCCGCACCTTGCAGGACCGCCTGCCCAAGGAGCTGGCGCTGGCCGGGATCGCCGGTCTGGAGGCAGCCAACCGGTTTATCGCCGAGCATTACCTGCCGGAGCACAACGCCGCCTTCGCGATCGCGCCGGCCGAGACCGGCCGCGCCTTGGTCCCCGACCGCGCCAACCACGCCGGCGAGATCCTGTGCCTCCAGGAGGAGCGGCGGGTCGGCAACGACAACACCGTCAAGTGGCGCGGTCTCGCGTTGCAGATCCCGCCCAGCCCGCTGCGGCCCCACTTCGTGCGCGCCACGGTACGCATCCACGAATACCCGGGCGGCCGCCTGGCGGTCTTCCACGGCCCACACCGTCTGGCCGACTACGATGCCGAAGGAAAGCTGCGCAATGACCAGAAACTGGCTGCCTGAGCCGCTTCGACAGCCATTTCCTGTGGATTTGTCGACAACCTGCGCGTTGCCCACAAATCCACAGGCCCAACCACCACAGAAGCGGTCAATTGATGCGCTACAAATACCGGTCAACTTGACGCGTCAGCGACATTGTAGCAGGCGCATGAATTCGTGGCTTGCTTGCAAGCGGTTGTTGCAGGCTCTGACGGGCAGGGCAGGAGGCGCGGTCGTCGAAACGACGGTTGATCATACTCTGATGCGCGGGTCGGAACCGCATGACCGGTGATGCGTCGCGGAGCTGCCTCGGAGACGGATGGCATCCGCTCTACTTGTGCACGGAAAAAACCCTTTGTTATCACGAGTCAATTTCCGTCCGTTTATCTTAAATACCGTTGAAAAACTCGTCCAGTAGGGCGGTCTGATCTGGTATAATGTCATTGATCATCAATCGGTTGGGGGACCGGGGGGATGATGGGGCAACCGAGCGAGCTGCAAGAGCGGCTGTTCTATGAATTTCGTCTCGAAGACTGGGTTCCGGTTGATCATCTATTGAGAAAGATCGACGCGGTCCTCGATTTGAGCGGTGTGCGGCGCGAGCTGGCGCCGTTCTACAGCCATACCGGGCGCCCGTCGGTCGACCCCGAGCTGATGGTGCGAATGCTGCTGGTCGGCTACTGCTACGGCCTCCGATCGGAGCGGCGATTGTGCGACGAGACGCACCTCAATCTGGCGTATCGATGGTTTTGTCGATTGGGGCTTGAAGGTGCGGTCCCGGATCATCCACCTTTTCCAAAAATCGGCACGGCCGCTTTCGCGAGAGCGCTCTGTTTCGTCGCCTGTTGAAGAGGTTGTGGCGCGCTGCATGCGGTCAGGACTGGTTGGCGGCGAAGGCTTTGCCATCGACGCCAGTGTGATCGAGGCTGATGCCAGTTGCGGCCGCAAGGTCGACGGCAAGCTGACGACCTGGCCGGAAACAGAGAAACTCACGCGTCCGGTACGGGAGTATCTCGCGACGCTGGATCGGGCGGCGGCCGCCGAAGCGGCAAAGAGCGAGGATGCCGATAACGACATGCCGCCGGGCAACCCGCCCGCTCCACCAAAAGTGACCTCGCTGACCGATCCGACAGCAGCGTGGACCAACAAAGGGCAGCGCAAGGTCGGGTTTGCCTATGGGACCAATTACCTGATCGATCTGCAGCGAGCGATTATCGTCGATGTCGAGGCGACGCCGGCGCGCTGGACCGCCGAAGTGGCCGCCACCAAGAGATCTGGAGCGGACGCAGGAGTGCTTTGGCCTCAAGCCGCAGCGGCTCGCCGCCGATGCCGCCTACGGCTCCGGGTTGATGATCGGGTGGCTGATGCAGCGTGGGATCGAGCCGCATATTCCACTGCTCGACCGCGAGCACCAGACCAACGGCTTCTTCATCCGCGCGGACTTCACCTTTGATCCGCAAGCCAATGTCTTTACCTGTCCCGGCGGAAAACAGCTCAGAAGTACCGGATTGGTGCGCCCGGACGGTACCATACCCTACTGGGCGAGCCCCAGGGATTGCCGCGGCTGCGCCCTGAAGCCGCGCTGCACCAAAGGAGAAAAGCGGATCGTCACGCGCAACCGGTTCGAGGCCGAACGCGAGCATGTGCGCGCATTGAAAGGGACCGAGGCCTTTGAGCGTTCGGCTCGGGAGCGGCGCAAGGTCGAAATGGCATTCGCAATTTTTGCAACAGGCTTATTTTTCGCGGATGCCCATTTGTCTGTCGAACCAAGCAAGGTCTTTAGGCAAGGTCACATTGTCCGGTGATCGCCGCATGAGTCGTGCGATGATGTCCCGTCCTTGCCGAAACGCCCTGAGTGCGTCGTCACGGACACCTTGCCGCATTTCGATTAAGGCGACGTGCCCATAACTCACCGCTAAGTCGCGCTGCCAGCCGACGTTGCCCGGGTCGGCCTTGGCCAGACGCTCAAAGATAGCGTGCGAGGCCTGGTAGCTACCAGGCCTCGCTCGCGATTAGAGAGCGTCTGGCCAATGATCCGGAGACATTTCCGCCGATCGCGATACCCTGATCGGCACATACCGCTGTTCGAGATTCGTGGGCGGGCCAGACATAGGTCACGACCGCCCATACTCCGCCGACGATAACGACTGCGCCCCCACCCAGCCATGACAGTAGCAGCCGGTTGGTCGGATTTCGAAGGAACGCCCATACCGCGCCCATGACGCCTCCTGATAGAAGGCAGCTTATTTCATGATGAAGAATGATGGAAAGAGAGAGTGTCAGGATGCGAAGAGTGCCGGCTTTCACTCCTCCTCCCGAACGTGCTGGATTTTGCAACACGGCGGGGGTAGGGCACCGGATCAAATTGTGCGATAAATCTTTTGACGTGTTCGTCCAGTCTCCATCTTAACCTTACAATATATCGCGCGTGCCGGGCAATATCGGGCGTTGGCGAGCGGCGGGCTTGCGGTTATTCCTTGTCGGGGACGCCGGTTTCGAGTTCTTCGAGCCAGACGGTGGCGGTGGCGTCGGAGGGGGCGCGCCAGTCGCCGCGCGGCGAGAGCGAGCCGCCCGAGGAGATTTTCGGGCCGTTGGGCAGGGCCGAGCGCTTGAACTGGCTCAGTTGGAAGAAGCGGTGCAGGAAGACCCGCAGCCAGCGCTTGATTTCGGGGAGACCGTAGGCGCGCCGCGCGGCATCCGGAGTGTTGGCCGGCCATGCCCCGCGTTCGAGGTCGTTCCACGCGTTCCATGACAGATAGGCGATCTTGGACGGGCTGAACCCGTAGCGGGTCGCGTAATAGAGGTTGAAGTCCTGCAATGCATAGGGGCCGACGATGCTTTCGGTCGACTGGATCAGGCCGTCGGCGCCCGGCGGCACCAGCTCGGGCGAAATCTCGGTCGCCAGGATGTCGTAGAGGATCGGCGCGGTCTGCGGGCCGAGATCGCCGGTCGCCGCGACAAAGCGGATCAAATGCTGGATCAGGGTCTTGGCGACCGAGGCGTTGGGGTTGTAATGCGACATCTGATCGCCGACCCCATAGGTGCACCAGCCGAGCCCCAATTCGGACAGATCGCCGGTGCCGACCACCAGCCCGCCATTGTGGTTCGCCAGCCGGAACAGGTAGTCGGTGCGCAGGCCGGCCTGGACATTCTCGAAGGTCACGTCGTAATCGGCCTCGCCCTTGGCCGTGGCGTGGCCGATGTCCTGCAGCATCTGCCGGGCCGCCGGGCGAATGTCGATCTCGGCGCCGCTGACCTTGAGCGCCTTGATCAGCCGCCAGGCATTGGCCTTGGTCGCCTCGCCGGTGGCAAAGCCGGGCAAGGTATAGGCAAGGATATTGGTGCGCGGCAGCCCGAGCCGGTCCATCGCTCGCGCCGAGACGATCAACGCCTGGGTCGAATCGAGCCCGCCCGAGACGCCGATCACCAGCTTTTTGAGCCCGGTCGCCTCGAGCCGCTGCGCCAGCCCCTGGACCTGGATGTTGTAAGCCTCGTAGCAGTTGTCGGCGAGCATCGCCGGGTCGGCCGGCACATAGGGGAAGCGCTCGACATTGCGGCGCAAGGCCAGCTTCTCCGCGGGCGCCTAGAAGTCGAAGCCGATCGTGCGAAACGGCGTGCCCGGCCGGCCGCGGCGCGCGCGCAGTCGCCGAAGGTGTTGGTCCGCATCCGCTCCTGGCGAATGCGCCCGAGATCGACATCGGCGGTCGCCATCTCGGGCGTCGCCGAGAACCGCTCGGTCTCGGCCAGCTCTTGCCCAGCTCGAAGATCCCGGCCTGGCCGTCCCAGGCGAGGTCGGTCGTCGACTTGCCGGCGCCGGCGGCGGAATAGGCGTAGGCGGCGAGGCAGCGCGCCGATTGCGAGGCGCACAGACAGCCGGCGCATCTGCGCCTTGCCGATCGTGATGTTGCTGGCCGACAGATTGAGCAGGATCTCGGCGCCGGCCAACGCCGCCGCGCTGCTCGGCGGCTGCGGCACCCACAAATCCTCGCAGATTTCGACGTGAAAGGTGAAACCCGCAGCACCGCCGGCGGCGAACAGCAGGTCTGCGCCGAACGGGACGTTGTGCCCGGCGGCGGCGATCGACCGGCCGGCGACGCCGATGCCCGAGGTGAAATGCCGGCGCTCGTAGAACTCGCGGTAATTCGGCAGAAAGACCTTCGGGACGACGCCGAGCAGCTGGCCGCGATGGATCACGATGGCGCAGTTGTAGAGATGGCCGTACGAGCGCAGCGGCGCGCCGACGACAAACACCGGGAACCGGTCGCGGCTGGCCTGGACCAGGCGGTCGATTTGGCTCTCGACCGCATCGAGCAGCGCATCCTGAAACAACAAATCGTCGATCGCGTAGGCCGAGAGGCACAGTTCGGGGAATACCATCAGCCCGACGCGCGCCTGCGTCGCCTTCGGCGAGCAGCGCCTCGACCGCGTCGCCGTTGTGCGCAGGCTCGGCCACCGCGACATGCGGCACGCAGGCGCCGACGCGGATGAACTGGTGCCGATAGGGCGAAAAGAACGAAGACATCGGGGTGACGGTGCTCGCAGATCAGATCGGTGTCAATTTGGGCACTTGACGGTCTTGCGGTAAGAGGTCGCCCGGTCCGGGACGAGGTCGCGCGGGTCAGGACCGCGAGCGCCCCGATCGCACCAACGCCCAGACCACGCCTCCGATTCCGAACAGCACCAACCCGCCGAAGACGAGCACCGCGAGATTGGCCGAGCCGACCAAACTCTCGCCGATGTTGCCGACGACGTCGCCGGCGATCAGCAGCATCGGCGCCCAGATCAGCGCCGAGCCGACATTGGCGATCCAAAAGCCGCCGCTCGGCATCCGCATGACCCCTGCGGCGAGCGGGATCACCGCGCGCATCGGGCCAAAGAAGCGGCCGAGGAAGACGCTCAGACCGCCATATTGGGCGAAAAACCGGATGCCGCTCGGCAATAGATCGGGATTGCGCGAGAACGGCCAGACCCGGGCGATCGAGGGACCGAACCGGCGGCCGATCCAATACGAGACCTGGTCGCCGAGCACCGCGCCGAGAATGGCCCCGGCAAGGACCGAGAAATAGTGCAGCGAGCCGGTCGCCAGCAGCGCGCCGGCGGCGATCAGCAAGGATGTTCCCGGGAACAGCAGGCTAAAAAACGCAAACGACTCGCCGAACGCGAAAACGAACATGACGGCGAACGCCCAGCCCGCATGCGCGGATATAAAGTCAAGCGTCGGCTGAACCAGGTCTTCCATAATTGCCCTTCGACATCTGTCCCGGCGCCGCGACCGGCGAGGAAACGGCGGCGAGTGGATAACACCCTGTTCTTGCGCTAGCCTGAGTGCGCACCGGCGTCAGCCGATCGTGCCCGCGCTCTCGGCCTGCCGGCCTCAGCAGACAGGACGCTGACCGCGAAGCGATAGGCGCAAGGCTGCCGCAGCTCGGCTGACGGGAAACACGATTTCTCCTATTATCCAGCCGGAAGCAGGGGAAGAGAGCGAAGAAACGCCGAGCGCGATGGCGCGGCAAAGCGCCATTCGGTCTGACGGGAGGGTTCGATGTTTTGGGTCGCCGTCGCGGTCTTGTATTTCGTGCTCGCGGCGGTGGCGCCGAGCATTCTCGGCCTTTTCGTCAACCGCACCCGTCCCGACTTTAAAACATTGTCGCTGTCCTTGCGCTTCGTCTTTGTGGCGATCGCGCTGCTCTGTCTTGCTGCAACCTCCTATGTGCATGTCGATTCCGACGAAATCGCGGTCCTGAACAAGATTTACGGGACGACCTCGCTGCCCGGCGAGCACATCATTGCGACCAACGGGGAAAAAGGCCCGCAAGCGGAAATTCTGACCCCGGGCTGGCACCCCTGGTTTCTGGTCAACGTGATCTATCAGGTCGAAAACAAAAAGGTGGTTTCGATACCATCGGGAAAATACGGGTTTCTGAACGCCAAGGACGGCGCCCCGCTTCAACCCGATCAGTATCTGGCCGACGCTTTCCCGCCGGGCACGAGCTGGACATGCTCGACGCCGAATATTTTCTTCGGCATGGCGGACAGCGGGGCCCGCAGACCACGATCCTGACCCCCGGCAATTATCGCCTCAACACCTATCTTTGGGACGTCGATATCCGCGACGCGGTCGACGTGGCGAAGGGTTTTGTCGGCGCGGTCAAATCCAATGTCGTGGCGGCTGTTAATTTCGGCAATCTGATGGCAGCGAAACCGACCTCCTGCCGGCAAAAGACCGTGTTTACCAATTCGAGCGGGGAGGCCGTCATCGCCAACCAGAAAAGCGGCGACGAAGGCATTCTGACAGCGATCCTGGTCCCGGTCGGCTGCATCGGCGTTTGGGAAAAGGCGCTGCAACCCGGCCGCTATTACGTCAACGAGGCGGCGCTATAAAGTCACGATGATCAGCACCCGGGTCCAGACCTGGGAATTCAAGGGAGGCTACAAGAGACGCTACATCGATCTGAGCCTCGATCAGGCCGGCAACCTGACGCAATCGCAACGCTCGCAGGATGTTCCGGTACCCGACGGCGCCGCCGACCCGGCGATCACCCCGTTTGTCGAGGGTTGGCAGGTGCCGCTCGAGCTGAGGGTGCTGGCCCAGGTTACCCCCGACAATGCGCCCTTTGTCGTCGCCGCGGTCGGCGGACTGCCGGAAATCGAAAACAACATCATGGTCCCCACCATCCGTTCGATCGTGCGCAACGTGGTCGGGGCCACTGGACGCCATGTCCTCGATCTCGCCGACAATCGCGCGACCTTGGAACGCGCCGTCGAGGATGCGATTGGCCGGAGGGATTGCGCGCCGGGATCGTCATCAAGGAGGTCAAGTTCGGCGATGTGGCCTTGCCGCCCGAGCTGCTGATCTCGCGGCTGCGCCAGCAATTGGCCGACCAGCTGCAGCTGACCTACCAACAGGAGCAGAAGGCGCAAACCCAGCGGGTCGAAGCCGAAAAAGCGCGGGCGACGGCCGATCTGCAGCATCAGCTGGTCGAGGCGCTGATCGGTGTCCAGGTGGCCGAGCAAAACAAGAACGCGGCCAAGCTGCGCGGCGAAGGGCTGAAGCTCGAGCTCGAAGAGACCGCGCAAGGGCAGAAGGCGCAGGCCGACGTGCTGGGCCAAGACCGGGTGCTGACGATCAACCTCGTGCAGCAATTCCTCAAGGCGGTTCAGGAAAAGCCGGAAATCGTTTCCCTGGTGGGCCGGCTGGTGCCGCAGACGGTGGTATCGACCGGCGGCCAAGGCACCGGGCTCGATAGCGCCGCGGCGATTTTTGGGGCATTGCTGAGCAATGGCGGCGCGGCCGCGCCGGCCCTGGCCGGATCATCTACCAAGAAGTGACCTGAACGATGGCCGACATCGTTATCATCAACCCCCGCTTCAATACCTCGTATTGGGGGCTCAGTACGCGATCTCCGTTCCTCGGCATCAAAGCGGTCCTGCCGGTCGCGAGCCCCCGCTCTGGCGGCTCTGACGCCGCCCGGGCATACGGTCACGCTGATCGACGAGAACGTCGAACCGATCGATTTCGCGCGATGCGCGCGCGCCGACATCATCGGCGTGACCGGCATGAACGTGCAGCGCGGCGCATGCACGATATTCTCTCCGAATTCCGGCGGCGCGGCTGCTTTACTGTCGTCGGCGGCCCTTGGGTTACGGTCCGGGAGGACGATATCGCCGGCCTTCGATGTGATCTTTGTTGGCGAGGCTGAAGAGACTTGGCCGCGGTTTCTCCGAATGGGGTCAGGGCCGCACGCGGACCGCTACGAACAGGCCGAGCGCACAGACATGGCAAACGTGCCGCGCCCTCGGCTCGATCTTTTGCGGATGAAGGATTACGCGCTCGGCAGCGTTCAATTTTCGCGCGGCTGCCCGTTCGAATGCGAATTCTGCGACATCATCGTTACCTTCGGGCGCCGGCCGCGAATTAAAACTTCGGCCCAGGTGCTCGCCGAACTCGATGGGCTGCTCGCTGCCGGCAAGCGCACCGCATTCATCGTCGACGACAATCTGATCGGTAATAAAAGAGCGATCAAGGCGCTGCTGCGCGAGTGATCGCCTGGCAAGAGGCCACGGCTACCCGCTGATGTTCGCGACCGAAGCCTCGATCGATCTCGCCGAGGATCCCGAACTGATGCGGCTGATGGTCGATGCCAATATCAGCGAAGTGTTCATCGGGATCGAGACCCCGAACGAAGCGGCGCTGCGGGAGACCAAGAAAATACAGAACCTGCGCGATCGTGGCGGGACCATGCTCGAGAAGGTTCACCGCATCCAGGAAACCGGTATCGAGGTCTGGTGCGGCATCATTGTCGGCTTTGACCATGACGATGCCGATCTTCGCCGCACAGCGGCGATTTGTCGGCGAAGCGCGGATCGCCAATGCGATGGTCAATATGCTGGTGGCGATCCCGGACCCCGCTTTACAAGAGGCTCGACCGAGAAGGACGGCTCGACCTTCTGGCGACCCGGCCGACTTCGGCCCGTTCGGCACCAACGTTATCCCTCGCCGCATCGGTCGCGAAGCGCTGCGCGACGGCTATGTCGAGCTGATGCGGGATCTCTATACGCCGGCCGCCTTTTTTGGGCGGCTCGACGCTCTCTATCTCGACGCGCGGCTGCCGTGGGGCCGGGCCGACGGCGGCATCTTCGCCACCATCCGCTGCGCCGCTTCAAGCTTAACCTCCGCCTTTTGGCCGAAGCGCTCGGCATCTTCGTCATGCTGATGCGTGGGGTTTCTGACGCGCGCTGCGCCGCGAATACCGCCGCCGCCTGTTGCGCGTTGCCCGGCGCCGGCCCGCACCCGCTATCCTTCAGCTTTACGCGCTGGGATGCGCGGTGCATTTCCATGTTCACATGATCGTACAGGAGATGCTTTCAGTACCGCGGCCGGTGGTCCGCGCCGCTGCTTGAACCAGCCCCGACCGGGCTGTGCTCGGGTAACGTGTAAAAGTCTAGCCCGCGTACCCCGGACGAGGTCACGGTTCCTCGAGCATTTGGGGAGATTGCGGCAGCCACCTGCGACCCATTTGACCTTGGGCGAGTTACCGGTGACGTGAGCTGCGCACCCCGACATCGGTGGCCAATTGGCGAGGATGGTCGGCCGAGAAGAGCCTCGGCCTCCGCTGCCCGGTGCTCTGGTTCCCGCCTGGAGATAAGCCGCGACCCTTTCCCTATTTGATAATCAGGGCCAATTTCTTGATGATCCCACTCTCATGTCCGCCTTTCCAAGTAGCAGGCGCGTGAATTCGTGGCTTGCTTGCCAAAGCCGACCTTTCATTGATCATACTATTTCAGGCCGAGGTAAACTCGTTTTACGTTATATCCTAAAATCTCAACTCGCTTTACGTGTATACCTTCAGTAATTGACGACACGCCCTAGTGTCCCACTTTGAAGTTCGTTGTATAAATATGGCCCTCGTCATGCGAGCAAAGCGAAGCAATCTCGGGCCGTCGAGCTGAACCCCGGCGAGATTGCTTCGTCGCCCTTTGGGCTCCTCGCAATGACAATCCGGCTCGAATAATGTTGCGAATGCGTTGGCCGAGAGACCGAGCGGCTCGATGAATTCCTCACGGAGGACCTCGCCGGGATGGTTACGGATGCGCGCCATAGCCTGTCCTTTAGTGATAATCGACGATCTCGACCGGTTCGGCGCCCTCGCGCCACACAAAGCAAATGCGCCACTGGTCATTGATCCTGATGCTGTGGTGCCCACGTCGCTCTCCTTTCAGCGCTTCGAGTTGTCGCGGCACCCGCCGCTGGCCCAGATGGGTTCCGCGATCCGCCCCCAAACGGAACAGTGACCTTGGCGGCCGCCACCCTACACGGGTTTTGCGGATCTTCGGTCCGACCGATCAGCATCTTCTCCCTTTAAGCCCTGCACCCGCGGCACACGAGGGTCAGGCAGCAGCCGGCCGCGGCCGGTAGGCCTCCCAGCGCGTCATCATGGCCCACACAATGCGGGCCGTCTTGTTGGCCAAAGCCACCGCGGCGAGTTTGCGCGGCT
>CAWJTR010000007.1:0-56540 GCA_963845735.1 uncultured Alphaproteobacteria bacterium | reverse complement strand
GCAACGGCGCCCGGTCGCCGCCGCCGTCGAGCCAGGCGCGCACCGCGAGTGCGGCGCCGAGCAGCGGCGAGGCGTGGCCGCTTGCCGATAGCGCCGCGGCGGCACGCTCGATCGCTTGCGACTGGTCGACGTCGGGACGTGTCAACCAGCCCCACAGTTGGAAGGCGTGGCGCGCCGCCTCGAAGATCGCTCCGCGCTCGATGATCGCCGCGGCGCGGTCCATCCGGAAGCGCACCCCTTCGATCATCGCGGCGAGATGCCAGGGGTCGATCGCGCGCCCGTCGCAGCCGGCGTGACGGCGGACAGCCTCGAGCCGGGTGCGCCATGCCAGGCTGATAGCAGCGGGTGGCCGGCGGCGAGCGCATCGAGCCGGGCGATCGCCACGGCGGCATGTTCGAGGGCCGCGGCGAGCGCGGCGAATTGGTCGAGCGGCCCGGGCGATACCGCCTTCGGCTCGCCGCCTGCCGCGGCACCGCCAGAGGCCGATAGCGCCGTCATCGGGGGCGCGAATGACGCGGAATGCGCCCGCATCCCCGCTGCGGGAGACCGCCGCGGGATCTGCGAAACATCCAGCATGAGCTCATCAAAGATCGGGCGATTCTCTGAGACTTCGACCGGGCGGACCGCGAAATCGATTGGGGCGGCCCCATGACGTCAGCTTACCTTTATCCGACTGATCCGTACAATAAGGCCATGAGTGTTACCTCTCGGGTTTTGCGGGCTCCGTATGTCCGATAAGTGCAATTGTCGGGTATAATAATATCGTGAGCCACGATCGTTGTGTTTTATTCACGCGCGTATTATTGTAGTCGTTCCAATAGATATCATGGACGTGCTGTCAGTCGACTATCGACCTCTAATATGGCGCGCTTGCCCGTGTGACAATATTTGCGACAGCCGTCCCTTCTGGGCGGCCGCCGGAATAAACAGAGAGGCTGCTCGTCATCGCGCCGGAGGCGGCACTGACGGGCAAGGCGTACGGCGGCGGCGCTGTTACCGTCCCGCTGCTTCCGGCCCGAGAAGGTCGATTTCCGGTATCGGTCCGCCGCGCCAGCGGAGGCGGTGCGTCGCCCCCTTCCGCACATTCATGACCAGTGCGGGTCGGAAGCAAGCAAGACACGTTCCGCCGGCGCGGCGCACGCTCGGATAGACGACGCCGAGCGCGCCGGCCTCGACCAGCCGTTCGGCTAGCGTCTGGGATTGGACATAGCTTTCGGGATCGAGGACCTCGGCAAAGTCGCCGTCGCGCAGGTCATGAAATTCGCCGCTGAAGTCGGCGAGATAGTCGTCGACGGTGACGTCGTCGTCGAAGCGCCCGATTTCGGCAAGCTGCAACGTCTTGTGGAACGCGATTTCGGTCTGCGCCGTCTCGATGTCGAAAGCGGCGTACCAGGCGCCGCGCTCGGGGCCGTTGAAGCGGCTGCCGAGCGGATGTGCATGGGTGAACGCGGCGTTGACAATGCGGTAATAGGGAACGCCAAACACCAGCTCGCCCACGCCGATCCCGGGCAACAGCTCGCTCTCGGCGAGGAGCCGGTCGTCGGTCCCGTTGTCCAGTTCGAGAATGTCGGCGAGATGCCGGTCGTCGTCCGCGATGCGGGCGAGCACCCCGCCATCGGGTTCGCTGTGTCTCGACGGAATGAGGCGGTGCGTGTCGTAGCGGCGGACGAGCGATGTACGGGGTGGGTCCGTCACACGCCTTCTCGGCGCGCGTCGAGCAGCCGCCGTACCGTCTGCATCGCCGGCACGCCGCCTTTTGTCATGTAGGCGAGCGGTGTAGTCCCGCTGAAGATGCGGTTGGTATTGGGAAGGCGCACCCAATCGTCGGCGAGCGCCTTACTGTGGAGAATGCTGAGGGCCTTGAAGATGCCGATCAGATAGGAGATGCGCAGCAGCTTGTCGGCATCGAGGACCCGGCCTTCAGGGTTCTTCTTCATATCGTAATAAGGGCCGTTGCTGACACCGCCGAGGAGCCGGCGCGCCTCCTCGTCGCGCACATGCCAGAGCTCGACGATGTTGAAGAACGCCTTGAGCGCCGACGGGCTTAACCGCTCGCGCTCCTCACGTACCGCGAGGTCGATGACCGGCGATGGGGCGTATCGTGTAGCGGGATAGCTCAGGCCGGACATGGCGACAACTCCTCTTCAGGAGGAGATACGCTTTGGAACAGGAGATTTCAACCGGCCGATCTGTCCCGGTCCAGTCGTTGCCGGATTCTCGCCACCGGCTTACAGAACATCCTTCAGCGGGTGATGCTGCCGCAATTCGTCGAGCTCGACATATTCCTCCAAGCTCTTCAATGAGGCGTGGCCGGAGAACTGCTTGAGCCGGGCGATGTGCACCCCCTGGGCGACGCCGCTCGAGATCGCGCCGCGCCTGAGGCTGTGCCCGGCAAAGGCCGCACCATCGAGCCCGGCGCGCCCGGTCCATTTCTTGACGACGAGGGCGATTGAATCGGTATCGATCGGGTTGGTACCAATCCGGTAACGGTCGGCGACCAGCTTTCGCCTGGCACCCTTGCGGATGCGCGGTGGCGGCAACCGCCATAATCGTCGGAACAGCGGACCCTCGCTGATCTCGGCGGCTGCGAGCCAGGTCTCGAGCGCCGTCACCGGACAAAGGTCGGTCTGCCCGGCCGGCAGCCACACAGCTGTGCCATGCGCCTCCTGGTCGTTTTTGCGCCATGGCAGGAACAGCGCGATGCCGTCCTCGTGGCGGGCCAGCGCCGCGATATCGAGCCGCGCCAATTCCGAGGGTCGTAATGCGGCGGCAAAGCCGACCAGGATCAAGGCGCGGTCGCGCAACCCCGGCAAGGTGTCGGGGATCGCCTTGAGTGCGGCGCGCAGCGGTTCGACGACGAGTGCGGTCTTTTTGCGCAACGGCCGCCGATGCGCGCGGCGGATGCCGGCAAAGGTGGCGGACACCAATGGCGAGGCAGTCGGCGGCGGGTAACCGGCCAAGAGGTGCAGATAGCGCAGCGCGGCGTGGCGCAGCCGCAAGGTGTTGACCGCGAGCCCCCTGCCCGCCTCGGCCGCGAGAAACGCGGCGACGGTCGCGGGCGCGGCCGGCAGCGCGGTCTGCATATGCACCGCGCACCATTCGGTGAAAGCCGCCACCCCAGAGCGGTAGGCCCGCCGGGTATTGTCGGCGCGGGCGGCGCGCCGGTAATCGGCGGCCGCGGCTTCGGCCTCGGCGAAACTCGCGGCCGGCGCCGGCAGCTCGACGATGGTTTCAAGCTCGAACCAGTCGCGCACCTCGTCCGGATCCGCCCCCGCGGGCAGCCGCGCCGCGCGTGCGACGCCGGTGCCGGCCGGCAATATCGCCATCGCGGTCTCGTCGGCGAATCCGGCTGCGGCAAGTCAACGACCGCGATGATGGTGATGCGTCTGATCGACCAGACCGCCGGGTCGATCACCTTCGCCGGCGAGGCGATCGGCGACGTCCCGGCCCGCAAGTTCGCCGCATCGCCCCGCCGCAGCCGCATCCAGATGGTCTTCCAGGACCCGACCGAGAGCCTCAACCCGCGCTTCACCGCGGCGCGCGCGATCGCCGATCCGCTGCTGCGGCTTGGCAGCGTGGAACGCCGCGCGCTGCGGGCGCGGTGCGAAGAGCTGGCGCGGCAGGTCGGCCTGCCGCTCGACCTGCTCGACCGCTTTCCGCATCAGCTGTCGGGCGGCCAAAAGGCGCGGGTCGGCATCGCACGCGCGATTGCGCTGAAACCCGACCTCGTCATCCTCGACGAGCCGACCGCGGCGCTGGACGTGTCGGTCCAGGCCGTCGTACTCAACCTGCTGCAGGATCTCAAGGACTTGCTCGGGATGAGCTACCTGTTCGTGTCGCACGACCTCAACATCGTGCGCCTGCTCTGTGACCGGGTCATCGTGATGCGCGCTGGCGCAATCGTCGAACAGGGAACCGCCGAGCAGGTGCTGGCGGCGCCGCAGGCGCGGTATACCCGCGACCTGTTGGCCGCGATCCCGCATCCGCCGGTGTGATGAACAGATGGTCTTCAGCCGATACGGGCTTTCGAACAGCCGCAATTTGATATTTTGGTTATTTGACGATGGTCTGGCTCCGAGCAACACGAGTGGCTCAGTGGCAAGAGCGGCGGTCCGCAAAAAAAGTGGCCGCGGGTTCTTTCCCCGTCGAAGATCGCCCTTTCCGCGTCCTGAGCCTATCCGGGGCGCCTGGGCAAATGGCCGGTATGGGGCATGAACCGTCAGACAATTCCCGCGAGGTTATAGGCAGCTCGGCGTCGCGATTCCGGCCGTTCGCGCAACTCCCGATCGAACCGCGCGGTTCGACCTAGCTTTGGCTAACGACAGCGTATCGCTGCCGGTGTGTCATCGGCAAATTGCGGATGCGGCCGAGCCGCCCCTTCAGGCAGGTTCCATCGCCGGTTCGGATGCGATCACCTCGATCTGGCCGATCGTCTCCTTGCCCCATACGATCGGAACGACGGCGCCGATTGCGGCAAAGAGCAGCATCGTGCCGAAGAAGATTGTCGGCGAGCCGGTATGGGGCGCCATGAAAAACGGCAGCAGGCCGCCGGCGAAAAGCTTTCCGCACGATTCGCCGAAGAGGTGGCCGCGGCCGCGCAATGCCGTCGGGAACTGCTCGGACAAATAGACCCGGGTCGCGCTGAACGCCGACACCACGGTGAAGCCGATGATCAGGCCGCCCGCGATCATCAGCATGCGGGCGTATTCTCCCGCCATATGCGAGAGCAGCATTAGGCAGAATCCAGGCAGCGACCCGGCCATCACATAGAAGATCGTCCAGCGCCGACCGATGATCTCCATCAGCCAGCCGGTGAACCCCTTCCCGACAAAGCTCGTCGCATAGATGATCGAGGTAATCCCCAGGCTCACACTGACGGCATAACCCTGGTTGGTCAGCGCCTTCGGCAGCAGCGCCGCAGTCATAAAAGCTGCGGAGGCGGCGCAGGTGCCGGTGATCACGCCGACCGCGGTCCACCGCAGCTGGCCCTTCGCGAACAAGGCCCAGTAGGGCGGCAGCGTCTCGCGAGCGGTCGCGTGAACGTCGCCGAGCTCCGCCACGGTCAGCGGCGTCACACGATTGCCGGACCGCCTGATGATCTGATTGACGATGTCGACCGCGATCCGCGCCTCGCCGCGCCGCAGGTGCCAGCGCGGGCTCTCCGGCAGCAGGAAATAGACGATCGCCGGCACGACCAGCACCGCCAGCCCGCCCGGCAAGGCCAGGAGGCGGAACGCGTCGGGATTACCGGCGAGCAGGCCGCCGACGAACGGCAAGACGGTGAACGAGGAGGCCAGCGCCATCTCGTAGATCGCGCCGTAGGTGCGGCGGTGCTGCGCCGGCATCAATTCGGCGGCGATCGGGAACACCGCCGACCACACGCCGCCGGCGCCGAGGCCGGTCAACGCCCGCAGGATGAGCAGTTGCTCGGCATTCTGCACCAACGGGATCAGAAGCGTGAAGAACGTCGTCGCAATCACGCCGATCACCAGCATGGCCTTGCGGCTCAACTGGTCGCCGACCGCCGAGAAGCCGAAGCCGCCGATGGTCCCCAGGATGGCGGGGCCGAGGAGCAGCCACTGGATGTCGGTCCCGGTCAGATGCAGCGGCGCCTTGGCCAGCACGATCAGCGAGCCGGTCATAAACAGATCGTAGCCCTCGATGAAACCGACGAGGGCGAGGATGAAGATGATCAAGACGTGGTAGGGGCTGAACGGAATGCTGTCCATCTTGCGGCCAAGCACCCGGCTGGCCGAAGAGCCCGACATCTCCATCGCCGATTGCGCAGTCATGATGCCTCCCTGGGCTGCGGCAACCCGGACACCGTGCGACGACCCGAACGAAGCGAGACTGGGGCCGCTGCTTGCTGCCCGCGGGCTGACGCATCGCGCCTGTTCACCTGTGAGGTCGGTTTATCCGACCCTCATCAGTCCCTGCCTAACACCGCGGTGCCGATGTGTCATCGGCAAAGTGCGACATCGCCGGTCGAAATAACGCCGGATGTCTCCTGCTCGTCCCCTCGCTAACACTCTCCCGCTTGCGGTGCCGCACGCGGGAGCCCCCCTGACCAGTGTCAGCTATAGGGACAGAACCGGACGGGTAATTAGCGTGCATCGGGAAGGGCGGACGGAATTGACCATCGAAGTCATGCCAGTCCGGACAACTGGCGGGGACCACGACTGTTGTGGTCATGTTTTCCTTTGCGAGGCCGTTTGATTTCGGCTGTCGGGCGGTTACGCTCGGGGCAGTTCTCCCCCGCCTGAGGAGGTGGCGATGCCCGCACCCGAACATATCGATCGGCGCCGGGCGGCGCTGATCGCTTACGACGTCTGCCGGCGCGCGCTCACTCCGTCGGATTCCGCACGAAGGGCGGCGATGCGCCCGGTGCTCGATGCCTGGGTGCGGATGATCGCGGTCGCGCGGGCGGCGGGCGTGCCGGTGATCTACACGACGCCGGTCAGCCGCGCCGATGGCGCCGACGTCGTCTTGCTGCCGACCGATCTCTCGGCCGAGACCGGCGTGCCGCCGCTGACCAATGGCGTCGAGGGCTCGCCGGAGGCCGGCTTCCCCGACGAGATCGCGTCGCTTCCCGAGGATTATGTCTTTCTCAAGCGCCGGCCGAGCGCCTTCTACGGGACGGGCGTCGCCGAGCTGCTGCGCATGCTGCGGCGCGACACCATCATTATCGGTGGCGGCGCCACTAATCGCGGCGTCGAGACCAGCGTGCGCGAGGCCTTCAACCTCGATATCGCATCTGTCGTGGTGCGCGAATGCTGCTGGAGCGGCGACGCGGCCGCGCACGCCTACAGCCTCGACAAGGCGATGAAAATGTACGCCCGCATCCGAAGTCTCGACCAGGCTGCGGCGATGCTGCGGGAATGAGGGGCGGAAATTCGGAACAAATCAGGAAAATCCACCCGGCGAACGTATCCGCAAATGGCCGTTCGCCGCCCAAATGTTTGATCTGTGGACGGTCGGCACAGGTCTGTTAGATCCCGCCATAGGGACGGCGCGCTGAGCGCGGTCCGCTGTCGTTGGAAGGACGAACGATATGTTCAGACTTTATTACGCCCCCGGCACCTGCGCGCTGGCGACGCATATCGCGCTTGAGGAAGCTGGAGCGCCCTACGAGGCGGTTCTGGTCGATTTTCGCACTCAGAGCCAGCGGAGCCCCGAATACCTCGCTGTAAACCCCAAAGGGCGCGTTCCCGCACTGGTAACCGAGAGCGGCACGCTTACCGAAACGCCGGCGCTCCTGTGCTTTGTGGCACAGCGATTTCCGAAGGCCGAACTCGCCCCCCTCGCTGATCCCTTCGCTCTTGCGCGGGTTCAGGAGTTCAACAGTTATCTGTGTTCGACGGTGCATGTCGCGCATGCGCACGGCAGGCGGGGCGCCCGGTGGGCCGATAATGCCGCAGCCATCGAGGCGATGAAGCGCAAAGTGCCGGCGAACGTGACGGAATGCTTTGAGCTGATCGGGCGCAAGCTCATGAAGGGCCCATGGGTAATGGGTGACCAGTACACGATCTGCGATCCGTACCTGTTCACCATCGCTTCCTGGATAGAGGGCGACGGCGTCGACACCACCAAACTGCCCCGCGTCATGGAACATCGCGCGCGCATGCTGGCGCGTCCTGCCGTTCAAAAGGCTGTAGCTGCCGAAGGGACGCAAATTCCTTGACGATCACGCGTACCTCCAACGGTTCCGAAGGCGTGGGTCGACCGCCCAGGGCCCACCTGTCTCAGGGCCGCTCACGGCCTCGGCTCTCTGACCATCATATGATGGTTGGTCTTGAAGGGTAATCGATGGGCTCTCCGGATCTGACGCATATTGTGGTCGTGGGTGCTGGCGCTGCGGGCCTGATGACGGCGTGCGAACTCGTGCGTGCGGGCAAACGGGTCACGATCCTCGAGGCGCGAGACCGATGCGGCGGCCGCATCTACCCGCTGCCCGCCCAGGAATTTGGCTACCCGGCAGAGGGCGGCGCCGAGTTTGTTCACGGCGCTGCGCCGGTGACGCGAGCTCTGATGCGTGCAGGGCAGATTTCGCTGTTGCCGCGCGGCGGCACGCGATGGAGCGCCCGCACCGGCAAGTTATTGCCCAACGAGCCTTCGCTGCCTCATCTGGGTCGGTTCTACCAGGTTCTGAGCGAGGTGAAAGCCGATCTGCCCATCGCCGAATTTCTGCAGACGCATTTTGCCGATCGGCGATACGACGAGCTGCGGCGGTCAATCACCCGGACGGTTGAGGGCTACGACGCGGCTGATCCGCGCCGCGCCAGCACTCTGGCGCTTCGCGACGAATGGATGGCCCGGGACGACGGCGAACACGGACGGATCGCGCAAGGCTACGGCGCGCTCATCGACTATCTCTCATCGGAATGCCGCAGGCATGGAGCGGCACTCCATCTCGGCGCCGCCGTGACGGCGATCGACGAGGCCCGCGGGCGGATTGCCGTGCGCTGTTACGACGGCGCCACGTTCGAGGCCGATGCCGCGATCCTCACCGTGCCACCTCCGCTCCTGGCCGAAATCGCGCTTCCGCCGGCGGCGCGCGAGCGGGCAGCGGCCACTGACGATATCGGGTTCGGCAACGTCGTCAAAATTCTGTTTCGCTTCGCCACGAAGTGGTGGGCCGATCATGGCGGACGAGATCTGGCCGATCTGTCGTTCCTGCTTTCCGATGCAACGGTCCCGACCTGGTGGACCCAGTATCCAGACGGATATCCGGTGCTGACGGGCTGGTTGGCGGGACCCAAGGCCGGCAGGGTGTCGTCACTTGCCGAGGCCGAACTCATCGACATGGGGCTCGCCTCGCTCGGCGAGATTTTCGATCTTCCTGCGGACTGCATCGAGAGAGATCTCGTCGCGGCGCGAGCGATCAACTGGGGCAACGATCCATTCGCGCGCGGCGCTTATTCCTATGCCACGCCTAGAACACGCGCAGCGCAGTCGCTGCTGAGAAAATCGAACGGTGACGCGATATTCTTTTCAGGCGAGGCGCTTTATGCCGGTCCGGATATGGGCACGGTCGAGGCGGCGCTGGCCAGCGGCCAGGAAACAGCGCAGACGATCCTGACAGAGTCTCCGGCGATACCACCCCGCGTCCGGTAACGCTCCGAGCTCGCCTCGGCTAACTTCACCGTTCGCCTGGGCATAAGTCGTCATCTTCTAATACGGCGACAATGCGCCGGGTCAGGCCGTTCGCGAGGGCATCAATGGACCGCCGGGTTCGACACGAAGCGGTCATTCGCCTGGCGTTACGGGCTCGGCAGGTTGCGCCCCGTTTTCCGTCATTGCCTGATTTTGGTCGCGCCTCAACGCGTCGTCCCACCGAACCGGTAGCTCAGAGCCCTTCACGTTCCATCGGACGAAGCGCGTCGCGCCCATATATGGGGCCAGCGCCTTCATGATAGCCACATGCGGCGGCGCGGCAACGAACGCCTGTAGGGCCGCCGCGTCCTCCCACGCAGACAGAGTCCAGAACTGCTTGGCCGCGACCCGCGCCCGCAGGGAATAGCCGATCAGGCCAGAGCTTGTGCGCAGTTGCCGTCGGATGCGGGTGGAGTACAGGACGAGCCTCGGAAGATGCCAAGCGCTGTTGAGCGGCAAATAGGAGAGCAGCGCGACATAATCCCGCTCGGGAGCGGTGCGGGAATGAGACTGCCAGGGCAACTCGGTCACCTCACGGACCTCCCGGCTAATGGTCGTGCCTTCAAAAGTGAAAACACTGGAGCGCAATTCCGGTTCCGCCCTCGGGCGTCCGCCGTGCCGGCAAGCGCGTCGCGTCATCAGCCGCTAATCGTGCCATTCCTCCAGGTGAGCACGTAGCGAACGCAGACACCGGAGAGCGTCGATTACCGCTTAAACGAGCCGCCGGACCTTGATCCATCAACGAACACAATCCGCCAATTCCGTCCGTTCGAGAGGCCACGACCGAACCGCCGGCTTCGAACCTCCTGAGCCGCCGCTTATCGCTCTCATCCGTAGCCTAACCCTCTCGACGCCATGATAAGCCGAGAGTAGCTGCCGGCAGGAGAGCGTCGCCGCGTCGCGCACGTCGCCGGTCGTTACGCCGATAGTTGACAGACCCGAAAACGCAAGGTACTTTGTGCTTCAAAGTACACTGCGTTGTGGGGAACTCGATGATCGACGACCGGGTGCGTGACGACATCGCGCTGATACGCGAAGCGATCGAGGAGGGCCGTGGTTACGCGACCGCCAGCGGCCAAGGTCTGGTGGTGTGGGGGATCGCGCTTGCGGCCGGGTTTGTCGCCACTTACGCCTTTGTCCGCGGCTACCAGTCGGCGCTGCCGCCGGCGGCGCTGTTGCCGCTGGCGATTGCCGTGCCGTGGGCCTATTGGCTGCGGCGGGTGTGGGGCCGCGCCCAAGGCGGCGCGCCGGCCCCGTCCCGCAGCCCGATGGTCGTGGCGCTGCGCATGCTGTGGCTCGGCCTCGGCATCTTCCTGACGACCTTGACCCTGGCCGTGCTGTGGAGCGGCGAGGGTTCCGCGGACTGGCTCTCTGCGGTCGCCGCCGGGGCGATCGGCACGGCCGTGTTCGCGACCGCCTGGCTTGCCGGTCTGTTGTGGCTGCGCTGGGTGGCGGTCGCTTGGTGGATCGGCGAACTGGCACTGGTGGCGCTGCGCCACCGGCCGGAGGCGCTGCTGCTGTCCGCCGGATTGATGCTGGCGCTGCTGGCCGGGCCGGGCATCGCGCTGGTGTTGCGCCGGCGGAAGCTGCTAGCCGCGGCATGACCGATTACGACCATGCGGCGATCGATGAGGTATTGCACAGCCGCGTGCGCCTGGCGATCGTCGCGTTCCTCGCCGGCGCCGGGAGCACGGCCGAGTTCGCCGCGGTGAAGAACGCGATCAAGACCACGGACGGCAATGCCAGCGTGCATCTGCGGAAGCTCGAAGAGGCCGGCTACATCGCCGCCGAGAAGCGCTTCGTCGCCCGCAAGCCGCAAACCCTCTACAGCCTGACCGCGGCGGGCCGTCAGGCGCTGCGCGGGTATGTTGCACATCTCGAAACGCTGCTCGCCAACGGGAGGGTCCCGCGATGAGGCAAGCGCTTCGCCAGCTATTCGAGGATTTTCTCTCGTCGATCCTGTTCTTCGCGCTCTACGCGCTGACCGGCAGCCTCTATCTCGGCTCGGCGGTGGCCGTCGCGGTCGGGATCGCCCAGGTCACGCGCCGCAAGCTCGCGCGCCAGCCGGTCGCGCCGATGCAATGGATGAGCCTCGCGCTCGTCGTCGTGCTCGGCGGCGCGACGATCCTCTTCCACAGCCCGCGCTTTATCATGTTCAAGCCGAGCATCATTCACCTGTCGATCGCCGCCGTCATGCTGCGGCGCGGCTGGATGCGCCGCTATCTGCCGCCGATCGCGCAGCAACATCTTGGCCAGCCGATGATCGACACGGCCGGCTATGCCTGGGCCGCGCTGCTGGCGTCGATCGCGCTCGCCAACGTGTTCATCGCGCTCGAATTTAGCATCGCGACGTGGGCTTGGTTCATCTCGTTCGGTGCGGTCGGCGCCAAGGCGGTGGCGTTCGGCCTGCAATACGTCATCTTCCGCGCGATCATCACCCGGCGGATAGCTGTCGCGGCCGCCGCGGCAGCGCCGCCCCCTCGCGAAGCGGTTGCCGGCGCGGCGCCCTAATGACCGATGGCGGTCCACGCGATCAGCGTCGGCTGACCGGCTGAACGGGGCTGATCGAGGCCACGCTGTACGCGTCAGCTGAGGGTCGTCCTGCGCTCGCTTACATCCGGTCTCTTAGAGGCTGGCTCGAAATGGATTGAGTGATTTCAGTTAGTTGTGGTACCCGCGGTGTGTCAGAACGCACGGGGGAGACAACATGTGGACTGAAACCACTCGTCGGCAGTATCGGCGAGACGATCTGCGCTATGCAAGCGACATGACCGATGCGGAGTGGGCGCTGATCGAGCCGCATTTGCCGGCGGCGAAGCGGCTCGGCCGGCCACGTTGCGTGGCACCGCGCGCGGTGGTGGAGGCGTTGCTCTATCTGTTGCGCACCGCCTCACCCTGGCGTTTGCTGCCGCGCGATTTCCCGAACCGCTCGACGGTGCAGCGTTACTTCTACGCCTGGCAAGCCGCAGGGGTGTGGAAAACGATCAACGTCCTGCTGCTGCAACAGGCCCGCGAACGGGCAGGGCGCGAAGCCAGCCCTTCGGCCGGGGTAATCGACAGCCAATCGGTCAAGACGACGGAGAGCGGCGGCCCGCGCGGCGGAGCCTGTCCTCGGGCGCGGCATCGCCGCGACCCGGGGGATGCTGGCAAGAAGATCAACGGTCGCAAGCGCCACATCAT
The DNA here is from genome assembly GCA_963845735.1 of uncultured Alphaproteobacteria bacterium. Lineage (GTDB taxonomy): Bacteria > Pseudomonadota > Alphaproteobacteria > ATCC43930 > CGMCC-115725 > AP-15. Next base: position 44,207 of record CAWJTR010000007.1, on the reverse strand, counting down.
CACCGATACAGTGGGGCATCTGGTGGCGGCAAAGGTCCACGCTGCCGACATCCAGGATCGTGACGGCGCGCCGAACCTGCTGGCCTCGATCCGCTTCCTCTTTCCTTGGCTGCGCAATGTCTTCGCCGACGGCGGCTATGCCGGCGAGAAGCTGGCGGCCGCCCTGGCCGGACACGGCCAGTGGCAGATCGAAATCGTCAAGCGGTCCGATCGCGCCACCGGATTTTACCTCCTGCCGCGGCGCTGGGTGGTCGAACGAACCTTTGCTTGGCTCAACCGCAATCGCAGGCTCGCCAAAGACTTCGAGATGACGGAGGCCAGCAGCGAGGCTTGGCTTTACCTTGCTTCCGTCCAACTTATCGCGCGTCGCCTCGCTCGACCTACAACTAATAGAGTTTCGGTCAAAACCTAGCTCAATCTACGCAATTCCTGGCCAGGCTCTGAGCTAGTGGTTAAAATCTGACATTTGGTACCCAAACACGGAGTGGGTGGAGCCGCCATGTCTCAGCAGAAGGAACTGCTGCGTGAACTTGCTGCGGCCCACAACTCGGGCGCCCCCGATCGCATCGGCGATTGGTTCACCGAGGACTTCCGGCTACACGAGCCGGGCAAACCGGCCCTGCCGGTGGGTCACGCCGGCGCGAGCCAGATGCGGGCGCAAATCAGAACCCTTACGCCGCCAATAAACGTAGAAATCCTTGATATGGTCGAGGAGGGGGATCGGGTCGCCGTGCGCTGGCAACTGACCGCGACCTACGACGGTAAACCCTTTCAGTCATCGATCATGGCAATCTATCGCTTCGAGGAGGGCCGCATCGCGGAGGATTGGGGCTTCGCGATCCGGGCACCTTGGCCTTGAGGCGCGGAGGCGGACGCGAATGTGTGATTTTAACCACTAGCGAAGCAATTCTGACAAATCGCGCCCAAAAACATTTGTCACACCGGCGAAGGTAGGATCCGGGCAATCACCGGGAGGCGAACCAGCATGCGGAGATTACAATTGCCTTAAATTTGCCGCTATAATAGTGGAACATACTGGCAACGCCGGGCGACGCGGTAGCCCCCTGTCGTGACAGTTTGAGGAAATAGAATGGCTTCAGCTTCTAGCGCACCAAATCGTGCCTTTACGCTCGGGACATCCACCGGAACCTTCCCAACCGCGACCCATTGGTTGTCGTTCGTCAACACCAATGGGTCGCTGACGATCACAACACCCGGAGGCGATACGGTTGTGCTTAGCCTTACGACGGGCATGTATCCAATTCGGGCTAAAGCGGTTACTGCGGTTTCCAGCGTCACCAATATCGTTGGCTGGTGGTCGTAAAAGGGGGCAGCACGACATTCCGGGTACCGGGCGAGATTGACCCCATCGAACGCGCTTCGCTAATCGCCGCTTCGTCCCTCGCAACCATATCGACCCTTCGCAACCCGCGTTGCGAGCACGCAAGCTGCACGTGCCGATCCGGGCCCCTCATGCTCCGATAACATATAGCCGCGTCTAGCCTTTCGTATCCATCCCCTGATCCGCGCCAGCGGGTGCGGGCTGTCGGTTGTGGAAACAATTTTGGACCCAAACGCCCCGGTCCGCGCCGAGACTAGACGGGTTGGATACGAATGGCGGAGCCCGCAAGCTCTTAAGAGACGCCACTTTTTGGGAGCAGGTGAAACAGGATAGGACAAGCGCGCGAGATTTAGCAAACCGCCGCGCCAAACGCAGCGGCGAAGTGCGCCGACCTGATTGCTCGCCCGCGGCGATGATGACGGCCGGCTCATGCGGATGCGGATCAGGCGTGCGATCGAGGCGTTACGGGGCCACCCGGCAGGGCGAATCAGGGCCGCGGCGTGTAGCGCCGAGCACCCCATCAAATTAACCGCGAATACTGCTGACTTAACCATCAATTCTGCGGCAAATCTTACTTCCTCGGTCTAAATTCAACCGCTACTACCACAAGGACGGCCAGGGCATCGTGCCGCTGGCGGCACCAGTCGGATGGGTGAACCGAAAAATGCGAGTAGGACCGATGGTCTCTGACACTTACGTCAACCGCTTCGTCGGCCTTGGGATACTAATTGTGTTCGCTGGGCTCGTAATCATGGGCTACTTCGGGATCCGGCCATGACTTCCGAATTCGACATTTACGGGGCCGCAATCTAAGCGGCCGGTTCGGTCTCCGAACTCGGCATTTGGCGGGGTTGAGCTTCGCTCAAGCTTCGATCTGAGATCGCCGCCGCCGCCAATCTGCTGACCCGCAAGCACGGTGCCAACGCCGAGCTTGAAGCGGCGCAGCGCGCCGACCTGATGCTCGACCGCGGCGTTGCCGAGGGTCGGCGGGCGTTCATCGAAAGTCAACTCCTGCCCCCAAAGCTGGTTCTCAGCGGTGGCGGCTCCATGATTCTATTTTGCCTTGAGCAAAAGTCGCAATCCAATCCGTTTGGATAGCTGTTGGGTCGACGAAGAGCGAGGAGTAAATGACACGTTCGGGTGCCTTGGCAGCAGGGCTGATGATCGCATCGCTGGCCCTTGCCGGTTGCGGTGTAACACCAGGATGCCGAGCCGTGAGTACCGGTGCGCTTGGGGCTGGCACTGGCGCCGTTGTTGCCGCAATTGTGGGCGCACCAATAGGCATGGCTGCTGCGATTGGTGGTGCGGTCGGAGCCGTTACCGGAGCGGCGTCATCGCCGAGAGCGGCCTACCTTGGCCCTTCACCAGTCTGCTATTAAGAAATTCTGGACGTCAGCGTCTCCGCCTCCCTCGTCCGATGCTCGGCCCCTTGCGGCTTTCAGCGGCGGCAACGGTTCGGGCAGCGGCGTCGGCGGTTCCAGCTTGGCGAGGATGGATTTCAGCGGGTCCAGCCGCGGCGCATATGGGAAGGAATCATATTCGAGCGCGTGCCCCAGATGAACCGCGCAATGTGAGCGCTCCGATCGGCCGTGGCGATGGTCTCCGATCTCGACATTTGGCGCGCGGCCCATCTGCTGATCCGAAAGCACGGAGCTTGAAGCGGCGAGCTTGAAGCGGCGAAGCGCGCCGACCTGATGCTGGACCGCAGCGACGATGACGGCCGGCTCGTATGGGTGCGGATCAGGCTTGCAATTGAGGCGCTACGGGCACCTGCCGGCGGTAACCTCAATTAGGCAAGCGACCGGGTCGGCGCGGTAACAACCCCTTTCCTCCTGCCCGCCTTTGGTCAATTTGGTAGGCCCGTTGTGAATCCCTGATGTCGCATCCTAGCTATCGTCCACCGTATTGCGAACCAAAGGAGCAACTCATCCCGGTCGCCCCACGCCAGCATCTGATCGGCGTACCGCGCGGCCTCCAGTTCGGCATTGTTCCCATACCCGTGCATCATCAGGCACGCGGCGCGGTAGAGATCCACATGCGAGAACATCGTGTCTTCCTCAGTACTTAACAACATAAAATGCAAGCGGTTCCCGAATTTCATAAATCCGGCTGTCAATACGACTCAACCGCCTGCGATTTATTCCATAGAATCGGCGTTAACAAGAGCAGCCGCGGGTGGAACAAAACCCCGACAAGACTAGAAAAAGCCTCATACGGCGAGCGTTGCGCGGCGGATGGTGGTTAATAGGAAATCTTCGCGCCTCTACCAGACGCATCCTGATAAGAGATGATCCGGAAAACGGGGTGATTGGCTGCTACCCGCTGGCACTCCGCAATGGTTGGCGTCTTGCCGAGGCCGATGTGCGATTGCGGCGGCAGCGAAGGGCGGCTCTTGTGGGCGCGGATCAGGCGGGCAATCGACAGGCGCCACCCTCTGGCAGGCTGAATTAGGATTGCGACGGAACGAAGGGGATAGCTACCGCGACAGGTGCGTGGCGCATAACGTGGTCTTCTGGAAAATCCAGAAATCTCCCCCGGAATACATTTGCGCAATCAGCGATTTGTGCCCGCGCCTAAGTGAAATGGCCTCAGGTGACACGAATGTTGGTTCTAGGCCTGCACGGGAGCGCCGCGATTCACCGGCCCTGCCTTTTTCCTGCGGGGTTTGATTGGATGGCGGCGGATGCTGTTGGTGTGGCATTCGGGTTGACCCCTAGGAGTTCAAATCCGCTGCTTGTATTTTTAACGCGCCATTTCTCGCCATGGCGCTCTAGCCATTCATTAGTTCAGTTCTCGGGGAGTGGATTTGGCGCGGTACCGCCATGGGTCGCCACGTACTCCAGACCGAGCTTACTGTAGAGCAACGCAAAGCGAGTTGAATCGCTGCCCAGACCGAGTTCCTCCAGACGTTCAAGAGGCGACCGACCGCCACGACCGGGCCCGTCAGCCCCGCCAGCATCACCCCCAGTAATGATACCGCTGCCACCTGTAATTGTGCTGCCGCCACCGTCGCCGCCTCCAATTCCCCCGTGGCCGCCGACGATAATTCCACCGCCACCGCTAATGGTGCCGCTGCCACCCTTGCCCGGTTTAAGTGAGGTAGTGCTCGCTTCGAGCGCCGTGGGTGGGTTTTCGATATAGTACCAGACTATCCCGGCAATAAATAAAAATGCACCGATCCCCATCACAAGGAGTGGACCCATTTTTTTACCTTCCGACCGGTACTTCTGATGCACAAACATTTTTGCTATCTTAGGGGAGAACCCCGCCAGTGCCAGTACAGACCTAAAAACTAAGCCGGGGAACAACCACGCCTCCGGCAACCACTTAATCGCAAGGCCGGTCATGATATCGATGCCGACACCCGCGACGATCAAGACGCTATCCATTACCCTTTGATCCACACAAAAGGCGGCTTTGCCTCTCCCCTATATCTGGCACGTCGCGCGCGCGGAACAACGCCGACGCCAGTCGCATAAGCTCCATTCTGGAAAGCCGTTTTAGGTATTCGTGAAGTCGCTATCCGTGCTCGGAAATCCTGCGCGAGCTGGCAAGGATCATTGATAATGCTCATCAAGCCTATCGAGCCATTCCCGCATCGGAGGCAACGGGTCCGACCGTGCATAGAGCCGCGTGATCCCGGCCGCGCTCGCGTGGTTCCAGATCGTCTTGATCGTTTCCAGCGGGCAGCCGAGCGCTTCAAGGTGTGTGGCGGCCGTGCGCCGCAGATCATGCATCGTGAACCGCTCGCGCTGCTCCGGGTCGTATCCCCCGGAGTTCTTCACAATATGAGACATAACCGGTTGCCGGTAGAGGGCTAAATCATGGACGCTTGGTTTCACTGCGAGAACCCTTACCCCTTCGTGCCCGATGATGTGCTTAGCGCCGCGGATTCGGTGCGGGCCAGCCTGCCCAACCGGTATTGCGACCCCGAGGTGGCGGCGCGGCTGTTCGAGGAAACGCTCGACGAGTATTTGCTCTGCGACGAGCTCGGCCTCAACATCACCTCGAGCGAGCACCACGCCGGGATCAACTGCCTCTACGGCGCGAGTCCGGTCATCCTCGGCATCGTCGCCCGCCAGACCCGCAACATCCGACTCCTCAGCATGGGGACACTCGTCACGGTGCGTCAGGACCCGGTGCGGGTGGCCGAGGAATACGCTACTGCGGATGTGATCTCGCGCGGCCGCCTCGAAATCGGCTTTGTCAAATCGGGCGGCACCGAGATGGCCTCGGGCAACGCCAATCCGATCGGGGTGCGCGAGCGTTTCTGGGAGGCGATCGACCTGATCGGCAAGACCTTGACCTCTCACGACGGCCCGTTCAGCTGGGAGGGCAAGCACTTCACCCATCGCCACGTCAACATCTGGCCCGGCCCCTATCAGCGGCCATATCCGCCGATGTGGGCGGCGACCTCGGACCCGGAGGACACCGCCGAGCTCGGCCGGCGGGGCATGGTCAACATCATGGTTATGCGCGGGGTCGATGTGACCAAGCGGGCCTGGGCCTCCTACCGCCAAGCGCGGGCAGAGGCCGGCCTCTCCAAGCCCGCGACCGACCGTTTCGGCTATTCGGCCTTTGTCTATGTCGGCGACACCGACGAGGAGGGGGTGCGCGTCGGCTCGAAGCTATTGTGGTTCGTCAACACCAGCACGAAGTCGGCGCCGCAATACGCGAAGTTCCTGCCCGGCCAGTCGCCCTCTGAATTCGCCCCGCAGCTATACCGCAGCCCCGCTACGGCGATGGGCATCGGGCGCCCCGGGCGAGACTCGGCATTGAACCGGCCGGGGGTGACCGCCGAAATGGCAATGGCCGGCGGCCGCATGTATGCCGGCAACCCCGACACGGTCTACAACCAGATCATGAAGTTCTATGACAAGGTCGGCGGCTTCGGCCATCTGATCATGGTCGGCAAGACCGGCTTCATCACCCACGACGAAGCAATCAAAAACATCACCCTGTTCTCCAAGGAAGTCCTCCCCCGCCTGCGCGAGATCAAGCCGGTCGTTGTTGAGTAGGGAATGTCAGAGGCAGGCGCGTAATGCCCCAGCGCGGGCGGTGGCGGCGCTCATCATAAAGCCGAGATCGGCGCCGCCGATCACCAGCCGCACCCCCATCGCGATATAGCGGCGCAGCAAGGCGTCGTCATAGATACCGCCAATGCCGGCGAACTTTCCGTGCGCGCGGCAGGCGTCGACCACACTGCGATAGGCGGCGACGATCCGGTCGTCCTCGAACTGACCCGGAATGCCGAGCTCGATCGACAAATCGCTGGTCCCGATCAGCAACGAATCGATGCCGGGCACCGCGGCGATAGCCGCGGCATTCTCGATTGCTTTGGGCGTTTCGAGCATGACCACAACGAGGGTCGCGGCGTCGATCGCGGCAGTGGCAACGGCGGTGCTGACCGAGACATAGCCGAAATGCGGCAGCCCGCCGGCAATCGAGCGGTGGCCGCGCGGCGGATAGCGCAGACGGTCGGCGATCTCGCGCGCCTCCCCGGCGGTGTCGACATGCGGCATGACGATGCCGAGCCCGCCGCCGTCGAGAATGCGGGTGGCGAGCCAGTGCTGCCCTGCGGGGACCCGCGCGATCGGAGCGATCCCGGCGCCCAGCGCGGCGACCGAGATCTGCACCGCGGTATCGAGATCCATCGAATTGTGTTCGAGGTCGAGGAACAGCCAGTCATAGCCGCAGGCCTTCATGATCGCGGCGATATCGACCGTGCGGCTCTGACGAAGGCCGACGCCGAGCGCCAACTCGCCGGCTTCGAGCCGCGCGCGTGCAGGATTGCGAAGGGTCGGTTCCACGGGGCGTCTCCTCAGCATTCTCTCGGTGCCAGACGATCCTACGCGGCGGGGCGACGGCCGTCACCCTGGAAAGCCGCTTCGCTTCGGCTCGGCGATCGGTTAATCCTGCGGCCATCCAGTCAAGGAGGTGCGGCGCATGGAAAACCAGAACCGTCAGGTGCTGCTGAAGCGCCGTCCGACCGGCATGCCGACGACCGCGGATTTTGCGATCGCCGACAGCCCGATGCCGGACCCCGCGGAGGGCGAGGTGCTGGTGCGCGGCATCTATCTGTCGCTCGACCCCTATATGCGCGGCCGGATCAGCGCGGCGCGCTCCTATGCCAAGCCGGTTGAAATCGGTGGGGTCATGGAAGGCCGGGTTGTCGGCCAAGTCGCGCGTTCGCGCGATCCGGCCTTTCGCGAGGGCGATTATGTTGTCGGCGGCTATGGCTGGCAGCTTTACAGCGCCGTCCCCGGCAAGGGCTTGTTAAAGCTCGATCCGGCCGAGGCGCCGCTGTCGACCGCACTCGGCGTGCTCGGCATGCCGGGGCTGACCGCCTATGTCGGGCTGAGCGAGATCGGCCGGCCGCAAAAGGGCGAGACCGTCGTCGTCTCGGCCGCCTCGGGGCTGTCGGCGCGGTCGCGGGCCAGCTCGCCAAGCAGGCCGGCGCCCGTGTCGTCGGCATCGCCGGCGGGGCCGACAAATGCCGCTTTGTCGAGACCGAGCTCGGCTTTGACGCCGCGATCGATCATCGCACCGCCGATCTCGGCGCCGCGCTCGACCGCGCTTGCCCGAACGGGATCGACGTCTATTTCGAGAATGTCGGCGGGGCGGTGCAGCAGGCGGTGTTTCCGAGGCTCAACGATTTCGGCCGCATGATCATGTGCGGCATGGTCGCGGAATATAACGATGTCGAGCCGCGCCCCGGCCCCAACCTGATGGCGGCGGTGCGCAAGCGACTCAAGATCCAGGGATTTATCGTCAGCGACCAATGGCAGCGCTGGGGCGAATACCGGGCGATGGCCGCTCCCTTGGTCAAGAGCGGCGCGTTGAAATATCGCGAGGACATCGTCGATGGTCTCGATCGCGCGCCCGAAGCTTTTATCGGGCTGCTGCAGGGCCGCAATTTCGGCAAATTGCTGATCCGGCTCGGCGCCGACCCGACCCGAAGCGGCTAAGCGCCGGGTTATATTTTTGCACCGCGAGCCGAAACAGGATTGATCTTTCGGCGAATAGTCTTCGGCATTCGGTTGCCGGACGTTACGGTCTGACCGTGTCGCGGCTGCCCTCCTCCGGGTGAGACGGGCGCCCGTGGATGTGAACGTGATGCCCATCCGCTTCTTCGAGGATGCGGGTGGCGGTGAGTTCGCGGTCGGGATCCTCGCAGCGAACCCACAAAAGCGCCGCGCCGGCCTCGAGCGCCGCCTTGAAATCCTCGCTGTGGCGCGGTGCGGTATAATCGTCGAACAGCTCCTTCAAGGCGGCGCCGCCCAGGCCTGCGCCGATCAACGCCGCGACGGCGGCGGCGATCGGCCCGCCCGACAGCACGACGATCCCGGCCACCGTCAGCGGTCCGATGTACTTGATCTCGTCGCTGAGGCCGGCGGGCACGATCGACCGTTCAGCGCCACCCGGCTCGCCCGCGGCAGCGAGCGAATCGTGCGAGGCCAGCACCGACAAATCGCTCGGCGCAAACCCGGCCGCCAGCAGATTTGACACCGCGCGATGGAAGTGGTCGCGATCCGGGAAAGGAGGCGACCGCCTCACGAATGATCGGGAAAGATTCCGCGGCTCCGGTCATGCCGATCCTCTGTTTCGTGCTGGCACGCGGCGCATGCTACCGTCAAACGCCTGCTCCTGTCCGCCATCCTCGCATATCGCCGATGCCCGCTCGCCGATGAACGAACATTCCCGCCCCGATGCCGGCGCCCCCGCGACCGCGGCATCGCCGGTCATGGTTCAGTATCACGAGATCAAAAAGGCCAATCCGGGCTGCCTGTTGTTCTTCCGGATGGGCGACTTTTTCGAGTTGTTCTTTGACGATGCGGTCGCCGCGGCGCAGGCGCTCGACATTGCGCTGACCAAGCGCGGCCGGCACCAGGGCGCCGACATCCCGATGTGCGGTGTCCCGGTCCACACTGCCGAAACCTATCTCGCCCGCCTGATCCGCGCCGGGTTCAAGGTCGCGATCTGCGAGCAGATCGAGGACCCGGCCGAGGCCCGAAAACGCGGCGCCAAAGGGCCGGTGCGCCGCGCGGTGGTCCGTGTCGTGACCGCCGGCACCCTGACCGAGGAAGGGCTGCTCGACGCGCGGCGGCACAATTACCTGGCCGGCCTCGCCGAAGCCGGGGGCGAGATCGGCCTCGCCTGGCTCGATTTGTCGACCGGCGCCTTTGCCTTGGCGCCGACCAGCGAGCCGGCGCTGCCGGGAGACCTCGCCCGCCTGTCGCCCGGCGAGATCCTGCTGCCCGAGCGGATGCTGACCCGCCCGGCGCTCTACGAGCTGTTGGCCGAGTGGAAGCCGGTATTGACCCCGCTGCCCGATCCGCGCTTCGAGAGCGACATGGCGCGGCGCCGGCTCGAAGCCTTCTACGGGGTCGCCGCACTCGACGGGTTCGGCAATTTCGGCCGGGCCGAGATCGCCGCGGCCGGCGCGCTGGTCGATTACATCGGCCTGACCCAGCAAGGACGGGCGCCGCATCTCGAACCGCCGCGCCGAGTGGCGCCGGGTTCGGTCATGCAGATCGACGCGGCGACCCGGCGCAATCTCGAGCTGGTCGCGAATTCGGCGGGCGAGCGCCGCGGCAGCCTGCTGGCGACCATCGACCGCACCGTGACGGCGGCGGGCGCGCGGCTGCTCGCCGACCATCTGGCGGCGCCATTGACTGCACCGGCGGCGATCGCGGCACGCCTCGACGCGGTCGAATACTTCGTTGATGCTCCCGAGGCCCGCGCGGCAATGCGCGCACGGCTGCGGCACTGCCCGGATATCGAGCGCGCTTTGACGCGGCTGAGCCTCGGCCGCGGCGGCCCGCGCGATCTGTCGGCATTGCGCCAGTCATTGGGCGAGACCGCGGCATTGCGCGAGAGGCTCGCCGAGCCGGGTCTCGTGCCGTTGCCGGAGCGGCTAGCCGAGGCGAGGCTTGGACTCGGCGAGCACGGCGTTTTGGTCGACCGGCTCGGCCGGGCGCTCGCCGATGAATTGCCGCTCTTCGCCCGCGACGGCGGCTTTATCGCCGCCGGCTATTCGGACGAGCTCGACGAATGGCGCCGGCTGCGCGACGAGAGTCGGCGCACCATCGCCGCCCTGCAGGCGCGCTATGCCGGCGAGACCGCGGTCGCGGCGTTGAAGATCCGCCACAACAACGTGATCGGCTATTACATCGAGGTGTCGGCCAACCATGCCGGCAAGCTCGGGCCGGAATTCATCCATCGCCAGACGATGGCCGGGGCGCAACGCTACACGACGGCGGAATTGGCCGAGCTGGAGACCAAGATCGCCAGCGCCGCCGAACGGGCATTGGCCCTGGAACTGCGTCTTTACGAGGATCTGGTCGGCGAGGTGATGGCGAGGCGCGCCGAGATCGCCGCGGCCGCGGCGGCATTGGCGGCCCTCGACCTCGCGGCGGCATTGGCCGAGCGCGCGGCGGAGGGCGACTGGGTGCGGCCGGTGGTGGCGGAAGGAACCGCCTTCGAGATATCGGGCGGCCGTCACCCGATGGTCGAGGCAGGGCTGGCGGCGGCAGGTAATGGCGGCAGTTTTGTCGCCAATGACTGCGTCCTGGCGGATGCCCGGATCTGGCTCGTCACCGGTCCCAATATGGCGGGGAAGAGCACCTTTCTGCGCCAGAACGCGCTGATCGCGATCCTGGCGCAGATGGGGTCCTACGTTCCAGCGCGCGCGGCCCGCATCGGCGTCGTCGACCGCCTGTTCAGCCGGGTCGGCGCCGCCGACGATCTGGCGCGCGGGCGTTCGACGTTTATGGTCGAAATGGTCGAGACCGCGGCGATCCTGAACCAGGCGGGGCCGAACGCCTTTGTCATCCTCGACGAGATCGGCCGCGGCACCGCCACCTATGACGGGCTGTCGATCGCCTGGGCGGCGCTCGAGCATCTGCACGAGGTCAATCGCTGCCGCACCCTGTTCGCGACCCATTACCACGAGCTGACCGCGCTTGGCGGCAAAACTGCCGGCGCTCGTCTGCTATACGATGCGGGTCAAGGAGTGGAAGGGCGACGTGGTCTTTCTGCACGAGGTCGGGCCGGGCACCGCCGACCGCTCCTACGGCATCCATGTCGCCAAGCTCGCCGGACTGCCGAAATCAGTCACGGCGCGCGCCGAAGAGGTGCTGGAAGTGCTGGAAAAAGGCGAACAAGGCGGCGCCCTCGCCCGCCTCGCCGATGATCTTCCGCTGTTCAGCGCCGCCCGCCGCCGCGCCGAACCCGCGCCGCAGGAAGCGCCGGCCGAAGCCCTCCTGCGCGACACCCGCCCCGACGAACTCACCCCCCGCGAAGCCCTCGATCTGCTCTATCGCCTGAAAGCGATGGTCGCGAGATAAGTCTCGCGCAGGCTCATCCGAGCAGTCGAAACAGTGCGGCCACGCCGCCAAGGATTGCGAGAGTTTGCAATCCAACCGCACCGAACATCCATTTCAGAATCTCGCCCTTGGCTTCGGCGAGCTCGACCTTTGTAGCCATTGCGGCGCGGACCTCGCCGAGGCGCAAATCGAGTTCGCCGTGGATCTTGCCCAAGCGCAAATCGAGTTCGCCGTGGATCTCGCCCAAGCGCAAATCGAGCGCGGCGCGGATCTCGCCCAAGCGCAAATCGAGCGCGGCGCGCACCTCGCCAAGGCGCAGGTCGAGATACTCGCGGGTGACGACGACCTCGCCGATCGTCTCCGCAAGCGCCCTCGCGACATCCTGCGCCTGCCTCGGCGGCAGGCCCGCCGCCTCCAGCCTCTGGGCAAGCTTCAACGTGTCGAATGCCACGGCGCTCATGCCGCCCAAAACGCGCGGAACACGGCATGATGTCAACTGCAGCGAAATCGGCTTAGGGGTGATTTCCGAAGTTGCGAGCTGAGGATCTTCATGAGACTGACGATCTCGAAGCTACTCCCGGCGCCGGCGCTGTGGATCGCGGACCATTCATGGCGCTTCCGCCTACCCTAGACACCGTTCCTCCGAGCCATGAAGGCGCGAGGTCATGTTGTCATCGAACGGCCAACAGCGAATGATAGACTTGGCGAGGTTTGCTCGTCCGCGAGTTTGGGTCTGATGCGCTTTCGCCGCTTCCCTGAAATTCCGGTTTGTTCTTGCTCGCTAAAGTCAATCATCAAGCTGGAGATGTCGCGGCGCGGTTACATCGGCGGGCGTGGTTGAGAAGATCGGACACAGGCGTCGGAGCAATCGGGATAGACCTTTAGGTGGATTAGCCCTAGCGGCCGTAAAACCGTGGATAAAATAAGCCGGGCGGTGTTCCTATTTGCGCCCGAATACCGGGTCCGTGATCCCAGCGAGTCAAAGACGGCGCGGATTGCTTGTTATTACCACTTTTGTCCCCCCGCGCTGCCCGTGGTGCAAGCGGCAGATCCCAAAACTACACGCCGCTGCCTTAGGTGCGACGCAGCCGCTTTCGGGAGAACTATTCGACTGGATGGTGAGGGCGCGAGGCAGGTTACCGAAGCCGGAACCGCCGACAACATCCGATCCCGCGAAGACGAGGTCCGCCCTGGCGGGTGATGACGAGACGAAGGCGAGGGCTCCCACGGCGCCGGCGAGAACCAAAGCGGCTTTCGCGGCCACGACTATGGCGGCGGCCCCAGAACGGACGGGGCTAGAACAGAGCCTTGATCCGTCGAGTAGATACTTAGGCCGCCGCGTGGGGGAGAGCGGTCCCGCGCGAACGACCTTCTGGCCGCGCTCCCAGAGCTTGAAACCAAGCAATAGGCCGCCGACGGCCAAAACGACCGGGAGGCCCTGGCCGATCGGGGGGCGCTGGTGTACCAAACTCACGCCACTCGTTGGCCATCGCTTCCCGGTCGATGACTGTTGCGTGAACGCGTTGCCAGCAACCGCCGATTGCGCCGGTGCAGCCATGAGATCCAGTGGCTGTTCGAACACAGACGCGTGCATTAGGTAGAGATATCGTGAGTCTGCGACTGGTAGCCCAGCTTGTGAAATCCTTGGGCCGGACGCATAGGTGACAGTCAAATCGAAGCTGTCGCCGGTGCCATGGCCGTTGAATCGATTGGCTAGGTAACGGCTGGTGATGTTTATCGGAGCCGTGCTCGTGCCGCAGACTGCTAGAAAATCGTGTGCCCATAGCTGTGCAAATCGAACCTTAGGCCGCCGGTCTCCGTAAGTCCAAAGGATCAGTTCGGGTACGACCGTTGCTAGATCAAGGTCGCGGTTGATCCCCGACAGTCGTTCCGTCGAGTTGCTCGAAGATCGACGGACTGAAACGCAGTCGTCCATGGTCGTGTATAGCGTCGACCATTGCTGCCGTTCGTCCAGGACCGATTGACGCGACATCGTGAAGTCACTGCGGCGAGTGTACCGGTCGGCGCAGTTCCGCTAGTAGTCCATTGCGCACGGATGTAAAGTCTGCGTACGAAGTCGGCATGCGCGGCGGGACTGGCCGATAAACGCGAGAGCGCCGACGGCCGCGGCGCCGGCGAGGATCGGAAGGAATTTCAATTTAAACATGCGGCACGCTCCCCAACCTTCGGGCAGACTCCGTCCTCGGTAGCCACGCAAATCTCGGGCCAAGGCCGAGCTGGGTTGGATCATAGTAGTTAACGAGGCGGCTCGCCGCCTCGCAAGGCCGCCAGAATGTAAGGGATTCCGACGCCGATCTGGGGCCACTCCCCTTGCCGATAATGGCTCATTCATAATCCCAACGGGTTAGGTTAAGAGGTCTTAATTTGGCAGGTGTCGGGTTTCTTTACAGTTCGTTGACTGCTCCGAGGGAGCGCGGCGTCGATCTGGCTGGGCACGGCGCGAGAACGCCTCCTCGCGGTCCCTTGCGAATGCACGAAATTGAGCCCGAATAAAGGCTTAGTCGCTGGCGTCGTCCGAAAACGCCACGCGGGGCGGCGTCAAACCGAGCCCAGCCCACCGCGTCGGAATTTTTTACACAGGGCTACACTGTGTTTCTCCTAGCGGCGGGCGAAGCCGATTGGCCGGGCCCGGCGCGTTACCCGTCGCACCAAAGACCTCAACCCGAACTGGGGCGAGGCCGAGGCCCTCGTCCAAATCGCGAACCCCCACGAGGCCGTCAGCCATCTGCTCGCCGAAGCCACTATCATGGCGACCAACGCCCCGCTTTGCGATTAGATTTTCTGTGATCGCCCCGAAAGGAGAGACGCGGATGAGCGACGAAGTGCGGCCTGAAGACGATCTCGGCCTCGCCGGCAAGGTGGCGATCGTCACCGGCGGCGGCGCCCCCGATGAGGGCATCGGCAACGGCCGGGCGGCGGCGCTGCTGCTGGCCCGCTCGGGCGCCAAGGTAGTGGTCGTCGATATCGTGCGCGAGGCGGCCGACCAGACGGTTGCGATGATCGCCGCCGAAGGCGGTACGGCCGCATCCTTCGTCGCCGATGTCGCCGATGACAACCAATGCAAGGCGCTGGTCCAGGCAACATTGGCAAAGTTCGGCCGGCTCGACCTGCTCGACAACAATGTCGGCATCGGCGGGCGCGGCAGCGTCGTCGACACGCCGGTCGAGCTGTGGCACAGGGTCATGCACGTCAATGTCGACAGCATGTTCTTCGTCTCGCGCTATGCGATCCCGGCGATGGTCGAGACCGCGGGCGGCGGCGCCATCGTCAACGTGTCGTCGATCTCGGCGTTGCGGCCGCGCGGCCTGACCGCCTATTCGACCTCAAAGGGTGCCGTCATCGCGCTGACCCGGGCCATGGCGGTCGATCACGGGCCGCAGAACATTCGGGTCAATTGCGTGGCGCCGGGGCCGATCTACACCCCGCGCATGTATACCGGGCAGATGACCCCGGCCGGCCGCGAGGCGCGCCGCCAAGCGTCGGTGCTCGGCCTCGAGGGGCTCGGCTGGGATATCGGCCACGCCGTGCGGTTTCTGTTGTCGGCGCAGGCGCGCTACATCACCGGGCAAACCCTGGTCGTCGACGGCGGGGCGAGCCTCGTCGGCCCGGCGCGCGCTCCGTAACCAGCCGCCTGCCGATACCCCGAGAGGTCTCGGGTCAGGATCGGCCGTGGCGGCGCAACAACCCGGTCAGCTCGGCGAGGCTGGCCCACTCTTCACTACGATCGACGGCGCCTTCGACGCTGCTCACCCCTTCCGGCGTCAGCACGGTTCCGGCGAGCTCGCGGAATTTTTCGCGGATCTCCGACTCGGCAAAGGGCTGCTGAAAATCGCCGCGGTGGCTGTCGCAGGAATGCGTGGTTTGGCGGCCGTCGGTCAGGGTCACGGTCACGCGGGCGGGTCGCAGCCGCGGCGCCAGCGCACTCATCGCCGGGTCTTCGCTGACCTCCACCCGATGGCGCAACGCCGCGATCGCCGGATCGTGCAAGGCGGTATCGTCGAGCGCCGCGAAGCCGGCATGGCCCCGCACCGCCATCGTCGCGGCGGCGTGCGGCAACGAATATTTGGAGGCGAAATAATTGGGTGGATCGGGGTTCTTCATGACCGAAGCGAAACGATAGGTCGCGATGTCGATGCGCGCGATCTGTTCGGGCTGCGGGCGCAGCTCCGCGAGCGCCGCCTGCAGGCAATCGAGCGCCGGGTGGATCGGATTGCAGCACGCGTAGAGGCGGAAGTAATTGCGGGTGATGTGCCAGCTCGCGCCGAGTTCGTCGAGCAGACCGTCGGGCGTGAATCCGCCGCCGACCAGCTGCCCCAGGGCCTCTTCGATCGCGTCCGCCTGCGCCTCGAACCCGGCGAGCGCCAGTTCCGGGGCCAGTGCCGCGGCAAAGCCGCTCATGCCGCCGGCGACGTTGAGTGCGGTGGCGCCGGCGACCGCGTTGGTATAGCTCGGGGTCAGCAGCAAGACCGTGGCGATGCGCATGGCGCGGCTGATCCCGGCGGCGTCGAGGCCGCGCAAGCGCGCCCCGGCCGCGGCCGCGGCCAGCAACGACACCTGGCCGTTCTGGTGCGCCAAAGGCCGCGGGGTGAACCCGCCGGAAATACGGGCCGCGAGGTCATAGCCGAGGACGAAAGCGGCCAGCATCTCGCGTCCCGCGGCGCCGGCATGCTCGCCGACCGCCAACACTCCGGGCAGCACCTGCATCGCCGCCTGGCCCGACACGAAACGCAATCCTTCGCAAAGCTCGATCGAGCGGCCGGCGATGCCGTTCAGCAATGCCGCGGTGCGCGGATCCTGCGCCGGCCAGCCGCGCGCGAACACCGTCGCCCCGGCGCCGGCGGTCCCGGCCAGCCGTTCGCGCAACTGCAGCACCTCGGGCCGCTCGGACCCCGCGAGGATGACCCCCAAGGTATCGAGCATCACCAGTTTCGCATGCCGCTGCACCGCGTGGGGAACGTCTTCCCATTGGGTTTGCGCGACAAACTGCGCCAACCGTTCGATCTCTTGTCCCATGACTCAACCCCTTTGCTCGGCATGGCTTGATTGGCGGCCGGGGAATGGTAGCCTCGTGCCGCCTTAGGGGCCAAGCGTCGGGGAGAAGATCAGATGGCCGTCGTCGAGACCGAACGTCACGGACAGATACTTGTGGTGCGGATGAACCGGCCCGAGCGGCTGAATGCGCTCAACCACGAGATGCGCACTCGGCTCGCCGAGACCTGGAGCGAATTCCGCCGCAGCAACGAGTTCGAGGTCGCGATCTTCACCGGCACCGGCCGTGGGTTCTGCGCCGGCGAGGACATGAAGGAATCGCTGGCGGCCGGACGGCCCGGCGGGAGCCGGCCGGACATCGAAGATCCGTTCATGACCGGGACGCTCGAAAAGCCGGTCATCGCCGCGGTCAACGGCTATGCGATGGGCGGCGGCTTTATGCTGGTCGAACGCACCGATCTGCGCGTCGCGGCGAAAGGCGCAGTGTTCGAAGTCTCCGAAGCGAAGCGCTGGCTGCTCGGCGGCTACAATCACGGGCACGTCGCCAACCTGCCCTATCCGATCGCGATGGAGATGGCGCTTGGTTTTCGTTTTACCGCCGAGCGCTTCTACGAGATCGGCTTTCTCAACCGCCTGACGACGGCCGATGAATTGATGCCGAGCGCATTGGCGATGGCCGAGCACCTATTGACCCTGCCGCCGGCCTCGCGCGTCAACACCGTCCACATGATGCGCCAGATGCGGCCGACGCCCTCAGCGGATCAGCAGCGTCTGGCCAAAGGCTTGCACGAGCACGGCGCCAAGAGCGATCTGATCGAGTCGCGCGCCGCCTTCGCCGAAAAACGAGCGCCCCAATTTCAAGGGCTGGGACGACCCCGAGGATCGCTTCCGGCTGCCTACGATCGGCCCAGTGTAGAAGAATAACAAGCGATACCCACATAACATTTAGAGTTTCGTTTTCACCCAGTGAAGCCCCCGAATTAGCGAGTAGGAGACTGGGAACCGCGCTAATGTCAGAAGAAGCAAAGATTCACGAAATTTGGCGGGCCGATACCGGCATCACCGATTATGAAGGAGATCTACAAGCTCTTGCAGCCTCAGAGATTCCCGGCATCAGGGCGGTGTGGTCCGATCAACGAAATCGTTTGCAGGGTTCGTCTCAGCTCGCGGAATTCACCGAGAGGCTCAGTCGCGAATGGGCCATCGAAACAGGCATCATCGAGGACCTGTACGATATCGAACGAGGTGTTTCGCAAACGCTTATCGAACGAGGGTTTCAGGCTGAGCTTTTAAGCCATGGATCGACCAATAAGCCACGAGAATTTGTTTTGAGGCTTTTGCAGGATCAAAAGGAAGCGCTCGAGAGCGTGTTTGCTTTTGTCCGATCAGAACGACCGCTGACAGTGGGCTACATAAAAGAATTGCATGCTGCGCTTATGCGAAGTCAACTAACGACGGAAGCGATTGATCAGTTTGGCAACCTGATCGACGTGCCTCTGATAAAGGGCGATTGGAAGCGGTTGCCAAACTATCCGGCTCGGGAAGGCACGATATACAAATATTGCTCGCCAGAACACGTCGCGTCTGAGATGGATCGATTGATCAGCATCCATGACAGGCACTTGGACCAGGGCGTGTCTGCGGAAGTCGCAGCAGCGTGGTTTCATCATGGGTTTACGCAAAGTCATCCTTTTCAAGACGGGAACGGAAGGGTCGCGCGAGCGCTCGCCTCCTTGATTATGATTAAAGACGGACTGTTCCCGCTAGTGGTGACGCGTGATGATCGAGATAATTATATTGGTGCATTGGAGGCGGCAGACGCTGGAGATTTAAAGCCGCTGGTAGATCTCTTCGCCAGACTGCAGAGGATACAGTTCGCCCGGGCTACGGCGGTGTCCTCGGCGGTACTGGCCGAAGACGAAGATGTGAAGGTGCTACTGACTGGTCTAATGCAGGCAGCTGAAAAGGCTGCTGCGGATCGGCGTGAGGCACTTCAGAGGGTTTTTGAGTGGGCGGAGCTTCTAGAGGTGGATATTCGAGACCGGCTCAGTCTGATCGCCCCGGATATTCGTGCCGCGCTTTCGAAAGTAGCGGAGGGCGCGGCAACTTACGTTACGTCATCGAACCAACACAATGATTATTATTATAGAGCCCAAATCATCGAAACCGCCAAAAATCACCTTCACTACTATGCTGATACTTCTGAGTATCGATCATGGGTAACGCTTAACATGATCTGGGAACGAAGAGCGTGGCTGGTTTTTACGTTTCATGGGATCGGGCGAAATTTTAATGGTAGTCTTATCTGTGCACCGTTTCTGGAATTCAAAGACACTGACGAAGATAAGGAGATGCGGTCTACACTAGTTCCGGTTGCAGAAGAGGGGTTCGTTTTCTTCTATAACGATGATAAAGACAGATTGTTAGCTCGATTTCGGCCTTGGCGTGAACAGGTAATCAAGGTGGCCGTTAGAGAACTCACTCAAAATCTTTAAGAGCCGTGTATGAGCGAAAATGATATCGGCCCGCTCGCCGGGTTGAAGGTGCTCGATTTGACCGAGCACATGGCCGGGCCGTTCTGCACGATGATCCTGGCCGATCTGGGCGCCGAGGTCATCAAGCTCGAACGCCCTGGCAAGGGGGATTCGGTACGCGCCTGGGGCGACGGCAGCGAGCGCAACCCCTATTTCCGTTACATCAACCGCAACAAGAAGGGCATCACCCTCGACTACAAACAACCCGAAGGTAAGGCGCTGTTCCTCCGGCTGGTCGAGGGCATCGACGTGCTCGTCGAGAACTATCGCCCAACGGTCATGCCGCGCGCCGGGCTCGGCTTCGAGGATCTACACCGGGTCAACCCGCGGCTGATCTATGCTCAGCTGTCGGGGCTCGGCTATGACGGGCCCCACGCCGGGCGCGGCGGTTTCGACCTGATCGCGCAAGGCATCGGCGGCATCATGCATGTGACCGGCGAGCCCGACGGCCCGCCGACCTCGGTCGGTTTGCCGATCTGCGATCTCGGCACCGGGATGTGGGCGGTTCAGGGCATCCTCGCGGCGCTTTACGAGCGCCAGAGCACCGGCAAGGGCCGGCTCGTCGAATGCTCGCTATTGGAGACCGCGATCGGCTTCAGCTCGTGGACCAGCGCGCAGTGGCTGGCCGACCATCAGGAGCCCACCCGCCAAGGCTCGCGCCATCGCCAGAACGCGCCCTATCAGCGCATGCGCACAAAGGACGGCTATCTGATGATCGGCGCCGCCGGCGAGTCGATCTGGGAACGCTGCGCCGCCGCACTGGGCCATCCGGAATGGTGCGACGACCCCCGCTTTGCGACCAACCGGCAGCGGATGAAGAACCGTGCGGCGCTGGAAACCGAGATGGAAAGGGTGTTCGCAAGGGATACCACCGAGCACTGGGTCGGCGTGCTCCAGGCGGCCGGGGTACCTTGCGGCCCGGTTTATAATTACGCGCAGATGTTCGCCGACCCGCAGGTCCGCCACCGTTGCCTGATCCAATATGCGAGCGACGCCGAGTTAGGCGAGGTCCCGCACATCCGCACCCCAATCAAGATCGGCGAGGATGTGCGCGTGCGCACCGTCGCCCCCAAGCTCGGCCAGCACAACGCCGAGATATTCGGCCGCATCGGCGTTACCGAGGCGGAAATAGCCCGTCTGGGCGCCTCCAGCGTATTGTGATAGTTTCAGGCACGTTGTCTCGTCTCGGGTTGCTGCACATTGTCAGCGGACGGCAGCTTCGCGCCGGTAACAGACCTTCCCGCCCTTGCCGCTGAACGGGGAGGTTCGGATGGAAATGGGCATTCGCACCGGATTTCTGCGTGAGCTAGCCCGATCGCTGGACGAGAAACCACAGTGCCGGAATGTGGGTCACAATTTGCTCGTGTTGGTTGTGATTGCGAGGAAGTGGCAAAGGCGATCCTTTCCCGCCGCGGCGGGAAAGGTGGCTGGGATCGGGTAGGCGTTGGCGGTTGACGGGAAGGCGAGTGGAAGGGGCAGCTGCCCCGGCTTTCAAGTCATCAGGCGCGGCAAGCGATCAAAGAGCACGGCAAAGATCGCCTGGTCGGGGGTGCTGGAGGGCAGGTGGATTTTGAGCTGGGTTTTCAGCTCGACGACGCGGGCGGCGATTTTGATCAGACGCAATCGCAAGGTGTCGAATTGCACGACCCGCCAAGGCGGCCGTCGCGGCATGACGCGGCGCATCGACCACAACAGCCAGCAGGCGCCGGCGTGCAGGAACAAGCGAAACTGGTTGGCCTCGGCCGCATGGCAGGAAGTGCGGTCGGCAGCGAGGTGGTTTTTCCACGCCTTGATGTGGTTCTCGGCTTGGCCACGGGCGCAGTGGAGCCGCTGGTAGAGGTGCTTGGCGCGCCCACCTTCGAGGTTGGCGACGATAAAGCGGGTGTCAGTGCCTTCGGGCCCGGCTTCGACGCGGGCGATGATGCGCTCGACCCGGCTCGAGCTCGCGGCGGCATCGTAGAACTGGATGAAGCGGCGCCGCTTGCCGCGGGGCGGCGCCAGCTCGAAGCGTTCGCTCATGCTCGTCTCCAGTGCCATGACATGACGGCGGATCGCCACATTGGGGGCCAGGCCGAAGATCCAGTCGACCCGGTTCGCTCGACACCAGTCGAACACTTCCGGAGCCGCATAATGACTGTCGGCACGCAGCAAGATCTCGACCTGGGGCCAATGGGCCCGGATGGCGCCAACCAGGCGGCGCACAAGGCGTATCTCCAGCCCGCTCGGTCGCTTGCCCGGCCGCAGCACGGCCGTGACAAAGCGGCCCTCTGCGTCGAACACAACAACCGGCTGAAAGCCGTAATCGTCATGGTAGGCCTTGAATAGGCGGAGCTGCCGAGCGCCATGCGCCCGGTCGAACGTGTCGTCGATATCAAGCACGATGCGCTTCGGCGCCGCCCGGAACGAGCCGCAGTACTGTTCGACCAGCGCCCGGCCGAGGCGCAGCAACGCCCGCATGTCGGGCAGGTTTTCCAGCCGGGAGATCGTCGATTGCGAGCACAAATCTTCGCCCGAGGGCAGACGATCGAGGGCCAGCTTGAACATCGGGTCGCTGCGTAGCGTGTCGGCGTCGTTGCCGTCCGCGTAACCGGCGGCAATCATCAGCATGCGAAAGCCGATGATCTCCGCCAAGCGGTGCACAACCTTCTCCGCCATCCGCGGGTCCTTCAGGCAGGCCGCCAAGCGCTCGGCGACACCCAGCCGGCGTTCGATCTCGCGCAAGGCCAACAAACCGCCTTCCGAAGACAGTCGACCGCCATCAAAACGGGCGACAACGGCCTTGCCTTGGACCGGTGACAGAGCAGGAAGAAACGGCGTAGCCTCAACCATGGCGGGTGCAGCTCCGGTTTGATCCGGAGGTTCAGGCTCATCACCAAAACCCTACACCGAATCAACATCTTGCGCTACATCTGCCAGCCCACACGCATAATCCGGGCTAAGTGATTGGTCCGCCAATGCCGGCATGGCGCTGCGAAAATCCTATTTTTTCGACGCGCGTTTGGCCGTCGAATTCCTGGCTAGCCATGCAAGCTCAAAATTTTTGCTCAATGACCCAGATCAATGCGGCTTCTGCCACACCATTTCCTTGTTGACATCGTAACGACTAGTCCACTCATAGGAACAAGCCCATGATCGCCCTGGGGCCGACATCAGTGAGATGTTTAGACTTCCTTGGGGATGGGAGGATAGACCGCCCATGAGGGAAACGTCGGCTAATGAAATGATGCTCAAAGTGTATCTTGGAGGCCCTGATGTCTTTCTCGCCGATGCTGATCGTGTCGGTCGGATTAAGCGGGAGATCTGCCGCGAGTTCGGATTCGAGGGCCTGTATCCGCTAGACAACGACAAGGACGTGCGGATCGACGCGCCACAGATCTTCCGCGCCAACTGCCGATTGTTGAGGCAGGCGGATCTCGGATTATTCAACCTGACACCGTTTCGCGGGCCGAGTGCCGACGCCGGCACCGTGTTCGAACTTGGCTTTCTGTTCGCCAGTGGTAAGCCAGTGTGCGGCTATTCGGCCGATGAATCGACCTATCGCGCGCGAGTCGAAGCGTTCGGCAATGTCGTGGAAAGGAATGGGCGTCCCTGGGATAACGGCCACGCGGTTGAGGACTTCGGGCTCGCGGACAACCTGATGATCGTGCGCGCCATTGAAGAGTCCGGTGGCTTCTTTAACGCGGTGGAGGAAGAAACAAGCAATTCGGGCAACCGGCCTGCAGCTTTCGCAGCGTTCCGAAGCTGCGTTAAGCGTATGCAGCAGCAAAGTTTCATGGCGTCCAATGCCGACCGGGGCAACCGATGGGAAAGGAGGTGACTATGGTTACATCCACATCCACAGGAAGCACGGTCCAAGGGGCGTTCGAGATACAAGAGCTGCAGCACGAAGAATTCGATTTGCGGCCTCGACCGGGCCACCAGCATCCGATCCCTGCCGATCAAGTGAAGCTGAGCCAGGAGGTTTATGAAACGAATAACATCCTGAAGCTTCTACAGGAAAACGAGTGGTTCGGGAAGCCGCCCCAACAGGGCACCGCCTATCGCGAGTTCATCAATCGGATCAAGGAAGCCGCCAGAGTTGGATGCACCGCCGACGACATCGAGACAGCTGTGGGGACCGAGGCAATCGCGCAGATCCGTGCCGATATCTTACGGCGGGTCGGCCGACCGCTGGCATTCCGCTATCTCAGATTCTTGGCTTTATGGGCATTGGGCGGAGCGGTGATCGGGCTTCTCATGGCGGCGTGGGGGCAATCTGCTTCCCAACCCTTGTTTCAAAGGCTGGGCCACTACGGTTGGGTCATCGTCGGTGCTATGGCGGGAGCATGGTTTGGCGTGGCGGTGCGGCGATGGGGAATAGTGTTTGCAGAAATTCCCGATTACCTCAGCGTGAAAAGTGAGCCGTTTGTCCGCATGCTGTTCGTGGCAATCGTGGCGTCGGTATTGGCCCTGTTTCTTGATCTGGGGGTGCTGAGCATAAAGCTCGGACCGGTCGATCTCGCCGGGTTTGTCAGCCCGGCGGGCCGGCGCGTCCAGATCGCGCTGTTGCTTGGCTTCGTTGCCGGCATGAGCGAACGTGCTGTCTCAAAGAAACTAATGGATCAGTTTGGAAAAGTGATCCCGCAATCTTAACCTCATGGCCCCAAGTACCGTAATTGGCCTACCAAGCATCAGCCGCAATTTGACCACAAACTCCTAGGAGAGAACATTCAGGACTTGGGACTTCACGACGGGGGTGGTGATGAGGCCTGCGCGCCTCAAGTCGGCGTTCGGTGCAACCTTGTTGCTCGAGCGGGTGCCGGCGAAGGACAGCTTTCGTCGGTGCCCCACACCCGAGAGCCCATTAAAGGGTCTGATACGACATTGTCGTGTAATCAGGATAGCGCGCGCAGATCGGCGCGCAACCGATCGGGGTCGGAGATGCCGATCAAGCTTTCGACTGCCGCATGGGTCTGTCGCCAGATCGGCATGGCGGTGGCGAGCAAAGTCCGGCCGGCCGGCGTCAAGATCAGGCGGCGGGTACGCCGGTCGACGTCGTCGACTTTCACGCTCACCAGTCCGCGACGCTCCAGCGGCTTGAGATTGGCGGTCAGGGTCGTGCGGTCCATCGCCAGCAACGCTGACACATAACCGATGCTCGGCCCGTCCAGGCTATTGAGCGACATCATCAGCGAGAACTGGCCGCTGGTCAGATCGAGCGGCCGAAAGGCCTGATCGAAGCGCCGCGCCACCGCCCGCGCCGCGCGCTGCAGGTGCAGACAAAGGCAGTTGCCGCGAAGCTCGGGAGTTTTTTGATCGAGCAGTTTTTTGGCGCTTGACATATCGTATTATAGGTTGGTATCAACCTATCTGTCAATACGAGGATCGGCATGCCGACGGTATCGTTCACCCCTGCATTGCAGCGGTTCTTATCCGTGCCCGCGACGCAGGTGGAGGGCATGACGGTCGGCGAGGCGCTCGCCGCGGTGTTTGCCTCGCGTCCGGCATTGCGCGGCTATGTCCTCGACGATCAGGGCGCCGTGCGCCGCCACGTCGCCGTTTACGTCAACGGCGAGCCGGTGTGCGACCGAGCCCAGATGACCGACCCGGTCGGTATGCATGACGAGATTTATGTCTTTCAGGCGCTGTCCGGCGGCTGATGGAGGAGAGGATGGCAAATCGGCTCCATGTCGGAACCCGCAAGGGTCTGTTCGAGGTCGCGCGCCGCAACGGGGCGTGGGAGGTCGTCGACGCACAGTTCCTCGGCGATCCGGTCTCCGCGGTGCTGGCGGACACCGACGGCGCGGTCTATGCCGCGCTCGACCTCGGCCATTTCGGCGCCAAGTTGTGGCGTCGCGACTGCGCCGGCGCGTGGCGCGAGGTGGCGGTGCCGGCGTTCCCGCCAAAGCCGGGTGACGATGGCGACGATCCCCATCCCTGGTCGCTGGGCAAGATCTGGGTGCTCGAGCCGGGCGGCGCCGCCGGACGCCTGTGGGCAGGCACGATGCCCGGCGGGCTCTTCCGCTCCGACGACGCGGGAGCGTCCTGGTCGCTGAACGATGCGCTGTGGCAAATGCCCGAGCGCCGGCAGTGGGCGGGCGTTGCCGGCGGCGAGCAGCCCGGCATCAACTCCGTGCTGATCGACCCGCGCGATCCCTCTGACATTCGCATCGGCGTGTCGACCGCGGGCGTGTGGGCGAGCACCGACGCCGGTGCCTCGTGGCGTCTGATCAACCGCGGTATGTATGCCGAGTATATGCCGCCGGAGCTGCGCGAAGAGCCGATCGCCCAGGACGTCCACCGGCTGTCGCGCTGCGCCGTACATCCCGAAATCGTGTGGTGTCAGCACCACAACGGCGTCTTCCGTTCGGAGGATTCGGGCGCCACCTGGCGCGAGCTGACGGCGATCCGCCCGTCGAAATTCGGCTTTGCCGTGGCAGCGCATCCGCGCGACCCGAACACCGCGTGGTTCGTCCCGGCGATCAAGGACGAGCGGCGCATCCCGGTCGATGGCAAGGTCGTGGTCGCGCGCACCCGCGACGGCGGGCGCAGCTTCGTGGTGCTGAGCAACGGCCTGCCGCAGCACCACGCCTACGACCTGGTATGGCGCCATGCGCTCGCGATCGACGACAGCGGCGAGGTTCTCGCCTTCGGCTCGACCAGCGGCGGCCTCTGGATTTCCGAGGACGGCGGCGATTCCTGGACGATGCCCGAGGCACGGCTGCCGCCGATCGCGGCGGTGCGCTTTGCGCCGGCTTAACCGCAAGCAGGACGAGAGACGTTCACCCCCGAGAAGGAAAAGACATGCAAGTCCAACCTTATCTGTTCTTCGATGGTCGCTGCGAGGAGGCCGTCGAATTCTATCGCAGCGCACTCAGCGCCGAAGTCGTGATGCTGATGCGCTTCAAGGACTGCCCCGAACCTCCGTCCCCCGGCATGGTCCCGCCCGGCGCGGAGAACAAGGTCATGCATGCTGCCCTCCGCATCGGTGACGCGATGGTGCTGGCCTCCGACGGCCGATGCCTGGGGCAGCCGAGCTTCCAGGGTTTTGCGCTGTCGCTGACCGCAGCCAACGACGCCGAAGCCAATCGGCTGTTTGCTTCGCTGGCCGAGGGTGGGCAGGTGCAGATGCCTCTGGCCAAGACCTTCTTCTCGCCGCGTTTCGGCATGGTCGCCGACCGCTTTGGCGTGTCGTGGATGGTCTACGTCGCGCAGTGAGGGGTCAGCAAGTTCCGCCCGTTCCATGCGGTACCAAGCGTCGCGTGGTCCCCCAGGGATGAGGAGCACTCAGCGAAAGAATTCGATCTTTGCCTCGCGAAACCACAGGAAATTGGCCGGTGCGGCCGAAATCGGCCCGTTGATCGCGAAGACCGCGATCTCGAATTTGTCGCCGGGGGTGACGGGATTGGCGAGCACCAGGCGATGGGGCATGTTGAAGCCCTGGATCGTGTTGGGGCTGGGCCGCCCGGCAGTCCGTAGCATCTCCCCATTAATCCATACTTCGGCGTAATCGTCGACGTTCACCCGCAAGACCGTCATCGCGCCGGCGGTGTCGAAGCCCGCGGCATTTGCGGGTATCGCCAAATTTGTTCTGTACCAGAAGAATGAGACCATGCCGCCGCCCCGCCTGGCGCCCAGTTCCGTCGCCGGTACCGTTGGCCAAGATGAATTGTCAAACCCGCTCAGCTCGGCATGAGGCTCGATGTCGTAGGTCGTTTTGAATTCGGGCATCGAGTTGGAGAGGGCCGGGCACTCGACGATCCTGGCCTCCTTGGCTCTCCATTGCGCGCCGAACACCGCTGATCCCTCGGCGGTCATCAGATCCACTGCATGCACGGGCGGCGTCAAAGGCGCGACCGCCGGCTGCGGCGCGAGCAAGGGAGGCATCGGCGGCGGCATTGAAACCGTGGGCCTGACGTAAGTTTTTGCGGGCATTTCTGTGTCCCTTTCGTTGGTCTGTGTCCCATTCATTGGATCGCCAACTATAGGCCGATGCGCCGGGTACGCGCGAGCCCCGCCATCCTGAGGCGGCTTAGTGGGCGGAGGCGATCTTCAGCAGAATATCCCCCTTGCCCGGCTCGGCGCGAAACACCAGCGAGAACGGCGCGCGGCGAGGGTATGGGGGGACCGGGACGAAAACGCGGCCGTGCGGTCTGCTCTGAGCGCAAAGACCGGATCACAGACGGTCGTCAGATAGCCCGCCCGGATACGCAATTCGGTTGCAACAATGTTCGGGCCATAGAACGATTCCGGACGAAAATCATTGCCGTCACCGCGCGGGTCCGGCGCCACCGATCCTGGCGTGGCACGCGGACGAGGTACGCTCCCCAAGCTGGAAAAATCCGCGCCGATATTTATCCATGTGTGAGCTAGCTCACACATGGAGGTGAGCAGGTTCGTCGAAAATGGCAAAGGCGTCCAAGTGGCGGCGGATTGCAAGCTTCTCACTCGTGAAATCGCAATCTATGGTCCTGCCGATAGAGTCCGATCTCGGGGTTCGTCGGGAACGGTTCCATCAGCGAACCGACCGACGCTATCTTCATCGGTGGCGCCGACACTCAGGGATAGCGATGGTCCTAGGGGACTACCATTCACCCGAACGCGGTCCGGGCTCGCGCCGGCGGAACCTCGAGCGCCGGCTGGCAGCGATCCTCGGTGCCGACATCATGGGCTACAGCGCCTTGATGGAGCGCAACGAGGAAGAAACGCACCGTCGCGTCGGAGCCGAACTCGAACGGTTTCGCCGAGAGGTCGAGAAATCTCACGGCCGCGTGTTCAGCTTTGCAGGCGATGGCCTGATGGCCGAATTCCCCAGCGCGGTCGAGGCATTGAAATGTGCTCTTCGCGTTCAAGCGGAAGCCGCCAAGCGCAACGCTAAACTCCCCACCGGCGAGCGGATAATCTTCCGGATTGGCATCAATTCGGGAGAGTTGCTGCTGCAAAAAGGCCGCACCGGGGGCACTGCCGTAAATATTGCCGCTCGACTTGAGCAAATTGCGGAACCCGGGGGCATCAGCCTTTCCAGCTCTGTGTTCGAGCAAGCCAGACAAATCGTCGCCGCCAGCTATGAATTCCTCGGTGACCAGCACCTCAAGAACATCAGGAACCCGGTCGCTGTCTACGGCATCCGCGCGGCGGCTTGCAATACCTGGTTGGGGATGCCGGCCCTCCCCAGGCAGACCGCGCCTGCTATACCCGACGCCGGTCCGATTCAGACCGCAGTGGAATACCGGCCGTCCCTTGCGGTGCTTCCGTTCCGCACACTGCAGAAGGATCAGTCTGATGCCTATTTCGCTGAGGGGATGGTTGACGACATCATCCGCGCGCTCGGCGGACTGAAGGATTTGTTGGTCATTGCCCGTAGCTCAACACAGATGTTCGCTGGCGCACCGCTTGACTTGCGTCGCGTCGGCCATGAGCTCGATGTGCAATACGTCGTGCACGGCAGTGTCCGGCGCTCCGAAAAAGCGCTTCGGATTGCGGCCGAGCTGACGGAGGCGCAATCCGGTGAGGTGATTTGGGCAGACCGTTTCGATGGCGATCTTGCGGAGCTGTTTGATCTACAAGACCGCATCGCCATACGCGTCGCGACGGCGGTCGCCCCGCACCTGCGTGAACGCGAGCTGACCCGTGCGCTGCGCAAGCATCCAGCCAGCATGACCGCCTACGACCTGACCTTGCAGGCTCTTGATCAACTGAGCAGGATGGATCGGTCAGCGCTCGAACGGGCCCGCGAGCTGCTAGAGCAGGCCATTGAAGTCGATCACGACTATGCGCCTGCTTATTCGCGATTGGCATCGCTGCATCTCAGATGGATTGCTCAGGGCTGGTCGGAGGACGAGCTCGCAGACAGAAAGACGGCGGCATCCAACGCGCGGCTGGCTATCGAGCGAGACCGCAACGACGCGGTCGCGCTCGCGATCTACGGACATATCCAGTCCTACCTACTGAAAGACTACAGTGTTGCTACTGATTATCTGCATAGGGCGATGGCTGTGGGCCCAAGCTGCGCATTGGCATGGGGTTACAGCAGCCTCACCCACGGGTACCTGGGTGATTACGAAACAGCCGTCGCGAGCGCGGAAAGGGGGGTGCGCCTCTCTCCGCTTGGCCCGGACGCCTTCTGGTTCGAGCATTTTCTGTCGCAAGCCTATTACCTGAGCGGTCGTTATGAAGAGGCAGTAGCATGGGCGCGTATGTCGGACGCCCACAACGCTGCGAACTACTCCAATCAGCGCTGTTTGATTGCCAGCCTGGTTGCGCTCAACGAAATGGACGAGGCACGCCAGGTCGGACGCCATCTGTTGCAGCTCGTTCCAACCTTCCGGCTAACCACATTCCGCGCGCGGACACCCTTGTCCGGCGCTGTCCGTGACGAATTTGCAGAACGCCTCAAACATGCGGGTCTGCCCGAGTAAGGGGGTACGACAGCACGAAGTTTCAACCGAAGAGCCCCAGGGAGAAAAGCCATGCCATCAATTTTTGAAGGAAACGAAGGTAATGAAGGCAACGTCGGAAATGCCGGAAACGCCTCCGCGGTCGCCGGAGGGTGGTACTTTGCCGACCGGATAAACCTGCCCCTCGTCACCGAGTTCGATACCGGCCCGAATGCAACACCTGCAAATACGATCGGCAAGCTGAGGAACAATCAAAGGCACTATCTCGACCGAAACTGGTCCGCCGATTGGTACGCCTGGTTGGCGCTGAACGATTTTGTCACAACCGGCTGGAACACGATCAACCCGAGCGCCCCTCCCCCTGGCGCACCCAACTCGGTCACCGGAAACAACTGGTTCTGGCCGAGCTGGGTCCCACCCTCGCCGATGCCTCCGGTCGACTGGTCAGGCCTCATTGCCAATGTGACGCCGGAAATCGATCAGTTGGTGACCGATGCCTCGAACGAGCGCGCCGACGCTCTGGGCGAGATCCTGTCGCAGGCCAACGAGTTCATCAGCTATTTTTTGAACATGATGACAGCGCGGCCAAGCGGCTATCCGCACACTACGAGAGTGTTGAATATCGCGAGCCTCGTCGCCCTGTTCGTCTCGATGTATTACAAGGGTCAATACCAGCGGCCAAGGCCATCGCAGCTGTGCCCGGCATTGCTGCCGCCGATCGCCGTGCCGGGGCATGCGTCCTTCCCAAGCGGGCACTCGACGCAGGCGCATCTAATGGCGCTGTGCATGGGCGATGTTCTGAGCGTGTTGCCGCAGCAAGATCAACAGAACATGGCCGACGATCTGTGGACGCTTGCCGACTGCATTGCCCACAATCGAGAGATCGCCGGACTGCACTATCCGAGCGACACGGCTGGCGGTAAAGCGTATGCTTATTGGATCCATTACCTGATCAACAATGCCAGCCAGACGCACTACAGCCAGGCAGTGACCGCCGCTCAGGCGGAATGGCCGAACGGGGAATGGCAATGAGCCCCGCAGACCCCACTCAAGGCATATCGCGCGCCGTTCCACCGATTGTCATCGAGGAGCTGAAAAAGCGCTTTCATGGCTTTCCGGTTCCGGTGCCGCCCAAGCTGGTCGACCTCACGACTGTGAGCCCGGAACAACTGGAGCAATACGGGCTTCCGCCGCGGCCCGATCCGGTAACGCAGCCATTGCTGCGCGAGGTCTGGGACCGCGCTTTTGGAAAACCCGTGATTTTGGATCACTTCAGTGTCGATGAGCGATTGATCGACGACGTGCGTTACCGCCCACAGGTCAGACGCGTCTATGAGCGGCTGGTGACAGCGACGCGGTTCGAAACCAGCAGAAACTGGTCGGGCGCCTATATCACCGCCAACCGCGGCAAACACTTTATTCAGATTTGGGCCTTCTGGACAATCCCGGGCAATCTCAAGCTGCCGCCGGGAGGGCCCCCCGGGATTGACTACGTCTGCTCCAACTGGATCGGCCTCGACGGTCAACGGCTCTACTTCGACTCGTCGCTGCCGCAGATCGGCACGCAGTCGACATTGCAGGCAAACGGCACGATAAAGGCGGAGGCTTGGACACAATGGTGGGCCCGCGACTTGCTCACCAATGAGCCGCCGCTGCCGCTCCCGGCCCCTTTCAAGGTGGTGCCCGGCAATCACGTCGCCGCGGTGCTGACGGTCATTGATCCCCAAACCGTGAACTGCGTCATGGTCAACCTGAGCTTGCTGACCGGCATCTCAGTAATGGCAACATCACCCCCGGTCATACTGCCGGACAAGACAATCGCGATGCCAGAGATTGCCGGTGCGACAGCCGAATGGGTCGTCGAGCGGCCCGCCGTCTATCCGCCTCTCGTGGATCCTTTTGGCGACCCTCAGCTCGACAACTTTCCCGATTACGGGGAGACCGAATTCGATTTTTGCCTGGCGGTCGAAGGCGACAGCGTAGACATCGGCTCGTTGCCTGCCGGGCTGCCGCAAGTGCTGGAGGGCGCGCGCCGCATCCGCATGTTCGACGTGCTGCAAAGCCCGCAGCGTACCGCACTGATCTCGATGCCCGAGCGGAGGAGCGAGAGGGTGGTGCGGGTGCGCTACGGCGGGTTCCGGACCTGAAGCACCCTACTCCATTTGCAGCGGGCCGAAGGCCGGCGGCGGGATGCGGCGGTTGGAGGCGGCTTCATAGGAGGAGGCGATCTTCAGCAGAATATCCTCCTTGCCCGGCTCGGCGCGAAACACCAGCGAGAAGGGCAGGCCGGGCGGCGCCAGCTCGGTCGGAGTCTCGGCGGCGGTCGGGATGTAGCGGGTGCGGTCGGGGCTGAGGGCAAAGACCGGGTCGTAGACCGCTGTCACGTACCCGGCCGGTATCAGCACCTCGGTCAGGCCGGCGTTCGGGCCGTAGAATGATTCCAGCCGCAAATTCTGGGAAAGTCCGGGCTCGGGCGCGCCGCCGATCTTGGCCGGCGGCAACGGCGTGTGCAGACGCACCAGTGCGTCGAGCCCGTTTTCGAGGAGCACCATCATGTCGACCCGCCGCAACAATTCGCGCAGCATGATGCGCTCGTCGACCCCTTGGCGTCCGCCGAGCGGGTTGCGCGGGTCGGCGACTTCCTCCCAATTGCAAAACGCGGCGCG
This sequence comes from uncultured Alphaproteobacteria bacterium, assembly GCA_963845735.1. Classification (GTDB taxonomy): domain Bacteria; phylum Pseudomonadota; class Alphaproteobacteria; order ATCC43930; family CGMCC-115725; genus AP-15. Next base: position 11,951 of record CAWJTR010000007.1, on the reverse strand, counting down.
GCCGTCATCGCCCCAGAATTTGGAGCGCGCGTTGAGCGAAGGGAAATCGACCAAAGTCTCAGTAAAGCCGCGAGCATGCCAGTCGGCGGCGCGGCGGCTCAGATATTGCGGGATGTGATAGCGGAACGCCATCGCCAGCTCCTGCTGTTGGATCGTCGCGATGTCGAGGTTCGCGGGCGGGGCGATCCGCCCCTCGGCCAATTCGACGAGATAGTCGATCGGTAGCATCTCCCCTGATCCGAAGACCTTGTCGGGCACGAACTCGGTCGGCTGGATTGCCTCCGCGAACTCCTTGAACAGCGGCGTTCCGTCGGGCCCGAGCCGGAACAACAGGTCGGGCATGAAGACCGGCGCCAGCCGCGCGAGCGCCCGGCGGAAATCGGGGTTCATCGCTTCGAGGTCGCGATCCGGCTCCCAGAGCGGATCGGACGATTCGACCAGGGTGGCGCCGAGCTTGCGGCCGAGCACCGATTTGATCTCGGCCGCGGCGGCGGTAGCGATCGGCGCCGGGGCTTTGGCATCGGGCGGGGTCAGCATCGACTTGCGGATGATCCCGATGCGCATGCCGGCGAGCGAACCCGGTGCGCCGGACATCATTGCATGGCTCGCGTAAGGGGTCGCCAGCACTGATGAGCGCGGCACGGTGGTGTAGGGATCGCGCGGGTCGTAATAGCCGGCGACCGGATCTTTCAGCGCATCGAGCACTTTGGCGCAATCGCCGATCGTGCGGCACAGAATGCCGGCGCGATCACAATAGATGTCTGCGCCGATCGCCCCGCCATTGAAGCCGAGCAGCGATTTGTGCGGCAAGATTAATGCAACGGCATTGTGGTTGGCGGGGCCTCGCGTGGAGGCGCGGGTTTCCTCGCCGAGGCTGCACATGACCAGATTGGCGCTGACCGACACCCCCGACCCCGAGGATGAGCCGAGCGAGGCCGCGCGCGTCGTATCATAGGGGTTGGCCGGGTTGCCGCCCCAGCTGCTGCGCTGATAGCCCAAGACCGACGGCAATATCCTCTCGGGCTTATGCCGTCCGCCCGGGTCTCCCGCGCGGCCGTTGTATTCGGTGCAGACCGCCTTCGCGAAGATGATTGCGCCCTTGTTGCGCAACTGCTCGACCAGCACATGGTTGCGCGCCGGAAAATCGATGTCGTAGGCCGCGTCGCCACCGGCGGTGGTGCGCATGTCCTTGGTGTCGAATGGGTCCTTGAACGAGAAGACAACGCCGTACATCGGCATCCGGTCGAGATCAGGGTTGCGGCCGTAGCGCGCGTCGAGTTCGGCCGCGCGTTCGAGCGCGTCGGGCAGCTGGCGGAATATCTCGCAGACCGGCGGCGCGCCCGGCGGCAGCGGCCCCTTGGACGGATGCCGGTCGAAATCGCCGCGGCAGGTGACCGAACGCTCGCCGCGGATGTTCAATGTGGCGAGCGCATTCAGTTGGCCCGCATCGGGGATGCCGGTGATCATCCCATATTGCTGCTGCACCGACGGGTCGGAGGCAGTCGCCTCCATGCGCCCGAATTCGAGCGGCGGGCCTTGGTATTTGTCGAGATCGGGGAAGATCGTCGCTGCCTTGACGGTCTCGGTCGGAAAGCGCAGCGGCGCCGTCGCCCGCAGCGCGCCGCTGGCCTCGGGAACCGGTGCGCCGTCTTCGGTCACCAGCGCACTGCAGACGCCGTTATAGGCGCGGGCACGGGCGATATAGTGCTGCACCACCGCGACGCAGGTGGTTTGCCCGGCCTGGATCGCCCGGTGCAGATCGTCAATCGTCGCCTCTTCGAGACGAAACGGCTGGTCCGGCATGGTGCGCTCTTCGCTCACAGCCTGTTTCCCCCCTCCTCAAAGCCACGTCCGGTGATGGTACCACCGCAGTGGAATTTTCACGTGCCGAGGCGTCGACGATCGTTCAGGATGGCGCAATCGGCCCAACCATTTCCGGACCAGACTTATGCCCGATAAGCCAGTCGTTTCCGAACTCGCCCCGACCGGTGTCCTGCGCGCCGCGATCAACATGGGCAATTTCCTGCTGGTTACCGGCAAGAGCCCGTCGGGCGATCCGACCGGCGTCTCGCCCGACATGGCGGCAGCGATCGCCGCGCGGCTCGGCGTGCCGGTCAAATACATTCCTTATGCGAGGCCGGGCGAGATCGCCGACGACGCCGAGAAGGGTCTGTGGGATATCGGCCTGATCGGCGCCGAGCCGCAGCGCGCCGCGGTGATCAACTTTACCGCCGCTTATTGCGAGATCGAGGCGACCTATCTGGTGCCGGCCGGCTCGCCGATCCGGTCGATCGCCGAGGTCGACCAGCCCGGGAGGCGGGTCGCCGTGACCGCGCGCAGCGCCTATGGCCTGTGGCTCGAGAACAACTACAAAAGGGGCGAACTGCTGCAGTTCGACAGTGCCCAAGCAGCCCTCAAGGCGTTCGACGGCGAGAAGCTGGACGCCTATGCCGGATTGCGGCCGGGCCTGATCGAAGTGCAGCAGGCGCGCCCCGGATCGCGGATTCTCGACGGCCAGTTCACCTCGGTGCAGCAGGCGGTCGGCACGCCCAAGAAGAATACCGCCGGGTTCGCGCTGCTAAAGGAATTCGTCGAAGAAGCGAAGCGGTCCGGGATCGTGGCGAGCTTCATCGAGCGCCACGGCGTCGTCGGCCGATTGTCGGTGGCGCGGCCCGCCTGAGCCCCTCCCTCACCTATCAGACGCCCCGCCCGTGGAGGAGTGCCCGAAATGCCTGACGACATGCCGTCGACGCCGACCGAGTTAGCGTTCCTGACCATTGCCGAGGCGGCGCGGCTGATCGAAAAGAAGCAGCTCTCGCCGGTCGAGCTGACGACGGCGCTGATCCGCCGGGCAGAGGCGCTCGATCCGCAGCTCAATGCTTATCTGCTGCCGACCTTCGATCGCGCGATCGACCAGGCCCGCACCGCCGAGCGCGAGATAATAGCGGGTCGCTACCGCGGGCCGATGCACGGCATCCCGTTCGGGCTCAAGGACATCTATGCGACCGCCGGCATCCGCACCACCGGGCATTCCAGGGTCTGCATCGATACCGTGCCCACCGCCGACGCGACGACGGTGCGAAAGCTCTATGACGCCGGGGCCATTCTGACCGGCAAGCTCGCGACCCATGAATTCGCGCATGGCGGGCCATCGCTTCGATCTGCCCTGGCCGCCGGCCCGCAACCCGTGGAACCGCGAGCACTTCACCGGCGGCTCGTCGAGCGGCTCGGGAGCGGCGGTCGCCGCCGGCTTTGTTCCCGGCGCGCTCGGCTCCGATACCGGCGGCTCGATCCGCGGCCCGGCCGCACTGTGCGGGATCGTCGGGTTGAAGCCGACTTATGGGCTCGTCAGCCGCCACGGGGTCTACACCAACTCGTTCAGCTTCGACCATGCCGGCCCGATGACCTGGACGGTCGAGGATTGCGCGATCATGCTGCAGGCGATCGCTGGCCACGACCCGAACGACCCGGCGAGCGCCACGCGCCCGGCGCCCGATTACCGCGCGGCCCTGACCGGCGACATCAAGGGCCTGCGCATCGGCATCGTGCGCCATTTGCACGAGGACGATTGCCCGGTGACCGCCGAGGTCGCCGCGGCGCTCGACGAAGCGTTTGCCGTCTTTCGCTCGCTCGGCGCTGCTCTCGGCGAGGTGCGCCTGCGGCCGGCGCAGGACTATTACGACGTCAAGGTCACGATCGCCGAAACCGAGCTGCTCGCCGTGCACGAACACGCATTGCGCACCCGGCCGGGGGATTTCGGCGAGGATTTCCTCGGCCGCGTCTTGCCGGCGGTGCTGATCAGCGCGCGCGATTACGTGCAGGCCCAGCGCGAGCGGCGGCGCATCTTGGCCGAAATGGCGCCGGTTTACGAAAATTTCGATGTGCTGGTGACCGCGACCGCCGGCGGCCCGGCGCCGCGCCTCGGCACCTGGCGCACGATCGAATTCTGGCGGCGACCGTCATTGACGACGCCGTTCAACGTCACCGGCGGCCCGGCATTAGCGCAATGCATCGGGTTCAGCAGCGGCGGGCTGCCGTTGTCGATGCAGATCGCTGGCCGGCCCTTTGACGACGCGACGGTGCTGCGGGTCGCGCACGCCTATGAGATGGCGACGCCGTGGCGGAAGCGGCGGCCACAGCTCGATCCCGACGCCGAATTCTCGAATGCCCCGCCGCCACTCTCCGACCCGGAGCCCGCCGATATCGACCCCGCCACCCGCGACCGGGTAGCGACGGCCTGCCGCGCCGCCGGTCTGACCTTGTCCGAGCGCCAATTCGCGATGGCCTGCGCCGCTGCGCCCTATGTCGAGGCGATGACCGGCCGGCTCTACCGCGACCGCCACTGGGCCGAAGAGCCGGCCAACGTCTTCCAGTTCGGCGGCTAGAGCGCGCTCTGGCGAGGCGGACGGCATCATCGAGCGATGTTTCGGCGGCGCCGGCGGCGCCAGCGTGCTAATGGGATGCGTCGTCGCAGCTTCGCCAAGGGAGGAACCGCATGGACATGACGATGGTTGAAAGCCGGGCCGAGATCCCTGTCCCGCCGGGCAAGCCGTTACTGCGAGGCATCCATCATCTTGCGCTGGTCACCGCGGACATGCGGATGACGCTCGATTTCTATGTGCGCGTCCTCGGCATGCCACTCGTGCACGGTCTGCGCACGCCCTCGCGGCCGCCCGATGCAGGGCCGGCGCATGGCGTCGGCTCGCCGCCCTACAAGAACATACTGCACTACTTTCTGGATATGGGCGGCGACAGCCTGCTCGCGTTCTTCGAATATCCAAAGGGTGTCGCCAAGACAGACCGCGATACCTTGGGCGCGATGCAGCATGTCTCGTTCGTGTGCGGGCCGCAGCGTTATCAAGAGATGTTGGCGCGGCTCAAGGCGAATGGCGTCGCCATCGCTGCCGGACCGCTGCTGACCATACCGCCGGCCATTCATTCATTCTATTTCTTCGATCCCAATGGCATCCGGCTGGAGATCGTCTGCGACCTCGAGGGCGACGAGGAAGATCTGCGGGTGATTCGCTCCTGCGCCATGCCGGAGCCGGAGCTGCGCGCGCAGCTCGCGACCATCAGCGACGACGAGGCGTGGATCGCAGACATGGTCGCGGCGATGTCGCGTTAGAGCGGTTTCCGATCAAACTGAACCGCACTCACCCCCTCCCAAACCCTCCCCCATCAAGGGGGAGGGCCTGTGTCAGCGGGGAGGGCCTGTGCCAGCACCCCCATTTTACTCCCGCCCCCTCGATGGGGGCGGGTCGGGGTGGGGGTGATGCATGCCGAGTGCATCGACTCGGTCGAAAACCGCTCTAGCGTTAGGGCGCAGCCCGCTCACGCGCGAAGATCAGCCGAGCTTCATCTCGGGCAGGGTTACGATCTGCACCCCGGCGGCTTCGAGGCCGTGGCGCACCGCGCGCGCGGCGATCACTGCGGACGGCTCGTCGCCATGCAGGCACAAGGTGTCGAGCCGGACCTTCAGCCGCTTGCCGGTGCGCGAGATGATCTCTTCGTCGCCGACCATTCTAACGACCCGGTCGCGGATCTCGTCGGCATCGTGCAGCACCGCGCCCGGCACCTTGCGCGAAGTGAGGTTGCCGTCGTCGTCATAGAGCCGGTCGCAAAATCCCTCGCGCGCCAACGGCAAGCCCAATTCCTGCGCCGCCTTTTCCATCTGCGAGCCGGCGAGCGCCACATAGATCATGTCGCGGTCGACCGTCTTCATCGCCCGGCCGATCGCCAAGGCGAGCTCGATATCCTCGGCCGCCATGTTGTTCAGCGCGCCGTGCGTTTTGACATGCGTGACCTTGGCCCCGACATAGGCCGCCATCGCCTGCAACGCGCCGATCTGGTAGGCGATCATGTATTCGAGCTCGCGCGGGTTCATGTCGATGCGCCGCCGCCCGAACCCCCACAGATCGTTGAACCCGGGATGCGCGCCGATGCTGACTCCCTCGGCCGCGGCCAGGCTGACCAGCCGGTGCATCGTCACCGGGTCGCCGGCGTGGAACCCGCAGGCGATGCTGGCCGAGCGGATGATCTTCATCAACGAGGCGTCGTCGCCCATCTCCCAGGCGCCAAAGCCCTCGCCCATATCGGCGTTGAGATTGATCGCTTTTGCCATGCCCGGCTCCTCGCTCTATCGTCCCGCATCATATGTGGTGGCGAATTGTAGCAAGAATTCGATGCCGGTGCGTTTCCTGTCGGTCGGCGACCGCGCGCTCGTCGTCGAATTCGGCGACGCGATCGACCGCGGGCTGAGCCGCGAGGTGCTGCGCCTCGACCGCGTGCTTCGCGCCGCGCCGCCGGCCGGAATCGTCGAAACCGTGCCGACTTTCCGCTCGCTGATGGTGCATTACGATCCGCTCTCGACCTCGCGGGCGGATCTAGAGCAGATCATCACCGGGCTGCTCGACCGCGACGAGGGCGGGCAAGCCGCCAGCCGGCTGTGGCGTATCCCGGTGTGCTACGAGGGCGAATTCGCCCCCGATCTCGCCGAGGTGGCGCGGCTGACCGGGCTCGCTTCGGGTGAGGTCGTGGCATTGCACAGCGGCGCGCGGTACCACGTCTACATGCTGGGCTTTCTGCCCGGTTTTCCCTATTTGGGCGATCTGCCGGCGGCGCTGGCCTTGCCGCGACGCGCCGACCCGCGGGTGCGGGTTCCCGCCGGCTCGATCGCGATCGCCACCACCCTGACGGCGATCTATCCCTATCAGAGTCCCGGCGGCTGGCACCTGGTCGGGGCGACGCCGATCCGCCTTTTCGACCCGGCGCGAACGCCGCCGGCGCTTCTGATGCCCGGCGACGCGGTGCAGTTCGAGCCGATCGACCCCACTGCCTTTGCCGCGATCCGCGGCGCGGTCGCGCGCGGCGCATACGCGATCGACAGCGAGCCGATCGGAGCATGAGCCCCAGATTCCAAATGCATCCAAAAGATCACCAAGTTGTTCGTCATTCCTGCGAAAGCAGGAATCCAGTGCCCAAGTCTCCGGCGGTTGCCCTGGCCCCCCGCTTTCGCGGGGGCGACGGGTGATAGCCGCCGCAGCATTTGGAGCTAGCCTCTGACCGCCGGTCTGAAGGTGCTGACCCCAGGTCTGCACACGACGGTGCAGGATCTCGGCCGGATCGGCTGGCAGGCGCTGGGCGTGCCGGTCTCTGGGGCGCTTGACGACGTCAGCCTGCGCCTCGGCAACGCGCTCGTCGGCAATCCGCCGGGGACGGCGGCGCTCGAAATCCTGCACAGCGGCCCGAGCTTTGAAGTCGCCGCCGACACGGTGCGGGTCGCGGTCGCCGGCATCGGCGCAGCGCTGGCGATCGAGGGCGAACGCGGGCGCATCGTGGCCGCTTGGCACAGCGCTGGCCTGGTGCGCGGCGAGGTCTTCCAGATCGTCCTCGGGCGGGATTCGGTGTGCGCTTATCTGGCCGTCGAAGGCGGCATCGCGGTGCCGCCGGTCCTCGGCAGCGCCTCGACCTATCTGCGCGCCGGGCTCGGCGGCTTTGAGGGGCGCTCTCTGCGCCAGGGCGACCTCGTTCCGCTGGCGGTCGAGCGTGCCTCGGAGCGGCCAGAGCAGCGCTTGCCGACGCCGCTGCCGGCAACCGCTGACCAGCCGATCCGCGTGATCCTCGGCCCGCAACAGGAATATTTCACCGAGGAAGCGGTGGCGACATTGCTCGACGCCGAATTCCGTATCTCGACCAGCGCCGACCGCATGGGCATGCGCCTCGACGGCCCGAGGCTGCTGCCACCGCCACGGCTGGGACATCGTTTCCGACGCGATCGCGACCGGCGCGATCCAGGTGCCGGGCTCCGGTCAGCCGATCCTGCTGTTGGCCGACCACCAGACCACCGGCGGCTATCCCAAGATCGCCACGGTTATCTCGGCCGACCTCCCGGCCGTCGGCCGCCGCCGCCCCGGCGACGCGATCCGCTTCGCCGCCGTCACCGTCGCCGAGGCCGAACAGCTCGCCCGCGACCAAGAGCATCGCCTCGCCGCCCTGATCGCCTCGATCGAGCCGGCACCCGGCGATGGCAACATCGACCTCGCCACGCTCTACGCCGGCAATCTGATCAGCGGCGTCGTCACCGCCACCGAATGAGCGGCGACAGTGAAGGTCCGGCTGCCAGAGTGGCCAAGGCCACCAACCTCAGTCGGTAGGTGCTTTTGTTCAGTGGTGTGCAAGCTGTCCGATCGCTAAATCGGAAGAATGCTGTTGGCTGAGCCTCCGCCGCTCCAAAAGTAATGCCAACGGCTATAATACTATTTCACGAGCCAGCAATACGTAAAAATCGACACTAAAAATACGTTGAATAACGCCTGTTCGATATATTTTCCTGTTCTTTGTGACGGAATCACCAGTTATGAAAAAAAAAATAGCTACTGCGCGGGACCAAGGGCGAGCGCCTTCTGTATCTACAACCTGACAGAACCGCGTACCCCTAAGCAGAGGTGCGAGCCTTCCTGCGCCGCGTGCTAGACAAGATATGGGGCCTTGATGCCCACGCCACGCTAGGAGCAGAGATTTCTCGTTGCCCTTTTAGAGTAATTAAGCTAGGAGTCCGAACTGACTGGACATAGGAAAGCCGGGCTGCGGCGGCCCGGCCCCTATTTCAACCCGCATCTATTGGAACCGTCTGCGGGCTGGCGTTATGTGCGTCCCTACATCAGGGAAACGGCGGCAGAAGTCAAGGCGGTTCCGCCCATTTGGCGGAGGCCATGATGGCACGTCACACGCTGAGACCAGGCCAGATTGTTGATCGGTCGGGCATTTATCGCGATCCAAAGTCCGGGGAAACGACCACGCTCGTCGAAGGTAAGCGTGTTCCTCCGACACCAGGACCGGATAGCAAGTGGCGAGAGGTGCACGACTCGCACCCCGAACGGTAGACGGCAAAGCTAGGCGGATTTGCGTTTCCCGCTTTTCTGCTTTTGCGAAGTCTCCTTCCCTTTCGCGCGCTCCGCTTTTAGCTGGTCGCGCGTCTGGGGGAGGGGTCTGGAGGAGCCGCTACAAGAGCTTGTCGCGGCGCTGGTCGCTGTTGCTGGATTGGTCGCTCATTTCGGAAGGATAGCATGGCGGACCCTTTATTCCCAGCCAATGCCACAGTGCGGCGCTTGCGGGATTATGTGAACGACCCATTAGCGGAGCTTGACGATGAGAATATCAGGGCCGAACTATTTGGCGAGAGCGATAGAGCAAAAGTAATATTATCTGCGGCGATCTTGGATGATGCATTGTCATATCGAATTGAGGACCATATACGAGTGGCAACGACGCCGGCGAAAATGAAGCACATATTAAGATTTGAAGGTCCGCTAGGTACGTTTTCATCTAAGATAGAAATCGCATACGTTTTTGGATTTATTTCATCAAACGCCGCCAGACAGCTACATTTTGTCCGAGAGATGCGTAATGCCTGTGCTCACTCCAAATTCAAATTGTCATTCGATGCTCCGGAAATTAGCCGACGTGGCAAAACTATTGTTACATCCTCTAGGAGCGGTCACCGCACGGGACGCTACTAGCTCTGCTCTTCGCGCGGCGTTTTTGGCGGAAATGCAGGTATTGACACACACCCTGATTCAGGGGTCGCGAGAAGCGGCGATTGACTTTATGCGCGAGATGGGCCGCAGAAGCCTCGACGAGCCAATTCCATAGCTCGGATACTGATCGTCTCGCAGCCGATACCCAATCCGGGCTGTCCGACGAATAAGCCGACATAAACTGTATGAACAGCTATCCACCCGCGCCCGCATCATAACTGGTTTCATATCTGAAGAAAAATTGATCAGCCGAGACTTGATGGTAAACGGGCACCACATAATCGGACACAAGACAGTAACACGGTGCAGCGCAGCATCGGAGACATCGGGGCCGAGCAGATAGCGAAAAGGAGCGCGACCGCTGGGATATGCGGCGCCGTAACCATGCGATTGCCGTAGTCGCATTGTATTGTCGCGGCGTTGGCGCCTTCGAGCGAGTGCTGGCGAGCGAGTGCCGAAGGCTCATTGGCGGGATCGAGGGCACCTGATCGATGGGATGAGGTAAATCGCGTGTGAGCGGCTATCCATATCTGAACCCGCATTGCCTAGATGAAGCGGCGATTTTGAGCGCGTTCAATACAATTCTGATATAGAATTCAGTATCTTGTGGGGGATTGACCGGGGCGGTGATGGGGGACCCGACGGGTGAAGCGGACAAAGGTACTCGGCGCGGGGTCATTGTCCGGCAAGCAGCGACAGGAAAAGTATGCGTCGGTGTACGCAAACCAGCGGAATTCAGCGTTTTGCGGCCTCGATCGCCGGGTTCGCGCGCTCTTCGTCGATGGCGACGTCATTTGCCGTTGCCCAATCCGGTCAACGGCGCAATTCTCCGACGAAAACGCCAGGATGGCGCAATGTCGGCTGATAGGGAAGATCGAAGCAATCGATTTTGACCAACGCCTTAGCCGCCCTGATCTTGACGCAGGGACCTTTATCCACCGCGAACCCTTTCGTCGCCCAACCGGAGGAACCTGTCATGTCGCAAACAAAGCGTTTCACCAACGACGCCGGCGCCCCGGTCGCCGACAACACCAACATCATGACCGCCGGTCCGCGCGGCCCGGCGCTGTTGCAGGATATCTGGCTGCTCGAGAAGCTGGCGCATTTCGACCGCGAGGTGATCCCCGAGCGCCGCATGCATGCGAAGGGCTGGGGCGCACACGGCACCTTCACCGTCACGCACGACATCACGCGCTTCACCAAGGCCAAGATCTTTGCCGAGATCGGCAAGAAGACGCCGATGTTTGCCCGCTTCTCGACCGTCGCCGGCGAGCGTGGCGCGGCCGACGCGGAACGTGACATCCGCGGCTCTGCGCTGAAGTTCTACACCGAGGAAGGCAACTGGGACATCGTCGGCAACAACACGCCGGTGTTCTTCTTCCGCGATCCGCTGCGCTTCCCCGACCTCAACCACGCGATCAAGCGCGACCCGCGCACCGGGATGCGCAGCGCCGACAACAACTGGGATTTCTGGACGCTGCTGCCGGATGCGCTGCACCAGGTCACGGTCGTGATGTCCGACCGCGGCATCCCGAAGAGCTTCCGCCATATGCACGTGTTCGGCAGCCACACCTTCTCGATGATCAATGCGGCGAACGAACGCGTCTGGGTCAAATTCCATTTCCGGACGCAGCAGGGCATCGAGAACCTGACCGACGCCGAGGCCGAAGCCCTTGTTGCCAAGGACCGCGAAAGCCATGGCCGCGACCTCTTCAATGCGATCGAGGCCGGCGATTTCCCGCGCTGGACGCTCTTCATCCAGGTGATGACGGAAGCGCAGGCGAAGACCCACCGGCACAACCCGTTCGACCTGACGAAAGTCTGGCCGAAGGCCGAGTATCCGCTGATCGAGGTCGGCGTGATGGAGCTGAACCGCTGGCCGGACAACTATTTCGCCGAAGTCGAGCAGGCGGCGTTCGGGCCGTCGAATGTCGTCCCCGGCATCAGCTTTTCCCCGGACCGGATGCTGCAGGCGCGCCTGTTCTCGTACGGCGACGCGGTTCGTTACCGCCTCGGCGTCAACTACTACCAGATCCCGGTCAATGCGCCGAAATGCCCGTACATGAGCTACCACCGCGACGGCAAGATGCGGGTCGACGGCAATCTCGGCGGCACCACCAGCTTCAACCCTAACAGCGCCGGGCTGTGGGACAACCAGCCCGACTTCGCCGAGCCGCCGCTGCCCATTGAAGGCGAGGCGGCCCACTATGACCACTACGCCGACGACGACCACTGGGAGCAGCCGGGCAATCTGTTCCGGCTGATGACGCCGGCGCAGCAGCAGGCGCTGTTCGAGAACACGGCGCGCGCGATGGGCGATGCGCGGCAGCACATCAAGGAGCGCCACGTCGCCAATTGTCGGCGCGCCGATCCGGCCTACGGCGAGGGGGTCGCCCGCGCCCTCAGCCTCAAAGT